>CAWJTE010000001.1:0-67500 GCA_963845775.1 uncultured Alphaproteobacteria bacterium
GCGACCGTGGCGACGCTACAGCATGCGGTTCGCGGCAACTCGTATCAGAAGTACCGGCACTATGCCGCGATCATCAACGAACAGTCAGAGCGCCTGTTTACGATCCGCGGCCTGTTCCGCCTAAAGTCGGCTGCCGACGACGACCGCAAGGCGGTGGCGACTGAGGAAGTCGAACCGGCGAAGGAAATCGTCAAGCGCTTTTCGACCGGCGCGATGTCGTTCGGCTCGATCTCGCGCGAGGCGCACACCACGCTGGCCATCGCCATGAACCGCATCGGCGGCAAGTCGAATACTGGCGAAGGCGGCGAGGAAGCCGACCGCTTCAAGCCGCTGCCGAACGGCGATTCGATGCGCTCGGCAATCAAGCAGGTGGCATCGGGCCGCTTCGGCGTCACCGCCGAGTATCTCGTCAACGCCGACATGATGCAGATCAAGATCGCGCAAGGCGCCAAGCCCGGCGAAGGCGGCCAGTTGCCCGGCTACAAGGTCGACAAGACCATCGCCAAAGTGCGGCACTCGACGCCGGGCGTCGGCCTGATCTCGCCGCCGCCGCACCACGACATTTATTCGATCGAGGATTTGGCGCAACTGATCTTCGACTTGAAGAACGTCAATCCGGACGGCGACGTCTCCGTCAAACTCGTCTCCGAGGTCGGCGTCGGCACCGTCGCCGCCGGCGTGTCGAAGGCGCGCTCCGATCACGTCACCATCGCCGGCTACGAGGGCGGCACCGGCGCTTCGCCGCTGACCTCGATCAAGCATGCCGGTTCGCCGTGGGAGATCGGGCTTGCCGAGACCCACCAGACCCTGGTCGCCAATCGCCTGCGCGGGCGCATTGCCGTTCAAGTGGACGGCGGCATCCGCACCGGCCGCGACGTGGTGATCGGCGCGCTTCTCGGCGCCGACGAATTCGGCTTTTCCACCGCGCCGCTTGATCGCCGCTGGCTGCATCATGATGCGCAAGTGCCATCTCAACACCTGCCCGGTCGGCGTCGCGACACAGGACCCGGTGCTGCGCAAGCGCTTCACGGGCCAGCCCGAGCACGTCATCAATTACTTCTTCTTCGTCGCCGAAGAGGTGCGCGAGACTGATGGCCGAACTGGGCTACCGCACGTTCGACGAAATGATCGGCCAGATGCAGATGCTCGACGGGCGCAACATGGTCGCCCACTGGAAGGCGAACGGGCTCGATTTCTCAAAGCTGTTCACCAAGCCGGAGGTGCCGGCGGAGGTCGCGATGTACAATTGCGAGCGGCAGGATCACAAGATCCACGACATCATCGACCGCAAGCTGATCGCGCAGTCGCAAGGCGCGCTGGAGACGCGGCACGCCGGTGCGCATCGAGATTGCCGATCCGCAACACCGACCGCACCACCGGCGCCATGCTGTCGGGCGAGATCGCCAAGCGCTACGGCCACGAAGGCCTGCCGCACGACACCATCGTCGCGCACTTTAAGGGCACCGCCGGGCAGAGCTTCGGCGCGTTCCTCGCCCGCGGCGTCACGTTCGAGCTCGACGGCGACGCCAACGACTATGTCGGCAAGGGTCTCTCGGGCGGCCGCATCGTGGTGCGCCCGCCGGCGCAAGTCCGGCATCGTGCCGGAGCAGTCGATCATCATCGGCAATACCGTGCTGTACGGCGCCATCGAGGGCGAGTGCTATTTCCGCGGCGTCGCCGGCGAGCGCTTCGCCGTGCGCAATTCCGGCGCCGTGGCGGTGATCGAAGGCGCCGGCGACCATTGCTGCGAATACATGACCGGCGGCGTGGTGGTCGTGCTCGGCCGCACCGGCCGCAATTTCGCCGCCGGCATGTCGGGCGGCATCGCCTATGTGCTCGACGAGGACGGCACCTTCGCATCGCGCTGCAACCTCGCCATGGTCGAGCTCGAGCCGATGCCGGACGAGGAAGACATCAACTCCAGGATCTTCCACCACGCCCGCGACCTCGAAGCCCATGGCCTGGTCGATGTCATGGCGGACATGAGCCGGTTCGACGCGCACCGGCTGCATCATCTGATCTCGCGCCACGCGCGCTTTACCGGTTCGACCGATCGCCGCCAAAATCCTGGCCGAGTGGAAAACCTGGTATCCGAAATTCCGCAAGGTGATGCCGGTCGAGTATCGCCGCGCGCTCAACGAGCTCAAGGCGGCGCAATCGCCGCGGAATGAAGCGCCGGCAATAAAGCGCCAACAGAAAGAGTGCGACGTGGGCAAGATCACCGGCTTTCTCGAATACGAACGCGAGGACCGCGACTACGAGCCGGTCGACGGAGCGCGTGCGCCATTGGCGCGAATTCGTTCTGCCGCTGCCGGAAGCAGGATTACGTCACCCAGGCGGCGCGCTGCATGAATTGCGGCGTGCCCTATTGCCAGGGCACCGGTTCGTCGCGCCCGGCTCGCCGGGCTGCCCGGTCAACAACCAGATCCCCGACTGGAACGACCTCGTCTATCCGGGCAATTGGGACGAGGCCGCGCGCAACCTGCATTCGACCAATAATTTTCCCGAAGTCACCGGCCGCGTCTGCCCGGCGCCGTGCGAAGCATCGTGCACGCTCAACATCGACGAGAACCCGGTCACCATCAAATCGATCGAATGCGCGATCGCCGACCGCGCCATCGCGCAGGGCTTAAGCCGGAACGCGCCTGCGGCGCAAACCGGCAAGAAAGTCGCCGTCGTCGGCTCGGGGCCGGCCGGCATGGCCTGCGCGCAACAGCTCGCGCGCGCCGGGCACGAGGTCCATGTCTTCGAGACGCTGGGCCAAGGCCGGCGGGCTTTTGCGCTACGGCATTCCCGACTTCAAGATGGAGAAGCATCACGTCGACCGCCGCGTCGCGCAGATGGAGGCGGAAGGCGTCGTGTTCCATTACGGCGCGCCATGTCGGCGTCAATGTGCCGGCCGAAAAACTGCTCAAGGACTACGACGCCGCTGGTGCTGACCGGCGGCGCCGAAAAGCCGCGCGATTTGCCGGTGCCCGGCCGCGAGCTCAAAGGCATCCATTTCGCCATGGATTTCCTGCCGCAGCAGAACCGGCGCGTATCCGGCGAGCCGGCCGACAGGACGGCGAGCCGATCCTCGCCGCCGGCAAGCATGTCGTCGTCATCGGCGGCGGCGATACCGGTTCCGACTGCATCGGCACCTCGTTCCGCCAGGGCGCGCTGTCGGTGACCAATTTCGAAATCATGCCGCATCCGCCGCTGCACGAGAACAAGGCGCTGACCTGGCCGAACTGGCCGCTGAAGCTGCGCACCTCGTCGAGCCACGAAGAAGGCGCCGAGCGCGATTTCGCCGTGATGACCACGCAATTCTCCGGCGACGAACGGCGCACGTGAAGAAGCTGCACTGCGTGCGCGTCGACGACAAGATGAAGCCGATCCCGGGCAGCGAATTCGAGATCGCCGCCGATCTGGTGCTGCTGGCGATGGGCTTCGTGCATCCGGTGCACGAGGGCCTGGTCAAGAGCCTCGATCTCGCGCTCGACCAGCGCGGCAACGTCGCCGCCTCGACCGACGATTACCGCACCTCGATCGACAAGGTCTTCACCGCCGGCGACATGCGCCGTGGCCAGTCGCTGGTGGTCTGGGCGATCCGCGAAGGCCGCCAGGCCGCGCACGCCGTCGATGAATTCTTGATGGGCTCGAGCCTACTGCCGCGCTGAGCCTCATCATAACCCGCCGCCACCGGCGCCGGCGGCCGCGGCGGCGCCGCCGTCGAGCGGCGCGCGACGACCGGCAAAGGCGGGCGTGGTGTGTGCTGGTCGTCTGCAGGCGCGGTTGGCCGGCGCCTTATTGGCTCGGCGGGCTTTTCGTCATCGGTTTTCTTTGCCGCCGCTTTGCCGGCGGCGGCGCCTTTCGGCGGTGGCGCCGATCCGGGCAACGCCGCCGGCTCCGGCGCGGCGGTGTCGGGTGCGCATTTGCGTCTGCATCGGCGCGCGGCCAGGAGAAATCGTCGGCGCGGCCGGGCGGGCGGCAATCGGATCGCCGTGGCTCAACACCCGCGTTGCGATCGGGATCGGATTCGCGCCGGCGCCGGGCGGCTGGCCGTCGCCAAGCAGATCGCCGCCGTCCACGCTGCTCACAGCGGTCAGCGGCAACAACCGGGCCGACGGCGGCCGCGGCCGCGCCGGCTTTGCCGGCTGTTCCTCCGGGCCGGGCAACGCCACCGGCACGACGTGGTTGGTCATCACGCGGCGCAAATCGTGCTCGACATAGCGGGCGAGCTTCACCGCGCCGAATTTGGTGAAATGCACGCCGTCGCCGGTGCGCAGCCGGCGGATCTGGCCTTCGAAATCCGGGCCCTGGACGGTAACAGGCCGCTGCTCGTCGACGAAACCGTCCCAGATATCGACATAGATGATGCCGGCCTTCTCGGCGCGCGCGCGATAAAGCTCGTCGAGATAGCTCATGTCGCTGGTCGATTTGGTGCCGCGGACCGCCGGCAAGCCGACCCACAGCACCGGCACGCCTTGGCTTTGACCGCCGCGATCATGTCGTCGATGCGCTTGGCGTAAAGCTCCGCCCACTTGTCGGTGTGAAAATCGTAATAGCCGGGCGGAGCGTGCGCTGCGTCTCGGCGCGATGATCGTCGCCGGCGCCTGCTCGGCTGTCGGGCTTTGCGGTTTCGGGGTGCTTGCGCGGCCGGAGCGACGGCATCGCTTGCGATGATGCGGCTTTGCCCTTTTTGTCGCTTTTCCTTGCGGCGGCGTTTTCGGCGGCACGCTTGTCGCGCAACGGCAGGCGGTCGTTGAGGCCGAGCATGATCACGATGGCGCTCGGCTTTTCCGTGGCGAGCGCGTCCTTGATGGCTGCGACCACTCCGAGCGCGTCGTTCTTGGCGTCGTAGCGCACGAGCCCGGCATTGGGCGGATCTTGCGCACGACGCCGACATCCGGGGTGTCGGAGAAGACTTCCTCCAGCCCGTAAGCGAGCCAGTCGGCCATGCTGATCGCCGATCACCACGATGGTCGAGAGCCGGCGGCGTCTCCGAACTTGCGCGGCGGCGGCGCCTTGGATCGGCTCGTAAACCGGCGGTTGCGGATGAGACGGACCGTAGGAATTGCCGGGTGGAACGGATGGCCGAGCTGCCCCGAGGCGTCCGGATAGTGATCGCCGAAGAATTGCGCGGCGGCCGGTCCGGCACACACGGCAGACCCCGCGATGGCGCGAGCGCAATCGCAAGCCGCTTCCGAGTGTCTTGCCGTCATCAAGACGTCCGTTGACATGTCGCTCAGAACGAGGCATTGCCCGGCTCCGATCAGCTCGCACGCCACGATACTAGCGAAAAAATGTCAGTTTGAAGATGCTGTCCGATTGCGGCATCGTTAAGGCTGGCGCAGCCGGTCGAGCACCACGCTCGAGGCAAAGCCGTCGGGAATTTGGCCGACCGAGGCCTGAAAATTGCGGATGGCGAGGCGGGTACGCGGGCCGAGGAGACCGTCCGGATCGCCGATATCGAAGCCGCGGCGGGCCAGCAGCTGTTGCAACTCGATAGCGCTCGTCGAGGGTGAGCACGCGCTCGTCGCGCGGCCATGCCTGCACGAACGGCGCGCCGCCGCGCAGCCGGTCGGCGAGATGGCCGATGGCCAGCGCATAAGCCTCGGCCGGATTGTATTTCATGATGACGCGGAAATTCTGCAGCATCAGGAACGCCGGCCCGCGTGCGCCGGCCGGCAGCAGCAGGTAGGCGCGGTCGGACGGCCGTGGGAACGGCTTGCCGCCGGCGCGCCGGACGCCGAGAGCTTGCCATTGCCGCACCGTCATCTGCCTGGAGCGGTCGGCCAGCAGATAATCGAAGTTCTGCGGCAGCATGACTTCGTAGCCCCAGGTCTGGCCGCTGACCCAGCCGTCGATTTTCAGATTGTTGGCGGTCGACGCGATCACGTCCGGGACCGAATCGACGACGTCGCGGCGGCCGTCGCCGTCGAAATCGACCGCATAGCGCTTGAACGTCGTCGGCATGAATTGCGTCGGGCCGAACGCGCCGGCCCAGGAGCCGATCAGGCGGTCGGGCGCGATATCGCCGCGCTGCAGGATTTCCAGCGCGGACAAAAACTCCTCGCGGAAATAATCGCGGCGGCGGCCGACGCAGGCGAGCGTCGCGGTCGAGCGCAACACCGGGCGGTCGCCGCCCAGAGTGCCGTAGTTCGATTCGACGCCCCAGATCGCCGCGACGATGTATCGATCGACGCCATAGGCGCGCTCGACCGCGGCGAAGATCGCGGCGTATTGCGCCAACAGCTCGCGGCCGCGCGCGATGCGGTCGTCGCTCACCAGGAGATCGAGATAGTCCCAGGGCGACTTGGTGAATTCCGGCTGCGCGTCGAGCAGATCCATGATGCGCAGGTCCGGCGTCAGGCCTGCGGTCGAAGCGCTCGAAATTGGCCCGGGTGATGCCGCGCCGCGCCGCATCGGGCCACAGACCGGCGATGCAATTGCCGAAATCCGCCGCCGCGGCGCGGATGGCATCGGCGGTCATCAGCGGATTGCCGGAGGCGCCGGACTGCCCGCTCCACTCGCGTCCGCCGCCGGCCGGCGCAGGAACCGCAGCCGGTCGCCGGGGGTTGAAACAAGCGGGTCAGCCAGTTGTCCGGCTTATCCTGCGCCGAGCGCAACGTCGGCCGACGCTCAGCGCGATCAGGCTGCGGCAGAGCATGGCGCAAGGAACTGCACGGACATGGGCATCTACGAGATGATCCATGGCGAGCGGTCTCGACTTATGGCCGCCGGCAATGGGCACCTGCTAATGTTACCGAACTTTAACCGCTCGACCCTCTTCGGCGCGCTGTTCATGAACCGCGCAGATCACGTTCACTGAGCCGCAACGATGTCCGGGATACCATGCCCGAACTCTTGTCTGGACAAGCATTTAGGCAACAAAGCGTCTGCATCCAGTCCGTCTTCCCGCTCGACCCCAAGACAACCGCATGAAGCCCGTCCGCAAAGCCGTCTTTCCCGTGGCCGGCCTCGGCACCCGGTTTCTGCCGGCCACCAAGGCCATGCCGAAGGAAATGCTGCCGGTCGTCGACCGGCCACTGATTCAGCACGTCGTCGACGAGGCCCGCGAGGCCGGCATCGAGCATTTCATCTTCGTCACCGGCCGCAACAAGGGCGTCATCGAGGACCATTTCGACCGCCAGTTCGAGCTGGAGATGACGTTGCTCGAGCGCCAGAAGCACAAGGCGCTCGATCATGCTCAGCGCAGGACCTGCCGACGCCTGGCTCGACAAGCTTTACCCGCCAGCAGGAGCCGCTCGGCCTCGGCCACGCGGTGTGGTGCGCGCGCGAACTGGTCGGCCGCGAGCCGTTCGCGCTGCTGCTGCCCGACGTGCTGGTCCAGCACGAGCGCGGCTGTCTGGCGCAGATGATGGATGCGGCGCGCGGGCTGTCGGCGAGCGGCCAATATCGTCGCCGTCGAGGAAGTGCCGCGCGAGCGCGTCGATCAATACGGCGTGGTCGGCGTCGGCGAGCGCAAGGGCAAGATGTTCTCGATCACCAGCATGGTGGAGAAGCCGCACGCGCGACCGCGCGCCGTCGAACCTGATCCTCACCGGCCGCTATATCCTGCAGCCCGAAATCCTCGACATTTTGGCGACCCAGGAGCGCGGCACCGGCGGCGAAATCCAGCTCACCGACGCCATGATCCAACTGGCGCGGACGCAGCCGTTCTACGGCCTGAAATTCGACGGCCGCAGTTTCGACTGCGGCTCGAAGATCGGCTTCCTCGCCGCCAACGTGTCCTATGCGCTGGCGCGCGCCGACATCGCGCCCGGCTTCCGCGCCGAGATCAAGAAAATCCTCGGCGAGCTCAACGGCGGTTAGGCCGAAACGCGCGCGGAGCGCCATGAGCGAAGCCGAGCACCAGGTCTACGCGATCCGCTACGGGCACCACGCGCGCCGCTCACCGGAGAATTTCATCGGCGGCGATCCGCACGACGTGCTTCAGCCGCTCGATTTCTTTGTTTGGGCGATCCTCGGCCCGACCGGCACCATCATCGTCGATACCGGTTTTGACGCCGACATGGGGAGGCGCCGGCAGCGCGAAATCGTCAAGCCAGTGCAGGACGGGCTGGCGGCACTTGGCGTAGCCGCCGACACGGTCAGAACCGTGATCGTCAGCCACCTCCACTACGACCATTGCGGCAATCACGATTTGTTTCCGCAGGCGCGTTATCACCTGCAAGACCGCGAAATGGAATATGCGACCGGACGCTGCATGTGCCACCAGGCTTTGCGCGTTCCGTTCGAGGCCGATGACGTCGTCGCCATGGTCCGCAAGGTATTTGCCGGCCGCGCCGTGTTCCATGACGGCGAGGCCGAAATCGCGCCTGGCATCACCGTGCATCTGGTTGGCGGCCACTCCAAGGGGCTGCAATGCGTGCGGGTGAAAACCCGGCGCGGCCACGTCGTACTGGCCTCCGACGCCACGCACCTCTACGCCCACATCGATTCAGGCCGCGTGTTTCCGATTACCTACAACATCGCCGAAGTGGCCGAAGGCTATGCGACGCTGAAAAGACTCGCGACCTCGCCATTGCACGTCGTGCCGGGGCATGACCCGCTAGTGCTCACACGCTATCCGGCCGCGAACAGTGGCCTCGAAGGTTGGATCGCCCGGCTTGACGCCGAGCCGAACGCGCGGTGACTAAAGAGGCGAAACGAAGCAATCCAGCCGGGGCGCGGTCTGGATTGCTTCGTCGCCATCCGCCTCAGCGTTGCCAACGCACGCCGAGGAGGAACGTGGTCGCGCTAGAGGAGAAGCCCGGCTCGGTGGCGTTCAGCCAGTCTTGCCGTATTTCCGCATGCATCTGCCACTCGCGCGTGAAAATGTAAGTCAGTCCAATGGAAACGAAATAGCGGTTGTCGGTGAGCGGCTGGCCGACATAGTCGTCGGTGCCGAAGCCGATTTTGCCGATGCCGATCAGCCAGGCGCGAAACGCGTGGTCGGCTTCGAGACTGACGTCGCGGCTGAGCTCGCCGGACGCGCCGGCCAAAACGGTTTCGTAGACCTGCGAGGTTGCGGTCAGCTTGTAGGTGGTCAGGCCGGTCGGCTTCCATAACAGCGCGCCGTCGGCAATGAAGCCGGAAACGGCGGGCAGCGTTGGGTCCTTGTAGTTTCGATCGACATAACCGAGCGCCATCTCGCCGGTAAGCGTGCCGAACAGGTCGAGCGTGCTGCCAAGCCGGGCGGTGGTGCCGGTCGAATCGCGCTGCAGCCCGCTGCGGTCGAATTGCTGGTCGTGGATACGCTGGTCCTCTTGCACCTCGACGAACGGTTTGAGGCCGGGATCGAGTTCATAGCCGGCGCGAAGGATCCCAGCATATTGGTCGAAGTTGCGATCGGAGTTGGTTGTGCTCTGGCCGTTCGTGAGCTGCGAGGGGTCGTAGGTGGCTCGATCGAATGTGCCCTTGGCCGTTATCGCCAGGCGGTTGAATTGCTGGACGATGCCCAGCGTCTCGCCGACGTCCTGATTGGGCGGCAACGAAGCTATTTGCGCCTGCAAGTTAGGACTGCCGGGATTGTCCGCCGACACGATGACGCGCTGCTCAGCCACAATCTGCGTGTCGCGCGTCACGTCGACGCGGCCGTCGATCTTGGCGTTGAGGAAGGGAAGATTGAGAGCGGGAATGAGGTCCGCAGTGTACTGCGTATACGACGCGACGATATCCGCAGTGAGCGAATGCCGCTCCCAATCGGAAGCGACTTTGAGTTCCGGCGCAGCGGCGACATACAGCGAGCCGGGCCCACCGGTCGTAGCCCGCGTCGGATTGGTGTTGTAGCCGCCGGCCAGGTCGAGCGAAGGAAACAACAGGAACGAACCGGCGCGAATCCCGATTGCCGCGTAAGGATCGGTCGCCGCGATCGGCAGCAGCTGGCGCGGTAGGGTGCCCGGTAAAAACGTATTCGGCGGCTGCAAGGTCGGGGGCGGCGTGCTCGATAGCGTGGTGACCGACGGGCGCAGCGAATAATCGAAATAATCCGGCGGCGGGACCGCCAGAGCGGCGCCCGGACGGCTTGCTGCCGCCAGGGGGTGCACTTCGGGCGGCGGATTGCTGACAGGATACGCGTCCGGCAGCGACGGCAAAGTGGCGCCGGGTCGTTGCGCAGCCTTCTTCGGATAAATCTCCGGAGCTGGCGGCTTTTGCAGGGTCGGCGGTTGCGACGGCGTGGGCGGCACGAAATTCGGCACCGGCGCGAACGTCGTCTCCGCAGGCGTTGCGCTACCCGTCGCGCGTATCTGCGTTTGTTTCTTTCGCTTTTTGTAATGCGGCGTGTTGGTTGAATCGTAGCCGGTGTCGCCGGCGCCGAGGGCGCTTGGGCTACCGTACATGGGCGTCGCACCGACGCGGCTTTGCCCGGTGACCGTTCCCGGCGGCAGCGTTTTGTAATTGGGGGGCGCGGCCTCGCCCGGCATCCGGAAAGGCGGCGGATTGTTCGGAGCGTTTTCGAGCGATGGCGCCAGCAGATTGGAGTTTGGATTGCCAGCGGCAGGCGGTGGGGATTGTGCCAGACTAGCGCCCGGTACGAGGCCGAGCGCCGTTGCGAGCGCGAGGCCCGCACCAAAAGCGCGCGCCGCCGCCTTCATCCGCGTCAAGTCGGAAGCCGCCAAGCCAACCACCGTCGCGGAGCCGCGGCCACGCGCGAATTATCCCGTACGGCCATCGCGCGAATTGGGCCGGCACGGGCCGCCGAGCTGCGCCCCGATGGTTAACGGAATTAAAACGGATATGGTTAACGAGTGGTTGACTGGGCCGTGGCCACCCCGTCAATTCATCGATTTTACTCGGCTTTTTCGCCTGAGCCGGCTCAGATCCAGCCTTTAAGCTCACGCATGGTGAGCTGCCAGATCATCAGCATGCCGGCCTCGCTATCGTTGAGGCAGGGTATGGCGGCAAAGTTCTGGCCGCCGGAGCGCTTGAACGCTTGCGCGTTCTCGACCGCGATCTCTTCCAGCGTCTCAAGGCAGTCGGCGGAAAATCCCGGCGTGATTACCACCACATTCTTCACGCCTTTTTTGGCGAGCGCCTTCATCGTCGCGATCGTGTAGGGCTTGAGCCAGCGCGCGCGGCCGAAACGCGACTGATAAGTCATCAACAGCTTACTGTCGTCGAACTTGAGCTGCGCGCGCAAAAGCTCCGTCGTCCGTACGCATTGTTCCTCGTAGGGATCGCCCTTGCGCACATATGCCTCCGGCATGCCATGATACGAGGCCACGATGACCTCGGGCGTAAACGAGAGCGCTTTCAGCTCCGCCTGCAGCGAGGACGCGAGCACTTCGATGTAATAGGGGTCGTCATAATAAGGCGGCAGGACACGAAGCGCCGGCTGCCGGCGCTGCTGCAACAGATAGCGAAACACCTCATCGCACGCCGTTGCCGCGGTCGGCGCCGCATATTGCGGATAGAGCGGCATCACCAGGATGCGATCGCAACCGCGCGCCGTCAGCGCTTCCAGCCGCGAGGCAATCGAGGGACCGGCGTAGCGCATTGCCCAGTCGACCACGACACGCTTGCCAAGCGGCTCGAGGATGCCGGCGAGCTTTTCGGCTTGCGAGCGCGTAGTGGTCTTCAGCGGAGATTCATTTTTCTCGTTGTTCCAGATTTTTTGTAGTCGTGCGCTTTACGCCGCGAGCGCAACGGCAAGATAATGCCGTTCAGCACAAATTTCCAAAGCACGGAATTGTTCTCGATCGCGCGCGGGTCGGTGAGGAACTCCTTCAGGTACCGGCGCACAGCCTTGGGCTCGGCCGCGTCGGGCGTACCGAGATTGATTAGGAGAATACCGATCGAAGAGACCGCCGGCGCGGTAACCTGCTGCGCTTCAGCCTTCGCTGCCAGTTGGGATCGCTTCGGCGCCACCGGCGGCGAAGACCCGGTAGATGACGGTTCGATTGGCGGAGCCTCGACAATGGGCGGCAGGTCGCTCATGGCTTCACCTTACCTGCTCGACGGTCATCGTGCACGCGAACAAACGACACGCAGCGCGTCCCGGCTGCCGGCGCGGAACATCCGCGGAAGGTGCGAATTGATGTTGCGCCTCAATAAAGGCCAATTCACCGCCTGTTAAGGCGGTCGGCCGCACGGTCTGCCGCCGCAAATTCAGGAAACAACCGATGACCCGCAATCTTTGTCTGATCGCCTTCCTTATTGTTTCGAGTTCCGCCTGGGCGGAGAACGTCCAGAATGGCGGCATGCCGCACACCCAAGCCGAGGAAAGAGCGTGCAGCGGCGATGCACACCGCTTCTGCAGGGAGGCTCTTGGCGACGACTTTCGCGTAAGCTCCTGTTTGCAGGAGCATCGCGAGCGGCTCAGCCGCGGCTGCCGCACGATGTTTGAAGGCCACGGGATGTAATTTCTGAACTACTCGGCGGCCTTTAGCAGCGCCGGGGCTCCGGCGCGGAATTGTTCCAGCAGCGCCGTTTCTTCGGCCTTGGCGGCCGCGAGGTGGCGCTGCTTGACGTGGCCGAAGCCGCGGATTTTTTCCGGAATGGCGGCAAGCCCGACCGCAAGGTGATGATTGTCCGGCGTCAGCGCCGCGAACACCTTATCGAGCATGGCTTCATAATCCGCGATCAGCTTCCGCTCGGTGCGGCGCTCGCGCGTACGGCCGAACGGATCAAAAGCCGTGCCGCGCAGGAATTTGAATTTCGCCAGCAGCCGAAATGCCAGCAACAACCAGGGGCCGAAGCTCATCTTGCGCGGTAGGCCGGTCGTCTTGTCGCAACGCGCCAATAGCGGTGGCGCCAGATGAAATTCAAAGCGCAGATTTTCGCCGCTGAAGGTATTTTCAACCTGGGTAAGGAACCAGCCGTCGGTGTAGAGCCGGGCGACTTCATATTCGTCCTTATAGGCCATCAGCTTGAACAGATAGCGCGCGACCGCGTCAGCCAACCCGCATTTGCCCGCCGCCCGCGCCGCCTCGACCGCCTTGGCCTTATCGACCCGGGCCCGATAGCGTGCCGCGTAAGCGGCATCTTGATAGTCGGTGAGGAATTTCACCCGCCGCTCCACCGTCTCGTCGAAAGATTCCGACAAATGGCGCGCCTCGTTCGCCGCCGTGGCGCTCGCGGGCTTGGCCAGCGCCTCGACCTGCGCGCGCTCGATGACCGCACGACGACCCCAATGAAATGCCGCCTTGTTCATCTCAACCGCTTCGCCGTTGAGTTCGATCGCCCGCTTGATCGCGGCGGCCGACAGCGGAATCGCGCCGAGCTGGTAGGCGTAACCTACCAGGAACATGTTGGCGCCGATCGATTGCCCGAACAGCGCAGTGGCAAGCCGCGTCGCGTCGATGAAATGCGTCTTGTCGCGGCCCGCATCCGCCATGATCGTCCGCTTGAGCCGCTCGCTCGGCAGCGAGAAATCGGCGTTGCGGGTGAATTCGCCCGGCAGGAATTCCGCGGTATTGACCACCATCTCGGTCGCACCCGGTTTGACCGCGGCGAGGATTTTGCGCGTGCCTGAGACGACGATATCGCCACCGAGGATCAGATCGGCGCGGCCTGCGGCCACGCGGATGGCATGGATGTCTTCCGGCTTTTCGGCGAAGCGGATGTAGCTGTAGACGGCGCCGCCTTTCTGCGCGAGGCCGGCCATGTCGAGGACGCCGACGCCACGACCCTCGAGATGCGCCGCCATGCCGAGCACGCCACCGATGGTCACGATGCCGGTGCCGCCAACGCCGGTGACGATGATGTTGTAAGTCTGGTCGATCGCCGGCAGCTTCGGATCGGGAAGCGGCGGCAATTCATGATCGGCGGCGACCCCGGCGCCCTTCTTCAATTTCGCGCCGTGCACGGTGACGAAGGAGGGACAAAAACCTTTGACGCAGGAAAAATCCTTGTTGCAGCTCGATTGGTCGATGGTGCGCTTACGACCCCATTCGGTTTCCAGCGGCTGCACCGACACGCAATTTGATTGCACACCGCAATCGCCGCAGCCTTCGCACACCAGCTCGTTGATGATGATGCGCTTGTCGGGATCGGGATAAGTGTGGCGCTTGCGGCGGCGCCGCTTTTCGGCGGCACATGTCTGATCGTAAATCAAAACCGTGACGCCGGGAATTTCCGCCAGGCTCTTCTGTACTTCCATCAAGTCGTCGCGGTGGTGGATGGTCGCGCCGGCCGGCCAGGCGGTGCCGGGCGGATATTTATCCGGCTCATCGGTCACTATCACCACGCGCTTGGCGCCTTCGGCGGCGACCTGGCGAGCGACTTGCGGCACGGTCAACCCACCGTCATTGGCCTGGCCGCCGGTCATCGCTACGGCGTCGTTGAACAGGATCTTGTAGGTGATGTTGGTGTTGGATGCGATCGCGGCACGGATCGCCATGTAGCCGGAATGATTGTAAGTGCCGTCGCCGAGATTCTGGAAAACATGCCTGCGGCTGGAGAACGGCGCTTCACCCACCCAATTGGCGCCCTCACCGCCCATCTGCGTATAGCCAAGCGTCGAGCGATCCATCCACTGCGCCATGAAGTGGCAGCCAATTCCGGCATAAGCGCGCATGCCTTCCGGGACCACGGTCGAGGAATTGTGCGGGCAGCCCGAACAGAAATAGGGAATCCGCTGCGCAATATCGCGCGTCTCGGCAGCGACGCGCTGAAATTCCTTCAGCCGGGTTACACGCTGCGCAATGTCGTCGTTGCGGTGATACTTTAACAGGCGTTCGCCGATGCAGATCGCGACTTCGTTGGGATCGAGCGCGCCTTTGACCGGGAACAACCAGTTGCCATGCTCGTCCCGCTTGCCGATGCAGACCGGCTGATTGGCGCTTCCGTACAATTCCTCGCGCACCTGCACTTCGATCAGCGAGCGCTTCTCCTCGACGACAATGATGAGATCGAGGCCGTCGGCGAATTCGGCGAGCTCGCGCCGGCTGATTGGCCAGGGGCAGCCGACCTTGTAGAGCCGGATGCCGAGCTGGTTGGCCTTGATCTCGTCGATGCCCAGTTCGTCGAAAGCCTGGCGAACATCGAGGTAGCTCTTGCCAGTGGTAATGATGCCGATCTTCGGCTCGCCGCCGCCAGATGTAATGGTGTGATTGATCTTGTTGGCTCGCAGAAATGCCAACATAGCGTCGCGCTTGAAATCGTGCAATCGCGCTTCCTGCGCGAGGATCGGATCGTTGAGACGGATGTTGAGACCGCCCCCCGGCATCTGGAAGTCGCTCGGGTGAATTATGTTCACACGGTCGAAGCTAGCGTCGATCGCCGCCGTCGATTCGATCGTCTCGTGCATCGTCTTCAACGCCACCCAGGCGCCGGTGAAGCGCGACATCGCCCAACCATAGAGGCCGTAATCGAGAACCTCCTGCACGCCGGCAGGATTCAGGATCGGGATCATCACGTCGATGAAGTGATATTCGGACTGGTGTGCGGTGGTGGAGGATTCCGCCGTGTGGTCGTCACCCATCAGCGCCAGCACGCCGCCATTTTTAGCGGTGCCGGCGAGGTTGGCATGGCGGAAGACGTCGCCGGTGCGGTCGACGCCGGGACCCTTGCCGTACCACATGGCGAAAACGCCATCGTATTTGCCCTCGCCACGCAGCTCCGCCTGCTGCGTGCCCCAGACCCCAGTCGCAGCCAGGTCCTCGTTAATGCCACCCTGGAAGCGGATATCGTTCTTAGTGAGGAACGGCGCGGCGCGCTGAAACTGGCTGTCCAACCCGCCAAGCGGCGAGCCGCGATAACCGGTGACGTAGCCAGCGGTATTGAGGCCGTTGCGCCGGTCCAGCTCCTTCTGCATCAGGCAAAGCCGCACCAGCGCTTGGAACCCGGTGACAAACACGTGGCTGTGGCCGAGATCGTATTTATCGTCGAGTTTTACGTCGCACAGCGGCATCGGCCTTGAGTCTCCTAATGGACCAGTGTGCCCTCACGGATTCGACAACGCCAGAGGGCCTGCGGATCGCCGTGACATATAAGGTATGCAAGACGCCGAACAATGCGGGCTTACCCCGCCGAGCGCGGCTAATCGACCAAGCCGAATACCGTTTGCGGCGCGGCAAAGCCGGCGACTGAATGCTCGCCGAGGCGGCGGAAATCATCGGGGCAATGGCCGGCAAAATCGGCGGACGCTACGACCGTTTCCCCAAGCTTTGACGCGACCTTCTCCAGCCGTGCCGCCAAATTCACCGCCGGACCGATGCAGGTGAAATCGAGGCGGTTGCCGCCACCAATATTGCCGTACATCACTTCGCCGACGTGCAGCGCGAGCCCAAAGCGGATCGCGTCCTCGCTGTCCGATACGCGGGGCAGTTCGGCTACGCGTTTCCGCGCTTCCAGCGCGCCGGCAAGGGTGCGCCGGCAAACCGCGGTTGCGTCGGCGTCGCCGGCAATCGGAAATATCGCCAACAAACCGTCGCCCATGAATTTGAGCACCTCACCGCCATGGTCGAGGATGGCGGGAACCTGGGCGCCAAAATAGCGGTTCAGGCGATCAATCAGGGCTTGCGGCGACAATTGTTCGGAGACCGCTGTGAACCCGCGCATATCCGACAACCAGATCGCGGCGCGGATCGCCTCGATATAGCCGCGACGGATCTTGCCGGAGAGAATTCGCTCCCCAGTCTGGTGCCCGACATACGTATCGATCAGATTTCCGGCGGTGCGACGCAGCGCGCGAATCTCCGCAACCCGCGCGAGCGGCGCGATCACCGATTCAATGTCGGAAAACTGTTTGGCTGAAAAACCCCTGGGCGCCCTGGTCGACCAGGTCACCACGTGAATCGTGCCGTCGGTGAACAACAGCGGAAATGCTGCGTAGTCGGTTACACCGTCCGCGCGAAAATCCCGAAGAATAGGGAAATCCGCCGGACAAGCGGGATCGGCAAGTCGGCGTCGAATTGGCTGACGGGTTGCGTAGACAGTGGTGAACGGGCTCTTGCGATAGTCCTCGGTCTCGAGGATATCGAACAAGGCTTCAGAGGTCGTCACGCCGGAATCGACCTGCCACAGAAATCTGCGGCCCATAACATCGGGATGAAGCGTCGTGACAAACACAGCGACCCGCCATAGCGGTATGCCGCAGCTGACCATCTTTTCACATAATTCCGCCAGCACGTCCTGCGATTGCACGCCGGACAACGCGCCGCCCGCGAGCCACGCGAGGACCGCCTGAATGTCGCCTTTGGGGATATTTGTCATGGCGGATTTTGCACTTCACGCCTTGGCGCTTGGCCGCGCTGAAACTCGCGCATGCCAGCGGCGCAAATGTATGCAGTTTTTCGGAATCGTCAGCTTGGTCCCGGCCGCGAAATCAACCGTCACCAGCGCGGTTATGTCCGCGATAGTGTAGCGGGCGCCGGCGACGAATTCACTTTGCGCCAGCCGCGCATCCATCTGCTCGAAGAAATGGCCGACGCGCAAGCGGCCACGCTCGGCCAGCGCCGGGATCTGTTCGTAATCGTAGGGTCCGGGCAGTGCCCGCCCCTTGAGACCGCGCGCCCAATTGCGGAACGCTTCCATCACCGCATAAAAGCCGTTCCGCTCGACTTGGCGCTGCCACGACGTCGCCAGCGCCTTCTCTTCTGCGCTCTCCCCCATCAGCGCCGGCTGGGGGTGAATGGCTTCGAAATAGACGCAAATGCCGATCGCATCGTTAATGCGCGTGCCGTCATCGAGTTCGAGCGACGGTACGGTGGCGTCGGGATTCATGGCGCGAAATGCCGGCGTAAGCTGCTCGTTGTTGCGCAGGTCAACCTGCACGGTGGGCACGGTGATCCCCTTCTCGGCGAGGAAGATGCGAACGCGGCGCGGGCTCGGGGCGGTGGTGCAATCGTAAAACTTCATCGCGTAGTTTTCTTCCCCGCCTTAAAAGAACGGCAGATGCGGATCGCGCGGCAGACCGAATTCGATGCGGCCGAAGTGAGAAAAATTCTGCTCGGGATTAAGCGCAACGTGCATGGCCGCAAAATGAATGTCGCGCCAGGCGCGCTAAATCGGATGCGTCGCGGCGAAGCCTGCGGTGCCGCTCATAGCGATGAGTGTGTCGATGGCGCCGACGCATAATTCGGCCGTGCGCGAGCAGTCCCGCATGGAGCGCGCACGCACTTCTAAAGACGGCGGCGGCGGCGCTTGCGCTGCTTTGACCGCCCGCTGCAGCAATAATTCGGCCGCGTCAAGATCGGCGGCCGTGCGAGCCAGCCGGACTTGCACGCTTGTCATCTCCGCCACGGCGCCGCGACGGATGGCGTTGCGGCTTTTCGTCCACTCGCGAAACGCCTCATAAGCGCCTTGCGCGGCACCCAGCATCGGCGTGACGAACGTCAACGGCGCGTAGGAAATGAACGGCGCGCGGTAGATCGGATGCGCGTGTAGCGCTCCGCCCGGAGCCCTGCCTTCGCGCAAATCCGAAAGGCGCAGGGTGAACGCTTCCGGCACGAACACGTTTTCGCACACCGCTGTGTTGCTTCCGGTCGCGCGCATCGCCACGGTGAACCATGTGTCGAGGACTTTGTACTCACCCGGCCTGATCAGAAAGAATACCGCTTCCGGACGACCCTCCATCTCGAGCAGAGCCCCGACGATGAGCCATCGGCTGTGATTTATGCCGCTGGCGAAGGGAAACTGTCCGGACACACGGTATCCGTCACCGACCGCGGTCACGCGTCCAATCGGTTGTATCGATGCCGCGATCGAAGCGTCGAGCCCGTCAGCCCATACGGCCTTCTGCGCGGCCTCGGAAAACTGGCTGACATAATGCGGGTGATGAATCATCAGGCTCGCGCACCAGGCGTGCGATGCGTCGGCCTTGCCGATTTCGCGCACAACCTCGAACCAGGTGTCGAAGTCGAGCCCGTAGCCGCCGAACCGCGGCGGAACGAGAATGCGCGTAATTCCGGCGCCGAGCAGCGCGTCAACCACGTCGCGCGGGATTGTTCGCGCCTCCTCCGCCGCCGCGGCGCGATCGCGGATGTCGGGGATCAAAGCGCGCACGCGCGCGAGCACGGTGTCGTGCGTCGCCGCCTGAGCGCCCGTTTTGTCGTGGGTCATGAGGATCGCCCGGTTTCCGCCCATGGTACTCTTAGGCTCGGAATAATCTTCTGACTAGGGCTCGCGCTGCAGCACAAATACTCCGGCAAACCCGCGCTGGCGCGTTTCCGGTTCTTTGATAAGAATCGCCGTCCGCGTTTTGTTGCGGCGAGGATCGCGGCCACCTATTCTTTCTAAGCTAGTATCGTTTCTGTTTTGCGTAAGTCACGAGGGATTCATGGCAAATTTCACGCCGATCTCCGCCGCAATCGGCGGCGCGCTGATCGGGCTCGCCGCCGTTCTCTTGATGCTGCTCAACGGCCGCATTGCCGGCATTACCGGCGTGTTCGCCGGCTTAATCGATCCAATCTCGGCCGACCGCGGCTGGCGCGCGACATTCATCGCCGGGATAATCATCGCGCCTTTGTCTGCTGCGCTTCTTGGCTACGCCATCCCGATCGCGCACATGCCCGCGAGCCTGGTTACCGTTGGGGTGGCCGGCCTTCTCGTCGGCTTTGGCACCAGGCTCAGCAACGGCTGCACGTCTGGCCACGGGATTTGCGGCATCGCGCGGCTGTCGCCGCGATCGATTACGGCGACTGCGGTGTTCATGGCGGCCGCGATCGTTGTCGTTGCGGTAACCCGGCACGTGATCGGAGGCTGACCATGCGCGCACTTGCCAGTTTAGTTTGCGGCTTCGTCTTCGGCTGGGGGCTGTTCATCTCCGGCATGATCCGGCCCGACAAGGTTTTGGGCTTTCTCGACATCCTCGCCATTCCGAGCGGGAACTGGGATCCGAGCCTTGCTGTGGTGATGGCGGCGGCGCTCGCGGTGACCTGGCTCGGCTATGCGCTGGCGCAACGGCGCCAGCCGGTGTTCGCGGCGGAAAATCAGTGGCCGCCGCAGACCGCGATTGACCGCTCGCTCATCGGCGGCTCGGTCCTGTTCGGCGTCGGCTGGGGACTGGTCGGATTATGTCCCGGCCCGGCGCTGGAGAATTTGGCATCGCTGTCTCCAAGCGTGATTATTTTCGTTATTGCCATGGCGGTGGGCACGCTCGCGCACGACGTTTGGTACGCCCGCGCCGGCGCTACGCCTCCGCTGACGCAAGCGAAAGCGGCGGACGGCTGATCTGGCGGCACGCTTACAACCGTCCCTTTACGTAATCGCGCAGGCCGGCGGCGAGGTGGTCGAACAACAGCCGCACGCGCCGCGTCGCCTTCAGGTCCTCGTGCATGACGAGCCAGACTTCCAGCGCATAGCGAAGCGCGTTCGGTAGCACGACAACCAGTTCCGGCATCCGCCGGGCGATATTCTCCTGACAGCCGCCGATACCGACGCCGGCGCGCAACGCCGCGAGCTGGGCGAGATCGTTGTCGCAGCGAAAGCCGAAATCCTCGCGTGTCAGGCGCTGACCGATTTCGCCGGCAGCACGAAACGTGCGGCTGTCGCGGTCGAAGCCGATCAGGCAGTGGCCGGCCAGATCGGCGAGTGAACGCGGCTCGCCGAAGCCGGCGAGATAGTCGCGATGGGCGTAGAGCCGGATGCGCGAGGTGCCGATGCGGCGTGCGGTCAGCCCGCTTTGCGTCGGCCGCACCATGCGTACGGCAATGTCGGCGTCGCGCCGGGCCAAACCCTCGTTGCGATTGGTGAGCGCGAGTTCAATCGCAATACCTGGATGCGCGGCGCGAAATGCGGCGAGTATCGGCGGTAGCACCTCGCAGCCGATCAGTCTCGCTTGCTGTGACCCGCACCGTGCCATGCTCGGCCGCCGCCTCGCCCGACGCCGTGCGCGCCAGCGCGGTGGCCGCCGCCGCCATCGCTTCGACGTGCGGCCCGAGCGCCGCTGCAGCCGGCGTCGGTGTCAGTCCGCGCGGCGAGCGGGTAAATAGCGCAAGCCCAAGCGCCTCTTCCAGCGCATCGATATGGCGTCCGACGGTCGGCTGAGTGAGCCCGAGACGCCGCGCCGCGCCGGACAGGCTGCCGTCGCGCGCCACTTCGACGAAGGTGCGCAATTCGTCCCAGTGTGGGGACCGCTTTGTCATACGTAATTGTATAGCTATTCAACAATAATATGCAATTTCGTCGATCGCAGGGAGGCGCTATCTAAGAGCCCATCACAGCGGAGCCGCCGCCATGCTTGCTTCGACCCAATCCTTTGAACAACCCCAGAATTTGGCGCTTCCCGTGCTGGGTGCGGAGCCAGGGTTTGTCGCCGGCGGCGTGCGCAATGCACTGCGGCTCGACGCTTTCGCCGCATTCGCCGCCGCAACGGCGGTCTATGCCTGGAACGATTTTTCCTGGCCGGTGTTTGCGCTTCTCTTCCTGGCGCCGGATCTGTCGATGCTCGCCTATTTCGCCGGCCCGCGGCTCGGCGCGCTTGCCTACAATCTCGCCCATTCGGCCGCGCTTGCGCTTGCGCTGACTCTCGCAGGATTTTTCGACGGCCTGCACATGGTTGCCGCCGGCGGGCTGATCTGGATCGCCCATATCGGCATCGACCGCGCGCTTGGCTACGGCCTTAAATATCCGACGAGCTTCGGCGACACCCATCTCGGCCGTATCGGACGACGCTAAACCAATCGATCAAGAGGAATAAAGCCATGCGTATTCACGCCATCCAGACCGGCCGCGTCCGCGTCAAGCAGGCGCAGATCGACGGCCGCGGCCACGGCTTGTGGCGACAGTTTCAGCCTGTGCTGTCGCAACAATGGGCTGATTGGTCGCCGACTTTCGCCTGGGCGATCGAGCATCCCGAGGGCGTGATCGTGGTCGATACCGGCGCGGCCGCCCATCTGAAATCGCTGCCGCGCTGGCATCCGTATTTTCAGCTTGCCGTACGCTTCGACATCGAGCCCGACCAGGAGGTCGGCCCGCAACTCAAGAATTTGGGCATCGGTCCGCGCGACGTCAGAACCGTAGTGCTGACGCATCTGCACGTCGACCATGATGGCGGCGTCGCGCACTTTCCGAACAGCCGCATCCTTGCCGATGGGAACGAGATCGCGCGCACTGCGGGCATCAAAGGTGCGCTGCTCGGCTACCTGCCGAAACGATGGCCGGAGTGCTTCGATCCGAAGCCGCTGGCGTGGCAGCCGGCACCCTATGGGCCGTTCTCCCGCAGCGCGCGCCTCGCCGAAGCGGGCGATGTGATCGCGGTCCCGACGCCTGGGCACACGCCGGACCACTTGTCGGTCATCGTCCGCGACGGCGATGAACAGATCGTGCTTGCCGGCGACACGTCCTATCTGGATACGACCATGCTGGGCGGCACGGTCGACGGCATCAGCCCCGACGAAAACGTAGCACGTCAGACGCTGGCCGACATTCGCGCCTTGTGCGCGCAGAGTCCAACCGTCTATTTGCCGAGCCACGATCCGAATTCTGCCGACCGGCTGCGGCGGCGGCGGTTCACCATGACGGCGGGCAAGTCACCTCAAATGCGCAAAGCCACGACCTGGCCGCCATCGGCGACGATTATAGCGCCGGTCATGTAGCTTCCGGCGTCGGACGCAAGCAACAACAGCGGGCCGTCGAGATCGCGCGTCTCGCCAAAGCGGCCCATCGGGATTTTCTTCTTCATGGCCGCGCCACGTTCGCTTGCAAGGTAGTCGTGGTTCATCTCGGTGGTAATCCAGCCGGGCGCGATGGCGTTGACGCGGATGCCTTTGAAGGCAAGCTCGATGGCCAGCGCCTTGGTGACCTGGATGACGCCTGCCTTAGCCGCCGCATAGCTCACCACCCCATTGTCTGGCGTGATGCCGAGGACGGAGGCGATGTTGACGATGGCGCCGCTCTTGCCGGCGGCGAGCAAGCGCCGGGCCGCCTCCTGCGCCCAGAAAAATACCGCATCGAGATTGGTTGCGAGCACGCGCCGCCAATCTTCCTCGGCCAATTCAACTGCGCGGCCGGATTGCACAACGCCCGCGTTGTTGACCAGGATCGTCACCGTGCCGAAAGCTTGTTCGGCGGCGTCGAACGCTCGGCGCATCGCCACGCCATCGCAGACGTCGGCCTCGATCGCCACGGCGCGCCCGCCCGATGTTTCAATCCGCGATTTGAGCGCGGCGAGACGGTCGGCGCGTCGCGCCACCACCGCGACCGCAGCGCCGTTCTCGGCCAGAACCTCGGCGAAACGCACGCCGAGCCCGCTGGAGGCGCCGGTCACCAGCGCTACTTTGCCGGTCAGGTCGAAGATTTGTGCCGCCGTCATGCGCCCTCCCCGCAACGTCCTTTCCGCCAGTTGTGTCTATTCCCCCGCGCTTCGGCAAGCGGCAAGACCGGCGGATCGGGAACCTTCGCGCGGTCGGAGCGTTCCGTATCCGCTATTCCGACCATCCGGCGCGAGCGACGACAATGGAAAAACATTTTGCGCTGACCGTGTGGCTGGGCGTGATGCTGTACGCAATAATCGGCCTGATTGGCGTCATCGCCTTCCATCAAGGCGCGCCCGACTTCCAGGCCCTCTCCGGCGGCTATGGCGCCGCCTACAGCACGCTCGCCAGCTCGGAAAACGTCAAATAGCAAGCTCCCACCGCCCTTGGTCATCCGCCATAAAGCCGGTCCGGCAATAACGTCGCCAAGCCAGGCAGAAACCAAAGCGCGACCAGCATCATGAGCTGGATCAGTACGAACGGAATAATGCCGAGATAAATGTCCCGTGTCCTGACCTCCGGCGGCGCGACACTGCGCAGATAAAACAATGTGGGGCCGAGCGGCGGATGCATGTACGAGGTTTGCAGGTTGACCGCCATCATGATGCCAAGCCAGATCGGATCGACGCCCGGCATTTTGAGCAGAACCGGCGCGACAATCGGCACCACGACAAAGATTATCTCGAAGGCGTCCATCACAAAGCCAAGCGCGAAAAGCGCGGCCATGACCGTTAGGATCGCAGCGCCCGTACCGCCGGGCATATTGGTAAGCGCACGCTCCACCAGAACGTCGCCGCCAAGACCGCGAAAGACCAGGCTGAACAAAGTCGCACCGATCAGGATGAGGAAGATCATGCTGGTGATTTGCGCGGTGCGCGTAGCGACGGGCAGCAGAAGACCGGCAACGCCGGCCTTGCGCGTGGCCAACAGAACGGAACCGACCGCCCCAACCGAAGCGGCTTCCGTCGGCGTCGCCACTCCACCAAGGATCGAGCCGAGCACAACAAGGATGAGCGCCAGTGGCGCCAGCAACGCTTCGCCGAGCCGGCGCCAAAGTGCGACGCCACCCGGCGCATTCGGCTCAGGCTTCAGCGGCGGCGATTTTTCCGGCGCGAAGATCGCCACCCCGGTCAGGTAGAGCAGATACAGCAGGACCAGTGCTAAGCCCGGAACGATGGCGCCGGCAAACAAGTCCGCCACCGAGACGGTCCGCGGCGCAAAATTTCCCTCCGCCAATTGGGCGGCCTGATACGAGTTGCTGAGCTGATCGCCGAGCAGGATTAGGACGGTCGCCGGCGGGAAGATTTGCGCAAGCGTCGCCGTAGCTGCGACCGTGCCGGCCGCAAGGGCCTTGTCGTAGCCATGCCGCAGCATGGTCGGCAGCACGATCAGTCCCATCGTCACGGTGGTGGCGCCAACAATCCCTTTGGCGGCCGCCAGCAACACACCCACCAGCGTCACCGCAATGCCGAGCCCGCCCGGCAGCGGGCCGAACAGGCGACCCATCGTCTCCAGCAATTCTTCGGCGATGCGCGAGCGCTCCATCATCACACCCATGAAGATGAACAGCGGGATCGCCAGCAGAACGTCGTTGTTCATGATGCCGAAGATGCGCTGCGGCAAAGCGCCGAGGAACTTAAGTCCATCGCCCCAAATGCAGCGCCCAACGCGGCGAAGGCGAGCGATACGCCGGCAAGCGTTAGCGCGACGGGATAGCCCGCGAACAGCACCGCGCAGACGGCGACCACCATCACGACGGCAAGCGCCCCGCCCATGGATCAGCGGTGCGCTTGTACTGGCCGACCGGTCAGCACGATTACGGCGCGAATGATTTGGGCGATGCCTTGCAGGCCGAGAAGAACGGCGAACAAAGGAATTAGCGTTTTCATGAGATAGGTGAAAGGCAAACCGCTCGTCTCGCGCGAACGTTCGAGGATCGCCCACGAATGCTCGACGTAGGGTAACGACACGAGCGCGAGAACAATGGCGAACGGCAACAAGAATAAGAGCGATCCGACGAGATCTATGATCGCCCGGCTGCATGGCGCCGCCGGCTGATAGATGATATCGACGCGGACGTGCCCGCCGATTTGCAGCGTCCAGGCGGCGGCGAGCATGAACAGAGCCGATGCCACGTATAGTACCGACTCCTGCGCCGCGATCGACCCTACGCCGAACACGTAACGCATCACGACGACGGCGAATTCGACCGCAATCACGAACAGGCAGCACCACGAAGCCAGCCGTCCGGCGGCCGCGTTGATGCAGTCGATCCAGTCAGCGATGCGCGCGAAAAACATATTCATCGGCCTCGGCCGGACTTTCGGGGTGGTGCGTCGGTACCCTCTGCGGCACTATAATCGGCAATCGCAGCGGCGGCGAATGACGAGGCGCGGATGACGCAAGACGACGATCACAACTATGACCATGAGCCGCACGGCTCGGAAATGTCCGAAATGCAGCTGCGCGTGCGGGCGCTTGAAACCGTGCTGACCGAAAAAGGCTATATCGATCCGGCCGCACTCGATCTGATGATCGAAGCCTACGAAACCCGGATCGGGCCGCATAACGGCGCGCGCGTCGTCGCCAAGGCCTGGACCGACCCGGCATTCAGGCACGCTCTGATCCAGGACGCGACCAAGGCGGTGCAGTCGCTCGGTCTGATCAACCGCGTTGGCGATCACCTGATCGCGGTGGAGAACAAGCCCACGCTCCACAACATGATCGTGTGTACGTTGTGCTCCTGTTATCCGTGGGAAGTGCTCGGCCTGCCGCCGGTCTGGTACAAATCGGCGCCCTACCGCTCGCGCGCGGTCAACGACCCGCGTGGCGTGCTCGCCGATTTCGGCCTGACGCTGGCGCCCGACACGCAGATCCGCGTCTGGGATTCGACCGCGGAGACGCGCTTCATCGTATTGCCGATGCGCCCGGCCGGAACCGACGGCTGGAGTGAAGAAAAGCTCGCCACGCTGGTGACCCGCGATTGCATGATCGGCACCGGCTTGCCTAAGCATCCGAACGAGGTCGCGTGATGGACAGCGTCCACGACATGGGGGGCATGTACGGCTTCGGCAAAGTCGAGCCGGAAACGAACGAGCCGGTTTTCCATGCCGAATGGGAAGCGCGTTGCCTCGCGCTCAATCGCGCCATGGGTGCGATCGGCGCTTGGACCATCGATGAAGGCCGTGCCGGCATCGAGATGCTGCCGCCGGAGATTTATCTTGCCAGCTCGTACTATGGAAAGTGGGCACGACGGCTAGAGGATATGGTGGTGGCGCGTGGGCTTGTCGGCGTTGACGAGCTCGCCGCAGGTCACGCCGCGCGTCCGGGCACGCCGATGAAACGAAAGCTTACGGTCGCCGAAGTTCCGCGCACGCTAACGCGCGGTTCATTTTTCCGCGAGGCAACGGCGCCGGCGCGGTTTGCGGTCGGTGAGCGCGTGCGCACCAAGAACATTCATCCAGCGACGCACACGCGCTTGCCACGGTATGCGCGCGGCCATGTCGGGGTGATCGAGGCGATCCGCGGCTGCCACGTGTTTCCCGACTCGGTCGCGGTCGGCGCGGGCGAGAACCCGCAATGGCTCTATACCGTGCTGTTCGAAGGCCGCGAATTGTGGGGCGAGAGCACCGATCCGACGCTCAAGGTTTCGATCGAAGCGTTCGAGCCGTATCTGGAACCGGCACAACCATGAAGGACGGCCTCGGTATTCCGCGAACCGTGGGAAGCGCAGGCGTTTGCGCTGGCGGTCTCGTTGCAGGACCGCGGTGTGTTCACGCGGAACGAATGGGCGGCGGCGCTCGGCGATGAAATCAAGAAGGCGCAAGCCGCCGGTGATCCCGATACGGGAGAGACCTATTATCGTCACTGGCTGGCGGCGCTCGAACGGCTCGCCACGGCTAAGGGCCTTGCCGATACGCGGACGCTCGCGCGCACGCGCGATGCCTGGCAGCGCGCCAGTGCGCGAACGCCACATGGCACGCCAATCGAGCTAAGACCGGACGATTTCAGGAATTGACGGCCAAACCGCTGGGTGCGTGCCGAGCGGCGCCGATGGTAGCGTCCACGCCGCCGGCGTGTCGGAAAGTTGCGCGGCGTGGCACACGGCGCGCATCTTGCCAAACGGCGATGGGCTCTCCTCCAGCAAGTCCGCAATGTCGGCACGCGATGGAATGTGAGCGGAAAAGCCGCTATCCAGCCGACCCAAATTCCACAGCCAGCGCCCGGTCGCCGCCAGTGAGACGCGCACCAGCCAAGAGCCGCCTTCGCTTGCTTGCCGGATACGGGCCATCAGCGTACCGAACGCGAGCAGATACCCGGATGCGTGATCGAGCGCCTGGCAGGGCAGCTCTTTCTGGCCTTCGATGCCGACGGCTTGCGCCTCGGCATGGTTGAAGCCGGTCGCGGTCTGCACCAGCAAATCGAAACCGCGGCGAGCGGCCCACGGCCCGGCACCGCCATAAGCGGACAGTGAGCCGTAGACGACGCCAGGACGCAAAGCCGCCACGTCGGCAAATCCAAACCCGCGCGCGTCGAGCGCACCCGGCCGAAATGCTTGCAGCACAATGTCGGCACCTTCCACTAGCCGCGCCAGAGCCTCTTTCCCTTCCGGCGTGGCGATATCGGCGTACGCCGACAACTTGCCGCGTCCGGTGTCCTTCACCAGCCAGTCGATGAAGGGTAGACCCGGCGCGGAAATCCGCATCACCCGGCACCGTGCGCGGCGAGCGCGCGGCCGGCAACCGGGCCGGCGATGATGCGCGTCAAATCGAGTACGCGCAGCCCGGACAGTGGCCGCGCGCCCAGCGGCAGCGGACG
Source organism: uncultured Alphaproteobacteria bacterium (assembly GCA_963845775.1). Classification (GTDB taxonomy): domain Bacteria; phylum Pseudomonadota; class Alphaproteobacteria; order Rhizobiales; family Xanthobacteraceae; genus BOG-931. The sequence continues at coordinate 27,945 of CAWJTE010000001.1, forward strand.
CGGCGGTGCGTCGCCGACCTTTTCGATCAGCACCGCGGGCATGGTCGCGACCGCCGCCGCCTGCGGATGCACCGCCCATTCCGCCGGCGAGCGCATGGCGGCGACGACGCAGCCGCGTTGGTAGGCCTCGGTCTCGAAGGCGACAGCCTCCCACTTGCCCAGCGCCTCCTCGATCGATGCGCGCGTCGGCGCGCAGTCGAGAAGCTTGAGCACGTTGTCCCGATGATGCGGAAAATTCATGTGCAGTCGCACGAAACGGCCATCGCCGCTCCGGTAGGCGGCGAACAACGGATCGAACATCGTTGCCGGCGCCTTCCCGTCGATGGTCAGGTAATGCTCGCTGCGAAACTCGATCGCCGCGTGGTGCATATCCACGCTGACCGCCTGCGGGGCCGCACCGGCCCGATGCCGCAGCTCGGCGGCGGCGAGACCTGCGGCCGCGATGCTCGCTTGCGCCGCCGCGCCGACGCGGAAGGACGACGGCAGCGCGGGCTCCACGCCGGTGAGTTTCAGATAATCGAGCGCGGACGCCTCGCCGCCGGCGCGCCGCCAGAGGTCGGCCACGATGTCGCGAGACGAAGGAGCTGCGCTCACGGCGTATATTTCTACTGAACGAACCGGGATTTCTTCCAGCAAAGCGGCGACCAGGTCGGCCGCGGGCACCGCACGCGAGCGCGCAACCCCCTGCCCGGCCCACAGCGAGATAAAATCGGCAACGCCTTTAAGTCCAGCAGCGTTGCGCATCGGGCGCATGAGGTCGTTTTGTTGCCGGAACGGCAGGATCGCTCGCTCCCTGCCCGCCACCATAACGATGAACCGGTTGCTCAGGCCGCGCGCCGGCCGCCCGGAGAAGGCGCGCGTGATCACCGTGGTATCCTGTTTGGCCGCGAGCAGCGCCTGTTTGTAAACCGGCGGAGCGCCCAATTCGGGACACGGCAAAAATGCCGTTCCGAGCTGCACCGCAGCAGCGCCCTCGCTGAGGCAGTCGGCGACGTCGCGCGCGTCCATGATGCCACCCGACGCGATCACTGGCAGCGCGACGGCGGCGCGAATGTCGCGCATGAGGCGCGAGAGCGGCACCATCAAATCTTCGAACGACGCGGCAAACGTTCCGCGATGCGCGCCCGCTTCGGCGCCCTGCGCGGCGATCGCGTCGACGCCTAATTGCGCCAGAATACCCGCCTCTTCCACCGTCGTCGCCGTGCCGATCACGGCAATATCCCGCTTCTTCAGCGCAGCCATCTGCGCCGGTGACGGAACACCGAAAGTAAAGCTGAAAACCAGCGGACGCTCCTCCAGCACGACTTCCAGCTGCGCATCGAACGGATTTTCCGGGAGCGGCAGCAGACTGGGCGCCGGTAACCCGAGTTCGGCATGCGCTTGTGCAACGATCTCCAGCATCGGTCGTGGATCGATCCCGCGATCCGTTCCGTAGCCACCGGCGAACAGGTTGATGTTGAACGGCCGCGCGGTCAGCTGACGAATTTTCCAAAATCGCGGCGGCAAGCTCGTCCGGCTTCGCATAGGCGCCGCCCCACGCGCCAAGCCCGCCGGCATTCGATACGGCGGCGGCGAGCTCGGGCGTGCCGCCACTTCCCGCCATCGGCGCAAGCAAAATCGGATGGTCGAGCCCGAGGCGTCGCAAAAGCGCGTGTGCTGTCATCGCCGTTGCTCCTTATGCGCTCTGCCCAACACATAAGCGGCGCCGTTGCGCTCACAATGCGCGATTGGCGAATGCCGGTTTCGGCCGACGCGAACGCCGTTCGCGCATCAACTCAAAGCAGCCCCAACACATGCGGCAGCCACAACGACAGTGCGGGGATGTAAGTCACCATAATCAGGAAGATCAACATGGTGGCGAGCCACGGCAGCACGGCAACGGTGAGTTCGGCGATGCCCATGCCGGTGATCCCGGAGGCGACATAAAGGTTTAAGCCCACCGGCGGATGACACAGGCCGACCTCCATGTTCACGACCATCAGGATGCCGAGGTGAACCGCATTGACGCCGAGCGCAGCGCCCATCGGAAACAGGATCGGCGCCATGATCAGGACGATGGCCGCGGGGTCCATGAAGTTTCCGGCGGCAAGCAGCACGATGTTGGTGATCAGCAGAAACCCCACGGTGCCGAATCCCTGCGCGGTCATCCACTCGGCCATCGATTGCGGGATTTGCTCGGAAGTCAGCAGCCAGGAAAACACCGCCGCGTTGGTGATGATATAGAGGATCATTGCGCTCATTGAGGCCGCCTTCAGCAGCACGGCGGGCACCTCGCTGAACTTCAATCCCTTGTAGACAAACACGGCGATGATGAAGGCATAGACCGCGGCAACGGCGGCGGCTTCGGTCGGCGTGAACAGGCCGGAATAGATGCCGCCGAGCACGAGCAGGATCAGCAGCAGCCCCCAAATGCTTTCGCGCAAGGCGCGCCCGCATTCGCGCCAGCTTGCGCGCGCCATGCGCGGATAGTCGTTGCGCCAGGCGCGATACCAGGTCGTCGCGCCCAGCATGGTGGCGAGAATCAGTCCGGGCACGACGCCGGCCATGAAAAGCTGCCCGACCGAGGCGGAATCGACGACGGCGCCGTCAGGCCCGCGCGGTTGCATGCCGCTGGTCGCGACCGCGTAAATAACCAGGTTGATCGACGGTGGAAACAGAATGCCGAGCGCGCCGGATGTGGTGATCACGCCGCCGCCGAACCGCGGCGGATAGCCGTTCTGCAGCAACGCCGGCAGGATGATGGAGCCGATGCCGACGACGGTGGCGACCGAGGAACCGGATATGGCGGCAAACAGCGCGCAAGCGACCACGCCGGCAAGCCCGAGACCGCCGAACCAATGCCCGATCAGCGAGGCGGCAAAATCGATCATCCGGCGGGCGACGCCGCCGGTGGTGAGAAAATTGCCGGCCAGGATGAAGAACGGGATCGCCATGATCTCGAAGCGGTCGAGGCTGGTGAAAAGCTTCAACCCGACCATCTTCGGATCGACGTCGGAGAGGATGAACAAATAAGTGAGGACGGAAAGGCCGAGCGCGATCGAGATCGGCATGCCGCACGCCATCAGAGCAATCAGCAACGCGAACAGAAGCTCGGCGCGCACCACGTGCGACAGCTCGATGATGTGCAGCCGCGCAGCAAAGCAGATCAGCGCCAGCGCGATCGGCGTGATGACGATGCACGCGGCCGTGATCGCGGAGCCGAGCGGCTGCGGCGTCGGTGATTTTGACACGTGCGATACGAAGGTCATCGCACCCCCTCGCCGACCACGACAGCATCTTGATGCGGCGTCTCATAGTCGAGGCCGTAAGCCTGGTGCGGCACGTCACCGCCGCGCAGGAACCGCCACATCACCTGCAAAAAACGGAAGCACATCAAATACGAGCCGAGCGGGATGCACAGATAAATGATCCAGCTTGGCCATTCGAGCTCGGGCGAAACCTGGTCGGGGTCGAGCTCGTGCACATAAATGGCGCCGAGCGTGCCGATGACGCCGGTAAACAACGCCCCGCAGAGAAGCGCGAACACGATCACCGGCTTCTGCGCCCGAGGCGTCAATCGCTTGACCAAAACATCGACGCCGACGTGGATGCCGGTGCGCACGCCGAGCGCGGCGCCGAATTTCGCCATCCACACGAACATGTAGGTGGCGAGTTCCTGCGCCCAGGACAGATTGATGCCGGCAAGCGAGGTGTAAACCCAGTCGGCTGTGTGCTGCAGAAGCAGCAGGCCATGCGCGCCCGCCCATCTGCCCATTTCGGCCGAGTTGCTGGCGCCGTAGCGATGGAGAACCGCAACGAAAGTGAGGATCGTCGCAGCGCCGATTAGCGCGGCGATGAGCCACTCTTCGAGCCGATTCAAAAGCCGGTCGAGTAGTCCCAGCACTCGCAAGCTTCCCGGCACTCGCGAACGCTCCGGCGCACTTAGGATTGCGGTGGCGTGAAACCCGAGGCTTTGTAGATTCGCTCGATGAAATCCTTGCCGAAGCGAGCCTGCATTTCGGTGTGGACCGGCATCAGCTTGGCGATCCAGGCCTTCTTCTCGGCTTCGGTCAGAACGTGCACCTCGGTCTTGCCCGACGCCTTGATCTTCTCCAGCGCGTCGGCGTTGTCCTTTTCAGCCGTCGCGTTGAAGAAGTCGGTCGTTTCCCTGACGGCGCGTTCAAGCTGTTTTCGCACGTCGTCGGGCAGCGAATTCCAGAACGTCTTGTTCGTCACAAGCGCGTAGGTCAACCGCCCGTGATTGGAGATGGTGAGATGTTTCTGCACGTCGTAGAATTTTTGCGTCCAGATGTTGGACGGAACGTTGTCCTCGCCGTCGACGACACCGGTTTGCAGCGCTTGGTAAAGCGCGCCGAAAGCAATGATCTGCGGCAGTGCGCCAAGTTCGCGCGCTACGGCTTCCTGGACCTTGCTGCCTTGGATGCGCATTTTCAGGCCGCGGAAGTCGTCCGGGAGGATCAACGGTCTGTTGCACGTATAGTCGTGGGCGCCGTTGTCCCAATAGGCGAGTGGTGAAACGCCCTTGGCCTCTAGCTTCTTGTTGAGATCGGCCATCATCGGGCTCGCCATCATCTGGCGAGCATGCTCGTCGTCGTTCATCAGGAACGGCAGGTCGAAGATGTCGAACTCCTTGACCCCGAGCGGACCGAATTTCGAAATCGACGGCGCCAATAGCTGCACCGAACCGAGTTGCAGCGCTTCCAGCTCTTCCTTGTCCTTATACAGGGATGAGTTTGGATAGACTTCGACCTTGACCCGGCCGTCGGTGTACTTCTCGGCCAATTCTTTGAACAGAAGCGCCGCCTTGCCCTTCGGCGCGTCGGGCGAAACCACGTGGCTGAATTTGATGACGATCGGCCCGTCGGCCCGCGCCGGTCCCGCAAGCGCGACAGCAAGCACGGCCGCAAACGCGATGGCGAAGCGTTTCATGGTTTCCTCCCAACGAATGACTGACGACCGATGACGGAGCAGCAATGCGTTGCCTCGCGCTCTACTGTCTTACTACCGTCTATTGTCCACTTTCTCCCGGCGTCTGTCATCCGTTCTCCGGCGCAGCGGCGCGACGTTCGCGCACGGCGTGAGACCTACGCCGGTTCCCCGCTTTCAGCCCCTCGACCGCGGCACAATGATGCCGCGGGCGAGAAAATATCCGAGCGCGCTGAGTGCGGCGATGCAGAAACTCACCGGCCAGTCGGTCTGATAGGCGATGACGATGCCGAGCCAGGCCTCGGCCATGGCCAGCGCGGCCGACAACGCCATTCCGCTCCACAACCCGGTCACCAGCCGCTGTGCCGTCGCCGGGGGCCCAACCATGAGAGCAAAGACCAGAAGAATGCCGACAATTTGCGCGCTTTCCGATACCGCCAACGCGACAATGGCGAGGAAGGCGGTGGAGACGAAACGAAGCGGCACGCCTTTAGCTTCGGCCAATTCCGGTTGCAGGCTGGCGAAAATGAGCGGCCGCATGATCGCGGCGAGTCCGGCGAGCGTTACCAGCGCCAGACCGGCCAGCGTTGCGATGGTAGAGCGCTCGACAGCGAGCACATTGCCGAACAAGAGCGCCGTCACCTGGGTGGCGAATGCCGTGTAGTAGTGCAGAAACAGGAGCCCGAACCCGAGCGCCAGCGACAGAATGACACCGATGGCGACATCGCGGCCGCTGATCCGCTCGCCGAGGAATCCCATGCCGATACCGGCGGCGACCGTGAGCCCGACAAGGCCCCAAATCGACGCGATGCCAAACAACACCGCGCCGGTCGCGCCGGCGAAACCGATATGCCCCAAGGCATGACCGGCAAAAGTCTGTCCCCGCAACACCAGAAAGTATCCGACCAACCCGGAAACGATCGCCGCCACGCCGGCGGCGGCGAACGCATTCCGCATGAAATCATACTCAAGCATGGTGACCGTGATCGTGATGGTGGTCGTGGCCGTGCGCATGCTCGGCATGTTCGACGCTGCGGCCGCGCGACAGCACAAAGATCTGCCCATCGGCGCGCACCACGTTGATGTCGGCGCCATAGAGTTGCGACAGGACCGGCGCGTTAACGACCTCGTCAACGGTACCGAGCGCGGCGCGGCCATTGCCAAGATAGAGCACTCGATCAAGCGCGCCGATCAGCTGGTTGATCTCATGAGCGCTGAACAGCACCGTGATATTGCGCTCTCGCGCAAAGCGGCGAACCAGATCGATAACGGCTTCCTGATAGTGGTAATCGAGGCTGATCAGCGGTTCGTCGAGCAGCAGAAGCTGCGGCTCGCCCAACAGCGCCTGCGCCAGCAAGAGGCGCTGACGCTCGCCACCGGACATTTCCGATAACGGCCGTTCGCCGAGTTCGCTGGCCCCTACCGCTGCCAGCATTTTATCGATCGCGACCCGATCGGCGGCCTTGAGCAATGGCACGCCCCAACGTTCGCCATGCACCGAGCTGGCGATGAAGTCGTGCCCGCGGACCCGCAGGTCCGGCAGTACGGTGCGCACCTGCGGCAAGTAGCCGATATTGCGGTCGCCGCGCAGTGGCGCGCGGCCGAACACTCGTATCGTTCCGGCGCTCGGCCGCAGCAGGCCGAGGATGGCGCGCATCAATGTGGTCTTGCCGGCGCCGTTGGGCCCCAGCACGCCGATGAACTCGCCGGATTTGATCGTAAAACTGGTGTCGCGGAGGATGTCGCGGCCGCCGATCCCGACCGTCGCGCGGTCGAGTTCAATCACATTCATGAAGACGGTCCGGCCAGCGCGCGGTCGGTGGCGTCGAGCTCGTTTTGCATCCACTCCTGATAGGTGAGCACCGGCGGGCAGGTTTCGGTCACGCCAACGACCGGAATTTTGGAGGAGCGGGCAACATCGACCAAGTGCTGGACGAGCTTGTCGGACGCCTGCTTGTTGTAGAACAGCACCCGCACCTTGTGCTGTTTCAGGTCGCGCTCGAAGGCGGCAACGTCGCGGGCCCCGGGCTCGGTGTCGTTCATGATGGCAAGCTGCAAGCGCTCATTGCGCATCGTCAACTTCAGCGCATCCGCCATATAGCCGAACACCGGCTCGGTCGCCGTCACCGGAACGCCGGCATACTTGCCGCGAACCGCGGCGATCTTTTCGTTCAGCGGAGCAAGCGAAGCGAGGAAAGTCTTCAGCCGCGCCGCGTAATCATCGGCATGCGTCGGATCGGCTGCGCCCAGCGCCGCGGTAAGTGCGGATGCGACCGCCGGCATAGTCGCCGGGTCGTACCAAAGATGCGGATTGTCGCCCGCCTTCTTATGCACGAGGTCAGCGGCGATAATTACCGTACGCTTGGGATTGGGCGCCGCCGCAAGCAGCTTTTCCATCCACGGATCGTAATCGGCGCCGTTGTTGAGGACGATCTGCGCCGCCGCTATCTGGCGGACGATAGCCGGTGAGACTTCGAACAAATGCGGGTCTTGGTCGGGGTTGCTCATGATGCTCACAACCTCGATCCGATCGCCGCCGATCTGTCGGGCCACGTCGCCGTAGAAATTCTCTGCGGCCACGATCGCGATCTTGGCGTCGGCCGCATGCGCCGCCGGGGGCGTTGCAAGCGTAGTGAGACAGGCCGTGCCGACCGCCAGAAAGATTTTCATGCGTTCGCCTGCGCCTTTCCCTGCAAAATCAATGCGTTAAAACCAACGAATTGTAACATTATAACATATCGTCATCGCTTGTCATTACTCTTACGGCTCTCGCCTGGAGCGCCGACGGCAAGTTGTTCGCCTTGGGCACTGAAAAAGCGGCGAGATCGGCGTGCTCGATCTCGCCTGATTGGGCAGTTCGGCCCTCGAAGCAAAAACCCCGGACTTGCGGTCCGGGGTTTTCTTTGGTTGCGGCAACCGTCAGATCACGTATTGCCGAAGCGGCGGATAGCCATTGAAGCCGACCGATGAGTAGGTCGTGGTATAGGCTCCGGCCGCCTCGATCAGCACCTTGTCGCCGATCGCAAGCGACACCGGCAACGGGTACGGCGTCTTTTCGTACAGCACGTCAACGCTATCGCAGGTCGGTCCGGCGATGATGCAGGGCGCCGTCTCGTCGCGATCCTTGGTGGTGCGGATCGGATAGCGGATCGACTCGCCGATGGTCTCAGCCAGTCCGTGGAATTTGCCGATATCGAGATACACCCAGCGTACCTCGTCCTCGGGCGAGCGCTTGGCGATCAGCACCACTTCGGCCTCGATTATGCCGGCATTGCCGACCAGGCCACGGCCCGGCTCGACGTAAGTGTTCGGCAGGTTGTTGCCGAAATGCTTGCGCAATGCGCGGAAGATCGCCTTGCCGTAGGACTCAAGCTTCGGCGTCTTGCGCATGTACTTAGCTGGAAAGCCACCGCCGAGATTGACAATCGAGAGGTTGATGCCGCGCTCGGCGCAGGTCCGGAACACCGCCGCGGTTGAGGCAAGTGCGCGGTCCCAAGCTTCGACGTTGTGCTGTTGCGAGCCAACATGGAACGACACCCCATTGGGGACCAGCCCCTGCTTATGGGCGAACTCCAGGATGTCGGCGGCATAGACCGGCTCGCAGCCGAATTTGCGCGACAGCGGCCACTCGGCGCCCGAGCCGTCGCACACGATGCGGCAGATCACCCGGCTGCCGGGCGCCGCACGGGCGACCTTCTCGGCCTCGGCCTCGCAATCGATGGCGAAGAGCGTCACGCCCAAGGCAAAGGCCTCGGCGATCTCGCGCTCCTTCTTGATGGTGTTGCCGTACGAGATGCGGTCCGGCGTAGCACCCGCGGCAAGCGCGGCGTGGGTCTCGGGGATCGAGGCCACGTCGAAGCAGCAGCCGAGCCCGGCCAGCAGTTTGAGAACTTCCGGAGCCGGATTGGCCTTGACGGCATAATACACCCGGGTGTCCGGCAGCACCTTGGCGAAGTTCTGGTAGTTCTCACGAACGACATCGAGATCGAGCACCAGGCATGGTCCGACGTCGGTACGCTTCTTGAGAAAGTCACGGATGCGTGCAGTCATTCAACCCACTCCCTAATCCGAATGGCGGCGTAGCCGCCGAGGTGAACCTCCTGCGATGCGCACTCCGCGGATGCGGAGCCATATGCATCGCCGTGATTGCTGCCTTGGTCCGGATGAGGGAAATCCCGTTCCGCACTGCTGGCAAAGATGGACAAGCCTCTTCGGTGTCCCCGGCATTCGCGCCGGCAGTAACCAAAAAAGCCCTTCCGTCGTTGCTTTAAGCCGCGTAGCCCGTTGAGAGCGGGCATTGCCGGTTCGCCTCCGGCTGCCGGTCGCGGGTGCAAGGAAGAAGTCTCTCTTCCTTAGGCGGCTGTCCGGCCTCTTGTCCGGATGCCCACCGACCGACACACGGCCACAGGCACGTGCGAAATAGGCGAGTCCGCAAATAATCCATTCAGCCACAGCGTGCAAGCTTTTTAGTTTTAAGAAAACGTAAAACCGAAAGTCGGAGGTGGACGGCTCGGCTGCGCGGCCGCGTCAGTCGACCGTGAACGGCTCGACGCGGCGCGCGGCGCGCACGAACTGCACCATGACGAAGATGCCGCACAGCACGAACAGCCCGTCGAGGACGCGCGCACCGACCGCGCCGAGCGACAGCAGACTGGCGATCGCCCAGCTGCCGGCGAAAGCGGCGCCGAACACCTCGGCGCTGATCAGGATCGCGGCGCTGCCGACGGTCAGCACGTTCAACCAGGCAATCCGGCGCGGGCGATGAGGCGTGGTTTTGTCCATGGCGGCAGCACTTTCTCCGAAACGAGCGGCCGGATCAAGGCGGCTCAAGCGGCGTCGCGGGTGGCGTTGGCCAGTAGCAATCCGGCCTCGATCAGCGCGGCGCGGATGCGGCCAATCTCCGCGGCGGAGAGCTTGGTCAGCGGCGGCCGCACCACGGCCCGCGGCAGCCGGCCGAGCAGTACCAGCGCCTCCTTCATGCGGTTGTGCATGTCGGCCCAGGGGTCGGCGTAGAGCACGCGGGCGAGTGGATAGATGCGGTCGTTAAGCCGTCGCGCCGCCGTCAGATCGTCCGCTTGCACCGCCTGGAAGAGAGCCGCCTGCAGGTCGGGGATCACGCTGCCGCTCCCCGACAGCAGCCCGTTGCAGCCGAGCACCAGCGAGCTGAGCAGCCAGGCGGAGTGGGTGGTGAGCACATGGACCGGGGGCGTGCGGGGTTGCAGCTCGCGAATGTGCATCTCATGCTGAGGCACATTGCCGGACCAGTCCTTGATGGCGCGGATAGTCGGAACCGCCTCGATCATCTTGAAGAGCGTATCGCGGGCGTAACCCTGCCCGGTCGCCAGCGGGTACTGAAACACGATCAGCGGCAGACTCGTGGCGTCACCGAGGCGCTTGAAATGCTCGACCGCCATCGCCGGCGATTGGCCGAGCGTGAACAGCGCCGGCGGGAACACCAACAGCGCGGCAGCGCGCCCTCCTCCGCCATGCGGGCGATGCGCGCGGCTTCGAGGCTGCCGTCAGCCAGATGCCGTTGACAATCGGCAGCCGGCCGCCGATTTCGTCCCGCGCGATATCAAGGACCCGCCGCTGCTCTTCGAAGGGGCAGGAGGCCACCTCGGTCGAATGGGCATTGACGGTGAGGCCGGAAATCTCGCCGGTCGCCGCGACGTCGGAGAGATGCTTGCGGAAGCTTTTTTCGTCGATCGAGAAGTCATCCGCGAACGGCAGCAGGACGGCCGGAATAATGCCCTGCGGTACAAACTTGGCGTGGGACACTGACCGGCTCCTTGCACTATGTCGCGCGGGTCGAATGACATATATCACCCCTGCACCCGACCCGGCATATCCCTGCTATGGCTGACCCGACCGCTTCCAACAATCCGCTTTTGCAATCCTGGACGACCCCGGATGGGGTGCCGCCTTTCGGACAAATCAAGCCCGAGCATTTCGGCCTGGCCTACGCGCAGGCGTTCGCAGAACATGACGCCGAGGTCGCAGCGATCGCGGCTAGCGCCGCGCCTCCCAAATTCGCCAACACGATCGCCGCACTGGAACTGAGCGGGCGGATGCTGGCTCGCGTCGAGCCGGTGTTCGACCTGCTGGTCGGCGCCCACAGCAACGAGGCGCTGCTGGCGATCGAGCGCACGGTGGCACCGCAGATCGCCAGCCACTGGAACAGAATTCATACCAACCCGGCTCTGTTCGGCCGTATCGAGGCGCTATTTCGGCAAGCCGACACGCTCGGCCTTGACCCCGAACAGAAGCGCGTGCTCGAGCGCTATCACACGACCTTCCGCCGGGCTGGAGCCGGGCTCGACGCCGCCGGCAAAGGTCGCCTGGCCGAGATCGTGGAGCGGCTGGCGCAGCTCGGCACCACGTTCAGCCAGAATGTGCTGGCCGACGAGCAGGCGTTCACGCTGCCGCTGACGGACGATGGCGAGCTTGCCGGCCTGCCCGGCTTTACCCGCGAGGCGATGCGGTCGGACGCGCAGGAACGCGGCCTTGATGGTTATGTGGTCACGCTATCGCGCTCGAGCGCCGAGCCGTTCCTGCAATTCGCCCGGCGGCGCGATTTGCGGGAAAAGGTGTTTCGCGCTTTCGTCACCCGCGGCGACAATTGCGGCGCGACCGATAACAAGGCGATCATCGCCGAGATGGTCAAGCTTCGCGCCGAGTGTGCCCGGCTTCTGGGTTACGCGGACTTCGCCCACTATCGGCTCGACGATTCCATGGCGAAGACACCGACCGCTGCGCGCTCCCTGCTCGATGCGGTTTGGCGACGCGCGCGGGAAAAGGCGCTGGGCGACCGCGACGCCATGGCGGAGCTCATTGCCGAGGAGGGCGGCAATTTCGCGCTCGCGCCCTGGGACTGGCGCTACTACGCGGAAAAGCTTCGCCAGCGGCGTTGCGACGTCGATGAAGCCGCCATCAAGCCCTACTTGAACCTCGAGGCGATGATCGAAGCAGCGTTTTTCACGGCGCAGCGCCTATTCGGGCTTCAAGTCAAGCCGCGCAACGATGCGCCGGTCTGGCATCCCGACGTGCGGGCCTGGGAGGTGAGCGCCGGCGACGGAAGCGCCGTCGGGCTGTTCTTCGGCGACTATTTTGCCCGCACGTCGAAGCGGAGCGGCGCCTGGATGACCTCGCTGCGCGAACAGGAGAAACTCGCCGGCGATATCCGGCCGCTGATCGTCAACGTGTGCAATTTCGGCAAAGCCGCCGGCGGTGCGCCGACCTTGCTCGGCTTCGACGAGGCGCACACTTTGTTCCACGAGTTCGGCCATGCGCTGCATGGCCTGCTTTCCTCCGTCACCTATCCGAAGATTTCCGGCACCAACGTAGCGACCGACTTCGTCGAGCTGCCGTCGCAACTTTACGAGCATTGGCTCGAACAGCCTGAAGTCTTGCGCCGCTTCGCCCGGCACTATCAGACCGGCGCGCCGATGCCGGAGGATTTGCTGCAACGGCTCCTGGCGGCGCGCAACTTCAACCAGGGCTTCGCGACCGTCGAGTACCTGGCTTCAGCTTTTGTTGACCTCGATTTCCACTCGCTCGCCACACCCGGCCTGATCGACGTCGGAGCCTTTGAGGTCGACACGCTGTCGCGCATCCACATGCCTGACGAAATCGCCATGCGGCACCGGCCCCCGCACTTCGGCCATGTCTTCTCCGGCGGCGGCTATGCCGCGGCCTATTACAGCTACATGTGGTCGGAGGTGCTCGACGCCGACGCGTTCGAGGCTTTCAAGCAAACCGGCGACATATTCGATGCGGCAACCGCCAAGCGGCTGCGCGACACGATTTACGCCGCAGGCGGCTCGCTCGACCCGGCCGACGCCTACAAGGCTTTCCGGGGAAGGCTGCCGAGCCCGGATGCGCTGTTGCGCAAGCGCGGACTTATCGAACCCGCCAACGCGGCCTGAGCATGGGCGATCTCCACAGCGCCGGTCATCGGGTCGGTGTCGTCTGCGCGCCGCATGCCGGCGCGGTTGAGGACGGACGGCAAATCCTCGCCGAAGGCGGCAACGCGCTTGAAGCGATGGTGGCCATGGCCGCGTCCATTGCCGCCGTTTACCCGCATATGAACCACATCGGCGGCGATGGATTTTGGCTCATTCGTCCGCCGTCCGGCCGCCTGCGCGCCATCATGGCTGCGGGTCCGGCCGGCCTACAGGCGCGTCCGGAGCTTTATCGCGATTACGAGACCATTCCGCCACGCGGTCCGCTCGCCGCACTGACGGTGCCCGGCACCGTCGGCGGCTGGATATTGGCGCTCGAAGCGGCGAAGGTGAACGGCGGGAAACTCCCGCTCGACGTGCTGCTGGCTCCCGCGATCGCCCGCTGTCGCGGCGGCTATCAAGTCACCCGCAGCCAGGCGAGGCTGACGCAAGAGCATCTCGCCGGGTTGAAGGATGTGCCCGGTTTCGCCACGACCTTTCTCATCGATGGCAAGGCACCCGAGGTCGGCAAGACGCTCAAGCAAACGGTACTTGCGGAAACGCTGGCACAACTTGCGCACGCCGGCCTTGACGATTTTTACTGCGGCGATGTCGGACGCGAGCTTGCCGGCGATTTAAGCCGTATCGGCAGCCTGCTGACGCGCGACGATCTGACCCGTTATCACGCAACGCTCGCCGAACCGCTGCATATTGAACTGCCGGCGGGCGCCGTTTACAACACCGATGCCCCGACGCAGGGCGTGGCGTCGTTGATGATCCTCGCCTTGTTCGATCGCTTAAGCGTTCGCGAGGCGGAAAGCTTTGAGCATATCCACGGGCTGATCGAGGCGACCAAGCGAGCGTTGCGCGTGCGCGATCGGGTCGTCACTGATCCGAACTACCTTGCGGACGCGCTCGACCGCTGCCTTGAGCCGCGGTTCATTGCCGGCGAAGCGATGAAGATCGACCGCCACAAGGCGGCGCGCTGGCCGCTCCCCTTCGGCGAAGGCGACACGATCTGGATGGGCGCCGCCGATACGAGCGGTTTGGTCGTGTCTTACATCCAGTCGCTCTATTGGGAGTTCGGCTCCGGCTGCGTGCTGCCGGCGACTGGTGTGCTGATGCAGAACCGCGGCATCAGCCTGTCGCTGCAACCCGGCGCGCTCAACGGGCTGGCGCCGGGCCGGCTGCCGCCGCACACGCTCAACCCGGCGCTCGCCGTGCTCAAGGACGGCCGCGTGATGGCTTATGGCGCCATGGGCGGCGACGGCCAGCCGCAGACACAAGGCGCGCTGTTCACGCGTCACGTCACCTACGGCGAGCCGCTCGCATCGGCACTCGATCGGCCGCGCTGGGTGCTGGGCCGGACCTGGGGCTCGCCGCAAACCAAGCTGCGCATGGAATCACGCTTCGACGGCAATCTGATCGATGCGCTCGCCGCTGCGGGTCATGACATCGAGGTTTTGTCCGATCCCTATTCGGACGTCATGGGACATGCCGGTGCTGCCATCTTGCATCCTGACGGGAGCTGCGAAGGCGCGCACGACCCGCGCGCCGACGGCGGCGCGGCGGGGGTTTGATCATCGGATAGCCCACAGCCGGCGGATCAGTCCCGGGCGAGAGAGACCTTCCCGCTATCGATTGTCTGTTTCGCTATTCTGACGACCTCGTTCTCCGAGTTCGCATGCCTCGTGGTGAATACCGGTACCGACGTTCCCTCCACGCGCAGGTGCTTGCCGTCTTGTCGGTGAATATGGGCTTGCCATTGGCCCTTTTCGTTGACGAATTCGGTGATGACATATTCGTTGTATTCCATCGATCCGACCTCTCCCTTGGCAATGGGCTACGCCGTCGCATTATCTTAGCGGATTTGTCGCGCACACAGCCTTCCTTCCGCCCCACTCCGCATTAGAGTGTGCTTCGCCGTGTCGGGGCGGTAGGCGCCGGGCCGATGTTATATCGTTTCGTTTTCCTCCTTGCCGGATCGGCTTGTCTGCTCGCTGCGGGCGGACGCGCCGATGCGCATCCGCATGTCTGGGTGACCATGACCGAGGAGCTTCTTTACGCGCCGGACGGCTCGGTGACCGGCGTGCGTCACGGCTGGACGTTCGACGACATGTTTTCCACCTTCGCCATCCAGGGCATCGCGCAGCAGACCAAAGGCGAATTCACCCGCGAAGAACTCGGACCGCTCGCCAAGGTCAACGTCGAGTCGCTCAAGGATTACGCCTATTTCACCTACGCGCGCATAGACGGAAAACGGCATAGAGACGCATTTGTCGACCCGATCGACTATTATCTCGACTTCGATCCGAAAGAGACGGTGCTGACGCTGCACTTCACGCTGCCATTTAAGGAGCCGGTGAAAGCCAAGGCGCTCGAGGTCGAGGTCTACGATCCGGAATTTTTCATCGATTTCGGTTTTGCCGAAAAAGACCCGGTGCGTCTCGTCAGCGCGCCCGCTCAGTGTACGGTCTCGGTACAGAAACCGAGCGACGGCAACTTCCCCGCATCGCTGCGTCTCGATCAGGCCTTTCAGACGTCGGAGGCTAATATCGGCATGGGCGCGAATTTCGCCAACAAGATCTCGGTGAATTGCCCGTGACGGGTAGGGCCGGGGCGCGAACCTCGTGTTCCCCTCCCCCTCGCGGGGAGGGGTCAGGGGCGGGGGTGTGGCTTGCTCGATGATGACGGTGTGCACAAACGCACCCCCCTCCCCAACCCTGCCCCGCAAGGGGGGAGGGAGCACGCCGAGTTAGGCGCGTTCCGAAAATTTGCCTACCGCCGCCTGTCGCTTGCATTTATCATTGTCGCGCTGGCGCTGGCGGCAAGCGCGCTCACCGACGCGTTCGCGCAGATCAGCCCGCTCGTTGCCATGCGCCAGCCTCCGGCCACTGGAATCATCGGCTGGGTCTTCGCCGAGCAGGCGATGTTTTACCGCACGCTGTCGGGGCTGATCCGCCAGGCCAAGACCGACGGCACGGCGTATTGGAGCCTGATCGGCATCTCTTTCATCTACGGCGTTTTTCACGCCGCCGGACCCGGACACGGCAAGGCGGTCATCTCGTCTTACCTGGTCGCCAACGAAGAAACCTGGCGACGCGGCATTGCGCTGTCGTTTGCCTCCGCTTTGCTGCAAGCCCTGACCGCCATTGTCATTGTCAGCGTTGCCGCCGGTCTGATCGGCGCCACGGCGAAAATGATGGGCGACACCGTGCGCGTCGTCGAAATCGTCAGCTATTCGCTGATCGTTCTGTTGGGCGTCCGGCTGTTATGGGTGAAGGGCCGCGGCTTCTTGCGCGCGCTGCATGCGGTCAGGTCGGGGCCGAAACCGCATCATCACGTCCATGAGGCGCATGCCGGGCGCTCACATCATGGCCACGATCACAACCGTGATCATGGGCATGAGCATGGGCACGGCCACCACGGTCACGACCACGACGAAGAGGACAGCGTCTTGCCGTGGGGCCACGCGCATGCACCTGAGCCGCAGGAATTGGCGGGACCGGGCGGCTGGCGCCGCGGATTGTCGGCCATCGTCGCCGTCGGGCTGCGGCCCTGCTCGGGCGCGATCATCGTGCTGGTGTTTGCGCTAGCGCAGGGCTTGTACTGGGCCGGCGTTGCCTCGACCTTCGTCATGGGGCTTGGCACCGCTATCACGGTTGCTGCTATCGCCACCATTGCCGTCGGCGCCAGGAGCGCGGCCAAGCGCGTTGCCGCGACCCGCCCGGGCTACGGCACGCTTGCTCTGCGCGGCATCGAAGTCGGCGCCGCAGTCCTGGTGATGGCGTTCGGCGCGTTGCTCCTCGCCGGCTATATGGCGAGCGAGCGGATGGGGATGTTTTAATTAGGCGACCTTCTCGGTCATGTGCCGGAACAGCGCCTTGCGCGCCTCGTCGTCCATCTCGGTCTTGAATTTGTGTTTGTCCTTGAGCGCCACCGCGCGCTGCGCCGCCGGGCGGGCGCTGATCTCGTCAACCAGCCGCTTGAGGTTGGGGAATTTCGCCCATGCGCCCTCGCCGAGAACCGTCGGCATCAGGCGTGCCCAGCCCCACACGTCCATATCGACGATAGTGTAAGTATCGCCGAGCATATATTTCCGCTTGGCAAGCCGCGCGTCGAGAATGCCGAAGTGCCGCTGGGCCTCGAAGGCGTAGCGGTTGATCGCATACTCGATCTTTTCCGGCGCGAAATTACGGAAATGCACCGACTGGCCGGAATACGGACCGACACCGGAAGCGACGAACATGAGCCAGGACAACAGCTCGCCGCGCGCCTTGTCGCCTTTCGGCGGCAGGAATTTGCCGGTCTTTTCGGCGAGATAAAGCAGGATTGCGTTGAAGTCGAACACGGTAGCGTCACCGTCGACGATCGCCGGCAGCTTCGCGTTCGGATTGATAGCCAGGTAATCCGGCTTGTGCTGCTCGCCTTTGCGGGTATCGAGCGGAATAGGCTGGTAAGGTAGACCCGCCTCTTCGAGAAAAAGCGCAACCTTGGTCGGGTTAGGCGCACCACTGTAGTAAAATTTCAACATCTTTCACTCCCTGAGCATCACATCGTCCAGAACAATCCGACGATGTGTACCGTCCGGTCCGATGTCGATCAGTCCGCCGCCGGCACTTTCGGCAAGCCCGGCATGGTCAGGAGCTCGCCGCAGATCAACACCACGAACTCCGCGCCCGCCGAAAGCCGCACTTCGCGCACCGGGATGACGTGGTCGCTCGGCGCGCCTTTGGCATCCGGGTTGGTCGTAAAGCTGTATTGCGTCTTGGCCATGCAGATCGGGAACTTGCCATAGCCCATCGCCTCGAACGTGGCGAGCTGATCGCGCACCGATTTGTCGACGAGATGTCCTTGGCGCGATAGATTTCGCGGCGATAGTACGGACCTTCTCCACCAGCGGCATATCATCGGGATAAAGGTATTTGAGCTTGCTCTTGCCGCTTTCGGCGACCTTGACCACAGCGCGAGCGACATCGGCCGCGCCCTTGCCGCCCTCGGCCCAATGATCGGCCATCAGAGCTTCGACGCCGAGCGCCTTGCAGGCGTCCTGGACCAGCTTGATCTCGGCCGTCGGTGTCGGCGGAGAAGCGGTTGATCGAGACCACCGGCTGGACGCCGAATTTCTGCATGTTCTCGACGTGGCGTTGCAGATTCGCCATGCCGACTTCGAGCGCTTTGAGGTTCTCACCCTTGAGGTCCTCTTTTTTGACGCCGCCGTGCATCTTGAGCGCGCGGATGGTGGCGACCAGCACCACGCAGTCCGGCGCGATGCCGGTCTTGCGGCACTTGATGTCCACGAATTTCTCGGCGCCAAGGTCGGCGCCGAAGCCGGCCTCGGTCACTACATAGTCGGCGAGCTTGAGCGCGGTCGTGGTCGCCAGAACCGAATTGCAGCCATGCGCGATGTTGGCGAACGGCCCGCCATGGATGAAAGCCGGCGTGCCTTCCAGCGTTTGCACCAGGTTCGGCGCCAGCGCTTCCTTCAGCAGCACGGTCATGGCGCCGTGTGCCTTGAGGTCGGACGCGCGCACCGGTTTGCGGTCGCGAGTATAGGCCACGACGATGTTGCCGAGCCGCTTCTTGAGGTCCTCGACGTCGCGGGCGAGACAGAAAATCGCCATCACTTCGGAAGCGACCGTGATGTCGAAGCCGTCCTCGCGTGGTAAGCCGTTGGCGACGCCGCCGAGCGAATTGACGATTGAGCGCAGCGCGCGATCGTTCATGTCGAGCACGCGGCGCCAGGCCACGCGGCGCGGATCGATGCCGAGCGCGTTACCCCAATAGATGTGGTTGTCGAGCAACGCGGCGAGTAGATTGTTCGCCGAGGTGATGGCATGGAAGTCGCCGGTGAAGTGCAGATTGATATCCTCCATCGGCACCACTTGGGCGTAGCCGCCGCCGGCGGCGCCGCCCTTCATGCCGAAGGACGGCCCGAGCGACGGTTCGCGGATGCACAGCATCGCTTTCTTGCCGATGTAATTGAGCGCGTCGGTAAGGCCGACCGTGGTCGTGGTCTTCCCTTCGCCCGCCGGCGTCGGATTGATGGCGGTGACCAGGATGAGCTTTCCGTTCGGCCGGCCCTGGATCGACTTGATGAAGTCCATCGATACCTTGGCCTTGTAGTGGCCGTAGGGCTCGAGGTTCTCCGGCCCGATTCCGAACGCTCGCGTGCGACCTCGAGGATCAGCCGTTTCTTCGCGGCCTGCGAGATTTCGATGTCGGATTTCGGATTGGCATGCTGCGAGGCGCCGGGCGAAACTTTGGCCGCAGCAGCTGTGGGCGGGTTCATGAAAACCTCATTCCATGAGTGAGCTTGGCAGTGGCGGCGAATTCGCTCGCCGCAATTTTTGGACCGTCGGCCTGGACGCGGGTGACCTTGAAGCGGCCGTCAGCGCAGACGACGGCGAAGCCATCGCTTTCGATCGCGGTGATCTCGCCCATCTTGCCGGCTATGCCTTTGGGACCCTTGGCCGGCAACGGTTTGGCGTCGAAGAACTTCACGGTTTTTCCGTCGAGCTTCGACCATGCGCCGGGCGCGGGATTGCAGCCGCGGATGAGCCGGTCGATCTCCTGCCACGGCCGGGCCCAATCGATGTGCGCGTTGTCCGCACCGCAGCGACCTTCATAGGTCGCCTTCGACTCATCTTGCTTGATGCGCGGCGCCTTGCCGGCCTTCACCAGATCGACCGCTTCGAGCATCGCCTCGACGCCCATCGGGAACAGGCGGTCGAAATACACCGTGCCGAGCGTGTCGGTCGCCGAGATCGGGGTTTTTTTCTGCATCAGCACATCGCCGGTATCGAGGCCGTTGTCGGGCCAAAAGATCGACAGTCCGGTTTCGGTCTCGCCCTTGATGATCGGCCAGTTGATCGCGCTCGGTCCGCGATAGGCGGGCAACAGCGACGGATGATACTGGATCGAGCCGTGGGTCGGGATGTTGAGGAATTCCTCCGGTACGAACAGCGTCACGAACGCCATTACCTGCAGGTCCGGCTTGATCGCGCGGAATTCGTCCCACACTTCCGGCTTGCGATACGAGGCCGGCTGATGCACCGGCAGCTTGGCGGCAAGTGCGGCTTCCTTCAGCGGATCAGCCTTCGCGCCCGCTTTCTCCGGCGCGACGTAGACGGCCACGACGTTCTCGCCGCGCTTAATGAGCGCTTCAAGCACCGCCTTGCCAAACGCCTGCTGCCCATGCACGGCAATACGCATCGCTGACGCCTCACTCCATTCCAAACGGAAGGTTACGCCGCTTCGGCCTTCTTCTCCGCCACGCTCAGCGCGCCCGCGGCCTTGATCTCGGCCATCTCCTTATCAGAACATCCGAGCACCTTGCGCAAGATTTCGTCGGTATGTTCGCCAAGGAGCGGCGAGCGCCGCACATCGGGCGGCGAGTCCGAGAGCTTGATCGGATTGCCCACCGTCAAGTATGGGCCGCGCGTGGGATGCTCGACTTCGACCACGGTGCCTGTGGCGCGCAGCGATGGCTCTTCGGCGATCTCCTTCATCGACAGAATCGGTCCGACCGGAATGTCGTGTTGGTTGCAGATTTCCATCACCTCGAACTTGGTCTTGGTCATGGTCCATTGCTCGACGGCGTCGAAGATCTTGCGCAAACGCGGCAGCCGCGCCGGCGGCGTCGCATAATCCGGATCGGTCTTCCATTCCGGCTTGCCGATGAGATCGCAGATCGCGCCCCACACCGGCGCCTGGGTAATAAAATAAATGTAGGCGTCGGGATCGCTTTCCCAGCCTTTGCATTTGAGGATCCAGCCCGGTTGGCCGCCGCCGGAATCGTTGCCGGCACGCGGCGTCGCCGTGCCGAAGGGAATGCCTTCGCCGTATTGGCTGTATTCGACGAGCGGCCCGTGCTTGAGGCGCTGCTGATCGCGCAGCTTCACGCGGGCAAGATTAAGGACCCCATCCTGCATGGCGCAGAGCACCTTCTGCCCGCGGCCGGTGCGGGTTCGCTGGTAGAGCGCCGCTGCAATCCCGAGCGCCAGATGCAGCCCGGTGCCGGAGTCGCCGATCTGCGCGCCGGTGACGAGCGGCGGCCCATCCCGGAAGCCGGTCGTCGAGGCCGAGCCGCCCGCGCATTGGGCGACGTTCTCGTACACCTTGCAGTCCTCGTATGGACCGGGGCCGAAGCCTTTTACCGAGGCCACGATCATGCGCGGGTTGAGCTTATGGATATGCTCGAAGCTCAGCCCCATGCGATCGAGCGCACCGGGTGCAAAATTCTCCACCAAGACGTCGCACTTCTTCACCAGCCGGTCGAGCACCTCTTTGCCCCTGGGATTTTTGGAATCGACGGTGATCGATCGTTTGCTGCCGTTGAGCATGGTAAAATAGAGACTGTCGGCGCCCTTCACGTCCCGCAACTGGCCGCGGGTGATGTCGCCGATGCCCGGCCGCTCGACCTTGATCACATCCGCGCCCATGAAGGCGAGAAGCTGAGTGCAGGTCGGCCCCGATTGCACGTGCGTGAAGTCGAGCACGCGAACGCCGTCGAGCGCCCTGCCCGCTTGGCCCCACGGCTTCGATGACGGCCGCTGCGGGTTGCCGGCGGCTTTCGCCGGCTTCTTCGCCTTGAGTTTTACCACCTTGCGCGCGGACTTCTTCGCCGCTGCCCCGGATTTCGCTTTTTTACGCCTTGCCATCCCGCGCTCCTATTTCTTACGTAGCTTGCTTTGCGGATTGAGATTGCCGATGCGGCCGCTTTCGCTGCCGGCGGCCGGATCGATTACCGCGTTGATCAAGGTTGGTTTGCCGGAATCCATCGCCGTGTTGACGGCGCGCCTGAGCTCGTCGGGCGATGTGGCGTTGACGCCGACGCCGCCAAATGCCTCGATCATCTTGTCGTAGCGCGCGCCCTTGACGAAGACGGTCGTCGCCGGATCTGAACTAACGTTGTTGACGTCGGTGCCGCGGTAGATGCCGTCGTTGTTGAAGACGACGACGCACACCGGCAGCTCGTACCGGCAGATCGTCTCGATCTCCATGCCGGAGAAACCGAAGGCCGAAGTCGCCCTCGACCGCGAGCACCGGCTTGCCGGTTTCGACCGCGGCTCCGATGGCGTAACCCATGCCGATACCCATGACGCCCCAGGTGCCAACGTCGAGCCGTTTGCGCGGCTGGTACATGTCAATCGCGCCGCGGGCGAGATCGAGCGTATTGGCGCCTTCGTTGACGAGGACCGCATCCGGCCGTTCCTTGACGATGGTGCGCAGGACGCCAAGCGCCCCGTGATAGTCCATCGGCGAGTTGTTGTTCATCAGCCGCGGCGCCATCTTGGCGACGTTCTCGTCGCGCTTCGAGGCAACGGTATTGATCCAGTCCCCAGGCGATGCGGGCCAGTTGCCACCCATGCCTTCGAGCAAGGCAGCAACGGCCGAGCCGATGTCGCCGACCACTGGAGCTGCGATCTCGACGTTCGAAATCCATCTCCTTCGGCTCGATGTCGATCTGAATGAACTTCTTCGGCGCCTCGCCCCAGGCTTTGCCCTTGCCGTGCGAAAGGAGCCAGTTGAGACGCGCGCCGATTAGCATCACGACGTCGGAATCTTTGAGCACTGTCGAGCGCGCCGCACCGGCGCATTGCGGATGCGTGTCGGGTAAAAGGCCTTTAGCCATGCTCATCGGCAGGAACGGCGCACCACTCTTTTCAACCAGAGCGCGGATTGCGTCATCGGCCTGCGCGTAGGCGGCGCCTTTGCCGAGGATAATCAGCGGGCGCTTGGCGCTTTTGAGCATGTCGAGCGCACGCTTGAGGGCTTCGGGAGCCGGAATCTGCGCTGGCGCCCCGTCGATGACCTTGACGAGCGACTTTTGGCCGAGCGCCGCATCCATTACCTGGCCGAACAGCTTGGCCGGCAGATCGAGATAGACACCGCCTGGTCGCCCCGAGACAGCCGCTCGGATCGCGCGGTCGAGACCGATGCCGATGTCCTGCGCGTGCAACACACGGAACGCCGCCTTGCACAGCGGTTTGGCGATAGCGAGCTGATCCATCTCCTCGTAGTCGCCCTGCTGGAGGTCGACGATCTCGCGCTCGGAGGATCCGGAAATCAGAATCATTGGGAAGCAATTCGTGGTGGCATGCGCAAGCGCGGTCAATCCGTTGAGGAAGCCCGGCGCCGACACGGTGAGGCAAACTCCCGGCTTCTTGGTCAGGAAACCTGCGATCGCAGCCGCGTAGCCCGCGTTCTGCTCGTGCCGAAACGAAAGCACGCGGATGCCCGCGGCCTGCGCCATGCGGCCGAAATCCGTGATCGGAATGCCCGGGACGCCGTAAATCGTATTGATGCCGTTGAGCTTGAGCGCCCCGATGACGAGGTGAAAGCCATCGGTCAGCTCCGGTTCCGCATTTAGTGCCGCTTCAGCCATGGGAGTCTCTCATTCAATCCAGATAATCGGCGTATTTCGCCACGTGCTCGGCGAGCCCCAGCGCGTGATCGCGTACCAGCGCTTCGGCGCGCACAGTGTCACGCGATTCCAGCGCTTCGATAATTTGCATATGGTCGCGGATCGAACGGTCGGCGCGATCCATCTCGCCGATCGTCTTGCGCCGAATCATGCGCATGTGGGTGAACAGATTCTCGGCGAGGTCGACGAGTACGGTGTTGCTGCTCATGCGGATGATCGCCTGATGGAATTCGATATTGATCTCGGAATATTCGTCGAGATGCGCGCGCACCCGGCCGCCTTCGAAAGTCGCAAACATCCGCCGCAATCCGGCGATGTCGTCGTCGCTTGCTTTCCGTGTGATTAACCGCGCCGCCATGCTCTCCAGCGCGGCCCAAGCGGTGATCAATTCGATCACTTCCTGCCGCGTCTTGCGCACCACGTACACGCCGCGCCGCGGCACCGAGCGCACGAAGCCTTCGCGCTCAAGCTGCGCCATCGCCTCACGCACCGGCGTGCGGCTGACGCCGAACTCCTGCGCCAAGCGCCGCTCGTCGAGCCTAATTTCGGCGCGACCGCGATAGATATCCATGGCGGCAATCGCGTTCTTAAGCGCGACGTAAGCCTGACGCTTGAAATTTTGCGGACTGGCCAACGGGTCGACGGCCAGCGGGAAACCCGGCGCGTTCACTGAAGTCGCGGCTTGGTCCGCGCGGCGCGCTATGGAAGTACTCGAACTCATCACTGGCATACATTATTCCAGATTTAAACACGCACTAAAAGCCCAGTCATCATAACCGTTTAGAGGCCATCACCCTTGCTTTATAATCCGGCGTCGCATCGGCTTGAGCACGAATAGGGCCAGCACAGCGACCGCCAGATTCATGATGCTGGAGATCACGAATACCCAGTGCCAGGTGCCGCTATAATTCTTGATCAGGCTCGCCACCGGCACGACCCACACCGCGGTGCCTTTGGCGGTGTAGAGCAAGCCGGCATTGGCAGTGGCGTATTTCGCGCCGTAGGTGTCGGTCGCAATCGCCGGAAACAGGCTGAAGATCTCGCCCCAGGTGAAGAAGATCAGCCCGGCCAACAATATGAACATGTATGGCGTGTGCCCAAAGGTGCCGAGGCTCCAATAAGCGAATGCCCCGAGCGTGAACACAATACCCATGGTGTTCTCGCGGCCGATGATGTCCGAAATCCAACCGAAGAACGGCCGCGCCAGGCCGTTGAGGATATTGTCGATCACCAACGCCGCGCTGAGCGTGGTGGCGGTGACAAAAAAGACATCGACTGATTGATCGGCCAGCCCAAAATCCTTGGCGATGGGCGCAACCTGCGCGGTCGCCATCAAGCCTGACGCGGCTACCATGACGAACATGAGATATAGCAGCCAAAAGATCGGCGAGCGCAGCATTTCGAGCGGCGCATAATCGCGCAGCGAATGCGTCAGCCGCGTCGCCGGTTTCGGCGTGTCGCCCGGTTGCGGCGCACGCAGCAGCCGTGAGAGGAGCAAAATAATGAATCCCTGCCCCAGCCCAAACCAGAGGAACGCGGATTCGTAACCGTGCGCCAGGATCACTTCCCGAATGGGCACGACGGTCGCGGCCGTGCCGGCACCGAATCCGGCTGCGGTGAGGCCGGCCGCAAGACCGCGCAGATCGGGAAACCATTTCAGCGCGTTGCCGACGCAGGTGCCATAGACCGCTCCGGCGCCGATGCCCGAGAGCGCGGCAGCGATATACAATTCCCAAAGCGAGGTAGCGAACGAATTCAAAGTCCAAGCGAAAGCCACGAAGACGCCGCCGAGCGCGACCACGATCCGCGGACCGAAACGATCGACGAACCAACCCTCGATCGGCACCAGCCATGTCTCGGTGGCTATGAAGACGCTGAAGGCCACCTGAATGGCGGCGGTGCCCCAGTGATATTTCTGGTTGATCGGATTGACGAAAAGCGTCCAGCCATATTGCAGGTTGGCGATCATCACCATGCAGACGACGCCGGTGATGAGCTGGCCCCAGCGCTGCGCCGGCGGCCGTGCGGCAGCCGCCTCAATCGTCGCTGATTGAACAGTCACAGTTTTCCGTCCCTAAAATTGTTGTCGGGGTTAGCTGCAAGGCCAGCCTTGCAGGACCCGTTTTTGGTCGGCTTTGTCCCGAAAAGCCGACGTAATGGCCATTTTGCTGCGCATCCAGCAACGGTGCAAGTTATGATTGCGGTGGCGCGCCCTGCCTGCGTCGCAAAGCCGCTATGAAGTAAACGCGCCGGCGTAAGCCAATTTAAGCGCGTTAACTACGGCAATCGATCGCGCGACTCCACCGAGCACGCCGCGTGTTGAGGGAGCCGGCCGCCTCGCAAAGCTGCTTTTTGGAACCCTTCGACGCGTGAATGTTTGCCCGGACGGGTAACATAGTTGGGATCTTCCATTATGTACCTGGGTCTCCCTCCGGGCGTGCCTACAACGGTCATGGCCTGAATCTGCTTATCCGCACTGCAATCGAAGGAAGCCAAGCAAATACCGATGTCACCGAAAACCGCAGCCCAGCCAGCCTTGGTCCCGATGCCCACCGAGGCGTCGTTCTATATTTCCGCGACGCAATCGACGACGCGGCTGCGACGCGTGCTCAAGCACAACGACACTTTCGCGGTGTTCGACGGCCGCGGCGATTTCGGCGCCACGCCGGGAGGTGCCGATGGACTGTTTTACCGGGACACACGGTTCCTTTCGCGCCTCGAATTGCTGGTGAACGATGGTCCGCCGCTGCTGCTTGGCTCGAACCTGCGCGATGACAATGCCGCGCTGGTCGTCGACCTGACCAACCCGGACGTCTTCGCCGATCAGCAAATCGTCCTGCCAAAGGATACCGTCCATATCCTGCGCACGATTTTCCTATGGCAGAATACGGCGCATCAGCGGATCGGCGTGCGTAATTATGGCGCTCGGACAATCGAACTGCGATTGTCGATCCTTTTCGCCAGCGATTTCGCCGATCTGTTCGAAGTGCGGGGCACGCATCGCCAGCGCCGCGGGAGCGCGACCACGCAATTACGCGGCGGCGATCAGGTGCTGCTGAATTATCATGGCCTGGACGACAAGCTGCGGCGGACGACGCTGACGTTCGATCCGCCTCCGGACCGGCTGGCGACGAACGAAGCCACCTATCGGCTGCGCCTCGGGCCCGGCGAAACGAAACCGATCTTCCTTGCCGCCGGCTGCAACGAGGCCGAGTCGCGGCCAGTGTCCTTTTTACCTGCGCTCCTCGCATCCCGCCGCGCCATGCGGCAGGCGACGCGCGATCATACCAGCGTCGAGACCTCGAACGATCTGTTCAACGAAATACTTTGCCGCTCCGCCGCCGATTTGGAAATGCTGATGACCGACACGCCCGAGGGGCGCTACCCCTACGCTGGCATCCCCTGGTTTTCGACCACATTCGGCCGCGACGGCCTGATCACCGCGCTGCAAATGTTGTGGTGGAACCCGGACGTCGCCCGCGGCGTGCTGCGGCGGCTCGCCGCGTACCAGGCCAAGATTACCGATCCGCTCGCCGACGCCGAACCGGGAAAGATCCTGCATGAGATGCGCGGCGGAGAAATGGCCGCGTTGCACGAAGTGCCGTTCGGTCTCTATTACGGCAGCGTCGACTCGACGCCACTCTTCGTTTTGCTCGCCGGGCTTTATCTGGAACGCACCGGCGATACTCGAACCCTCGCCGAACTGTGGCAGTCGATCGAGGCCGCGTTGGGCTGGATCGACGGTCCGGGCGACGCCGACGGCGACGGCTTTGTCGAGTACCATCGGGTGGGCGAACAAGGCCTGGCCAATCAGGGCTGGAAAGATTCGCAAGACGCAATCTTCCATGCCGACGGCCGATTGGCCGAAGGTGCAATCGCACTGGCCGAGGTACAAGGCTATGTCTACGCGGCCAAGCGGATGGCGGCACGCTGCGCGCGCCGCCTTAGACACGATGCTACGGCTCGCAAGCTAGACACACAAGCAGACGAACTCGCCGCGCGCTTCGAAGCGGCCTTCTGGTGTCCGGAGCTTGAGACTTATGCGCTTGCGCTTGACGGCGACAAGAAACCGTGCGCGGTGCGCACGTCGAATGCCGGGCAAGTTTTGTTCAGCGGCATCGCCGATCCACAACGTGCCGCACTCGTCGCAAAAGGACTGCTGCGTCCTGCTTTCTTTTCCGGTTGGGGCATTCGCACGGTCGCGCAGGGCGAGGCGCGCTACAATCCGATGTCGTACCACGACGGCTCGGTATGGCCGCATGACAATGCGCTGATCGCGATCGGCTTCGCACGCTATGGGCTGAAGCGACATGTTGAGACGGTGTTCGAGGGATTGTTTGGAGCCGGCACCTACATGGAGCACCGGCGGCTGCCCGAACTGTTCTGCGGCTTCCGCAAGCAACATGGGCACGGCCCGACGCTCTACCCGGTTGCGTGCTCGCCACAGGCCTGGGCGAGCGCTACCCCGTTCGCGCTGCTGGAGGCGTCGCTTGGCCTCGAATTTGATCCTTTCAACAATGAAATCCGCTTGTGCAACCCGTTGCTGCCGGCCTTTCTCGATGAAGTGACGCTACGCAATTTGCAGCTCGGAGGCTCCCGCTTCGATCTGCGGGTCCGGCGCCACAACGACACGGTGTCGCTCGATACGCCGCGGATCAGCGGCGGTATCCGGGTTTCGGTCGTTTATTCCTCGTAAAACCGCGGCCAAACACGGCCATCCGCGATGGAACCCGACCGGCTTCGCCCCCGTTGAGTGGGTACGCCCACATCGCTGCGGAGGCGGAATGCGCGGGGAAAATCGACCGGCAATGGCAATTGCCACGCTTTTGGCGCTGACCGTGGCGATGGCCGCGGCGTTTGCCGCCGGCGATGCGGTCACTCCCGAACAGCCGCCGCCCGCCGCCAACGCGCCGAATCCTCCAGCCACGCCGGAAATCACGATCCTGAACAAACATGAGGTCGAGGGCATTCTCGCCCGAGAGGTGCGCAGCGCTACCGACGAGAATATGGGCCGCATCGTGGACGTGCTGGTCGACCGTGCCGGCCAAGTGCGCGCGGCCATCATCGACTTTGGCGGCTTTCTCGGCGTCGGCAGCCGCAAGATTGCGGTCGATTGGAACGCCCTGCATTTCCCGCAACCGGGCAAGCCCGGCGAAAAGATCGCCCTCGAATTGACACGCGATCAGGTCAAGTCCGCGCCGCAATACCAGGAGGGCAAACCCGTCGTCGTCCTCGGCGCGCTAGGCAAGCTTGAGCCGCTGCCCGAATAACTCGAGTGCTGGAGATGTTTCCTGTCCGCGGAACCGTTAAGCCATTTTGGCGACAATCGAGATCGGCGCGGCGGGATCTCCAATGATCCGCCGGCACCGGCCGAACATCTCGAGGGTAGCGAGCCGCCGCTGACGCCGTCGGCACGCAGCCTGCGCGGGCTCGATTGGTTCATCTTCTGCGTCGCCGACATGCAAACCGGCTTCGGTCCGTTCGTCTCGGTCTTCCTGACCACGCAGAAATGGACGCAGGTCGATATCGGCCTCGTGCTCTCCGCCGCCGGTTTCGCTTCGCTGATCGGGCAAATACCTGGCGGCGCATTGGTCGATGCCGCCCGCTCCGAGCGCCGAGTCGCCGGTATCGCTATCGCGGCGATCTGCATCAGCGCTCTCGGCTACGCGTCATTGCCTGTCTTTCCCATGGTGTTGCCGGCGGCGATACTGCATTCGCTGGCGAGTTGCGTACTTGGCCCGGCGATCGCCGCGATCAGCCTCGGCCTCGTCGGCCACGCCGCCATCGGCGAACGATTGGGGCGCAACGCCCGTTTCGCCTCCATCGGAAATGGACTCGCCGCGGGCGCCATGGGCGCCTGCGGGTATTTCCTATCCGCCCGCGCGGTTTTCTTCGTCACCGTCATTTTGCTCATACCGGCACTGCTGGCCCTGCGCGAGATCGCTCCGGCCGAGATCGATCCGGAGCGAGCCCATGGTGCGACGCCGCGCCCGCGCGACAAGCCGCGGGCGAAATCGGGTGACCTGATGCGTAACCGCCCGCTCCTCATCTTCGCCGGCTGTCTGTTGCTTTTCCACCTTGCCAATGCGGCCATGCTTCCCTTGATGGGCAGTGTTCTGACCATGCGTTCGGCCCGCTGGGCAACATTGCTCATTGCTGCGTGCATCGTCGTTCCCCAACTGCTCGTTGCCGCACTTTCGCCGTGGATAGGCCGGCGCGCGCAGATTTGGGGGCGCCGACCGTTGCTGCTCATTGGCTTCGCCGCTTTGCCGATCCGCGGCATTCTGTTTGCGTCGGTGACCAATCCCGAGCTGTTGGTCTTCGTTCAGCTGCTCGACGGCATCACGGCGGCGGTATTGAGCGTCCTGGTGCCGCTGGTCATCGCTGACCTCACGCGCGGCAGCGGGCATTTCAATCTCGGACAGGGAGTTGTCGGCACCTTCATCGGCATCGGCGCTTCGCTCAGCGCGACCATCGCCGGCTTGATGAGCGACCGTCTGGGCAGCACATCGGCATTTGCCGGATTGGCGGCGATCGCAATGGCCGGACTGGCGGTGCTCTGGTTCCTGATGCCGGAAACCCGCGACGCTCCCGAGCCGGCTTAGCGTCACAATGCCGGAGCATCCTCGGTGACGAGCCGCAGACGCGGCGCCACGCTGTCGGTCAGGCTGCGATAGACCGAAAGATAATCCTGCGCCATGCGTCGCGCGGTGAAACGCTCCTCGAACCGTTGCCGAATTTTCTCCCGCGACAGATGGCCGAGCCGATCGACCGCGCCGATGGCGCCATTAATATCCTCGACGATGAAGCCGGTAAGACCATCGTCGATCACCTCCGGCACCGATCCGCGATTGAACGCAATCACCGGCGTGCCGCAAGCCATCGCCTCGATCATCACCAGCCCGAACGGCTCCGGCCAATCGATCGGAACCAGCAGCGCGATCGCGCCGCTCAAGAATTCCGACTTTTCGTGGTCGTTGATCTCGCCGATATATTCGACGTCGGCCGACTTCATCATCGGCGCGATCTGCTCTTCGAAATATTCGCGGTCGATAGTGTCGACCTTGGCCGCCACCTTGAGCTTCACACCGCAATGCTGCGCGATCCGGATCGCCCGGTCGATGCCCTTTTCCGGCGCGATGCGGCCGAGGAAGGCGAAGTAGGATGGCTTGACGGGCTTTGGCGCGAGCAGTTTTTCCGGCAACCCGTGATGGACGGTGCGCACCCAGTTCGCCTGCGGCAACGGCCGACGCTGCGAAGCCGAGATCGAGACCACCGGGATATGCGAAAACGCCTCGAACACCGGCTGATGTTCGGGAAGATCGAGCCGCCCGTGCAAGGTGGTCACAAATGGCGTTTTCTGGCGGGAAAACAGCGAGAACGGATAGTAGTCCAGATGGCAATGCAGAAAATCGAAATCGGCCGAGCGTTGATAGACGCGCTCCAGCATCAACATATGTAGTGCGTTCGGGTCGCGTACCGAACCATCAAGCCGCAGCGCACGCGGCCATACCGCGTCAAGCTGCGCCGAGGTCACCGAATCTCCACTGGCAAACAATGTGACGTCGTGCCCGAGCCCGATCAGTTCTTCTGTCAGCCACGAGACAACGCGTTCGGTGCCGCCATAAAGCTTGGGTGGGATCGCCTCCGTCAACGGCGCGATCTGGGCAATATGCATTGTATTTGACCTTTTTACACGGATGGCCCGTCACCCCGCGAGTTCCCGAGCACAGAACCAAAACGATCAACGGCCGAAATGTTTCAAATCGGCGTGGGAACTTATTTTTGGGGCTGAAAGGGAACTTTTCGGGCGCCAAAACGTCATTCCAAACGCACGGAATTCGGTTCCGGCAGGTCAGGCGCGAAGGTCACGCTGGGCCTTGGATAGATTTGCCGGTAATGGCGTTGGAATTACCGCGGGGCATGGCGGAGATCATAGGCGCATGGCCGACCTCGTTGATTATGCCGGACGTCCCCTAGCTTTCATCTTTCGCTACGTCAGTCGTCGCCCGATCGCGCACGCCGTCATTCTAGCCGCGGTCCTGGCGGCCGTCGCCTGCTCAGTCGGCACCCAATACGGCGTAAAATTTTTAGTCGATACCCTGTCGCACGGCGTCACCGCCACAGTGTGGACGGCCTTCATCGTGCTGGGCTCGCTGATCGCCGCCGACAACCTGTTATGGCGGGTGGCAAGCTGGATCGCGAATTACGCGTTCGTTGGTGTCACCGGCGACCTGCGGCGCGACCTGTTCCGCCACTTGACCGGACATTCTCCCGGTTATTTCGCCGTGCGCATGCCGGGCACGCTGACCAGCCGGATCACGGCAACCTCGAATGCAGTGTTTATCGGCGAGAACATGTTCATCTGGAACGTGCTGCCGCCCTGTGTTGCGACGGTTGCCGCGATTGCTTTGGTCTACACGGTGAGTTTGACGATGGCTGCCGGACTAACGGTGGTCGCCGGAATCATGGTGGCGATCATGTTCCATTTCGCAGCTGTCGGCCGGCCGTTGCATCACGACTTCGCCAGCAAAGCCGCCGTGGTCGACGGCGAGATGACCGACGTCATCGCCAATATGCCGCTGGTACGCGCGTTCGGCGGCTTTTTGCGCGAGCATCGCCGCTTCGATGCCACCGTTGAGCACGAAATGGAGGCGCGGCGGCGCAGCTTGTTCTATCTCGAAAAACTCCGCATTTTCCACGCCGTGGTCACCATCGTACTGGCGCTCGGCCTGCTGGCTTGGGCGATCCTGCTCTGGGAGGAAAACGAAGCGACCACCGGCGACGTGGTGCTGATCTGCACGCTCGGGCTCTCAGTGCTGCACGCCACGCGCGATCTCGCGGTTGCGCTGGTCGACATCACCCAGCATGTCGCGCGGCTTTCCGAAGCGCTGGGGACTTTATTGGTGCCGCACGAATTGTGCGACCACCCCGAGGCAACGCCGCTCATCCGCCGCGGCGCCAGCGTCAAATTCGAGCACGTTTATTTCCGCTACGGTGCTGGGCTGCAGATTTTCGAAGACTTCAATTTGAGCTTCATGCCGGGCGAGCGCATCGGCCTGGTCGGCCATTCCGGCGGCGGCAAATCGACCGTGTTCGCGTTGTTGCAGCGTTTTTACGACGTCCAGGATGGGCGCATCCTAATCGACGGCCAAGATATCGCGCGCGTAACGCAGGAAAGCTTGCGAGAATCCATCGGGGTGGTGCCGCAGGATATTTCCCTGTTCCATCGGTCGGTAATGGAGAATATCCGCTACGGGCGGCCCGACGCCACAGATGACGAAGTTCTGGACGCCGCTTTCGCCGCGCGCTGCGACTTCATCGAGAATTTGCCGGAAGGCATGCGCACGCTGGTCGGCGATCGCGGCGTCCGGCTCTCCGGCGGCCAGCGCCAGCGCATCGCCATCGCGCGCGCGTTTTTGAAAAACGCGCCGTTACTGTTGCTCGATGAGGCGACCTCCGCGCTCGACAGCGAATCCGAAGAGGCGATCCGCGAGGCGCTCGGCCGCCTGATGCGCAGCCGCACGGTCATCGCCATCGCGCACCGGCTGTCTACGGTGAGGAATTTCGACCGGGTCATAGTGCTGCAACTCGGCAGGGTCATCCAGGACGGCCCGCCGGACCAATTGGTGCGCGGCGAAGGGCCATACCGAGAGTTGGTGAAGCGCGAAATGAATCGCCTCGCCAGTCAGGCCGCTGCCTAAAAATCGACCAGGAATGATCTTTCACAACGCGCCCGCTGCGGGACAGATCATTCGCCCGAAGCATCGCCGCTCGACCAATATTCTCTTTTTTCCAGCCGTCTCATTGACTTAGAGGGTGCCCATCACCGATTTCAACGGTTCGGCATTCAGCCGGGCCGAGTACGTTCATGTCTGATGCCCTTGTTAACGAACTTCATCCGCGACGCGCCGACGGGGTCGTTGCACCGATCAACGAGGATTGGCTCGCGGTCGTCATTGGCCTGGTCATTTTTGTTCTCGCGCTGGCGGCGCTTGCCAATTTCGACTTGATCGGATGGGTGGTGACGACGTCAGTCTGGGGCAATCTCGGCCAGTCGCTGAAAGCAACATCCAAGGGCTACGCCTCGCTCGGCGGCGTCGGCGCGCTGATAACGACTTACGTCGCCCTCACCGTTGTACTCGGCGCCGCTGCGGCCGCCCTTAAAAGCGACGTGAAACGCTTCGTGCTCGCCTTCACTGCCGTATTCTGGATCGCCTATGCGAGTTGGGTGATCGGCAACTTCGCTCATTTCGCGGCGGTAACGCCGGCCGAACAGCAAAAGTTCGGCATCAATTGGTCGCTGAAGCTGACCAATGAAGGCGGCTACATTTTCGCGCTGATCGCCGGCTTGATCATCGCCAACTTCTTCCCGCATTTCGCTGAAGCGGTAAGGGATGCGGTGCGGCCGGAACTCTACATCAAGGTCGCTATTGTCATCCTCGGCGGCGTTTTCGCGGTGACGGCCGCCGGCAAGCTCGGCCTTGCCAGCTCACTTATCCTGCGCGGCGTCGCGGCCATCGTCGAAGCCTATCTGATCTACTGGGCGGTGGTTTATTTCGTCGCCCGCAAATGGTTCGGCTTCAGCCGCGAATGGGCGGCGCCGCTCGCATCCGGCATTTCGATCTGCGGCGTGTCGGCGGCCATCGCGGTCGGCGGCGCCATCCGCGCCCGGCCGGTGGTGCCGGTGCTGGTGTCATCCCTGGTGGTAATCTTCGCCGTCGTCGAAGTGCTGATTCTGCCGTTCGTCGCGCAAGCTTTCCTCGCGCACGAGCCGCTGGTCGCCGGCGCCTGGATGGGGCTGGCGGTTAAGACCGACGGCGCGGCCGTCGCCGCCGGCGGCATTACCGAGTCGCTCATCCTGGCGAAGAATGCCGCCGAGGGCGTCAATTATCAGCCGGGCTGGATTCTCGGCACTGCGGCAACTATCAAGGTGTTCATCGATATCTTCATCGGCATCTGGGCGTTCGTGCTGGGTTATATCTGGACCAACTACATCAACGTCACACAAGGACGGGACAAGGCGAGGCTCTCGGAAATCTGGCAGCGCTTTCCAAAATTTATCATCGGCTTCGCGATCACCTTCACGGTCGGCCTTTATCTCGCCCTCGGCACGCCGGCGGAGATTGCCAAGAACGTCCCGGCGGCGATCGGCGAAGCCAATACCTTCCGCGTGATCTTCTTCATCCTCACTTTCTTTTCCATCGGCGTACTGTCGAACTTCAAGACGCTATGGCAGGAAGGCTTCGGCAAGCTCGCCGCCGTCTATCTGGTCAGCCTGTTCGGTTTCGTCGTGTGGGTCGGCCTGCTGATTTCGTGGATCTTCTTCGGCGGGATCACGCCGCCACTGGCGGGTTAACCTGGACAATCGATAAGAGCACCTCATGACCCAATCAGACCTGCGCGACGAACTGCGCGGCGACCGCGGCGAACCACTCCTGCCGATCGAGAAAAAGCTGATCGGCTGGAGCCTCACGATCGGCGTCGTCCTCCTGGTCGCTCTCGCCCTGTTCAATCATTTCGCCCCGGCGACTTTCTAGCACCCCGGCGACGGCTTGACGGTGCTTGCCGCATGAGCGCAGTCTTGGCTTATGCACCGTCAGCACATGCAAGATCAGGCCGTCGACGAAGGCGCCTCAGGCGCTTCCCACACATTTCCTGCAGCCAGTCCCGAACAGGTTGGGCTTTCGTCCGCCGGACTCGCGCGGCTGACAGCGGCGATGCAGCGCCAAGTCGACGCCAAACACGTACCTGGCGTCTCCATGCTGATCGCGCGCGGCGGCAAGCTTGCCTATCGGCGCGACGTCGGCGCCTTGCGGCCGGACGGTCCGCCGCTCCAGAGCGACGCCATTTTCCGGATTTTTTCGATGACCAAGCCGATCGCGTCGGTCGGGCTGATGATGCTGGTCGAGGAAGGACGGCTGTTCATCAGCGATCATTTGGCGAAATTTGTCCCGGAATTCGCTTCGCCGCGAGTCGGCGTGGAGAAGGATGGCAAGCTCGAGCTAGTGCCGGCGAAACGGGCGATCACCATTCAGGACCTTCTGCGCCACACGTCGGGCCTGGCCTATGCCTTCACTGGCAATTCGGCGGTGCAGCGTCACTATCGCGACGCGCAGCTTTTCGCGCCCGATCCCGCCAACACCAGAACGCACCTTGTGCGCGACCTCAGCACGGCCGAATTCGTCGCCGAAATCGCGAAGCTACCGCTGATCGATCAACCGGGAGCGGCCTGGAACTACAGCCATTCGACCGACGTCATCGGCCGCGTCATCGAAGTGGTATCTGGTCAAAGCCTTGGCGCATTCCTGCAAGACCGCATCCTCGGTCCGCTTGGTATGAAAGATACGTCCTTTGTGTTGCCCGCGGACAAATACGACCGCGTAGCCGAACCGTTCGACGTCGATCCCGATGTGGCCGGAAAACCTGTTGCATTGATTGCGAAGGAGAACCGACAGCGCTTCGAGTCGGGCGGCGGCGGGCTGTGGTCGACCATGAACGACTATCTGCGTTTCGCGCAGATGCTTTATCGTGGGGGCGAGCTCGACGGCGCGCGCATTATCGGCCGCAAGACGCTCGCGTACATGGCCTCGGATCACCTCGGCCCGAATGTGCGCAACGGTACTCCCGCTCTGCTTGCGCCCGGACATGGCTTTGGGCTCGGCTTTTGCGTCCGTCTCGTACCGGGAATGGCATCCACCCCGGGCACGGTCGGCGAATTTTATTGGGGCGGGCTCGCGGGCACAATCTTCTGGATCGCGCCGCAAGAAGAATTGGTCGCGATGATGATGATACAGGGGCCGGGACAGCGTGATTATTACCGGCAGCTGTTCCGCAATCTGGTCCACGCAGCGCTAAGCTGAAGGCGGCGAAAGCTTTGTCTCAGGCGGCCTTAGTCGTTGACGCCAGGACAGCGGTGGCGACGAAATAGGCACCGATGCTGACCAGGATCGGCAGCGTGTAGCTGTGGCTGATATCGAAAGCAAAGCCCACGGCGCTCGGTCCGATCAGCGTGCCGATGGCGACGCTGGTGTAAGCAATGCCGACCAAGCTCGAAGCATTCCGTCCGCCGAAATAATCACTCAGCACTGCCGGTGCAAGCGCGACAAAGCCGCCGTAAAACACACCAAAAACAAGCGCGAAGACGGCGAGCGGCCATAGGCTGACTGAAAACAGCCAGATAACGAACGACAGCCCCATGCCGACGAACATCAGCGAGAATGCGTGCGGCCGGCCGAGCCGGTCGGCGAGCCCGCCCAGCAGAAAGCGCCCTGCTGTGCTGCCGACGCCGATGGCTCCGACTAGGAGAACGGCCGAAGTCTGCCCGATGCCGTGCTCAAGCGCGTACGGCACGAGATGAACGAACGGAACGAACAACCCGAACGAACAGATAAAGCAAGCAGCGTATAGGCCGATGAAACGCCGCGACGTAATCGCCTCGCCGACCGCCAGGCCGGGCGCCTGTGCCGGCCGTTCGCCCGAGCGCAACAAGTCGCCGTCGGGCGCAAGCCCGCGGCCGCTTGGATCGTCCTCGATCAACAGCGACATTCCCACCCCGGCAACGAGCGAGAATAAGCCGAGGATCAGCCAGGTTTCGCGCCAACCGAGATACTCGATCATCAGCGACGCGAGCGGCGGCTCTACCAACGTGCCGACGCCGATGCCGCTGACAGCGATGCCGGACGCGAAACCGCGCCGCCGCAGAAACCACCTTTGCACCGCGCCGACCACTGGGACATAAGAGCAGCCGATGCCGAGACCGACGCCGAGGCCATAGGCCGCGTACACTTCGGTCAGGCTCCGCGCCACGCTTGCGGCGGCGAGCCCGATACCGACCAGGATCATGCCGATAACGGCAAGCCGTCGTGAGCCGAAGCGGTCGGCCAACGGTCCGGTCACGACGCCGAGCCCGAAATAGAGAAAACCCGCGAGCGAGAACACGAACGAAACCGCGCCGCGCGACGCGCCCAGATCCCGTTGCAGCGAAACCAGGAAGGCGCTGAACGAATAGGCGGCGCCGAAGCCGACGAACATGACGGTGAAGGCGGCCGCGACCACGAGCCACCCGTAGAAAATGCCCGGCCTGGAGATCGAGGAATGACTGCTCACGACTGTCGCCTTCTGCCGTGTCGAACACGCGTTGAAGGCCAATATGACGATCGGCCGGCGTGGACGCGAGCGGCAATGCTTCGGAGAATTCCGTAGCGTCGCGGTTGCGATTGCAACCCGCTTTCTGCGCAATCAGTCGTCGTAGGTTTCGTGCACCGCGACGGCGCCCCGCTTCCAATAGGCGGCGGCCTTGACACGATCCTTGCGCAGACTGCGCTCCTCGACGAGCAGCCGGCGCAACGCTTTTGCGGTTGCGGCTTCGGCCGCGACCCACGTGTAGCCATAGCCGCTTGGCAGCTTAAGTTGCGCGGTGGCGTCGTGCAGCAGCTGCGCGCCCGGCGCGGCGCCCTTGCGATAAAGCCAATGGGTCTCGAGCTTCGTGCGCGTTGCGAAATTCTGCCGCTCGCCGGCATCGGCCACTTCCGCGACGACGACGGTACTTGCGCCGGATGGCAGCTCCTCAAGGCGGCGGCTAATCGCCGGCAGCGCCGTCTCGTCGCCGATGAAGAGATTCCAGTCGAAATCGTCGGGTACGATGAACGAGCCGCGCGGGCCACCGACACCGAGGAATTGACCGGGCCGGGCTTGCGCCGCCCAGGCTGCCGCCGGTCCGTCGCCGTGCAGCACGAAGTCGATTGTCAACGTATTGGCGGCGGCATCGTAGCGGCGCGGTGTGTAGTCGCGCGACGCCGGCGGCGGCACCCCGTCGGGATAAACCGGTCCGTTCGGCGTTTGCGTCGGTATCGCCGGCTTTTCCTCGCCCGGCGGCGGGAAGAACAGCTTGACGTGATCGTCATGGGCGGCGCTGACGAATCCGGTCAGATCGTCGCCGGCGAGCGTGACACGCAGCATTTTCGGCGTGAGTGGGCGCACCTCGCGCACCTGCAACAGGCGCCGTTTGAGTTCGTGGCGCACGCGGCGGGCGGTGCGTTCAGTCGTTTGCGCTTGTGACATGTCGAAGACCTTTCAGTATTGAATGTATCTACCATCCTGGCCCGCGCCAGGGGCCTTTATTAGTCGGCTCGTTCTTCGCTCAACCGTATGGACAGTTCGACATCGTCGGCGACCGGGACCGACAGATAGCCGTCTGTCGCCGCCCTGACGCGAGCAAGATATTCCGGGCTCGAATCAGCGTTGTCGGCGACAATGAGCGCGCCGGTGCGCAAGCGGCCCTCGAGCAACGACAAGATGGACGGATAGAGAGTCTTGGCGCCATCAAGCAACACAAAATCGATCGAGTCGGGCAGATTGCGGGCAAGCGTCTCAAGCGCATCGCCTTCGCGAATTTCCACTAGATCGGACAGACCTGCGGCCGCAAGGTTTTCGCGTGCCCGCGATATTTTCGACGGCTCGAATTCGCTGCCGATCAGACGGCCGCCGCCGCTATCCCGCAGCGCAGCCGCAAGATGCAGCGTTGAAATTCCGAACGACGTACCGAACTCGACGATGCTTCGCGCCCTGACGGATCTCGCCAGCATGTAAAGAAGCCTGCCGGTGGCGCGAGAAACGGGAAGCGGCTGATCCTTCAGCCGCGCGTAATACTGAAGATAGTTATTAGGATCGGCGGCGCGGCGCGCTGAAGAAAAATCTACGCCTCGCCGCGCTTCCGCGGCGTCGGCCTCCGCAAAAAGCCGATCGATAATGGTCGACACTGTAGGTTGCGTTAAAGTCGTCATTGGTCACCAACCTGCGCAATAACGAAACCGACACGAGTCGGTCTGCTCATTTGCGCGTTGAGTGACGTTAACGCTTACGGCTGCCAAAGCGGGGAGCTGGACGAGTTCATATCGTCGTCCGGGCACGAGCGCAAGCGAATTTGCGAACGGTCGAATGCGCCTAGAGACTTCAAATTGGAACAATTTAAAAGCGCACGTGACGCAGCTTGTCCGGATTGCGCACGATATAAATTGCAACGATGCGGCCATCGCGCTGCTCGAAAGCCATGGTATCGATCGAGCCGTCCGTCTCGCGCATCACGAAGCCGGGAAGCCCGTTGACGGTCGCAGAACGTACTTCGACGGCCGCCAGACCCGGATTCTTGCCAGTGATGCCGGCTAGGAAACGAAGAACCTTGTCCGCACCGTAGATCGGATTGAGCGCCGCGGCGCGCTTACCGCCACCATCGGAGTACAGCACGGCGACCTCGGCCAAC
>CAWJTE010000001.1:72500-80297 GCA_963845775.1 uncultured Alphaproteobacteria bacterium
TACCCCCCAAGTATTCGTCCGAGGCGCTACCTAAATAGCTTTCGCGGAGAACCAGCTATTTCCCAGTTTGATTAGCCTTTCACCCCTAGCCACAACTCATCCGAGGCTTTTTCAACAGACACCGGTTCGGTCCTCCAGCAGGTGTTACCCTGCCTTCAACCTGGTCATGGCTAGATCACTAGGTTTCGGGTCTAATCCGACGAACTGAACGCCCTGTTCAGACTCGCTTTCGCTGCGCCTACGCCTATCGGCTTAAGCT
This sequence comes from uncultured Alphaproteobacteria bacterium, assembly GCA_963845775.1. Classification (GTDB taxonomy): domain Bacteria; phylum Pseudomonadota; class Alphaproteobacteria; order Rhizobiales; family Xanthobacteraceae; genus BOG-931. The sequence goes on from CAWJTE010000001.1 coordinate 72,760, forward strand.
TGCTCGTCAGATTAAGTCGCTGGCCCATTATACAAAAGGTACGACGTCACCCAGGACGAACCTTGGGCTCCGTCTGTTTGTAGGCATTCGGTTTCAGGTCTTTTTCACTCCCCTCGTCGGGGTGCTTTTCACCTTTCCCTCACGGTACTAGTTCGCTATCGGTCGCTGAGGAGTACTTAGGCTTGGAGGGTGGTCCCCCCATGTTCAGACAGGATTGCACGTGTCCCGCCTTACTCGAGGACGATCCTTCGCATTACCCGTACGGGGCTCTCACCCTCTGCGGCGCGTTTTTCCAAACGCTTCCGGTTGTCTCTGGATCGTCACTGGCCTGGTCCGCTTTCGCTCGCCACTACTAGCGGAGTCTCGGTTGATGTCCTTTCCTCCGGGTACTGAGATGTTTCAGTTCCCCGGGTTAGCTTAAAACCTCCTATTTTATTCGGAGATTTTATTCCTTCATTTGATACCGGAAATCCGAAACCTCAGCCGTCAGTTATGCAGGATAACGTCTTCTGATCACCGATCACTGATCTCTGAATCCTGGTATCGAAGGTGGGTTTCCCCATTCGGAAATCCGCGGATCAAAGCTTCTTCGCAGCTCCCCGCGGCTTATCGCAGCGTAGTACGTCCTTCATCGCCTCTCAGCGCCAAGGCATCCACCAAATGCCCTTAAGACACTTGATCGCTCTCATTATCAATGCCCACCCATCTCGGCGATGGTCCGCAGCGAATTCAAGTTGAACATTCGCGTTCAACGCAGTTTTGCACCGTGGTCGGACACTGATTAGAAAGACCAGCTTGCTTCATAAGATCGATCCAACGGCATTGCGGTCAAGCTTTGCCGACGTTGCAAACGTACGCAGTCTTGCGGCTGCGACGAATGCCATGGAGATAGCGCGCCGCCGATGACTTCACGTCACGCAGCGCCGGCGCTCGGATCGATCTCCTCTTCACGATGTCAGACATCACGCGCGCACGCGGACCCGAAGGCCGGGAGCGCGCGGATTTGAATTTCTCACGAACGATTTTGCAGCTGGCGGCGCGTCTGGTGGAGCCAGACGGGATCGAACCGACGACCTCCTGCTTGCAAAGCAGGCGCTCTCCCAACTGAGCTATGGCCCCGCACCAGCCGATACGTCCTGTCAACCGAAGCTGCGGAGCCGCGAAGGTTGGTGGGCCTGGGAAGATTTGAACTTCCGACCTCACGCTTATCAAGCGCGCGCTCTAACCAACTGAGCTACAAGCCCGGACCAGGAGTCAGTAATCAGTAGTCAGCGATCAGAAACACGTCGTCCTATCTGATTACCGACTACTGATTACTGACCCCTGGCCTGCTCGTTCGTGAAGAAAGAGAAATGAAGACGGCGGTGTCCCGCAAATAGGCAGATCGATCTGTAACTCGATCGGCCCTGATGTTTCCAAGAGATCCGATAAAGACGCGTGAGGCGTCTCTGAAGGATCATCCTTAGAAAGGAGGTGATCCAGCCGCAGGTTCCCCTACGGCTACCTTGTTACGACTTCACCCCAGTCGCTGACCCTACCGTGGCCGGCTGCTTCCTTGCGGTTAGCGCACCGTCTTCAGGTAAAACCAACTCCCATGGTGTGACGGGCGGTGTGTACAAGGCCCGGGAACGTATTCACCGCAGCGTGCTGATCTGCGATTACTAGCGATTCCAACTTCATGTGCTCGAGTTGCAGAGCACAATCCGAACTGAGACGGCTTTTTGAGATTTGCGCAGGGTTTCTCCATTGCGTCCCATTGTCACCGCCATTGTAGCACGTGTGTAGCCCAGCCTGTAAGGGCCATGAGGACTTGACGTCATCCCCACCTTCCTCGCGGCTTATCACCGGCAGTCCCCTTAGAGTGCCCAACTGAATGATGGCAACTAAGGGCGAGGGTTGCGCTCGTTGCGGGACTTAACCCAACATCTCACGACACGAGCTGACGACAGCCATGCAGCACCTGTCTCCGGTCCAGCCGAACTGAAGAGTTCCATCTCTGGTACTCGCGACCGGGATGTCAAGGGCTGGTAAGGTTCTTCGCGTTGCTTCGAATTGAACCACATGCTCCACCGCTTGTGCGGGCCCCCGTCAATTCCTTTGAGTTTTAATCTTGCGACCGTACTCCCCAGGCGGGATGCTTAATGCGTTAGCTGCGCCACTGACGAGTAAACCCGACAACGGCTAGCATCCATCGTTTACGGCGTGGACTACCAGGGTATCTAATCCTGTTTGCTCCCCACGCTTTCGCACCTCAGCGTCAGTACCGGGCCAGTGAGCCGCCTTCGCCACTGGTGTTCTTGCGAATATCTACGAATTTCACCTCTACACTCGCAGTTCCACTCACCTCTCCCGGACTCAAGCCTCTCAGTATCAAAGGCAGTTCTGGAGTTGAGCTCCAGGATTTCACCCCTGACTTAAAAAGCCGCCTACGTGCGCTTTACGCCCAGTGATTCCGAGCAACGCTAGCCCCCTTCGTATTACCGCGGCTGCTGGCACGAAGTTAGCCGGGGCTTCTTCTGCGGGTACCGTCATTATCTTCCCCGCCGAAAGGGCTTTACAACCCTAGGGCCTTCATCACCCACGCGGCATGGCTGGATCAGGCTTGCGCCCATTGTCCAATATTCCCCACTGCTGCCTCCCGTAGGAGTCTGGGCCGTGTCTCAGTCCCAGTGAGGCTGATCATCCTCTCAGACCAGCTACTGATCGTCGCCTTGGTGAGCCGTTACCTCACCAACTAGCTAATCAGACGCGGGCCGATCCTTTGGCGATAAATCTTTCTCCTTACGGACGTATCCGGTATTAGCCCAAGTTTCCCTGGGTTGTTCCGAACTAAAGGGCACGTTCCCACGTGTTACTCTCCCGTCTGCCGCTCCCTATTGCTAGGGCGCTCGACTTGCATGTGTTAGGCCTGCCGCCAGCGTTCGCTCTGAGCCAGGATCAAACTCTCAAGTTGAAGAGATTTGATCTCGGCTGATCACAACGTTTGACGAGGTCCCTACACGTCCGATCGCTTGCGCGATCGGCCGATGTAGAAAACCTTGAAACGTAAGACCGCGAACTAGTTTGCCCGCCGTATTGCCGATGCGGTAGTGCGGGAACGGCTGCGCACCCCGCTGACGTCGACCCTTCGGCTGGCAGAGATTGTCCGTGACTCCATCCCAGCGCCGGCGAATACGGACCGGCGGGAATCCCGCTAAACGGACGTTCCAGGCTCTGCGCATTGAGGTCAACGGGGAACTGGACGCTCTGCAGCGCGCACTGCCAGCCGCGCTCGACGCAATCACGGTCGGCGGCCGGATCGTCGTGCTCGCTTACCACTCGCTGGAAGACCGCGCAGTAAAGCGCGCGCTAGCTGCGCAGTCGACCGACACAACGCCGCGCGGGCTGCCGGTCTCGCTGGAGTCGGCGCGGCCGCGCTTCCGGCTGCTGACCAGAGGAGCGGAACGGGCGGCGGAGGCAGAGGTCGCGGCGAACCCGCGCGCCGCCCCGGCGAGGCTGCGGGCCGCCGAGCGCATAAGGGCAGCGGCATGACGACAAGGCGTAGATCCGGCCGCCCAGGGGCGGGCGCCGGAATGTACGGGCGACGGGCTGACAGGCCTTAGGGAGGGCGAGCTAACCAGATGGAGACCTCGACGATCGGGCCCGGCCGACCCCGGCGGGACGGCACGGCGGCCGCGCGGCACTACTGGCGGCGCCAGGTCCGGTCGGACCGCGCTGGCCGGGGCGTGGACTGAGACCGCCGGGAAGGTCGCGCGACCGGAGTCGGCGCAAGCCCGTTCCGATCGTCGCGGAGTGCTGCCGGAAGGCCCACTGCCGCCGCACGGCCCGCAGCGGCGGCGAAGCCGCGCGGAGTATGGTCGGCAACTGCTCTGCGGGGCAGGTCGGCGGCGGGCGTGCGTGCGGGGACGACGCGGCGACCCGGCGCGGCAGGATCGACAGGAACGGCTGCGCGGACCGGCACTGCTGCCCGGACCGGAACGGCTGCCCGGCGGATACGCTAAGAATCTCCGCGGCGGCGCGAGCCGCGGGGCCGCTGTCCCGCGGGCGCCGTTCATGCTCCTGGTGCTCGTGCCTGCTCGGCGGCGGGCTCATCTGCCTGCTGGTGATCAACACGACCCTGGGCGCGGCGAGCTTCGAGATCGACAACCTGCAGCACTCCGCCAACGCGCGCATCCTCCAGGAGCAGGCCCTGCAGCTGCAGATCGCCGGCGAGGAGTCGCCCGCGAAGATCGCGCGGGAGGCGTGCCTGCTTGGCATGCGGCCCCAGCAGCAGCTTCAGTACCTCGACTTGCGCACGCACAAGGTGGTGGATCAGCCTGCCGGCGTGCCGGTTGAGGCCCCGCAGGTGGGGTGCGCCAGGTGACCGGCGCCGGGGGAGCGGCGGGCGTGGCGGTCGCGGCGCACGAAGGCGAGGACGGGCCAGGCCGACGCCCGGGCCGTGGCGGCCAGCATCCGGAGGCACTGGCCCCGGCGGGGCGGGCCTGGCGTAACTAGGCCAGGCGGCACCCGGGGTCACGGCCAGACCGGCGGCCAGGTCAGGGGGGACGGCCAGGTCAGGGGGGACGGCCAGGTCAGGCGGGACGGCCAGGTCAGGCGGGACGGCCTGGTCGGCCGAAGGCAGGCGCTTCGCGACGGGTCGAGGTCGGCCGCGTCGCCGCGATCACGCTACCGCGGGGCGCCGCCACCGACGCTGCGACCCGCGATCCGCTGCGTCAGCCCGGCGCGGCGGCTTAACGTCACGCTGATCGTCGTCGCGTTCGCGCTGTCGGTGTTCGCAGGCAGGCTTGTCCAGCTGGAGGGCTTCGACTCCGCTACCTACCGGACGGCGTCGGAGCAGCAGCAGCTGGCAACGATCCCGATTCCGGCCGTCCGCGGTGATATCACCAGCAGCAACGGCACCGTGCTGGCGATGACGGTGCAGACCTACAGCGTTTTCGCTGACCCCCGGCTGATCCCGGCCAGCATGCGGCCGGGCGCTGCGGCGAAGCTCGCCGGACCGCTGAAGCTGACGGCAGCAGCGGTGCTGCACATGCTCGGCCATCCGTCGTCGCCGGAGTACCAGGTGCTCGGCAGCAACGTCTCAGTGGCGGCCGGGCAGAAGATCTCCGCGCTCGGACTGCCGGGCATCGACATGACGGCGAACTACGCGAGCACGTACCCGAACGGTGACCTGGCGGCCAACATCGTGGGATTCACCCGGCCGTCGGCGGCCAAGGACGGCAGCCAGACTGGCGAGGCGGGACTGGAGCAGGAATATAACCCTGTGCTGGCCGGGCGCGACGGGAGCGAGGAAGTCGAGGTCGGCACGGCGGGCGAGCCGATTCCGCTCACGGAGATGAAGCTCACCCCGGCGATACCGGCCAGGAGCCTGCGGCTGACCATCAACTCCGATATCCAGTGGATGGCCGAGCAGGTGTGCCATGAGCGGGTCCTGCAGACGCACGCACGCAACTGCTCCATTGTCGTGGAGAATCCGAAGACCGGCGCGATTCTGGCGATGGCGCAGTGGCCGACCTACAACCCGAACAACATCACCAGCCTTGCCTCGACGACCAACATCGGCGTCACCAATGTCTTCGCGCCGGGCAGCACGCTCAAGCCCGTCACGGTCGCGGGGGCCCTGGAGAAGGGCGGGCAGACGCCGATGAGCGCCTACACCATCCCGTACTCCATCAAGATGGACGGGCTGTATACCTTCCACGACGCCGAGTACCACCCGACCGTCAGATACACAGTCGCCGGGATCCTGGCCAACTCGAGCAATGTCGGCATGGTGCAGGTCGCGCAGCACATTACCGATGAGCAGCAGTACAACTATCTCCGCGCCTTCGGGCTGGGCTCGCTGAGCGGCCTCGGCCTCCCCGGCGAGAGCCCGGGCCTGCTCCCGGCGCCCGGCACGCCGGGCTACTACCCGGACAATCACTTCGAGTACGCCTTCGGGCAGGGGCTAGGCGTGACGGCCGTCCAGATGGCCAGCATCTACGCCACCATCGCCAACGGCGGCGTCCGGGTGCAGCCGACCCTGCTGGCAGGGACAACCAGTGCCAGCGGTGCCTACACGCCCGCGCCGAAGCCGTCCGGCAAGCGGGTCATCAGGGCCAGCACGGCCAGGGACCTGATCAAGATCCTCCAGCAGGTGCCCAAGGTGGACGCGTCAGCCGGCGAGCCGTGGGGCCTCATCGACGGCTACACCGTGGCAGCCAAGACGGGCACCGCCCAAGTCTCCGACCCGGGCCTGAGCAAGTGCCTCTGCCAGTATGGTTCCAGCTACATCGGCATCGTCCCGGCGAATAATCCCCAGCTTGTCGTTGCGGTGAACATTCAGGATCCGCGGGGCAAGTACTACGGCGACGAGGTCGCGGGGCCGGCCTTTTTCGACGTGACAAAGTTCGCCCTGCAGACCATGAAGATCGCGCCTGACTATGCCAGGGCGCCCTATATCCGGCTCACGGCGCCGTGATGGGAGGTAACCTCTGCCCGTGCCAGCGGCCTTCCGCCCAGACCACGTTCCCGCCCGCCCGCTAGCCGGGCTAGCGGCGCTGCTCGGCCTGCGCCTGGCCGCGCCAGAGCAGGCGGAGCCGGCCGGGCCAGGCCGGGCCTGCATCACCGGCGTCACCCATGACTCCCGGTCGGTCCGGCCGGGCGACCTGTACGCGGCGCTGCCAGGTGCCAGCGTGCACGGCGCCCGGTTCTGCGAGTCGCGGCGCGCGCCGGCGCGGTCGCCGTTCTCACCGACCCGTCAGGGCGGGATTCGGCCATCGCGAGCGGCCTGCCGGTCTTCGTGGTGGGCGATCCTCGGGCGCGCCTGGGGGAGATCGCGGCGTGGGTCTACGGCAGCCCCTCTGACCGGGTCCTGCTGATCGGGGTGACCGGGACCGCGGGCAAGAGCACGACCAGTTACCTGCTTGAGGCCGGATTGCGCGCGGCCGGCTACCGGACCGGCCTGATCGGCGGCGTCGAGACCCGCATCGGGGATGCCGTGCAGGCCAGCACGCTGACGACGCCGGAGGCGACGGACGTCCAGGCCCTGCTGGCCGCCATGGCCGAGCAGCGGGTGACCGCCGCGGCGATGGAGGTCTCCAGCCACGCGCTGGCGCTCGGCCGGGTGGCCGGCACGCACTATGACGTCGCGATCTTCACGAATCTGTCGCAGGATCACCTGGACTTCCACGCCAGCATGGACGAGTACTTCGCGGCCAAGGCCGAGCTGTTTACCCCGAAGTACGCCAGGGCAGGCGTGGTCAACGTCGATGACTCCCGCGGCCGCGAGCTGGCCGCCGAGGCGCCGATCCCGGTGACAACGTTCTCGGCCGAGGGACGGCGCTCGGCCGACTGGCGGGCCGTCGACGTCCGGTCCGGGGCCGACGGCTCCGCGTTCCGGGTGATCGGTCCGGGCGGCGTCGAGGCCGATGCGTCGGTTGTGCTGCCCGGCGAGTTCAACGTGGCCAACGCGCTGGGCGCCATCGTGGCCCTGGTCGAGGCCGGTGTCAGCCTGGCCGACGCGGTCGCCGGGGTGGCCGCCTGCGCTGTCTGCCAGG
>CAWJTE010000002.1:0-146283 GCA_963845775.1 uncultured Alphaproteobacteria bacterium
GGGCGATCCGGGTGCGGCGCTGCTTGAAGTGCTCGATCCGGAGCAAAACAATACGTTCCGCGACAACTACCTCGCGGTGCCGTTCGATTTGAGCCGCGTGGTGTTCATCACCACCGCGAATATGCTCGACACCGTTCCGGGGCCGCTGCGCGACCGCATGGAGATCATCAGCCTCGCCGGTTACACCGCCGACGAGAAGCTGGAGATCGCGCACCGTTATCTGTTGCGGCGCCAGCTGGAGGCGAACGGGCTCAAACCTGGGCAGGTCGAGCTTGCTGACGACGCGCTGCGCGACATCATCCAGAATTATACCCGCGAAGCCGGCGTTCGCGGTCTGGAGCGGCTGATCGGCCAGGTGCTGCGCAATGCCGCGGTGCGGATTGCCGAAGGGGAGAGCGGGGCAGTGCAGATCGGCCGCGGTGAACTCGCCGCAATTCTCGGCGCGGCGAAATTCGAGAGCGAGACGGCGATGCGCACAAGCGTGCCCGGCGTTGCCACCGGGCTCGCCTGGACGCCGGTCGGCGGCGACATCCTGTTTATCGAAGCGACCCGCATTCCCGGCTCCGGCCGGCTGATCCTCACCGGTCAGCTTGGCGAGGTGATGAAGGAAAGCGCCCAGGCGGCTCTGTCGATCGTCAAGAACCGCGCCGTTTCGCTGGGTATTGACGCGAGCCGCTTTGAAAAGAGCGACATCCACATCCACGTCCCGGCCGGCGCGATCCCGAAGGATGGGCCGAGCGCTGGCGTCGCCATGTTCATGGCGCTGGTCTCGCTGATGACTGAGCGCACCGTCCGCAGCGATACCGCCATGACCGGCGAGATCAGCCTGCGCGGCCTCGTTCTGCCGGTCGGCGGTATCAAGGAAAAAGTGCTGGCAGCGCATGCCGCCGGCCTCAAGCGTGTCATGCTGCCGGCGCGCAATCGGCGGGACTATGACGACATCCCGGAGATCGCCCGCAAGGAGATGGAGTTCATCTGGCTTGAACGGGTCGAGGAAGCGGTAGCGGCGGCGCTGAAGTCGAACAAGACGGCGGACGCACCCGCCTCGGTTCCGCAACTTGCAGGCGCCGAGGCTTAAGCCCGCGCTTTCCGCGTGGAAACGTCGGTTTGACCTTCGCTGCCTCCAAGTCTAAGTAGCGCTTCACCGGGTTAGGCAGTAACGCGGGTCGCCGGTTATGCGGCGACCTTTGCCCTAAATGGCGGCAACATGAAGCGAATATTCCGGCGCGAACTTGCTTCGTACGCGGAGGCTCACCGCGACCGGGTCAATGGTGTGATGCACGTCATTGGCAACCCGATTATTTTTATCGGCGTCGTGATGCCGCTGTGCTTGGTGCCGGTGACGCTATTTGGGTTCCGGACCAGCCTGGCGCCGCTCCTGGTCATTCCCGCGTTGCTGTTGTGGATGTCTTGGGATTTCGGCCTCGGTCTTGGCATCGCAGTTGCCGCGGTTCCGCTACTTTGGATTGCTGCGGCAATTGCCGGCAATGTCAGTCTTGCCTGGATGTGGCTTATTGCGGCGGCACTATTCGTTCTCGGCTGGGCGCTCCAGATCGTCGGTCATCAAGCGTTCGAGGGGAAGAAGCCGACTGCGATCAACAACCCGGTGCAGAGCCTCATCGCTCCCATGTATATGGTCGCGAAGCTTTATGTTGCGCTTGGCTTCCGGCCGGATCTGGCGGCCATCTTGCAGCTGTCGGCCGCGCCGCAAACATCGCCGGGCTCACCGCTCTATCCGATCGAGAGCGGGGCCGATGTGAGCCATCATCAGTGACACACACGCTCGTTACCGGCGGCAGCGGCTTCATCGGGCAACATTTGGTCCTGGCATTGCAGGCGCGCCGCCGAAGCGTGCGCATTCTCGATCTTCGTCCGCCGGAATCGGCGGCGGGAGCGCAATTCATCAATGGCTCGGTGCTCGATTCGGCGGCGGTGAGCCAAGCGCTCGACGATGTCGACGAGGTTTATCACCTCGCCGCTTTGCCGGGCATGTGGATGCCGGACAAGAACGACTTTTACGCGGTCAACTGCCGCGGCACGGAGATCGTGCTTGCCGCCGCGCGCGAGCGTGGCATCGCGCGATTTCTGCATTGCTCGACCGAATCAATTCTGTTCGGCCCCTCGAACAGGGAACCCGTGGTGACCGAGAATGTACGCACGACACCGGAAGAAATGCCCGGCGCCTATACGCGTTCCAAGATGCTGGCGGAACAACTGGCGTTGCAGGCGGCTGCTGCCGGCTTTCCGGTGGTGATCGCCAATCCGACCATGCCGATCGGCCCGCACCGCAATCTCACGCCGCCGACCGCGATGCTGCGTTATTTTCTCGAGCGGCGCGTTCAATTCTACGTTGATTTCGTTCTCAACCTGGTCGATGTGCGCGACGTCGCCGCTGGTCTGCTGCTGGTCATGGACCGCGGGCAGATCGGACAACGCTACATTCTGGGCGGCGAAAACATCACGCTTGGCAAACTCCTTGGCATGGTGAGTGTGCTCAGCGGGCGAAACGCTTTGCGCATTCCGCTTCCGACCAGATTTGCACGCGTCGCCGCCGCGGCGATGGATCTGGTGGCCGATCGTGTGACGCACCGGCCGCCGTCGGCGACGGTCGAGGGCGTGCGCATCGCATTGCATTCCCGGCCGTTGTCGAACGAAAAATCGCGCCGCGAACTCGGCTATGCCCCACGGTCGATCGAGCCGGCGCTGCGCGACATCGTCGGTTCCGCCGTGGGCAGCGTCCGATCGTTCGGGGCGGCGGCGTCATACAAAAGCGAATTTTGACGGGATAGCTGCGGTTGGGCTAACCGTTGACGCCTCCTTGTCGCAGCAGAGCCAGCGGTACGTGCCTACCGGTCCGAATGCAACGATCGATCTGATCTGGATACTCTGGCTGGCAAGCTGGGTGGCGGCGTCGTTCTGGTCGGGCCGCACTCAGGGGCGGGTCGGCGGTTTGGAGACCTGGACCTATCGCGCCGTCATGATTGCCGGCGGCATCCTGCTGGTTCCGTGGACCGAGCGGACGCTGGAGCAGAGGCCGTTGTGGGACGTCGGTCATGTCGGCGGCTATGCGATCGCGCTCGTGATGCTGGCAGGCCTTGCTTTCGTCTGGTGGGCGCGCATCCATCTCGGCCGGCTTTGGTCGAGCGCGATCACCCGCAAGGAAGATCATCGGATCGTCGATACCGGGCCTTACGCGCTGGTGCGCCATCCGATCTACACCGGGCTGATCGTTGCGCTGCTGGCGACGGCCGCGGTCGATGCCACCGTCACGGCGCTGGTCGGCGCCGCACTGGTGATCTTCGGCATATGGCTTAAGGCCCGCTCGGAGGAATACTTCCTAATGATCGAGCTCGGATCGGACGCCTACAACTCTTACTGCCGCCGCGTCCCGATGCTCGTTCCATTCACGACCCGCCGCTAAGCGGCGCGCCAAGTCAATGCTTCGCCGGCGTCTGGCTGACCGCCGCGCCGTCGTCCACCGTTTGCGACACAAGATGCTGCGGGACGATCAGGCGTCGGTCCGCCGCGAGGGGCACTTTGTCGACGCCGGGATTGATCTGGATGAGCGACCAGAGCGGGACATGATACTGCGCGGCTATCGTTTCCAGCGTGTCGCCGCGACGGGTTTTGACCGCGGTGCCGCTGTCCCACAATTCGAGGTCGGCGTCGGCGGGGACGACCAAGCGGATCGACGCCGGGTCGCTGCTGCCTTTCGCCGGCGTCGTCGCCAGCCCTTGAATCTTGCTCAACACCTGTTCGTGGATCGTCGTCATCTTCTCGATGTTGAAATGCGAGATGTCCTTGTGCTCCATCAGATCGTAGCTGGCATAGTGGCTCGCAAAGCCTTTGCCCGGTTTCACGTCGCGGCCGCCCAGTACGCTGTTCGACTGAAAGATGTTGATGTAACGCTCGACGTTCTTGGGGACATCGCCAGCGATGCGGTTTGGATCGGTGGTCACCACCAGGCTTACCGGTATGTTTTCATCGCCCAGCATTTCGGCGAAAGCGATCGCGCACGCCGCGCCGACCGAGTGTCCCACCGCGACGACAGGAGCGGGGTTGGCGCGGTAATCGCGGATTGCGTCCTTGGCGATGGCCGGGCAGGTCATCGCTTCGTTCACGTTGGCGCTGAAGCCGGCCTGCTCGATCCGCTCAGCCAGCGCGTCCATGCCGCGCGAGAAGACCACGCCGGCGAAGCCGCGAAACAGGTAAACACGGGGACGCTGCTCGGGCGGAATTTGCGCGCCGGCGAGCGGCGCGCCGGCGGCAGTCGAAATCGGCCGCCGCCGGATTGAACGCGCCGTAGAGTACGAAGCCGGAACATAACGCCGCGATCAGGGAAGCTGTTGCGTGCGTCGGCTTCATTCGATCGTGGCCTACAGCGCGGCGCGGATCTCACTGAGCACGCGGCCCTGCAACGCCCGATTCTTGTCGATGTTGAAATGATTGAGCGACGGATTTTTCTCGACGTCGACATTTTGCAGTGTGCCGGTGAACTGCCGCCCGCGGACGACCGCGGTCCCCATGCCGTTGGCGATGTAATAATTGATGTAACGGTCGACGTGTCCCGATGCCACTACGCGCGAGGTCGGATCGAGCCCGATGGCCAGCCGGACCGGAACGCCGAGCTGACCGAGGCGGCCGGCCATATCGGCAATCGCGTTCGCGCCAGAAGAGTGGCCGACCAGAATGATTGCGCGCACCTGACCGCTTTTGTATTCCGCCGCGGCCTGTTCGGCGAGCGATTGCCAGGAAATCCAATTGGCGACCGTGGTGCGCACGCCTGGCCGCTGCAACTTATCGGCGATTTCGTCCATCCCCAGCGAGAAGACGTTGAATGCGCCGCGCAGCAGGAACACGTGATCGTAGGCCTTGGCCGGAGCGGTGGTCTGTGCCGCGCTCGCGCTGGTTGAGTGCGCCAGCAGCAAAAGCGAAAGCGCCACGGCCAGCAGCGACAGCAATCCTTGACGGGGCGGGGACGGGCGCCCGGCGGCAATATGGGCAAATGATTTCATCGCAGGATCTCCAGCGGGACAATGATCGTTTTCGGGTGCGTAGCTTTGCGCGTTAGTCCACAATGATTCCGTTTTATGGCAAGAGTCCGGCGCGATATCCAGATGCGCAGATCACGGCAGACCAAAAGTCGCACACCTGGGAAGGAACGTTCCGATGAACATCAACGTGGGCAAACAGGCCATAGCCGAGGCGACCGAGAAGCTCAAGAACTGGGGCCGCTGGGGCAAGGACGATCAGATCGGCACGCTCAACCACGTCACGCCGGAGGATATCGTCAAGGCGGCCGGCCTGATCCGCACCGGCAAAGTATTCGCGCTCGGCATCCCGCTCGACCGCCACGGCCCTCAGACCGGGTTGTTCGGCGGCCGCTGGAATCCGATCCACACCATGCTGGCGACCGGAACGGACGCGGTCGCCGGCCGCTACGACAAAGTGCCGAACATCCGTTATGCCGACGACGCCATCAGTCTGCCGGTGCAGTGCGCCACCCATTGGGATTCGCTCGGCCACATCTTCTACGAAGACAAGATGTACAACGGCTTCGACGCACGCGAAGTCGATTGCAACGGCCTGCACAAGCTCGGCATCGAGCATACCAAAAGCAAAATGGTCGGCCGCGGCGTGCTGCTCGATGTCGCGCGCTTCCGCGGCGTTCCCTGGCTCAAGGATGGCGAGGCGATCTCCAACGAGGAGCTCGACAAATGCGCCAAGGACCAGAATGTCGAGATCAGGAGCGGCGACTTCGTCATCCTGCGCACCGGCCAGATGGAGCGCTGCCTTTCGGAAAAGAATTGGGGCATGTATGCCGGCGGTAACGCACCGGGCGTGAAATTCGAGAATTGCTATTGGTGCCAGGACAAGCAGATCGCCGCCATCTGTTCCGACACCTGGGGTGTCGAGGTGCGGCCGAACGAGACCAAGGAAGTCAATCAACCCTGGCATTGGGTGGTGATCCCCGCCATGGGCCTGACCATGGGAGAAATGTTCTACGTGAAGGAGCTCGCCGAGGATTGCGACGCCGAGGGCATCTACGAGTTCTTCTTTTGCGGCTCGCCGTTGATTATCACCGGGGGCACCGGCTCGCCGCTCAATCCGCAAGCGATCAAATGACGCCTTACTTTCCTCCCCGATGAAATGGGGGATGGGGACCGCGCACCGCGCGGTGGAGCGGGCGCCCCGTCCGGCTCGTTTCACTCGCCACCTTCCCCGCACGCGGGGGAGGAAGAAGCATGCTACAGCGCAAACACTTGCGGATTGACGCAATTTTCCAGTTTGTGGCCGCCGAGGAAAGCGATGATCCGGTTGGTGACGAGATGCGCCATGGCTTCGCGCGCTTCGCCGACCGCGCTGCCGAGATGCGGCGTCAGCACGACGTTGGTCATTCCCCGTAATTCTTTGCTCACCTTGGGTTCGAACTCGAACACGTCGAGTCCGGCGCCGGCGATCTGTTTGGCTTTGAGCGCACGTGTCAGCGCCGCCTCATCGACGATCGGGCCGCGCGCGGTGTTGATGAAATAAGCCGTCTCCTTCATCAGCCGGAATTCGCCCGCGCCGATCTGATGGTGTGTCACGTGGTTGAGCGGCGAATGCAGTGAGACGAAGTCGGATTCGCGCAACAGCCGGTCGAGCGAGGTGTAGATCAGCGCGGATGCGCGCTCTTCGCGCGCCGGTTTTCGCCGCGGCGTCCAGTAAAGCACCCGCATGCCGAAGCCGCGGGCGCGGCGCGCCACCGCCTTGCCGACGGCGCCGCCGCCCCCGATAAGCCCGAGCGTTTTGCCGTGCACCAGCGCGCCCAGCAGGTAGGAGGATTGTGCCCCCGGAAATTTTCCCGCCCGCACCAGCCGGTCGCCTTCCGGCATCCGCCGCGCCACAGCGATCATCAGCCCGAAGCAGAGGTCGGCCGTGGTTTCAGTTTGCAGCACCGGGATCACGGTCACCGGAATGCGCCGCGCCGTCGCTTCCTTAACGTCGACATGCGACGGCGTAACCGACATCGCCGCGATCATGCGCAGCTTCGGATTGGCGGCGATCACGTCCTTGTCGATCTTGTCGTGCAGGAGGCAAAACAGAATGTCGCAACGCCGCACCGCCGCGATCAGCGCGCGCTTTCCGATAACGCGGCTGGCATCGGGATTGACTGTGACGCTCCCGACTTCACGCAACCGTTTGATCGCGCTTTCGGCGATCGGCTGGGTGATAAAGATGCGAGGCCGTGCCACGCTTATTTCGTCTTAATGGCGGCGTTGATCTTGGGCAGCACCTTTTCCGCCAATAACGTCATCGAGCGTTTGGCGAGTGTCGGATCGCGCCAATCCTTGCCGGCGTAGAGCAGCGTGCCGAAATCGCCGACGCGCTCGCGGAATTTGAGGATCTCGTCGGCGACCTTGTCGGGCGCGCCATAGACGATCAACTCGTTGCAGATGCCGTCGAGCGTGACTTCGCCGTCGGGCTGGTCGCGGCGCGTCTTGAACAATTCGATCCGGCCGACTTTCTTCAGCTTGGCGAAAAGCTGGCTGTAGTAATATCGGTACGGACTGTTCGGAGTCGGTAGCGTAGGCTTTCGCGGTCTTGTCGTCGTCGGCGACGAAAATGCTTTTGGCGACGCGCCAGTTGGTCGGATCGGCCGGGCGCCCGCCGCGGGCGCAGCCTTCGACGTATTTCGGCCAGTGGCTCTTCACCCATTCTGGCATCAGGAAGTTCGCCGAAATCGGCTCCCAGCCGCGGGCGGCTGCTTCGGTCACGCCCTTGGAGAACGGCGCGACGACGGTGACGACAATCGGCGGATGCGGCTTCTGCAGCGGCTTCGCCAGATAGCCCTGACCGACCTCGAGCATCGCCTGCCGCTCGATCTTGATGTTCCAGAATTTGCCTTCGATGTTATAGGGCGGTTCGCGCTTCCAGATTTCCAGCACCGCGTTAATCGCCTCGACGAACATGGCGTTGCGGTCGTTGTCGAGATTACCGAATGCTTCCGCGTCGGAGAGCAATCCGCCCGGGCTGATGCCAAAGATGAAGCGGCCGTCGAGCATGTGGTCGAGCATGGCGATTTGCGACGCCGTCGCCACCGGATGCGCGTTCGGCATGTTGATCGTGCCGGTGCCGAGCTTGATGGTCTTGGTGGCGTCGATCAGGCTGGCGATGAACACTGCGCAGGAGGTGATGTTTTCCGCCCGGTCGGTTGCGTGCTCGCCGATATAGCCCTCGACGAAGCCGAGCTTGTCGGCGAGCAGGAATGCTTCGCGGTCCTCGCGCAAAGATTGCCGCCAATCCTTGTCCAGCGGATGGATCGGCATGGTGAAAAAGCCGAGCTTCATGGCGCTCACCTCTGTCCGAAAAAGTGTAGGTGTGCAAGGCGACAGGCGGCGGCGGCTTCAGACGGCAGTCGCCCTCGCCGCCGGAATGACATAGAAAGGCGGCGTCGACCTCGGCGGGACGAAACCCATGCGCAAGGTGACGCGCCGCAATCTGGCGCGAAGCGGAGCCGCCGGCCTCCTTGGCGCCGTGGCGGCGCCGGCCGTGGCGCTGGCGCAAACGCGGCGTTGGCGCATGGTCACATCGTGGCCGAAGCGGCTGCCGGGCCCTGGTCTGTCGGCGGAGCGGATCGCAAGCCGCATCGCTGCACTGTCCGGCCGGCGCCTGGACATCGCCGTCTCCGCCGCCGGCGAGATCGTGCCCGCCTTCGAAGTGCTCGATGCGGTCGGCTCCGGCGTCGCCGAGATGGGCCATACTGCGGCTTTCTACTGGCAAGGCAAGGAGCCGGCGGCGGCGTTCTTCACCACCGTGCCGTTCGGGCTGCTGCCGAACGAGCATGTCGCCTGGATCGACGCCGGTGGCGGCCAGGAATTATGGGACGCGCTCTACGCGCCGTTTGGCGTCAAGCCGTTCATGGGCGGTAACACCGGGGTGTGCATGGGCGGCTGGTTCCGCCGCGAGCTGAAAAGCCGCGACGACGTGCACGGCCTGAAAATCCGCTCGCTCGGCCTGGGCGGCGAAGTCTATCGCCGCCTCGGCGCCATCGCGCAGGCCACGTCGCCCGGCGAAATCCTGATCGCGCTGCAATCGGGCATGCTTGACGCCGCCGAATTTGTCGGCCCCGGCTCCGACATCGCGCTCGGGTTCTATCGCTTCGCGCCGTTCTATTACGGCCCCGGTTTCAACAAGCCGAACGGCACCGGCGAGTGCATTATTGCGCTCAGGGTGTGGAATGAGCTCGACGCCGAACTGAAAGCGATCGTGACGCATGCCTGCGCGGCGGAAGCGTCCTTCGCGCTCGCCGAGATGGAGCGGCTCAACATAGAGGCGCTGCAAACATTGACTACGCGCGAGCACGCGCAGCTGCGCAGCTTTCCGCCCGACCTCGTCGCTGCGGCGCGCGCGACCGCGGCCGATGTGCTCGCCGAACTCGCCGAGCGCAGCGCCAATGCGCGCAAGGTGCACGATTCTTACGTGGCCTTTCGCGGCAAGGTCGCGGTGTGGTCGCGTATCTCGACGCAAGCGGTGTTAGAGGGCAGGGAGGGGTGACGGACTTCGCGCGTCACGTCTTGAACTTCGCCACCTTCTGCTGCTGCTCGCCGAGGCCGTCGATGCCGAGCCGCACCGTGTCGCCGGCCTTGAGAAACTTTGGCTCCGGTTTGATGCCCATGCCGACGCCAGGCGGCGTGCCGGTGATGATGACGTCGCCCGGCTCCAACACAAAGAATTGCGAGCAATACCAGACCAGATGTTCGACGCCGAACACCATGGTGCCGGTTGAGCCTTTCTGCCGGCTTTCGCCGTTTACGGTGAGCCACATGTTGAGCTTCTGCGGGTCGGGGATTTCGTCGCGCGTCACCAGCCACGGCCCAAGCGGACCGAAGGTTTCGCAGCCCTTGCCCTTGCAGAACTGGCCGGAGCGCTCGATCTGGAACACGCGCTCGGACACGTCGTTGGCGAGGCAATAGCCGGCGACCGCGCCCATCGCTCTGTCCTTGGCGAGATAACGCGCGCGGCTGCCAATGATGACGCCGAGCTCGACCTCGTAATCGAGCTTGGTCGAAATCCTTCGGGATCATGGTGGCGTCGTTCGGTCCGCAGATGCAGCTCGGCGCCTTGTTGAAGACGAGCGGCTCTTTGGGCAGCGCCATGCCGGCTTCGGCGGCGTGGTCGGCGTAGTTCAGCCCGATGGCAATGAAATTGCCGACCTGGCCGACGCAAGGACCGAGCCGCGGATTGCCGCGCATGAGCGGCAGCTGGTCGGCCTTGAGTTTGGCGAGCTTCGCGAGGCTCTTCGGCGACAGCGCTTCACCGGCAATGTCCGGCACGATTTTCGATAAATCGCGGATGCGCCCTTGCCCATCGAGCAGGCCGGGCTTTTCCCGGCCGGCGGCGCCATAGCGAACGAGTTTCATTGCAATCTCCTTACGGCCATTTCACCACCGGCGGCAGCGACGACAAAATCAACTCGACATTGCCGCCGGTACGCAGGCCAAAAATCGTGCCGCGGTCATACAGCAGATTGAACTCCACGTAACGCCCGCGGCAGATCAGTTGTTCCTCGCGTTCGGCTTCCGTCCAGGGCTGGGCGAAATTCTTGCGCACCAGTTCGGGGTAAACGCCGAGGAAGGCACGGCCGACATCTTGCGTGAAAGCGAAGGTCTCACCCCACTCGGTTTCCAGATAGTCGTAGAAGATGCCGCCGACACCGCGCATCTCGCCGCGGTGCTTTAAGAAAAAATACTCGTCGCACCACGTCTTGAACTGTTGGTAGGGCGCGACCGCCGCATGCGCGTCGCAAGCCTTTTTCATCGCCGCGTGAAAGGCGACCGTGTCGGGATCGTCCTGGGTGCGGCGGCGGTCGAGCACCGGGGTGAGATCGGCGCCGCCGCCAAACCACGCTTTGGTGGTGACGACGAAACGGGTGTTCATATGCACCGCCGGCACATGCGGATTGTGCATGTGGGCGATTAGCGAAATGCCGCTGGCGAAGAAGCGCGGGTCGTCGGCGGCGCCGGGAATATCCTTGCGAAATTCCGGGGCGAATTCGCCGAACACGGTCGAGATGTGAACGCCGACCTTCTCGAACACGCGGCCCTGCATGGTCGCCATGACGCCGCCGCCGCCGGGTGAGCCAGTGTGGTCAGCGCGCTGCCACGGCGTGCGCTTAAAGCGCCCGGGGGCGCGGTCAGCCAAAAGCGCACCGGGAGGCAGCGCATCCTCCAGTGTCTGGAAGGTTGCGACAATCTCGTCGCGCAGGTTCTCGAACCATGCGCGCGCCCGCTGTTTGCGGGTTTCGAGCAAACTCATATCCATCGCAAGGTCTCTATTACCTTGTGTTGGCACAGTTTTCGAGACTGTCATATTTCCGCGCGACACTATTGATCTGGCGCGAAGAGACGATTTGACGCAGAAAGACTTGGGACCCAGATCATGATTGACCCGCTGATCCGTCCGACGCGGCGGCGCGTATTGCGCGGTTTGGCCGGCGCCGGGCTCGTGACCGCCGCGGCGCCGTTCGTCTGGCGCGGCGCGGCCGCGCAGACCCAGTGCGCAGGCGACCCTTTCAGCCTCGGGGTCGCCTCGGGAGCGCCGCGCGCCGACGGGTTCGTCTTGTGGACGCGGCTTGCGCCGGAGCCGCTCTCGGGCGATCCGCGCACGCCCGGCGGGATGAGCGGTGGCGATGTGACGGTCGGCTATGAGATCGCAGCCGAGTCCGCAATGCACGACATCGTCCGGCGCGGCGAAGCGGTCGCCGAGCAGGCCTTCGCCTATTCGGTGCATGTTGACGTACGCGGTCTGCAACCCGGCCGGCCTTATTGGTACCGCTTCACCGGCGGCGATGCGGCAAGCCGTGTCGGCCGCGCCGCTACTTTGCCGACGCCAGGCGCCACGGTTGATCGCCTGCGCTTCGGTTTCGTCTCCTGTTCCAATTACGAGCACGGCTATTTCTCCGCCTACCGGCATCTTGCCGACGAAAATCCGGAGTTCGTGCTTTATCTCGGCGACTACATTTACGAATACGTCGAACAACGGCGGCCGACGGTGCGCCGCCACTCCGACGGCATTGAAGCGGCGACATTGCCGACCTATCGCAATCGCTACGCGCAATACCGGCTCGATCCGGACCTGCAACGGCTGCACGCCGAAGTACCGGCGGTGGTCACCTGGGACGATCACGAGGTGCAAAACGATTACGCCGACAAATGGTCGGAGACTTTCGACGATCCGGAGATTTTTCTGCTGCGCCGCGCTGCGGCCTATCAGGCGTTTTACGAGCACATGCCGGTGCGGCCGATTTTGTCGCGCCCGGACGGGCCGCGTATGCGGGTCTACGACCGCTTCACGTTCGGCGACTTGGTGGAAATCTCCATGCTCGACGGACGGCAATACCGCTCACGCGAAGCCTGCTACGCAGCGCCGAACAAAGGCGGCACGCATCTCGAAACGGACGCCGCTTGCCCGGAGCGGCGCGAGGCCGGCCGAAGCATGATCGGCTTCGCGCAGGAGGCCTGGCTGCATAGTGGTCTCGCGCGCTCGCAAGCGCTGTGGAATCTGATCGCCCAGGACGTGCTGATGGCGCAATACAGCCTCAAGCAAAACAACGCCGATGCATTTTCGACCGACGATTGGGACGGCTATCCGGCCAATCGCGCGCGCCTGTTGAAGCACATCCACGAAAGAGAGGTGCGTAACGCCGTGGTCGTCGGCGGCGACACGCACGCGTACTTCGCCAACGATCTGCGGCTCGATTCCAGCAACGAAGCTTCGCCGGTGGTCGCGACCGAGTTTGTCGGCACGTCGATTTCCTCGGCTGGTCCTCCCTACGAACCGATCGCGCGCGCCTTGCCGGATAATCCGCACGTGCACTTCTTCGAAAGTCGGCGCCGCGGCTACGTCGCGGTCGACCTCGAGCGCGCGAATATGCAGGTGCGCATGCGCGTGGTTTCCGACGCAACCGACCCGAAGGCCGATATTTCGACCTTGCGGACCTTTGCGGTCGAGGGCGGCCGCCCCGGCGTCGTTGCGGTCTAGGTTGACATCCCGCCGGTCTGCCGCAGCGCCTCGCCGGCGGCGATCGCGGCGGCGACCGCGACATTGAGCGAGCGCATGCCGTGACGGAGCGGAATCACGACGCGCGCGTCGGCGGCGGCATGGACTTCCGGCGGCACGCCCGCCGAATTCGCGGCCGAACAGCAACACATCGTCCGCCCGATAGCCGTGGTCGAGATACGAGAGGGGCGCCGCAGTGGTAAATAGCACCAGCCGGTGGGCCTTGCTGCGGCGCCAGGTTTCGAAATTCGCCCACGAGCGGTGCCGCACGATGGCAACGGCATCGAGATAGTCCATGCCGGCGCGGCGGAAGGCGCGGTCGCTCGTCGGGAATCCGGCCGGCTCGATGATATGCGCCTCGATGCCGAGGCAGGCGCAAAGCCGCAGGATCGTGCCGGTATTTTGCGGAATATCGGGTTGGTAAAGGGCAATGCGCATCGGTGCAATTTGTGCCTGCAAGGTGGGCAAAATCAGCCCTGGGGGTGCGATTTTTCGCACTCTTGCACTTGCCCGGTAGGGGTGCCAATAAAACGCGCCCGATTGCGTCGCCTATGACCTCCCCCAGGTCGGAGGCGGCCGGCCGTTCCGCAGCCGCATGGGCCTTGCACGAACGGTTCGCAGCGCGGATCGAGCAAGCCGGCTAGACGGTTGAGGATGGGACGGGTGACAACAATCTCCGCAGTGGAACCTTCGCGGCGCGGTTTTCCCTACGTTGCCGACACAATGCATAAGGTTCGATCATCATGAGCGAGCACACGGTCTACAAACCGCGAAGCGCCTTCATGCAATGGATGGAGCGCCGCCTGCCGATCGCGGGCCTCGTCTATTCCTCATTCGTTGTCTATCCGACGCCGCGCAATCTGAACTATTGGTGGACGTTCGGCGGCATCCTCGCTTTCATGCTGGGCGTACAGATCGTCACCGGCATTGTGCTGGCGATGCACTACACGCCGCACGTCGATTACGCCTTTAATTCCATCGAATCGATCATGCGCGACGTCAATTACGGCTGGCTCTTACGCTATCTGCACGCCAACGGCGCCTCGTTTTTCTTCGTCGCGGTCTATGCCCATATCGTCCGCGGCATGTATTACGGCTCCTACAAGGAGCCGCGCGAGGTGCTGTGGATTCTCGGCGTGATCCTGTTCCTGCTAATGATCGCCACCGGCTTCATGGGCTACGTGCTGCCGTGGGGCCAGATGAGCTTCTGGGCGGCGACCGTCATCACCAATTTGTTCTCCGCGCTTCCCGGCGTCGGCGATCCGATCGTGACCTGGCTGTGGGGCGGCTATGCGGTCGGCAATCCAACACTCAACCGTTTCTATTCGCTGCACTACCTGTTGCCGTTTGTCATTGCCGGCGTGGTCGTGCTGCACATCTGGGCGCTGCACATGGTCGGGCAAAACAATCCGACCGGCGTCGAGCCCAAGACACCCAAGGACACTGTCGCTTTCACGCCCCATGCGACCGCGAAGGACGCGTTTTTCCTCGCCGTGTTCTGCCTGTTCTACGCCTGGTTCGTGTTCTACATCCCGAACTATCTCGGCCATTCCGACAATTACATCATGGCCAATCCGGGCCAGACGCCGACCCACATCGTGCCGGAATGGTACTATCTGCCGTTCTACGCCATTCTGCGCGCGATCCCGAGCAAGCTCCTCGGCGTGACCGCGCTCGGCGCCTCCATCGTGCTGCTCGCTTTCCTGCCCTGGCTCGATACCTCGCGCGTTCGCTCGGCGAATTATCGCCCGCTGTTCCGGCAGTTCCTGATTGTCTGGTTCCTCGTCGTGATCGGGCTCGGCTATCTCGGCTCGCAGCCGCCCGAGGGCGGCTACGTGATCGCCGCGCGCATCCTCACCGCGTATTATTTCATCTTCCTGCTGATCATCCTGCCGCTGCTCGGATTGTTCGAGAAAACCAAGCCGCTGCCGAACTCGATTTCGGAGGCGGTGTTGCCCGCCGGGTCATCGGCGCCGCCCTCGGGCGCGCGTGGTTAGGGGGCGGTCATGAAAAACACTCGCAGCATTGTCCTCGCGTTCGGTCTGGCGGTTTCACTTAGGGCGCTCGGCGCCTATGCGGCCAGTGCGGAGGAGCAAGAGCTTCCGCCGAAGCAGCACTGGTCATTCGCCGGTCCGTTCGGCCTTTACGATCCGGCGCAGCTTCAGCGCGGCTTCAAGGTCTACAAGGAAGTCTGCTCGACTTGCCACAGCATCAAGCTTTTGGCGTTCCGCAATCTCGCCGATTCCGGCGGGCCCGGTTTCACCGAAGCGCAGGCGGCGACGATCGCGGCCGGTTACCAGATCACCGACGGCCCGAACGATAAAGGCGAGATGTTTCAGCGGCCCGGTAAGCTTGCCGATCATTTCCCGCCGCCGTTCCCGAACGACCAGGCCGCGCGCGCCGCACTCGGCGGCGCGCTGCCGCCGGACATGTCGGTCCTCGCCAAGGCACGCAGCGTCGAGCGCGGCTTCCCCTGGTTCATCTTCGATGCGTTTACCCAATACCAGGAGGACGGCCCCGACTACATCCACGCCATCCTCAACGGCTACGAGGATCCGCCGCCAGCCGGCGCGGCGTTGCCGCCGGGCGCGCAATTCAACAAATATTTTCCCGGCCATGCCATCGGCATGCCCAAGCCTTTGAGCGACGGGCAGGTCGAATATACCGACAGCACGCCGATGACCGTCGATCAATATGGCCGCGACATCGCCGCCTTCCTGATGTGGGCGGCGGAGCCGACGCTCGATGCACGCAAGCGCCTCGGCTTCCAGGTGTTCATTTTCCTGATCGTGCTGAGCGGGCTTCTCTACTTCACCAAGCGAAACGTTTGGTACGAGGTCAAGCATCAATCCTAGCTGCTTGAGCGGCGCCGGCCGAATGTTCGCGCAGCTAACGGTCCTGTCCAGGCCGCCGTTGACCCGCGGTTCGGCGGTTGCGTCCGCCGCGCTGGTTCGCCACAGTGCGGGCCGGGCACGAGCGGTCGACGGTACCGGCAGACGAGATGGGGCTCCCAATCATGGCGACGTTGTCGTTAGAGGGTGATCTCAAGGCCGCGATCCGCAACATCCCGGACTATCCCAAGCCGGGCATTATGTTTCGCGACATCACCACGCTTTTGGGCAATGCGCGGGCATTCCGCCGCGCGGTCGATGAACTCGTGCAGCCCTGGGCCGGCAGCAAGGTCGACAAGGTGGCCGGTATCGAAGCGCGCGGCTTTATCCTCGGCGGCGCGGTCGCTCATCAGGTCTCGGCCGGGTTCGTCCCGATCCGCAAGAAGGGCAAGCTGCCATTCAAGCGCGTGAGCATCGGCTACTCACTGGAATACGGCGTCGACGAGATGGAGATACACGAGGACGCCGTGCTCAAGGGCGAGCGCGTCATTTTGGTAGACGATCTGGTGGCGACCGGTGGCACCGCCGAGGCGGCCTGCAAGCTGCTCATGCAGATGGGCGCGGAAATCCTCGCCGCCTGTTTCATCATCGACCTGCCGGACCTTGGCGGCGCGGAAAAGATAAGGAAGCTCGGCGTGCCGGTGCGCACGCTGATCAGCTTCGAGGGGCATTAAAGGCGGTTACGCGCCAGCGATTGCCGTACTGCCGTCACGCGGCCTTTGCTCGTTCGCGCCGCCGGGTGAATTCGAGCGCTGCATCATTCACCGCGCCGTAGCGAAGGGTGAGCAGGTCCCGCAAATAATTTTGGTAGAGCCGCCACGGGCGCTTTGAGCCCTGACGGGGGAGTCGGTCTCGCGCGCGCTGAAAGTAGCCGGACGAGAAATCGACAAATGACTCGGCTTTGATCGACGGATCGCGCTGACGGGGCACGCACCAGGCGTAGTCGCGCTTGTCCATGTAATCGATCAGCCGGGCGACATAGGCACAGGTCAGATCGCTCTTTAACGTCCACGAGGCGTTGGTATAACCGAACACGGCGGCGAAGTTCGGTACGTCGCTGAACATGACGCCCTTGAAGTTCATCGTGTCGGAGAGTTTTAGCGGCTTGCCGTCGACCGTGGCCTGGATGCCGCCGAGCAACCGCAGATTGAGCCCGGTGGCGGTGATGACAATATCGGCTTTGAGTTCATTACCTGATTGCAAACGAATGCTTGCCGGCGTGAACGTTGCGATCGTGTCGGTCACCACATCCGCCTTGCCGGCCTTGATCGCCCGGAAGAAATCGGCGTCGGGGGCGATGCAAAGGCGCTGGTCCCAGGGATTATAGCGCGGCGTGAAATGCGTTTTGACGTCGTAGTCGGCGCCCAGCTGCTCGCGCGCTTGATTGACAATCCAGCGCTTCACCGCCTCCGGTTTGCGGCGGGCCCGCCTGAAAACGTAAATCCCGAACAGCACGAAGTACCACCGCGCCATCGCGTAAGCGAGACGGATCGGCAGATGGCGGCGAAGCCAGTTGGCGAACGCATTGCGCGTCGGCAGGGCGACGATGTAAGTCGGCGAACGTTGCAACATGGTCACATGCGCGGCGGTCTTGGCGATGGCCGGGATGATCGTGACCGCCGTTGCGCCGCTGCCGATCACCACCACGCGCTTGCCGGCATGATCGAGATCTTCAGGCCATTGCTGCGGATGCACGACCCGGCCGCGGAACAAATCGATGCCGGGAAATTCCGGCATATAGCCGGCGGCATAGTCGTAATAGCCGGTGCAGCCGAACACGAAATTGCAGGTGATGGTCAGCGGCTCTTGCGCCGCGCCGCGCTCGATCTCGAGCGTCCACAGCACGTCGGCGGACGACCAGGAGGCGCGCGTGACACGATGCTGGAAACGGATCTTGCGATCGATGCCATAAGCCTGCGC
The DNA here is from genome assembly GCA_963845775.1 of uncultured Alphaproteobacteria bacterium. Classification (GTDB taxonomy): domain Bacteria; phylum Pseudomonadota; class Alphaproteobacteria; order Rhizobiales; family Xanthobacteraceae; genus BOG-931. The sequence goes on from CAWJTE010000002.1 coordinate 17,853, forward strand.
CGTCTCGCGGATATAAGAGCGGATTGCGCCGCCTTCGGCGATGGCGGCGTCGGATTGCCAGGGCCGGAACGAATAACCGAACGTGTACATGTCGGAATCGGAACGGATGCCGGGATAGCGAAACAAATCCCAAGTGCCGCCGATGGCATCGCGCGCTTCGAGTATGGCGTAGGACTTGTTGGGGCAATACGTCTGGAGGTGATAGCCGGCGTCAATTCCGGAAAGGCCGGCGCCGACGATGACGACGTCGAAGTGTTCGGCCGTCATGCTCAGGCCAGCGCCTTCGCCGGCCGGGGGGCGCAGCTTATCCCGGCGCGTTGCGCCATACGGACAATAAATTGGACGCAGCGGTCGGCCGAGGTGATCAGAATCATGTGGCCGCCGCCTTCGATTAGTTCGCATTCGGCGTTGGGAAGCTTTGCCTTCAAAGCTGTCTGGTGCGCCGTCGGATCGAGGATGCGATCGGCGGTGCCGTAAAGAACGCCGACCGGCACCTTGATGTCAGCGTACCGCGCGGTCGGGTCGTCGCCGTCGGTGAAGGCGATCAGGTCGTGGGAGGAGCCGATGAAGCTTACCGGCCGCAGGGTCAGGAGTTCGCCGCCCTTGGTCCCATAATCGCGCGGCGCCGGCTGCGGACCGAAGGCAGCGTCGAGCACGAATTCGCGGTTCAGCATCGAAAACGGAACCACCAACGTCCACGCCAGCAGCGAACGCACAAACGGCGAGCGAACCACCAGCGCGCGAAACAGCGGCGGCACCTGTCCCGGCCGGTGCGTCACCGGAGCGAGCAACGCCAGGCCGGCGACCTGGTCGGGATGATTGGCAGCGAGCGACAGCGCGATGGCTCCTCCCAGCGAATGTCCGACGATCAGCGGTCGCTTAAGCCCGAGCGCGTCGATGAGGCGCGAGATCTTGCGCGCATGCTCGGCAAGCGCGCCGGACGCGCCGCGCGGCTGCGTGGAGTAGCCGCTACCAGGCCGATCCGGAATGATGACCCGGTAGTCGTTTTTCAGCCGCTCCAGCAGCGAATGGGTGAAGTTGCGGTGCTGGCCGGAAAGGCCGTGAATGAGCACAAGCGGCGGGCCGGAGCCAGCATCAATGTAATGGATGTTGGCGCCGTCGATGTCGACGAATCGTCCAGGCGGCGGCAGCGCTTTTTCGATCTGCCGCGCCGTCTTGGCGGTGAAAACGGCAAGGCCGCCAAGCAATAGTACGATCAGCGCGACGGTGATTCCGACGATCCAGATCAACACGGTCATTTCTTGAGCATCCCCCCTCCGAGCAAATTCCAATAACTGACCGGCAGCAGCCGCTCGATCAGGGCGATCCTTTTAGCATCGGAGCCCACCAGCACGCGAGCTTTGCGATTTTCAACACCATTGACAATTATCTCCCCTGCGGTCTCGGGCTGCATGGTGAGAAACAACTCGAATGACTTTCGTTTTGCCTCGTCTTCGTCGGGAGAATTGCTTTTCGGCAGGCGGGCGCTGCGAACGATCGAGGTGGCGATACCGCCCGGATGCACCACGGTGACGCCGATGCGGGTTTTCCGCAGCTCATTGCGCAGCGATTCCGAAAACCCACGAACGGCAAACTTGCTAGCGCAATAGGCCGTATTGCCCGGCGGGGCGATCATTCCGAATATGCTGGAAAGATTGACGATGCGCGCCTCTCCGCTCTGATGCAGAAGCGGCAGGAAGGCGCGGGTCATCCGTACCACGCCCCAGAAGTTGATGTTGATCAGCCATTCGAAGTCGGCTTCGTCGACTTGCTCAAAGGTTCCGGCCAACGCCACACCGGCGTTGTTGACCAGAATGTCGACGCTCGAATGTTCGGCCATCACGCGATCGGGAAATTCGGCCACAGCGGTGCGGTCCGCCACATCGAGATGATGCCGGCTGACTTGCGCGCCCTGTGCGCCAATTTCGGCGGCCGTGCGCGCTAGCGCTGCGTCATCGATGTCCACAAGCGCGAGATGACAACCGCGGCGGGCAAGCGCCAAGGCGATCCCCCGGCCGATCCCGCCGGCAGCGCCCGTTACGACGGCGGTGCGGCCTTGAAGCTTCAGCAATGTCGAGATCTCTGTGTTCCGGCAGGCTTAAGAAAGGATTTCAGCGCGGCGCCCGGTTCGATGTCAAGTTGCCGACACGCCGCCCAAGATCGAGGCATGCTTTGAAGTTTGTCGCAGATTGTTTCTCGACTTGGAAAGCATGTCGCCGCGGCGGCGCGTTGCGGCCGAACTTTCGCTGCCGTTCTTGCGTTGATCGTCAGCCGAACAAAGAATTTTTGCTTGTTTACCGCCCGAGCCGCGATGGAACGTCGCGCAAGGTTTACGAACGATGAAATGTTTGATTCGGCCGAGATAAACAGAATTTTCAGGTCTCCACCGTAAAAACCTATTACAAACAAAAGCTTTTTTCAATTTCAGGGCGGCAATCACGATGCGTGTAGCTCAATTATCGTGGACCGAGACCGCAGGCTGGGCAGTTGCTCCTGGTGAGCGGGCGAAAGCGGACCTTGTTTTCTTCTTTGGTGCACGCAAGGCGCTCTCTTGCGGTGCGCGCTATGAGGAATTGCGCGCGATGTATCCGGACGCGCACATTCTCGGTTGCAGCACCGGTGGGCAAATTCGCAATCGGGACGTTACCGACGACGAAGTCGTCGCCGCCGCCATCCGTTTCGATGCGACCAATTTGCGGGTTGCTTGCGAGCCGGCGGCGTCGCCCGATCGCTCGCGCGCTTGCGGCGCGGCGATCGGCCAGGCGCTCACGGCGCCGGATTTGGTCGGCGTGTTCGTTCTTTCCGACGGCTTGAATGTCAACGGCAGCGAGCTCGTTGCCGGCATTATTGGCGCGGTCGGCAAGCACGTGTCGGTTACCGGTGGATTGGCCGGCGACGGCGCCGAATTTCGGGAAACGCTGGTCGGAGCAGACGAGCCGCCCCGCAAACAAATGGTCGCTGCGGTCGGTTTTTACGGCAAATCGATCCGTATCGGCCACGGCAGCGCCGGCGGCTGGGACGAGTTCGGACCGCGTCGGCAGATCACCCGCTCCGAGGGCAACGTGCTGTTCGAGTTCGACGGCGAGCCGGCCCTTGATCTCTACAAGCGTTATCTCGGCGAGGAAGAGGCGCGTGGCCTGCCCGGCTCCGGGCTTTTGTTCCCGCTGCGCATCTTCGATCCGGAACGACCGGACCATGACATCGTCCGCACTATTCTCGCGGTCGACCACGCGGCAGGCTCGATGACGTTCGCGGGCGACGTGCCCGAGGGCTGGACGGCGCAATTGATGCGCGGGAATTTCGACCGGCTGGCTGCCGGCGCCGCGCAAGCGGCGCGGCAGGCCGTTGACGGCGGCGGAGCGAATGGCGCCGGCGATCAGCTTGCCATCCTGGTGAGCTGCATCGGACGCCGCCTGCTCATGGGCCAGCATACGGCCGATGAGCTTGAAGCCGCGAGCTCCGAATTCGGTCCAAAAGTGCCGCAGCTTGGCTTCTACTCCTACGGGGAAATCTCGCCGCATCGCGCGTCCGGTGTCTGCGAATTGCACAACCAGACGATGACCGTCACCACGATCGCCGAGGCGGCGGATCACGCTGGTGCATAAACTTCTCGCCAGACAGCTGACGAAAGCGGTCAAGGGTTCGGGCGAGCTCGATCTCGAAGTACTGCTTGGGCTCGTCTCCGAGGCGTATGGCCAATCCGACAGTGACCGGCACCGCACCGACCGGTCCATCGCGCTGATGGTCAAGGAGCTCGAACAACTCAATCTTGGGCTTGATCAGCTGGTGCAGGAGCGCACCGCCGCCTTGCGCGAGCGCGAAGCCGAATTGCGGGCGCAAAATTTCCGCTTTGACGCGGCGATCGAAAACATGCCGTACGGCCTGTCGATGTTCGATCGCAACGAACGCCTGACCGTCTGCAACGAACGCTACGGCGAGATGTACGGCATGAAGCCGGGCACAACCGAGCCGGGCGCCACCTTACGCTCAATTCTCGAGGCGCGCACGGTTGGTCATAAGCCGGAAGATGTGCGCCATTATATCGAACGGCGTTTGGGCCAGATCCGCCGCGGCGAGCCTTTCTACGTCGAGGACGTGACGCCCGACGGCCGGATCTTCGCCGTCAATCATCGGCCGATGCTGGGCGGCGGCTGGGTCGCCATTCATCAGGACATTACCGCGCAGAAGCGCGCGGAATCGCAAATTGCCTACATGGCGCGCCACGACGGTCTGACCGGTCTCGCCAATCGCGCCGTGCTGCTGGAGAAGATGGAAGAGGAACTGGCGCGGCTGCGGCGTTACGGCAGCCACTTCACCGTTTTTCTGCTCGACCTCGACCTCTTCAAAACGGTCAACGATTCGCTTGGGCATCCGGTCGGCGACCAATTGTTGAAGGCGGTGTCCGGCCGCCTGTTGGGTTGCATCCGCGAGACCGATACGGTGGCGCGCCTTGGTGGCGACGAATTCGCGATTTTGGCCACCGCCGAGGGCGACCAGCGGGATGCTGCGATCGCTACCGCCGGCAAGATACTCGGCGCGATCTCGGCGCCGTACGATCTGGAAGGACACAATCTGCATATCGGGACCAGCATCGGCATTGCGCTCGCCCCCGTGCATGGCACCGAGGTCGACCAGCTAATGAAGAATGCCGATCTCGCGCTCTATAAGGCAAAATCCGAAGGCCGCGACGCCTACCGCTTCTTTGAAGATGCCATGGGAGTGGAGGTGCGAACCCGGCGCGCTCATCAAATCGACCTGCGCAATGCGCTGACCAATGAAGAGTTCGAGCTCTACTATCAGCCGATTGTCGACATCCAGACCCGGCAGACCACAAGCATCGAAGCGTTGATCCGCTGGCACCATCCGCAGCGCGGAATGATTTCGCCCGCGGATTTTATCCCGCTGGCCGAGGAAACTGGCCTGATCAATCAAATCGGCGAATGGGTCCTGCGCCGGGCCTGCCTGGACGCCGTGAATTGGCCGTCGAACGTCAAGGTCAGTGTAAATCTTTCGGCAGTTCAGTTCCGCAAGATTGGTCCAGTCGACCATTTCAGCAAGGTGTTGCGCGATTCCGGCTTACCGCCTGAGCGCCTGGAGCTGGAAATCACCGAGACGGTGCTGCTGCACGGCAATGCCGAGAACGTGGAGACGCTGCACAAACTGCGTGAAATGCGCATTTCCATCGTACTCGACGATTTCGGCACCGGCTATTCTTCGCTCAGTTATCTGCGCATGTTTCCGTTCGACAAGATCAAGATCGATCGGTCCTTTGTGCACGAGCTTGCCAAGAATGCCGATTGTGCCGCCATCGTTTCGGCGGTAGCCGGTCTCGGCCGCAGCCTGCGCATCGGCACGGTCGCCGAAGGCGTCGAAACCGAAGACCAGCTTTTGCTTGTGCGCGCTGCCGGCTGCACGCACGTGCAGGGTTATCTGTTCGGTCGGCCATGCCCGGCCGCCGAACTCGACTTCCCCCGCCTCGCGCCGCCGCCGCAAAAAATCAAAGTCGCCTGAGGAGCTAGTGCGCGTCGGAGGGCCTGCGGCGGGCTTAGCGCGCGGGCCTGCCTTTTTGTCGGCGCCGGCACGCCGCCGAGCGAAGAACTGAGCCGGCCCATCAGCAGCCGCAACTCGAAGTCGCGAAACTCGGTGAAAATGTTGCCGATCCATTGATGGATTTCGGTCGGCCCGCCGGGCTGCTTGGTCATATAGGCGCTGAACGAGAAACTCGGCCGGTCGATCACGCCGCGCACGATCGGCGACAGCCGCGGGATGCGGATCACGCCGCATTCGGGCCGCGTCGGCGGAAAATCCTCTCTGGCGAACATCAGCGATACCAATTCGTTGTGCACCGGCACGAAAGTTGCCGTCATGCGGCGCTGCAATTCGGCATAGCTGCGCATGGTCGTCGGCGGCCGGATCGGCGATGAACAGAACAATCGGCTCGATCACGCGCCGCCGCGCTTCCTGCACGAAGCCGATCTCGCGCATCACAGCGAAGAACTGGTCGAACGGCCCGTAGCCGAGATCGATGATTTTAGTGCTCGCGGTGTCGGCGAGCAGCCGGTCGAACAATTCCATCTGGCCGCGTGTATCGGAGATATCGACTGGCCAGACCAGCTTTGGGAAACGGCTCTGCGAGCACCGGCTCGCGCGGATTGAGATCGTATCCGACCAGCGGCCGGCCGCTCGGCGCGAAGAAATTCGATCAGCAGCCGCGCGAGCAGCGTCTTGCCGATCCGCGGCCGCGGCGACGCGACAATGTAAAGTGGGGCTGGCCGCATGCTGATGGCCTGCGCGCAGCTGCGCGGCTGACGGACCGCCGCGCGACGGTTAGGACCGGCTGACGACCTGCACCCGCGGACTGCTGTGCCGGCGCAGCGCCGCCGCTGGCGACGATTTCGTTGAGCTTGATGCGGTCGTATTCGCCCCAGACATTGCCGAGCCAGTGCCGCACATAGCCGCGCAGCACGAACGAATAATTGGCCGCTTCGCCCTTCGGGCCCTTGTTGGCGACGAAGGTGAGAAACGGAACCGAAGCCAGCTCGACCTGTTCGTAGGCCATCTCGTTGAGCTTCGGGATGGTGATCTCGACCGCGTCCTTGAATTTGCGGAAATACGACGCGTGGGTGGCCTGGTCCCACTCGAAGAAGCTCGTGTTGTTGATGAAGTTCTTGACCAGGAAATATTTGCTGTCGACCGCGAAGGTCGACGTGTCCTCGATCTCGTTGAGCGAAGCGATCGACGAGCCGAGGATATGGAAGACGACGAAGTTAGCTGGCCCTTTTTCACCGCGTCGAGAAAGCCGATGTCGCGCAGCGAGCGCAGCGTCGGCGACAACAGGCCGGCGCGCACGTCGATGACGGTCACGCTGGCGTCGGTGGTCGACAGCGTATCGAAAATCCGCATCTGGTCGGGCGACCGACGTGACGTCGACGATGTCGCTGATGTCGGGATGAAAGCGATTCAGCGTGCCTTTGGGCGATCGGTGTCGAACGCGCGCGTCGGCACGTGATGTGCGGTGAAATAATCGAGCAGCGTGCGGGCGACCGTGGTCTTGCCAACGCCGCCCTTGTCCGCACCTACGACGACCACTGTTGGCTTAGCCATGGCCGATCCCTCACTGGCCCCGCGCCGCCGTGAGCCTCGCTGTGTCCTGCGCTCAATTCCACGGATGACTGCGGCCAAATCGAGCGCGTCACGCAATTTTCCCCGTTAACAGCTTCTACACACCCCGTGCGCTGTTTGGAAGCCTTAAGATGCGGTGCGCGCGCTTGCAGCATGTGCGCGATTTGGCGTAGTTGCAAGCCGATATGGTTAATTGTGACGGCCTTTGTGACTGGCTGCCGCGTGCGGTCCCCAAGGTCCGGAGGGTGCGCTCCGCGGCGGGCGACCGGTGGCTCGCTCCGTGCCGGTGCCACCTGGTTTCGCCGATCGGCCAGCGGGCCCCACGGACCATGGTGGCGACGAACTCCACGGCCCGGCGGACCGCCGGATCGTCGCCGGGTTCGCCGTCGGCTTGTCGGCTTGCGGCGGCAAGGCGATCGGGCCGGGATCGTGGCCGCCGGCGAATTTGACCAACGCCGCGACCCGGCTGTCCACCGTCGGATGGGTGTCGAACAATTCGCCGAATCCCTTCGCGCGGATTATCGATGCACATTTCCATCACCGCCGAAGTCGCGCCCGGCAATTCGCCGCGGCCCTCGATCTTGCGCAGCGCCGAGATCATGGCGTCGGGGTTTTTGGTCAGCTCGACCGAGCCGGCGTCGGCGAGGAATTCGCGCGAGCGCGACAACGCCAGGCGAATGACGAACGACAGCAAATAGGCGACGACGATGAACCCGATGGCGATCAGGATCGCGAGGCCGGCGCCGCCGCCGCGGCGGTCGTCGGATGAGCGCGCGCCGCGGAAACCGCCGTAGAACCAGAGCCGGAACAACAACTCCGCGAAGAACGAAATCGCGCCGGCAATGATGACGGCGATGACCATCATGCGTACGTCGCCGTTGCGGATATGCGTCAGCTCGTGGCCGAGCACCGACTTCGATTTCGGCGTCGTTGAGCCGCTCGAGCAGGCCGGACGTGACGGTGATCGAATATTGCTTCTCGTTCATGCCGGTGGCGAATGCATTGAGCGCGTCGGAATCCATCACCTTGAGCTTCGGCATGGTGATGCCGCGCGAGATGCAGAGATTTTCCAGGATATTGTAGAGCCGCGGCTGTTCGCGCGCGGGTGACCTCGCGGCCGCCGGTCACCGCGTCGATCATGTTCTGATGGAAGAAATAGGCGATGACGATCCAGAGCGCCGTGCCGATCGTCGCCAGCGGCGCCGCGCGGATGAGATCGTTCAGCGCGAGCTGCATCAGCGTGTCGAGGTCGGCGTCGACCGACAGCGCCTCCGCAGCCAGCGCGCCGGCATAAACCAGCAGGTAGACGAGGAAGAACAGGCCGACCAGCAGCGCAATCGAGCGCCGCCGGTTCGATTGGATGTGGCTGTAGAGCCCGTAGGCGGCCATGGCCGATTACTGCATGCCGGACGTCTTAGAACTTGACTTGCGGCGCTTCGCCGACGGTCTTGCGCTCGTCGCCGAGATCGAAGAATTCCTTCGGCGCGAAACCGAACGCGACGGCGAACAGGGCGGCGGGGAAACGCTGGATGCCGGTATTGTATTCCTGCACCGCATTGTTGAAGAAGCGCCGCGCGGCCGCGATCTTGTTCTCGAGATCGGTCAGCTCCGCCTGCAATTGCTGGAAATTGGCGCTGGCCTTGAGGTCCGGATAGGCTTCGGCGAGCGCGAACAGTTGGCGCAGCGCGCCCGGAGAGCATGTTCTCGGCGGCCGCCTGCTGCGCCGGCCCCTGCGCGGCCACCGCGGCGTTGCGCGCCTTGACCACCTCGTCGAGCGTGCCGCGCTCGTGCGCGGCGTAGCCCTTTACCGTCTCGACCAGGTTGGGAACGAGGTCGTGCCGCTGCCGCAACTGCACGTCGACGTCGGCGAAGGCCTGGTTGACCCGTTGCCGCATGGCGACGAGGCCGTTGTAGATCGAGATCACCCACAGAACCACAACGACGATCACGGCAAGGACGATCAGTGTCGAAGTGCTCATCGGCGGACTCCTCCGTCACGGCTGGCGGAATGACTTCCGGATGCAACGGCAGCCGGATCGGCGCTGTCGCAGCCTGCCCGTCAAATAGGATCATTCATCGGCGACGTTAAGGTTAGCCAGCGATGAATATCGCGCCGCGCCGGCTTGTCGGTTAGGAAATCAATCGGACAAGCAGGGTACGCGTCATGCTGAAGCAACATCTCGGCTTTCTTCCGTCCGAACGTGCGCAACGGCTCATGCCGTGCTTGAGCAAATTCGGCGCCGACGATCCGGCCGCGGTTACCACCCAGGCGAGTCACCGACGCTCCGATCACCAATTGCTGGCTGCAGCCGACCGCGACCAACTTGACGCGCGAGATCGCCGCTATCGAGCGCGCAACCGCCGCGCTGCGCCGGGCGGAGCCGGCGCTGGAAATCGTGGACCGATGCCGCCGGCCGCAACGATGCACAAAGCCGCGTCCGGTGTGGCTGCTCATCGGTGTGCTGTGGCTGTCGACGGCGCTGGTCACAGTCGGCGCGGTGTTCGCCATCGCGGCGCTGGTCGGCTAACTCCGACAATTCAGCAGCTTGAAAACGGCCGGGCTCGCCCGGCCGTTCGTTCGTTATCGCAGGGGCGGATGCGTCTTAGTAGGCGTTCCGATAGGCCGTGCGCGAGAGCACCGTGCGGACGATGATCTTCAGGTCGAGCCAGAGCGACCAATTGTCGATGTAGAACAGGTCGTACTTGACGCGGTTGCGCATCTTGTCGTCGGTATCGGTCTCGCCGCGATAGCCGTGGATCTGCGCCCAGCCGGTAATGCCCGGCTTGACGTTGTGCCGGCGCGCATAGAGCGAAATTCGGCGCTGATAGTCCTCGATCGAGCGGCAGCGGATGCGGGCGCGGGCCGACCAGCGACATGTCGCCGGTGAGCACATTGAAGAGCTGCGGGATCTCGTCGATGTTCCAGCGCCGCAGCCAGCGGCCGACGCGGGTCAGCCGCGGATCGTCGCGCGTGGCCTGCTGGCCGCCGTCGTCGAGCGTGCGCATGGTGCGAAACTTGATGATGCGGAACGGCTGCTGATTGAAGCCGTAGCGGCGCTGCACGAAGAAGATCGGCCCGCGGCTGTCGAGCTTGATCAGGATCGCGACCAACAGCAGGAGCGGCGTTATCACGATCAGCGCGCCGCGGCGAACACCAGGTCGAACATCCGCTTCTGCACGATCTCGAAGCGCGTCAGCGGCCGGCGCGTGAGCTGCAGGCTGGTGACGGGCCCGAGCGTCGAGAGCTTCACCTCGTCGAACTTGTGCAGGACCTGCTCGGGGCCGAGGTGAATCTCGACCGGCAGCGTGAGGAACGTCTCGGCGCAGCGCTCGATGGTATCGGTCGCCGACCACGGCAGCAGGATGTAAATCGCATCGGGCGCCAGGCTGCGTACGCTGGCGACCGCCTCGGCGAGATCGCGATCGAGCATGGCACGCCGCACCTGCTGCGGGCGCGCTGTCGGCGACCGGGGTAAGGAAGCGGCAGCCGACGATGTTGATGCCGAGCGTCCACGGCTCGTAGCGGTTGATGAAGGCGCCGACGTCCGCGCCGGTGCCGACCAGGAAGATGCGCTGGGCCGAAAGAAGGCCGGCGGCGCGGGCGAGTGCGGTGACGCGCACGATCACGTAGCGCAACACGATCAGCGCGACCAGCGTCGTGACGTAGAACAGCACGATCCAGCCGCGCGAATATTCGACGCTGGTCTTGGCCAGGAAGCCGAGCATCAACAGGCAGATCAGCGTGACGTTCCACAACTGGATGGTGCGCCGGGCATGCGGCTTGAAGTTAAAGAAGTTCGGCAGCCGGTATTCGCGCCGGAACAGGTTGGAGATGGCAAAGATGCTGGCCGCCAGAACGCCGACCTGGACGAATGAGGCGACGTTGCCAGGATGGCCGTGCACGACCAGGTTGATAGGCGACGCCGGTCGTTACCGACATGGCCACGATCAAGGCGATGTCGGTGAGAAAAATCGCGGCGGAAAACGTGCCGCGCGAAAGCACCGCCCAGCCGCGCAGCACCCGCCGGGTCTGCGGCCGTGAGGCGAGCGTGTAATTTTGGTGCGTATTCATCGGTGCGGCGGTTTGCTGCTTCCTGCGACACGTCTCCCAACCGTTGCTCCGAAATGGGACAACGCTGGGGTTCCAGCCGTTCGGTCGCCAAAACCATGCCAGCGCGGCCGCGCTTGAAACCGCGCGCAAAATCCGCGACGAAAGGACTTGTTAAGATTGATGCGCCGGCGGCCGCTGGCGGCCACCGGAGGAAAGTCGATGCAAGGCAAGATCACACTCGAAGAACATATCGCGATCCCGGAGACCGCGAGCAATTTCGGCACGCCATTTCCCGATCAGGTCTGGCAGGAGGTGAAAAGCCGTCTCGTCGATCGTGCAAGACCGGCGGCTTAAGCTGATGGACCAGTACGGCATCGAAACAATGTTGTTGTCGCTCAACGCGCCGGCGGTGCAGGCCATTCCCGATCCGGGACAGGCGGCCGAGATCGCCCGCAAGGCGAACGATTATCTCGCCGAACAAGGTGCGCAAGCGGCCTGACCGATTTCAGGGCCTGGCGGCGCTGCCGATGCAGGATCCGGAGCGTGCGGCGCGCGAACTTGAGCGCTGCGTCAAGGAGCTTGGGTTTCGCGGCGCGTTGGTCAACGGATTTTCGCAAGTCGGCAACGCCGACACAGCCGCTTATTACGATCTGCCGCAATACCGGCCGTTCTGGGCGGCGGTCGAGCGGCTCGACGTGCCGTTTTATCTGCATCCGCGCAATCCGCTGCCGCGCGACGCCAAAATCTACGACGGCCATGCCTGGCTGCTCGGCCCGATCTGGGCATTCGCGCAAGAGACGGCGGTTCATGCGCTGCGCCTGATGGGCTCCGGACTGTTCGACGCGCATCCGCGGCTGCAGATCATCCTCGGCCATCTCGGCGAGAATCTGCCCTTCGCGCTCTGGCGCGTCGATAACGCCAACGCCTGGGTCCCGACAGCGCAGCATTTATCCGGCGAAGAAACCGATCCGCGAATATTTCCGCGAAAATTTCTACGTGACGACGTCGGGCAACTTCCACACGCCGGCGCTGCTCAACGCCATGCCGAAGTTGGCGCCGAACGGATCATGTTCTCGACCGACTGGCCGTTCGAGAATATCGATCAGGCCGCCGATTGGTTCGATAACTGCCCAATCAGCGAGACCGATCGGGTCAAGATCGGCCGCACCAATGCACAGTGGCTGTTCAAGCTTGGGAAATGACGAAAGCGGTAAACGCGCTCTAGCTCGCTTCCCGCATCTTTACCGCGCCTTGCAAATCGACCGACACAAGCTGCGAGACGCCACGCTCGGCCATGGTCACGCCGTAGAGGCGGTTCATCCGCGCCATGGTGATCGGATTGTGCGTGATAATGACGAAACGGGTGTCGGTCGAGCGCGTCATTTCGTCGAGCAGATCGCAGAAGCGCTCTACATTGTAGTCGTCGAGCGGCGCGTCTACCTCGTCGAGTACGCAGATCGGCGCGGGGTTGGTCAGGAACACGGCGAAGATCAGCGCCAGCGCGGTCAGCGCCTGCTCACCGCCGGAGAGAAGCGAGAGCGTCACCTGCTTCTTGCCGGGCGGTTTGGCCATGATTTCGAGGCCGGCCTCGAGCGGATCGTCGCTTTCGATCAGTTGCAGCTCGGCCGTGCCGCCCCCGAACAGCTCGGTGAAAAGCTTCTGGAAATTCGCGTTGACGGTCACGAACGATGCGAGCAGGCGCTCGCGCGCCTCGTGATTGAGGTTGTGAACGCCCTGACGCAGTTTTTTGATCGCCTCGACCAGGTCGTCACGCTCAGTGGCGAGTTTGCCGTGCTGCGCCTCAACGTCGTGCAGCTCCTGCTCGGCCAGCAAATTGACCGCGCCGAGCCGTTCACGCTCACGCCGGATGCGGTCAAGCTTGGCCTCGACTTCCGCGATTTCCGGCAACGCCTCGCCGGCCTTGAGTTCGGCGACTTCGGCGGCGCCCCCCGGTGCGAGGTCGAGCGCATCGCGGATTTCGTGCTCGATGTCGGCGAGCCGGCGCTTGGCACCGTCGCGCCGTTCCTCGGCGCGGGCGGCTTCGGCGCGGGCCTCGCCGACGGCTTCGAGCGCTGAGCGCGCGACCTTGTCGGCTTCGGCGAGCGCGTTCTCGGCCGCCGCCAGACGGTCGGCGGCGGCGCGCCGGGCCGCTGTCGCGGTCTCGATCTCGCCGATCAGCGCCAGGCGCTGGGCCGCGAATTTCGCCGGTGCGTTGCCAAGTTCGGTGCGTTCGGCCTTCGCTTCCTCGGCGCGCTGACTGATAGTGGCGATTTGCGCCGCTGCGCCTTCCTTACGTTCTTCCCAGCCGGCGCGCTCGGCGGCGATGGCCTGGAGCCGCCGGTCGGCAAGCTCCGCCTCGCGCGCGATCGCTTGCTCTTCCACGCGGACCTCGGCCAGTGCCGCGCGGTCGCGCGCGATCGCCGCATTGACCTTGGTGAGCTTGGCTTCGAGATCGGCGGCTACCGGCAACGCGGCAAGCGCCTTTTCCGCGCTCTTGCGCGCGGCGATCGCTTCCTCGCGGCCGCTGCAGGTACGCTGTTTTGCTTCCTTGAGCGCGGAAACGCGCGCGGCGTTGCGGCTGATCTCGCGTTCGGCGGCGGTGTGCTCCTCACGCGCAGCATCGGTGACGTGCTGGGCCTGGCGCCAGCTTTCGCGCGCCGCGGTCTCGGCGGCCGCGGCCGCGGCGAGCGCCGCTTCGGCGGTTGAAACGGCGCGCTGCTTGGCTTCCACGTCGGCGTGGGCCGCCGCAAGCTCGCCTTCGATCGCTTGCAATCGGCCGCGTTCGTTGAGCCGGCGAGCGGCACCGGTCGGAGCATGTACCGCGACCGCAAATCCGTCCCAGCGCCAGAAGTCGCCCTCGCGCGAAACCAATCGCTGGCCGGGCTTGAGCGCAGCCGCAAGCCGCGACCCTTCAGCGCGTTCGACCACGCCGATCTGCGCCAGTCGCCGCGCCAGTTCCGGCGGCCCCTTCACGAAACGCGACAGCGGGGCGACGCCGGCAGGCAAGGTCGGATCGGCGGCGTCGATCGCGGCGCCGGCCCAGTGCATCGGTGCGGATTTGTCGGCCGGCGCATCGAGGTCGTCGCCGAGCGCGGCGCCGAGCGCTTTTTCATAGCCTTTGCTGACGGCGAGCGCGTCCATCACCGGCGGCCAGAGATTCTTGTTCTCGACCGCAAGCAGCTTGCCGATGGTCTTTGCTTCGGTTTCCAGCCGCTGCACCTTTTGCTCGGCGGCAGTGAGCGGCGCGCGGGTAGCGTCGACTTTCTCGCGCGCGCGTGCGTGCGCGAGCTCGGCTGCTTGCGCGGCTTTCTCCGCATCAGCGAGCGCGCGTTGCGCAGCGGCGACCGACTTGTCGAGTGTGGGAAGATTGGGCGTGTTGCTGCCACTGACAGAAAGGCCGGCTTCGATATTGGCGATTTCGGCTTCCAGCCGCGCCGCGCGTTGCGCGTGCTCCTGCGCCGCGGCCTCGAGCTGATTGCCGCGGGCGGTCAGATCGGCGAGCGCGCCGGTCAATTCGGCAAAGGATTTTTCCGATGCGGCAAGTGCTGCGTCGGCCTTCTCGACCCGGCCGGTGACGCCGGTTAGCCGCGCGGCTTTCGCCTGCGCCTCGGCCTTAAGCGTCTTCTCCTCGTCGGCGAGACGTCCGAGGGCGGCGGTAGCATCGGCGGCGAGCTTGCGTTCTCGGTCGAGATCGGCGGCGAATTGTTCGAGGCGGCGATTGAGCTCCTCGATGCGCGCCTTGGCGCGCGCCTCCTCTTGCTCGAGCGTCTCGCGCGCGACGATGAGCCGTTGCAACGCGGCTGCGGCTCTCGCCTCGGCTTCGCGCAGAGCCGGCAAGGTGGAAGCGACCTTCGTTTGCTTGGTCGTGGCGGCAGCCTGCTCGCCGGTACGCGCCGCGACCACGCGGACGGTTTCATCCTTGATACGCTCAGCCTCGGCGACTTCGGCTTTTGCCGCCATCCAGCGCAAATGCAGCAGCAGCGCTTCGATTTTGCGCACCTGTCCAGAAATATTGCGGTAACGCACCGCCTGGCGCGCTTGCGTCTTCAGCGAAGCGACCTGCGCGGCCAGCTGCTGAATGACATCTTCGACCCGCGCGAGATTTTGCTCGGCGGCTTTGAGCCGCAGCTCCGCCTCGTGGCGGCGCGCATGCAGGCCGGAAATGCCGGCTGCTTCTTCCAGCACGCGGCGGCGCTGGTCGGGACGCGCCTGGATGATCTCGCCAATGCGGCCCTGATGCACCAAGGCCGGCGAGCGCGAGCCGGTGGAGGCATCCGCGAACACCATCGTGACGTCGCGCGCACGCACCTCCCGGCCATTGATGCGGAATACTGAACCCTGTTCGCGGGTGATGCGGCGCGAGATCTCCAGCGTTTCCTCGTCGTTGAATGCGGCCGGCGCCTTGCGGTCGCTGTTCTCGACCAAAACGCTCACTTCGGCGTTGTTGCGTGACGGCCGGTCGGTGTTGCCGGAGAAGATCACGTCGTCCATCTCGGACGCGCGCATCGCCTTGTATGAGTTTTCGCCCATGACCCAGCGCACGGCCTCGACCAGATTGGACTTGCCGCAGCCGTTCGGGCCGACCACGCCGGTCAATCCGGGTTCGATCTCAAAGTCGGTTGGTTCGACGAAGGACTTAAAGCCGATCAGGCGCAGCCGGGTGAGCTTCATTCGTTGGTCAGGTCCATGGCCCGCGGCGGCGGCCAAGAATCCCCGAAGGCTCACGCCCTTTGGGGGCGATGAATTGCAGGGGGTGCCGCATCGGCGCGGAGAATGAATCGTCGCGCCTGGGAGCGCAACAGCGGCGCCGTGTTATCCAGATTTTCGCCGCGGCTTAACCGGCAGTCGGTCCGCAGCGCGATCCCTGGGCGAAGTCGGAAAAGGGCAAAAAAGCCTTATCCTGCCTTGAGATAGGGGTCGATCTCCTTGGCCATCGTCTCGATCGACTGGTCGCCAACGAACTTCTTTCCGTTGATGAAAAAAGTCGGCGTCGAGTTCACTCCGAGCTTGGCGGCGCCGCGGTCGCGCACATCCTGGATGTCGTCGAGCACCTTCTGATTCGCCAGGCAGGCGTCGAATGACTGCTCGGTGAATCCGAATTGCTTGGCGATCTCGCGCAGCGGCGCAATCGGCTCCTTGACCATCCATTCCGGCTGTTTGGCGAACAGCGCCTCGATCACCGGGATGAATTTGTCGTTGCCAGCGCATCGCGCCAGCATGAAGCCGGCGGCGGCCAGCGCGTCGAGCGGGAATTCGCGGAAGATGAAGCGCACTTTGCCGGTTTCAATGTAGCGCTTTTGAAGTTCGGGGAAGGTAGCGGTCGAAAAATGCGCGCAATGCGGGCAGGTCAACGAGGCGTATTCGATGATCGTCACCGGCGCCTTGTCGGAACCGAGGACGACGTCACCCGCCGGTCCCGCTTTGGCCAGTTCAGCCTGGTCGGTGTCCGCGGCGTCGGCTTTGGCACCGCGCGAGAAAGCAAAGCCGGCGGCATTTGCGCCGGCTAGCGCAATCGCGGCAGCCGTGGAAAATTGGCGGCGGGTCAGCGACAAGATCGACTCCTCATCTGAACAAAGGTCTGCAAGCCAAGAATGCGGGGCGAATGTGGCATTGACCGGACATCCCGCCAAGGCCCCGCACCCGTCGCAGCCGTTACGGCCGCTTGATGGCGGCGCCAAGCCGCGCCAGCGCCTGTTTGAGGTCGTCGTCGGCAATCTCCGGCAGGTCGGCGGCGATACGTGCGGCCTCCGCCCGATCGATCGCGGGAGCGCTCGCGGGCGCAGCACGGCGCAGCGGAGCTTGCCGCAACGCGATCCGCTCGATGGCGCGCCAACCGAGAAAGCGGTTCACCCGCTCGCAGATCACGCCGGCAAGATGTTGCACCTCCACCGCCGCCGGTCCCTCAACGCGCAGGATAAGCGTACCAGGTGGCCGTGCGCCGGGCTCGTTGCCTCGCGGCCATTGAATCTTGATTGGCTCGCTATGCGCGGCGATCTCGGTGCCGGCGATTTCGGTCCAGCGCGTCACCAATTCGGCCGAGGCAAATCCTTGCCGGTTGAAGGTCTCGCCGACCACCTTGCCAAGCAGGTCGCGCAGCGGTTTGGCAAAAGAGCGGGAGGGCTTGTTCACGGTTGATAGCTCTGTCATGCCAGCGGCAAAGCGGAAAACGCGCATGACGGTAGCAGCGAAGGCTGCGAAGCGACAGCAGGCACGGGGCGAAGCGGCCGCGCCATGCCCGCAACCCACCGCCTTGCTGGCCTGGTATGACCGTCACCGCCGGGCATTGCCGTGGCGTGCCGCACGCGGCGAGCGTTCCGATCCTTACCGCATCTGGTTGTCCGAAATTATGTTGCAGCAGACGACCGTCCGGGCCGTCGCGCCATATTACCGGCGGTTTCTTGCCCGCTGGCCCGACGTGCATGCGCTCGCCGCCGCGCCGCTCGACGACATCCTCAAGGCTTGGGCCGGGCTCGGCTATTACGCGCGCGCCCGCAATTTGCATGCTTGCGCGCGCGCCGTGGTCGCACGCCACGACGGTAAATTTCCCGCCGGCGAAACGGAGTTGCGCGCGCTTCCGGGCATCGGCGCTTACACTGCCGCGGCGATCGCGGCGATCGCCTTCGATGCGCCTGCGAGCCCGGTCGACGGCAATATCGAGCGCGTCATCGCCCGGCTGTTCGCCGTGATCGCGCCGTTGCCCGGAGCAAAGCCGGAATTGCGCCGGCTGGCGCGCCAACTGACTCCGCAATATCGCCCCGGCGATTTTGCCCAGGCGATGATGGATCTCGGCGCCACGCTCTGCACGCCGAAGCAACCGGCTTGCGCATTATGTCCGTGGAACGCCGCGTGCGTGGCGCGGCTGCGCGGCGACGCCGAGACATTGCCGCGCCGAACGCCCAAACGCGAAGGCGCGTTGCGCCGCGGCGCGGCATTCGTCGTGTGGCGCGCCGACGATCATGTGCTCGTGCGGACGCGCCCGGCTAAAGGCCTCCTTGGCGGCATGACCGAAGTGCCAACCACCGAATGGTCAAAAGATTTCGCGGACGATGATGTGCTCGCGCGAGCGCCGCACTTTGCCGGCCACAAGCGGATCGTCTGGCGGCGCACCGCCGGAATCGTGCGCCACGTCTTCACGCACTTTCCGCTCGAACTGTCGGTCTATGTTGCCGATCTGCCGGCGCAAACCAAAGCGCCGGCCGGCACACGCTGGGTCCTGATCGCGGAGCTTGCCGGCGAGGCGCTGCCGAGCCTGATGCGCAAGGTCGTCGCGCATGCGCTGGAAAAGTAAAGCGGTTAGGCGGCGCCCATCTCCGCGCGCAGTTGCGCGCGCAGCGCGTCGATCACGGTCAGCCCCTTCGCCGTCTCGACGTGCCAGAAGGTCCAGCCGTTACAGGCTTCCAGCCCCTGCGCCAGCGCGCCGATGCGGTGGATCGAGCCGACATTGTCGCCAAGCGCAATCGCGCCGTCGGCGCGAACGAGCGCGCGGTGGCGTTTCTTGGCGTCGACGAGCTTGACGCCCGGCGTCACCAGGCCGCGCTCGAGCAATGCCGAGAACGGCACGCGCGGCGCTTCGCGCGCGGTCATGAACGCAGCCAGTGTCGGCTCGGCCATCGGCTCGACCGCGGCGATGCGCCTTTCGGCAGCGGTCGCATAGTCGGCCTCGCGCTCGAAGCCGATGAAGCGGCGGCGCAGCCGGTGCGCGACCGCGCCAGTCGTGCCGGTGCCGCAGAACGGGTCGAGCACCAGATCATCCGGGCGCGACGCGGCAAGGATAACCCGGGCCAGCAGCGCCTCGGGCTTCTGGGTTGGATGCAGCTTCTTGCCGTCGCGGCCTTTCAGCCGTTCTTCGCCGGTGCACAGCGGAATGAACCAGTCGGATCGCATCTGCACGTCGTCGTTGCCGGCTTTCAGCGCTTCGTAGTTGAACGTATAATTTCGCTTGTCAGCATCGCGCGCCGCCCAGATCAAGGTCTCATGCGCATTGGTGAAACGGCGGCCGCGGAAATTCGGCATCGGATTGGATTTACGCCAGACGATGTCGTTGAGGATCCAAAAGCCGAGATCCTGCATCAGCGCGCCGACACGAAAAATGTTGTGATAGGAGCCGATCACCCACAGCGTCGCCGCCGGTTTCATCATCCGGCGGCAGGCTGTCAGCCAGCCGCGGGTGAAATCGTCATATGCGGAAAAGCTGGCGAATTTGTCCCAATCGTCGTCGACCGCGTCGACGCGCGAGTCATCCGGACGCTTGAGATCGCCCTGGAGCTGCAAATTGTACGGCGGATCGGCGAAAACGAGATCGACGGAAGCGGCCGGCAGCTTTGCCATCTCGGCAACGCAATCGCCGACAAGAATGCGGGCGGACGCGGTAGTTTCGCGGAACTCAAAACTCACGCGGGGCGCCCTGACGGACGCCCCGCGACGCGACACAACCATGACTCAGAACTCTGAACTCAGGCGACGCGATCGGCGACGCGGGACCTACAACCGACGATGTGAAAGATGCCGGACCAAGGTAAAAATCGAGTTACTTGGCGAGGCCTCATGCTAGGCAATAAATGCCGGGAAACACTTGGTTAATTCGTGTCCCACGCTGGTACGATCGGGTGTGATAAAAGACTGGCAAAGTAGCGCGCGCGGGGGCTCGCGGAAGGAGAATGGCGGATGCGCACGGATGACTTTCGTCCCAGCACAAATGTCGAAGACGATCGCGAAGGCAGCGGTTCGCGCGGCGGTTTTCCGGGCGGGACCGGCGGGCTCGGCATCGGCACCGTCATCATCATCGGGCTGATCAGCTGGTATTTCGGTATCGATCCCAGCGTGCTGCTCAACGGCGCGCAGATTCTCGCCGGCGGCACGCCGACGCAGCAACAGACCGGACCTTCGCCGCCGGTTGCCACCGGCGCCCCGACCGACCCGACTGGCAAGTTCGTCGCTCAGGTGCTCGGCGATACGGAGGATCGCTGGAAGGAAATCTTCGCCGCGAACGGGCGGACCTACCATCCGCCGCGGCTGCGCCTGTTCAAGAATGTCGAGCAGACGCCATGTGCGTTCGCGCAATCGGCAATGGGGCCGTTTTACTGCCCGCGCGACCAGCGTATCTACCTCGATCTCTCCTTCTTCGACGATCTGGAATACAAATTCGGCGGCTGTGCGAACAGCAACGCCTGCAAATTTTCCGAGGCCTACGTGATCGCCCATGAAGTCGGCCACCACGTGCAGGATGAGCTCGGCCTGTTGCCGCGGGTGATGCAAATGCAGCAGGCGTCCGCCAGCAAGGCGGAGCAAAACCGGCTGCAGGTGCGCGTCGAGCTGCAGGCGGATTGTTACGCCGGCGTCTGGGCGAAGCGGGCGGAGCAAAAACGCGATTACCTCGATCCCGGCGATCTCGACGCGGCGTTGCAGACCGCCGCCGCCATCGGCGATGACCGCCTGCAAAAGCAGGCGCAGGGATATATCGTGCCGGACGCGTTCACCCACGGCACCTCGGAGCAGCGCCGGCGCTGGTTCATGAACGGGTTTAACGCGGGGGACCCGAAGGGCTGCGATACCATGTCGGCGAACCCGCTTTAGTGTAATATCAGCGTAAGTAATCGCGTACAGGTGTAACCATGCCCGGCGTTGACGAGAGCAAAGAGTTCGTGCCGCTCAAGATCGCGGTGCTGACGGTCTCCGATACCCGCAATCTCAAGGACGACAAATCCGGCGCCTTGCTGGTGCAACGGATCGTCACCGCCGGCCACCTGGTTGCCGAGCGCGGCATCGTGCAAGACGACATCGACGCCATCCGCTCTCGCGTCAAGGCCTGGATCGCCGACCCGGTGATCGACGTGATCATTACCACCGGTGGCACCGGCTTTACCGGCCGTGACGTTACGCCGGAGGCGATCGAGCCGCTGTTCGAGAAGAAAATGGACACCTTCTCGGCGCTGTTTTTGGTGGTGAGCTTCCCGAAGATCGGCACGTCGGCGATCCAATCGCGCGCGACTGCGGGCGTGGCCGGCGGCACCTATATTTTCTGCCTGCCGGGCTCGCCCGGCGCCTGCAAGGATGCGTGGGACGAAATCCTGGTGCACCAGCTCGACTACCGCTACGGACCGTGCAACTTCGTCGAGATCATGCCGCGGCTCGACGAGCATCTGCGCCGGCCGAAGGCAAAAGGCGCAACGGCGTAGTGGTCATTCCGGATCGCCGCGAAGCGGCGAGTTCCGGAATCCATAAACCCGAAGCTCGAAGGTAATCTCGAACGACGGTGACTATGGATTCCGGGCTCCTCGCTGCGCTCGGCCCCGGAATGACGAGTTACAACTCCAAATCCCAATGCTCGCTGGTCACCGGCTTGCCCCAGCTGCGGTGCCGTTCTGAACGCATCAGCCGGAAGCCGGTTTTCTCGTAGATGTGGCGCGCGGCGGTGAGCACGCGATGGGTCCACAGCGTGACCTTCTTGTAGCCGGCGCGGCGGGCGAACCGGATGCATTCGTCGGTCAGCCGGGCGCCAAGCCCGAGCCCGCGCGCTTTCGGGTCGACCAGCAACAGCCGGATGCGGGCGACGTCGTTTGAATCCCTCGCCAGCATGATCGAGCCCACTTTTTCGCCGTCCATCTCGGCGATCCAGCAGCGCTCACGCTTGGCATCGAATTTGTTGACGAAGTCAGCGACGATTTGCGCACACACGCCCTCGAATGGCGCGACCCAACCGTATTCCTCCGCGTAAAGCTCGGCGTGACGTTGGACGATCCAGCCGAAGTCGCCCGGCTTCGGCGCGCGCAAGCGATATCTGCGCGGTGTGCGCGACGGCGTTTGGCGCTGCGGTGATTTAGCGCGCACGGAAGGCGCCGGTTGAAAGCGTCGCGATGCGCCGCCGGCCGATGCGGCGGAGAAGGTCGGCTTCCGGATCGGCGGCGGTTTCGGAATGGCCACCGAGCTGTCGGTAGAACTCGCTGCGGACAACCAGCCCCTGCTCGGGGCGGGGAAGCGCGCCAAGCGCCGTGGCGATGAGTGAAACCGCTTCCCGCAGCCCCGCTTGCGCGGGCGTGCTGCGCCGGAACACTGCCGCGCTGTCGGGGCGGAGCGAATGCTCGACGAAACCGCGCACCTCGGCGATCCATGGCGTGTCGAGGATGATGCCGGGCCGCAGGAACAGCAGCCAAGGGGCGCGTGCGGCCGCCGACGCCGATTTAAGCCGCAGCCCCAGCGGTCCTTCGATCCGCAGAAAATTGCAGCCGGCGACGTCGGCGACCGCCGCGGTTTCGTCGTGCGAGCCGGCGTCAGCGAATAAAACCTCGCTCACCAGGCCGGCGGATGCGCCCGGTACGAGTGCAGTGAGCGTCGGCACCAGCGCGCGTTCCGAATTCAGGGTGGCAATGATGACACTCAGCATGACTTCGTCGGGCGGCGCCCAGCGGTGAGGGTGCGGCAGAATTACGTCCATTCGGCCTTTATTTCCAAGCCTCGATCACGTATATTTGTTCTTGTTTTGTTCAGTTTGACGCATTAGCTTACCGCCGGAGCTTCAACCCATGACCCGTTCGTCCGCGTTGAAACGCCCGCCGGCGCCGGTGCCCTCCGCGCCGGCGGGCGAGTTGGGAACCGCCATCGACCGGGAGCGCCGCCGCGGCCGCGGTACCGGTTCCAATGCGTCTGGCCGTTACGAGTCGCTTGCCCGCGTCGCCTTCGAAGATGGCTGGCAGAACATCGACGACCTGCCGCCATTCAAGACCAGCGTTACGGTCGATGCGACCCGGCGGATCATCACCCGTAACGATTTGCCCGATATTTCCTTTGACCGCTCGATCAATCCCTATCGCGGCTGCGAACACGGCTGCGTTTATTGCTTCGCGCGCCCGACGCACGCCTATCTTGGCCTTTCGCCGGGCCTCGATTTCGAATCGAAGTTGTTCATGAAGCCGAACGCGCCGGAATTGCTCGAGCGCGAATTGTCGGCGCCGGGCTACGAGCCGAAGATCATCGCCATCGGCACCAACACCGATCCGTATCAACCGATCGAGCGCCGCTATCAGATCATGCGCCGCATCCTCGAAGTGCTGGAGCGCGCCGGCCATCCGGTCGGCATCGTCACCAAGTCGGCGCTGGTGTTGCGTGACCTCGACATTCTCGCGCGCATGGCCGGGCGCGACTTGGTGAAGGTGGCACTGTCTGTGACGACGCTCGATCCGAAGCTTGCGCGCATCATGGAGCCGCGCGCGTCAACACCGCCGCGCCGGCTGGAGGCATTGCGCCAGTTGGTCAATGCGGGAATTCCAACCTCGACGCTGGTCGCCCCGGTCATTCCGTCGATCAACGACGCCGAGATCGAGCGCATCCTCGAAGCCGTCGCCTCGACCGGGGTGCGCCACGCCGGCTACGTGCTGCTGCGCCTGCCGCTCGAGGTGCGCGACCTGTTCCGCGAGTGGTTGATGGAAAATTTCCCCGACCGGCATCGGCACGTGTTCAAGCTCATCCGCGACATGCGCGGCGGCAAGGACTACGATTCGAGTTTCGGTCAGCGCATGACCGGCTCCGGGCCGATCGCCTGGATGATCGGGCGGCGTTTCGAGATCGCCTGCGAAAAACTCGGCTTCAACGCAACCAGCGTAAAGACCACGACCGAGCACTTTAGCCCGCCGGTCGCGTCATCTGATCAGCTCAATTTGTTTGGCTAAACGCGGATCGCGTAGTTCTTAGCTGTCGGCGCGCGGAACTAATCCCCGCAATCCTTGAGCCCCGCGCTGGCTGCGTTGCGGATCGCGGGCGACCGTGGTCAACATGGCGGCATGAGTTGCACCGCCGCCAAGACCGCGCCGCGCCTGCCGCTCGACGAAGAGATCGTCCGCCCGACGTTTCGCCGCGAGCGCGCGGCTCTCAAGCGTGGGGTATGGCCCGTTGCCGGCTGCGACGAGGCTGGTCGTGGTCCGCTCGCTGGCCCGGTGGTCGCAGCCGCGGTCATCCTCGATCCCGACAATATTCCGCGCGGCCTCGACGATTTAAAACGGCTTACGCCGGAGCGGCGCGAGGTGCTGTACGAGCGCATCTGTGCGCGCGCGCAGGTGGCGGTGGCGATGGCGCCGCCGTCGCGCATCGACCGCGACAACATTCTGCGCGCGTCGCTGTGGGCGTTGGCGCGCGCGGTCGCCTCGCTGCCGGTGAAGCCGCGGCTTGTCTTCGTCGACGGCCGCGATCGCATCAATGCCGGCTGCGACTGCCAAGCGGTGATCGGCGGCGATGGATTGGTGGCCTCGATCGCGGCGGCCTCGATCGTCGCCAAGGTGACGCGCGACCGGCTGATGACCTGCCTTGGCGCTGCGCATCCGGGTTACGGCTTCGAGCGCCACATGGGCTACAGCGTGCCGGAGCATTTTGCCGCGCTCGACCGGCTGGGGCCGACGGTGCATCACCGCCGTTCCTTTTCTCCCGTTGCCTGCGCACTGGCCGAATTGGCCGACATCGACGACGTCGTAACCGCCATATTGCCTCTCTAGCTGCGCAGCCTTAAGACGGCACGCCGCTATTCGCGCCCAGGCGGGTGGCGAATGTCAAATCCGCTCCACTAGGGCCCGATGTTTCACGTTCCCCTCTATCTCGAAGGTCTGCGTGCGCGTCCGTTGCTGGTGTTCTGGCTGGCGACGCTGGCGCAGGCGTTATTGTGGACCGTTGTTCCGCTCGTCTTCTACGCGGCACCACCCGGCGCACTACCCGAGCTGCTCGCCGTCAGCCATCAATTTCAGCTCAACGGGGATTTCGGCCCGCCGCTCGCTTACTGGCTCGCGGAAATCGCGTTCCGTGCCGGCGGGTTATTCGGCGTCTATGCGCTGTCGCAGCTGTGCCTGATCGGAACGTTCTGGTGCGTGTTTGCGCTCGGCCGCGCCATTGTCGGCGCAATCCACGCGGCGATGGCCGTACTGCTGATGGTCGGCATTTCCGTTTTCGCGGTGCCGACGCCGGATTTCGGCCCGCCGATCCTTGCCATGGCGCTGTGGTCGGCGGCGCTGTTGTTCTACTGGCGGGCGGTGATGGAGAGCCGGCGCGAATATTGGTACGCGCTCGGCGGAGCGGGTGCGCTCCTGCTGATGACCAGCGACGGCGCGCTCATCCTGTTTGCCGCGCTTTTGTTGGTGACCGCGCTGACCGAACGTGGGCGCGCCGCCGTGCGTGCCCACGAGCCGTGGATCGTGCTGGCCGGACTGATCGGGTTTTTCTGCGTGCACGTCTACTGGCTCGAACGTTCCGGCGTCGCCATGCTGCCGGTGCTCGCGCGGTTGCGCGGGGCTGGCATCGCCACCGCCAATGCGGCGGCCTGGCTGCGGCTCGTCTTGGCGCTCGTGGTCGCGCATGCCGGTCTCGCCGTTCTGGTGGTGCTGGCGAGCGGCTGGCCGCGCACCCGCGCGCAGCCGGCGCCGGCGGTCACCCGCGTGGCGGTCACGCCGGACGCGGTGACCTTCGTTTGCGCCTTTGCGCTGGTGCCCGCACTGCTGGCTACCATCGTCACCGTGCTCGCCGGCGAACGCTTTCCGGTCGGCGGCGCGGCGCCGCTATTGGTGCTCTCCGGACTTGCCGTCGTCCTCACCGCCGGCAACAGCGTCGAACTGCACCATCAACGCATCCTCGGCTACGCCTGGGTCGGCCTCCTGCTGCTGCCGGCATTTTTCATTCCGGTGGTGATCGCGGTGTTGCCGTGGACCACAGGCACTGAAATGCGGGTGGCGCAGCCGGCGACTGCCATGGGCCGTTACTTCGGTGACAGTTTCGCGCGCCGCACCGGGCGCTCGCTCGTCGTAGTTAGCGGGGACGAACATCTCGCCGAATTAATCGCGCTCGCCGCGCCAAGCCGTCCGAGCGTTTATTTCGCCGCCGATCCGGCGCGTTCGCCCTGGGTCAGTGCGCAGGACATCCGCGAGAAGGGCGCAGTGATCGTGTGGCCGACGCTCGACACCAATCCGACACCGCCGCCGGAGATCACGGCGCGCTTTCCCAATCTGGTGCCGGAAGTGCCGCGCACGTTCGCGCGGCCGGTGCGCGGTCGGCTTCCGCCACTATTGATCGGATGGGGCGTGATCAGGCCGGCCGCCGCACCGGCGGCGCATTAGCGCAGCCGTTTTAGCAACTAGTGATACGCCGGGCTCGCGCTGACCTTGCCGCGGAACACCCAATAGGACCAGGCGGTGTACATCAGGATGACCGGCAGCAGAAACAGCGTGCCGATCAGGAGAAAAGCTTGCGTGCTCGGGGATGAGGCGGCCTGCGAGAGCGTGTATTGGTACGGCACGATGAACGGCCATAAACTGATCGCGATGCCGACGAAGGACAACAGGAACAGGCCGACCCCGCCGAGGAAAGGCGACAATTCGTAGCGATGGCTCAGCGCGTACCATTCCCACGCTGCGACAAGCGCCGTCGCGACTGGTACCGGTGAGAGAAACGCGATATTGGGCCAGCTAAACCATCGTTGCGCGATATCGGGATGCTTCATTGGCGTCCAAATACTCGCTGCCACGATTGCGATTAACACTCCGACCAGGCACGCGCGGCCGGCGCGGCGCGCCCAGTCCTGAAGGTCGCCTTCGGTCTTAAGGATCAGCCAGCCAGCACCCAACAGCCCGTAGCCGAACATCAGTGCCACTCCGGTGGCGAGCGGGAATGGACTGACCCAGTCAAATGAAGTGCCGCTGAAGTGCCGTCCGTTCACCTTGAAGCCCTGGATAAAGGCACCAAGAACAATTCCTTGCGCGAAGGTCGCCAGCAGCGAGCCGCCGCAGAAGGCGCCATTCCAGAAGCGCCGAAACGCCGGACGCTTGAACCTGAATTCGAAAGCGACACCGCGGAAAACAAGCGCCAGCAGCATCAAAAGAATCGGAAAATAGACCGCGGGGATAATGATAGCGAAGGCGAGCGGAAAAGCCGCCAGCAAACCGAGTCCGCCGAAAACGAGCCAGGTTTCATTGCCGTCCCAGATCGGCGCGATGGAATTCATCGCGATGTTGCGGCCGTTGGGGTCCGACATGAAGCCGTAGAGCATGCCGACGCCCAGGTCGAAGCCGTCGAACACCACGTAATAGAAAACGGCAAGGCCGAGCAACACGGTCCATAACGGCACAAGATCGATGACCATGGCGCTCTCGCTATCCTGGTAAGTCGGCGACCGCGCGCGCGGCGTTCTCGAACGGCCGGCTCGGCAGCCCGCTTTCGACTGGCCCCGGCGGTACCTCCTCTTGCGGGCCGCGGCGCACCAGGCCGGCCATGAACGCAATACCGGTCGGGAATATGAACAGATAGACGATGACGTAGAGGGAAAGTGACAGAGCCACGTTCGATCCGGTCAGCGACGGCGAAACCGAGTCCGCGGTGCGCAATAGCCCGTACACCGTCCATGGCTGACGGCCGACTTCGGTGGTCGTCCAGCCGGCAATGACGGCGATAAAACCGATCGGCGCCAAATATTGGCAAAGCCACAGGAACCAGCCGGTGTCCCACAGCCGGCGCCGCAGCTGCAGGAATTGGCCGACGACGGCGACGAGCAGCATGATCATTCCGAGCCCAACCATGATGCGGAAGGCGAAAAACGGCGGCCCGACTGGCGGCCGCTGATCGGTTGGCCATTCCTTGAGGCCCTTGATCGCGCCGTTCCAGGAATGGGTGAGAATAACACTGCCAAGCTCGGGGATGTCGATCGCGTAGCGCATCGTGGCCGCGGCATCGTCGGGAATACCGAACAGAGTCAACGGCGCCGGCTGCGCCGTGTCGTATCGTCCCTCGATAGCGGCAAGCTTCGCCGGCTGGTATTCGCGCGTGTTGAGCCCGTGCTGATCGCCGAGAAATATCTGCAGCGGCACGATGATGATGAGCAGATCGAGCCCCATGCGGATCATGATCCGCGCCTCCTGGGTCGCGCGGCCGCGCCGCAACAGCCACGCGCCTACGCCCATCACCACGAACGCGGTGGTGATGTAGAAAGCGGTAACGTTGTGCAAGAAACGATAAGGAAACGACGGACTGAAGACGATCGCAAACCAATCGACTGGCTCGAAACGTCCGTCGACCAGTTTGTAACCGGCCGGTGTCTGCATCCACGAATTGGTCGCCAGAATCCAGAACGAGGATAAAAGAGTGCCAAACGCCACCATCAGTGCGGCGAAAAAATGAGCCCATGCCGGTACCAACCGTCGCCCGAACAACAGAACGCCGAGGAACGAAGCCTCCAGAAAAAAGGCCATTAGTCCCTCGTATGCCAATAACGGCGAGATCACGTCGCCGGCGGCGTCGCTTAAGCGGCTCCAATTCGTGCCGAACTGAAACGGCATGATGATGCCGGAGACGACGCCCATGCCGAACGAAACCGCAAATATCCTGATCCAGAAGCCGGAGATCCGAAACCAAATGTCGCGGCCGGTGGCGAAATAGAGTCCTTCAAGGACGGCGATGTAGGAAGCCAGTCCGATCGTGAAGGCCGGCAGCAAGATGTGCCAGCCGATCACCCAAGCCCATTGCACGCGGGAAAGCAGAACAGGGTCGAGCGCCATGGCACGAACTCCATCAACCCTAGCTGATTATCTTAGGACGCGGCGGGCCGGCTGAGTAGCCCGCGCAATGCAACAAGCTAGGGCTCGACGCTTGCCTGGGAATGACGGCTATGGCCCCAACAACGCCTTCTGCAACGCCAGGAAATCGCGCCAGGCAAGCCGCTTTTGCAGCGGGCTTCGCAACAGGAAAGCCGGATGATAGGTGGCGAGCGCCCGGATCTCGCGGCTGCCGGTGTCAAACTTGAACCAGCGCCCGCGCGTTTTTGTGATGCCTTCCCGGGTGTGCAGCAACGTTTGCGTCGAAGGTTGGCCGAGACAGACGAGGACGTCCGGATTGGCGAGCTCGATCTGGCGGTGGATGAACGGCAGGCAGATTGCGCTTTCGTGCGGCGTCGGCGTGCGGTTGCCGGGCGGACGCCAGGGCACGATGTTGGCGATATAGGCCTGGCTGCGGTCGAGCCCAATCGCCGCCATCATGCGGTCGAGCAATTTTCCGGAGCGGCCGACAAACGGTATGCCGGCAAGGTCCTCGTCGCGTCCGGGCGCTTCGCCGACGAACATGACGCGTGCGTTGGGATTGCCGTCGGCGAACACAAGCTGCGTCGCCGTTGCGCGCAACATGCAGCCTTCGAAAGTTTCGAGGAGCGCGCGCAAGGCGTCCAGCGTCGCCGCGCGCTTGGCCGCCTGGCGTGCCGCCATGATGGCGGCTTCCGGCGCGACCGGCGCGGCTTGGAAAAGCACCCGCTCTTCCGCGGCCGGAGCCGAAGGCACGCGGCCGCGTGAATTGGGTGTCGCAACGGCGGGCGGAGGCGACGCGGGTCGCGGCGGCGGCGCTTCATCGGCAAAGCGATCGATCGGCTCCTCGCCAACGAGCGTATCTATCCCGGCTTCTCGGTAGAAGCAGATGATCTCGCGTGCGTTTTTGGCCGAAACAGTCATGAGCAAGTGCGAGTTTACCGACGCGTGGGTGAGCCTTTGCGAAGCGACAAAAGAATGGAAGACTCTATCAACAACCGGCAAACAAGGCCAGCAATGGGCGTGCAAGCGATTGTCAGCCCGCCGATTTCGTGAACAATCATCGATAGCCACGTCTATTTGCGGAGCAGACCATGAATGCAACGGAACTTCCTGCTCGCGAGGCGATGGAGTTCGACGTGGTCGTGGTTGGCGCTGGGCCAGCCGGGCTCGCCGCAGCCATCAAGCTCAAGCGGCTATCGCCGGAAATCTCGGTCGTCGTGGTCGAGAAAGGTTCCGAGGTCGGCGCTCACATTCTCTCCGGGGCGGTGATCGATCCGATCGGGATCGACGGCCTCGTTCCCGAGTGGCGCGGTGAGGCGGCGTTCGAGCATACACCGGTCACGTCCGACCATTTTTATGTGCTCGGTCATTCCGGCGCGGTGCGGCTGCCGAACTTCATGCTGCCGCCGCTGATGAACAACCACGGCAACTTCATCGTATCGCTCGGCGACGTCTGCCGTTATCTGGCAAAAAAAGCCGAGGCGCTCGGCGTGGAAATTTACCCGGGCTTTGCCGCCGCCGAAGTGCTGTTCGAGAATGGGGCGGTTGCCGGCGTTTCCACCGGCGATATGGGAGTCGGCAAAGACGGCCACGCAAAGTCTGGATTCACCCGCGGTATGGAGCTGCGCGCCAAATACACGTTGCTCGCTGAAGGCGCCCGCGGCAGCCTGTCCAAATCCTTGATCGCCAAGTTCGCGCTGCATGAAAATCGGCAGCCGCAGAAGTTCGGTATCGGGCTCAAGGAACTTTGGCAGGTCGCGCCGCAAAATTTCCGCAAGGGACTGGTGCAGCACACCATGGGCTGGCCGCTCGACAATTCGACCGGCGGCGGCTCGTTTCTTTATCATTACGGCGACAATCTCGTCTCGGTCGGATTTGTCGTCCACCTGAACTACGCCAATCCCTATCTCTCGCCGTTCGAGGAGCTGCAGCGTTTCAAGACGCATCCGCTGGTGCGCGACACTTTCGCTGGCGGCAAACGTATTTGTTACGGCGCTCGCGCGCTGACCGAAGGCGGCTGGCAGTCGGTGCCGAAGCTCGCCTTCCCCGGCGGCGCATTGGTCGGCTGCGCTGCCGGCTTCATGAATGTACCGCGCATTAAGGGCAGCCATAACGCCATGCTCTCAGGCATGCTGGCAGCCGAGCATGTCGCCGCGGCACTCGCCGCCGGTCGTGCCCATGACGAGCTTGCAGATTACGAGGCTGCCTGGCGTCACACGCCGATCGGACGCGATCTATGGCGGGTGCGCAACGCCAAGCCGTTGTGGTCGAAGCTCGGAACGCTGGTCGGTGTCGCGCTTGGCGGCTTCGACATGTGGACCAACACGCTCGGCTTTTCGCTCATTGGCACCCTCAAGCACGGCAAGCCGGATTTCGCCACGCTGAAGCCCGCGGCCGCATGCCGGCCGATCGCCTATCCGAAACCCGACGGCAAGCTCACCTTCGACCGGCTCTCCTCGGTCTATCTGTCCAACACCAATCACGAAGAGGATCAGCCGGTACATCTGCTCGTACGCGACCCGGCTCTGCAAAAATCATCTGAGCACGACGTATATGCCGGCCCGTCGGCGCGTTATTGCCCGGCCGGCGTCTATGAGTGGGTCGAAGAGGGCGGTCAGCCGCGCTACGTCATCAACGCGCAGAATTGCGTTCACTGCAAAACCTGCGACATCAAAGACCCGAATCAGAACATCGATTGGCAGCCGCCCGAGGGTGGTGGCGGTCCGAATTATCCGAATATGTGATGAGCGGGCGCAACGTAGGGACTTGAGCGTCAAATCAACACGATCGCGCTGCCGCGATTTCGCCTCCCTTCGGGCCTAAGTGGCTTACGCGCTTGCGGGAGGGTGGCAAAAGGGCCATTCTTGCGCGCTTAAACGGTACCCGGCGCGCTGATTCCCTTGCTTACAACGTCACGTCGTTGAATGGAGCCATCGTTAACTCATCCGCTGCTGCTACGGCGCGCCGCCATCGCTGGCGCTTTTGTTCTCCTGACCCTCACACCGGCGCTGGCTGCCGAAGTCCCCACCCCGCAGGAACTCTCGCGCGACACCGCATCCGGCAGCTATCTGGCCGCGCGGCACGCCGGAGTTGAACGCAACTCGGCCACGGCCGCCGCCTATTACCTCAATGTTCTCAAGTCGGATCCGCGCAATTCTGACGTTCTCGGCCGCTCCTTCCTTTCGGTCTTGGGCGACGGCGACATCGACGAAGCCGGCAAACTCGCCGAGCGCCTCGTCCAGATCGACCGCAACGACCGGATCGCGCGGCTGGTGATCGGGGTGAAGGCACTCAAGCAGAAACAATACGGCGTGGCGCGGCAAAATTTCACGCAATCGGTGCGCGGCCCGGTCACCGATCTGACGGCGACATTGCTTGCGGCTTGGACGCTCGCTGGCTCCGGCAACACCCGCGAAGCGATCGACACCCTCGACAAGCTCGCCGGCCCGGACTGGTACGCCATCTTCAAGGATGCGCATGGCGGGATGATCCTTGACGTCGCCAACAATGAAGCGGAGGCCGGCAAGCGCTACGAGCGCGCCTACAAGGCCGACGCAATGGCGCTGCGCACCGTTCAGGCTTACGCAAGCTGGCTGTCGCGTAATGGCAAAACCGACGCGGCGCGCAAGGTGTTGACGGATTTCAGCGCCGGCGTCCCCAATCACCCGCTGATTGTCAAAATGCTGGAAGAACTCGGCCCGGCGGATTCGAAGGCCGCAACCGACGCACAACCGCCGGCGGAGGGGTTGGATAAAAACGGATTGTCGGTTCGGTCACGCGGCGAGAGCGTGAAGGAGTTGCAGAGCAAACTTGGCATCCCCGCCGACGGCGTTTACGGCCATCGCACCCAACTTGCGGTCCGTGAGTTTCAGCGGCGCAACGGTGTCGGTGTCGACGGCGTCGCCGGTCCCCGGACGGCGATAAAGCTTGCGCCACCCGACCGCCGCGAGGAAGCCCGGCGAGCCGGCGGCGAATTGCCCCGGCTCGTCAATTCCGCGCAAAGCGGCAGTGCCGAAGCTCTTTACCAGATCGGATCCTCGATTGGCCGCCGCGGTGGCGAAGATCTGGCGCTGGTCTATTTGCAGCTCGCGCTTTATCTCGAGCCAAACCATGGGATGGCCCTGCTTTCGCTTGCCGATCTTTACGAGTCGCTGAAAAAGCCCGGCCTGGCCATCGCGATCTACGACCGCATCCCGGCGTCCTCGCCGCTCCATCGCAATGCCGAAATCCAGATCGCATCCGATCTCGATACGCTGGACCGCGCTGATGAGGCCAAAAAGCGGCTCGAACAGCTGATCGCAGAGCATCCGAAGGACAACGAATCCATCATCGCGCTCGCCAATATTTTGCGCGGACGTAAGGACTTCGCTGGCTGCGCCGATGTCTATAGCAAAGCGATCTCCAACATAGCGACGCCGGAGAAATCGAACTGGGTTTTGTTCTATTACCGAGGCATATGTTACGAGCGCTCGCATCAATGGCCGGCGGCGGAAGCCGACTTGAAGAAGGCGCTTGAGCTGTTTCCCGATCAGCCGCTGGCGCTCAATTATCTCGGCTATTCCTGGATCGATCAGGGCGCCAATCTCGACGAGGCAATGAACATGATCCGGCGCGCGGTCGAGCAGCGGCCCGATGACGGCTACATCGTCAACTCGCTCGGTTGGGCCAATTTCCGCATCCACAACTACGACGAAGCGGTGAAGGAGCTCGAACGCGCGATCGAACTCAAGCCCGAAGATCCCACCATAAACGATCATCTCGGCGACGCCTATTGGCGGGTTGGCCGGGTGCTGGAAGCGCATTTCCAGTGGTCGCACGCCAAGGATTCGAACCCCGAGCCGGAAGATTTGCCGAAGATCCAGGAAAAGCTCCGGGTCGGTCTTCCAGACGATACGTCTTCCGCGGCCGATGCGGCCAAGACGAAGAAGGCCGGCGACGGCGGCTGAGGTTGCTCCTTGCCGGCTCCGCTGCTCGAGAACGCGCCGGCCAAGGTCAATTTGACTGTGCGAGTCCTTGGCCGCCGCGCTGACGGCTATCACAACATTGAAAGTCTCGTTGCATTCGCCGATTTTGGCGACTGTCTGACCTTTTTCCGCGGCGATGAATTGAAACTCTCCGTGCATGGGCCGGGCGCGGTGCAGGCGGGTGAGGGCGATGATAATCTCGTGTTTAAGGCGGCCCGTGCGCTGGTAGCTCGGCGGCCGAAGCTTGTGATCGGCGCTTTCCGTCTCGACAAGCGACTGCCGGTCGCCGCCGGGCTCGGCGGCGGCTCCGCCGACGCCGCCGCCGCACTTCGGTTGCTCGCGCAGGCCAACAAAATCGAACGCAACGACCCAGATTTGCGCGCCGCGGCAGAGGCGACCGGCGCCGATGTGCCGGTATGTCTCGATCCGCGCGCACGTATCATGCGTGGTATCGGCGAAATACTCTCAAAACCGATCGCTTTGCCGGCGCTGCCGGCCGTGCTGGTCAATCCGGGCGTGGCGGTAGCGACCAAGACCGTGTTTACCGGCTGGACGCTCGACGCTGCGCCGGCCGCGCCGTTCGATGTCGCGCTCACCGACCAGGCGGACCACGAGCAACTGCTGCGGCAATTAACGGCGCAGACCAACGACCTCGAGAAACCGGCGATCACGCTGGCGCCGGTGATTGCCGAAGTCCTCGCCGCATTGCGCGCGCTTGCCGGATGCAAACTTGCGCGCATGTCCGGGTCCGGCGCGACCTGCTTTGCGCTCTTTAATTCGTTGGCCGCAGCCGGCGCGGCGGCAAAAACTTTGGCTGGCAAATATCCGCAATGGTGGGTGCAGTTGACGACCTTGCGCTAAAGCCACGATCCTGGAGATCTAATGCGTGCGCGCGACGCAGAAATCCACCGCTTCTGTCAACGCGGCTTTCATCGGCGATGCAGGAAACAGCGCGAGTGCGTCGAGGGCGATGGCGCCGTAATGGTGCGCGCGGCCGAGCGTGTCTTCAAGCGCGCGGTGTTTGGTCATCAGTCCGATGGCATGTTCGAGATCGGCGTCGGTCGCTTCGCCGCGCTCGAGCGTCCGCCGCCAAAATTCGCGCTCGCCGTCGCTGCCGCGGCGGAACGCCAGCACGACCGGCAGCGTGATCTTGCCCTCGCGAAAGTCATCGCCGATATTCTTGCCGAGCTTGGCGGCCGCGCCGCCATAATCGAGCACATCATCGACTAGCTGGAAGGCGATACCGAGATTCATGCCGAACGAGCGACAAGCGGCCTGCTCGTCCTTTTGCCGCGCCGACAGGGCCGGGCCAACTTCGCACGCGGCCGCGAACAACTCGGCGGTCTTGGCGCGGATCACCGCGATGTATTCGTCTTCGGTGGTCGCAGTGTTCTTGGCGGCGGCAAGCTGCATGACTTCGCCCTCGGCGATCACCGCCGCAGCCGAGGAGAGGATTTCCAGCGCTTTGAGGCTGCCGACCTCGACCATCATCTTGAACGCCTGACCAAGCAGGAAGTCGCCGACTAGGACGCTGGCTTCGTTGCCCCACAGCATACGCGCCGCCAGCCGCCCGCGCCGCAATTCGCTTTCATCGACGACGTCGTCATGCAGGAGCGTCGCGGTGTGCATGAACTCGACGGCGGCGGCGAGCTTGATGTGGCCATCGCCGTCGTAGCCTGTGAGCCGTGACAGTGCCAGCGTCAGGATCGGACGCAGCCGTTTGCCGCCGGAATTGATGAGGTGATTGGCGACCTCGGGGATCATCGTCACTTCCGAGCCGGTGCGGGCCAGGATCACGCCGTTGACGCGCTCCATGTCGGCTGTCACGAGATCAACCAGGGGATCGATCGAGGGTTTGCCGGGACTTCCAAACGGGACGATGACTGCCACGAACGCCTTCTCCAACACGGGACGGATAAGCATAGAAACGCTATGGTGAGGCGGCAAGTGCGCTGTCAGCCGCATGAAAATGTTCAACCGCTGGTGAGGTTCTTGGCGCCATGATGACATGCGGCGCGCAATGGTGACGATTCGGTAGGGCCAATGGCGAACGGGAATCCCACAAGCACCGGGGCAAGCCGCTTCCAGGTGGCGGTGCTGGTGCCGTGCTACAACGAAGGGCACGCCATCGCCAAAGTCGTCGCCGATTTCCGCGCGGCGGTACCCGATGCGGCGATCTACGTTTACGACAACAATTCCACCGACGGCACCGCCGAGGCCGCGCGGGCGGCTGGCGCGGTGGTTCGCCGCGAGCCCAATCAGGGCAAGGGCCACGTGGTGCGGCGGATGTTCAACGACGTCGAGGCCGACATCTATCTCCTGGTCGACGGCGACGCCACCTACGACGCGCCGAGCGCGGCGAAAATGGTCGGCAAGCTCATCGAGGAGCGCCTCGATATGGTGGTGGCCGCCCGCGTCGATAACGATGCGGACGCATATCGCCGCGGCCATCGCGCCGGCAACCGGTTGCTCACCGGCTTCGTCGCTCGCATTTTTGGCTGCTCGTTCACCGATATCCTGTCCGGCTATCGCGCCTTCTCCCGCCGTTTCGTCAAATCGTTTCCGATTCTGTCCCGCGGCTTCGAAATCGAGACCGAGCTGACCGTTCATGCGCTTGAGCTTGAGTTGCCGGTGGCCGAGATTGCGACACCGTATTATGCGCGGCAGAGCGGATCGGCCTCGAAACTTTCTACCTGGAAGGACGGCTTTCGCATCCTGTGGACCATTCAAAGGCTGTTCCGGTCCGAGCGGCCGCTGGTATTCTTTGGGATCCTCGGCCTTGTGTTCGCGCTGATATCAATCGGGTTGGCGGTGCCGATTTTCAGCACCTATTTGGAAGAAGGCCTGGTGCCGCGCCTTCCCACGGTGGTGCTCTCGACCGGATTGATGCTGCTCGCCTTTCTCTCGGTCGCTTGCGGTTTGATTCTCGACACCGTCACCCGCGGCCGCCGCGAGCTGCGGCTGCTCGCTTATCTCCAATTACGCGCGCCGGGTGAGGAGAGACGGCGGAGCTGAACCGTCATGCCCGATGACGGCGCCTAATGGCCTCCGGGCTCCGGCGGGCAGAACGGGTAATGCTCGACCCGCACCGCATAGGGATAGAGGTAGCACCAGATTTCCGGACCCCCTCTCCGCAGATAGGCTTGCTTTACCGGCTCGAACTGGCTGATCACCACGTGCGCGACGATCAGCAGAAAGCCCAGACGATAAGTCCAGCGATGGTACTGCAGGTCCACGAGCTGGGCGATCAGAAGCGCGCCCGCGACGATGATGAGCGGATCGGTCAGGGTGAAATATTCCTGCTTGAGGCCGCGCCCCATGCTTAACGTATCGACGCACCAAACGGTGAGCATCAGCGGCGCCACCTGCGCCACAAGATACCACTTGCGCCGATGGATCGCGATCGTAGTCGCAGCGACGACGAACCATTCGACGAAAATCGCCGGGCGTGACGAGGGGTGCAGGATGTAGACGTGGCGCGCGATCACGCCGGCGATGGATCGCAGCAGAAACCCGAGCCGGGATGCGTCGTGGGCGATGTCCGGTTCGGCATAGGAAGCCCACAGAAACATCTGCTCGGTGGGATGAAAAACGACCACCACGTCAGTGGGGTTGTAGCGTGCATAGAGCGCGAGGAGCCCAATCATGCAGCCCGCAACCACGGCAAACGCCGCGGCCAGCGCTTCCGACGCGGCGGGACGCCAGACCGCCCAATAGGCCGCCATGCCAAGACCGATCCAGATCGCAAACGCCGGCAGATAAATTGCGGCTCCAATCCGAAGCGACGGCAGATGCAGGCCCGGCATGTCGGATGGCGAAAATCCGGTGATCAAGATGTTTCGGGCGAGATAAATGGCGATAAGCGCGATTGCCGCGCTCGCCGCCACGGCGAGCCAGGCACTCCGCCGCCGCCAAAATTCGCTTGGCGGCGACGTGTCGGGACCGAATGGAAGCAGTAGAAAGGGCAGGGCGCAAATCAGAAAGAAAATTTGAATCTTGTTCAGCATCCCCAGCGTGATGAGCAGGCTGGCGAAGCCGATGACGGCGGGCCGCCAGGCCCGTCCGCCCCGTTTTGCCACGGCGATAAGGATGAGCAGCGCAATCATGAAAAAGCCCGTCGCCAGAAGCTCGGTGCGCATGATCCGCATCTGCATGGTCAGTCCGCCGGCGCAGGCGAGGAAAAGCCCGGCGAGTTCCGCGATCCGGCCGTCGCGGACGATCGCCTTCAGTAAAGAGGAAAAAGCAACGACGTAAGCCAGCATGAAAATGAGCGACAAAACGCGGCCGGCTTGCGTCGCTCTGGTCCAGACGTCGGCGAAGCCCGCCGCATCGCTGACCGGAGGGATCCCCGCAAGCGACTGAACGTGGACGAAGCCGCCGGCGTGCAGCGCTTGCAGCCAGTAGCTCAACACCAGAATCGAAAGGTAGCCGGGATGACCGAAATATTCCTGCGGCAGCGGGGTATTGAGTAGAAAGGCGTTGTACACCACCCAGAAGTCCATATCGGCGACGCGCCAATAGGGAAACCAGAAGCCGGCCAGCAGGAACGACGCCAGCATAAATCCGCAAATGACCAATAGTCCCATCCCGAAACCGAGTGGGGTCAGGCGTTCGAACGGAGAAGCCATGCCGGGATGCGACGTCGCGGCCTGCATACGCAACGTATCAGCCATCGAATGTCGGGTTCTTTGCGAAAGAAAGTGGGATGATGGCT
The DNA here is from genome assembly GCA_963845775.1 of uncultured Alphaproteobacteria bacterium. GTDB lineage: Bacteria > Pseudomonadota > Alphaproteobacteria > Rhizobiales > Xanthobacteraceae > BOG-931. Next base: position 56,235 of record CAWJTE010000002.1, read on the forward strand.
TATAGCTACACAAGGGCAGACTGGCAATTATAGCTGCCCGCTGCGCCGGAGTTTGTTTTTCGCCGTGCAAAGGCCACGCGCTTGGCGGCGAAGGGTTAGGCGCCGCTCAAACGCGCGCATATCCCTCATATAGTGGTCGATCAAAACATCAGCGTGCTGGAAGGCTCGATTGGGATTGTCCCGCGCCGCATCTTGGTCGGCGAGACCAGCTCGAAGCTGTCCCCGCGTTACTGGAGGATGCCGGTTTCGCCGAGTTTTACGTCGATGTGGGCGATCAGATGAGCGATGGCGACAGCGGAAGGTCAGTGGCACCACGGGTGCAAACGCGCCGTCGGTCTATCGGCGTTGACAGGTAATGCCGAGGCATAGATTTGCGGAATTCAACGGAATCAGATTAAGCGGAAAATAGGTGCGATCTATTTCATCGAATCCGCTTTTCAAGATGGAAATAATCTCGGCTGGGCTGTTGATGTGCTCGCGGCGCATCAGCCACATGTACGGCATGTTGTAGCGCCGGCGGAAAATGCGAGCCGATGAGGTCTGCCGGGCGAACTCCCAGGCTATGCCGGGATCGCAGGGAATGACGATGGAAAGGATTCCGCCCACTCGCAGCAACCGAAGCAGTTCGGATATCGCGCGCGGAAGATCGGGAAGGTGCTCCAGGACGTGCACGGCTACGGCACGATCGAAGTAGCCGTTGTCGTATCGCGTTCTTTCTTGGCATGAGGCTGTGGTGACAGTTACGGCCGGAAAGCGCCTCTTGAGCTCGGCGGACATGTTTTCCCGCAGCTCAATGCAGTGGTAGTCCTGACGGGACAGGTCCTCGAGTTCAAGTTGGCCGCCGACACCGGGACCGATCTCGATCGTGCGAAAATGGGACTGATCGGGAAGATGCCGCAAAGGATAGCCATGGTTGAACTTTTCGATCGCACCGTATCGATGCGGCAAAACCTGGTGATGCCAGTAGTGCATCCAATCGTCGGAAATGGCGCGCTCGTGGTCGCTCAGCGGCGGAGCAACCTTCGGCCAGGAATGCCGGTGATGGAACGCCTTCATGGCCGCCACTCAACAATTCTTGATCAATTTCAATCTGTTCCTATTATTAACACAATTTTAGCCGTTTCCACCAGTTATTAACACAATTTTAGGCGCTCGGAAAAATAAGCCGTGCCGAACGACCAGAACGCCTGATCGCCGAGGGATTGCTCGGCTCCCGATCGAGGACGATGATCTTCTTGCCGGCGGCAACGAACTCCGCCGCGGCGACGAGACCAGCAAGCCCCGCCTACAACGATCACGTCCGTGTCATCGGGGGCGGGCGAAGGGTAGGGCGCTTTGCGCGAGCTTGTCCGCACTAACGATGCAGTTCTAATCTCGGCGATCGAGGCGCTGCTCAAAGGCGCGCATATCCACCATATGGTGGTCGATCAAAACATCAGCGTGCTGGAAGGCTCGATCGGCATTTTTCCGCGTCGCATCCTGGTCGGCGACGATGAGCTCAACGCCGCGCGGACGCTGCTCGAAAATGCGGGTTTCGCGCACGAGATATGGCGCGATGGCCGCTGAGCGCGCGCCGACCAGCGACGACGCCGCGCTCGGCGGCAGGCTCGTTTTGCGGCAGCCACGCAAGGGGCACCGCGTCGGCCACGACGCAATCCTGTTGGCGGCGGCATGTTCGGCGCGGCCGGGCGAGCACCTCGTCGATCTCGGCGCCGGCGTGGGTGCAGCCGGTTTGGCGCTAGCGCGTCGCGTCGATGACGTGGCGGTCACGCTGGTCGAGATTGAGGGCGATCTCGTGACGCTCGCCGGCGAAAACGCCGCGCGCAACAATATGGCGAAGCGGGTGCGCGCCGTCTGCCTCGATATCGTGGCGCGGCCGGCGGCCTTTACCGCGGCCGGTCTGGCATCAGGCAGCGTTGATCACGTGCTGATGAACCCGCCGTTCAATGCCGCGCACAATCCTTCGCCTGATCGCCGCCGCCGTTTGGCGCATCGCGCCGAGCCAGACACGCTCCATCGCTGGCTGCGCACCGCGGCGCGATTGCTCCGGCCTGCCGGCGTAGTGACGCTGATCTGGCGCGCGGATGGCCTCGATGCGATTCTGACCGCTTTGGCGGACGGCTTTGGCGCTGTCGCTGTCCTGCCGGTTCATCCCAAGCCCGCCGCTCCGGCGATCCGCGTGCTTGCACGTGCGATCAAGGGAAGCCGCGCGCCGCTCTCGCTGCTGCCGGGTTTCGTTCTCGCCGACGCCGCGGGCAAGCCCACCGAGGAAGCCGAGGCGGTTTTGCGCGAGGCCGCCGCTTTGCCTTTGGCCGAGAGAAGAAGCTAGCGCGTTAAACGTTTGCCGGCACGGAATTGGGCGATGGCGTCGCGGTAGGCTTCGTCTTGCGGACGGGGATATAGGACATGCTGACGATCACGCCGATCAGCATCAAGAGCACGTAGATTTTCATTGCGCGCCGATCGTTTGTTCCAGCGGGAGATCGCCGGACATCAAGCGTTTCAACGGGTTAACAAACGGTTACTTGAGCGCATCCCGGTTACCGCTTATGTGGATTTCATGGCCGAGCCATTAACCGGCGATGATCTGCGCGGCGGCTGGACGCGCGCGTTGGCGATGTTAAGGGATTTGCTGCCCCAGCGATTCCGCCGCGACCGGCCGGTGGTGCCGGTGGTGCGGTTGACGGGCGTCATCGGTTTTTCGACACCTTTGCGGCCGGGCCTTTCAATGGCGGGCATCGCCCGTACGCTCGACCGCGCGTTCGGCGTGCGCAATGCGGTAGCGGTTGCGCTCGCCATCAACTCGCCGGGCGGCTCGCCGGCGCAATCGCACCTGATCTTTCGCCGCATCCGCGACCTGGCAGAGGAGAAAAAGCGGCGGGTGATTGCGTTCGTCGAGGATGCTGCGGCTTCAGGCGGCTACATGATCGCCTGTGCCGCCGATGAGATCATCGCCGATCCGAATTCGATTGTCGGCTCGATCGGCGTGGTCGGCGGCTCGTTCGGTTTCGACAAGCTGATCGCCAAACTCGGGATCGAGCGCCGGCTCTACACGTCGGGCGAGCATAAAGCCACGCTGGATCCATTCCTGCCGGAGAACGCCGAGGATGTCGAACGGCTGAAGAAGTTGCAGCGGGAAATCCACGACGATTTCATTGCGCTGGTGAAGTCGCGGCGCGGCGGCAAGCTCGTCGGCGACGACGGCCTGTTCAGCGGGGAGTATTGGACCGGGCGCCGGGCGCTCGATCTTGGTCTGGTCGACGCCATCGGCGATTCGCGTTCGACCTTGCGTCAGCGTTTTGGCGATAAGGTGTGGACGCCATTGATTTCCGCCGATCGCGGCTGGTTCGGCCGGCGCCTGTTCGGAACGGGTCGCGGCGATTTAATAGCCGGCGGCCTTGTCCAAACCGGCCTTGCGGAAGACATGATTTCGGCGCTTGAAGCACGCGCTCTCTGGGCGCGTTACGGACTATAATTCGGTCTAGCTAAAGAGCGGAGGGACCAAATGCCGCCGGTGTTCGCCTTGGCGCTGGGATTGATGGGGACCGCGGTCCTCGTGCGCTGGTGCATCCGCGAAGGGCGGCGGGTCAACGCCGAACTGGACGAAGTGCGCGGAGAGCCCGCCGTCGAGCCGGCCGATCGCGGCGCATTGCCGACTTTAAAGCGCGACCCGAATACGGGCGATTACCGCCCGGAGTAAGCGCCAAGTCTTTGCTGACCAGACTTGACCGCACCGGACTTGACCACAAGCGGGCGTTTCACCAACAACGTCCAGCAATGACCGCGACCGCCGATTCGCCACCGCATATGCGCCCGGAGCGCTCGTTCCAGGGACTGATCCTGACCTTACAGCGCTATTGGGCGGATTGGGGCTGCGTGATCTTGCAGCCTTACGATATGGAGGTCGGCGCCGGCACCTTCCATCCGGCGACGACGTTGCGCGCGCTCGGGCCGAAACCGTGGAACGCTGCCTATGTGCAACCGTCCCGCCGCCCGAAGGATGGCCGCTACGGCGAGAATCCCAACCGCTTGCAGCACTATTATCAGCTGCAAGTGATCCTCAAGCCTTCGCCCGACGATTTGCAGGAGCTTTATCTGCAATCGCTCTACGCAATCGGCATCGATCCGAAGCTGCACGACATCCGCTTCGTCGAGGACGACTGGGAAAGCCCGACGCTCGGCGCCTGGGGACTCGGCTGGGAATGCTGGTGCGACGGCATGGAGGTTTCGCAGTTCACCTATTTCCAGCAGGTTGCCGGCTTCGAGTGTGCGCCGGTATCGGGCGAGCTTACCTACGGGCTCGAGCGGCTGGCGATGTATGTGCAGGGCGTGGAAAACGTCTTCGACCTCAATTTCAACGGTCGCGAGGGCAGCGAGAAAGTCACCTACGGCGATGTGTTCCTCCAGGCCGAGCAGGAATATTCGCGGCATAACTTCGAATACGCCGACACTGAAATGCTGTTCGAGCAATTCCGCATGGCCGAATCGGCCTGCAAGAAATATCTTGAGGCCGGCTGGGCGGATGGCGTTAGCGGCAGCGACCGCGGTCGTCATATGATGGCTCTGCCGGCTTATGACCAATGCATCAAGGCCAGTCACGTTTTCAACCTGCTTGATGCGCGCGGCGTGATTTCGGTGACCGAACGGCAGAGTTACATCCTGCGGGTGCGCGAACTTGCTAAAGCATGCGGCGAAGCGTGGCTCGCGACAGAAGGTGGAGGGACCAGCGAATGAGTGAGATGCCAGAGATCGGCGGCCGTGCGCCGATGCCGATCGAGGTCGAGGCCGGCAAGAGTTACTGGTGGTGCGCGTGCGGACGTTCCAAGAAGCAGCCGTTCTGCGATGGCTCGCACAAAGTCACGAGCTTCACGCCGGTCGAATTCAAGGCGCCGAAGTCCGAGAAGGTTTGGTTCTGCGCCTGCAAGCGCTCGTCGAAAAAGCCGTTGTGCGACGGGACGCATAAGACGCTCGGCGCTTGAAGCCGGCGTAGGCAAAGCGCACTTTCAACACCCTCCCCTTGGGGGGAGGGTGAAAACTTTTTTAGAGCCGCCCACGATGCCCGACCTACTGCTTGAGCTTTTTTCCGAGGAAATTCCGGCGCGCATGCAAGCGCGGGCGGCGGACGATCTGCGCAAGGCCGTGACCGACCGGCTGGTCGATGCCGGGCTTGCCTATGACGGCGCCAAGGCGTTCGTGACGCCGCGGCGCCTGGCGCTCGCCGTGCAGGGCGTGCCGGCGCGGCAGCCGGATATCCGCGAGGAGAAAAAGGTCCGCGCGTCGGCGCGCCGGACAATGCCATCGCCGGATTTCTGAAAGCCGCCGGGTTCAAATCCATCGGCGAAGCGAAGGTGCAATCCGACAAGAAAGGCGACTTTTACGTTGCCACGATCGAAAAGCCGGGCCGTCCCGCTATCGACGTCATCGGTGAAATTCTTCCTGACGTGATCAAGACGTTCCCCTGGCCCAAGTCGATGCGCTGGGGCGAGCGCTCGAAAGACGCTGCTGCCCTGACCTGGGTGCGTCCGCTCCATTCCATCGTGGCGACATTCGGCCCGGAGACCGAGGAGCCGGATGTCGTGGGCTTTTCGGTCGACGGCGTCGCCGCCGGCAACCAGACGCGCGGCCATCGCTTTCTGGCGCCGAAGCCGTTCGCGGTGCGAAGGCTCGCCGATTACACGCAAAAGCTCGACAAAGCCAAGGTGGTGCTCGACGCGCAGCGCCGCCGCGACATTATTCTCACCGAAGCGAAGCAGCTTGCCTTCGCGCAGGGGCTAGAACTCATCGAGGACGACGGTCTTCTCACCGGAGTCGCCGGTCTGGTCGAATGGCCGGTGGTGTTGATGGGCTCGTTCGAAGAGCAATTCCTGCGCATCCCCGAGGAAGTGATCCGCGCCACCATCCGCAACAACCAGAAGTGTTTCGTGTTGCGCGACGCCGCGCACGCCAAGCTCGTCAACAAGTTCGTTCTGGTGTCGAATATCGAGGCGGATGATGGCGGCAAGGCGATTGTCGCCGGCAATGAGCGCGTCATCCGCGCGCGGCTGTCGGACGCAAAATTCTTCTACGAGACCGATCTAAAGACGCCGCTGGAAGACCGGCTGCCGAAGTTCAAAGACATCGTTTTTCACGAGAAGCTCGGCACGCAATGGGATCGCATCGAACGCATCGAGCGGCTCGCGACAGAGTTGGCGCCGCTGGTCGGCGCGGATGTCACCAAGGCAAAACGTGCCGCGCGTTTGTGCAAAGCGGATTTGCTCACCGAAGTCGTCGGCGAGTTTCCCGAATTGCAAGGCACAATGGGGAAATATTATGCCGAAGAGTGGGATGAGGACGAAGCGGTCGCGCACGCTTGCGAGGATCACTACAAGCCCAAAGGGCCCGACGATCTGGTGCCGAGCGATCCAGTGTCAATTGCGGTCGCGCTCGCGGACAAGATTGACACGCTGGTCGGCTTCTGGGCCGTCGATGAAAAGCCGACTGGGAGCAAAGACCCGTACGCGCTACGACGGGCGGCGTTGGGAGTCATCCGTATCGTCTTGAGCAATTCGTTGCGGCTGCGATTGTTTTATGTTGTTGCCACGCGTTATCCTTCCGGGAGTTCGGCGCTTCGCGGAGAATTATTGGCCTTCTTCGCCGATCGCTTGAAGGTCCAGCTCAGGGAACAAGGCGCGCGACACGATCTCATGGATGCAGTGTTCGCGCTCGAAGACCAGGACGATCTGCTCCTCATTGTTCGCCGCGTCGAGGCCCTGGGAAAATTCCTCGATACCGAAGACGGCAAGAATTTGCTCGCCGGATATAAGCGCGCGACCAACATCATCCGCATCGAGGAAAAGAAGGATTCGCGGGAATATATCGGCGCGCCCGAGCGGCAACTATACAAACAGGATGAAGAGGAAAAACTCGCGTTCGAGATCGAGCGCGCCAAGTCGGGCACGGCGCGGGCCGTCGAGAACGAAGATTTCGAGGGAGCAATGAGCCACCTTGCGAGGCTAAGGCCTTACGTCGACGTCTTCTTCGACAAAGTCACTGTCAATGTCGAAGACCAGAAACTGCGCGACAACCGCCTCAAATTGCTCAATGAGATCCGCGCTGCTACCCGTGCCGTCGCCGATTTCTCCAAGATTGAGGGATGAAATGCTTTCGTCATTCCGGGGCGCCGTAAAGCGGCGAACCCGGAATCCATATCCACGAATGCCGGGCTTATGGATTCCGCCCCTCGCTGCGCCCGGTTCCGGAATGACATTCCGAATTTCGGCGAAACTGCTAGAACCGAAAGCGCCGTGGCGCGTTGTTATCCCGCCGGGCGTTGCCGGGTTCACGTTCGTGATCGATTAGCCCCCATCCATCTCCCTTAAATCCGAGGAAAAATCATGGTCGTTACCGCCGCCCATATCACGCCGATCGTCGCCATCATCGCCGGCCTGCTCATTCTCATCATCCCGCGGCTGCTGAACTACATCGTCGCGATCTATCTGATCTTTGTCGGCGTGGTGGAGCTCAACGCCGTCCATCATTGGTTCGTCTGGCATTGATCCCGCGGCTACAAATCACGCCGGCGTTGCAATCGACGCCGGCATCTGCATTAAGAGGGCGCTCCTCACCGCAACGAGCTCCTGCCGAACCAGAACCTATGGCGAAATCGCGCTCGAAACTCTCCCGTCATTCGGTGAAACGGTCCCGGTCGGCGAAGCCGACCGCGGCCGCGGCGAAAAAGGGCAAATGGGTCTATAGCTTCGGCGGCAAGAAAGCCGAGGGGCGCGCGAGCATGCGTAATCTGCTCGGCGGCAAAGGCGCGGGGCTTGCCGAGATGGCGCAGCTCGGCCTGCCGGTACCGCCCGGTTTCACCATCACCACTGAGGTCTGCAGTTACTTCTACGCCAACGGCAAAACCTATCCGAAGGATCTGCGCGCTCTGGTCGACGCGGCGCTCGCCGAAGTCGGCCGCATTACCGGCAAGACATTCGGCGACGCGAAAAATCCGCTGCTCGTCTCGGTGCGCTCGGGAGCGCGCGCCTCCATGCCGGGCATGATGGACACCGTACTCAATCTCGGGCTCAACGACGTGACGGTCGCGGCGTTGGCGGAGCGATCCGGCGACCGGCGTTTCGCCTTCGACAGCTATCGGCGTTTCATCACCATGTATTCCGACGTAGTGATCGGCATCGCGCACCATCACTTCGAGGAACTCCTCGACGAACAAAAGGAGCGCAACGGCCACGCGCTCGATACCGATCTCGAGGCCGGCGACTGGGAAGAATTGGTCGGACAATTCAAGCAACGGGTCGAACAGGAGACCGGCAAGCCGTTTCCGCAGGATCCACGAGCGCAATTGTGGGGCGCGATCGGCGCGGTGTTCGGCTCATGGATGAATCAGCGCGCCATCACTTATCGCCGCCTGCATGCTATTCCGGAAAGCTGGGGCACTGCAGTCAATGTGCAGGCCATGGTGTTCGGCAATATGGGCGAGACCTCGGCGACCGGTGTTGCCTTCACGCGCAATCCCTCGACCGGCGAGAAAAAGCTCTACGGCGAATTTCTCATCAACGCCCAGGGCGAGGATGTGGTCGCCGGCATCCGCACGCCGCAGGAGATCACCGAGCAAGCCCGCAAGGAAGCCGGCTCCGACAAACCGTCGATGGAGGCGGCTTTGCCGGCGGCTTTCGCCGAGCTCAAGCGCATCCATGCCGTGCTGGAAAAGCATTACCGCGACATGCAGGACCTCGAGTTCACGGTCGAGCAAGGCAAGCTGTGGATGCTGCAAACGCGCAACGGCAAACGCACCGCCAAAGCCGCCTTGCGTATTGCCGTCGAGCTGGCGAACGAGAAATTGATCAGCCGGCAAGAGGCGGTGATGCGCATCGATCCGGCCGCGCTCGACCAGCTCCTGCATCCGACGATCGATCCCGATGCCGAGCGCAAAGTGATTGCGACCGGTCTGCCGGCTTCGCCCGGCGCCGCGTGCGGAGAGATCGTGTTCTCGTCGGAAGACGCGGAATTGCTGAAAAGCCAGGGACGCAAGGTCATCCTGGTCCGGGTCGAGACCTCGCCCGAGGACATTCACGGCATGCACGCCGCCGAAGGAATTCTGACCACGCGGGGCGGCATGACTTCGCACGCCGCCGTGGTCGCGCGCGGCATGGGCAAGCCGTGCGTCGCCGGCGCCGGCGCGCTGCGAATCGATTATCGCGCGCAGACCATGACCGCCGGCGGCGTCGGCCTGAAAAAGGGTGATACGCTCACCATCGACGGCGCAACCGGCCAGGTGCTGGTCGGCAAAGTGCCGATGCGCCAAGCGGAACTGGCCGGCGAATTCGGCGCGCTGATGAAATGGGCCGACACGGTACGCAAGCTGAAGGTGCGCGCGAACGCCGATACGCCCGCCGACGCGCGTGCCGCCGTCAAGTTCGGCGCCGAAGGCATCGGACTGTGCCGCACCGAGCATATGTTCTTCGAGGAGGATCGTATCCGCGCCGTGCGCGAAATGATCCTGGCCGAAGACGAAACGGCGCGCCGCGCCGCGCTCGCCAAGCTATTGCCGATGCAGCGCGCCGACTTCGTCGAGCTCTTCAAGATCATGGGCTCTTTGCCGGTGACCATCCGCCTGCTCGACCCGCCGTTGCACGAATTCCTGCCGCACAGCGATCAGGATATTGCCGAGGTGGCGCGGGCGATGGGCGCTGATCCGAAAAAGCTCGCCGATCGGGCAAGAGAATTGCACGAATTCAATCCGATGCTCGGCTTTCGCGGCTGCCGCCTTGCTATCGCCTTTCCGGAAATCGCGGAAATGCAGGCGCGCGCCATATTCGAAGCGGCAATCGAAGCCGGCCGTACGACCAAAAAGCCGGTGGTGCCTGAGATCATGGTGCCGCTGATCGCCAGCAAGGCCGAATTCGATTTGGTGAAAGAGCGCATCGACGCTATGGCCAAGACCGTCGCCGCCGAGACCGGGGCTTCGATCAAATATCAGGTCGGCACCATGATCGAGTTACCGCGCGCGGCGCTCAAGGCGGCCGAGATCGCGCAGACGGCCGAGTTCTTTTCCTTCGGCACCAACGACCTGACGCAGACCGCCTTTGGCATCAGCCGCGACGACGCGGCAAGCTTCCTCGGCATTTATACGGCCAAGGGCATCCTCCCCGTCGATCCGTTCGTGTCGATCGATCGCGAGGGCGTCGGCGAATTGGTGCGTATCGCGGCCGAGCGTGGACGCAAGACACGGCCGAACATCAAGCTCGGCATTTGCGGCGAGCACGGTGGCGATCCGGCTTCGGTCGCGTTCTGCCACGAGGTCAAGCTCGATTACGTCTCGTGCTCGCCATTCCGTGTGCCGATCGCCCGGCTCGCCGCGGCGCAGGCGGCATTGGGCAAGCCCGGAAGCTCGACGGCGTAAGCGCGCAGCGCGTTGTCTTTTTGGTTAATTAAGTGCAAAGAAAAACGCGCCGCGGCGGTGTAGCGAAACACTACGCGATTGAAAATTTGCTGATTTCGCCTGCCGATCCGCGCCGCGCATCACTAGAGCCGCGCAGATTCGGCGATTAACGCGGCCGCAACGTTAACCCGACAATATTTGAACGTGTCGCATTCGCGCCACCACGGCAGCGTTTGCTTAATAACGGGAAGCGTCGCTTTTTCGGCGGTCGCGTGAGGGTGATGGTAGCGTTGCGTTTACGGCCGCTGGCCGCGTTATCGGGGCCGTTCTGGTTCGGCGCGTTCTGCATAGCGTTTGCGCCGACGGCGACCGGTTTCCAGGATCTCTCGACATTCCTGGCGCGCCAGCCCGGTGTGTCGGAACAGTCGCACGAACATCTCATCGCTTCGCCGTTCGGGACCATTCACGCCGCGACATTCCGTTTCTCGCGTCCGATCGGCACGACAATTCCCGAACTCGCCGCACAGCCGGTGAATTTCGATCCCCGCGCGCTTGATGTGAAAGTGTGGACGGCGGATGAGCCGCCGATGGCGCACGTCGCGCTGCATGTCGCATATCCGACGGTCAACCGCCGTCTCAAAGGCGACCGCATGCCGCTGCCGCAAGCCACTCCGGCCGCCGGTGAACCGCAAAGCGCGCCGGAGTTGCAGCCGGTCAGCGCGCCGTCGTCGCAGCCTCGGAATCCGCCGGTGCCGATTACAACTTCGCGGCCCAAGAGCGCCGAGCGGTTCGAAACTCCATCCCCGCCGTTGCCATTCGCCGCTGCGGACGAGGCTTTCGGCTCGCTGCCGAATGTGCAGCAGCGTAGCGATGGCACCGCTGCGGTTATCTCCAACGTGGATTCTGAAGACGATGCGGCGCTCGCCGACAAACCGCCGGAAATCGCAGCGGCCGGCGAAAGCGAGCAAACCGAAGCAGGGGGATCGGCGTTCGCTTCGCTTTCTTTTCTCGATGAAGATCCGGCTGAGCGTACCACGCAACTATATTTCGGCGTCGGCACCGTCGGTGCGCACAACGGTCTGGAGCAATGGGTGCCTGGCGCCGAGCCGATCTTGGTGTCGCCGGCCGTGGTCGATCCCGACATCAAGCTGTCAGCGCTGGAAGGGTCCGCCGAAACCGGCGTTGGCGGCGAGAGCCTCGCCGACAAGGACGGTCGGCCGCAAAGTCCGGCGGAACGGCTCGGTCTTGCCGGCAAGCCCCGCGCCAAGGCCGAGAAGTGCCTTGCGGACGCGGTGTATTTCGAAGCCCGCGGCGAACCGCTGAAGGGACAAGAGGCGGTCGCGCAAGTGGTGATAAACCGCGTCTTCTCCGGGTTCTACCCGAATGACGTATGCGGCGTCGTTTATCAAAACGCCAACCGCCGCCTCGCCTGCCAGTTCACCTTCGCCTGCGAAGGCAGGGATCTGAGCCGCATCGACGAACCCGATATGTGGACGCAAGCCAAGCGGATCGCCAAGGACACGCTCGACGGCAAAATCTGGCTCGCCGATGTCGGTCACGCCACCCATTATCACGCTTACTGGGTGCACCCGAGCTGGGTTCACGAGATGAAGAAGATGTTCAGCCTTGGCGTTCACACCTTCTACCGCCCGCGCGCTTGGGCCGACGGTCCGGACGTTCCGGCTTGGGTCGGCGACGCCGCGGCGATAGCCCGCCCGGCCGATGCAGCGCCCGAGACGCCTGCACCGGCCAAAGCTCCGGTAACCCTGGCGAGGCCGGATGCGGCCAAAGGCCCGCAAGCGGCGATTTCGCCCGCGCCTGCCGTCAAGGCAACGCAAAGCGCCAAACTCTAAAAGCTTGTGCTGCGGCGCGGATCAGCCATGCGCCGGTATCGCCGGCGCGAAGTTTCGTTTGGGCGATCGGCGTTCACGGCTTATGCTGCTGCATTGCAATAACGACCTCTGCCGGGATCCCATGTCCAGTGAACTTTCGAGTCGAAGCGCTGTGGCTAGCGCTGAAAAGCTGTCTGACTGGCGAACGCCGCTGGTTATTATCGGCTTCGGCTGCCTGATTTCGCTGCTCGCTTTCGGACCGCGCTCGACGCTCGGCTTTTTCCTCACGCCGATGTCGAGCGCCAATCACTGGGGCCGCGACGTCTTCGCTTTCGCCCTGGCGATCCAGAATCTGCTGTGGGGTGCGGGTCAGCCGCTTGCCGGCATTCTCGCTGACCGCTTCGGCGCTCCGCGCGTGCTTTGTGTCGGCGCCATCCTCTACGCCCTCGGCCTGACTCTGATGACTTATTCGACCAGCGCGCCGATGCTCGATCTGTCGGCCGGCGTGCTTATGGGATTTGGCCTCTCCGGCTCGTCCTTCATGGTCATTCTTGCCGCGTTCGGCAAACTGTTGCCACCGCATTGGCGATCGACTGCCTTCGGCGCCGGTACGGCGGCAGGCTCGTTCGGACAGTTCCTCTATTCGCCGGTCGCGGTGCTGCTGATGGATCAGTTCGGCTGGCAGCAGACGATCCTGATTTTTGCTTTCAGCATGATGGCGGTGCTGCCGCTCTCTTTGGCCTTGGCAACGCCGAAGGCGGCTGCCGGCGGCCCGACTGCAGCACTGATGGCGTCGCAGTCGCTCCGGCAGGCGCTCAGCGAAGCGCTCGGCCAGCGTTCCTACGTATTGCTCGTGCTCGGCTTCTTCACCTGCGGCTTCCAGCTCCAGTTCATCACTGTCCACCTTCCCGCCTATCTGGTCGATCGCGGCCTTTCCGCGACAGTCGGCGGCTGGACGATCGCCTCGATCGGACTATTCAACATCATCGGTTCGCTTTCATCCGGCTGGCTCGGCGACCGCATGCCGAAACACTACCTGCTCTCGTTCATCTATTTCTTCCGCGCCGCGGCCATCCTCGCCTTCATCTGGTTTCCGGTCACGCCGTTCACCTGCATCGCGTTCGGTGCCAGCATGGGACTGATGTGGCTTTCAACCGTGCCGCCCACCAACGGCATCATCGCCGTCATGTTCGGCACGCAATGGCTGGCGACGCTGTCGGGGCTCGCCTTCTTCAGCCATCAGGTCGGCGGTTTTCTCGGTGTCTGGCTCGGCGGCATCGTATTCGACCGCACCGGTTCCTACGACGCGGTTTGGTGGCTGGCGATTGCACTCGGCATCATTTCGGCAGTGATCAACCTGCCGATCGTGGAGCGGCCGGTGGCGCGCCTTGCGCCGATGCCGGCCTGACGAGGCCGCGATGTCGACCTTCAAAGCCATCGTCGTCGACAAGGCGGAAAGCGGCCAGACCGTACGCCTCGCCGATTTCGACGAGAAAGATCTAATGGACGGCGACGTCACCGTCGCGGTCGAATATTCCACGCTCAACTACAAGGATGGCCTTGCGCTCACCGGCAAGTCGCCGGTGGTGCGTCGCTTCCCAATGATTGCCGGCATCGATTTCGCCGGCACAGTAGAATCGTCCAACCATCCGGTGTGGAAGGCCGGTGACAAGGTGATCCTCAACGGCTGGGGCCTGGGCGAGACCCACCTCGGCGCGTATGCGCACAAGGCGCGGGTCAAGGGCGACTGGCTGGTTCGCCTGCCGGCGGGCATGAGTGCACACGACGCGATGGCGATCGGCACCGCCGGCTACACCGCGATGCTCTCGGTGATGGCGATCGAGCGTGCCGGAATCGTTCCGGCGCGCGGCAGCATCGTGGTAACCGGCGCTTCCGGCGGCGTGGGTTCCGTAGCAATCGCGTTGTTGGCCAAGCTCGGCTATACGGTTGCTGCGGCGACCGGGCGTCCGGCCGAAGCCGACTACCTCAAGGGACTGGGCGCGGCCGAGATCATCGAGCGCAAGGAGTTGACCGGCGCGCCGCGCCCGCTCGCCAAGGAGCGCTGGGCCGGTGGCATCGACGCGGTCGGCTCGACGATGCTCGCCAACGTGCTGTCGATGACGCGCTACGGTGGCGCGGTTGCCGCCTGCGGACTTGCCGGGGGCATGGATCTGCCGACTACGGTGGCGCCGTTCATCCTGCGCGGAGTGTCGCTTATCGGCATTGATTTGGTCCAGTGCCCGCTTCCGCTGCGGCAGGAAGCATGGCGGCGTCTCGCAACCGATCTCGACCGCGGCAAGATAGCCGCGATGACCAGCGAAATCGGGCTCGCCGATGTGATTGCGGCCGGCGCGCGCATTATTGCCGGCGAAGTGCGCGGCCGCATTGTGGTAAAAATTCGGTAATAACCCTGAAAATTGTCGAGTATTTTCACTAGGGCGGGGAGCCGCTATGGTAAGGGGACGGTTAAGGAATTTTGCTAACCTGCTTCCCGTATCCGCCGTGGAGTCGTCGATGTTGCTGCGCGTTGCCGTCGTCTGTGCCTGTGTCTTCGGAGCTTCCGCGGCGGTTGCCGAGGAACTCGGACCGGAGCAGGCGAAGGCGTTCGTGGTCGGCAAGCTGTTTGCCTACACCTGCTTTGACGGAACCGCCGGTATCGGTCGCATCTTCGCCGATGGCTCGGTCGTCGGCACCATCCGGCCAGGCGGCAAGGGCGAGGCTCATTTCGCGGCGTTGCCCGCGGGCACGGTCAAGGTCGAAGGCACTTCGATGTGCGCACATCTGGCCGGCCTACCGATCGAACCGTGCTTTAAGGTGCAAAAGATCAACTACCGCAGTTTCCGCGGTTCGGTCGCCGGCCTTGGTTTTGCTTATTGCGACTTCCGCCAGCATAACCCGCGCACGCAGCTGACCAGCAATACCCACGCTGGAGAAGCCCGCGCTGGAGAACCGGTGCGCCTCGAGCCGGCACGCGCCGCGCCAGTCACGCCGGTGCATGCAACGCCGCTGACAAGCTTGCGGCCGGCAATCGAGGAATAACCTCGCTTCTCTGACGACCCCTAATCCAAGCCTTCCCTAGTCCAAGTCGAGCTGGAAGGGTGTGCCCTCCGTCGCCACGACGCCGCGTCCGATGTCTTCGATCGCGGTGACCATGCGGCCCTGGCGGCCCAGCAGCCGGTCGGCCAGCGAAACAATACGGATGTTCGGAGTTGCGGTCGGCGAAGCGCGCCGCAACGCCTGCGCGATGCTGTTCTCGTCGCGCGCCGGATTAAGTGCGCAGACGCTGGCAAACGCGCTAGCCGTCGAGCGGCTGATGCCGGCATAGCAGTGGATCACGATCGGCGCGCGGCGATCCCAACGGCGCACGAAGTTCAATAAATCGGCGACATGGTCCTCGTCCGGCATGATGTAGCCGTCGAATGGTTCGGATATATCGTGCAGCCGCAGCCAGAGATGATTTTCCGCGGCGATTGCCGCCGGCCGCTCGACATGGTCGCCGTCGCCGAGCAGCGTCACGACGTGCCGGGCACCGGTATCGTCGACGGTCTCGTGCAGACGGGCGAGGGAGCAGACGTGAATCATCGAATCGAATGTGGGACTTTGGGTTCACTTCATATAGGTAAGATTACGCGGCACAAGTGTGACGTTTAGTCAGCCGCGAGTTTACGAAAGCGCTCGAGATAACGCTGCTGCGCCGTCTCCGCCGGCCAAGGTTTGAGGTAATCGCGCTCGATTGTCGGCGAAATCTCAGGCGGCCGTCCAAAGAACCGCCGCGCTTCGGCAGCCTCGAATCCGGCGAGCCGCGTTGCCTCCAGGTAGGCGGCCCGGCGGTCGGCGATTTTGATTAACTTTTGCAGCTCCGGGACGGGTTTCACCGGTAATCCGAAGCGTCGATAAATCGCCGAGAGCAGCCGGCGTTCCACCGTTTTATAGGCGTCGCCGATCACCACCTTGAACGGGGAGATCATGTCGCCGATCACGTATTCCGGCGCGTCATGCAGCAGCACGGCGAGCCGGCGGCTGCGGTCGAGCCGCGGGACCCGGGCGTGCGCCAACGTCTCGACCAGCAGCGAGTGCTGCGCGACAGAATAAATATGCGGACCGCTGGTTTGCCCGTTCCAGCGCGCGACCCGCGCGAGCCCGTGCGCGATATCCTCGATCTCGATGTCGAGCGCGGACGGATCGAGCAAATCGAGCCGACGCCCGGACAGCATGCGCTGCCAGGCGCGCGGCAACCCTGCACGCGGAGATTTGATCATGCCGGGAGGCTACATGCCTCCCGGCGGTTGGCAAACGGACTTATTACGCCGCCGCCTTCTTGCCCCATAGGCGCTTTGAGGCGATGTCGGCGCCTTCGCGTAGCGTCTTGAGCTTGAGCCACACCACGTCCTCGGCGACCCATTCCCAGCCGGCAAAGGTGCCGAAGCCGCAGTCGACGCCGGCAATGACACGCTCGCGGTCGCCGATCGCCGCCACCGCCTGCTCGATGCGCTGGGCAACGACCTCGGGATGCTCCACGAGGTTGATCTTGGAGTTGATCACGCCGGGTATGAGGATCATGTTGTCGGGGAATTTGTGCTTTTTCAACGCCGCATATTCGTGCTGGCGGCGGGCATTGGCAAACTCGACGGATAGCGCGCCGACTTTGGCCTGATAGAACGCCTGCAGCAGCGGTTCGAGGCCGATGTCGAAGATGTGCGGCCCCTCCCAGTTGCCCCAGCAGATGTGCAACCGTATGCGGTCGCGCGGAAGTCCCTCAATCGCTTTGTTGATCGATGCGATATGCTGTTCCGTAATCTTGACGAATTCGGCGTCGGTCTTGTCCTGAAACAACAGAACGCGTTCCATCGCCAGGTCCGGCGCGTCGATTTGCAGAATATGACCGGCATCGACGACTGATTTGTATTCATAATGGATCTCGCGCGCGATTGCATCGAGATAGTCCTGATAGCTCTTGTAATGCGCGTTGAGCATCGTGCAGGCAATGATGCCGGGCGACGGCTCGGCAAAGAACATTTCGGTAAAGGGCGGCTTGACAGCGTCAGCGTGCCGCTTGAAACGTGCGAGCTCGATTTTGATCGCTTCCTTGTCGGTATATTTGATGTCGGCGATCGCTTCGGGACAGCCGAAGACCTTGCCGGTCTTCGGAATCCGGGCCATGAATTTTTGCGTGAACAGCGGCAGCTGAATCCATTCCTGGCCGAACGGCCGCTTTGACTCGCCGCCGAAACCGGACATCCGCTTGGGAAGATACGTCTGAAAGCCGACGCGACCCTGCTCGCCGTCGTTGGCGACGCTCACGCCGGCCCAGCGTTGTTTCTCCATGACATAGGCGACCCGCCGGTCGACCATACTGTCGAGCTTGGCCTTGTCGACTTTCTCACCCGCCTCATCGGCGATCAAAAGGTCGTTAAGTTCCTGGCCGCGCGGCAGACTGCCGGCGTGCGTGGTCAAAATGTAATCGGTGCTTTTTTTCATCGAAATCCTCCCCATTGTTTTCTTCGGGCCGATGCGCCTCACCGGCGATTATGCCAGTCCCTCGCCGCGGCGCGCAAGAACGCGGGTTGCGCCGGAAAGGCCTCCACGAAATGCAAGCGCATTGGCCAGCTTCCGGCGCGTGCGGGGCGACGCGTTTGTGGGCTTGGCCCACACTGTGAAGGGCCGGGTCCCACGACTTTTTTGCTCGCGCGGTCGCGTGATCAAGGATCGCGGTGCTTGGCACCGAGTGCAAAACAAGGCTATCCTGCGGCCGTAAGAGCATCTGAGAAGTTCCGGTTGAAATTCGGTCGCGGCGCTGCGGTTGAACTGGCGCCTCGATCATCCGGATCCCAAGCAGGCGCACAGGGGAGGAATTTTATGTTGTCACCACGCAGTCTAGCTATCGGCGTTGCGGCCATGGGTTTCGCATTTGCGATGACCTCATCCGGCCAAGCCGCCGACATCACCAAGGCCAAGCTCTATCCGGACAAGAAGGGCACCATTGCCGACTTGCAGCCGATGAGCAAGTTCTGCGGCACCAAGCCGATCAAGGTCGCTCTGTCTGACGGCTGGGGCGGCAACTATTGGCGCCATATCACGCGTGCCGAATTCGAAGACGAAGCTTCGAAGTGCAAGAACATCACCGAGACGCGCTACACCGACGGTGAGTTCAAGCCTGAGAAGCAGATCGCGGACATCGAAGGCCTGATCGCGCAGAAATTCGACGTGATCGTCGCCTTCCTCGATACCGGTCCGGCGATTTTGAAGGCGACGCGCGAAGCGACGAAAGCCGGCATCGCGGTGGTGCCATATTCGGTCGGCGATGGGTTCCCGGGCAAAATCGGCGTGGACTATGTCGATCGCGTCACCGAAAGTCAGCAGGAAGTCGGCGAGCAGTTTGCCGCTTGGCTGGCAAAAACGCTGAACGGCAAAGGCACCGTCATTATGTTCGGTGGCACGCCGGGCAATCCGATGACGGCGGCGCAAGTCGTCGGCTGGAAGCCTACCTTCGCCAAGTATCCCGGCATCAAGGTGCTGGAAGCCGAGCCGGTGCCGACCAACTGGGATCCGGCCATGGCGCAGCAAAAGACCGCTGCGTTGATAGCCAAGTATCCCGAGATCGACGGCATCTACAGCGAGACCACCGGTCCGATCCGCGCTTTCCTCGCGGCCGGCAAGCCGGTCCCCGCTTACGTCGGCCAGTCGCTGATGGATCTCAGCTGCCTTGCCGCCGATCACCCGAACTTCAAGATGGCGAGCATGGACGCTCACACCTGGATGGTGCGACTCGCGCTACGTAAGGCGGTTGCGGCCGCCCAAGGTATCGATGAGCCGGAGCCCAGCCTGATCACGCTGCCGTTCACCGAGGACAACACGTCCAAGGATGCAAAGCTCGCGATCAAGTGCGACAAGTCGATGCCGATGGATTCGATTCCATCGTCGATGCTGTCGAAGGAGCAGCAGATCAAGGCTCTCGGCGGCAAGTAAGTCCGGAGCTTTAAGTCTTGCGGATCGCCCGGTCCCCAATGGGGTCCGGGCGATCTTTTAGCGCTGTTGCGCACCTACGCAGCCGCTGTTGTTTGCTGTCTTAAGTTTCGCTACTGGATATCCCTTCTCCGCCGCGCGCGTGGGTTTCGGCGAAGCTAAAATTGGGCTAAAGCCGACGGAAGTTCGGTGAGCCGCGGGAAGAGGAGTGCGGGACCAGCGGGCGGTTCCGCTACCGCGCTCGAGTAGGGGCGGGAATGACGACGTGGTTTGAGTATCGAACGATTACTCTGCGGGTACCGTGGCCGAGCAGAGACTTGACCGACCTTTCGCTGGGGACCAAGGCATTTGTCGCCACGGCGCTTCTGGTATTGGTCGGCGGCATCGCGGCGCCCAGCACGGTCAATTCGGCCGCCATCCTTTCAACGCTGCCGTACTTCGCAATTCTGGCCGTCGCTTCGATCGGCCAGCATTTGGTGATTCAGCAGCGTGGCCTCGATCTCTCCACTGCCGGCATTATGTCGTTTGTCGCGGTGGTAGTTACAAAATTGCCCGACGGCAGCACCAATCTCAATGTTGTTCTGTTTTACGTCGGCGCTGGACTTGCGGTCGGTGCGGCAATTGGCGCCATCAGCGGCCTCATCGTCACCTATCTGTACGTGCCGGCGCTGGTGACGACGATAGGCGTCAATGCCATTCTTTTTGGGCTGACTTATTTCGTCTCGACCGGCGCGTCGGTGCAATCGCCGATGATGATGGTCGATTTCTTTGTCGGCCGCTTTCTTTTTGTGCCCGTCACAGTATGGGTCCTGCTGCTGGTTGCGGGCGTTACGGTCTTCGTGCTGACATTCACCACGCTAGGTCGCCAATTCGTTGCCGTCAGCGTCAATCCTCCCGCGGCTCACGCGGTCGGCATACCGTTGCGAGCATATAGGGTTATCACTTACGCGATCGCCGGCTTGATGTACGCGATCGCGGCGATCATGCTTTCGGGTTATCTCGTTTCGCCGACGGTTTTGTGTGGCCTGCCGTATCTGCTCGGCACTATTGCCGCCGTCGTGGTCGGCGGCAATCCGCTCGGCGGCATAACCAAAGGCAGCGTGGTAGCCACCGTCATCGGTGCCTTCTTCCTGACCTATCTTGCGCAGCTCGTGACCGCGCTCGGCTTTGGCGGTTCTGCCGAGGACCTTGCTGACGCAATTATCGTGCTTTCCGGCGTGGCGCTACCGGAAATCACCCGGCGGCTTCGCCATGCATAACGTCGTAGACATGTCGCTGCCGGAGCCGACCACGGCGCACGTACCGATGATGACTTTTGCAAGCGTGCGCAAGAGTTTCGGCCCGGTGCAGGCGCTGAAGGGCGTCGACGTGTTGATTTATCCCGGTGAAGTGCATGCCATTGTCGGCGAGAATGGCGCCGGCAAGTCGACGCTCATCGGCATTGCCGCAGGGGTTCTGCACGCCGATGCCGGAGCCATCTATTACAGTGGCAAGCATGTCGACGACCCCGATCCGCGCCGCATGCGCGAGGACGGCGTATCGGTGGTGTATCAGCATCCGGCGCTGGCGCCCGATCTGACCGTGCTGGAAAATCTACAACTCGCCGCGCCGTCGCTCGCCGGTCCTGGCGGCCCGGCGGAAGCCGAGCGCGTGCTGGCACGAGTTGCCACTGACGAGCTTCGCATGCCGCTCAATAAGCGGCTTGGAGAGCTGTCGCTTGCGCAACGGCACGTCGTCGAAATCGCACGCGCACTGGCGACGCACCCGAAGGTCCTCTTCCTCGACGAGCCGACCGAGCCGTTGCAGCAGGCCGACGTGCGCAAGCTGTTCGATCTGATCGAAGAGCTTAGGCGCAACGGCGTCGGGATTGTTTATGTCTCACACCGTCTTCACGAAGTCGATGAACTAGCCGACCGTATTTCGGTAATGCGCGACGGCGAAATCATCGACAGTCGCCTCGCTGAGTTGATCACTCCGGCCGAAATTGTCGCGCTGATTGCCGGTCGACCGCTTGGACAGATTTTCCCCGCCAAAGCGAAGCTGATGGGGGCGCCGTTGTTTGAAGTAAGCGGCTTGAGCGGGCGTGGCTTCGACGAGATAGATCTGACCGCGCGTGCCGGCGAGATCGTCGGGCTTGCCGGTATCGAAGGCGAAGGCCAACGGGAATTCATCCGTGCCGCCGCCGGTATCGATCGCCGCAGCAGCGGCGAGGTCGGTGTCGCTCGCATCAAGATTTCCGGCGACAGCCCCGGCGCCTTTCGGCAGGCGGGCATCGGCTTCATTTCCGATGATCGCCACATGGAGGGCGTGTTTCTCAATTTGACGCTACGCGAAAATTTGAGCCTGGGGTCTTTGCAGGCGATTTCGGAGAACTTTGTGATCGACCGCGCTGGCGAGGCGGCACGCGCCAGGAAAATTACTGAAGACTTGCGCATCCGCGCCGCCTCGATCGAATCCAAATTGAACGAATTATCGGGTGGGAATCAACAAAAGGCCCTGTTTGGGCGTGAAATCTCAGCCAAGCCGACGGTTTTGCTGGTGGATGAGCCGACCAAGGGTGTCGACATCGGTTCGCGCAGCGAGATTTACCAGCGGCTGCGAGCGGTCGCGGACGCGGGCGTTGCGGTTCTGGTCGCTTCGTCGGATGGCATCGAGCTCGAGGGCCTTTGCGACCGGGTATTGATCTTCGCCCGCGGCCGTATCGTCAACGAATTGACCGGCGCCGCAGTCACCGATGCCGCTATTACCGAGGCCAACCTCACCGCGACGGTTTCGCGCGCAAGCGAGAAGCCAAGCACGCCCGCGCAGCGCTGGCGCGATTTTGCCGCCGGCGATCATTTTCCGGCGGTGATCCTGGCCGTTCTTACTGTCATTATTCTCGGCGGGACGCAGGCGCTGAATGGCTATTTCCTGTCGGCGTTTTCGATCAAAAGTATGATGACTTTTTTCAGCATTCTGACGTTTCTTTCCTGCGCGCAACTGGCGACGGTTTTGGTCGGCGCGATCGATTTGTCCATTGGACCATTGGCAGGTCTTTGCGTCGTGCTCGCCTCGTTCCTGGCGCCCGACGGCGTCGCGGCCGGGCCATTCGCAGGCGGACTGATCCTTATTCTTGCTTTCACCGTCGCCTTCGGATTTCTCCAAGGTCTCCTGATCACGTCGCTGCGACTGCCGGCGATCGTGGTGACCATCGCGACTTACATTGGGCTGCAAGGCATTTCGTTGCTGCTGCGGCCGGTCGCTGCCGGCAGCATCGACGACGCCATTTCCGACGCGGTGCAGTTTCCGCTCTGGCTTCTGCCGGTCGGGCTTGTGCTGACATTGGTCATGGTCGGCGCCGCCGAATGGCTTCTTTACCGGACCGCTTTCGGCAGAACTTTCCGCGCGGTCGGCTCGAGCCCGATCGCCAGCCACCGGCTCGGCATCGATAGCCGGCGCGTGACTTGGCTTGCCTTCGTGATATCCGGCCTTCTCACCGGCGTCGGGGGGTTGATGCTCGCCGGTCAGGTCGGGATCGGGTCGCCATCCACTGGTACTGATTACACGCTGATGAGCATCACCGTCGTCGTGCTCGGGGGCGCCAGTGTCGCCGGTGGCCGCGGGTCATTCTTCAGCATCATGCTCGGTGCGGCATTGGTGCAGGCCACATCGAGCGCGTCGTCTTACATCGACGCCAATTCCTCGGTGCACTATACCGTGATTGGCACGCTGACCGTGCTGGCGGCGATTTTCTTCAGTCTCGCCCGTCGGCGCGGCGCACGCAGGCGCGGTGAGATCTAAACCTTTTTTGCGAGCTTCTGCACCGCCTTGTGCCGGTAGCAAGTCACCAGGTGGTCGTTGACCATGCCGACCGCTTGCATGAAGGCGTACACGATTGTCGGTCCGCAGAACTTGAAGCCGCGTTGCGCCAGTTCCTTCGACATCGCCCGCGAGATCGCAGTCTCGGCCGGAATTTGCTTCACGGTTTTGTAGTTGTTCACTTTCGGCTTGCCGTCGACAAAATTCCAAAGCAGCGCGGCGAAGCCCGGCCCCTTCTCCATCACTTCAAGGTACGCGCGCGCGGAGAGCACCGATCCCTCAATCTTGGCGCGGTTGCGCACAATGCCGGCGTCCTGCATTAAGCGCTCGACCTTTTTCGGCGTGTAGCGGGCTATTTTATTCGGGACGAAATCGTCGAAGGCGCGCCGAAAATTCTCGCGCTTGCGCAGGATGATGATCCAGGACAGGCCGGCCTGGAAGCCGTCGAGCACGAGCTTTTCGTAAAGCGCGCGATCGTCAAATTCCGGCACGCCCCATTCTTGGTCGTGATAGGCGCAATAAAGCGCGTCCTCCTTCGGCCAAGGACAGCGCACGAGAGCCGCGGGTGTGGCGCTCATTTGCCGGCCTTCATTGAGCGGCTTTAGAGCCGTCGGGGAAAGCAAAGCGCGCCCAATCCGGCTTGACCGGCCGAACCGCGACGCCGCCGGCAGTCAACGTCTCGCCATGCGAAAGCGCGTCCGCCACCCGGTCGAGGCGGAGAAGCGCAAGTCCGTGGCCGGCAGCCGCGGACCCCATCGTGCCGATCTGGCGCTCGCCCGCCGTGACTGCGACGCCGGCCGGCGGCGCTTCGCCCTCATAGCGCACCGGCACGGCGCGGGTGCGTGCGATGCCGCGATGTTCCATGCGCGAAACCACTTCCTGACCGACGTAGCAACCCTTGGCAAAATCGACGCCGCCCAGTTGATCCATATCGCTCTCATGCGGAAACGCGTCGCCGTAGGCGAAGTCGACGCCGCCGCGCGGAATGCCGAGGGCGATGCGGTGCGCGTCGTAGTTGGCGACGTCCGTCAGCGTCGCGCCGAGGCTAGCGGCGACTTCGGTTGCGCGATGCGGCGGTAGCATGATGCGCAAGCCGAGTGCAGGCAGGCGTGGATCGGCGTAGTTTAAGCCGGCCGTCGTAGTAGTGGCGCCGTCCCACACCGCAAGCACGCCGAGAGTCTCGGGTAAATCTTCGACCATCACGCGCGATCGCAGCTTGTACATATTGAATTTGTCGACAAGAGCCTTGGCGAGCGCGCGGGGAACGTCGAGAAAAAAGCCGCCACCGTCCTTTGCCGGGGCTTCGATGACTATGAAATCCGCGATGATCTTGCCTTGCGGCGTCAACAACGCGCCGAAGCGTGCCGCCCCTGCTGTGAGACTAAGCGTATCGGCGCTAATCAGACCGTGGAGAAAGTTCCGGGCGTCGTCACCCGCGACCTTCACAACGCCGCGGTCAACGAGACGGGCCGCTTTCATTCGGTAAAACTCCAAAAGTTCAGTGTTAAATTAGGTATCCAACCCTCTCTCCTCAAGGCTTTGCACCCTTTCGCGGCTTCGTTATGAGCATCACTGCAAATGCCGGGGAGCGGGAGAAACTGGCCGCAAAAATTGAATGGCTGGGGAAATTCAAGGATCACGTCGAAGGCGAGCAGCGCGCTGAACGACGCTTCGCGCCGACGAACCCATATTCGCAAATTATGTTGCCTGATGGCGGCACCCAGACCTGCCTGGTGATCGATCTGTCGGTTTCGGGTGCTGCGCTTTCGGCCGAGCCCGTGCCCGATATCGGGACCGTTCTAGCCGTCGGGAAAATCGTCGGGCGCGTGTCCGCCACTTCGAGGGTGGCTTCGCCGTCCAATTTGTCGAACGTCAAAGCCCCGACGAGCTAGAGAAAAAGCTCTCGCCTAAATTATTGTCGCGATAGCTCGACGGAAAACTCGCCGTTGCGAATGCGAGGACCGAGATTTTCCGCGTAACGGGCGGTAGCTTCTTCGCCGTAAGTCGAAATCAGTTCGGCGAGAGCGAGAAACAGCGCGGTTTGTGCCAGGCAATCGCCGTCGATGCCTTCATGATGCGCTTCCGCCCATGCGCCTTGTAGGTAGCCAAGTGCCAGGCGCTTCTGCTCGTGATCCGCCGCGGCATCGTGGCTCGCCGGAATTTGCGTCGCTATGTTCATTCAATCACTTTATCGCCGGCGCGAGCGGCCCGCGTTCCCTGTCAAAGCCACGTTAGCATGCTGCCGCCGGGCGCTAAGTCGAACCTTGAGGAAGGGTTAATTCGAGAGTTAATTCCGCGAGATAGGTCCGTTATGCCGGCCCGAAATTGCGCCGGTAAAGCGCCAGTCAATTGGCGTAACGGGCTGTGATATCGCGGGCGATCTTGGCACCTTCATCGAGATAGCGACGAATGGCGAAATTGGCGGCTGGCGTACAGGTGCGGTAGCTCTGCTGAAAAGCGCGATAGCCGCGATTGAAGCTCGCCACCATTTGATTGCGCCGTTCGCCGGTCGGCGCTTCGGCTTCGATCAGCGCCTGCGCCTCGTTGCGCCACTTCTGCCCTTCATTCGAACCGCAAATGCCGCGCAGGAAATGCAGCGATCCGAGAATTTCGGACAGCCGCTGCAAGTCGCGATCGTAAGGAGCGGGTGCCGTTCTCACCAGCGCTTGCGTGGCTGGAGGCTGCCCTTGCGCCTGGGCGGGCGGGCCTAGAATTGGCGGCTGGCCCGGTCGCGGCGGCGCCGGGAACGGCACTTGTGGCTGGGCGGGCCGCGCCGGCGGCTGGGGCTGCGGGGGCTGTTGAAAGAAGCCTTGCGCGCCGGCGGACCCGCCAGCGAGACAGAGGCAAAGCGAAAGAACGATCGGGTATCGGCGCATTGGATTTGCTGCAAGACCTACGCTGGCGTCGGGCGGTCTGCCAAGCCGGTGAACGGGGCATGGTTGAGGCGCTAACCTTACCGCCCCGCAACGCGCTCCCGGGCAGCGGCGACGATTTCGGCCAGTCCCTCCGTTGTTTCCAGTTCGGGCAATTGCGACGGCATCAGCCACTGCGCCTCGGTCAATTCCTCGTTGAGAGCGACTTCGCCCGCGACCCAGCGCGCGGCGAATGGCAAAATCACGAAATGCCGCTCAATCCGTCCGCCGTCATCGCGGGCGATCACCTGCCGATAGCCGGCCAGCGCCAGCGGCTCGATGTCGAGCCCGGTTTCCTCGCGGACTTCGCGGATCACCGCCTGTTCGAGGGTTTCGCCCAGTTCGACACCGCCGCCCGGCAGCGTATAGAGGCCGCGCGCGGGCGGCTGAGCACGGCGGACGATCAGCACGCGGTCGCCACGAAAAATCGCGGCACTGACCGCGAGATAAGGCCGCGTCGGATAATTGCGCGCTTGCGTGATGGTGCTGTTCAAAAGCCGATCCTATTTGGCTAATATCGCCACGATCGCTCGCGGTCGAAAGAGCTTACCCTAATGTGCGCGCGTTATGTCATCACCTCGCCGGCTGCCGCGATCCGGGCGCTGTTCGGTTACGCGGAGCAGCCCGATTTTCCGCCGCGCTACAACGTGGCGCCGACCCAACCGATCCCGGTCGTGCGGCTTGACGCCGGCAAGCGTTCGTTTGCGTTGCTGCGCTGGGGCTTCGTGCCCGCCTGGGTCAAAGATCCGCGAAACTTTTCGCTTCTTATCAACGCGCGTGGCGAAAGCGTGCTCGACAAGCCCTCGTTTCGTAACGCCATGCGCCGGCGGCGTTGTCTTATTCCCGCCGACGGTTTTTATGAATGGCATGACGGCACGCCGCGGCGGCCGTATTTCGTCCGGGCCAGATCCGGCGCGCCGCTCGCTTTTGCCGGATTGTGGGAGACCTGGACCGGTCCCAACGGCGAGGAGATCAACTCCGCGGTCATCGTCACTACGCAGGCGAACCGCACGCTCGCGGCAATTCACGGCCGCATGCCAGTGATCGTGATGCCGGAGGCGTTCGACTTCTGGCTCGATTGCGCCAAGGTTGACGCTACAACCGCCGCGGCGCTGATCGTGCCGGCCCCAGACGAGCGGCTCGAATGTTACGAAGTGTCGCCCGCGGTCAATCGCGTGGTGAACGATTTTCCCGAGCTGATCGCGCCGGCCCGGCCGGCCGGCGCCGGGGCCGCGCCGGCTGCGACGGCCAAGCGCAAAAAGGCCAACGATCAGCCGTCGCTGTTTTAGGAGGCCTGCGCCGGGCTGCGGTTGAATTCCGCGCGTGCCTTTGCCGCCCGGACTACCGGGATTTCGTGCGCGGCAAGCGGTTTCATCCATGATTTGCGCTTGAGCGCCGCGGCGATATGAGGCGTCAGTTCCTCGGCTTTGCGCTTCTCGCGCGCTGCGGCTTCTGCCTTGAATTCCGGCATGACTTCGGCCGCGAACAATTCAAGCGCCTCGCAGATGTGATCGTGGCGGTTTCGGCCGGCCTGTTGCAGGAAAATCACCTGATCGATGCCGTTATCCTGGAATCCTTTGAGATGGTTGCGCATATCGGCGGGCTTGCCGATGCCGGAGGAATAGGCGCCGACGCGCTGTACCGCGGCGACTATCTCTTCGGTGCGGTTGCCGCGATCGCGCGTGAAATCGGCCCACAGTGTGCTGCGTCCGGGCACGGCGTCGTGCGCGACCAGCGCATTGATGGCGTAGCCGAAGAATTCAAAGCCTTCGAGACCGCGGCGTATCGCTTCGGCGCGGTCATGGTGCACCGAGAAGCTCGATACCATCGCCAGATTGGCGTTGACCGAATGGCCAAGCGGCACGCAGGCTTCCGATTTGATGATGCCATAATAGATGTCCGACCAGGCGCGCGCCTCTTGCGGATCGAGGAAGGAAAACGCGAGTGCACCAACGCCATTCTGCGCCGCGATCTTGATGGTGTCGCGATTGGTGCAGGCCATCCAGATCGGCGGATGCGGCGTCTGCACGGGTTTCGGCAGCACGTTGCGGCAGGGCATCGAGAAATATTGGCCCTCAAAGCCCGGATAAGGCTCCATCGTCAGCATATTGGCGACCTGCTCGGCCGCTTCGAGCGCCATCGCGCGCTTTTCCTTGGCGGGAATTTTAAAACCGCCCAGCTCGAGTTTGGTGGCGCCTTCGCCGAAACCGAAATCGACGCGCCCGTCGGACATGATGTCGAGGGTGGCGAGACATTCGGCGGTCCGCGCCGGGTGATTGTAATTGGGGATCACCTGCCGGATGCCGTGGCCGAGACGAATGGATTTGGTGCGCGCGGCGGCCGCAGCGAGGAAAACTTCCGGTGCCGATGAATGCGAATATTCCTCGAGGAAATGGTGCTCCACCTCCCAGGCATAGTCGTAGCCCAGCCGGTCCGCCAACTCGACCTGTTCAAGCGCATGATGGAAGAGATCGCGTTCGTCGCCCTTGTTCCAGGGCCGCGGCAGCTGGTGTTCGTAGAAAACGCCAAAGCGCATCTCATCCTCCCCGGCACGCGTTTTTCTTTGCGGACTGTAATCCGCCGTCGCGTTCGCTGTCGAGGACATCGCACGCCGGTTCCGTCCGGCCAGCCGCGATGCGGCGGTGCTAGTCGCGCCAGAATGGCCGTGCCGCCCAATCGCGGGCGTCGCCGGCGGTCACGCCGATGTCGGCCGCGGCGCGATGATCGATCGCCATGTAATCGAGAAGTTCCTGATGTTGCCGCCGGCGCGCGAGCCAGGCCCGCACCGTCGCGGCGGCACGGTCGAAAAGTCTGCGCCAGGAAATCTGCTTAGGTCCGGCAAGCGCGACCGATTCGCGGTGCAGATAATGAGTCATGACGGTGCGCTCCAAAAGGACCATCCAGGGCGATTCTTCCCCAGTCAGCTATTTGGCGCGACCCGATTTCTACGCGCGGCCGAGTTTGGTCGGAGGAGACGGTTTCAAGATTCGCATTGCAGCGCGAAACTTGACTGTTACATACACGAAGTTGTCGGACAATATAATGACGAAGGTTGTGCATGACGCACAAATTTCGTGCCGGACGGTTAGGCAGTCGGATTAAACGGTGTGCGCGCCGGCTTAAGAATCGCGCGCCAGTACTTTCCCCGGATTAAGAATGTCTTTTGGATCAAGCAGCCGTTTGAGGCTTTTCATCAGTTCATATGCCACCGGGTCCTTCACCGTAGGCAATAGATCTCGCTTGACCACGCCAACGCCGTGTTCCGCCGAAATCGAGCCGCCGTACTTTTTCACCACCGCGAAGATAGCAGCGTTCATCGCGTCCCAGTGCTTGAGATAATCGGCTTTATCGGCGCCCTCCGGCTGCAGGACGTTGTAGTGGATGTTGCCGTCGCCAAGATGGCCGAACGGCATCGGCCGCGCGCCCGGCACGAGCGCAATCGCCGCTTCACGCGCGTCGTTGAGGAATGCCGGCACGGCTACTACCGGCACCGAAACGTCGTGCTTGATCGAGCCGCCGGCGTGGCGCTGCGCTTCGCCGAGCATCTCGCGGATGCGCCAGAACACTTTCGATTGCTCGATGCTGTCGGCGATGGCGGCGTCGGCGATAAGACCTTGCTGCAACGCTTGCGCCAGTACCGCCTCGATCACCTCGCGCAATCCGTCGGCGCGCTGCGATGAAAGCTCGATCAGCACATACCACGCATGCGGCTTGGCCAGCGGATCGCGCAGCCCGGAACCGTAGCGGAGCGCCAATTCCAGCCCGAGCCGGGGCATCAGTTCGTAGCTGGTGACGCCGCCGCCGGTGCGCTCGGCGGCGATCGTCAGCAGCGCCAGCGCCGCTTCCGGCGACGGCACGGCGACGAACGCGGTTTCGATCGCACGCGGCCGCGGCACCAGCCGAAGCACCGCGGCGGTGATCACACCCAACGTTCCCTCGGCGCCGATGAAAAGGTTTTTCAGATCGTAGCCGGTGTTGTCCTTTTTCAGTTTGTTCAGGTCGTTCAGAATGCGTCCGTCGGCCAGCACCACTTCTATGCCGAGAACGTGCGCGCGGGTGACGCCGTGCGCAAGCGCGGCAGTGCCGCCGGCATTGGTCGAGAGGTTGCCGCCGATGGTGCAAGTGCCCTCCGACGGCAGCAATTGCGGATAGAGCCGGTCAGCGGCGGTGGCGGCTTCGCGCGCGCGCTGCAGGGTGACGCCGGCTTCGCAGGTCATGGTATTCGACGTCGGATCGACTTCGCGGATGCGGTCGAGGCGGTTGAGCGAAAGGACGATCTCGTTGTTGATCGGGGTCTGTCCGCCGACCAGGCCGGTGTTGCCGCCCTGCGGCACGACCGGGGTCGCCGTGTCGTTGGCGAGTTTGAGAATGGCCGCGACCTCCGCGACCGAGCCCGGACGCAACACCAGCGGCGTGCGCCCGGCAAACATGTCGCGCCTCTCCTCCACATAGGGCGCCTGCATCTGCGGATCAGTGATGGCATATTTGTCGCCGACGATCGCGGCGAAGCGCTTGAGCAGCGCCGGGTCGATTGTGCTGGGCGGTTTATCGAGCATTGGAGACGTCCATCGGGCCTCCATTAAATAGGCCAGATTGCCGGCGGCTGCATCAGGTTATCGCCCAGCGGCGGCGCGGGCGAGCCGATCGTTGATGGCTTCGCCGAGGCCGTCGCCGGGAACCGGCATGACCGCAATCGCGCTCGCGCCGGCACCGTCAAGCGCGCGCAGATGCGCAAACAGATTGGCCGCCGCCTCGATCAGGTCGCCGCGCGGGGACAGGTTCAGCACCGTCTTGGCGCGCGCCGCGTCCGCCGGCGATACCGAACCAAACGCAAGCAGCGCTTCGCCGAGCTCGGGGTGTTCGGCATGAAGGCGCAGCCGCGTCCGCGGCGCGTAATGGGTCGCCAGCATGCCGGGTGATAGCGGCGCGTCGTGTGCGCCGGCGGGCGGGGCGGTGGCCAGTTTTCGCTCGAGCACGCGCTCGATCGCGGTGCGCGGCAATCCGCCCGACCGTAACAGCATCGGCTCGCCGAGGCAGGCGACGATCGTGGATTCCACGCCGACCGGCGTCGGGCCGCCATCGACAATGAAATTGATGCGCCCGCCGAGATCGGCAAGCACGTGCGCGGCGGTGGTCGGCGAGACGTGACCGGAGCGATTGGCCGAGGGCGCCGCGATCGTGCCGCCAAAGGACTTGAGGATGGCGCGCGCGACCGGATGATTCGGCATCCGCACCGCGAGCGTGTCGAGGCCGGCTGAGACAAGCTCGGCGGCCGGACACGTGGCCGCTTTGGGAAGCACCAGCGTCAGCGGTCCCGGCCAGAACGCCGTGGCGAGCGCCGCCGCGGCATCGTCGAAGGTAACCAGCTCCTTCGCCGCCGGCACATCGGGGACGTGGGCGATCAGCGGATTGAAGGCCGGCCGGCCCTTGGCGTCGTAAAGCCGAGCGATTGCCTCGCCGTTCGTCGCGTCGGCGCCGAGCCCATAGACCGTCTCGGTCGGGAATGCGACTAGGCCGCCGGCGATAAGAACACGCGCCGCCTCTGCGGTCGCTTCCGCCTCGGCCTTCGCAACCCGTGTCGCCAAGAGTGTCGTCATTGCGTAAAGAGTGTCGTCATTGTCTGCCTAAACGCAGCCGGCGCGGGCTCGCGAAGTGTCGATTTGTGCCGCCTTCGACCCTACACCAGTCGGATGGATTGCCGCCGCCGATTAAGGCATAACGTTTGTGCGCAGATAAAAACAAATGCAACAGTGGAAGTGTCCGGATGTCGGGTGTTGAGCGCGTATCCGTCGCGGGTCTTAAAGTCGCAAAAGTCTTGCATGATTTCGTGGTCAACGAGGTCATCCCCGGTACCGGCATAACCGCCGAGGCATTTTGGCAAGGTCTCGCCGATATCGTTCACCGCTTTGGTCCGATCAACCGCGCGCTGTTGCAGCACCGTGACGAGCTGCAAGCCAAAATCGATGCATATTACCGTGAGCGGCGCGGCCGTCCGCTCGATGAGGCGGCCGACAGGGCGTTCCTCACCGACATCGGCTATCTCGTGCCGGAAGGACCGGCCTTCGCGGTCAACACCGCCAATGTCGACGGCGAGATCGCTACGGTCGCGGGGCCGCAGCTGGTAGTACCCCTCAGCAATGCGCGCTACGCGCTCAACGCGGCCAACGCGCGCTGGGGCTCGCTCTACGACGCGCTCTACGGTTCCGACGCCATCCCGCGCGCCCCCAAGGCGCAAAGCAAAGGCTACGATCCGGCGCGCGGCAAACGCGTCATCGCCTGGGCGCGAAATTTCCTCGACCAGAGCGTGCCGCTCGTCTCCGGGAAGCACGAAAATGTCACGAGCTATGCGATCAAGGGCGGCGAGCTTGAAGCCAGGCTCAGCGATAGCGCCATTGTTGGATTGGCGGACAGCAAGCAATTGCGTGGCTATCGTGGCCGGCCGGACGCGCCGGAGGCGATCCTTCTGGTCAACAACGGCCTGCACATCGAGTTGGTGATTGACCGCAAACATCCGGTCGGCCGCGACGATGCCGCCGGCGTTGCCGACGTCGTGCTCGAAGCCGCGCTCACCACCATCATGGATCTGGAGGATTCGATTGCCGCGGTCGATCCGTTCGACAAGGTTGCTGCCTATCGCAATTGGCTCGGGCTGAGCCGCCAGACGCTTGCCGAGACCTTCCAGAAGGACGGCAAGTCGCTCACGCGCAAGCTCGCCGCGGATCGCACCTTCACCAAGCCCGACGGTGGCACGCTGGCGCTGCCGGGGCGGAGCGTGATGCTGATCCGCAATGTCGGTCATCTGATGACCGACGAAGGCGTGCTCGACCGTGATGGACATTCGGCGCCGGAAGGCGTGCTCGACGGCGCGATCACCAGCCTGATCGCGCTGCACGATCTCAAGGGCCACGACGGTCCGCGCAACAGCCGCGCCGGTTCGATCTATATCGTCAAGCCGAAGATGCACGGACCGGACGAGGTCAGATTCGCCAACGATCTGTTCGCGGCCATCGAAGACATGCTCGGGCTTGCGCGCAACACGATCAAGCTCGGCCTGATGGACGAGGAGCGGCGAACGACGGTCAACCTCAAGGAATGTATCCGCAGCGTGCAATCGCGGGTGTTCTTCATCAACACTGGCTTCCTCGACCGCACCGGCGATGAAATTCACACCGCCATGGGCGCGGGACCGATGGTGCGCAAGGCCGCCATGCGCACGCAGCCGTGGCTGAAAGCTTATGAGGACTCGAACGTCGATATTGGCCTTGCCTGCGGGCTGCCCGGCCACGCCCAGATCGGCAAAGGCATGTGGACCATGGCCGACCTGATGGCGCCGATGCTGGAGCAGAAAATCGCCCAGCCGCAGGCCGGCGCCAGCACCGCCTGGGTGCCGTCGCCAACCGCGGCGACGTTGCATGCGACGCACTACCACGAGGTCAACGTCTTTAAGCGGCAGCGCGAGCTCGCCTCTCGCCCGCGCGCGAGCCTCGACGCGATCCTCACCGTTCCAGTCGCGCGTGGCGTCAACTGGTCGCCGGACGAGGTGCAGCAGGAGCTCGACAACAACGCGCAGGGCATTCTCGGCTATGTCGTGCGCTGGGTCGAGCAGGGCATCGGCTGCTCCAAGGTGCCCGACATCAACAACGTCGCGCTGATGGAAGACCGCGCGACCTTGCGCATCTCGAGCCAGCACATCGCCAACTGGCTGCACCACGGCATCACCACCGAGCGGCAGGTGATGGAGACGCTCAAGCGCATGGCGGCCGTGGTCGACAAGCAGAATGCCGACGATCCGCACTATGCGCCGATGGCGCCGGACTTCGACAAATCGATTGCGTTCGCTGCCGCCTGCGATCTGGTGTTCAAGGGCACCGCACAGCCGAACGGCTATACCGAGCCGATCCTGCATGCGCGCCGGGCGGAATTTAAGCGCAACAAGGGGCTGCAATAGCGGCCCGGATCGGCAGGAAAGCCGAACGCTTGCGGCCACGTGGTACGGCTTGTATAAGCGCCGCCTTATGTCGGAGTGTAGCGCAGTCTGGTAGCGCACCTCGTTCGGGACGAGGGGGTCGCAGGTTCAAATCCTGCCACTCCGACCATTCAACAAGCCGCGCTAAATCCCGCGCTAATGACTAGTGGCGGCGAAATCCTGCATCACCGTCGATTTGACGACCCGCGCCTTGCGCGTGGTGCTGGGCGTATTGCGGCTCCTCCCGACGAAGCGCGGCACGCCTGCGCTCACCACCGCGCCGATCGCCGCGATATCGCCGTGCTTGATCGCGGCGAGCGCGGTTTTCTGTGTGCCGCCGTCGGGCGCGTCGATCAGCACGATGTCGCCTGACTTGCCGGCGGCGAGGTAGCCGGAATCGAGGCCGTAGACGCGCGCATTGCTGCCGGTCGCCGCGCAGATGAAGCGCTCGGGCGGCATGTCGGTCAAGCTCGCGCAATGCGCGATGGTGTAGAGCATGCCGAGCGGCATGACGCCGGAGCCGGTCGGCGTGTCGGTCGCGATGATGAAGCGGTCGAAGGCGCCGAGCTGGTCGGCGAGCCGCGCGCACAAAAGCGCCGTACGCAAATTGCCGGCGGTGCAGACCTGCAGCGCGATCGCGCTTTCCCTGATCACCCGCTCGAAGTCGGCGTCCGGCATCGCCGTCGGGCCGCCGTTGATATGGAATGAAACGTGTGGATGCATGGCGAGCAGATGATCGCCGGTGATGGCGCCTGAGCCCGGTATTGACGAGCCGCCGGTGTGGCAGGTGGTGATCAGGCCGGCGGCCTTGGCGTCGCGCACCAGCGGCACGTAATCGTAGGCGGTCTTGACCGCGCCGAAGCCGGCTTTGGCGAGCTTGACGCCCTTGCCGGTGAGTTCCTTGAAGTCGGCGGCGGTCAGCCCCGGCTCGAGGATCACCGAGCCGGCGATTACCTTCATGCCGCGTGGCCGGTAGGTGGCGAAACAGCGCTGCGCGGCGACCGCTAGTGCCTTGACGCCTTCGGGATCGCTGGGGCGGCCCGGCACATGCACCTCGGAGGCGGATATGGCGGTGGTGGTGCCGCCATGCAGATAGCTTTCCAGATAGCCGACCGTGCGCTGCCGCGGCGTGTAGTCGCCGAAGGTGATGTGCACGTGCGAGTCGATCAGGCCGGGGATTGCGGTCATGCCGCCGGCGTCGATCACCACGTCGGCGCCTTCGATGTCCTTCGCCGCGGCGGTGCCGACTTTCGCCAGCTTGTCGCCGTCAGTGAGGATGACGTCGCCGGCAACGAACGGGTTGCGCCAGTCGCCGGAAACGATCTGTCCGAGATTGACGATGGCGATTTTCACCGCGGCGCCCCGGGCGTCAATGCTTGGCGTTGCTCAACTCGCTGCGCAGATCGTAGGTCGACAGAAGCTTCTCCACCAGTCCGGTGGCGTTGCCCCAGTCGAAGGTGCGGAAACTGTGTCCGCAAGTCACGAAGCGGGCGCCGGCGTAGAACATCTCATATTGCGTGTGCCGCGAGCCGAACTCCGAGCCGATCGCGTCCCACGCCGCTTTCAGAACCTTCACCTTGCCCTCCGGGCTCATCGCGGCCGAGCGTTGCGTCTTGTCGATGATCGCCGCCAATTCGGGATTGCCGAAATCGTCGATGGAGGAGGGCAGCATGATCAGCGCGCCGCCGGCAAGATCGCGGATGGTCTGCACGACCTTGGGATAGAGGTCCTGGGTCAGGACTTGCGCCGAATACATAAAATGCTTGTTCGGCACGTACCATTCGCCATCTTGCGAGCCGGACGCTTCCATGCCGGACATCATCGCGTTGACCATGCCGACCTGGGCGGCGAGCATGCCCAGTTGTTCGGCCACCGGCGGCATTTTGGTAGTGCCGATCGCCTCGGTGACGCGGTGGGCGATGCCGGCGAGAAAGGCGATCTTCACCGAAAGCCGGATCTGCGACTGGTAATTTTGGTAGACGTGGCCGTGCGTGTCGTGGAATTGCGCACGGCACATGTCGGCGTCGCGATAGACGAACACCCGGTCCCACGGCACCTTGACGTCGTCGAAATACATCAGCGCGTCGTTCTCGTCGAAGCGCGACGAGATCGGATTGTCGTAAACCGAAACGGCATGCGCCTCGTAGGACTTGCGCGAAAGAACGCGTAGCCCCTTGGCGTTCATCGGCACCGCGCAGGAAAACGCCAAATCCTCTTCGCCCGGCTTGAGCGGCTGCAGATTGGCGACGAACACCTCGTTGGCCATGATCGACGAGGTGCCAAGCATCTTGGCGCCGCGAATGGTGATGCCGGTCGAGTCCTCGTCGACCACGCGTGCGACCAGATCCTCCGCCTGCTCGCGCCATGCCTTGCCGCGCTCGGCCTGCGGATTGATGATGACGTAGGTCAGGAATAGATCGCTGTTGCTGGCATAGTCGAAATAGTCAGCGAACGCCTCGGCGCGCGCGGCGCTGTGCTTGCGAAAAATGTCGAGGCTCATCCGCTGCCCGACCAGCGACGAAGCCAAATGGTCCGGCGAGCGGCCGAGAAAGCCGCCGGACAGCGCCGCCCAGGCTTGCAGCGCTTTGCGCCGCTGCACCATCTCGTCGTAGCTGCGCGGCATCTGCCAGGCGCGATTGACCCGCCGGTTCGAGCCGTTCGGCTGGAAGGTCATGAATTCGAGATTGTCGGGACGCGCCTGGAAATCGTAAAGCGCGGCGGCGGAGCGCACCGCGTTGCGGAACGCGGGATGCGCGGTGACGTCGCCGACCGGCTTGCCGTCGAGAAAGACGGTGCGGCCGTCCTTGAGCGACTTGGTGTGCTCGGCTCCGGTCTTGCAATCGCTCATCGCTCGCGTCCTTCCGGTTCCTCCCGACTTGCCCGCCGTCAGGTCAGGCCGTCGTTTCCTTTGATGTCTTGCGCCGATAGCCCGCCGACGCGGTGGTTCGGCCGGCCGCGACTTGCATAAGCGCAAATCACGGCGATCTCGTCGGGCAGCGGTGCGTCGTGGAGCGTAAAGCTGATACCGTCGTAATGCGAGCGGACATAGAGCGCATCCTTGTGCGCCAGCGGCACGTCGATAGTGGCGCCGGGCGCCGCGACTTTGGTGAACGATGAAATCCACGCTTTGCCGCCGCCGGCCGCCTCGCGCATGACGTTGCCGTAGACCGTGGTCAGCATGGCGTTGCCGTGCTCCTGCTCGCCGGCAATCCCGATCACTGCCGCCTTGCCGTAGCTCGCCGGTTTGTACGGCGCCAACAGCGCAACCGCGATGGCGCAAATCTCGCGCCCGATCGCTTCACTCGCCTTCACCAGCGGCGAAAGGTCTTCGACATATTTGCCGGCGAACGGGTTTTGCACGATGGCGACCGCCGCGGATTTTCGCAGCGGCGGTTCGGTGCGGCGGCCGGACAAGCTGCGGACTTCATCGACGAAAGTGAGGATACGCATGATTTCCATGGCTTTCCCCTGCCGTCAAATGAGGGAGACGCCGTGTAATTGCGTTGGATAGTCTTGCAAAGCTACCCGATAATTGGCCAAGTTAAATCCGGGAATACTGGAAAATCACTCCAAGGAGGCGGGCCATGGTGGTCACCTTCCTGCGCCACGGCTCCAATATCTGGCTCGCGCTCGGGCTTGCCGCGCTGATCGGCGGATTTATTGCCGGCCTGTTTCCATTTTCATTGCTTTGGGTAGTGATTGGCGCGCTGACGTTTTATGTCAGCGAATACGGCTTCCACCGTTTCAGCTTCCACGCCGAGCCGTCGCGCTTTGCATTCGTGCGCAATTACAGCACCGCTTGCATTACGATCACCACACCGAGCCCAACCGGCTCGATCTTCTGTTCCTGCCGATCTGGTTCCTCGGTCCCAATCTGGCGATCACCGCGCTCGGCTTCGCGCTTATCTTCGGCCGGGTCACGGTCGCATCGGCGATGTTTGGCGTGACGCTGGCAATCTTCCACTACGAATGGGTGCATTACATCGCCCATATCCCGTATCAGCCGCGCACGCGGATCGGACGCTGGGTGAAGCAGTATCACCTGCGTCACCACTTCATCAGCGAGAAATTCTGGTTCGGCGTTTCCAATCCTTCGATGGATTTCGTCGGCCGCACTTACCGTGCCGCGCGCGAAGTGGAGCGCAGTGGCACCACGCGCAACCTTTACGGCTAGTGCCGCGGGCGCCAGCGATTTAATCTCACTATGCAAGACGGAGGATCGCGTGGCCGAAACCACGAGCGCTGTCATTATCGGTGCCGGGCCGGCCGGATTGGCGGTTGGGGCGTGCCTGCGCAAGGCGGGTATCGATTTCACCATTCTGGAGCGGGCGAACGAGATCGCGCCCGCCTGGCGGCACCACTATGAGCGGCTGCATCTGCACACGATCAAGCGCCTCTCCTCGCTGCCGTTCGTGCCTTTCCCGAAAGACTATCCGCGCTATGTGCCGCGCCGCCAGATGGTCGATTATCTCGATACCTACGCGCGAACGTTCGACTTGCAGCCGCGCTTGGGCGAAACCGTGCGTTCCATCCGCAAAGACGGCAGCGACTGGCTGGTCGAGAGCACGACGGCTTCGATCCGCGCTCCTATTGTTGTCGTCGCGTCCGGCTACAACGCCGAGCCCGTGCAGCCTGTTTTTCCCGGCGCGGACCGGTTCAAAGGCCGCGTCATGCACGCAAAGGACTATGTCAACGGCAAGCCGTTTGCCGGTCAATCCGTGCTGGTGATCGGTATGGGCAATACCGGAGCGGAGATCGCGCTCGATCTGGTCGAGCATGGCGCCCGTCCGACCATATCGGTGCGAAACGGCGTGCACATTGTTCCGCGCGAACTTTTCGGCATCCCCATTCAAATGATTTCGATTCTGTCGCGCATGTTGCCGCTTGGCGGTGATTCACCGGCGATGCTGCGTGTCGTGGACTATGCCCTGGGCGATCTGTCCCGCTTCGGGATCAGGCGGCCTCCCGGTCCGATGCTGCAAGTGAGTGACGGGCGCGCGCGTGTGCCCACGATCGACGTCGGCACAGTTAAAAAAATCCAGGAGAATGCGATCAAAATCGCCCCCGATATCAAGGAGCTTACCGAAGCTAGCGCGGTCTTTGCTGATGGCAAACAAATGGCGTTCGACGCCATCGTTTTTGCAACCGGGTACCGCGCCAATTACGCGAGCTTCCTGCCACCAGCCGATTGGACGGCCGCGCTCGGCGAGACGCCGGTAAACGACGCCAGCCGTAATTCGGGAATTTATTTCACTGGATTGCGCAACACCGCGTCCGGCCTGTTACACGACATTGCGAAAGAGGCAATGCAGATCGCCGACGATATTGCGCGGCGGCAGCCGACCACAACGCCGCGCGGTGTGAATCCGACCGTGCGCTCAGCCTGACGTTTCGCTGTCTGCAACGGTCAGAGCCACCGCTCCTGGATGTTCACCGTCGATTCCCGGCCGACGCGATCGAAGTTGGCCGCGATCCAGGCATCGGCGCGTTCGCGGCCGATGTCGAACAGATGGGTGAGAAACTTCCAGGAGGCGTTCATCTTGCTCGAGCCGGACAACTCCGCGATTACGTCTTCGGCTTCGATCAAGTGCATGAACATGCGCTTGCCGCCGCTCATCTTGCCTTCGTCGATCAACTGGGTGACGAACGCAATGGCGCGCATTTCGCGCATCAGCGAAGAATTAAAGCTGATTTCCTGCATGCGGTTGAGGATCGAGCGCGAGTCGGTCGGGAAATCAGGCCGTATCATCGGCGTCAGGTGAACCATGACGACGTCGCACGATTTGCAGCCGTAGATCACCGGGAAGATGGCCGGGTTGCCCATGAAGCCGCCGTCCCAATAGATCTCGCCGTCGATCTCCGGGGCGCGCATAACGAACGGCAGGCAGGCGGATGCGAGCACGTGGTTGGCGGTGATTTCCTTCTTATTGAAGATCTTCACCTTACCGGTGCGTACCGTCGTCGCGCACAGAAATACGTCGACCAGATCCTGCTTCTGCACGCGTTCGAAGTCGACCACTTCGTTGAGCAGGTCGCGCATCGGATTAACGTCCATTGGATTAAGCTGGTACGGCGACAGGAACCGGCTGATCATGTCGGTCATCACGTAGCCGGGCGAATGCTCGAGTCCGAATTTCGGGTTCATCTTGTCTAAGAACGACGGCGCAATGATGCTTTGCGACGTCATTTCCGACATTTTCTTCCAGAAGACCATAAGCAAATCGCGCGCGCCTTGACGGCCGCCGGCGGCCAAACCATCAGCGATCAGCACCGCATTGACGCCGCCCGCACTGGTGGCGGTGATGCCTTCGAACGCGATCCGTTCGTCTTCCAGTAACCGGTCGATGACCCCCCAGGTGAAAGCGCCGTGGCTGCCGCCGCCCTGTAGCGCCAAGTTGACCGTCTTTTGGCCTACAACTGGCTGCTTGGCGGCCATATCCGCCGACCTCGGTTGCGCCGTCATATCTAACCCCCCTGCGTGCGGTGCGTCCGCTCTCTGAAATGCTGGGCAATTCTAGCACCGGCAAAGAGTGCTTGCCATCACTGCCGCCGCCTCTTTTTGCGCCCCACTTATCGCTGTTGCGCGGATTTGGATGTGGTTCTTGGCGGTGCTGTGCATCGCCGACCGGCGCGGC
Source organism: uncultured Alphaproteobacteria bacterium (assembly GCA_963845775.1). Classification (GTDB taxonomy): domain Bacteria; phylum Pseudomonadota; class Alphaproteobacteria; order Rhizobiales; family Xanthobacteraceae; genus BOG-931. The sequence goes on from CAWJTE010000002.1 coordinate 96,713, forward strand.
ATTGCCCGGCGGCGCGTTCGGTGATTACTGAGCGGGCCGATGACGACCCGCATTACCATCCGCCGTCCCGACGACTGGCATTTGCATGTCCGCGACGGGGACATGCTGAAAGCCGTGCTGCCGCACACCGCGAAGGATTTCGGCCGCGCCATTCTGATGCCGAACCTCGTGCCGCCGGTGCGAACGACCAAAGATGCGGCGGCCTATCGCGCCCGCGTGATGGCAGCGCTACCTGCCGGCTCGCGCTTTACGCCGTTGATGACCTGCTACCTGACCGATGACACCGATCCCGATGACGTCGAGCGCGGCTTCCGCGACGGCGTGCTCACCGGCGTCAAGCTTTATCCGGCCAACGCCACCACCAATTCCGCGGCCGGCGTCACCGACTACCGCAAGATCACGCGCGTGCTCGGACGGTTGGAAAAGATCGGCATGCCGTTTTTGATGCACGGCGAGGAAGTCGGCGCCGACATCGATATCTTCGACCGCGAAAAGGCGTTCATCGACCGCCGGCTGTCGAAATGGGTGAAGGAGTTTCCCGCGCTGCGGATGATCGTCGAGCATCTTTCCTCGAAAGACGGTGCCGATTTCGTCAAGAGCGCCGCGCCGCAGGTCGCCGGCACGATCACGCCCTATCACCTCAATCTCACCCGCACCGACTGGCTGGGCGCCGGATTAAAGCCGATGATGTATGCGATGCCGGTGATCAAGACCGCGCAGGATCGCGCCGCGCTGCGCAAGGCTGCTACGTCGGGCGAGGCCTGCTATTTTCTCGGCACCGATTCCGCGCCGCATCCGTTCGCGCGTAAGGTTGCGATCTCAGGCGTGCCCGGCATCTTCAATGCGCCGGTTGCGCTGGCGACTTACGCCAAGGTGTTCGAGGAGGAGGGTGCGCTCGACAAATTCGAGGCGTTTGCGTCGCTCAACGGGCCCAGGCATTACCGGCTGCCGGCGAATGAGGATAGGGTTACTCTGGAAAAATCGCCGTGGACGGCGCCAGTCGAAATCAAGGTATCGGGCCCCGATGAGCGTACGTTGCTCTATCGCGGCGGCGAAACCATCGAATGGAAGGTTGTGGAGTGACGCTATACTATGACCCTGAGACGGACTGAGAAATGACCGGCTTCCCCGACAAAGAAGTAATCGCCTCGCTGACCGCGAAGATGCTGATCGAGGTGGAGGCGGTCCGCTTCATGACCGACAAGCCGTTCATCTTTACCTCGGGCTGGGCAAGTCCGGTTTATACCGACTGCCGCCGGCTGATTTCATTTCCGCGCGTGCGGCGCACGCTGATCGATTTCGCTGTCGCAATGGTCGAGCGCGACATCGGTTTTGAGCAATTCGACGCAATCGCCGGTGGCGAGACGGCTGGCATTCCGTTTGCCGCGTGGATGGCGGACCGGCTGATGCTGCCGATGCAATACGTGCGCAAGAAGCCGAAGGGTTTCGGCCGCAACGCGCAGATCGAGGGCCAAATCGAACCGGGCGATCGCGTGCTGCTGGTCGAGGACATGACCACCGACGGCCGCAGCAAGGTCAATTTCTGTAATGCATTGCGCGCGGCCGGCGCCACCGTCGAGCATTGCTTTGTGTTCTTTTTCTACGACATCTTTCCCGAGGGAAAGAAAATCCTGAAGGATCTCGACATCACGCTGCATGCGCTCGCCACCTGGTGGGACGTGCTGGAGGTCGCGAAGAAGAGCGGCAAGTTTGACAAGGGCAAGCTCAAGGAAGCCGAAAAGTTCATGAAGGATCCGGCTGGCTGGTCGAAAGCGCATGGCGGCGCGGCGCAAGCGGCGGAGTAGGTTGTGGCCGATCACGCGACGGACGTGATTGTCGTCGGCGCCGGCAATGCCGCCTTCTGTGCGGCGCTGGCGGCGGCCGAGACCGGCGCCAGGGTGACGATGCTCGAAGCGGCGCCGGAGGAAGAATCCGGCGGCAACAGCCGCTTCACCGCCGGCGCGATGCGGGTGGTTTATAATGGCGTCGAGGACATCAAGACGCTGGTGCCGGACCTCACACCGGCGGAAGTCGAAACCAGCGACTTCGGCACTTACACGAGCACACAATTTTTCGATGACATGGCGCGCGTCACCCAAGCGCGCGCCGACCCCGATCTGGTCGAGCTGCTGGTGAACCGAAGCCTTCCCACGCTCAAATGGTTGCACGGCAACGGTGTACGTTTCATCCCGATCTACGGCCGCCAGGCATTCAAGATCGATGGCAAGTTCAAATTCTGGGGCGGGTTGACCGTGGAAGCCGTGGGCGGCGGACCGGGCTTGGTCGCCATGCTTACCGAAGCCGCGCGGAAAAACCGTATCGAAGTGCGCTACCGGGCGCGCGCGCTCGATCTCCTGTACGACGGTGGCGGCATCGAGGGCGTACGCGTTCGTCAGGACGGCTTGGTAAGGGAATTGCGCGCTGCTTCGGTGGTGCTTGCCTGCGGTGGTTTTGAGGCCAATCCAGAATGGCGCACGCGCTATCTTGGGCCGGGCTGGGATCTGGCCAAGGTGCGCGGCTCGCGTTTCAACACCGGCGACGGCATTCGGATGGCGCTCGATATCGGAGCCAGTCCGTCGGGAAACTGGTCGGGCTGTCATGCGGTGCAATGGGAAATGAACGCGCCCGAGTTCGGCGACCTTGCGGTCGGCGATCAATTCCAGAAGCACTCTTACCCGTTCGGCATCCTGGTCAACGCGAACGGCAAGCGCTTTGTCGACGAGGGTGCGGACTTCCGCAACTACACTTATGCCAAATATGGCCGCGTGGTGCTGGAGCAACCGAGCCAGTTTGCCTGGCAGATCTTCGACCGGAAGGTGAAGCACCTGCTGCGCGACGAATATAAGATCCGCCAGGTTACCAAGGTGGCCGCCGATACCATCGAGGAATTCGCACAAAAGCTCGAAGGCGTGAATGCCGCCGAATTTCTCAAGACTGTCAAGGATTGGAACGCCGCGGTACGCACCGACATTCCATTCAATCCGAACGTCAAGGATGGGCGCCGCACGCAAGGGCTGGCGATCGACAAAAGCAATTGGGCAAGTACGATCGACGCCCCGCCCTTTGAGGCCTACGCGGTGACTTGCGGCGTCACGTTTACCTTCGGCGGGCTCCGTATCAATTCCGAGGCCGCAGTGCTGAACACCGACTACCGGCCGATCGCCGGACTGTATGCAGCGGGCGAGCTGGTCGGCGGCCTGTTTTATTTCAATTATCCGGGCGGCACTGGGCTGACCTCCGGCGCGGTGTTCGGCCGAATTGCCGGCATTGCCGCAGCTGCGACGAAGTGATAGCCGCGTGAGCCCTTGGCCAACCGAATTGCGGCTGCGCAAGGATCGCAAGGCGCTCGGCGTCACGTTCGATGATGGGGCGCGGTTCGAATTGCCAGCTGAATACTTGCGCGTGCGTAGTCCGAGCGCCGAAGTGCAGGGTCACTCGCCGGCCGAACGCCGCACCGTCGCCGGCAAGCACGACGTGCAAATTCTCGAAATCCACCCAGTCGGCAATTATGCGGTGCGGCTGGTTTTCGACGATCTGCATTCGACCGGAATTTTCAGCTGGGATTATTTGTCCGAGCTCGGGCGCAACTACGATCAATACTGGCGCGACTATCTCGGCGAGCTGAAGGAAAAAAATCTCTCGCGCGAGCCAACGACGCGCTGACGGCTGTCATCGTCGCGCTTAATGGCCGTACGTACCGCTAGCCGCGTTCGACCGTGTTGCTGGCCCGTTATCGGCGCTTACCGCCGGCGGCATCATATGCGCGAGCCCATTATCGCGGCCCCAGCCGTGGCCATGGCCGCCAAACGCCCAGCTGATGATGATCATGAGAATGACGGCCGCCAGGATGCCGAAGCTCCAGCCAACGCCGTTTTCGACCTGCCGCGATGGTGCGTCGTCCGGCATCGCTTCCCTCCCAGGCGAGATGCGAGCGCTATAACTAACGCGCTACGCCGGCGAGGCGTTCCCTGCAAGGCCGTTTATGGGACCGGCACTGATGTGCACCGGGGCGTAACGATCGGTCAACGTGGCGGCGCTATCCTTGCCGGCAGTGTCGGGGAGGGGCGTACGATGGGGCGCCTGCCGACATCAGGACGGCCTTGGTCTCCGCTCCCTCGGGACCGAGGCCGTCCGCCTTTTGCCCCCGAGGCATTTGCACGGGAACCGGGAAAACGGCACCGCCACAGTCCGCTGCGCGCGCGCCGGCCTTTCGTTTAAGATAAAGAAAAAATTCCAAACCGCCTGGGAGGAAACAAATGAAACTACCCGTCGTGACGATGGCGTTGCTCGCGGCCTTGATGCTCGCAGCGGGTCAAACACGGGCACAGCAACCGGCGCAGCCGGCGCAAAATCCACTCGATGTCGTGCCGGAGAAAATGCCGTTCAACGCGCCTTATGGCGCGCCGATTTCCATGCAGAGGGCTGAGGACGCAATTCACGCGGCCGTCGCCGAAGCCAACAAACGCGGCTGGCAGTTGAATGTCGCGGTGGTCGATTCCGGCGGCAGTCTTGTAGCCTTTGCGCGCATGGACGGCGCGCAACTCGCCTCGATCGCAATTTCCGAGCACAAGGCGCGCGCCGCAGCAAAATTCCGCAGGCCGACGCGGATTTTCGAAGACGCGGTGCAAAAAGGCATCATTTACATCGCAACGCTTGACGACGTCGTCGCCTCGCGCGGCGGCATTCCTCTCATCGAAGACGGCAAGCTCGTCGGCGCGATCGGCTGTTCGGGTGGCACCGGCTCGCAGGATGAGGTGGTATGTACTGCCGGTGCGGCGACGATCAACAAATAGCCGCAAGGATACAGTCACTATCCCGCCCCAATTCATACTCGGCTTGTCTGGCCGATCGTCTTTTGCGAGGGCAGGATATGAAACGACGTGATTTCATTGTGTTTTTTGGCGGCGCGGCGGCTTGGCCGCTGCCGTTATTTTGGCCTTTCGCGGCGCGCGCGCAGAATCCGCCAGGGCCCGGCCAACAGGCCGCCGGTCGGGCGGATGCGGGCCAGATAGGCCAGGTCGCAGCCGTCGAGGGCAGCGCTACCGTCGCGCGGGGCAACGGTGCGCCGGTATCGTTGCAAGTCGGCGCTCCGATTTTCAAGAACGAGACGCTGGCGACGGGCACCGCTTCCACGCTCGGCGTCACTTTCGACGACGAGACCACCTTCAGCCTTTCACCCAATACCCGCATCGTCGTCAGCGAATACATCTATCAGCAAGACGGCAGCGCCAACGCCGCCGTGTTCGGCGTCGTCGTCGGCACGGCCGCTTTTGTCGCGAGCCAGGTGGCCAAGACCGGTGACATGAAAATCACCACTCCGGTCGCCACGCTCGGCATCCGCGGCACCACCGGCGTGGTCGATGTGCCGCAAGGCGGCGGTGCCGGCGAAGAGCCGCGAATCAAACTCTATCCCGACAGAGACGGTCACGTCGGGCGGATCGAGGTGTTCAATGCCCAGGGTGGCCGGCTCGGCATGCTGACGCAGGGCGCGAGCGCGTTTGCGCTGCGCGCCGGTCCCGGCGGCCGCTTCCAGGCGGTGCCATTCCAGATACCCGTGTCCGAGGTTGTGCGCGACCGTGGCGTGCTGCAACGGCTGTTCGTCTCCCATACGATCGGCCGGCAGATGGCCACTCAGCGCTTGCGGCTGCGCGGTCTCAATCGTGGGCGGGGCGGGCCGGGTCGCCAGCCGTTTAATCGCAATCCGCGGGGCGGGACGCCACGCCGGACAAATCCAAACGGGCGGCAGCGCCACTAGTGAGCGGAATTGACATTCGCTATCCACCCAGCCGAAAACGCGTGAAGCGAATGTCAAATCCAAAGCTCCACTAGAACTTATATTTGCTAGTGGTCCTTTTGATTCTAACATTCGCATGAGAGGGTGCCGAACACGGATGCGAATGTTAGAATCGGACCATTAGTGCGCCGGGGTCGGACTGTGCCGCTTGTCGGCGCTTGTCGTTTGCTCGGCTTGATGCTGACTGCCGCCGCCGTCTGGTCGCCGCTGCCGCGCGTCGCCCAGGCGGCCGAGGAGCGCAACCAGCCGGCCGCGGTCGCGGCGCCGGATATTGCTGCGGCGATGGTCCAGTATCGCCGCGCGCTTGCCGAGTATCAAAGCGCGCACGCAAGTTATGCTGCTGTCGCCGATTCCTATTGGCGCTCGATCGGCGAAACGCGGCGGCTTCGGCGCGCCAAGCGCGCCAACCACGAGACAATCACACTGGACGATTACGTGCTCGCGCAGCCGCCGGTTTATGCCGGGCCGCCGAAGCCGCGCGATCCCTCGAAGCCGCCGGAAGCGGCGCCGCTTCCGCCCTACGTGCCGGTGGTGGCCGATTTTCTCGCCGCCGCGGAGCGCGAATTCAAGTTCGTGCCCCGGCTGCCGCAGAGCGAAAACGAGTTTAAGCAGGTTTACGCGCGCGTAGCGGTCGCGGCCGGGCTTACGCGCGAGCTGATCGTGCGTATCTACGCGTTTGAGGCCGGCGGCAATGGCGAATACGACGTGCAGGCGGGTCTTGAATACAACAAGCAGGCGCGCGCGATTACCACGGCGCTCGGCTACAATCAGCTGCTTTCGACCAATACCGTCGAGATCGTGGCCGAGAGCGGCAATGCTTTCGTCAAGGCTTTGCTCGTCCGCGCCGCGCAATTGCCGGAAAACCGCCGGAGCGCGTTTGAGGCCAAGATCGCCATCCTGCGCAAAATGATCGGCTTCGCCCGCAGCGTTCCAGACGACTGGAATGAGCACCAGTTGCTCGCCACCACGCCCAAGGGGCTGGGCGTCCATGCCCTGAATTTGGACCTGGATATCGGGCCACTGTTGCAGACCCAGAAGCTGATGGATTCGATCGTGTTTGCGCGTCGCAAGGGATTGGGCGTGACGCTCACCGCCGCCGAACTGGAAATGATGAATCTTACCGGCGACGGCAGTGGCTACGACATGATCACCATGCCGGCCGCCTGGCGCGACAAGGTGCCTACGGCGAACTTCTTTCAGCAGAGCGGCTATCGCGACAATCCGGTCGCGCAACGCAACAACGTCGTCGCCAAGCTGATCGCGGCGACCGACGCGGTCATGGATCGGGAGATCAAAAAGCCAGGCGCCAGGGAATTGGCGACGGCGCTCAGATGAGCGCCTGCGCGCAAACTTAGATGGTGAGTTGGGAAGATAGCGCCGTGTCCGTGGTGGCAGCCGGCGCCGACTTGTCGCCGCTCGCCTGTGCGCAGCTCGGCAATTCGATCGACTTGTCGAGCCGCCGCGACAGGCCCTCGAACAGAACGTTTTCTTCGACCGTCAGCGATTTGCTGTAGATTTCGCCGTCGAACGCAGCGTTGCCCTTAAGTCGGACGTTATGGCCGCGAACGATGCCCTTGAACGCGCCCTGAATGGCGATCTCGTGCGCGGTGATATTGCCCTCGACCCGCGCGCCCTCGCCAATGATGATTTCAATCGCCTGAACGTCGCCGATCACGCGGCCGAAGATCTGGGCGGTGCCCTCGCAGACGATGTTGCCGGTAATGAGCATTCCGGGACCGAGCGTTGACACGGTCGTGGCCACGCTCTTGCTTACCGGAGCCGCAGCCTCCGGTCGGGGCGTGCCCGCGCCGTTGTGGGCGGTCTTCGATTGCGCAGTTTTCTCTTGTGAAAAGTACCCCACCTTACTCTCCGCTTTCATGTACCGTCTTACCTGCCTCGAGCCGGATCGCCGTTCGCTTATTGGTAGTCTGAACGGAGGGGAAGTGAAAAGGAAAAGTGCATGACATCGATAACGGGCGGGTCCCTCCGGCGATTAGCTAACGGCTTACTTTTCGGCCGGTGTAGCGTATCTCGGGCCTAAATCGGCTAGCGCGCAAAGGTGACATATGAAAGACGAAGCGATCGCGGCGGCGGTCGAGCGGTTCGTCAAAAAAATCAGCTTTTCCGCCCAGCAGGAGCTGGAGCGGACGCTGCGTTCGGCGCTTGCCGACGGCAGACTGCAAGGCCATGAAAGGCTGACCGCGGCCGTCACCGTCACCAGCGAAAAAGTGGGGCTGATGGCGACGATCTACAGTACGATCGATCTGTAATACGGCCGCGCGCCTTTGGCGTACTTCGCTTGACACGCCGACGAGCCGTTCCTTAAATCAACCGCCGGTTACGGTCGGGCGCTTAGCTCAGCGGGAGAGCGTTCCCTTCACACGGGAGAGGTCGTAGGTTCAATCCCTACAGCGCCCACCAGCTTTCGCTCGCGTGATGGGTGAAAGCCGCCGCGAGCTTCGGCCCCCGGCAAGCCAACGTAATTCGATTCAGTTGGAAACCCGCGAGGCAGTCGTTTGCAGCGCGCGAATGCGGTCGGCAAGCGTGCCCTTGCCTTGCTGCGCGGATTCGGTCCCGCTCACGTCGGCTTCGCCACCGTTCAACGGCGCGGGTCGCTCGGCTGCGCCGAAGGCGGGAACCGCGTCGGCAAGGATCGACTCAATCGGCGAGCCCGGACCTTCCAGCACCGCGGTCAACCGGGCGACCTCGGCGGCCACGTCGTTGATGCGTTCGCGCAACATGGCGTTTTCGACGCGCTCGGTCGCCCAGGAAGTTTCCGTCTCGCGCTTCATGTTGGCGATTTCGCGTTGCAGCTTGTCGCGCTCGTCGACCGCGGCGCCAAGCTGCGCTTCCAGCTGGCCGACGTCGGAGCGGAGCTTGTCGGCGGCGCCGCTCGAGCGCCTGCTGGCGTGTTCGAGCTCTCCGCGTAATTCGTTCTCGACCTTGGCCGCAGCTTCAACGTCGCTGCGCAGCCGCCCGACCTCGAATTCGCGCTCGGCCAACTGGCGGCCCTGATCGCCAAGCCTTCCTTCCAGCTCCTGTACGCGGCGGCCAAAGACTTCCGCTTCGGTAGTGTGGACCAGCAATTCGCGTTCGAGGCCGGCGGTGCGGGTGGCGAATTCATCGAGCTTGCCGCGTACCTCATTCGAGATCGCCGTCGCCGCCTCGGCTTCGCTCCGCTCGCGCGCCAGCCGCTCCTCGGTCACCCTGACCGCCCGCTCGTAATCTGTGACGCTGACCTTCATCGCTTCGACCTGTGTGCGCAAAGCGGCGAGTTCGACGCGCTGACTGTCGGCCATGATCGAACGTTCGCCAAGTTCGGCCACGAGCTTGGCGAGATCGGCCTGCTTGTCGGACAGCGTGCGCTCGGCTTCGCGCAACGCGCTGGACTTGTGCTCAAATTCCTGTTCGGTCGCGCGCAACTGGTCGCGCAATGCCTTGTCGCGCGATTCAAGAGCAAAGATCGTCGCGGTCTTCTCGCCCAGCTCCTTTTTGAGGTGATTGATCGCGTCGGCTTTCTTGCCGAGTTCGGCGAGCTGATTGGTCGTCTTGGCTTTCATCTGCTCGACGCTCAGTTCGAGCCGGCGCGTCGACATGGCAAATTCGGCGCGCAGCTGATCCTTGTCGGCGCGGATTTCGGCGACGGAAAGGGGCGTGGCGGCTTCGAGCCGGCGCATGGTCAACCGCACGGCGCGGTTATGCACCAGCGGGACGAACAACAATCCAAGCAGCGCCGCGACGAAGAAGCCGATCCCGAAATACATGACCGGTTCAATCATGACACCATTCTTCTTACATCGCTGTCCGGCATGATCTTGCCATGCGCGGACGGCCCCACACCATATTCACCATGCGTTAACCTAAACCGGGAACGGCCTGGGCGCCAGAAGAGAGCGCTGGCCTTTGCGACGCGCCGATGACCAGAGCTGCCGATTTAGCGGGAGAGGGCGATCAGAAGGGATTCCACGTCGCCCGCTGGGTAAATTTCAAATAGCCCAGATTGGCCCCAAGCCGCAGTCCCACGCCCGAGCGGATCGGTACAAGCACAATGTCATTGGCGGTGAGCGCCGTCATCCCGAAGCCGCCGACAAAATAGGCAGAACCGTCAATGCCGCCGAACCGTTCGAAAATCGCCTCGGTGCGCGGCAGGTTATAGACCAGCATCATGGTCCGGGCGCCATCGGCGCCGGCGTCGAAGCCAAGCGACGGCCCCTGCCAATAAACCCGCACGTCGCCGGCATTCTTTGTGTAAAGGGTGCCGTCGCCGTAGCGCAGGCCGCCGATAAAGGCGCCACCGGCTTCCTCGCCCAAAACGTAGCCGTTCGGCAGGCCCCATTGGCTGACCGCCTTCTCGACGATCATGGCCAGTCCGCGGGAAACCCCGCCGAAGAAATGGTGGCCAGCCTCAATCAGTTCGTTGGGCGAAAACTGGTTATTTGCCGGCGGCTGCGGTGGCGGACCGACTGCCGCGGGCGGCGCCGGCGCGGGTTGCGCAACGGCCGGGAAGGCTCCGAAGCCGGCAAGAGCGAGACCGGCAATGGCGAACCGCAAGGCAAGATTTATTGAGCTTCCCCCGGTTAACCCCTTGCTCACATGCACCGGCTAAGTCTGGGCGCAACTTCATGGCGCATGCTGACCCAAATCAGCCGATCCTTCGCCGAGACTATGACCGCAGCACGGCAACAACGGAAGCGTTACGGCCCCAAGCTTTCCGCCGTTACCGGCTTGGTTCTCGCTGTCGCTGCGCTTTCGCCCGCCTGGCGCGCGGCGGCGACGGAAAGAATCGTGGTCGCTTGGCATACCGAACTCGCCATCGACGGCTACGACCCGGTGGCTTTCTATATCGACGGCAAACCAGTGCCGGGCAGTTCCAATTTCGAGTTGTCCTATGGCGGCGCGGTCTGGCGTTTCTCCAACGTCAGCAATCGCGCGGCGTTCGCGGCACGGCCGGATATCTACGTGCCGCAATTCGGCGGCTATGACCCGGTCGGCGTCGCCCGCGGTGCCGCCGTCGCAGGCAATCCCGGTCTATGGCTCATTTCGAGCCAGCGGCTGTTCCTGTTTTACGACCGCGGCCACTTGGAGAACTTTGCGGCAAATGCCGCGCGTAGACCGCAAATGGCCCGAGGTTCTGCGCACACTCAGTCCCTAACGAGCCCCGTCGGTGCTCTTGATTGCGCCGTTGATCGATACCGGGCCACCCCACGCCAGGAACTCCGGAATTTTTCGTTGCGGCGTGCCGTAGCAAAGCGGCGCCCCGCCGGGCTGGATCACGCTTCCGCCCGCCGCGGAAAGTACAGCGTGGCCCGCCGCAATATCCCAGTCGTGCGTCGGACTAAGCCGCGGATAATGGTCGGCGGCGCCCTCAGCGAGCCGGCAGAATTTCAGCGAAGAGCCGCAAGTGATGCGCTGGGTATGTGGCAGGCTGTCGAGGTAGGTCTGGGTCACATCGTCGAGATGCGAGCGGCTGACCATGACGATCAACACGCCTTGCGGACGCGGCCGCGCATGAATGAGCTGTGGCGGCGAGAGTTGGTCGGCTGAAAATGTCAGCCGCTCGGCGCCGCGCCCGACAATACCGCGCCAGATCGTGCCGGTCGCGGGCGCGGTGATGACGCCGAGGATCGGCGTTCCACCGCAGACGACGGCGATGTTGACGGTATAATCTTCATGTCCGGCGATGAATTCGCGCGTCCCGTCGAGCGGGTCGACTAGAAAATAGTCGGCTGCCTTGATCACGGTCTGTTCGCGCGCCGCATGCTCCTCCGAGACAATCGGCAGGTCCGGCGCAAGCTGCGCCAGACCGTCGCGGATCACGGCTTCCGCCGCTTCGTCCGCGGCTGTGACCGGCGAGCCGTCGGCCTTGATGCGCATGCCGTCTTGGCTTCGTACCCCGCGGATGGCCGCTGCCGCAGACACGCTGATGGCGGTCAGTGGCTCGATCAGCCCGGCACAGGCGGCAAGGTCGAAAACAGACACTCAAGCTCCCGGTTTTGATTTATCCGTGGCGGCGCAAGGCCTGTAGCACAGGGCCGCGAAGACGGCATGATTGCCGAATTGCGCGCGCTGTGACAGGCACAGACCATCGCATTTGCGCGGAGTCCATCATGTCCGCCCCCGTCTCCGGCCCTATTGCCATCGGCGCTCTCGACCTTGCAGCACTGTTGTGCTCGCGGGTCTGCCACGACCTGATCAGTCCGGTCGGCGCTATCGTCAACGGCATCGAGGTGATGGAGGAGGACAAAAACGAGGAGACCAAGGTTTTCGCACTCGATTTGATCAAGAAGAGCGCGCGTCAGGCGTCCGCCAAGCTGCAATTTTGCCGGTTGGCTTTTGGCGCGGCCGGTTCGGCGGGCGCGCAGATCGATCTCGGTGATGCGGAAAAGGCGGCACGCGGGTTGTTTGAAGATGGCAAGACGAGCCTCGTGTGGAGCCTGCCGCGGCAATTGCTCATAAAAAACCGGGTCAAGCTCGTACTCAACATGCTGCTGATCGCCGCCGGAACGATCTCGCGCGGCGGTACCTTAAAAGTCGATCCGGTCGGCGGTGGTGAAGCCATCGCTGGCTTCATTGTCACCGCAACTGGTCTCAACGCCAGGTTGAGTCCGGCCACAACCGAGCTTCTGGCCGGCAGCCCGTCGCACGCCGTCGACGCGCACGCCATCCAGCCTCTCTATGCCGGTATTCTGGCGCGGGACTGCGGACTTGCCCTATCGGCAGGGGGCGAAGTCGGAGTGGTGGTTCTAACAGCCCGCTGAAGCGCGTCTTTTTGGCGCTAAAGCTGCCTTTTCCGAGCCGCAGGCCGGTTCCCGCAACCGAAATTAAACGCTTTGGCAACACACTACCTCAGGATGGCCGGGCGCTCTGTGCCTGGCGGTGACAGCACGCGCCCTGCGTGCGGGGCGGCGGCAGGGCGTGACATGCCGGTCGTGAGTTAGTGTGCGGTGAGGCGCGAAATATGGACGACCTGCTCCGGGAATTCCTAACCGAGACGCGCGAAAGTCTGGAGCGGGTCGATGCCGAGCTCGTGCGGTTCGAGCAGGAACCCAACGACCGCGATATCCTCGGCAACGTCTTTCGGTTGGTCCACACCATCAAGGGTACTTGTGGCTTTCTTAGCCTGCCGCGGCTGGAGACGCTCGCGCATGCCGCCGAAAATCTGATGGGTAAATTCCGCGACGGCATGCCGGTCACCACCGATGCCGTCACGCTCATTCTCTCCAGCATCGATCGCATCAAGCTCATCCTCGACGAGATCGAAGCCAGCGAACACGAGCCCGCCGGCGAGGACGGCGATCTGATCGAGCGGCTGAACCGGCGCTCGCAAGACGCTCCGAAAATGCCGTTCGTCGCCCGGCCAGAAGCACGCGCGCCGCAACCCGCGTCGCCCGCGCCGAAGGAAGAAAAGCCGCAGACTCCGTCGCGCGACAAACCGGCGAGCGAGCGACCGGACGACGAGCGGAGCGATCGCCCGGCCGCTCATTCGATCCGCGTCCATGTCGAGACGCTCGATCATCTGATGACTACGGTCTCGGAGCTTGTGCTCACCCGCAATCAGCTGCTTGAGATCGTCCGGCGCCACGAGGATTCCGACTTCAAGGTGCCGCTGCAACGGCTCTCCAACGTCACCGCCGAATTGCAGGAAGGGGTGATGAAAACGCGCATGCAGCCGATCGGCAACGCGTGGCAAAAGCTGCCGCGCGTCGTGCGCGACCTGTCGGCCGAGCTCGACAAGCAGATCGAGCTCGAAATGTACGGCGCCGATACTGAGCTCGATCGCCAGGTGCTCGAGCTGGTGAAGGATCCGCTGACGCATCTGGTGCGCAATTGCGCCGATCACGGCATTGAGCTGCCGGCCGAACGGCTAGCTGCCGGCAAGCCGCAGAAGGGAACCATCCGGCTTTCGGCCTGTCATCAGGGCGGGCACATCATCATCGAAATCGCCGACAACGGCCGCGGGCTGAATTTAGCGCACATCCGCGCCAAAGCCGTCGAAAACGGCTTCGTCAGCGAAGCCGAGATCGCGCAGAAGTCGGAAGCCGAGATCTGCAATCTGATTTTCATGCCTGGCTTCTCCACCGCTAGCCGGGTCACCAGCATTTCCGGCCGTGGTGTCGGCATGGACGTGGTCCGCGCCAACATGGAACAGATCGGCGGCACCGTCGATCTGAAATCCGTTCAGGGCCGTGGCACGACCTTCACCATCAAAATCCCGCTGACTCTCGCTATCGTCTCCGCCCTGATCGTGGAGGCAGGCGGCGAGCGCTTTGCCATTCCGCAGCTCTCGGTGCTCGAATTGGTGCGTGCCTCGGTAAGTGGCGAACATCGCATCGAGCGGATCAAGGATACGCCGGTGCTGCGGCTGCGAAACAAGCTGCTGCCCCTTGTGCAGCTCAAAGAGGTGCTCAAGCTCGGCCACAGCGACGGTGACGGCGGATTTGTCGTGGTGACGCAGGTCGGCAGCCAGGTATTCGGCGTTGTTGTCGACGGCGTTTTCCATACCGAGGAAATCGTCATCAAGCCGATGTCGTCACGCCTGCGCAACATCGCGGTTTTCTCCGGCACCACCATCCTCGGCGACGGCACGGTGATCATGATCATCGATCCAAACGGGGTGGCACAGACGCTGGGCGGCGTCACGCCGGTCGGCCAAGCCGACCGGGCCGCGGCCGACGACGGCGAAAACGCCATGCATGAGGATTTGACGCCGCTTCTTGTTTTCCGCGCCGGTTCGCAACAGCCCAAAGCCGTGCTGTTGTCGCTCGTCTCGCGGCTCGAGGAGATCGATTGCCGGCGGATTGAGACCTCGGACGGCCATCATCTGGTGCAATACCGCGATCAACTGATGCCGCTGCTGCGCATCGATGCAGATGCTGAGATCAAAAAAGACGGCGCGCAGCCGATCCTGGTGTTCTCCGACCGCGGCCGTTCCATGGGCCTCGTGGTCGATGAGATCGTGGACATCGTCGAGCAACGGCTCGACATCGAGGTGGCGAGCGAACGTCCGGGCGTGATCGGCTTCGCCGTTATCAAGGGGACCGCCACCGAGATCATCGACGTCGCTCATTTTCTGCCGCAGGCCTATGCCGACTGGTTCCGTCGGCGGGACGCGCGCTCCGCGCCGGCGGCGCGCAAGATTCTGCTGGTCGACGACTCGGCGTTTTTCCGCGACATGCTCGCTCCGTTGATTAAGGCTGCAGGTTATCAGGTAGTCGCCGTCGCTTCCGCCGGCCAGGCGCTGGCGGTGATCGAATCCGGTACGCGGGTGGACATTGTCGTCACCGATATCGACATGCCGGATATGGACGGTTTCGAGCTCGCCGCAGCGTTACACGAGAATCCCGGCACCGCCGCTATTCCGGTCATCGCGTTGTCGGCCATGGTGTCTGCCGACGCGATCGAGCGCGGCCGCAGCGTAGGCTTCCACGATTTCGTCGCCAAATTCGATCGCACCGGGCTGATCGCCGCACTCAAAGAGCAGAGCGACGACCTGCATGAGGCGGCGTGAACGCAAACCGATCAGAGACCTGCATGTACGAGGACACCGATTTCACCGAATTCGTCACCTTCACGATCGACGGGCAGATGTTCGGCCTGCCGATCGCGTGCGTGCAGGACGTGTTCAAGCCCTCTCGCATCACCAAGGTGCCACTGGCGGCGGGGGAGATTGCGGGCGTGCTCAATTTGCGCGGCCGCATCGTGACCGCGATCGACATGCGTCACCGGCTAGAGGTGAGGCGCCGGGAGGAACGCGATGCGTCGATGGCGATCGGTATCGAAGCCAAGGGTGAATCGTTCGGACTGTTGGTCGATGCGGTCGGCGAAGTGCTCAAGCTGCCGGAAGCGCGGCGCGAGCCCAATCCGATCAATCTCAATCGCAAGCTGGCGGTGTTAGCCGCAGGAATTTATCGGCTCGATGGTCAGCTTCTTGTCGTGCTCGACATCGACCGGATCCTCGATCTGCGCGCCGAAACGGCGGCAGCGGCATGAGGTGAAGTGGCAATGGATCGAATTGAAGGCAGCACTGAAGCGGGTCGCCCGCGAAGCGTGGAGTAAAGACAGATGAAAACGTGCTTGGTCGTCGACGACTCGAGCGTCATCCGCAAGGTCGCGCGGAGAATCCTCGAAGGACTCGATTTTCAAATCGTGGAAGCGGAAAACGGCGAGGAAGCCATCGAGTTGTGCCGTAAGCAAATTCCCGACGCGATCCTGCTCGATTGGAACATGCCGAAGATGGACGGCTACGATTTCCTGCGCGCGCTGCGCCGGTTGCCCGGCGGCGACAAGCCGAAAGTGGTGTTCTGCACCACTGAAAACGACGTCGCGCATATCGCCCGCGCGCTGCACGCCGGCGCTAACGAATACATTATGAAACCGTTCGACAAGGACATCGTCGAGGCAAAGTTCCAGGAAGTCGGACTGATCTGAACGCCTGAGGCCGCGGCCGAGCGTTCAGTCCGTGAAATCCGGGTGCCCAAGCCCGGTCCCGAAAGTGTGAGTAGATGAGTAACGTCCTTACCGCCGCGAAACCGTCGATCGCCCTTGATCGTCCCATCCGCGTCATGATCGTTGACGACTCGATTGTTGCCCGGCGCATGCTGTCGCGCTGGATCGGCGCCGAGCCCGACATGATGGTCGCCGCTTGCCTACGCACCGGGCGCCAGGCGGTCGATCAGGTCCAGGAATGTGATCCCGACGTTGTCGTCCTTGACGTCGACATGCCGGAGCTTGACGGCATCTCGGCGCTTCCGCTGTTATTGCGAAAGAGGTGCGACCTGGTCGTGATTATGGCCTCCACGCTCACTCGCCGCAGCGCAGAGGTGAGCTTGCGCGCGCTGTCGCTTGGCGCCGCCGATTATGTACCCAAGCCGGAAGCTGCTCCCGACGCCGCGACATCGGCGACGTTCCAGCGCGAGCTGATCGATAAAATCCGCCACCTTGGCCGGCGCGGCCGATTTATACACCCCGAAAAGATGGCGCCGGCGACGCCGC
The DNA here is from genome assembly GCA_963845775.1 of uncultured Alphaproteobacteria bacterium. GTDB lineage: Bacteria > Pseudomonadota > Alphaproteobacteria > Rhizobiales > Xanthobacteraceae > BOG-931. The sequence continues at coordinate 113,499 of CAWJTE010000002.1, forward strand.
GCCCCGTTCCGATCCTTGAGCGAGCAACGCCGCATGCGGAAGTCGAGTCTTTCAGGCTGCGGCCGTTCGCATTGTCGATACCGCGCGCACTGCTGATCGGTTCATCGACTGGCGGACCGCAGGCACTGACGTCGCTGGTAGGACAGATCGGCGCGACCATGGAGCGGGCGCCGGTCCTGATCACCCAGCACATGCCGGCTACCTTCACCACGGTTTTGGCCGAGCATCTCACCCGGGTCAGCGGGCGAAGCGTACGCGAGGCCGAGCACAACGAGCCGGTCGTTGCCGGCAGCGTTTATGTGGCGCCGGGAGGCCGGCATATGCGCGTAAGACGCGGTCGCGACGGTGCACCAGCGATCGCGCTCAGCGACGATCCGCCGATCAACTACTGCAAGCCTTCGGTCGACCCGATGCTTTCCGCGGGGGCGGAAGTATGGGGCACGGCGGGTCTGGCGCTGATCCTCACCGGGATGGGTGCCGACGGCACCCGCGGCGCCGCTGATATCGCGGCCGCCGGCGGCAGCGTGATTGCCCAAGATGAAGCGTCGAGCGTGGTATGGGGCATGCCGCGCGCTGTCGCTCAGGCCGGTCTTTGCTCAGCGGTGCTTCCGCTCAGTCAGATCGCCGCCAAGATCAATCGTCTGTTCGCGGGGGATCGTTCATGACCCCGCACGATTACGATTTTCTGCGCAAATGCCTCAAGGAACGCTCCGGCCTGGTGCTGTCCGCCGACAAGCAATATCTGGTCGAGAGCCGGCTGCTGCCGGTCGCGCGCAGAGCCGGGCTTAACGGCCTCGGCGAACTGGTGGCGACGCTCAAACGCAGCGATGCGGGAGCCTTGATGACGACAGTCGTTGAGGCCATGACCACCAACGAGACGTTTTTCTTTCGCGACAAGACGCCATTCGAGAATTTACGCTCCACAATATTGCCGGCGCTGATTGCGGCGCGTCCAAACTCCCGTCACATTCGCATCTGGTGCGCTGCCGCCTCGACCGGCCAGGAGCCGTACTCGCTCGCTATGACGCTCAAGGAAATGGAGCGCGAGATCGAAGACTGGCGCATTGATATCCTGGCAACCGACCTTTCAGCCGAAGTGCTGGAAAAGGGCCGCCAGGGAATTTACAGCCAATTCGAAGCGCAACGCGGCTTGCCGATTCAGCTTTTGGTCAAATATTTCACCCAGGTCGGTGAAATGTGGCAGATCGCGCCGAACATCCGGTCGATGGTCAAATTCCATCAAATTAACTTGCTGGCCGACTTCGCGCATCTTGGCATGTTTGACTTGGTCCTCTGCCGCAACTTGTTGATCTATTTCGATCAGGCGACCAAGGCCGATCTGCTCGAGCGCTTGGCCCGGTCCATCTATGGAGACGGCTACCTCGTCCTCGGCGCGGCCGAGACGGTGGTCGGCCTCACCGAAAGCTTCAAGGTCTTGGCGGATAAACGCGGTCTCTATGCGCCAAATCTGCGCTCGGCCCCGCGTCCGCTGCCCGACACGGGTCGAGTCGCGCCGCGGCTTGTTGCCAACGCACGTTGAAAGCAGCTTCTTACAAACGAAAACCCCGGCCGTCGGCCGGGGTTATGCATGCCTGAATGAATGAGCAAGTTAGGCGGAGATTTTCGCCTCGTCCTCGCTCGGCTCGCGCAACACGTAGCCACGGCCCCAAACCGTCTCGATGTAGTTCTTGCCGCTCGAAGCATTGGCGAGTTTCTTGCGCAGCTTGCAGATGAAGACGTCGATGATTTTGAGCTCCGGCTCGTCCATGCCGCCATAGAGATGATTGAGGAACATCTCCTTGGTTAGCGTCGTGCCCTTGCGCAGCGAGAGCAACTCCAGCATCTGGTATTCTTTGCCGGTGAGATGGACGCGCGCGGCGCTGACCTCGACCGTCTTGGTGTCCAGGTTGACGACGAGATCGCCGGTCTGAATGACCGACTGAGCATGTCCCTTGGAGCGCCGCACGATGGCGTGGATGCGCGCGACCAACTCGTCCTTGTGGAACGGCTTGGTCATGTAATCGTCGGCGCCGAAGCCGAGACCCCTGACTTTGTCCTCGATTCCGGCAAGGCCGGTGAGAATCAGGATCGGCGTCTTGACCTTCGATACGCGCAAGCTTCGCAGCACTTCGAAGCCCGACATGTCCGGAAGATTAAGGTCGAGGAGGATGATGTCGTAGTCGTAAATCTTACCGAGATCGATCCCCTCCTCGCCGAGATCGGTCGTGTAGACATTGAAGCTCTCGGATTTGAGCATCAACTCAATCGATTGCGCTGTGGCGCTATCGTCTTCGATCAGCAATACGCGCATGCCAGTCCCCTTCTTCGCCGCGCGACTTAAGGTCGGCACGCCCTTGAGGCGGCCCCCGAAAAACGCCTTGGGACAAACTGATTCGAGACTGTAAACGCGATATGGTTAACAAAACCTGATTCATCCACGCAAGCATTCCCTAGGAAAATTCCTGCGAATCGCCTTAAGGTATTGCCTGAGAGTGGTTTTTCGGCCACGCGGGCGCTCATGTTTCAGGTTAAGTTTCGGCGCTAACTGACTCGTGAGACTCACCCCTCCGCTACCGGCTGGGCGGGCCGTCGTATTCCCAAGGACGACGCAATGATTAACGGCCCGGGTAAATACAGCGTTAAGATCGGCGTTGCGGAGGTAACCAAAACCTCCCGTCGGGCTTATCCGTTCGGTGGTCGTCGTCGCCACGTCCGACGAGCCGGCGTTGATGCGCCGCCAGGCCGCCCATCTGACGCTTGCGATCGCCGAATATTTTCGCGATGAGGGCATGTCCTGGTGCTGATGGATTCGGTCACGCGCTTTGCCATGGCACAGCGTGAGATCGGGCTTTCGGCGGGCGAGCCACCGATCGCCAAAGACTACACGCCGACGGTCTTCACCGAATTGCCGCGGCTGCTCGAACGGGCCGGCCCGGGGACCGAGCAGGGCACCGTCACCGGCATCTTCACGGTCCTGGTGGATGGCGACGAGTATAAGGAGCCGATCGCCGACGCGGTGCGCGGTATCCTCGACGGCCACATCATCATGGAGCGCGCTATTGCCGATTGCGGCGATCAACGTGCTCAAATCGGTGTCGCGCACCATGCCCCGCGCGGCCGATCCCGACTACCTGCCGGTTCTTAACCAGGCGCGGCAGTTCATGGCGACCTATGCCGATATGGAGGAGCTGATCCGGCTCGGCGCCTACCGGGCCGGAACCAGCCCTGAAGTCGATGAGGCGATCCGGCTGCACAAGCCGCTGGAGGCTTTTCTGGCCCAAAGTAAGGAAGAAGCAACCAGCTTGGCGGAAGGTTACCGCCGTCTGGCTGAGATAATGACCGCCTCGGAAACCGAACGCTAACGTTATCGGGGCACAATTGGGGTTATAGGGGCGCCGTGCGGCGGGTTTTCGACCGGCGCCATGGTCCCGTGGCTTCGGGGAGTACCAGTAGATGAAGTCCCGTGAGACGCTCATTCGCCTGAAGAAGTTTCAGGTCGACGAGAAACGGCGCAAGGTCGCGCAAATTGAGACCATGATCGCCGAATTCGAGCGGATGGCGGCCGATCTCGAGCGCGAGATCCGGGTCGAACAGGACCGCGCCGGCATCCACGATCCGGGCCATTTTGCCTATCCGACTTATGCCAAGGCGGCGATCACCCGGCGTGAAAATCTTATGCGCTCGGCCGATGAATTGCGCACCCAACTCGAGGACGCAAAACTCGCGCTTGGCGAAGCCTTCGACGAACTCAAGAAGGTTGAACTGCTCGACGAACGCGACCAGATGCGTGAACGGGAAGCCGAGAATACCGCCGAGCAGACCGAACTCGACGCCATTGCGCTGATGCGGGTTCGCGGCGGCGCCCCGGCGTAACTCGCTTCGCCCACGCGCGTCATCCTGCGGTACCCGCGCCAACTGGTCCGGCCCGAAGTGGCTGGCCCGATGATAAGCTCCGCTGCGGGCCTCGAAGGGTAGTGCCCGAGCGCCTGGGCCCTCGCCTTTTCTGGTTCGCCATAGCTCGCCGAAGACGCGCGTAAACGCGCTAATGGCTCGCACCTTCGAGCGACGGGCCCCTTTTCGCCCTCGACGAACACCCGCTTCCGTGGCGATAATCGGCCGCCGCGCGGGGTGTTACGGACCGGGGGCCGTCCATGTTGTTGATGCAAGCGGAGCTGGTCGGACTGCTTGCAGCCGTCGCCCACGGCGACGAGGCCGCATTCGAACAGCTCTATGCGGCTACCCGCTCGAAACTATACGGGGTGCTTCTGCGTATCTTGCGCAGGCCCGAATTGGCCGAAGAGGTCATGCAGGAGACCTACGCCAAGGTTTGGACGATGGCCGCAAAATTCGACCCCAGCGTCGCCAGCCCGATCACCTGGATGGTGGCGATCGCCCGCAACCGCGCCATCGACATCGTGCGCAAAAGGAGTGAGCTTTCGATCGAGGAAGAGCCGGAAGCGATGGAGGTGGCGGCCGAGACCCCGACGCCGCTCGCGCGACGTGAGATGACCGAGGAACTCAAGCGGCTTTTGTCGTGCCTCGGCAAGCTCGATCCGGAAAAGCAGCGCATCGTGCTGCTGGCTTATTACAGCGGCTGGAGTCGCGAACAGCTTTCACGCAAGCTCGACATTCCGGTGAACACAATCAAGACTTGGTTGCGGCGCAGCTTGATCGAGATCCGCGAATGTATGGGAACGCCATGACCATGACGCAAGAGCGTGGATAGTCATGTTGGACGAGGAGCAGGACACGCTGGCCGCCGAATACGTGCTTGGCACTCTTTCCGCCGAGGAGCGCGAGCACGCCGACGCGCTGCTGTCATTCGATCCCGGCTTCGAAGCCGCCGTTCGGCAATGGGAGCGGCGTCTCGGCGAACTCAACGTCATGGTGGAAGCGGTTGAGCCGCCGACCGAACTCTGGGGGAAAATCAAGGACGAGGTGACATCGATCGCGCCCGCAGGCGAGGCCAAATCTTTCATGCCGGCAGGCGAGCCGGAATTTTTCGCACCGGCAAGCGAACCAGAATTGCATTTACCGCGCGACCTCGACGACCCGGCAACGGTTGCCGCCCTGGCCGCCGATCTCACGTCGTTTGACCCCGCCACCAATTCAGCGCCCGCAGCCACGTCCGAAATTAACCCGACGGTATCGGTTGCTTCGCCGGCGGCCGAGCCAGAGCCGGTCCAGCGCAGCGCCGATGTGATCTATCTCGCCGCCCGTGTGCGGCGATGGCGGCGCGTGAGCGTTGCGTTCGGCGCGGTCGCCGCGTTGCTGGCGCTGTATGTCGCCGTGTGGCAGGCCGCGCCGGAGGTGATCCCCGAGCAACTGCGGCCCGCGAGCGCACGTATGACGGCGCAAGCGGACGGCACGGCGCGCATGCAGCAGGATCGGCTGGTTGCCGTGCTGCAACAGGGGCCAAACACACCGGCCTTCCTACTCACCCTCGACACGCGCGCGCACACTTTGGTCGTACGTCGGGTGTCGGCTACTCCGGAAGCGGGAAAGAGCTACGAGCTGTGGCTGATTGCAGGCCGCAGCGGCGCTCCGCAGTCACTCGGCCTGGTCGGCAACGACGAGTTCACGCAGCGGCCGGTGCCGGCGAATTTCAACGTCGATACGCTGCGAAACGCGGTCTATGCGGTATCGCTCGAGCCGGCGGGCGGCTCAAAGAGCGGCGCGCCCAGCGGACCTGTTCTTTTCACCGGCCAGGCGGTCGAATCGCTGCCGGCATCGCCACCACCTAAGCCAGCAGAGCCGCGAACCTGACGGCCCGCACGGGTCGGAAGCAAGCTAGGGGGCTTAAATCAGCGGATGGGCCGCAGTCCGCCGCTTAGCGCGGTTGGCTGTCCGGCTTTGACGAGCGGAGCCGTTCCCAAGTCGAGGTCGCTGACCCGTGCGAAAATGCCCACCGCCGTGACCAGGGTCGCGCACAAAAGGCCGATGACCACGATCTTCAGATGCGTGCGGCGGTCTGCGCTGTACATCGAATGATTTATGGCGTCCCCTGGCTCTGTGCACTGACGAGCATTTTGCCGGTCAAACGCACGCCTGGCCCACACTCACATACGTGCGAGCGACCGCCCTCGAAACGCGCTTTCACCGAAGCTTGAACAGCTGTGATAACGGGTGAGCGGTGGTTTTGTTCCGCGCCGGGTCATTCCGGCCAAAAGCGGCGCGCTCGCCGCCCCTCCCGGCGCTCCTGAATAACGACCGAAATTGCCTAGATGCTGGCGACGGTTTTGAGCCGCGTGCGCGGGTGGATTTCCGACTGTGCGAGCACGCTCGTTTGCGCGCGGAAGCGTTCGACAATGCCGCGCACGAATGAACGGATGGCCGGCGAAGTCACTAGCAGCGGCGCTTCGCCGTCGCGCGCCGCTTGTTCGAACTTTTCCCGCACCAGGTTGATGAACTCGGTGAGCTTCGATGGCTGCATGGCGAGCGTGCGCTCGTCGCCCTGGCCGACGATCAATTCGGCAAAAGCCTGTTCCCACTTGGCGGTGAGCGCGATGATCGGGAGGTAGCCGGCGGGACTGGTATGCTGCGCGCAGAGCTGGCGTGACAGGCGTGCGCGAACATGCTCGGCCAGCATCGTTGGGTTTCGCGTCGCCGGCAGTCCGTCGGCGATGCTTCAAGAATAGTCGCCAGGTCGCGGATCGACACGCGCTCCGCCAACAATATCTGCAAGGTGCGCTGAATGCCCGAGATGGTGACCTGCGCCGGAACGATGTCCTTGATCAGTTCCGCTTGCTCCTTCGGCAGCTCCTTCAGCAGCTTCTGCACTTCGCCGTAGGAGAGCAGCTCGGACATATTGCCCTTGATCAGCTCGGTGAGATGCGTTGCGAGCACGGTCGCGGCGTCGACCACGGTGTAACCCTTAACCGTGGCTTCTTCCTTGAGCGATCCGTCGATCCAGGTGGCGGGCAAACCGAAGGTCGGCTCGGTGGTGTGCATGCCCGGCAAGTTCACCTGACCGCCCGCCGGATCCATAACCATGTATTGGCCGTGCCACACGGCGCCGGTGCCGGATTCGACCTCCTTGATCTTGATCACGTAGCTGTTGGCGTCGAGCTGGACGTTGTCGAGGATGCGCACCGCCGGCATCACGAATCCCATTTCACCGCGAGCGAGCGGCGCAACGCCTTGATCTGCTCGGTGAGGCGATCGCCGCCGTCGGGTGCATTGCCCAGCGGCAGCAGCGCATAGCCGAGCTCGATCTTGAGGTCGTCCATCTTCAGCGTAGCCGACATTGGCTCTTCGGCCGGCGCGGTTTTGCGGCTTCGGCTTTCTTCACTTCCGCCGCAAGCGCCTGCTTCTAGCGGCGGTCGATCACGTAAGCCAGCGCCCCGGTACCGCCGCCGAGCGCAAAGAACGGGATCAGCGGAATTCCCGGCAACAGCGCCATCACCAGCATCACGGCCGCCGACATGCCGAGCGAATTACCTCCCCGGCAAAATGTGCCGGGTATATGGTTACCGCGGGGTTAACTTTGGTCGCGGCCGTTGGCGAATTCCGCGCCCGCATCACGAGGATCGATGCCCGGGCCTGTCCGTTTCGTGTTGATTGCCATGGCTTCGGCCGGTGCCTTTGCGCTTGCTGTCACGGCCGGCTTCGCGGACGGCATTGCGCCCGGCCTGTGGCGTATCACCAGCCGCACGGAGACTGGCGGGGTGATCGGACCACCACATGAAAGTTCGCGGTGTTTCAGCCCCGGTCAAGCAAGTGACGTTGTTGCGACGTTCGTGCCGGCGGCCGGTGCGGAAAATTCAAGCTGCACGCCGGCCGAGCACAGTCTGCACGGTGGCAAGCTCAGTTGGCGGCTCACCTGCCGGGGCCAGACCGAAATGGAACAGTCCGGCGAATTCATCTTCGACAGCCCGCGCCACTATACAGCGACGATGCGAACGCGAGCGGCCGTTTCCGGCAAGACGATGGTCAACTCGCAGGACACGCTCGAAGGTCAGTGGGTGTCGGAATGCCGGTAGGTTTCGGGGCGCGGGTGATAGCATAACATCACGTTTGCTCTTATTTTTGCGGTGGTCGTTCGAAAGCGAGGTGCCTGCATGCATTTGCATTCCATTGCGCCGTGGACGCACGGTCACGCCTTTCTCGGCGAACACCACGGCGAACATGAACGACGCACCTGGAGCGTGGTAGCGCTGACCGCGGTCATGATGGTTGTGGAAATTGTCGGCGGCCTGATGTTCGGCTCGCTGGCACTGGTCGCGGACGGCTGGCACATGGGCACCCATGTCGCGGCGCTGGCGATTGCCGGGTTGGCTTATCTGTTCGCGCGCCGGCACGCGCAGGACGCGCGGTTTTCGCTTGGTACCGGCAAATTCGGCGAGCTGGCGGCATTCGCGAGCGCCATCATCCTCACCATTATCGCGCTCGGCATCGGCTACAAGTCGGTGCTGCGGCTTCTGCGCCCGGTCGCGATCCATTTCCGCGAGGCGATTCCGATCGCGGTGCTGGGTCTGGCCGTGAATTTGGCGAGCGCCTGGCTGTTGCGCGAGACCGATCATCATGGCCATGCCTATTCTGCGCACGACCACGGGCATAATCATCACCACGAGCATGCCGCGCATGAACGCACAGGCACGGAAGACGATTCCAATTATCGCGCCGCCTATGCCCACGTGCTTGCCGACGCGCTGATCTCGGCGCTCGCGATCGCCGGCTTGTCATCGGCATGGGCATTCGGATGGAATTTCATGGATCCGGTGGTGGGGCTGATCGGCACGATCGTGATCGTTTCCTGGGCGGTCAGTCTGGCACGCGGCGCCGGTCGCGTGCTGCTCGACACCGTGCCCGATCCGGATTTGGCGCGGCGCATTCGTGAACGCATCGAAATCGGCGGCGATCGCGTCACCGATCTGCATCTGTGGCAGCTCGGCCCCGGCCACGCCGCGGTGGTAGCTTCGGTCGTTTCGGATACGCCGCAGGCGCCGTCGGCCTATAAACGTCGCCTGGAAGATTTGGTCGGATTGTCGCACGTGACGGTCGAGGTCAACGAGTGCGTGAACGAGGGCGAGTAGCCGATGGGGAAGGGCGCGTTCACCCGCCACCTCTCGCTTGCTGCCGCACTAGCAGTCACCGTCTTCGCTTCGGCTTTTGCCCAGGAGCGGCCGGCTTCGTTCGTCGACGCCGCTACGGTCGTGCCGGGAGTAATCGTCGAGATGCGCTATGCCAGCTCGCATAACTTTGTCGGCCGGCAGATCGACGGTTACGAGGCGGCGCGCTGTCTGCTCACGCTGGCTGCGGCTGCAGCACTGGCGGAAGTGGCGCGCGACCTCGCCCCGCGCGGGCTGACGCTCAAGGTGTTCGATTGCTATCGGCCGGTGAGGGCGGTCGCAAATTTCGTGCGCTGGGCGCGCGCAATTGCCGATGTCGCCGGTAAAAAGGAATTCTATCCCGACATCGACAAAAGGCTGCTGTTCCAGGATGGCTATATCGCTTCGCGGTCCGGCCATTCGCGCGGCTCGACCGTAGATCTGACGCTGGCCCACGACGGTCAGGAGCTCGACATGGGCACGCCGTTCGACTTCTTCAGCATTCGCTCGTGGCCTGGTTCAGCCGACGTGAGTGCCGAAGCCATGGCCAATCGCGCCTTGCTCGCCGACGCCATGCGGCGGCACGGATTTCGCCCTTATGACCGTGAGTGGTGGCATTTCACGCTGGCTCACGAGCCTTTCCCCGACACCTACTTCGATTTTCCGGTCAAATAAGGAATTCAACGTATGAGCCCTCTCCGCCATCGGGTCGCGGGTCGTGTCGCCCGTTTTCTCGACGGCTCATAAGCCCAGATAAAACTTCTTGATCAGATCGTTGTTGTTGAGGGCATCGGCCGAGCGGCCTTCGAACGCGATCTTGCCGTGCACGATTACGTAGCCGCGGTCGGCGATGCGGATCGCTTGCGTGAAGTTCTGCTCCGCCATCAGAACAGTAAGCTTATAGCGCTCCTTCAGATGGGCGATGGCCTCGATGGTGCGGCTGACCAGAATCGGCCCCAGACCCACCGAGGGTTCATCCACCAGCAGGATTTTCGGCGCCAGCATCAATGCGCGGCCGAGCGCGAGCATTTGCTGTTCGCCGCCACTCATCGAGCCTGCGAGCTGCGAGCGGCGTTCTGCAAGCCGCGGGAAGGTCTCGAAGCAAACCTCGAGATTGCGCGTCAATTCGGCACGCGCGGTGCGGCGGAAGGCGCCAAGGAGGAGGTTCTCTTCTACGGTCAGTTTGGGAAATAGCCGGCGGCCCTCCGGCACCAGCGCAATACCGAGATCGACAATCTGCTCGGTCGTGCGGCCGACGAGGTCGTGATTGACGCCGTCGATCTCGGCGATGATCGACCCGGCTCTCGGCTGCACGATGCCCATGATGCATTTCATGAGCGTCGATTTGCCATTGCCGTTGGTCCCCAGCAGCACCACGGTCTCGCCCGCCCCGATATTGAGCGAGACGTCGTCGATGACACGCACCGCCCCGTACGCGGCGTGAACGCCGGTGAGGGTGAGCTTACTGGCCAAGGTAAGCCCGCTCCACTTCCGGGTCGCGTACAACCGCGTTCGGCTCGCCGTCGGCAATCTTGCGTCCGGAGACCAGGACGACAAGCCGCTGAGAAAAACTCATCACCGCGCGCATGATGTGTTCGATCAGAATGACGGTAACGCCTTGTTCGTTCAGGCGCTTGAGCAGGATCAGAATTTCCTCGACTTCGGAATGGGTCAGTCCGGCCATCGATTCGTCGGCGATCAGGAGCTTGGGCTCCGCCGCCATCGCGCGCACAAGCTCGAGCTTGCGCATCTCGACCTGGGTGAGGTCGCGCGGCAGCCGATGCGCCTTGCTGTCGAGCCCCACCTCGCGCAACAAATCGATGCATCGCTCCTCGATGTGGTGGGCCGCGCGGAGCACCCCGCCGCGCGCCGCGACCGTATAGAGCAGCGGTATGCGCAGATTTTCGGCCAGGGTGAGGCTGGCGAATGGGCGCGGCAGCTGGAACGTGCGCGCCACCCCGCGGCGCGTGCGCTGATGTGCGGTAAAGCCGTCGAGTGCGCGGCCGTCAAAGTGAACCGAGCCGGCCTCGTTGCGAAGCGTGCCGCAGATGCAATTGACCAGGGTGCTTTTGCCTGACCCGTTCGGGCCGATCAGCCCGACGCGTTCGCCCGGCTGCACCGAGAGCGCGATATTTTCCAGCGCGACAAACCCGCCGAAGCGCTTGCCGAGGTTGTGGACTTCGAGAAGGCGGTCATGGCGCCGCCTCCGGCGCATCGGCTTCGACGCGGCGGCGCCGACTGGCCGGCCGGCCGGTGTCGAATGTATTTTTGCACCAATCCGATAATGCCGTTCGGTGCCACGATCACGAAGCTGACCAGAAGAAAGCCGACGATGAGAAGATTGACCGCGGACGAGATCGTCACCGTAGCGATTTGTTGCAGGGACCCGAGCAGGACCGCGCCGATCAGTGGGCCGACCCAGCCCGTAGTGCCGCCGATCAGCGGCATGGCGATCGAGTTGACGGCGTAATCGAGGCCGAAGGCTGAAGAAGGTTGCAGGTAGCCGATGTAATAGGGGAATGGCGCCCCGGCCATGCCCATAAGCGCGCCCGAGATTGTGGTGGCGATAAGCTTCAGTCGGAGTGTCGGCACGCCAGAGGCTTCCGCCGCCAGTTCATCGTCGCGAATGGTGGCAAAGCCATAGCCCAGCCGCGACCGCTCGATCAGTCGAGCCACCGTGATGGAGCCAATCGCCAGCAGCAGCATGATCAGGAACAGATATTTGATATAGCTGCCGAACGGCGCGATCGTTTCTGGCCGCACGATATAAGCGCCGCGCGAGCCGCCGACGTAGTCCCAGTTGACGACCAGCGTCTGCAATACCACCGCAAGCGCGAGCGTTGCGATGGCGAAAAACGCACCGCGCAGGCGCAGCGTCAGATAGCCCGTGCCAAACCGACAACGCCGGACGCCACCCCGCCAATCGCGACGTCGACCGGTATCGGCACGTCGGATGCAGCGATACATGGAGACGGTCGAATAAGCGCCGAGCGCAAAAAAGGCGGCCGAGCCAAAATTGACGTAGCCGCAATAGCCGCCAAGGATGTTCCACGCTGTAGCCAGCACCACATACTGGACGACGACGTAACCGGCGAAAAAATAATAATCGTTGCCGAGCGCAACCGCGAGGCCGTAAACGCCGGCGCCGACAATCAGGCTGATAATGAAGAATATGTCCGAGCGCACCTTTTAACGTCCTAGCAGGCCGGCCGGCCGCACCGCCAGCGTCAACAACAAAAAGCCGAACGACACCGCCGGCGCCCACGAGGGACCATAGAAGGTCGAAGTCAGGCTCTCGACGACACCGACCAGCATGGCGGCGACCAAAGTGCCCGGCAGGCTTCCCATGCCGCCAAGCACGCAAATGGCAAACACCCGGCCGATATATTCGCGGCCGACCGACGGCTCGACCGGTTGGATGATGATGAGGAAAGCGCCGGCGAGCGCGGCGGTTGCGATCGAAATGCCGAAGGCGATCCGTTTAATGCGAACCGGATCGACAGCCATGAGCCTGAGCGCCAGCTCATCCTGCGCCACCGCCATGATCGCGCGTCCGATGAAGCTGCGCGTGAGCACGAGTTGCAATACTGCGATCAACAACAGCGAAACCAGGCACGGCACCAGGATGCGCAAGGGAATATCAACGAAACCGAAATGCAAGGTCGGGCCGATATATGGCGCCTCGACGTAGCGATAGTCGACGCCGAAGTAGAGAACCAGCGATACTTCGGTGATGAACAGGATGCCGAAAAAGAAAGCGAGCCCGCGCATCGATTCCTGCCCGCGTTTCTCAAACGAGACGTGGTAGACCTGATAAATAGCGGCGCCGAGCACGTAGAAAGCCGGTGTCACCGCGATGGCTGCAACGATCGGATCGAGCCCGAGCTTCATGTTGATGATGTAGACGACGTAAGAGCCGAGGATGATGAAGCCCGGATGGGCGATGTTTACAATGTCGAGAATGCCGAACGACAACGTTATGCCGGCAGTCACCGCCGCGTAGAACGCGCCGATCAGGATACCCGACACGATGGCATCGATCAGAAGTTCGAACGAGAAGATCATTACTCAGCCCCGCCGGCCAGCACGCCGTGCCGCTGTGTTTAAACGAAAGTGCTGTTGCCGAGCGCGATCAGGATAGAGCCGCAACGCGCCCGCGCGCTTTAAGCCGCGGCCCGCACCTTGTTAGGAATGGCGAGCGGCTTGTTCGCGCTATTGAGGAATTCGACGGTCATGAAGACAATTTCCTTGTCACCGATGTTCTCGAGGTCGTGGACCTTGAACTCGCCCGGCCCGTACGTCTCGTGCCGGGTCTCGCCGGGCGCGTAGGTGTATTCGACCGTCGTGCCATCGTGCAGGTGCTGGCGTCCACGCCCGCCGGTCACGTTAGTCCAGAAGTAGTCAAGCACGTGCCGGTGGAAACCGAACCGTTGACCTGGCGCCAGCCGGATTTGCCAGACGCGGACGCGCGCGCTCTCTGAAAGAAGCACATTTCCGACGCAGCCATTGTTGTTGTGCCGCTCGCGCTCGAATTCCGCGGCAATCGCGCTAGGCCACTCTGTTTTGTCGGCGGTGTCGCTTTTTTTGTCCAGCATCGTCAGGGCCATGGCGTTCCTCCAGCCTTATGTCACAGTATAGAAAACGTCCGGGTATTGGCAATTAGTTCCAGCGAATAGCAAGCTGTTGGCATGTCGCAACGCCAAACCGACAGGCGCGCCTTGATCGTTGGCGGCTCGATGAGTGGCCTCCTGGCCGCCATCATGCTGCAACGGCGCGGCTGGGTGGTCGACGTATTCGAGCGCGTCGAGAGCGAACTCGCAGGCCGTGGCGCCGGGATCGTAGCGCAAGGCGAATTGATCGCCCGGCTGACCGCGCTCGGCCTGGACGTGCGCGACCTTGGCGTTGAAATCAGCACGCGCCGACTGCTCGACCGCGCCGGTGGCCTGACGGATACCCTTGCATGTCCTCAGGTGCTGACCGCCTGGGAAAGGGTCTATCGGGTTCTGCGCGATGCGTTTCCGGGCGACCGCTATCACCGCGGCCACGCACTGACCGCTTTCAAGCAAAACGCAAACGGCGTCGCCGCCTATTTCAGCAACGGCAGCACCGCGCACGGCGATGTGCTGATCGGCGCCGACGGCTTGCGCTCAACGGTCCGCCAACAATGTTCGCCGGCTGCCGTGCCGGTCTACGCGGGGTATGTGGCCTGGCGCGCGCTCATTCCGGAAGCCGCGCTGCCGACCACAATCCATCGCGAATTGGTCGACTCCATGACTTTTTGTTTGCCGCCGGGGGAGCAGTTCCTCGGCTATCCGGTGGCCGGCCCGGATAACGATCTGCGCCGCGGCCATCGCCGCTACAACATCGTCTGGTACCGGCCGGCGGATGAAGCGCGCGAACTCCCGTGGTTTTTGACCGACGAGAGCGGCGTCGTGCATTCGATCTCGATCCCGCCGCCACTCATTCGCCACGAGGCGGTCGCCGGGATGCGGGACGCAGCCGAGCGGCTGCTGGCGCCGCAATTGCGCGCGATTGTGCGCTTGATCGATGAGCCGCTCCTGCAACCGATCTACGATCTGGCCAGTGCGCGGCTTGCTTTCGGCCGCGTCGCGATCATCGGCGACGCCGCTTTCGTCGCGCGCCCGCATGTGGCCGCCGGCGTATCCAAGGCCGCAGACGACGCGGCGGCGCTGACGGTGGCGCTCGATGATGGTGACGTTGAGGATTCACTGCAGCGCTACGAAGCCCACCGACTACCGGAAGGCAATCGCATTATCGAGCGTGCGCGTCATCTCGGTGCATATCTGCAGGCGACGCAAAGCGCCGAGGAGGGGCTACGTTCCGCCCGCCACGGTATCCCGCAGGCCGTGCTTGCCGAAACGGCGCGGATCGATTTCTTGTCTAGCTGACCGGACCGGACCGGACTGGACCGGACGGGCGGACGGCGCGGCAATTATGTCGTCATTTCGTCACGGAAGCTTGCGGCGGCCGGGCTCCCGGCAAGCAGCTTGGGATAGAACTTCTTGAAGTCGGCGACGATAGTCTCGAACGGTACGTCCTCGAACGCGCCGCGGTCGTTGAGATATTCCATGTGCTGGCGTCCGGCCTGATCGAAGGGGTGGAACAGGCTGTCGTTCTCGCCGTCGAAATCGAGCGGCTTGATCTTTGCGCGCTCGCACAAAGCGGCATCGAAAGCCGGCGTGCACTTCACCCACTTTCCGTCGACATAAAGCTCCGTATAGGAGTGCCAATAAAACGTATTGCCCATTTGCTCCTGCAGCCGCTTCGAGGTGAGATGGTTGCGCACGTCGGCGTAGCCCGGCCGCGCGGGGACGCCGACGGCGCGCGCCGCGGCTGCCAGCAACGCCGATTTCCCGACACAGAACCCTTTGCCGGCGGCAAGCACGTCGCTGGCGCGGAACGTGGCCGGATCCAAAAAATTGCGGTACGGATCGTATTGAATCCGGTCGCGCACAGCGTCATAAAGCGCGATCGTCTTTTTCTTGATTGTTTGCGCGTTGCCAGCCGCCTTGCGGGCAAAATCTTGGATCGCCGGATCGTCGCTATCGACGAATGAGGTGGAACTGAGAAAATCGGTTTCGTTCATCGCCATTAATTGCCCATCCGGAAGGGGTTGCGTCAAGCGTCGCGCGGGCGCAGCGCTCACACGTGCTGACCGCCGTTGATGTGGATCTCGGCGCCGTTGACGTAGGAAGCGGTGTCCGTGCACAGCACGTAGATAATCTTGGCTACCTCGTCGGGCGTGCCGAGCCGGTGCATCGGAATATTTTCGACGATCTTCTCCGTTCCCGGCGACAGCATCGCGGTGTCGATCTCGCCAGGCGCGATGGCGTTGACGCGGACGCCGCGCGAGCCGAAGTCGGCCGCCATTTCACGCGTCAGCGCGGCAAGCGCCGCCTTCGACGTTGAATAGGCCGTGCCGGCGAAGGGATGCACGCGCGAGCCGGCAATCGACGTGACGTTCACGACCGAACCTTTGGCGGCGCCCAGCTCATCGAGCAAGCCGCGCGCGAGCATGATCGGCGCGAAGAAATTCACCTGGAAAATGTGATGCCAGTCATCGCGCGAGGTTTCGATGGAGCCGAGCCGCTTGCCGCCGGCGGTCTTGGGCGATATCGCGGCATTGTTGACCAGCGCATGCAGTTCGCCGTGCAGTCGGCGCTTGATTTCGGCGATTGCCTGCTCGGTGTTTTCAGCATTGGCGAGATCAACCTGGATGTGGTCCTCCGGTCCCGCTTCCCACGGGCAGTTTTCCGGGAACGGATGCCGCGAGCAGGTGATGACGCGCCAGCCGGCGGCGGAGAAACGTTTCACCGTCGCATGACCGATGCCGCGGCTTGCCCCGGTGAGGAGCAGCGCGCGGCGCGGCTGGTTGCTCAGAGACATTTTGTTTCTTTCCGCATGACGCTCATGGATACAGCCGTGTTTTGCTCCAGGGCGCGGTTGGATCGGAACGACGGAACGCGATGCGGTCGTGCAGCCGGAACGGCCGTTCCTGCCAGAATTCTATCTCCCGCGGCCGCACGCGATAACCCGACCAGTTCGGCGGCCGCGGCACGGCGCCGATGTTGAATTTCGCGGTGTAGTGGGCGACCGCCTTTTCGAAGGCAAGCCGGCTTTCCAAAGCCTCGGACTGCTTGCTCGCCCAGGCACCGATCTGCGCCATGCGGGAGCGGCTCGCGAAATACGCGTCGGCTTCCTGCGCCGACACCGGCTCGACGTCGCCGCGCACGCGCACCTGGCGTTGCAGCGACTTCCAATAGAATGTCAGCGCCGCTTTCGCGGCGTCGGCCAGTTCACGACCCTTCACGCTGTCGAGGTTTGTGTAGAAGACGAAACCGCGTTGATCGAGGCTCTTCAACAAAACCATGCGCGCATTGGGCAGGCCGTCGGCATCGATGGTGGCGAGCGCCATGGCGTCTGGATTGACCGGCTCGGCGCGCTTGGCTTCGTCAAACCACGCCGCGAACAGCCGCAGCGGCTCGTCGGCTTCGGTGAAGTCACCGCCTGTTAACCATACCGGGTGTTCTATCGGCGCTGCGTCGGACATTCAGTGAGGGTCCCTGGTGGTCGCGTGCGGAGATCGGGAAATCGGCCACCGGTCTCTATATAATGGAACCGGAGCGCCGCGCCTATGTTGCCCGCTGCATCGGCTCGTCGCCGTGGCAGCCGCGTTGGCCGCATTTTCCGCCGGTGGCTGCGCCTACCGCCTCAATTCGATGTTCTCCAAAAACACTACCGACGTTGAGCAGACCGGCTCGATTGGCAGGACCGGCCAAGAGTCGGGCGAAGCCAATTCCGCAGCGCTGGCGGAAGTCGATCTCGCTTACGCTCGCGCCACGGCCGCCGAAGCCCTGTCCCGCGGCGGCCGGGACCTGAGCGTCCCGTGGGAAAATCCGCGTACCGGTGCCAGCGGCAACATTACGCCGTTGGCTGCGTCCTACATCGAAGGCAGCCTGACCTGCCGCGATTTCCTGGCGAGCTATGTGCGCGGGCAAACGCAATCCTGGCTGCAAGGCGAAGCCTGCCGCGCCGACCACGGGCATTGGGAAGTCAAAAGCCTAAAACCCCTCAAGCAAGGCTGACTTCCGCCATCGGCCTGCGTCGCATTGCGGGGCGGCTGCAAAAGTCCCACATTGATGTGCACGGGCGGGCGGGGCCGGCCCCAAACGAAATCGGAGTCGATCGGGGATGCGTGATCCCTATGAGGTGTTGGGCGTCGACCGCAAGGCGAATGCAAACGACATCAAAAGCGCGTTCCGGCGCCTGGCGAAAAAACTGCATCCCGACGCCAACAAAAACGATCCGAAGGCGGCGTCGCGCTTTGCTGAAATCAATGCGGCTTACGAGATCCTTGGTGAGGACGACAAGCGCAAGGCATTCGACCGCGGCGAGATCGACGCCGAAGGCAAGCCGCGCTTCCGCGGCTTCGAAGGTTTTGGCGGCGACGCGGGCGCTGGCGCCCGCTCCGGCGCCGGCTTCGGCCCCGATGCGGAATTCGAAACTTTCAGCTTTGGTCCGGAAGGCTTTACCCGCAGTGGCCGACGCGGCCGCGCCGGCGCGGGTGCCGGCGGCGGCTTTGAGGACATTCTGCGCGAGGCTTTCGGCGGCATGGGCGGGGCGGGAGCGCGCCGCGGCGGCGCAGGGGCCGCGTTCGAGCCGGAAGATTTCGGCACCGGTGCCAATGTCACCGCGGCGCTGACGGTTTCGCTGCTCGATGCCGCGCATGGCGCCACGCAACGCTTGCGGCTTCCCTCCGGCAAAGACGTCGAAGTCAAAATTCCCGCCGGCATCCACAGCGGCCAGCAAATTCGGCTGCGCGGGCAAGGTCTGGCCGGGCAGGGTGGCGCAGGCGATTTGTTGATCACGCTGACGATCGCCTCGCATCCGGTCTTGACGCTCGACGGCGCCGACATACGGCTTGATTTGCCGGTTACGCTGTACGAAGCGGTGCTCGGCGCCAAAGTGCGGGTGCCCACACTCGACAAGCCCGTCGAACTCACCATTCCGCCCGGCACCAACAGCGGGCGCACCTTCCGCCTCAAGGGCAAAGGATTTCCCGCCAAGGAGGGGCATGGCGACCTTCTTGCCACCGTCCGCATCATGCTGCCCGAGACAAGCGACCCTGAGCTCGAAGCGCTGATGAAAAAATGGCTGACGGAAAAACCCTACGATCCGCGCAAGGATATTTAAGCTGCCAGCTTCGGGCGTCCGGTTGCATGTCGGCTGCGATCAGCGTACGCAGCGCGAATGAGCCGAAGCATTTTCGCGTTCGATACGATCGCGCATCCGGGGCGGCGCGAGTGGTTTGCGATCGCGCTCGTCGGCGGCCTCACATTGCTGTTTCTTCCGATGGTGGTGTGGAAGGTCGTTGGCCTGGGCCAAGGCGATACGCAAGTCTTTTTTCGCGCCGGCTGGGCGGTCTGGACCGGTTATCCGCTTTACCAGATCACCGATCATCACGGTTGGACTTACCACTATCCGCCGACATTCGCGCTGTTCATGGGTCCGTTCGCCAACCCGCCTGCCGGCGAGCCGCAACCGGCATGGGCATTGCCGTTCGCAGCGGCGGTCGTGGTTTGGTATCTGATCAACGCCGCCTGCCTGATGCTCGCTTTGCATGTGTGGGCGAATTTGCTGGAGCGTTATCGCCCGGTAAAAGCACGGCCAGGATTTTTGCAGGGTGCATGGGCGTTGCGAGTCGGCCCGCTGCTCGCGCTATTGCCGTTTCTGGGGGACGGATTGGCGCGCGGCCAGCCGACGCCGGTATTGTTGCTATTGGTCGTCCTGTTTCTTGCTCTTTACGTCGAGGGACGCGTTGCGGCCGCCGCCTTTGCCTTTGCGCTTGCCGTTACTGTCAAGTTATTTCCGCTGGTGCTTGCGATTTTGCCCTTCATGCGGCGCGACTGGAAATTCGGCGTCTGGGCGGCCGTATGGGGCGTCGTTTTGCTGATCGGGCTGCCCCTGATTTTTCTCGGGCCGGCGGCGACGCTTAATCTCTATCGGGTGATGTTCACCGCACATCTTGCCGGGATCGTCAGCGGATCGATGCCGCCGCAAATCGCGGCGCAAGTATCGCCCGGGGCCAATTCGAGCATCGGAATCGGCGCAGTCGCCGCGCGTATCGCCGCCGGGACTGCGTTTTACTCGACGCCATTGCCGCATTGGGCGTCGGCGCTTCAGCTTCTGTTCAATGCCGCCGCAGTCGTAACCGTCATCCTGCTCGGTCGCGGCGGCTTCTGGGCTTGGCGCGGCCCACAGCCTGCCGCCGGCTTCGCCCTCCTGATCGCCGCCGCGGTCCTGTTCGCGGCGACCCCGCTGATGATCTCGTTTGCCGGCCCGCAATACGTTACTTCGGCCGTGCCGCTAATCGGCGTGCTGATGATTGAGGCGTGGCGGCGTGCACACGAGGAGGTCGTCAGTGGCGTTATGATCGGCTGGTCGGTCATCGCCTGGCTGTCGATGATCGCGCTCGATATGCCGTGGAATTGGCTTAAGCTTATCGGGCCGATGACCTGGACCCTGCTGTTGCTGGCTCCGGCGAGTCTTAGCCTGATCGCGCAACTCTCCCGTGGTTACGGTGCAGTCACGGGCCAGGCCCCGGCCGCCGGTTCGCGGCTTAGTTAGCTTTTCGGCCCCGCTAAACCACGCGCTTGCTGGCTCCACCAGCCGTATGCCATAGGAGGCACGGACGCCGGATCGTCGAGCGGGGTCGGAGAATGTCAGAAGTCTCGGGCCTCATGCGCGGCAAACGTGGCCTGATCATCGGGGTCGCCAACCAGCGCTCACTCGCCTGGGGCATTGCCAAATCCTGTCGCGCGCACGGCGCGGAACTCGCTTTCACCTATCAGGGTGACGCGCTGAAAAAGCGCGTCGAGCCGTTGGCGCAGGAGGTCGGCGGCATTGTCGTCGGCCATTGCGACGTTACCGAACCGGCCACCATCGATGCGGTATTCGCCAAGGTGCAATCGGCCTGGGGGACGATCGACTTCCTCGTTCACGCTATCGCCTTTTCGGACCGGGCTCAGCTCGACGGGCGCTACGTCGATACAACCGAAGACAATTTCACCAAGACCATGCTGGTGAGCTGCTATTCGTTCACCTCGATTGCGCAACGCGCCGAGAAGCTGATGCCGAATGGCGGTTCCATGCTCACGCTGACCTATTACGGCGCAGAGAAATGGATGCCGCACTATAACGTCATGGGAGTTGCCAAGGCCGCGCTCGAGGCGTCGGTGTGGTACCTCGCGGCCGATCTCGGCGTGAAGAACATTCGCGTCAACGCCATCTCCTCCGGGCCTATCAAGACTTTAGCCGCCGCCGGCATCGCGGACCTGCGCTATATCTTCAAGTGGAACGAGTACAACGCGCCGCTACGGCGTAACGTGACAATTGAGGACGTTGGCGAAGCGGCGGCCTATCTGCTCTCCGACATGTCGCGTGGCGTCACCGGCGAGGTGCATCACGTCGATGCCGGCTACCACATCGTCGGAATGAAGCATCCGGACGCGCCGGATCTGGGCGTCAATAACAGAGAGCCCTAGGCCAACCGCTGCTGCCATTCGAATTTCAGATTTTCAACGTGACCCTTAAAAGCAGCAGCGGCCGGACTTGCGCCCAGCCGCTGTTACGAAACACCGCTCAAGGCGCCTCGCGAAATCCAAAGAAGTTGACGGCGCGGCCTCGATGCGAGGCGCGCGAACGTCCTTACTTCTTCATCTTCTTCTTTTTCTTCGGCTTGCTGGCCATGGGTTACTTCCTTCTAAGCGTGATGAGTGAACGGCAGGGATGAGTTCAAGCTTCGCGGGCGTGTCTCGGTCCCTTTGCCCTCGCCCCCTTACCGCCTGCAAACATGCCATAGCGGGAGTTCCGCTGCAATATAAATGCGGCAAATAATCCTGATTTTTCCGTAGCTTAATGGTTATTCAGCTTTTCATTAATTGGTATTCACCGACATGAATGCCGCATGAACACCACTAGAAATCAGCCGCCAAACGGGTGCGCAATGGGGCTGGCTGTGTTAGCCGCGGCGATTTGACCCGCTGGACCCTGCGGGCTACCTAACCCCCGCGTCTTACTCAAAGAAATCGGCGTCAGCGCGCGCCGCTGAGCGCGCCAAATTTTTCAACGATGTCGTTCAATACGTTCGGGCATTCCTTCCGCGTGACGACCTTCGGCGAAAGCCACGGAGCTGCGATCGGCTGCGTGGTCGATGGTTGTCCGCCGCGCATCGCGCTGACCGAGGCCGACATACAGCCCTATCTGGACCGGCGGCGGCCCGGCCAGTCGCGCTTCACCACCCAGCGCCAGGAGCCGGACGCGGTCAAAATCCTTTCGGGTGTGTTTGCGGACGAAGCCAGCGGCCAGCAGGTTACGACTGGCACGCCGATTGCGCTCGTGATCGAGAATGTCGACCAGCGCATCAAGGATTACGCCGACATCAAAGACAAATATCGACCAGGCCACGCCGACTATGCCTACGACGTCAAGTACGGGCTACGCGATTATCGCGGTGGCGGTCGCCAATCCGCTCGTGAAACGGCGATGCGGGTCGCCGCCGGTGCGATCGCGCGCAAGATCGTGCCCGGCATGCAGGTGCGTGGCGCTTTGGTGCAGATCGGTAAACAACCGCATCGACCGCACGCGCTGGGATTGGGCGGAGGTCGAGCGCAATGCGTTCTTTTGTCCCGACGCACAGGCCGCGTCCCGCTTCGGCGATTACCTTGAAGGCCTGCGCAAGCGCGGCTCTTCGATCGGAGCGGTAATCGAAATTGTGGCCGAAGGTGTGCCACCGGGGCTCGGCGCGCCGATCTATGGCAAGCTCGACGCCGACCTCGCCGCGGCGCTGATGAGTATCAACGCCGTCAAGGGCGTGGAGATCGGCGCTGGCTTCGCCGCTGCCGAGCTTACCGGCGAGGAGAATGGCGACGAGATGCGGATGGGGAACGAAGGCAAGCCAATTTTTCTGTCGAATAATGCCGGCGGCATTCTTGGCGGCATCTCCACCGGCCAGCCGCTGGTGGCGCGTTTCGCGGTCAAGCCGACCTCATCGATCCTCACGCCGCGGCGCACGGTCGACCGCTACGGCAGGGAGACCGAGATCAGCACGACCGGGCGTCACGATCCCTGCGTCGGTATTCGCGCGGTGCCGGTCGGTGAGGCGATGATGGCGTGCGTGGTTGCCGATCACTATCTGCGTCATCGCGGCCAAGTCGGCGACGCGCCGGCATGGCCGTTCCCGCAGCCGCGCGGTAAAACATGAACGATGCCCACCAACGCATTCAGCTCGCCGTCACCGCCTTTGGCCGCGGCGAACTGGTTATCGTTGCCGACGACGATGATCGCGAGAATGAGGGCGATTTATTCGTTGCCGCCTCGCTGTGCACGCCGGAGAAGATGGCGTTTATCATCCGGCATACGTCCGGCATCGTCTGCGCGCCGCTGGCGCAGGACGAAGCGCGGCGGCTGCATCTCGATCCGATGGTGGCGCGCAATGACGCGCCGCTCGGTACCGCTTTCACGGTCTCCGTCGATGTCCGTCACGGACTGACCACGGGCATATCCGCCGAGGAGCGGACCAACACCGTCCGCGCGCTCGCCAACGGCAATATGGGTGCGGCCGATTTCGTGCGGCCCGGGCACGTGTTTCCGCTGGTGGCCAAGGAGGGCGGCGTGCTCATGCGTTCAGGCCACACCGAAGCATGTATCGACCTGTGTCGGTTGGCCGGGTTGCCTCCCGTCGGCGTGCTCGCCGAAATGATGAACGATGACGGAACGGTAATGCGCGGACCGCAGATCGCCGAATTCGCCGTGCGTCACAAACTCCAGCGCATCTCGATTGCCGATTTGATCGCCTATCGGCAGGCGCGGGACAAACTGATCGACCGTGTCGGTGAATTTCCGGTGGAGTCCGAGATCGGGACGCTGACCGGCTACGCTTTTCAAACACCGTTCGATCCGTTCTATCACATGGCGTTCGTGCACGGCCGCATCGGCGATGGCCGCAACGTGCTGACGCGGCTGCATCGCGCCAACCTGATCACTGACGTGTTCGGCGGCGCCAAGGCGATCCATCGCACGCTTGAACGTTTCAAGGCCGAGGGCAGGGGCGTACTGGTCGTGCTGCGTGACGGCGCCGCCGGCGTACCGGTGATCGCCATTCCGAAGCCGGACGAAACAGCTTCCGGCGAGGCGCGCAGCCGCCAATGGCGCGAGGTCGGTCTCGGTGCTCAGATCCTCAAGGATCTCGGCATCAGTTCAATCCGGGTGCTGAGTTTTTCGCAGCATCTGACCTATGTCGGCCTGTCCGGCTTTGGCATTGAGATCGTGGGAACCGAGCCGGTCGATGTGTGAGTAGAGAGGGGCGCAGATGAGCAATCGAATTTCACGTATCTGGACGTTCGCGGCCGTCGTCGGGCTCGGGCTTGCCATGGCGGGCTGCGGCTACAACACCATTCCCACCCTCCAGGAGCAGGCCAAGGCGCGCTGGGCGGACGTGCAGAACCAGTACCAGCGGCGCGCCGATCTCATTCCCAATTTGGTCGCGACCGTGCAGGGCTTCGCGGCGCAAGAGAAAAATGTGCTGACCGCGGTGGTAGAAGCCCGCGCCAAGGCGACACAGATCAGGGTGGACGCTTCGCAACTCACCGATCCAGACAAGCTGAAAGCCTTCCAGGATGCGCAGAACCAGTTGACCGGCGCGCTCGGCCGGCTGCTCGCGGTATCGGAGAATTATCCGGACCTCAAATCCAACGCTAATTTCCTGGCGCTGCAGTCGCAGCTCGAAGGCACCGAAAACCGCATCGCGGTGGCGCGGCGCGACTATATCGACGCGGTACGTGCCTACAACACGGCATTGCGCACTTTCCCCACGGTGATCTGGGCCAAAACCGCCTTCGCGAGCGAGAAGCCGATGGCGGAATTCACCGCGAGCGAGGGAACCGACAAGCCTCCGCAGGTGAAGTTCTAAGAGACGTGCGGTGAAAAAGCTCGTGCCCGCCGCCGCTGCAACGCTCGTCGTCCTGTTTGCGTTTTTCGCTTTCGCCTACTACTTCCCGGCATTGACTGGCCGCGTCGTCGACGGTGCCGGCATCATGACGTCGGCGAGCCGGAGCGATGTCGAAACCAAGCTCAAGAACCTGGAAGACAAATCCGGTATTCAGCTTGTCGTTGCTACCGTCAAGTCGCTGCAGGGAGGCGACATCGAAACCTTCGCCAACGGCTTGTTCCGTTTTTGGAACCTCGGCGAGGCCAAGAAAAACAACGGCGTGCTGCTTCTCATTGCTCCCGCGGAGCACAAAGTGCGGATCGAGGTCGGTTACGGGCTCGAAGGCACGCTGACCGACGCGCTGTCGTCGGTGATTATCGCCGGCGCGATCGTTCCGCGCTTCAAGGCCGGCGACTATTCGGGCGGTATCGTGCGCGGCGTTGACGGCATCATCAGCGTGCTTAGCGGTGACGCCGCCGACTGGCATCAGAAGGTCAATGTGCGTTCCGAAGATGCCTCGGCCGATCTCGACAAGCTGTTTCCGTTGCTGCTTCTGGCTCTCTTGCTATTGGTGATTTGGTACTTGATCCACCAAGCGAACGGGCCGGGGTCGGGTCGCCGCGGAGGTGGGGTGGGCCCGATCGTATGGGGGACCGGCTGGGGCGGCGGCTTCGGCGGAGGCTTCTCCAGTGGCGGTGGCTTCGGCGACGGCTTTTCCGGCGGCGGTGGCTCGTCGGGCGGCGGCGGAGCGTCCGGAGGCTGGTGATGCACCTTAGCACGGAAGATCACGAGGCGGTTTCAGCTGCTATTCACGAGGCGGAAAAGCGCACCAGCGGCCAAATTGTTTGCGTCCTCGCGCGCGCCTCTGCGGACTACGCGCACGTTCCAATTTTATGGGCAAGCGCGCTCGCATTGCTGGTGCCGTGGCCGCTGATCGTGCTCACGCCATGGAGCGTGCAGCGGATTTTCCTGATCCAGCTCGTCGTGTTCATTATCGCGGCGCTGTCGTTTTTCCTCACTCCATTGCGGCTCGCGCTTGTTCCGCGTGGGGTGCGGCGTGGACATGCCCATCGCGTGGCGCTCGAGCAATTCGTCGTCCGCCGGGTCGCCCACACCAAGAGTCGGAGTGGCGTGCTTATCTTTGTTTCGCTGGCGGAGCGCTATGCCCGCATCATCGCCGACGACGGAATTGCGGCGAAAGTGAACAACTCGGAGTGGCAGAACGCGATCGACGCGCTCACCAGCCATATGCGCGATGGCCGTATCGCTGACGGTTTTGTCGCTGCGATTGAGTGCTGTGGTGCGGTGCTTGCGAACCACGCGCCGGGCGACGGCTCGGGCGACGCTCTGCCAAACCGCCTCTACGTCGTGTGATAGAGCCAAGACGTTGCGGACTGTCTTTTACGCATGCCGCGCATGCATCAGGCCGGCACCCGCTCGCGTGCATGTTACTCACGTGACGCGGTGAATTCGCTACCACAAGTTTGAGGTGAGGTGAATGGAACGGCAGGAGATTTCCAATGTCCAATGAATATTCAATCGATCGCCGGCGGCGGGTGTTTCTTGGCGCCGGCGGCGCGCTCATGTTGAGCGCTGCCTTTTGGCCGGCCGGCGTGCGTGCGCAAGGCGCCAAGATACATATCGGCGTTATCGGCTCCGGCCACATCGGCAGCACGATCGGCGGTCTCTGGGTGAAGAATGGTCACAAGGTTTTGTTCTCCTCGCGTCATCCCGAGGAGCTCAAGGACATGGTTGCCGGTCTCGGCGAATTGGCGCAGGCCGGCACGGTCGAGCAGGCGATCGCCTTCGGCGACGCGCTGCTCATCGCCGTTCCGTACAAGGCGCTGCCGGAACTGGGAAAGGAGTATGGCGCGGCGCTCAAGGGTAAGATCGTCCTTGACGCCTGCAACGCCACGCCGGCGCGCGACGGCGCTGAGTTGGCGGACGAAGTCAAAAATGACGGCATCGGAACGACCTCGCAGAAATATCTGCCGGGGACGCGTCTCGTTCGCGCCTTCAACTCCATGAACTATATGATCTTCGCCAAGGAGGCGAACCGGCCCGACCCCAAGCTCGCGATCCCGATTGCCGGCGACGATGCGCAGGCGTTGCAGATCGGCGCGGGTCTTGTGCACGATGCCGGTTTCGATCCGGTGGTGGTCGGCAAGCTCGCCGACGCGAGCCGATTTCAGATGGGGGCTCCCGGGTTCGGTCAGAGCGTGACGGCGGCTGAGCTCAAGCAGAGGCTCAATCTCGCCCCATGAACGCTTTGCAGCGTTGGCTCGGCTGGGCGATGCCGGCGACGCCGCAGGAGCGCGCCGCCGCGCTGTGGTCGTTCGGCTATTTTTTCGCGTTGCTCGCCGGCTACTACGTCTTGCGTCCGCTGCGTGACCAGATGGGCATCGCCGGCGGCGTGCGCAATCTGCCGTGGTTGTTTACCGCTACCTTCGTCACGCTCATTGTCGCGCAGCCATTATACGGCGCGCTGGTGGCGAAACTGCCGCGCGCTCGCTTCATCCCGATTGTCTATCACTTCTTTGTCGCCAATCTGGCCTTGTTCTGGCTGTTCCTGACGCTCGGCGTCGCGCCGGTCATTGTCGCGCGTTTATTTTTCGTGTGGGTGAGTGTGTTCAGCCTGTTCGCGGTTGCGGTGTTTTGGTCGTTGATGGCGGATTTGTTCACCGCCGAGCAGGGCAAGCGACTGTTCGGTTTCATCGGCGCGGGCGGCACCGCAGGCGGCTTACTCGGACCGCTGATCACCATCGGATTGTCGGTGCCGCTGGGCGCCGTCAATCTTTTGATTGCGGCTGCGGTGCTGCTGGAAATCGCGGTGTTCTGCGTGCATCGGCTCGAGCGCGCCGCCGTCGCACAAGCGTCTGTTCCGGAACGACGCGCCGAACCGCGCCGTATTGGCGGCTCGGCCTTCGCGGCGCTCCCTGAACTGATCCGCTCGCCTTATCTGCTCGGCGTCGGCGCCTGGGTCAGCCTGCTCTCGTTCTGCGCGACCATCGTCTATTTCGAGCAGGCCAACGTCATCTCGGCACTGATCCATGATCGCGACACGCAAACGCGCATCTTCGCCGGCATCGATCTGACGGTGAACATTCTGAGTCTGGCCACTCAGCTCTTCCTCACCGGCCACCTGCTTAAGCATTTCGGCACCGGCGTCGCCGCCGGAGCGCTGCCCGCTGTCTATATCGTCGGGTTTGCCGCTTTATTCCTGGCGCCGACACTTGGCGTCGTGATCGCGCTTCAAGTTGTGCAGCGCTGGATGAATTTTGCCGTCGCCAATCCGGCGCGGCAAGTATTCTTCACTGTGCTTGACCGCGAAGAAAAATACAAAGCCAAGAATCTGATCGACGTTGTGATCTATCGCGGCTCAGACGCCTTGTATGGCTGGGTGTTCGACAGTCTACAAGCGCTTGGTCTAAAACTTGGCGCCATTGCCCTGGTGGCGTTGCCGGTCGCGGCTGGCTGGCTTGTGCTATCGGCGCTGCTGGGCCGCGCCCAGGAAGCGCGCGCGGGATCGATCGACAAAATCGCTCTGCAAGGAGAACGAGCATGACCATCCGCATGACGCGACGCGAATTGGCGCTGGCAGCCGGCGCGGCCGGCTCGGCGATGCTGGTCTGGCCGACCTTGGCTCAATCTCCGGCGTTGCTAACACGCGCCATTCCGAGCAGCGGCGAAAAACTGCCGGCGGTTGGGCTCGGCACCGCGCAAGTCTTCAATACCAACGACGACGCAATCCGCCAGAAGGCAGCCGCCGTGTTACAGGCGCTGATAGCTGGCGGCGGAACCCTGGTCGATACCGCGTCGGTCTACGGCGACGCCGAGGCGGTGATTGGCGACGTAATGACGTCCGCTAATCTTCGCGGCAAACTGTTCATCGCCACCAAGCTTGAGTCACCCGATCCGGCCGAGCTCAAACGCTCGCTGACCCGCCTACAAACGCAAAAGCTTGACCTACTGCAGTTTCACAACGTGCGTGACACGCAAGCGTCGCTTGGCCAATTCAAGGACTGGAAAGCCCAGGGCGTTTGCCGCTATATCGGCGTCACCTCGACGCGCCACGCCGATTTTCCCGCCATCGAAGTGGTGCTCGGGCGGGAGAAGCCGGATTTCGTGCAGATCGATTATTCGCTGGACGACCGCGAGGCCGAAAAACGCATTTTGCCGCTTGCCGCCGAAGTCAAAGCCGGTGTGCTCACCGCGCTGCCGTTCGGTCGTGCCCGGCTGTTCCGTGCCGTCCAAGGCAAGGAACTCCCCAAATGGGCGCGCGGCTTCGCCGAGAGCTGGGGGCAATTCTTTCTCAAATATCTTTTGTCCGATCCGCGCGTAACAGCGGTTATTCCCGGCACCGCCGATCCGGCGCACATGACCGACAATGCCGGCGCCATGCACGGGCCATTGCCCGATCCCGATCAGCGCAAGCAAATGGTGGCGTTCGCCGACGCGCTGTAGTCTATGTGCGGGCCATTCAGCCCAAGAGATCGGCGATGCCCACGCTTACGTCCAGCTCGCGGCAAATAAGCTACGTGCTCGACGGTCCGGCCCACGGACCGACGTTTGTGCTGGTCAATGGGCTGACCCAATACATCAAGATTTGGGAGCCGTTTCGCGAAGCCCTGGCGGGTAGGGGATTCCGCGTCGCCACGTTCGACCTGCTCGGGCAAGGCAACTCCGACAAGCCGAGCCTGTTCATCGGACAGGACGACCAGGTGACGGTTCTGTCCGATCTGATCGACGAACTCGGAGATCATCCGGTATTCCTCGCCGGCATCAGTTTTGGCGCGGTGATCGCGTTGCGCTACGCCATTGCTCATTCCGACCGTATCGCGGGGCTCGTGCCGATGAGCGCATTTGCCGAGCTGACACCGCAACTTTCGATGCTTGGCGGCGCGCTCCGCACCGGGTTGATCCTCGGCGGTACGACCTATCTTCAGGACTTGCTGTTTCCGATGAATCTCTCAGACGAGTACATCACCGAGCGGTTCGACAAGCTGGAGGATGCCAAACGCAAGGCTTGGCTGATCAACGACCTCTATGCGCTGCAAAACCTGATGGAGTCGTTCTCGATTTTAAGCCGCTGACGCCGCAATTGTCGTCGATCAGCGTGCCGACCATGATCATGAACGGCGAGTTCGATTTTTTCACGCCGCGCAAGTTGCACGAGTTGCTGCGCACGCACATCCCGGACAGTGCGCTGATAATCGTTCAGCGGGTCTATCACGCCTTCACGTTGGAGAGGCCGGCGCTTTCCGCCGACCTGTTGGCGCGGTTCGCCGAGGACGTTTTGGCCGGCCGCTGGCGCGGCGACAAAAAAGTCTGGATCGCGCCCGAGAAGCCGGGCGGGGCGCTCATTCCCTTTCCCGCCACCTACGATCATTTGCGCGCGCTGCCGTTACGACCGGAGGCTTAGACTGGTGTTAACCCCCTTGATTGACGTGCTCTCCGGTCCTCTATAGCCAGTGGCTAAATTCAGGTTAGTCTCTGCAGGGAAGCCCCCGGGGAGAGAACGGCGAATGCCTTGGCTGGACTGCAATTCTCGACGGATCCATTACGAGTTGGCGGGTCCGCCGAACGGCCCCGCCTACGTGCTCGTCAACGGTCTCACGCAATATGTGAGGCTTTGGCAACCTTTTCGCGATGCCCTGGTAGCGAAGGGCTTTCAGGTCGTCAGCTACGACATGCTGGGCCAAGGCCAGTCCGACAAACCGTCGCTATTCATTCACCAGGATGACCAGGTGGAGGTGCTCGGCCGCTTGATCGGAACGTTGGGCGACCGGCCGATCTTTGTCGCCGGCATCAGCTTCGGCGGCGTCGTTGCGCTCCGCTACGCCATCGATCACGGCGACAAGATCACCGGGCTGGTGCCGATGAGCAGCTTCGCCGAGATTCCAGCTCAGTTGTTCATGCTTGGCAACGCGCTGCGCACCGGGTTGATCCTCGGCGGCACGTCGTTCCTGCAGGATCTCCTGTTTCCGATGAATTTCTCGAGCGACTGGCTCGATTCGATGCGGCATCTCATCGACCTCGCCCGCCATCGCGGCTGGTTGGCTAACGACGTCTATGCGCTGCAAAACCTCATGGAGTTGTTTCTGGAGTTTGAGCCGTTGACTGACCAACTATCGGCCATCCGCGCGCCGACCATGATTTTGACCGGCGAGTACGATTTCTTGACACCCCGGCCGCTCCAGGAATTGTTACGCGCGCACATTCCCGACAGCGCGCTGGTCATCATTCCGCGTGCCTATCATGCTTTCACGCTGGAGAAGCCGGGACTGACCGCCTACTTGGCGACGCGCTTTGCCGAAGAGGTGATGGCGGGCCGCTGGCGGGGCAAAGGATCGATCTGGGTCGGGCCGGAAAATGTCGGCGACGAACTTACTCCTTTTCCCGAAGGCTTCGATCATATGCGTGCGATCCCGGTACGAACCCCAACGCCCGAACTGGCGCCGCAGCAGAAAAAGGCGGCCGCGTCATGAAGCCGTTTCTCGGTCCGCTCGAACACGGCCGGATACCGGCGCTGCAGCAGACTCGGGTATCGGCGTTTCTCATCTCGGCGCATGGAGCTTTGACGCGGCAGCTTGGCGTGGCGATACCGGCGAGCCTGCACCACGGCTGGCAAGTGGAACTGCACTCCCAGTATTGCCGCGAGATGGAAATACTCTCGCTGCTGGGACGCGCGACGTCGTGGGTTCCCGATCCGGCACTCGGCTTTCAGATATGGCGGTGGGAATTGGCCTGGCTCCCCCACCCCGTCGCCGGTGTGGAAGATCGAACCCAAGGCGTGTTGATCGATCTGGCGGCCTTCGGCCACGCGTTGCATACGGTGATCCGTCCGGCTGCCCTGTTGCCGGAAGGCTTTCCGGACGAGGATCCGTTCGCGCTGGCGATGCGGCGTATCGAATTCGAAAGCGGCCGGTTGATGCAGGCGCAGATTTTATTTCTCAAAGGCCCGCAGCTCGCTCCCGTTCGCGACGCGGTCGCTTCCGCGGTGGAGTCGCGCCATTCGCAGGTTCGCGAATTTTGGCAAAATCTGCTTCACTCCATGGAAATCGATTCCAGCGGCCGACATACCCTGATTTCCGCATACCAGGCGCGCGTACAGCCCGTTCCAGCAGTCGCGGCGCAGCCAAGCGTGGCGATCAGAGAACCATGAACGTCAATCCTGAAATTCAATCCCTTGCGGGCGAGTCACCGTTTAATGCCCGCTCGCCGTACTTTTCCGAAGAGCATGAGCTTCTGCGCACACAGGTGCGCCGCTTCGTCGAGACTGAAATCAAGCCACACGCGCTTGAGTGGGAAAAGCAAGGCTTCGTCCCGCGCGAAGTGCTGCGCCATATGGGAAGTTTGGGATTTTTTGGTATCCGCTATCCCGCCCGCTACGGCGGGTCGGAAATGGATACTTTGGCGACCGCTCTGTTCGCGGAGGAGCTGGCCGCTCGACATTCGGCGGTGTTGCAATCACTGCGCTCGTCCATACCGATATGGCGTCGGTTCACGTCTTCAACGCCGGCAGCGCGGCGCAGAAGGACAAGTGGATGCCGCGCATCATCTCCGGCGAGACGATCACCGCCGTCGCGGTGACCGAGCCGGACGCTGGCTCGGACGTCAAAGGCATCCGCACGGTGGCGCGCTGGAAGGGCTGGCTGCGTTCTCGACGGTGCCAAGATGTTCATCACCAATGGCGTGCACGCGGATCTTTTTTGCGTGGCGGCAAAGACCGACCGTGGTGGCCAGCCCAGTCGCTGATTACCATGTTCCTGGTCGAGAAGGGCACGCCCGGTTTCACCGTCAGCCGGGCGCTCGATAAGCACGGGTGGCGTTCCTCCGACACCGCCGAGCTTCACTTTGAAAACTGCCGCATTCCGACCGAGAATCGGCTGGGCAACGAAGGCCGCGGCTTTTACGCCATCATGAAGAATTTCCAGAACGAGCGGATGGTGATCGGCGCGATGGCGATGGGCGAATCGCAGGCTGCGATCGAACTGACGCTCGAATATCTGCATATGCGCAAAGCATTCGGTGCGCCGCTGTGGCAGAAGCAGGCCATCCGCCAGCGGCTCGCCGATGCTGGCCGCTAAGGTTCAGGCCGGTCGGCGGCTCGTCTACCACGCCGCCTGGCTCGACACCCAGGGCATTGACGCCACGCGTGAAGATCGATGGTGAAGGTTATCGCTGCGAGTCGTCAATCAGGTCATGTACGACTGCTTGCATTTAT
>CAWJTE010000003.1:0-96996 GCA_963845775.1 uncultured Alphaproteobacteria bacterium
ATTGCTGAGGACGCCAGTGACATAAAGTGATCCATGCACGGCGCGCACCAACCAATCGATGATGCGAAACTCGAGGCGTATTCGATGCGGCTCGAGGATATCGACGTGAGCCGGCCCGAATTGTTTCGCAGCAATACGATCTGGCCATACTTCGAACGGCTCCGGCGGGAAGGCCGGTCCACTATTGTCCGCAGAGCCGCGTCGGTTCCTACTGGTCGGTGACCAAGTATAAAGACATCATGCATGTGGAGACCAATCACCGGATTTTTCGTCCGACGTGGATTTTGGCGGAATCGGTATCCAGAATACCAACCAGACTACCGCCGCGAGAGTTTTATCGCGATGGACGAACCGCGGCACGGTCAGCAGCGCAAGACCGTGGCACCGATGTTCCTGCCGCAAAATCTCGAGCAGCTTGCGAATACAATTCGTGTCCGGGCCCGCGAAATTCTGGATCACTTGCCGCGCAACGAGACTTTCGACTGGGTCGATCGAGTCTCGGTCGAGCTGACGACGCAAATGCTGGCCACGTTGTTTGATTTTCCCTGGGACGAGCGTCGCAAACTGACCCGCTGGTCCGATGTGGCGACTGCGGCGCCCGGCAATCGCAAGATCATCGCTTCCGAGGCGGCGCGCGACGCAGAACTGCGGGAATGCGGCGCTATTTTCAAGGACTGTGGAACGAGCGTATTAAGCAGCCGCCGAAGAACGATCTTCTCTCGATGATGGCGCACAGCGAAGCCACACGGGACATGGATCCAAAGAACTTCCTCGGCAACCTCATCCTGCTGATCGTCGGCGGCAATGACACGACGCGCAATTCGCTTTCGGGCAGCGTTTACGCGCTCAATCTTTTCCCTGACCAATATGGAAAACTTCGGGAAAATCATGCGCTCGTCCAAAACCTCGTGCCCGAAACCATTCGCTGGCAGACGCCGCTTGCCCACATGCGTCGGACGGCGCTGGTCGATGCCGAGATAGCCGGCAAGCAGATTAAGAAGGGGGAAAAAGTGGTAATGTGGTACGTCTCGGGAAACCGCGACGAGGATATGTTTGAGAACGCCGATGACTTCGTCATCGAGCGGCGCAACGCGCGAAATCACATCGCTTTCGGCTTCGGAATCCACCGCTGTCTCGGTCTGCGTCTCGCCGAATTGCAGCTTCAGAATCGTCTGGGAGGAGATCCTGCAACGCTTCGAGGCGATCAACGTCGTCGATGAACCAACGTGGATCTTTTCAAATTTCGTGAAGGGCTACGAAACCCTCCCGGTACGAATTCCCGGTTAGCGATTCGCGCGACGCATTGCGCTGAGCGGCGCAAATGCCAGTACCTTGCTCGATCAGAAGGCAAGTTACGTACGTCCTCGGAAAGGCTCTTCAGTCCCCATCCGCCATTAGCGTGCGGGGTCCAGAATTGCCGGCCACCGAGGACGTTTTGGGTCATTTGCGGAAACTGTCGCCCTCTATTTCTATGTCCGCTTCTCTAATCGGCCGTTTGGGGTCAAGCACTTTCAGACCATCCGCCGCTGCAGTGTCGATGTCACTCACGGGCTCGTGCTTCTCTTCGGAATCGGCACCAAGGCCCTTCCATCATGGGATTCGAGAACGAGGTGGAACAATCTTTACCGCGGTCTTGCCGTAGACGGACGGCAGATCCAAGCGGACATGCGAACTCACCTCATCCATCGTCCCGCGAGGGACATCATTCCACCGCTCGGTGGATCTCCAGTGTTCTCCTATTACATTTGATTGTGCACGGTTCTCATGCAGCCACGACCTCCCGGGTCCATCGGAACTCGGTGCCGTCAACCCAGATGCGGTGCATGATCACGGCCAACCGTCGCGCCAGCGCGACGATCGCCTTCTTCATTCCGCGGTGCCTGGCGATCTTCATCGCCCAGGCCTTGAGCCAGGACCATTTTGTCGAACGTACCAGCATGACCTGCGCCGCTTCGTAGAGCATCATCCGCATCATCTCGTCTCGGCAGCGCGATATTCTGCCGCTTCGATCGATCTCGCCGGATTGATACTTGGAGCACGTCAGCCCAAATACGGCACCGACTGCCTTGGATTTGCGGAACCGAGCCGGCACGTCAACGGTGGCGCGATAAGTCAGTGCCACTACCGGGCCGACACCCGGGGTCGTCATCAGGCGCCGGCACACGTCATCGTCCCGCACGATCGCCAGCAATCGGCGATGCAGGATGACAAACTGCTCGCGAAGTACCCGCCGGACAATGAGCAGCGGTTCGACCAGCACAGCCAGGTCGGGCAAGTTCTCGACCAGTTCCTTGATGCGGGCCTCAAACTTCACAGTACCCACCATGCCCACCTTGAGACCGAAGTTGCGCAAAGTGCCGCGCAGGTCGTTGTCAATGGCGATCGCCTTCGACTGCAGCAGCTTGCGATGGGTCAGCAGCATCCGCAGTTTCTGACTGCGTAGCGTCTTCACGTGCACCGGGCGGTAAAGTCCCGCCCGGATCATCTGCGCGATGCCGCGTGCATCGTTGCGGTCCGTCTTGTTGATCTGGGCCTTCAGCACCGCCTGCATGTGCCGCGTCTCGACACAGACCACCGCTAACTCGGCTTCGGCCAGCGCACTGTAAAGCCACTGCGACAGCGGTCCGGCTTCCAATCCAATCCGCTTGAAGCGGTAGGCCGGGTTCTTCAACACCGCCAGCAGTGCTTCAGGCTCGCTCGCAACCTTCACTTCCCGAACGATCTTGCCCGTGTCATCCACAATGCAGACGCTGGTCGCCTTGACCGACACGTCCAATCCAGCAAAATGGTCCATGCTGCGCTTCTCCTTCTGATGCTTGGGGCCCGTAACAACGGTGACCCCGTTTCACCATCAGCCTGAAGCGCAGCACCCAAAATCTTCAGCTATCCACAACAACGCCGGCCGATTACCCCATCTTCACGTCTAGAAGCGGACATAGCGAACCAACCTCAACACGCGCGCGGGTGACCACAGCGAATTAGAGCAACGCGGGGCGTCACACCGGAATTTTCTCCAAGCTTACCGGCGTCGTGAACCCCGCCGCGCGCGGATCGAGCAGCAGCAACGACGATAACGCCCTCTGCGGTTTGATCAGATCTGGCGCAGTACTCAGACACGCTCAATCCGGCAAAAGCGGCGCTGCTCAAGGCAGCCGATAACATCGAGAACTTTTTCGGTGTCGCGCACTACCTGGCCGATATTGATATCGCACGACGGCTAGGGCTCACGCCGGCTGTGCAATTCGGACGAGCTTCCGCCCGAAATTGTCGCCGCTGAACAGCCCGATGAAAGCGCGCGGCAGGTGTTCAAAGCCTTCCTCGATATCTTCGCGGTATTTGAGCTTGCCGTCTGCGATCCACCGGGTCAACTCCGCCCACGCTATCGGAAAGTCGCGAAAATAATCGAACGCGACCAGTCCGCGCATGGTCAGGCGCGATGTGATGAAGTGACTAGTGTTGCGCAAGCCGGAACGCGCTTCGGCAAGTACGTTGTAATCCGCCACCTGCCCCAATTCGACGATGCGTCCTCCGCGCCGCATAAGCGGCAGCATGGCATCCAGAAAAGAATTGCCGACATTATCAAACACAATGTCGACGCCGGTCGGACACGCGCGCGCGACGGCGGCGCCGATGTCGGTCTCGGCGCGGCGGTCGATGGCCTCGGCAAAGCCGATCTCGCGCAGCCAGGCGCATTTTTCCGCACCGCCGGCAACACCGACGACGCGTGCGCCCTGGATCGCCGCAATCTGTCCGGCGGCTGAGCCGACCGCACCGGCCGCCGATGAAACCACGACCGTTTCGCCCTCCTTCGGTCGTCCGATATCCAGCATGCCGAAATACGCGGTGAGGCCGGGAATACCCAAGACCCCAATTTGCGCCGATGGCGGCACCGGCCCGTCGGCGATCTTGCGGACGCCGCGTCCATCCGAAAGGCCGTGTTCGCTCCAGCCGAAGGCGGCTGCGACCCAATCGCCTTCGCTGAACTTCGGATGGCGCGAGGCGATCACCCGACCGACCGTGGCGCTTTCGATGGTTTCGCCGACCTGGAGTGGAGCGGCATAGGTCGCTTCCTCGCCGAGGCGGGCGCGCATGCCGGGATCGACGGATGCGTAGACGTTGGCGACAAGAATCTGCCCATCCTGCGGCGCCGGCAATTCGCGCGTCTGCACACAAAAATCTTCTTCGCGCGGGATTCCCTGCGGCCGAGAGGCAAGAACAACGCGGCGGGACTGCATTATCGCCTCACAGAAAGATTGCGTCGATCTGGAGCCCCATGAGGAATCGGCCGGTCAGTTCGTTGGTCTGTGGGGCGACCATCATATGCTGCGTAGCGGCGAAGGCGTCGCGGAAACGGCGCTGCAACGGCGAGCTCAAAAAAACCGAGGAGCCGCCACCGAGTTCGTACATTTCGCGCGCGACCGCGGCGGAGGTGCGCGCCGCGTGCGTTGCCGCCAGCCGCAAATTGGCGCGCGCCTCGATCGTAATGGCGCCGTCGGCTTGCGCTGCATCCCACGCGCTCGCGACCACGTCATAGCAGAAGGCGCGCGCCGAACGGAGCTTAGCGACGTTGTCAGCGAGCACGGTTTGCGCGGTGGCGCGCTCGGCGAGCGTTCGTCCCGAGCCTTGCGGTTTCTTGCCGCCCGCGAGTTCGATCAAGTCTTCGACTGCGGCTCGCGCATTACCGAGCAGAACCGCGGCGATGCCAAGCGCCAGAAGACCAAAGATCGGAAAAACATAAAGCGCCCCGCGCGCGACCGGTTCGTCAGCGACGAGCGACACGGAATGTGTCTTGGGCACATGCAGGTCGGTGACCTGCATTTCTCCCGAGCCGGTCCCGCACAAGCCGCTGACGTGCCAGGTATCGATCAGTCGCGCCGAGGACGCCGGAAACAGCAGCATGCGCGCGTCGGGCGCCCCGTTCGGCAGGCGCCGCGGCTCGCCGTTGGCAATGATGACCGCGCCGCCCATCAGCCACGCGCAATTGATCGAGCCCGAAGCCCACTGCCACTTGCCGTTTAGCACATAGCCGTCGCCGGACTCGACCGCGCGCCCCATCGGCGCGTAGACGCCGCCGGCGATCATGTCAGGATCCCCGTATATTTCTCGCGCGACGGCGGTTGGTAAATAGGCCGCGCTCAAACCAGAAGTGGCTCCGATCATCACGCACCAAGCAACAGACGCGTCGGCTTCGGCAAGCGTTTCGCCAACACGAAGCAAAGTCACCGGATCGACTTCCAGTCCGCCGATCTCGCGCGGTATCCCCATGCGAAACAATCCCGCGCGCGAGAGCGTTGCGGCGAGGTCGGCAGGCAGCCGCCGTGCCTTCTCAATTTCGGCCGCTCGCGCCCTAATGCCGGGCTTGAGCGCGGCGGCGCTGTCAAGAATTGCCTTCATGCCGGCACCTCGTCGCGCAGTCGGTACTTGAGGACCTTTCCGACTGCGTTGCGCGGCAGCGCGGCGACGACGTCGACGCGCTCGGGCAGTTTGAATTTTGCCACCTTTCGCGCATCGAGAAACGAAACGACATCGTCGAGGGTCGGTTTGGCGTCGCCGCGCGGGGTGACAACCGCGCGCACCTTTTCGCCCATCACCGCATCGGGATAGCCGACGACCGCAACTTCAGCGATCATCGGATGGCCGGCCAGCAAGCCTTCGATTTCTTCGGGCGCGATATTCATGCCGCCGCGGATGATGAGATCCTTGGCGCGGCCGACAAAGCGGTAGTAGCGCGTAGCGCCGTCGCCATCTTCTGCGATCTCGAACAAGTCCCCAGTGCAAAAAAATCCGTCGGCATCGAATGCCTCGGCGTTGGCTTCGGGATTTTTCCAGTAACCGGCAAACACCATGCCGCCCTTGATGCGCAGTTCGCCGCGCCGTCCAGGCCGGTCGATCGTTTCGTCTACTTCCAGATCCACCAGCTTGGTCGATTGCTGTTGTGCGACCCGCGCCTTCCAGTCGTTAGCACCGGCGCCAAAGCGGGGAAAGAATTCCGCACGTTTTTCTGGTTCAGGAAAATCCTCGATGCCGGAAACAAGACACATGCCTTCGTTCGAGCCGAACAGATTGGTCACCGGGATGCCGCGATCGCTCCACCCCCGCACCATCGAGGGCGGCAGGGGCGCGGAGCCCGAGCCGATCACCCGCAGAGAGGAAATATCGAATTTCGACAGCAGCGCCTCGTTCATCAACAACATCGATAGAAGCGCCGGCGGCGCCACCGTATAGACCGGCTTCTCCATCTGAACCTGACTGAGAAAAACGGGCAGATCGAGCGGATGGTGATTGATCAGAACGCCGCCGAGGATAAGCCACGGCACAATCATGCCGCCAATCCCGGCCATATTGACTAGTGGAAACGGATTGAGCATGCGGGCGCCCGGTTTAAGACAGGCGCCATCGATGGTGCCGAGCGCAATACAGAGCCATTCGTTGTGGCTGCGCGGCACGGCCTTGGGCTTTCCCGTCGTGCCGGACGTAAAGCAGAGCGTAATGATGTCGTCGGCGCTGTGTTGGCTTTCGGCGCGCCGGCGTTCGAGCGCCGCCGGATCAGTCTGTGTACCAACGACCGCAGCGAGAGGTAAAATGGATACGGCAGAGCCGAGCGCTGCTCGTACGATCGGCTCGGAGACGCCGTTGACGATGAAGACCGACGGCTCGATGAACTCAGAGAGCTGTTTGAGTTCATATTCGCGATATTGCATCGGAAACGGCGCGATTATGGCGTCGACGCGTGCCGCTCCGAGATAGGCGGCAATCAGTTCGGCGACGTTGTGCATCTGCACAGCGACAACACCGTCCGCGCGCACGCCGGCCGCGATCAGCGCGGTCGCCATGCGATCGACCAGAGTATCGAGGTCCGCCCAGGTCAGGCGTTGCGGCGAGCTCCCGTCGAGGTTTGCGCGATTGAGCGGATCGAGCAACGCCAGCCCGGACGGATTTTCCTTTACGTGGCGGCGGAAAATATCGTCGATTGTGTCGTCGCCCCACCATCCACGCGCGTGATAGTCCGCGATCTTTTCCGCGCTCGAGAGCTTCATGTCACCCCTCCCTGAACGGCACGCCACGTCGGCAGGGGAGCCGCGACGACGTCCTGGTATTCACGCGTCATGCGTTCGATGATCGCGGCCGCAGGCTCGACCGCCTTAATCGAACCGATACCCTGCCCCGCCGACCAGATATTCTTCCACGCCTTGTATTCGGCCTGCGGATCGCCGACATCGATCATGCGCTTCGCCGGCAACGCGGCCGGATCATGCCCGGCGGCGCGGATGGTGGGTATGAGCATGCTGGCGCGCGCGCCGGTGAAGGCGTCAGTGATGACCAGATCGGCAACTGTTGAGGCGACAACCATGTCCTTGTAGGCGTCGGCCGCGAGGCTCTCCTTGGCGGCGATGAACGGAGTGCCGGCATAAACGAGATCGGCGCCCAGAACCTCGGCCGCACGCACGGCCGCGCCGGTCGCGATGCAGCCGGCCAACACCACGGGACCATCGTAAAGCTCCCGCACCATCTGAAGAAACGCAAAAGCCGATAATTCGCCGGTGTGGCCGCCGGCGCCCGACGAAACGAGCACCAACCCATTGACGCCGGCCGTCACCGCTTTGTGCGCAAACGGAATGCTATTGACGTCGGCGAAGACAAGCCCACCGTATTCTCGCACGACTTCGATCACGCGGATCGGTCCGCCGAGCGCGGTGATCACAATCTTCGGCTTAAACTCGCGCAGCAGCGCCAGTTCGTCATTAAGCCGGGCATAGGTCGGATGTACGATCATGTTGGCGGCATAGGGCGCGTCGGTGTCGCGCAACTCGCGATCGAGAAGCTCAAGCCAACTGCGCAAATCGCCAAGCGTGCGGCCGTTGGGAAATGGAAACGCACCGATCACTCCCGCACGGCAGGCGGCAAGGACTAACTCCGGACCCGACACCAGAAACATCGGCGCCACGATCAGCGGCAGCGCCAGCCGCTCGGTCAGCCAGGATGGTAGGCGCGCGCTCACTCGGGAAGCCCCAGCCGCGCGGCGATATTGTTTTTCTGCATATTGGAGGAGCCGCCGACGATGGGCATGACGCAAATGTCGCGCACGTAGCGCTCCATGTCGTAGCCCTCGGCGCAACCATAAGCGCCCATGACTTTCTGACAGGCCAGCACGATCTCGACCGCCGTGTCGCCCACAAAGAGTTTCGCCATCGAGGATTCGACACTGCACGGCAAACCGGCGTCCGCCAGCGCCGCCGCGTGATAGATCATGTGCCGGCAGGCCTGCAGCTTGGTCTTGGCTTCGACCATCGCATGGCGCACCGACTGATGAGCGCAGATCGGCTTGCCGAATTGTTTGCGTTCCTGCGCGTAGGCCCATGCGTCGTCAACGGCGGCTGCGGCAATGCCGTAGGCGGCCGCGGTGATTTCGAGCTTCTCGACATCGAGAGCCGGTCCGGCAAGCTGCTGCCATCCTTTGTTCCAGGCCGCGGGTCCACCCAAAATATTGTCGGCTGACACAGCTACATCGTCAAAAATGACATCGGTCGTGGCCGCATAACGCAACCCGATATGATCGATGTCCTGGATAGTGACGCCCGGCGTCGCGGGCGGCACCAGCACGAACGACAGATTTCGGTAGCGCGGCCCGGCGCGGTCGGACTTGACGAGACAGAGGATGTAATCGGCAACGCGCGCGCCGGTGCACCAGCGCTTCACCCCATTGATGATCACCGAACGTCCGTCGTCGGACAACCGCGCGCTGGTCGTGACGCTTGCGAGATCGCCGCCGACGTCCGGCTCGGACAGACCATAAGCAAATAGAATTTCGCCGCGCGCAATTTTCGGCAACAGAGCGCGCTTCTGCGCTTCTGAGCCGTTGGCGCCGATGTTGATGCCGCCGTAGAACGCGCAATGGATGTAAGGGCCGGCAATGATCGTGCCGCGGCGCGCCAGTTCGTCGATAGTTGCGACCGCGGCGACCAAGTCGCGACCGGCGCCGCCATATTCCTCGGCGACGGTCAGGCCGCAGACACCGAGCGCGGCGAGCTTGCCGAAAGCGTCGGCAGGGAAAGCGCGCTCGCGGTCCCAGCGGCGCACGACCTCGCGCGGCAGCTCGCGCTCCACGAAGCGGCGCAGCGTGTCGCGCAAAGCAACGATATGCAAAGGCTCTTCGACCGCGTAACCCATGACTTAACGGCCGCTGAATTTGGCTTTGCGTTTCTCGCGGAACGCGTTGACCGCTTCCTGATGATCGGCGGAAACGTTCGTCATCATCTCGTAGGCGACGGAAGCGTCCATCAATTCGTGCGCGAGCCGCCGCAGCGGAATATTGGCGACGGTCTTGGTCCACCTGATCGCAAGCGTTGCGCCGCCCGTGAGCGAATCGGCCATAGCGTCGACCCGTGCGTCGAGCTCGGCGGCGGGAACGACATAATTGATCAAACCGATCCGCTCCGCGCGCTCGGCGGTGAGCATCTCGCCGGTCATGAGAAATTCCTTGGCGCGGGCAAAACCGATAAGTTGCGGCCAGATCACTGCGCCACCGTCGCCGGCAACGAAGCCCATCTTTACATGCGGATCACCGATCACCGCCTTGTCCGATGCGATAATAACGTCACAGAGAAGGGCGATGGTTGCGCCGAGGCCGGCGGCGGCGCCGTTGAGACCGCAGATGATCGGTTTTTCCAATTCGAGCAGGCCGAACACGATGCGCTTCGCATCCGTCCCGATCGCGCGAAACTCGGCGGGATCATCGATCATGACCTGCATCCAGGAAGCGCTGCCGCCCGCGCAAAAGGCACGGCCCGCGCCGGTCAACACGATCACGTCGCAGTCCGGATCGCGATTGATCTCGTCGAACACGACCGAAAGGTCGTGGTGCATGTCGCCGTCGATTTGGTTGAGTGTATCCGGCCGGTCGAGCGTGACGCGCAGGATGCGTCCGCGCCGTTGGAACGTCAGGGACTTATAGCCCGCGTAGTCTCCCGTACCCATGACGTTTCCTCTTTATTCTTGATAATGAGGCTAGCTCAGCTTATAAAGCCCTGTCAATAGGATTTGGGATTGACGAATGAGGAGGCCTCATATCTCACCGTCCGACGGCAAACCGGCCAGACGCGGCGGCCGCCGCGCCGAAATCCTCGCCGGCGCGCATGCGATGCTCAGGGAGCGGCGCAACGTGCGCGCGACTATGGCCGACATCGCTGCCAGCATCGGTATCGCCGAAGGCACGCTCTACCTCTACTTCAAGAACAAGAATTCGCTGATAGCCGCTGTGGCGGCGGACTGGTTCGAACGGATCGTTTCGGCAACGGAGCGCGAGGCGCGCGCGATCAAGGAGCCACTCGATCTGTTGCGCTTTTTGATCCAGCGCCATCTCGACGTCATCCTCGAAAACAAAACCATGTATCTGACGCTGATGCGCGAAGCGCGCGCGGCGGACGATTACCGTTCCTCACCGATCCGCGACGTCAATCGGCGTTACACCGGGCTATTGCTGTCGCGGTTGGAGACCATGACCGAACAGGGCCGCCTCGCGGACGGACTGAATACGCGCACGATGCGCGACCTCATCTATGGGGGAGTTCGAGCACGTCGCCTGGACAGCGCTCCTTGGCGATACCGGCGATTTCGACACGGCACAGAAAGCCGACGAGCTCGCGATCGCCTTCGCGCGCACGCTGGGTCTCAGTCCGGCCGCGAGCGGCGACATCGAGCGCCGCCTCGAAAGGATCGAGGCCACGCTGCGGCTGGATTAAACGAGGCCAATCACGTTACGCTTCCTTCGACCTGGATGATGCTGCTCAGTGGGTTCTGGTCTCGGCTTTTTCGCTTATCGCGGGATAAACAAGAGCGTTGTTGCTGTCGGGGCCGCCTGATCAAAAATACCTGTTTGGTTTTCGGAGAGACCGCCGCGCGAGGCGGTCTTTCTGTTTGTGCCTCGCCACTTATGTCGCAAGCCGCGAGTTTGCTACCGGCCTATCGCGACGGACCGCAATTTAGTAGCCGATCGTCGCTTTTGGTGGCAAGCGGACATGACCACAAATGCTGATCAGTCGACCCGGTCGCGTGAGGGGCGTCCTCAAATCCCGAACCAGCGAGCTCGGCGCGAAGAGCCGAATTGCTCCTTGTCGATACGCAACCCGATAGATGGCTCGTAATAGGTGCCAGTCGGCTTCGGGCCAGAGAAGAAATCCACTTTCACTTTGCCGATGCGTCCGCCGCCGAATTCGATATAGCAGGTGCCGATACCGTCATAGTCCCGAGCTGCCTCGCCACCCCTAACTATGGCGATCAATGCGCTCGCCACCGCCTTTGCCGCGCCCTCGGCAAACACCCCGGCCTTGGGCGTTCCGGTATTGGCGCCATCCCCGATCGCATAGACGCCGGGAAATCTGGTCTCGAGCGTGCGCGGAT
Source organism: uncultured Alphaproteobacteria bacterium (assembly GCA_963845775.1). Lineage (GTDB taxonomy): Bacteria > Pseudomonadota > Alphaproteobacteria > Rhizobiales > Xanthobacteraceae > BOG-931. The sequence continues at coordinate 11,398 of CAWJTE010000003.1, forward strand.
TAACTGTTATCCACCCATTTTCGGCGAGGCCGCTGTCCAGCACTACAGAGGGCACGCGATGCTTGGGCACGCCCAGGAACATATCGAACGCCATCTCGGAACTGTCGTCGAAGGAAGCGATTTTGCGCGCGGCATCGATCGCAACGACGCGCTTGGATGGATAAAATTTGATATTGCGCTCGGCGAAGGCCGCTACCAAAGCCTTCGAGGTCTCTGGCGAGGGCGGCACTGGGGCGGAAAGCGGCAGCGCGAAGCTGATCTCGCAGGCACCCCTCACACCTCGGCGTCCCAAATAATCGTGCAGCATGAGCGCGCATTCGCTGGGCGCCGGCGGGCATTTAAACGGCGCGCCGCACACGCCTATCAGCGCATGGCCGCGGTTGAAATTGGGCAGCACGTCGCGCAGCTTTTCAACCCCGGCCACAGTATAGAATTCGTGCTCGTCGGTGAGGCCAGGCGTGGCGTCCCAATCATAGTCCGCGCCCAAGGCCACCACTAGATAATCAGCCGCGTAAGTTTCGGCCTCCGTGGTTACCCGCTTCGCTACGGGGTCGATTTTGGTGATGGTCTGTTGGACCAGCCGCACGCCGGGCTTGGCGAAATTCGCATACGGCAGGCGCGTCGCGTGCGGCTCCGAATGACCGAACATCAGGTCGAGCTTGGAGAAGCCAAACATGAAATGATCGCTCTTGTCGATCAGCGTGACCCCGACCGATTCCCCTAAGGATTCAGACAAGAGCGTGGAAAGCTCTAGCCCGCCGAACCCGGCCCCCAAAACCACGATTTTTGCTTTCATCTCCGGGTCTCCGACCTAGCGGTGGCTGACAATAAGGTTCGGTCGCAGGCTTGGCAATTTGGGCTGAGACTTCGAGCGCGCAATGGTTCGGCTTTTAGCCATCACGACAGATATTACGACGGAAGCATGTCGGCTTTCGGGAGAATTGCCGACGTGGCCCTCCGCTGCCGCCGACTGCGCATGTAGCGAATGACCCAACTGCAACATAGACCAGCCATCTCATCAAGACACGGGACAAGAAGCAGCGGGCCACGCTCGAAAGTGTTGGGCAGTGAGGCTACGGTTTCGGTGTGAGTTGCCGGTCCGGACTACGGACCGGATGTCCGCTTCTGGCCCCTAACAAACATTTCGACCGCCGCAATCCATGTCCCTTTCGGGCCAGCAACGGACATCGTAACTATCCTCTTCTCCTGCTCAGCGGGCCGTTTGGAGAAAGCGGGAATGTCCTGCGCAAAAAGCGGAAATTGAGAGGGAAAACAATCGACTACCAATCCGCTTTGTTTCGTATCCGCAAGCGAAGACCCGCCACGGTGATCAGCGACCGGCGTCAACACCGTCCAACGCCAATGCTCGCAAGGCGTGTAGTGCTGGCCGCAACCAGGCGCCTATTGCGCAAGGATCGTCTTGTGCGCTTCAATTCAACCATCCCGGGGCGTCAAAACCGATGGAGGGAAGTTATGCCTCAACTACAAAGACGCGAGATGCTGCTCAGTGTTGCCGGCGCGGCTTTCGCTCAAACGATCTTAGGCAAGGCGGGAATTGCGTTCGCGGCTGACCAGATCAAACCCGATCCTTCAAGCGCGCTGATCGTCGTCGATGTGCAAAATTGTTTTTTGCCAGGCGGCAGCCTGGCGGTCAAAGACGGCGACAAGGTCATCCCGGTGATCAACAAGATCGCCAAAAGCTTCGAGAACGTGGTGATGACCCAAGACTGGCATACGGTGCACCACGTGTCTTTTGCGTCCAGCCACGAAGGCAAGAAGCCGTTCGAAATCATCAAGCTCGCTTACGGCAATCAGGTGCTGTGGCCCGATCACTGCGTGCAGGGCACCGAAGGAGCGTCTATCGCCAAGGACATCAATATTCCGCAAGCCGAGTTGATCATCCGCAAAGGGTTCCACAACGACGTGGACAGCTATTCCGCGTTTCTGGAAGCCGACAAGGAAACCAAGACCGGACTTGCGAGCTACCTGAAAGAGCGAAGGATCGATACGGTCTTTGTTACTGGACTGGCCACCGACTTCTGCGTCGCCTGGACTGCAATCGATGCACGTCATGCCGGCCTGAACGTCTATGTGGTGGACGACGCCTGCCGCGGAATCGATATCAACGGGTCGATCGCCAAAGCATGGGACGACATGACCGCGGCCGGCGTGAAGAAGATCGTATCGAGCGACATCGCCTGACGCATTTCCGGCAATGCGGTAAACACTCGATCCCGCAACGGCGGGATCGGGTGCCTTACCATTGCAAAACAGACCATCGGGAGGAATGAATGGCGCAGGACGAAGCGGCCACCGCCGGTACGGGCAAATTGGTCGTCAAGAATATCGGCCTCATGCTCAGCGGCGATCTTACCAAGCCGGTCCTCGACGCCGACGCTCTCGTTGCCGTCAATGGACGCATCAGCGAGATCGGGCGCGCGGGCAACCTCGATTTTTCAGGCGCCACGACGACAATCGACGCAAACGGCGTCGCTCTCGCGCCCGGCTTGATCGACAGTCACGTGCATCCTGTCGCCGGCGATTGGACACCGCGCCAAAACCAGCTCAACTGGATCGACTCCTGCCTGCATGGCGGTGTCACGACGATGATCTCTGCCGGCGAGGTTCACACACCGGGCCGACCACGCGACGTCGTCGGCGTCAAGGCTATGGCCATCACCGCTCAACGATGCTTTTCAGGCTTTCGCGTCAGCGGCGTGAAAGTGCATGCCGGCGCGCCGGTCATCGAGCCCGGGATAGAAGAAAAAGACTTTGCCGAACTCGCAAGCGCCGGCATCCGCTATCTCGGCGAGGTCGGCCTCGGTGGCGTGAAGGATGGCCCGACCGCACGCAAGATGGTCGCTTGGGCCCGCAAATATGGGATCAACAGCACGATCCATACAGGCGGTCCCTCTATTCCCGGCTCCGGCCTCATCGACAAGGACGTGGTGCTCGAAGCGGACACCGACGTGATCGGCCACATCAATGGCGGCCACACCGCCCTGCCCGACAACCAAATCGAATGCCTCTGCGAGCAGTGCAAGCGAGGACTCGAGCTCGTGCACAACGGCAACGAACGCGCCGCGCTGTTGACGCTGCGGACGGCAAAGGACCTTAAGCAGCTCGATCGCGTAATCCTCGGCACCGACGCGCCGGCGGGATCAGGCGTACAGCCGCTGGGAATTCTGCGGATGATTTCGCTGCTGGCTTCGCTCGGAGAAGTGCCGGCCGAAATCGCTTTTTGTTTCGCCACCGGCAATACCGCTAGGCTGCGTGCGCTCGATTGCGGCCTCATTGAGGTCGACCGCGCGGCCGATTTCGTTTTTCTCGATCGCGCCCAACACTCCGCGGGCAAGACGTTACTGGAGAGTGTTGCGTTAGGCGATCTTCCCGGCGTCGGCATGACGGTCATCGACGGGGTCGTCCGATCGACCCGCAGTCGCAACACGCCGCCGGCAACTAAGTTGCCCAGCATCGTCGCTGCGTAGGGCGGCAACGCGCCGCGCAAGCGATTGCGCGAACTCTCATACGAGCTTTGCCAGGAGCGCTAGAAGCTCGGCGCGCTCGCGCTCGCTGAGCGGCTCCAAGGTCTGCTTCGTGATGCGCGCGGCAACCGACTTGGCGCGCTCGTAAAGCGCCGCGCCTGGCTCGGTGAGCGCGACAAGCAGGCGGCGGCCGTCGGCCGGATCGCGCTTGGTTTTGGTAAAGCCTCGCTTGGTGAGACGATCAATGACACCTTTGATGGTGGCGGCGTCCATTGCAGTCAGCCGACCGAGCAAATTTTGCGACGAGGGCCCGATTTCTTTCAGCTTGGCGAGTGCAGCCCATTGAGTGGGCGTGAGATCGTTCACCATCAGCGAGGCGAAAATCGTAGTGTGACGCTGGTGCGCCTGGCGCAGCATGTATCCGATCTGCGCGTCGAGCCGGTAGTCATCGTCCTCGCGGTGACGAACCTTTGATACCGCCTGTTTCGTTTTCATAATCGCCCCGGCAGTGTTTCACTGAAAGCCATTTCGCTGGATCAAAGCGCGAGATAAGCGTCGCGAATATCGGGGCGCGCGTCGAACTCGCCGGTTGTCCCGCAAAAGCGGATCCGGCCTTTCTCGATGACGCAGACCCGATCGGCGATAAGGCGCGCGAAGCGCAGGTTTTGCTCGCTCAACAACAAACTTAAGCCTTCCCGCTTCATTGCAAGAATGGCTTCGATCATCTGCTCGACGATCCTGGGTGCGAGTCCTTCAGAGGGTTCATCAAGCAGCACCAGCGAAGGGTTGCCCATCAAGGTCCGCGCGATCGCCAGCATCTGCTGCTCGCCACCGGACATTCGCCCGCCGAGGCGACTGCGCAACTCCTGGAGATTGGGAAAAATCTCGAATAGTCGCTCCCGCGTCCACCGTGGTGCGGCCCTGCGCTTTTCCTGACGGCCGACCTCCAAATTTTGGTCGACGGTCAGATCGGAAAATATCCGGCGATCCTCTGGCACGTAGCCTAATCCAAGCCGCACGCGTTCGTAGGCGGGAAGATGCGATATCACGGCACCGTCAAAGATGATCTCGCCATCCGCGTTGGCGACGAGACCAAGAATGGAACGCAAAGTCGTGGACTTGCCCGCACCGTTACGACCGACCAATGCGACGGCTTCGCCCGCACCGACTTCCAAGGCCACGTCAAAAAGAATGTGAGCCCGGCCGTAGGCGGCATTAAGACTCTTAACGCCGAGTTTTGTCGTGCTCCCGATCAATGCGAAGCTCCAAATAGTGCGCCCGAGCCGAGATAGACCTCCTGCACTTTTGCGTTGGCACGCACCTGCGCTGGGGAGCCCTCGGCAATCAGTTCGCCGCGGTTAAGCACGAGAATACGGTCGGCGTGACCAAAGACGACGTCCATGTCGTGCTCGGTGAACAGCACGCCGATCGAGCGGTCGCCCGCGATCCGCGTCACCAGAGTCATAAGCGCCGCCCGCTCGCTCGGCGCCATGCCGGCGGCAGGCTCATCCATCAAAAGAAGCTTGGGATCGTTGGCGAGCGCGACCGCGAATTCGAGGCGTTTGACATCGCCATAAGCAAGCTCGCCGCAACTGCGTGACGCCTGACCCTCCATGCCGACAAGAGAAAGAAGCTCGTTTGCCCCTTGCCGGCAATAACGCGCCGCCCACCGGAAGCCGCTCCAATGCTGGTGATGCGACTGAAGGGCGGCCTGGACGTTTTCGGCGACGGTCATCGACGCGAAGGTTGTCGCGATCTGAAAGGTACGGCCGACGCCCAATCGCCAGATCTTGCGCGGCGCCATTCCGGTCACGTCGCGACCGAATATGCGGATGCGCCCCGCTGTCGGATCGAGCTGGCCGTTGATCATGTTGAAGCAGGTGCTTTTGCCCGCTCCGTTGGGACCGATTAGCGCCACCATCTCGCCCGCTTGCAGCGAAAAACTGACGTTTTTCACGGCCAGAAAGCCGGAATAGGACTTTTCGAGATGCTCGACCGCAAGAATGCTCATGGCTGCCGGTCCTTTACGCGTCCGATCAACAATTTCGACCAGGCGCCGAGCACGCCTTGCGGAAAGGCCGAGACCAACACGATGATCAACAGACCAAGCACCAGCTTCGAATAATCCGTGTGACTGATCGCCCAAATTGAAAGGGATTTATAAAGCGCAGCGCCGACCACGCCGCCGGCGACCGTGCCGACGCCGCCGAGCAAAACCATCGCCAACCCGTCGATCGATAATGGAATCGCGAGATCGTCGGGAAACACGCTGCCTTTGAGAAAGGCGTAGAGCGCGCCGGCAAGGGCCGCGAAGGTACCGGCCACCGTAAAAGCGATCCACTGTATATAATGACGGGAAACGCCGATCGCCTCGGCACGCAATTCGCTGTCGCGCAACGCTCGCAACGCGTAACCGAACGGAGAAAATAGCACCACCCGCAGCACCGCGATGCCGGCAGCCGCCAACGCCAGCGTCAACCAGTAGAAATGCGCCGCCGCCGCCGCCCACGGGCTCGGCCAAATTCCGATCAGACCGTTGTCACCGCCGGTCACGTCGGTCCATTGAAAAGCCACCGACCAGAGGATTTGCGCGAAAGCGAGCGTCAGCATCGCAAAATAGACACCGGACAGGCGGACGCAGAACCAGCCGGAGACCAGCGCGCCAAAGAAGCCCAATAGCGGACCGGCGACGAGCGCCGGCACCATCGTTAGGCCGAACTGCTTGAGCGCTAGCGCCGCGCCGTAAGCGCCCAAGCCGAAATAAGCCGCGTGACCGAAAGAGACTAGTCCACCGGCGCCGACCAGCAGATGCAGACTGGCCGCGAACAGCATGAAGATCAGCACTTCGCTCGCCACGGTCAGCGCATAATTTCCGGCAACGAGCGGTAGAAACGCGGCGGCGACGATTCCTGCAGCCAATAAAATTCGCTCGATCGAGACGAGCGGCCGCCAGCGGACAATTTGCAGTCCGCTCGCGGCGCGGGTCGCGGTCTCGGGACGCCCCAAGAGCCCCCATGGCCGCACCACCAGCACCAGCGCCATCACCAGAAACACCAGGACGATGGAGATTTTTGGCAGCACCAGAATGCCGAAAGCATTGAGCTCGGAGACGACAATAGCAGCGATAAAAGTGCCTAGCACATTGCCGAGGCCGCCAATCACCACAACCACCAACACCTCGGTAATGATTTGCAAGTCCATGGTGTGACTTGCGGCCTCGCGGGGCAATTCGAGCGCGGCGCCGAAAGCGGCGAGGAAAATTCCCAACGTAAAAACCCCGGTGAAAAGCCATTTCTGATTAATGCCAAGTGCCGCGACCATTTCACGGTCCTGCGTCGCCGCACGCACCAAAATTCCCCATCGCGTGCGGCGCAAAAGCAGCTCGACCGCGATCAAAGTCAGCGGTCCCGCCGCGATCAGCAGAAAATCGTAACTCGGAAACGGCTGACCAAAGAGATTAAATGCACCCTTCAACCCGGGTGCGCGCGGCCCGAGCAAGTCGCCGGGGCCCCAAACCAGCACCACCAAATCTTCGACGACGAGCGTCACGCCGAAGGTCAACAGCAGCTGAAGCAGTTCGTGCGCGGCATAAATTCGGCGCAGCAATGTCATCTCAACGACCGCACCGAGGGCCGCAACTATTAGGGACGCCAGAATAATGCCGCCCCAGAACCCGAAGCCGCCCGAAAGCCGCTCGGTTACCGTGACGGCCACGTACGCGCCGATCATGTAAAAGGCGCCGTGCGAGAAGTTGACGATCCGCGTGACGCCAAAAATGATCGAAAGACCGCAAGCGGCGAGAAACAGCGATGACGCGCTCGCCAAGCCGGTGACGAATTGATTGAAGAGGAAGCTCACCGGCTCGACCTTGCGGAAACGAGCGGCAGGATCAGTCTTGCGGCCGCAGCGTCTTGACCTCGCTCTCCGGCGGCAAATACTTCGCCCCGTCGCGATAACTAACGTCGGCCATCACCCCTTTGCCGTCTTTCAGCGCGGTCTTGCCGACAAACGCGCCCAGCGTCGACTGGTGATCGGATCTGCGGAATGTGACCTTCCCGAATGGCGTATCGACCGGGATTCCTTCGGCGGCATCGACCAGTTTTTCGCTGTCGGTCGATTTGGCTTTGGCAAGGATGGCGGCTGCCGCCTCGAGCGTCGAGTAGCCGACCACAGAGCCGAGCCGCGGATAGTCGTTGTATTTCGCCTGATACGCCTTCAGGAAGACGGCGTGTTCAGGAATGTTGACCGCATTCCAGGGATAGCCGGTGACGATCCAGCCCTCTGGGGTTTCGTCCTTGAGCGAATCGAGATACTCTGGCTCGCCGGTGAGGAAGCTCACCACCGTGCGGTTCTTGAACAAACCGCGCGTATTGCCTTCACGCACGAATTTAACGAGGTCGGGGCCGAAAGTGACGTTAAGTATCGCGTCGGGCTCGGTTTTGGCCAGCGCCTCGACCACCGCGCCGGCGTCGATTTTACCTTGCGGCGGCCACTGCTCGCCGACCCATTCGATGTCTTTGCGCTTCTCGGACAAAAGCTTCTTGAAGACGGCTACTGCCGACTGGCCATATTCGTAATTGGGCGCGACCGTCGCCCATTTCTTGGCCGGCAGCTTGGCCGCCTCCTCAGCAAGCATCGCCGCCTGCTCATAGTTCGACGGACGCAGCCGGAAGGTATAGCGATTGCCCTTCGACAAAGTGATCGCGTCCGTCAGCGGCTCGGCGGCGAGGAACAGAACTTTCTTCTGCTTGGCGAAATCGGACACCGCGAGCCCGATATTCGAAAAGAACGTACCGCACAGCATCACGACCCCGTCGCTGGAGACGAGTTCGTTTGCCGCGGTTACCGCTTCAGCCGGCTTACCGCCGTCGTCCTTCGAGATCACTTCGAGCTTCTTACCGTTGACCCCGCCTGCGGCGTTGATCTGTTCTAGCGCCAACTGCCAGCCCTTACGATAAGGCTCCGTGAAAGACGGAAGGCCCGAATAGGAATTGATCTCGCCGATCTTGATCGTGTCCTGCGCCGACGCGGAGAAGCTTGGGACCAGTCCTGCCGCTAGGGTCACACTCGCCAACAGTATCGAAACCATCTTCATGATCTTCACTCCTATCCGGTGTCTGTCGCCTGTTTGCTTGCAGCCTGCCGCCCTAACGAAGCCCATCGACTCCCTTAACCTCTTCTTTCTTTAAACCACCAACGCGCGGCAACGGCCGGCCGGAATCGGTCACCGCCACCGCCACCATGATCTCGTTGGCACGGGGCGCGTCGGCGACGCGCACTTCCATGCCGTCGAAATGGCTGCGAACGAACGCTGCGTCCTTGTGGCCGAGCGGCACATCGAGCGCGACACCCGGTCCCCCCCGTTTTTTCGATGAGGGAATTAGCGCCGCACCCGTGCCAAGAACCTTGCGAACCGGCGCCCCGAGCTTGGGATGCAAAATCGCAGCCGCGTGTTCAAGCTCGCCGTTTTCGCCGACCGCGGCAGCTTTGCCGTAGCTTTCGGCGCGTGGTCCTTCGATCCCGAGCGCAGCGACCGCACGCTTCGCCAACAAATCACCGAGTTCTTCGCCGATCTCCATCAGCTCGGACAAATCCTCGACATAGCGACCGGCGAACGGATTTTCGATCACCGCAACCGCAGCCGCCCGCCGGGTCGGCGGTTCGATCGCTTTGCCCATCTCGGAATGGGTCTCTTCAACAACGGTAACGAGCTTGCGAATCTTCGCCTTCATTTCATACCGCCAAATAATCCAGCTGCCGGCGCACCTCAGCTTGCGTCTGCGCCGGCAAATAGCCGGTCGTCGGCGCGGTCTTTGCGCCGCAGAACAGCGTCCGGCCGTGTAGTAGCAGTGCCGCGGCCTCGAGAAGGCCGGCGTTGCGCAATCGTTCGGCTTCATCGAGCCCGGCGGCAAGCGCCTCGTCGATCTCCCCTGGCGCTAGAGGGCCGACGTCGACGGTCACCAGTCGCTCGCCGAGATCGCTTTGCGGATCGCGTGCATTCGCTGGCGCGCGCCGAATGGCAGGATGACCGGGAAGATCGACTGCATTTGCGACCAGGGTGGCTGTCGCATCTGCTATGGCAGCCGAGGCCGCGAGCACCGTGACAGCGTCGGCGATGCCAAGCGAGAAGCTGCGGCCGCGCCAGCCCGACGTGGCGACGCCGCGGATCGGATCGTACCCGCGGATCCTAGCACTACCGATTAGGCTCGGGTGGTCGGGCCGATCGATCATCCCGACGATGAAGCTCTCCTCCGGCATGAGATGCAATGCGATGTCGCCGCCGTTGTTGACGTACGCGCGCGATAGCGGCGCCGCGGCAGTCATCGCGTTCAGGACTTCCTCGGCAACGGCGCCGGCGACCGCCGCCATGGGGGTGATAAATCGGTCGCACAACGGCAGCACCGCATTGGCCATGCAGCGAGCGATGACGCCTTCAGGCTGCGCGCTGTCTCGCGTTGCCTGCGCACGCAGCAAAGGCAATTCCGCACAAAGCTCGTCGAGAACCGTCGTGAAGCGGCGCCATGCCGCCGCGTAAGCCGTCTCAACGGCGGCGTCTTCGCCGCACGCCTCAATAATGAGATCGACGGGTCCATCGTGCAGATGAAGGCGGCCGTCCGGCAATCGGCCACGCTGCGGCGGGAGTCTCATGCGTCGCTCCGCGCCGATGCTGACTGAGCACTGCGTTCCGCCGAATTCTTTCCGTGCCGGGCGAGAACATCCTCCAGCGGGCGCACGTGATCGACATGGCCGCCGAGGACCGCATAATCGTCGAGCCGCATGGTGAATTCGATGGGCGCGACAATCGCCGGCGTGGGCACGTAACCAAAGGCGTTATCCGGCAGCAGCCTCACATCGACCATGAACGTAATGCCGCCGCCCGGCCAGACAATGACCGGCGCACCGCCCGCCGTCACCGTGGTCAGCGCCTGGCGCACCGAGCGGGTCAGGCGCACCGGATTTTCGGTGACGCCGGCGCGCAACGAGCCGCCGGCGCCGCCCATGAATAGAACCGAGCAAAGCGCAGGTTCGCAATTCTCGCGGATGCGCTCGACCGACACGCGCAGATTTTCGGGCAGCGGCGCTTCGACCGGGCTCAACGTGTCGTCGAGCCGGAAGAAAGCGTGCTGTTCCCCGGTCGTCGAAACCATCAGCATGGTCAAACCGGGCCACGCGACCTTCTTGTCGAATCCGACGACGATTTCGAGCGGATCGGAAATGTTGGCTCCGCCCCACCCCGTTCCGGGTTCCGCGACATGGAAATATCGACCGGGAGTAGAGCGCCGACCCTTCATCTTGATGCCAGTGTCGCGCGCACCCAAAAGCTTGCCGGCTTGATGCTCGGAAAGAACACCGGTGATGTGATCGTCGACCACGACGACTTCATCGACCTTGCCATACCATTGCTTGGCGAACATCCCGATCGTCGCCGAGCCGCAGCCGACGCGCATGCGCTCTTCGATTTGGCCGTTGACGACCGGCGGCTTGCCGGCCTCGACAATTACGCTGGCGCCGCCGTCGACTGTCAGCTCCACAGCCTTGCGATTGCACAGATCGAGCAGTGTCTCGCAGGTGACCCGCCCCTCCTTCTTGCCGCCGTGGGTCAGATGGTTGACCCCGCCCAGCGAGAGCATCTGCGAGCCATATTCGCCGGTCGTGACATGGCCAACCGGCTCGCCCTTAGCGCGCACCGTCGCACATTCCGGCCCAAGGTGACGGTCGGTGTCGATCTTCAGCTTGACACCGCAATACGAATAAATGCCCTCGGTGACGACCGTGACCATGTCGACGCCGTCAACCTTGGAGGAGACGATAAACGGTGCCGGCTTATAATCGGGATAAGTTGTGCCGGCGCCAATGGCCGTAACGATCGGTGCAGGCGCGTTAAGGATGTCGCCGCTCCATTCGCGTGCCTGACTCATAAACGGCACCACCTCGCCGCCATCCTTCAATGTCCGTTCGAGCAGGACATGCGGATCGACGCGGACCAATTCGCCGTTGCGATTGGCGTAACGGTCGCAAGCGCCGGTCATGCCCGGGCGGATGTAGCAAAGCACCGGGCAGGCATCGCAACGGATTTTGTCGTCGGTCTCAGCCATGGGCCGTCTTATCCTGCAGTGCCAGGATCGCCGCACGTAAGCGATCTGGCGTCGCGGGGGTGCGCGTGATGCGGGCGCCGGTGGCATGATGGATAGCGTTGAGGATTGCGGGCGCGGTCGGGATCAACGCCTGCTCGCCGATCCCCTTGGCGCCGAACGGCCCGATCGAGGACGCCTCCTCGATGAGGATGCTCTCCACCGGAGGCATGTCGCCGATGGTTGGAATGAGATAGTCGTGCAAATTCTCGCCCTTGCCGGGAATAAACTCTTCCATCAGCGCCATGCCGAGGCCTTGCGCGGCACCGCCTTCGATCTGTCCCTCGACCAGCGTCGGATTGATCGCCTTGCCGACGTCATGCGCGCAAACCAGCTGCAGAACTTTGACCCGGCCGAGTTCGATGTCGACCTCGACCGCGGCGATATGCGCGCCATATCCGAACACGGCGTAGGGCTCGCCCTGGCCGTTCTCATCGAGCGGCGTGGTCGGCGGATCGAATGTCTCGCGCACTTCGGCGACTAAGCCCGCATCGTTGAGTGAAAGCGCGTTCAACGTCACGTTGCGCGCACCGCCCGCTCCTGCAATGGTGATCGTGCCGCCGTTGAACCGGATCGTTGCCTCTTCGCCGACATTGGCAAGACGCAGGATCGCCCGGCGCATCGCCTGCCCGGCCAGGAATGCCGCCTTGCCGGAGACGAAAGTCTGGCGTGAAGCGGACGTCTTGCCGCAGTCGGGCGTCTCGTCGGTATCGGCCGATGCGAGATCGAATAAAGAAAGCGGCGCGCCAAGCGCATCCGCACAGATTTGCGCGATCACCGTATTCGAGCCCTGGCCGATATCGACCGCGCCCTGGAACAACGTCAGCCGACCGTCGGGCCTGAAGTCCGAGCCGCATGGTCGACGGATTCGGCAACGAGGTATTGCCGCATCCGTACCACATGCCGGCGACACCGGCGCCGCGGCGGAACGGGCCTTTCGCCGCCGCGTTGAATGCCTCCGCCGCAGCGCGCAGCTCACGCCAGCGCGGCCGCAGCGCTGCAAGACAAGCCTTGAAGCCGACGCCATCCTTGAACACCTGTCCTGTCACCGTTAAGTTCGCCCGCTTCGAGCGCATTGCGGACACGGAACTCCAGCGGATCGATGCCGAGCCTGATCGCAAGCTCATCGAGAAGTTGCTCTTGCGCGATTGCGCTTTGCGGCACGCCGAAACCGCGAAAAGCGCCCGCCGGCACAAGGTTGGTGTGTATCGCCCGCGTCCGCGCTCGATAATGCGGCATACGATATGGACCGGAGGCGTGGACGGGCACGCGATTCGCCACCGTCGGGCCCCACGACGCGTAGGCGCCAGTATTGAAGTCGGCAAAGAAATCCATGGCCTTGAGCCTGCCATCGCGGGTTGCGCCGATCTTTGCGCGAATAGCGGCTGGATGACGCTTGGTCGTGCTCACGATCGATTCCGTTCGCGAATAGACCATGCGCACCGGGCGTTTGAGCAGCCACGCTGCAAGCGCGACGAAAGGCTGAATCGAAAGATCAAGTTTAGCGCCAAATCCGCCGCCCACCGCCGTCGGTATAATGCGCACTTGATCGGGCGATAGGCGCAGAACCTTCGCGATTTCGTCGCGATCCATATAAGGAGCCTGCGTGCAGGCCTGGATTTCGATACGGTCCTTCACGCGCCGGGCGAAGCCCGCCTCGGGCTCGATATAGGCGTGTTCGATGAAGCCGGTGTCGAATTGGCCTTCGACGACTACGTCCGACGCTGCAAGCTCCGTCTCCACGTCGCCGCGGACGACGCGGCCGCTGGTCAATATGTTGCCGGAACGAAGCGCATGGATTGCCGCCGCGCCGGCCGCGGTCGCTTCAGCCAGAGTAGTGATCGCCGGCAGAGCCTGCCATTCGACTGGAAAACCGGAAAGGTCAAGCGACCGCACGGTCGCTTCCTCGCCGACGACCAACGCAACCGCCTCGCCCCGAAAACGCGCGACTCGTTCGGCTAGCATCGGCTGATCGGCGAACGGCGCGATGACCCCGAAGCAATTTTCGCCTGGCACATCCTTGGCGGTGAAGACCGCCGTCACCCCGGGATGCGTCCGGGTGAACGCCGCAAGATCGCCGAAGACAAAGCGCGCATGATGATGCGGCGAGCGGATCGCCCGGGCCAGCAAAGCATCGCCCGGCCATTCGTCAGCGCCAAAAATCTCCGCGCCGGAGATTTTCCTCTCCCCGTCTAGCCGCGGCAGACGAAGACCGACGGCCGCGCCGCTGGACGAACCCGACTGCGCTTCGCCCGCCGGCCGATGCGCGTCCAACACCGCGCCGAGAATCTTGCGGTACCCGGTACAGCGGCACAACACGCCGCCGAGCGCGTGTTGCGTTTCCGCTTCATTCGGCGCCGGATTCGTGCGTAGCAAGGCGGTAGCTGCAAGCAGCATGGCGGGCGTACAAATCCCGCATTGCGCCGCTCCATGGCGATGGAAAGCGCGCTGAAGCTTGCCGACAATGTCCTCGCGTGCAGACAAGCCCTCGGCGGTTTCGACGACACAGCCATCAATTTGGCCGACAGCGGTAAGGCAAGAGCAGATTGGTTTGCCGTCAACGAGAACGGTGCAGGCGCCGCAATCGCCAGCGTCGCAGCCGACTTTGACGCTGACCAATCTGCATTGTTCGCGCAATGCATGGCTCAACCGATCCAGAGGCGATGCGACGAGGCGGGCGGGCGCGCCGTTAAGCGTCAGTGAAATGCCGACCGCCCGATCGAGCATCAGCAAACGCCTCCGACGTCCCCTTTAAGGCAGATCTCGACGGCGCGGCGGACGAGAGCCAAAGCTGCGTCGCGGCGATAATCGGCGGTAGCCCGCACGTCGTCGATGGGCGAGAGGACGGCAAGGTCCTCTGCACAGATGCGGTCGCCGAGGCCGGCGCCCATCGGCGTGTCTTGCAGTTTTCGTTCAACGTCGCGGAGCCGCCGGGCGGCGGCCGAGCAGGAACCCACGGCCACGCGGGCGGTCTGTACGCGTCCATCGACGACATCAAGGAGAACGGCCACCATGACGATCGAAATGACCAGATAACATCGCGCACCGAGCTTGAGAAAACTGGAACGGGACGTCGGAGGCGGTCGCGGTATCAGAATCGCCGACATGACCTCACCGCGCTCGAGCGCGGTGAGGCGGTTGCCGGTGATGAATTTGCTAAGCGTCAAGCGTCTGTGGCCGCGAATTGACGACAGCTCGACTTCGGCATCGAGAATCAAAAGCGGGGGAACACCGTCCGCGGCGGGCGAGGCATTGCAGAGATTTCCGGCGAGCGTGGCGCGATTCTGTATCTGCACGCCGCCGATTTCGCGCGCAGCGGCCTTCAGTGCGTCGAAAGCGGAAGGAAGAGGCGCGTTGGCGAGATCGCTCCAGGTGACGGCCGCTCCGATCCGCACGCGCTCATCCTCGACGTCGATCGCGCGCAACTCCGGCAGCACCGTAACATCAATGAAACGCCCCTTTAACGGACCCGCATCTGCCGCCGGAAATAGATCAGTGCCGCCTGCCAAAACGCGGGCGTCCGGCTCGGCAAGAAGCCGCAAGGCTTCAGGGAAATCAGCTGGGCGCGCGTACAAGAGACCGTGTCTCCTGACTTCATTTGTATACAAATGATCTTGCCGATGGCCGCTCTTGTCAAGGACAGCAGCACCGGGCGTTTCGGCAAGTTCGAGTATGGCGGAGCTGGCGGTCAATCCATGAAACCGGCGGGGGCGGCAGTTCTCAGGGCATTTCAAGCGGCGCGTCCGTTAATGGCCTTTTCGTCATTCGCGACTTGTCCGCGATTTGGTTGCTGGCGGGGAACAGCAGACATTGATCCGCAGCAGCGCGAATGCCTCGGTAGCGCTTGACCCGGAGCTGCCAAGTATGGATGAGTTTTGCTGCGGCGCACGACCATTGGTTCGCGCTCCGAGCTTGGGAAGTTAAACTGATGGCACCCACCAAGTTCACGGCAAGCGTCCTGCGTCATGACGCGAACCTCAGCTCACCATTAAAACGTCGGTGCCACTAGCGATAATTTCGGCGCGTCAATGAGTTCCGGAGGGGGCGCTGCTCCTTCCAAAGGACCTCGGCGTCCACGCACTATTGGAACGTTACGGCGGCAAGCGCGCGGTTGACCTTGGCTGGCGGCCAGACAGTGACCGGCCCAGGCGCCGCGCCCGGCGTAGCGATATTGGTGCCCTGTCCGGGCCGGTTCAAGATCCGCTGCCCAGCCGGGTTCGATACGCTCACGGTGCCTTCGATGAGCAGCACGCCGAGCGCTTGGTCATCGATCGGCCCGGCAAAGAATTCCGTCCCGCGGACGCCGACAACAGCAAACGGCGTCGTCACGCTGACGCGAGAGGTCACCAACTTCGCCAATGGGCCAGATAAAAACCGGAGGGCGCCGATCGCTGCAAACCTGATCGTTCTGCGACCCGCAGCGGGATTAAATACGTACGTAGCAAGTGTCAGCTTCGCCCTTTCTCCGAGTGTTAGCCGCGTTTTGTCGGCGAACGTGACTTCCAGTCGCGCCGCTTCGCCAGTCGATAGGACCTCGTTCCGAAAGACTGACGCCTCTAGGCTGAGTGCGCGTGTTGAGTCGCCAAGTGTGCCGCTCGCCTCTCCCTGTATGCGGGTGACCGCGCCGATCGCCTCCTGCGCCGTAGCGTCACCGACCACGAAGGTGACGAGAATTGCAATGACGATCAGCCTATGAACCATGCGCTTGCCCTCGCAAATGCATACTATCAATTTATTCTGACAAACACGAGTCGCGCCCTCCATGGCCCTGTTGACCCTCGGGCCAGTTCGCCCGACATGGGTTCGTGATTTCTTACGCGCCGCTCGTCGCGCGAAGCCTATGTCGGCAAACGGGGTGATCAACAGACTAGAGCCGGCGTCGCCGATAGGACGTTGTTGACCCATATCGGACATTAGCCAACTCTCTGCTGAAGGCCTGCACAGCACCCATCTAAGCCGCTAAAATGAACAGCGGGGGTGAAGCAAAGCGAGACCGCTTTAGGACAAGAGGTCAAACCATGACAACGGTGCGCGACGTCACTTACCAGTTACTCCGCGAATTCAGATTAACGACGGTCTTCGGCAACCTTGGCTCGACCGAAGAAACTTTTCTAAAGAACTTCCCGGCAGATTTCCGCTACGTATTGGCCTTGCAAGAGGCCTCGGTCGTAGGCATTGCGGATCGCTACGCACAGGCGACGCGGTGCCCGGCTCTCGTCAACCTTCACACCGGAGTCGGACTGGGCAACGCCATCGGGAATCTCCTAACGGCGTTTCAGAATCAAACCGAGTCTCCACCAACAAAATTCGGATATTGAAAATTCGCGAGCGGAGACTCGCGCCAAAAACATGCGTAGTTTTGTCCGATAAGCGCGCCTCATATGCCGCGGAGACTTTTAGTCGGGCGCCTAACGAGCGGAAGTGTCGGACCTTTTTCTTCAACTGCGAGAATGGCTTAAGGAGACGGCACTGGCTGGCTGCCCCCAGAGGATTCAAACTCGAGCATGTCGAATTTCGAACCGGTCTCCGAGTGAAAACTTCGGAAATCGAAGCTGAAAATGCCGAAAAGTGCATCCTTGGGTCGCTATTCGCTCCGTCGTTTGTGGGCCAGCCGAGATGCAATTCAACTTCGCCGACCTCTAATCCCCTGCGTGAAATCTAATCTTGTGAAGGGGCCACGCACGCGACTGCACGCAGTGCTCTTCAATAGAGGGCAGACAACGCTCAACCTCTTCGCTGCCCGACGCCCGAAATTCCCGCCACAGCATGGACGAATGAATCCGGCCAACAATGAAGATGCACACGACGAAAACGGCCGGACAGATCGCGAGCACCGCGAAAATGTGGCGGACCGGCAGGCTTGTTGAGAGGATCAGTCCGGCCGCGAAGGGCCCGGCAATCGATCCGATTTTCGCGACCGATGTCGCCCAGCCCGCGCCGTTGCTGCGATAAGTGCTCGGATAGAAAATGCCGGCGATGCTGCGCAGACCAAAATGGCCACCAATCAAAAAAAGTGCGATCAGTGCGAACAGCGCCAGGAAGCCGCTATGACCGACATCCACAAAGGCGGCAATAAGTAACAGCGGAATGGCCAGGAGCGGCATCGTGCTGATCGCGATCGCACCCATGTTGTCGGTGAAGCGCATGAGTAAGAGGCCGCCCACTGCCCCGGCTACGGCGTTGACGGAGCCCGCCAACGCCGCCTGCGAGCGCGTGAAATTCAGCGCCTCGAATACCAGCGGGGTCCAGGTCGCAAGAAAGAACACCGCCATCGAGCTGGCGATATAGGCAAGCCACAGCAGTGGCGTGATCAGGCACAGTTGGCCTCGGAAGAGCAAGGCGGGTTTAAAATTCTTCGCCTGGCCTGCTTCGTCAACGACGACGAAATGCGCGCTCGCCGGCATGGCTCCGCCCGTGAGGCGCTGCAGCAGGTTCTCTACACGCTGCGGGTGCCGGCCCTTACTCGCAAGGAATCGAGCCGATTCCGGCAGCATCCAGACGAGCGCGAGCGCCGCCACAAGTGATAGCGCTCCGCCGACTGCGAACAGCGACTGCCAGCTTATTGCGGTATCAACCAATTCGCGGTCGGACCGCCGACGGCAACCCCGACGGAGTAGCCAATCATGATGACGGTTGCGACGGTCGAACGGTAGCGTTTCGGCGCGTACTCGATGTTTAACGCCCAGGCGAGCGGCAACATCCCGCCTAATGCGATCCCGTCGATCAGACGCAGCGCCAGCAACGAGGCGTAGCCGTTCGCGAGCACGAAGGCGAGCGTCAGCAACCCGAACGCGCCAGTCGCCAGGATGATCGCGGGACGACGGCCGATGCGGTCGCCGAGATAACCGAAGCCAAAGCCCCCGATCAGCGTTCCAACAAGCCCCATACTGAAGATGTTGCCCATCATCACCCTGTCGAGATGATATTGGGTTGAAAGGTAGGGTGCGGCGAAGGCGATCGCTTGCGAGTCGAAGCCGTCGAAGAATGTGATGATCCACGAAATCACCACCAGTCCAACAAGGAAGCGGCCGAGTTTTTGCCGCTCGACGACTTGGGAAACGTCAATCGCGGTTTGGCCTGACATTCCCCGCCTCTTTCATTTCGACACTCGCTCCTGGCTACCGGTCAGCGCTTGATCACCTCGACCACGCCGCGATCGGCATCCACTTTGACCCAATCGCCAGTCGTAATCAGCGACAGAGGATCCTGATCCAAATCGGTGATCGCGGGTGCGCGAGTGACCACCGCACCCAGCGCCACTTTAGTGGTCATGCGGGTAAATATCAGTGCCGCCGGCGCTACACCGTTTAGTCGTGCCATGTGAAAATAAGCCGACCATCCGGAAGACCCCTTGGCTCCGGGGAACACCAACACACGGCCGCTAAAACTCTGACCGCGCAACTCGTGGCGTCGCTCGATTATGGTACCGTCCCGCTCGTTGATGCCGCCCCAACCGGAAATCGTCTGCCGTGTCACCAATGCCTCGCCTTCGGCGCAGCCGCCGACGACGCAACGACCACGGAGCACGATCGTATGGGCCGCGGGCTCGCTCATTCCAAATGTCCCGTCCAGGTTCCGCCGATCGCCGCCTCCACACAGTCGCGTACCGATCCAAACCATGCCGCTACGCCGGTGATCGCTGGCAGGTAGTGCGCTTGCTTCGCCAAATCCGTCGCCACGGTGCGCACGCCTTTCGGCATGTGCCGCGAGATTGCGGGACAGGTATCGCTCATGACCACGCCCCCGGCTTCCTCAATCATGCGTACATAACCGTTGCGCTCGGCCGTATCACGCAACGCGCGCGGCGTATGCACCCAGAGCGCGGTGTCCGGGTGTATCCGGCGGCCTTCCAACAGCGATGCGATCAGCCAGACCTGCTCGATTGAATTGTGCGGGCAACCCAACATGACGAAATCGATCTTGCGCTCACTCGCGCAATTGAGGGTCTCATAGGCATGCCGGCGTTCGGATGATCCGTAGCGCAGTCTGTCGGTAACTGGACGAACATCAAATGCTTCCTCCAGGGAGCGCGCTTCGGGTGTTGTGCCAGGAAGGTGATACATCTCGACGCCCCCGGACGATGACGCCGCGGCGCCGAAATGCTTGAGCTTGATGAGCGCCGGGCCGACCAGAGCGCCAGTGAGCACCGGGACTTCGTCCTGCACGAGCTCGCCGACCCAGTAGCCGAGCAAGCCCCAGTCCATAATGTCCTCGACTGGAACGTGGACCTCAACAAGGTGCGTACCGCGTCGATTGCTTTTGATGTGGAAACCCCAGTAAGGGATTCGGCCAGTTAACGCCGCGGCGCCGGTACTCTCCTTGCCTTCAGTGTTGGTGCGCGCGCCGAGTACCGAGTTGCAGTAGACGACGGCAGAGGACTCCATCCAGGCGCAATGCTCGCCGAGCACCGGCACGTTGCCGACTTGGTAGGGCGTGCAGGTCGCGTGCATGTTGATGCCGCGGTTGCCAAAGAACGCCTCGCCGCGCTTCTGTTGGTCGGCCAAATCCTCCGGGATTCCCTGTATCCGCCACTTCGCGTTGTCGATGCCGGTAATCAATTGACAGGTATTGACTGCTATTCGCGGCACCTCGACCACCTCATCGCTGTCCAGGTTCAGCTCTGAATAGACTGCGTCGAAGCCGCGAGCCGCAAGCGCGCGCACTGATGGGGTCGAGGCGTTGAATGCGCCGGCGACGTTATTGGTCTCGACCAGCCGTTCGGCACCGAGTGCCTCGCCGTAGCGCAACAATAGATCCATCGCACGCGCTTTAGCGGCCCCGTGCGAGCCGTCCAGCATCGCCTTCTCCTGATCGGTCAAGCGCATTGTCAGTCCGTCGGCTCCGCGTCATAGATGCGCACATCGCCAGCGCGCGGTCATTTTGTCAGGACAGCACCCTTAGGCAAAGGCTGGACATTGCGCTCGTAGATCGAAAGCCAGCCGCGCTCGTCGTGAGCGGTACGCGGTTGGAGCCGCCGCCTTCGCGCGCCAAACTCGTGGTCGGGAATATCGAGATCGATCTTTCGCTTGTCAGCATCAATCGAAATCCGATCGCCGTTCTCGACCAAAGCCAGCGGGCCGCCGTCGGCGGCTTCCGGAGAGACTTCACCCACAACCAAACCTTTGTTCACCAAGCCGGACAGCGCGCCGTCGGTGACGACTGCGACATGCCCACCGAGACCGGCGCCATCTAAGGCGAAGATGAAGGCGGAGGTCATCGCCATGCCAGGGCGACCCTTGACGCCCATCCCACGTAGCACCACCACTTGGCCCTTGGTGATCTCGCCCGCGTGTAGCCCCTCGATCGCCTCCTCGCGCGAATGATAGATCTTGGCCGGGCCGGAGAACTGCATTTTCCGGTCGTCGGCGACGCCGAGTTTGATGATTGCGCCATCGGGCGCGAGAGTTCCGCGAACAATGACGATCAGCGGCTTACGTGAGAAAGGTCGATCAAGCGGACGTATCACTTCGTCGTCAGGTGTGGAGATGCCGCGCAAATTCTCGTCGAGGGTTTTGCCGCTGACAGTCATGGGCGCCAGGTGCAGCATGCTCTCGAGACGCTTCATTACAGCGCGCGCGCCGCCCCTTGCCTCGAGTTGCTCGATGGAATGCTCGCCGTTTGGCCGGATCGCAGCGAGGACCGGAACGCGATCAGCGAACTGCTCGAACATGCCATAGATATCTGCATCGCATTGTGCCTCGGCGGCAATTGCCTGCAGGTGCTTCACGGTATTGATCGAGCAGCCCAGGCTGAGCGCCAGCATCACGGCATTGGCAAATGCCTCATGCGTAAGAATATCGCGTGGCTTCAGGTCGTCCCAGACCATTTGCACGATGCGCGCGCCGGCAACGTGGACCAAATCCCACATTTTCGCGCCATTGGCTTGCACGGGAGCGCTGCCTGGAAGCGTCATGCCGAGCCCTTCGCACACGATGTGCATCGAATTCGCCGTGCCCATGCCGGCGCGGACGCCGGGTCCGCGAATGGCGTTGTCGCTCATTCCGGTGAGTTGCTCGACGGTCACCTGGCCAGTTGCGACGTGCCCAGCGCGAAGGAAGACCTCCTCGATGTCGACAGGAAGTCCCTGGTACTCGCCAATCGGCTGGTAGCCGCAGATGACAACGAGAGCCGGGATATTGAGCCTGGCAGCGGCCATGAGTTGTCCCGGGGTCGTTTTGTCACAGGAAGCAAGGCAAACCATGCCGTCGAGTAGCGCGCCTTCGACCGCCACTTCGATGTCATTCACGATCAAATCGCGACTCGGCAGGATGTAGCCGCCGCGATGGCCGGCGCTGGTGATGAAGTCGCTTGGGGCGGCCGTGCGCACCTCGAAGGGCAAGCCCCCGGCAGCACGGATGGCTTTTTTGACCTCGGCGGCGATGCCGTCGAGATGGCTGAAACAGATTGCCAGTTCGGAAAACGTGTTGACGACGGCGATCTTCGGCTTTTCCATATCAGCATCAGCGATGCCGAGCGCCTTCCACTGGGCCCGGCGAACCGCCCAGCGGGACGTGCCGCGCTCGAAATTGCTTCGCAGCTTTCGTTTCATTTTCAGCGTCGCTCCGTCCCGAACCGCAGCTGCCGCTACTTTATCAGAGAATATAACAGCATCACCAAAACGACCTTCGCAAAATGCGAAAAATCAGGCTATCGTGATCTCCGCAAACGACAATTGTGAGACCGCTCGGCGGCACGGGGAGGTACCCATGCAGAAGCTTTCATTCGGCTTGGCCGGATTGGCGCTAGCGTTATTCAGCGTTGCTCACGCCAACGCTGAAGACACGATCAAGATCGGCGTCATCATGCCGTATTCCGGCCAATTCGCCGATACGGCCGCGCAAATGGACAACGCCATCAAGCTCTACGTGAAGCAGCATAGCGACGTGGTCGCCGGCAAGAGGATCGAGTTTATCCGCAAGGACACCGGCGGCATTGCACCGGACGTCGCCAAGCGGCTCGCGCAGGAACTCATCGTGCGCGATCACGCTGATATTCTCGCCGGGTTTGTGCTCACGCCAAATGCGCTCGCCGCCGCCGACGTCTCCGCGGAAGCGAAGAAATTCATGGTGGTGATGAACGCGGCCACCTCGATCATCACCTTGAAATCCCCGTACCTCGCGCGGACGTCGACGACCACGCCACAACTCAACCAGACCCTAGGCACCTGGGCGGCGAAGCACGGGATCAAGCGTGTCTATACGATGGTCTCCGACTATGGTCCGGGCATTGACGCCGAAACCGCGTTCCAAACCGGCTTCAAAGAGGCGGGGGGCGAGATTGTCGGTTCGGTTCGCTTCCCGGTCGCCAATCCGGATTTCTCCGCGTTCGTCCAGCGCGCCAAGGACATGAGCCCCGACGCGATCTACATCTGGATACCCGGCGGCGCGCAGCCGGGCGCCATCGGCAAGGCTTTGGCCGAGCGCGGGATCGACGCTTCCAAAGTCAAAATCCTGGGCCAGGACGCGCTAGCCGGTGAGAGCGCGGTCAAGAGCATGGGTGACGTGGCTGTCGGCATCATCACCTGCGGAGAATACGACTACAATCTCAACTTGCCGTTCAACCATGAGTTCGTGAAGGCCTACAATGACGACTTCAAGCGCAATCCAGACTTCTTCTCGATCGGCGGCTACGACGGCATGCACCTCATTTATGAGACGCTGAAAAAGACCGGCGGCAACACCGATGGCGATTCGCTGATCGCGGCTGCCAAGGGCATGAGCTGGCTGAGCCCTCGTGGCCCGATCACCATCGATCCGGCAACGCGCGACATCATCCAGACTGTCTACATTCGCCGCGTCGAGAAGGTTGGCGGCGAACTGGTCAATGTCGAGTTCGACAAAGTCGAGAACGTCAAGGATCCGGTGAAGGAGCGCATGAAGGGCAACTGATGCGGCAACAGGGCGCTGCGGCCGTCTTCTGATGCCCATTCATCGTCTCATCTGCTACGATGCACTCTCCACTTCCGCGATGGGTCATTCGCGACCGATGCAATTGATCTTGCCCACCGCCTCATGTCCGCTTCGATCTAATAGCGACCGGATGGTGCTCGGTAGCGCAACGACGCTTTGGCCAGGAAGAAACTCATGCACTGCAACAAAATCGCGGAGAAGAAGATGCCTTAGCAAAAAGCTCGAGGAAATGAACATCGACTTGTCAGCCCCCACATCCATCTCAGTGCCGCTTGGGCAAATGGAACTCTTCGACATCCCCGGCCGAGTTTCTTTTTCAGGATCTCTGGCTTTCGCTGAATTGTGGCTTAGCTGAGGTGAGTTGGTTGAGTGATGACACTTCACCGATGAATGAGGATGAAAAGGAAACGACCATGGCGTGGACAACCCCAACCCTTGTTGAGATCTGCATCGGCCTTGAGATCAACGGCTACCTGCCGGCCGAGTTGTGATCCGCGAACCAGCCCTGCACTTTTTGGTCCGCGGTAGGCCATCAGTATATTAAGGCGCCCGTCAAGCTCGTCTAACCGGACGTTTCAATAATTCGGTCGGCAGCGCAGATCAGAACATGACCTGCGCTTCGAAAAAAGCGACCGAGGTCTGGGTTCGGCCAACGACAGCGCTCAACACCGCAACCCCCACCCGAACGTCATCATCGAACTCGCAGTAGCAGCGACTTCGACCGTGAATTAAATTCTCGACGCACCTTGTGCTTCGATCTTGGTACCCCAGATGCATAGGTGTTGGCGGGCACCGGCTTGCCCGAGAGCTGCTCATAAAACGGAGATTTACCGATGTCTCCGTTCACCCACTGGCAGCGCTAATGCCATCGGCTGGCACAATTGTAATGTAAAAAGTTGATATTGGCCTGTATTGCGGGTGCCGTTGGCACGCGTAGAAGGGCCACGCGCGCGCCTCAGGTTGCGTGCGTACTCATGAGTTTTTCACAAAGGAGAGTACCGATGAATAACGAAAACCTGACTGTCCATTTCAAGGTCAAGGATTTCAGCGCATGGCGTACAAGTTACAATGGACACGAGAAGGATCGCGCGTCTGCCGGCATCACGAACGGAAGAGTATTCTGCAGCCCCGACAATCCGAATGACGTGGTAATCCTCCAGGATGTCGCCGACGTGTCGAAGGCCCGCACCTGGTTGACCTCAAATGAAATGAAGTCCGTGATGGAGAAAAGCGGCGTACTGGGGTCGCCCAGCATCCGCTTCGCCGCTGCGGCCTAACTGGTAGCGCAAGCAGATCGTAACCGGGACGATGTGCAGCGTGAGTATGTTCTTGCGTGGGCGTGTCCCGGAAATGGAAGCCCCAGCCCCGTCCCCCGACCCCGGCTGGGGCAACCAACGCCCATTCGCCACTCCATAGAGCCTCCAAACATCCGCCAACCGTCCAAAATCCGTGACGTAAAATTGGGTAACGCTTCTCGTCCAGTGGGCTCGGTGTTGAACTTAGCCGATAGCTGTTTGAGCGCCGATCGAAGCTTAAGCATGCACGGGCTCACGTTCTGGGGGAGCACCAGGGTGCCCGAGACTACAATCTCAAGCTTAGCGAGATTGCCCGGACCAACCATTCACGCCACCTTTGGAATACGCTCACGAGCGGTTGGGTGTGTAGTTCCCCTCCGGTATCAGCTTTTCTGCGTCGCCCTGTCCCTCAACTTCAGACATATCGCTGCGTCGCGGCGATGGGTAGAAACGGGCCAATCGCTTCCGATGCATTCGGCGCCAGTCTCACACCAGGTCCGCATTGATCTGAAAGCGGACGCCTCCCGCAAATATCGGAACGGAAAAACCGTTGCAATTTCTCTGGCATCGTTCGCACTGACCGTCGCAGCGCGGTTCGCCGCCGACTTTTGGCAGTGTCTCAGCTTGAATTTTGAGGGGCTTAAGTCACAAAATATTTTTGCGTTAAGCCCTGATGCTGGCCTTTTCCCGCAAGTGGCCCGTTTTAAATGTGCGAGTGGCACTCTTTTGTGTGGATAATTTTGAGCCGGACGATCTTGTGAGCAATTTTGATCAGATGGCGTGCGTGACGGAGTGCATGCAGACAAGTGAGCGATGGGCTTTCACACCAATCTACAGCTGGCGAAATGGGAGAATGCTTTTCAATGGCAATGAACCGAATGCAGGACACCTCGCACGTCAACGTGTTGAGCGTGCGCGAACGCCAGGTGACGATTCTCGCCGCCCAGGGTCTTGCCAACAAAGTGATTGCGCGCGAACTCAATGTCGCTGAAGGAACCATCAAGAGTCACTTGCATAAGGTCTACCAGAAGCTTGGCATCAAGGGCCGATATGCCCTCGCCGTCCGGGCCGGTAATTCGGCTCCGCAGCCGAGGCGCGTACGCTTACCCCCTCCTGACCGCATCACCTTTGGCATTCTGACAACGTGACTAAGGTCTGTGGTGGTTTCGGCCGCTGGCAAGTGAAAAAACTACTCACGCTTACGCAGACCAATCCTGGCGACTGTTAGCATTTCCCGCATCGTAATCTGCCAGCTACTTACTTGACCAGGCCAACGCCGATTTCCGCAGTGCCTCGAAAAGCCGACATTCGGTTCCAGCGCAATAGCGGTCGTGATGGGCCATGAACAAACTCATGCACTGCAACATGACCGGCAACGCCCAAACAGAAAAACCGCCTCGCGGGGGCCTCTCCGAAATTCGATTGTGTGTTTGGATTAGCGGCGGCGTTCTTTCGCATCCTGCGCCAGCCAAGCAGCCCCATAACAGCCAAGCCAGCGCCGAAAAGCAGTAAGGTTGCTGGCAATGGCGTTTCCGCCCACGTACCATATATCGTCAAACGAAGCGAACGATGCAGAGCCTGACGAGCGTCCGTCCACATTAGCGACGTTACGCGGCATGATCGGTGCGGTGGTGGGGAAAGAGCAGGTTATCGATGGCAGGCAAACCGTCCCTATTAGATAATCTCCAGTACCTGTGAGGGGACTCCACATAATCTGTAACACCTCCAGTGATCGCGTACCCGTTCAACGGTGTGAGCGTGTAGTCGAAGGTGTCCTTGTTGGGTTTGTCCCCGGCGGCATGGGCCGGGACCTGCAACACCACAACTTTCGATACCTATTTGGCATCGGGCTCTCCTGCACAATCGGCGATTTGGAGTTCAGCGACTTCACGGCCTATAGCGATACGGTAACAGGAGGCGCAGTCGCAGTTCCCACGTCTTCGATCACCGCGCTCAATGCTATTTGAGCAATATTGCTCAGAAGCGGATAGCCGAAGCTCGCTATATGTTGTGTCAGGGGCGCCCGGGATCGAATAGGGAGCCACGACAATAAATCCCATCACCGTATTTCTGACTGTCGCCTGCCTCGCGGTAGGCGCGGGATTGGGCGCAACAGGGCACCTTTATGCGGGCGTCCCCGTTGTGATCGTCGCGATCATCGTCGCCGCGGCGTTGAAGATGGCCAATACCTGGCAAAAGTTCGTCATCCTTCGCGCGGGAAAATTGCGAGGCGTCAAAGGACCCGGATTGTTCATGATCATTCCGGTCATCGACCGCGTTGTCGCCGTCATCGATGAGCGCATTCAGACCACGGCGTTCAGCGCCGAGGAGGCGCTGACTAAGGATACCGTTCCGGTGAACGTGGACGCGATCATCTTCTGGTTCGTCCATGATGCGCAAAAGGCGGCCTTGAACATCACTAACTATCGCGAAGCCATCGATCGGGTCTCGCAGACGTCACTTCGCGAAATGATCGGGTCGTCGATGCTCTCAGCGCTGCTGTCGGAGCGCACTGCCGCCGACGAACTGTTGCGCGGCGAGATCGGTCGCAAGACCGCAGACTGGGGCATCTCGGTGAAGTCGGTTGAGATCCGCGATGTCGCGATCCCGGTCGCCCTGCAGGACGCCATGTCGCGGCAAGCCCAGGCCGAGCGCGAGAAGCAGGCGCGGGTGATTCTCGGATCGGCCGAGGCGGCGATCGCGGGCAAGTTCGTCGAGGCGGCCATGACCTATGCCGATCATCCGGCGGCCCTTCAGCTGCGCGCCATGAATATCATCTACGAGACCACCAAGGAGCGCGGCGCCACGATCCTGATGCCGACATCGATGGTTGACAGCATGAATCCCGTCGTGGCGCTGGCATTGGCGGGGCAGAACGCCGCGGCGCAAAAGCCGAACGGACCTGCGCCGTCCTCACCCAACACGCGGAAAGAAACCGTCGTGGCGCCGCAAGCCGCCGACGTATGACGACCATCACTGCGCGCGAAAGGTCTCGGCCCGCCGAACGGGCGGTGGCCGCAAAGGATGATCCGCCGAGCGGCTTGACCAGCGACGAAGCGCGCAGCCGGCTAGCAAAGTTCGGGCCGAACGCGATGCCCGATACGTCGTTGCATCCGTTGCGCATGGCGCTGGAAAAATTCTGGGCGCCGGTTCCGTGGATGCTCGAAGCTGCGGTCCTTCTCGAACTGGCGCTCGGCAAATATGTCGAAGCCGGGATCATCGCTGGCCTTTTGGTCTTCAATGCCGCCCTCGGGCTGTTCCAGGAGAGCCGCGCCCAGGCGACCCTTGCTGCGCTAAAGTCGCGGCTCGCGCTAAATGCAACCGTCCGCCGTGACGGGGGGTGGAAAACGATACCCGCGGCTGAACTGGTACCGGGCGACGTGGTGAAGCTTTCCCTCGGTGGAGTGGTCGCCGCGGATGTGCGCCTCACTGGAGGCGAAATCCTGCTCGACCAATCCATGCTCACCGGCGAATCCGTGCCGATCGAGGCCGGTGCAGGCGTACAGACTTATGCCGGGGCGCTTGTCAGGCGCGGCGAGGCGGT
Source organism: uncultured Alphaproteobacteria bacterium (assembly GCA_963845775.1). Lineage (GTDB taxonomy): Bacteria > Pseudomonadota > Alphaproteobacteria > Rhizobiales > Xanthobacteraceae > BOG-931. The sequence continues at coordinate 39,763 of CAWJTE010000003.1, forward strand.
GGCCGAGGTCACGGCGACCGGAGCGCACACCAAGTTCGGCCGCACCGCCGAGCTCATCCGCACCGCCCATGTCGTGAGCACCCAGCAGGAAGCAGTGTTGCGGGTGGTGCGCAATCTCGCCGGATTTAACGGCGTCATCATTGTGCTGTTGGTGGCTTATGCGTGGTTTCTCAAGATGCCGCGCGACGAAATCATCCCTCTCGTCCTGACGGCGATACTCGCATCGATACCGGTCGCGCTGCCGGCAACCTTCACGCTGGCCGCCGCACTCGGTGCACGTGCTTTGGCTGAACTGGGCGTCCTTCTGACCCGCCTCTCCGCCGTCGATGAGGCAGCTTCGATAGATGTCTTGTGTTCCGATAAGACCGGCACGCTGACCCAAAACGCGCTGACCGTGACGACAGTGCATGCGATGCCCGGCTTCGACGAAGCGCATGTTCTGGCGCTGGCCGCGCTGGCAAGTTCGGACGGGGGACAGGACCCGGTCGACGGTGCCATTCGCACGGCCGCTGCCGGCAAGCCCATCTCTGATGCGCCGCGATTAATCAAGTTTGCGGCCTTCGATCCGGCGAAGAAGATGTCGGAGGCGACTGCAACCGATTCGACCGGGAGCCCGCTGCGTATCGTTAAGGGCGCCTCTGCCGTGGTCATCGGTCTCGCGCAATCATCGCCGACGGCGGCGACATCGGCGAACGAGCTCCAAGCAAAAGGTTTCAGAGTGCTGGCGATCGCGGTCGGACCGCCGACGGCGATGAAGCTCGCCGGACTCATCGCGCTCAGCGATCCGCCGCGTCCGGACTCGGCGACGCTTGTGAGCGAATTGCATGGATTAGGCGTGCGCGCTGTGATGGTGACGGGCGATGCGCCCGCGACTGCGGCTATCGTGGCGAAGGCGGTCGGGCTCGATGGCGCCGTCTGTCCTCCCGGGCCGATCCCCGAGACTGTCCATCCCGAGCAATTCGCGGTCTTCGCCGGCGTATTGCCGGAGGACAAGTACAAGCTCGTCAAGGCGTTTCAGAATTGCGGCCATACCGTCGGCATGTGCGGCGACGGTACCAACGATGCGCCGGCGCTGCGCCAGGCACAGATGGGGATAGCGGTCTCGACGGCAACCGACGTCGCCAAATCGGCGGCCGGCATGGTGCTGACCGAGCCCGGCCTTGCCGGCATCGTCGCCGCCGTCAAGGAAGGTCGCGTCATTTTCCAGCGCATCCTGAGCTATACGCTGAACTCCATTACCAAAAAGACAGTACAGGGGCTGTTTCTAGCGATCGGTCTAGTCATGACCGGACATGCGATCCTAACGCCGCTGCTGATGGTGCTGATCATGATCACCGGCGACTTCCTCGGCATGTCGTTGACGACCGACAACGTGCGAGCCTCCCCCATGCCGAATGCGTGGCGGATCGGCAATCTGACGGTCGCCGGCGTCATGATGGGACTCGGCGAGCTGGTTTTTTGTACGTCCATCCTGGCTTTCGGCGCCTATCGGATGGAGTTCGACATTGGCGTACTGCAAACGTTGGCTTTTATCGTCATCGTGTCCGGCAATCAGGCGACGATGTACACCAATCGTGAGCGCCGGCGTCTGTGGTCGTCTCGTCCCAGCCTCTGGGTCATCATTTCGTCCATCGCCGATCTTCTGATCGCCTCGACCTTAGCTGTCGGCGGAATTTTAATGACGCCATTGCCGGCCTGGATCGTCGGCGGCACGCTCGCCGCCGCGGCCGCCTTTGCCGTCATTTTGGATTTGGTGAAAGTTCCGGCCTTTCGTCGTCTTGGGATCTCCTAGACCGCCGCTCGCTGCCGAAGCGCTGGCGCTAGAAGGTCATGATCAAGGAAAAGGCGATGTATACCAGCATCCTGATACCAACGGACGGATCGGAACTCGCCGGCAAAACCGTGCAGCACGCCTTCCAGAAACAAATTATCGAGAGTTCGCTCACCTCGCGGCCGGCAAATAACCTCGTATTGGAGAGCTAGGGTCCCGTTGTCGCGAAACTGTTTGGCGAGGCAATCTCGTTAGTTCGGTTCTTAGCCTGAGTATCCGCTCTGTCCCCGAACCGCTAAGCTGGTCCATTCCCTGGCCATCCGAACGAAATGCGACTGCGAGGCGGGGTTATGAATGTCGCCCGCCAATTGCATACAATCTGCTGCCAGGCGCAGGCACTCTAACGCATGCTTTTGCGAGTTGTCCGACTCGGACACGGCCAATTTAGGCAGCACCGACTTCCTTGAAACACCCATGCGAGATCGTTGCACGGCATCGCGCGTCCTGTCGGTGGTCTACGCCCAAGAGAATTAAGAGATAAAATGCCGGCCGCACGTGCATCAAAGAGAGATGATATTGTCCAACCGACATCGCAATCGGTCAACATCGAAGGCGGCTCGTTCGCTTAAGTTGAACAGTTGCGGCCGCGCCAATCCGCAACGGCGCGACGGATGCTGAAGCCCGGGTGAAAACCCGGGCTTCGAACAACACGAACATCGGCAGCAACTTCAGGCGGCGTGGCTGAATGTCTTTGTGACGCCGGTCTTAAGCGGCTCTACGGTCGCGAGCGTGACCTTATGACCGAGTTCAGCCAGTTCCTTGGCCTGCTCGGTCACAATCTCGATCTGCTTTCGCGCATGTTCGGTCGATAGCTCCATGAATTCAGAAGGCGACTTCACGGCCAACAGCTTTTGGGCAAAGTCGAAGGCAACCTTGAGGTTTGTTTGAGCAAATTCGAGGAGCTTGCTGTTATAGACTTGGGCGCCCTCAACGGCCGTCGAACAGCTTTTTCTTATGAGGTCGGTCGCCTCGGCTGTGGCGGCGCTTATTTTCTCGTACGCCTCTTTGGTTTGCGCGGCGCCGGTTTCGGTCATCACGCGAAATGCCTGCGGGGCGTCGGTCGCGGGGGAGTTGGCGGGCTTCGAAGTTGCGGTTTGGGTGGTTGTAGCCATTTTGTTACTCTTAATCTTTCGGATTTAGGGCGTTCCAATTGGGCGACCTCCGGACGAGACACCCTAAGCGCTTCTCGGAGGCCTTTAGGTCACCACGAACGGAGCCGCCTTTGGACGCCGGCGCGGTGGCCTTTAGGGCTTCACATAGTCACTAAATGCCGTGGCCCAACATCTGATTTCGCCTCAACGCAAAACGTGATCGAAAACAGCAGCCAAGGAAGCGAAGCCAGGCTCTAACAAACAATCGCTAGCGCGAGATGTTCCGGCACAATGGTAATGTTCTAACCTGGCTCCCGATCATCGCTCTTATGCTTGTGGAGGAATCGAGCGATCTGGCCCTTCAGCTCAGCCGTGTGGTGCAGCTTGCCCATGGAAATGGCGTGTTCAAAGAGTTCACGCTGGATGTCCGTAGGCAGATCGTCCCATTGCATGATGACTGCGGCGCCCAGGCACCGCAAAATATGCTCCTCTTCCTTTGCGAGGGAAGTCATATCGTCGCGAGCTTTTTGCGGTGCGCCCTTCGCAGCGCCGCCCTCGTTATCCCATCTTGCAAGAGCATTGGCCTTGTTCGGTCGTTTGCGTGTGCGATCAGGCATTGCTTAGCCTTAAGTTCCCTTCAGATTTGAAGTTAGTCCAGTGGGCGGCACGCCTCAATGCCAACGAAGCAAGGCGGTCACAGTCAGCCAGCCTCGCCTTGGTCCAGGGCGAGACGATCGGTACGCACTGGCAGTGTCACCGTCTTGACGCCGGGATCGTTCGGATCGCCGGCAATGTGAAAGCCGAGCTCAGCGCACATGGCAAGCATGGTAGTATTCTCCGACAGCACTTGGCCTCGCACGGTCTCGATGTTCTTATGCTTTGAAAATTCGATCATTTGTTTCATCAATAGCCAGCCGACACCGTGGCCCTTAAGCGGCGAGCGCACCAAAATGGCAAATTCGGCGCTCGCTCCGCCTGCGTCATCGTGCACGCGAACCACGCCCAGCATCCTCCCGCTTCGCTCGTCGACGGCAATGAACGCCATGGCGCGAGCCGGATCGTAGTGGATGAGCTTATCGAGCATCCCGTGGTTCACCTCGCGCATCGACGCGAAGAAGCGCAGCCTCAGGTCCGCCGCTGTCACTTCGCTTAGAAAATTGGGATAGAGGGTAGCATCCGCCACCACGAGCCGGCGGATCAGAACCGGTGTTCCATCGCGCAGGCTTAAGCGCAGCTCGTTTAATGCGCCGTCGGCGTCGGAACCATCGTCGCGGCAGGCTCGCACTAGTAACGCCTCCACTCGGCGGAACAACGATTTCAGAAAATTAAATTATACGCGACTGGCAGATGCTTGATCAGGTCGCCCAAACCGGCGAGGCCCGCCCGAGAGACGGGAACATTAAAGCACCATGGAGGTGCATCCGTGTGTGCAATATCGCTCAGACTAGATCGAGCCGGGGATCAAAAATGCACGTCTGAGAAGCGCCCCGAACGAGTAGGAAGCCAATTCTGAATGCACCAACGATCGCCAAACATTCATACCACACGCGACCCGAGGACCTGGGCACCTCTGCTTGCCTGCTACCGCGAGCCAAGCTGCGGCCGGAGCGTGGTCGAACTCGTGATCACGGCCGTACCCCTTATGATCTTATGGATTCTGATGTGGGCCGCTCTCGGCATCGGGTACTGGGTTTGCCTGTTGCTCGCCGTGCCGGCTGCCGGCTTCCTCGTCCGTCTCTTTATGATCCAACACGATTGCGGCCACGGATCGTTCTTTCGCCGCCGTCGCGCGAATGATTGGGTTGGGCGTGCTATTGGCGTGTTGACACTGACGCCCTACGATTTCTGGCGACACAGCCACGCCCTCCATCATGCGAACTCGGGCAATCTCGATCACCGCGGATTCGGCGATGTCGACACACTGACCGTGCGCGAGTTTCTGGCATTATCCAGATGGCGTCAGCTCCAGTATCGGTTGTATAGGCATCCGATCGTGATGTTTGGCATTGGTCCGCCTTATTTGTTCATCCTGCGGCACCGATTGCCGGTGGGACTGATGCGCAGCACTTGGCGTTTCTGGCTAAGTACGATGGCAACGAACCTCGCAATCGCAATTTTGGCCGCGACGTTGATCCGGCTGGTCGGTCTAGGTCCATTCCTGCTTGTGCAACTGCCCATCACACTCCTCGCAGGTTCGATTGGCGTCTGGCTGTTCTACGTCCAGCACCAGTTCGAGGACACTTTGTGGGCGCATGACAAGGGTTGGAATTTTCACGAGGCGGCGCTGCACGGCAGTTCGTATTATGACTTGCCGAGCGTCGCACGCTGGTTCACCGCCAATATCGGGGTGCACCATGTCCACCATCTTTGCAGCCGTATTCCGTATTACCGACTGCCACAAGTGTTACGGGATCACCCGGAGCTTGCTGCCGTCGGGCGGCTTACGCTCTTTCAAAGCCTCCGGTGCGTGCGCACGGTTCTTTGGGACGAAAGGAGGCAGCAACTCATCTCCTTTCGTGAGATGCGTATCCTAACTTTGGTGATGAGCAGGAGCAGAAGTACGGCTGCTGTCTCAAATCCGGCGTAGCGGGCGACTAATCGAGTCGTGTTTGCCCTACCCTTCATCAATCCTCCACTGTCCGATCCTGTTGTTCGACCCGACGCTGGTGCTTTACCTTAATTTTTGCCTCATTCATGGTGGGCCGTTTGTGTTTCTCTCGCCGTCGCCTACCTGGCGACCGGACGGCTCGGTCTCCTATGGCTGTCCCGCCGGGTTACGCCACGGCGATCTTTCTTCCGGCAGGGATTGCGGCGGCCGGCATGTACATCGCTGGCGCCGTTACCCTGCCGGCCACGTTTGTCGGATCTTTCCTGCTGAATCTCTGAAATCGCTCCGGATGCTTCAAACCACGCTGATGACCCACTCCGGCATGTGCGCAAATCCCAGTTTGTGGTCAAAATTGCTCAGACTGCGTTTTTCGACTGAAACAGTCTGCGCAGCCAAGGTTCTCATGAATGGTGGCCAACGACGCTCTATGGCTACTTGCAGCCCCTATTTATTAAGGCCTCTCCGAACCCTTCGGCAGGCCCATAGTGACATCTCTGCATCGCATCCAGAATTGATACCTCTCCGAATTGATGTGTACGCCAATGCCGAGAAGTATGCGGAGTACGACTACACCCTCGCTATCAAAAACAAAGGTCGTCCGCCCAGACCGTGGCGATGGGAAATTTACATGGCCGGGAAGAGCAAACCGGTGCTGCAATCTGAATTTTTCGAAACGATGTCTGAAGCGACCCGAACAGGCAAGGCGGCATTGGCAGAACTCCGGACCGGGCGAGCCGCTTGACTGCTGCTGGCGCTGAGCGTCACTTCGCTGCGCCGAACGATAATGTCGCTATTGGAGTAAATCGGCGCTGCCTGCCCGGTTAACACAAGCATTGAACACGATAGCGGTGCTTCCGCGTGAGCAATATTGCTCAGACGTGCGCAGGGTCGCGGGTCAATATAATTCCGATAAGACAAATGTACGGTATCGGGCGTAGTTGATCTGCATCAATGTAACCTGGCCCTACACGCCAGCTCATAAATACTAGGGAAATTTGGGCTACGAAAGTCCGCGCCGGTGGAGGAAGTTTATGTCGACGTTCAAAATCGGGGTTGCCGTCATTGTTCTTGCGACCGTGCTGTCGGTCCCGGCTTACGCGGCTAATAAAGGTGGTGGCGGTGGCGGACATGGTGGCGGTGGCGGCCATGCTGCTGGCGGCGGTGGCCGCGGCGGCGGCGGTGGGCATGCTGCCGGCGGCGGCGGCGCGCGTCATATCAGCGCCAGACCAGCAACTTCCCGTTCGGCTGTATTCCGTTCGACTGTATCCCGTTCATCTGCGTCGACGAGCGCGCACGGCAATCGAGTTTCGGCCGTCCGTAATCCCTCGAACAGTGCCGCCGGCCAGAAGACGCTGTACAACTCAACCGGGAACGCCACGCGCAGCGCAAATGTCAAATCTAATGCCGTACGCAGCACGTTGAATTCCCGCGCGGTTGCCGGTGCATTGCGCAATACCAGCGCATTACGCGATCCGCGCGGCCGCTCCCGGATCACCGCGACCGCAGCGACGGCGGGGTGGCACAACGGACGCGACGGCGGCAATGGCTGGTGGCGACACGGTAACGGCGGCTACGGCTGGGTCGGCCCGCTGTACTGGCCGTTTGCTTATTACGACATGTACGACTATGCGATGTGGGGCAACGGCTACGACAACTCATTCTGGGGCTACGGTTACGGCGACATCTTTGCCGGCATATTCGCGCCCTACGGCTACGACGACCTCACCGGCTACTTGCCGCAATACGCCAGCGGCAACCCCAGCGATCAAACGCCGCTCGCTTCCGGCGCGCCGGCCGCAGCGCCCGACCAACTGGCGCAGATGTGCGGCGCTGACAGTAGCGATATCGCCGGCCTGCCGATCGATCAATTCCGGCGAGCCATTCAGCCGACCACCGAACAAAGCGCCGCGCTCGACGATCTCGTCAACGCTTCGGCTAAAGCGGCACAGAACATCAAGGCCGCCTGCCCGGCCGACATCGCGCTAACCGCCCCGAGCCGGCTCGCGGCCATGCAACAGCGCATCGAAGCGATGATTGTGGCGGTAGAGATCGTGCAGCCGCCGCTGGAGAAATTCTACAGTCTCCTGACCGACGAGCAGAAGGAGCGGCTGACCGCAGTCGGCAACGACCAGCGGCAGAGCAAGACCACCACCGACCAGACAGCCGGCACGCTGGCGCAGAACTGCGGCGCCGCCGCACAGCCCGGCGTGATGGAATGGCCGACTGCCGCGATCGATCAGACGGTACGGCCGACCGATGCGCAACGCGCCAGTTTAGCCGCGCTGCAGAACGCCACCACCCAGGCGGCCGATTTGCTCAAGGCCTCGTGCCTGTCCAGCGATCCGCTCACGCCGCCGGCGCGGCTTGCGGCAGTCGGCAAACGACTTGCCACTATGCTTCAAGCGGTCAAGATGGTGAATGTTGCGCTCAACGACTTCTATGGAACGCTGTCCGACGAGCAGAAGGCAAGGTTCGAAGCGATCGGTCCGCAGCAAACGGCCCAGCTCGAATCGCTGGAAGTTGAGCCCACCGAAGCACCTAGGTACCGGCCCGGCATTCCTGGTCCTGAGCAAATCATTCGGCGTTTGCTGTCACCGTTGTAGAGGATGGCCGCGTCCGCAGTAGGCACTCCTGGCAGACAATTCAGCCTCAATCCCGTCCTCGTCGTCATCTCACTCGTCTTCTGGTTTTTGACGTGGGGTATTCCGGGTGGGATCCTCTCGACGCCCATGCTGGCGATCACTAAGATCATTTGCGACCGTCTTCAGCCGCTGGCCGCATTCGGTCACTTTCTTGAGGGGTGAAGCTGCGCGGAGTACTTCCTCTCAATGGCGGCAATGCCTTTGCCTCTCGCGATTGAAAGCCGATACCGGCCTTCGTTCGTGTGCGCATGAAGGCAAACGATGACGTCGTATTTTGCTTGGATCGTTGACTTTGTCGGGAGGTACCCTCACTACGCTCTCACGGCAATCTTCCTGCTGGCATTGTCGGAAGCAGTCCCTGTGGTAGGCACGATCGTTCCGGGCTCGACGCTTATTATTGGGATTTGTGCCCTCGCGACAGGCGCTCATGTGAACCCATGGCCGCTGCTTGGTGCTGCTGTCCTCGGAGCCATTTTCGGCGATGGTTTGTCCTTCTGGTTAGGACACCGCTATCAGCGGGAGCTTCTTTTGCGCTGGCCGCTTAATCGGTATCCCCAATTCATCGCCCGCAGCGAAACATTTATAAAGACATATGGTGCGGCGAGCGTCTTCCTGGCTCGTTTCATAGCGGTGGTGCGTGCATTTGTGCCGATAGTTGCAGGGATCTTAGGAATGTCGTCGCGCCGATTCTATGCCGCCAATATTCTTTCGGCTCTGACCTGGGCGCCGGCCCATGTTTTTCCTGGCGTGTTGCTTGGTATGGCGCTTAACCTCGCTGGCCTCAGTCCAGGGCGACTCGCTATCCTCCTAATCATCGGATTGATTACGGTACGGGCCGCCGTTCGGCTATTACGCTCTTACTTTAAACTGGCATCCTGTTCTTGATCACTATCTTTTCGAAAGTGATGCGGTTTCGGCGGGACATGGTCACCGCCGATTGACAGAGCGACCCGCGCAGTGCGGTTGCTTTCATAAGCTCTCGCCGGTCGATACCGCCCACCTTTCGTCCTTTTGAGCGAACTCCCCGAGCCCGCTTTCGGCGGATGTCTGTTATCGGGAAAACCGGACGTGACGCGGACCTCGGGAAAACAACGCTCCTGACCCATCGGCGACGTGCCGCATCGAAGTTCAATTATATCATTTTAAAATTCCTGACTCTGCCGTACACGTATTTTTGGGCACGCATACTGTCTCACTTTGCCAAGATCAATTGTATGTCTCCCGAACTCATGATGTGGTTCGTGCTTGCGACGAAGATGGCGGTTACCGCGCTGTTTGTGACCACGGCGACCATCATCGCCGAACGATTAGGCGCCACGGTTGGAGCGCTCGTGGCAACGCTGCCAGTCTCAGCCGGCCCGATCTATGTGTTTCTGGCCCTCGATCACGATTCCACTTTCATTTGTTCGAGCGCGGTTGCGAGCCTCGCACTGAACAGCGCTACGGCGATTTATCTCACGGCCTATGTTCTGATCGCCCAACGACGCTCGATGTGGCTCAGCAATCCCTTGCATTTGTAATGTGGCTGGCGGCCGTTTTGGTGCTCAGCCCCGTCCAATGGGCTGCATGGTCGGCATCTGCACTCAACATCATCGTATTCACCGCTTGTACCTACATCGTCCAGCCATTTTGCCTCGTACGCATCCCACGAACCACACGACCCTGGTACGACTTCGTGTTACGAGCGGGTTTGGTGGCTTCGCTAGTCGGCGTGGTCGTAACTCTAAGCTTTCAAATTGGCCCGACGGGAAGCGGCCTCCTTGCTGTGTTCCCGGTCATCTACACCAGCATTATGCTCATTCTGCATCGCCGCGTTGGCGGTCCTGCCACGGCAGCCGTGTTGGCGAACGCCGTTCCCGCTCTTGCCGGATTTGGCTTGGCTTTGCTCACCTTGCATCTCGCCGCAGTGCCGCTTGGATCCGGTGCAGCCCTCATCGTCGCCCTTGGCGTTTCCGTCGTTTGGAATGCCGTTGTTTATGCAATACGTCGCTGCCAAGCTCTTGCTTAATTACTTCGCCCGGCCGGGGCGTTTGAGTAATGCCAGCTAGCGCGTCGGTTCGTGGCCCTTAGCGTTACTTCGCTGCGCCGAACAACAATGTCGCTATTGGAGCAACAACGGACATTGATCGGCACGGGTACTGAACGCATCGGTCGTGAATGACCCTGGCTGTGTAAAAACGCGGTGTCTGTGATTTACTGCGCAGTATGATTTTGCTGCTGCGGGGGGGTCGGATGAAGCGCTTTGTCGAGGGGATTGATCGCGGGCAGAACACGCTGTTTCCCGAATGCTTGGCAGACTGGATCGACGAGAACAATCCTGTTCAGGTGATCGATGTCTTTGTCGACGAACTGGATCTGGCGGCGCTGGGATTTGACGGGGTCGCACCCGAGGTAACGGGGCGGCCTTCGTATCATCCCTCCGTGCTGCTGAAGCTCTACATTTACGGCTATCTCAACCGGGTTCAGTCGAGCCGGCGGCTTGAGCGCGAGGCTTTGCGCAATGTCGAGGTAATGTGGCTGACCGGTCGGCTTATGCCCGATCACAAGACGATTGCCGACTTCCGCAAGGACAATGGCGGGGCCATTCGCAAGGTATGCGCCCGGTTTATCGTGCTGTGTCGGCGTCTCGACCTGTTCGCCGAAGCGAGCGTCGCCATTGATGGCAGCAAGTTCAAGGCGGTGAACAATCGGGACAAGAACTTTACGCGGGCGAAGATGGAACGGCGTCTGGCGCAGATCGAGGAGAGCGTAGCCCGTTATCTGCGCCAGCTCGACAGCGCCGATCGGCAGGAGCCGGCGGAGGCGCGTACTACCAAAACAACCCGGCTCAAGGAGAAGATCGCCAAGCTGAAGGAGGAAGTGAAGCGCCTGCATGGGCTCAAGACGCGGATGTTGGCGGCGCCGGATCAGCAGATATCGCTGACCGATCCTGATTCCCGCTCAATGGCGACGAGTGGCCGGGGCTCAGGCGTAGTGGGCTACAACGTCCAGGTCGCGGTCGACACTGAACATCATCTGATTATCACCCATGAGGTAACCAACGTCGGCAGCGACCGGGCACAGCTCGCCCATATGGCCAAGCAGACCAAGACAACCCTGGAAGCGGCGAGCCTCGATGTCGTCGCCGACCGCGGCTACTTCAACAGTGAGGAGATCCTTGAGTGCGACAAAGCCGGCATCACGGTGACGCTGCCAAAGCCGATGGCCTCGAACTCGAAGCGCTTCGGCAAGCAGGACTTCCGCTATGTGGCTAAGGACAACGTTTACATTTGTCCCGCCGGCGAACGCCTCGGCTACTCATTCACAACCCAAGAGCACGGATTGGTCCTGCACCGCTATTTGACCAACGTCTGCCAGCACTGCGCCATCAAGCATCGCTGCACCACTGGCAAGGAGCGACGGATCACGCGGTGGGAGCATGAGCACATACTCGAAGCCGTGCAACGCCGACTCGACGAGCATCCGGAGAAGATGCGCCAGCGACGCGAGACCGTCGAACATCCCTTCGGCACGCTGAAGATGAGGATGGGGGCGACGCACTTCCTGATGAAGACGCTGCCGCGGGTCGCCTCCGAGATGGCACTTCACGTATTGGCCTACAATCTCACCCGCGCCATGAACATCATCGGCATCCAGCCGCTGATGGCGGTGATGAGGGCATAACCAGGCTCGTCCAATAACCGGGCTTCCCCGCCCAACCGCCCTTCTGACTCCCTCAGTCAAAACGTTTTTGCACGACCAAGACCCATGTCGGACACAGGGGCCCGCGCGCACTCGGTTACGCTCCCCGCTCAAGACTGAGCACCCGCGATTGACCTTTCTGGAAGCGTCGACCCTCCGAAATTCGTGCATCAATCAGCGCTCCGCCGCCGGCCTCCGCGGCTGCCTGTCGCGATGGTAGACAGGAACTGGAAAGAAGCTCTTTGCTCCCGAAAGACCACGAGCAAATGCAGGATCGCAGGCAGCATACCTGATGATGCAATGATTTTGTCTGGGAGGCGAAGGTAGCGGCATCGAAACCGTGCTTGATCGTCACGATAGCCTTGAGATGGCGCGCGCCATCTACCGCGGCATGATTAGGCAATATCCAGGCCGGCTCGTCATGCTGTGCGACCGCGCTCGTATACTGGCCCGCAGCGATCGGCCGGACACGATGCCGGCATAAGCGCCGTACGTAAGCGCGCAGAGAGACTCAGTTACGTTGTCGGAATGCCAACGGTGAGGCGGTCCGGAGGGGTTAAGCGTCCGCGTATAGGTTGCGGAGGCAAATTACCGGCCCGGACGGTAAGAGCAAATCGACCCTTGATGCCAAGTTTCTGGTAGACCTTATGCAAGTGACTCTGTGATGGTGCCTTCTGCGACATTGAGTTCGCGCGCAATCACTTTGCTGGCAAGACCCTTGGCGGCGAGAAGCGTCACCTGGCGTTCACGCACGCTCAACACGTTGAAGTACGAAGTGTCCTGCACTCGGTTCATTGCCATTGAAAAGCATTCTCCCATTTCGCCAGGCTGTAGACTGGTGTGAAAGTCCATCGCTCATTTGCCTGCATGCGCTCCGTCACGCATGCCATCTGATCAAAATTGTTCACTCAACTTCACTTCCGCCTCTCAACGCCCCCATTCGATCTCATTCGGCGATGCTAGGCGACCCAGTCAACCAGCGTGATCGCGCCATACGTCACGCTGCGATCCACGCCAGGGTAAGCAACAGACCAACCGCCAAAAAATTGGGCAGAACTTCGACATTTCGCTGGGGCCCCGCACATGAACACGCGGGCGACCCTTCAGTTCCTAAGCATGTTTCCAAAGTGCGCTCAAAACGCGACAGGATGATGTGACCGAGATCACAGGAATGCTACGGGCAACGCGTTGCCGACCCTGCGTCGAAGATTTCGCTGATTGCTTCATCAGCACGCGCGCCAATTTGTTCATGCCCGACGCAACCCGCATGCGCTATTGCGATGAATGACGGTTCATCCAGCGCAACTTAAATTGGCCAAAATTTTGTATCTGCCTGCAGGTTAGTCACTCCTAGGAGGAATTCCGTGATGAGGTTTGCCATTGCACTGGCGGCCGTCGTTTCGCTCGGCGTCGCCGTCCCTGCCTTTGCGCAGGACAATAAGAACGCAACGCCTGCCGAGAAGAAGGAGACGATGCCAGCCGAGGGGGTGGTGGTCCACCATCATCGTCACCACCACCATCATCATCACCACCCTCAGATGGAGAAACCAGAACCGAAACCGCAATAGCGACTATTAGTCGAAGATCAGCTAACAAATGCTGATGGCAGGAGGAAGCCACGACCACGCAGACAAAAGTCTGTTTCATCATCCGCGATAGCAACGGCTAGATGAGCGGCCGCTGTAAAAAGTTTGGTCCGGTCAGCAAGTCGCGGCACCGATAAAAAACGGCGAGCGGCCGTACATCCGGGCCGTCTCGCCGCCACACCGACTACCACCAGCCACATCAGAAAAGTCGGCGCAAATCCACGTTACTGCAATGTCGTTTCTGATCCGTTGCCAATGTCGTTCCCGCCTAGCATCATTTAGGCAGCTTTACGCTGGCAACAACCTCGAAAAAGCACGCGAGATTGTTGCCGCAGCGGTGAAGCATCGGCCGCGCAATAGGATCACGATGCGGCAGCGGTCCCACGTGTGGGATAATGCCCGCCGAGGCTGAAGTGCTAGGGAAGTTCTGAAATAAGGTGCATCATCTCAGCTTCCGGCCAGGCACGCACAGTCCGCGAGCGTAGGTTCCCCATCGATCCTATCGCGAGATTAAATTTTAGGATGTTCTCAGGGTTTGCCGTTTCAGCAATGACGAACAAATCCGATTCTCCTGTGGTCAGATATATCTTGAAGTCGATACCCAACTTTTTTGCTAGTTCGCGAGCACCCGCTAATCGCTTGTGCGCGTCTTTGACGCTCTTAATTCCCTGGTCCGTCCAGCTTCCAAAAATTAAGGAACGTAGCCATGATCATACTCCCCCATTAGTAAACGCCTCCCCGTGAACAAATGTAGCCTGTTAGTTGTGACGAGGGAATTACGTCAGCCGCGCCCCGATTTCTCATCCCAGGGCTGACCACATGCCACCCTTGGCAACGAGCCACTATATCTTGGGCATGTGCGGGCGCTTCACTAACAAGATTGAGCCGGTACGCAAACGACTTTTTCATCGATTTTTGGTGTGATGGCCGTCACAGACGCTCTAGCGGGGCGAGTCCATGGTGTGAGCCGAGGAGAACCCAAATGCGAAGGTGGGAATACCGCACCTTGGTACGGAATGCTTACTGTGACATCGCGGAGGAACTCAACACACTCGGCGATGACGGATGGGAATTGGTATCGATCTATGCGAGCGGTCGGGGTGGTAAGGTGCTCGTTTTGAAAAGGCCGCGAGCCGAACTCAAGCAAATTGCCGCGTGATCCGCGTCGGGCAAGCGCTGGCCGAACAGCGCCAACTTCACCATCATCATCTTTGATGCCAAAATCGTGCGTTCATTCAAATAGGCCGTAATGGTGCCGCCGTCGTTGGGCGTGCTTGGTTGGTGAGGCTACTCGCGGATGCCACTCGCACCCATACGGCCACTCAATCTTTGGGCATTCCACATCAGGTTGGCTACCTAAAACATCGAGCTTTGCAGCTTTGAAAAACTTTTCGTCGTTCGTCTCAGCGGAAGGATGCGCTAGGGCGACGGCAACCGTTATGCCTAGTATGGCACCAGCGCAGGCAGCCGCAAATTTGTACGCGAACATGGCAGCGGCTTTCCAAGAGGAAATGACTGCCCCCTTAACCCTTACTGCCGTATCTAACGCGTGATCCGGGAATTGCGCGGGGAGCATCGCCCTTTTCCGGTCAGCCAAAGGTCCTATGTTGCGGGCGCAGGAGGAATCCCTTGCGCCCCGATTGGTCCCCGGCCGTTACCGCGGCAATTGGTTGTTCTGAAGGTGGTGAGCGCTCAAAAGGCTCGCGGACGTTACGCCCGCCGATCGTGCTGCACCTGCCATCCAATCGTCGTGCGCGTTCGACACCGCGTCACGTTGCAGACCAGCCGGCATCGTTTCCGGCCGATCGCTGCGGGCCAGGATGCGGGCGCGGTCGCAAAGCATGACGAGCCGATCCGAGTATCGCAAGCGCATCAGACGGTAGAGCGCGCGTGCCACATCCAAACTTTCATCGCGGCCCAGCTCTGCATCTTGTCCGGCGCCTTCGCCACCTTCTTTGAATAGCTCGACGGTGTATTCAGTCATGGTCAAATTGAGCCCCTGTTTCGCGCGACACCGTGACCGATCGAAAACTACGCAAGGCGGCTTGCAGGCGCGTCAATCCGCGCGCGAAAAATGAGAATTAAGTTTCGAAAAATTTGCCTCATTTTCTTGCTGAGCAACGCCGAGCAAAGCGCACGCAGGCCCTTAGCGATCGGCCGGAAACGGCAAAAACCCGACATACCCTTGTGACCGCACGCGGTGCCGCGCGCGCTCTTGCGCAGCATGTCGCTTGATGCGTCGGGACCCCACCGGATGATGAATTGCGCCAGCGTCATCGGTGTCCCGTGGTTGCGCCGCGCAATACACCCACGTCCAATGCACCAACTCGCGCATTTTCCGCGAACGTACACGGCTGCTATCTAAAATCAGCGGGTGCGCCAACTCGCTCGCCAACGCGCTGCATCTTCACGGCTGAAATTGCCATGTTCGCCGCTCATGGCGGCTTCGATTGAACGTCACCAATAGGAAATGAGTCCAGCCGCTAGGTCTTGTGGCCGGTGATGGGATATGGCCGAATAGCCAGACTGCAGCCATCAAATGATAGATCGGTGCGCCCATGGCTGACTACTATGGTGTGATTAGTCGTGCCGTCGCTGCCCTCGATGAGAGCACCGTTACGGCACGTCGTGCGCTATATGACCGTGCACGGTTGGCGCAAGCGGCGCAGCTTAGAAAGATCGATCCCCCACTAGCTAAGAAAGACTTTGATCAAGAATGCTTAGCGCTTGAGGCTGCGATCAGCCAAGTGGAACGAGAGATTTCGATTCGGCAAATATCGACTGCGCTTTCAAGCCGCGAATGAGACGCCAGCACACGCACGTGCACGGATTTTCCGTCGATATCCAACAGCAGCGCCGGGCCAGCGCAGGCCGGCTTGGCGGCCCCGCTCAGCCACAGGAATTGCCCTACCGCGCTGGCGCGAGGCGCGAGCCGGCGGACAAGCAATAAAGTGCGCCTAGCAGTAGCAGGACGTTCAGGGCCGTCGAGCCCCACCCGAGTTGATTCAGTAATCCCTGCGTCGTGCTCCAGATGAGTACGATTGTGGAGATGCCGTAGCCAACTACGGCACCAATCAGCACAGCGCGCACCCCAAGCCAGTCAACGTCTCGTGCCAACCAACTCGTCGCACTCAAGGATAGAAGAGCTGACCCGAAGAACCTTGCTTCCATCAAGAAGTGAGGCTCCGGCGGTATGCCGTAAGGCGCGGCCGCCTCCGCGGGAAACAGTACGAAGCTGATCCCATACAGAAACAAGACAATTGCAGATATCGTCAAATACAGCTTGCTGTTCATTGTCCCCTCCCCTGGAAGTGCCGTGCGCTTTAGGTCGCGCCCTGCGATCAAACGCAACGTGCACATTCCAACCCAATTTTAGCTCACGGCGTTTGAATATTCTACGGGCGCTGGGTTGGCCGCGATCTTGGCCCACGCCTTTTGGCTGACCCACGCCGCGAGCCCATGAGCGCGCGAACACGCCACGGCTCAAGCCGCGGTCGGCCCCTACGAGCGCGTGTGGCGTGCCAGCGCCCGGCCCATCGTTTTTACTTTCGGGAATGACGATTATCGGAGCCAAGCCGTTTTCGGAACGATGTCCGCTTTCAGGAGGTACAGCAGACATGGCGCGGGAAGCACGCGATGTCTCCTTTTGACCCGGAACCGAAGTCGAGTTTGTATGGCAGCATTCGAGACACTGATGATTTTTGTGCGTGCGGCGCGGAACGATCTTTGCCTCTAGCGTGGCCATCTCAGAGCTGGACCTTACACGCACTTTTTGCTCAACGATGTTGTCCAATGCAGCCTCGTCGATAATACTGACCTGCGGCCAGCGTATATCTTCAACGCCCTTTTCGGGCCGGCGATACCCTATATCGTTCTTGGTCGCTTGCCCAAGAACACACGGGTTTGTTTGCCGCTGAGGGCAGAGGAGGGGCATGTCATGAAAGCAAAATTGTTGGGCGGCGTATGCTTCATCGCGGGCATGGCGCTGTTCGGTGTGTCGCAGGCGTCGGCCGCATTCATCACGTACGATCTCACCCCCCTCACCATCGGGTCGCTTTCCCTGACCGGCGGCTCGATCACCACGGACGGCACCATTGGCACTTTAGCTTCGACCAACATCACGGCATGGAGCATCACTATTCCCGCCCTTGGCCCACCGGCGCCAGCGTCTGACGTACATTTCAAGCGCAGTCGCGGCTAAAACTGTGCTGCGCTCTTGCTCGTAAAGCCGAGACGCCTTCTCGATGAAGTTTGCAATCGTCTGATTTCGTTGCGGTGCTTGAGTCTGTTGCTGGCCCTAAGCCGACGCGCCTGTCGTGCCGGCGAATGTCTGTTGTTGAGGGGCAAAACGGAGGTCACAGCGAAGCCGAGGAATGTCGCCTAATGACCCTGGCTGTGTAAAAACGCGGTGTCTGTGATTCACTGCGCAGTATGATTCTGCTGCTGCGGGGGGGTCGGATGAAGCGCTTTGTCGAGGGGATTGATCGCGGGCAGAACACGCTGTTTCCGGAATGCTTGGCAGACTGGATCGACGAGAACAATCCTGTTCAGGTGATCGATGTCTTTGTCGACGAACTGGATCTGGCGGCGCTGGGATTTGACGGGGTCGCTCCCGAGGTAACGGGGCGGCCTTCGTATCATCCCTCCGTGCTGCTGAAGCTCTACATTTACGGCTATCTCAACCGGGTTCAGTCGAGCCGGCGGCTTGAGCGCGAGGCTTTGCGCAATGTCGAGGTAATGTGGCTGACCGGTCGGCTTATGCCCGATCACAAGACGATTGCCGACTTCCGCAAGGACAATGGCGGGGCCATTCGCAAGGTATGCGCCCGGTTTATCGTGCTGTGTCGGCGTCTCGACCTGTTCGCCGAAGCGAGCGTCGCCATTGATGGCAGCAAGTTCAAGGCGGTGAACAATCGGGACAAGAACTTTACGCGGGCGAAGATGGAACGGCGTCTGGCGCAGATCGAGGAGAGCGTAGCCCGTTATCTGCGCCAGCTCGACAGCGCCGATCGGCAGGAGCCGGCGGAGGCGCGTACTACCAAAACAACCCGGCTCAAGGAGAAGATCGCCAAGCTGAAGGAGGAAGTGAAGCGCCTGCATGGGCTCAAGACGCGGATGTTGGCGGCGCCGGATCAGCAGATATCGCTGACCGATCCTGATTCCCGCTCAATGGCGACGAGTGGCCGGGGCTCAGGCGTAGTGGGCTACAACGTCCAGGTCGCGGTCGACACTGAACATCATCTGATTATCACCCATGAGGTAACCAACGTCGGCAGCGACCGGGCACAGCTCGCCCATATGGCCAAGCAGACCAAGACAACCCTGGAAGCGGCGAGCCTCGATGTCGTCGCCGACCGCGGCTACTTCAACAGTGAGGAGATCCTTGAGTGCGACAAAGCCGGCATCACGGTGACGCTGCCAAAGCCGATGGCCTCGAACTCGAAGCGCTTCGGCAAGCAGGACTTCCGCTATGTGGCTAAGGACAACGTTTACATTTGTCCCGCCGGCGAACGCCTCGGCTACTCATTCACAACCCAAGAGCACGGATTGGTCCTGCACCGCTATTTGACCAACGTCTGCCAGCACTGCGCCATCAAGCATCGCTGCACCACTGGCAAGGAGCGACGGATCACGCGGTGGGAGCATGAGCACATACTCGAAGCCGTGCAACGCCGACTCGACGAGCATCCGGAGAAGATGCGCCAGCGACGCGAGACCGTCGAACATCCCTTCGGCACGCTGAAGATGAGGATGGGGGCGACGCACTTCCTGATGAAGACGCTGCCGCGGGTCGCCTCCGAGATGGCACTTCACGTATTGGCCTACAATCTCACCCGCGCCATGAACATCATCGGCATCCAGCCGCTGATGGCGGTGATGAGGGCATAACCAGGCTCGTCCAATAACCGGGCTTCCCCGCCCAACCGCCCTTCTGACTCCCTCAGTCAAAACGTTTTTGCACGACCAAGACCCAAAGCGGACATCGCTGATCCTTGCCGGCGGATCGTTCAATCCGACAGTTTCACACATTGAGAATGGTCAATTTTGGACAGACCTGTCTTGGCAGTGCGCAGCAGTAGTAGCATTAGCAAAACGTTAAGAGGAACACCTATGCGCCACTCTCAGCTTTCGAACGAGCAAATTTTGCTAGCGCTCTCCGAAAGTTATAACATTATTGCTGCCATCACGAAATATCAGCTCTTTCTCGCGAGCGCGATTGGGCTGCCAAAAGATGATACAGGGCGAATTGAACTTATGACCGCGAGCATAACAGCGGTTGAAAAAATTCGAACCGAGATCAGAGCGCTCGAACACGAACTCGATCGTCGAGAAGGTAAAGAAAAGGGCCGCTTTTAGCGTCCGATTGTACGATCGGTCGGGGCGTACTCAACGGAATAAGTCCGCGTCTGCCGATCTGATCTTCGCTACTATTCGAAGACGTCGTCCAACCAGTCGAATTCGATCTGGTGTTTCAGGCTCGGGTCATTGAGTGCGCAGTGAACCTCGCCGCCATCATCAAAATGAATCACACGTTCCGTCTTCCGGCAGGTGAGCTTCTCGTAGAACATGTGGCCCGCGGTTGCTGCTAATGGCCCTTCGCCTTCGCAGGATATGTACAGCAGGGGGCATGTGATCTTTCCCTCAAGTCCAGCCAGGCTGTAACCGCCGAGGTTTTCATACAGGGCGGCAAGCGACTTTCCAGCCATACCGCATCGGTCCTTGAAGTCCGTGACAAAGAGCTTGTTGAGCGGCTCGGAGAGGTCAATCTTGCTTTCGAGGTCCTCACCATATGCCTTGCTCGGGTCGAGTTTGAGCATGGCCATCAGCATGGGCTTGCATTCCGGTATCAGCGAATTGGCAATCACGGCTTTGATGCGCTTCTCGTAAGCAGCGGCGCGCGGCGCGAAATATCCGCCAAAGCTGTGCCCCGACAGCGCCAGTCTCTCGGGATCAACATCTTTGCGCGACAGAACGTAATCAACCGCGTATCGGGTTGGAACTTCCCAGTCCGGACGATAGGTCAAAGTTGTATCCGAGGCGTAGGCGCCGACTTGACCGGGACCCTCCCACAGAAACGCGTTGTAGCCGCGACGGACCGCCGCGGCGCCGCCACCCCAGTAATAAAGTTCCTCGCAAGTCGTGTCGCCGCCGCCGAGGATCATCACGGTCGGACGCGGCCGGCCGGTTGCATTGGCGCGCATGAAATAGCCGGGCAACGATTTGCCGTTCTCATAGGGAATGCTGACAGGTTCGATCTGCGGATCGAACAGCGCTGCCGCTTGCCTGAAGCATGCGCGGTGGCGCTTGTACATTTCGAGCTGCCTCGGGTCCTTGCTATCGAGGTAGAATTGACCCGTTTTCCAGTAGGTGGAGCCTCGGAGGAACGCCTCGCGCGCGCTGACAATATGACCGCCACTCAGACAGTCGTGAGCAATGTGTTCGACCCTCTCCGCGGTGTCACGCCATGCGACGGTCCAACGCTCTAAATCTCCGTCCACGATCTGCCGCGCTGTTGAGTAAATCTCACCGACAGCCCCGCCATCGCCATAGGCGCCAGCGCACATAGCTCTGACCAGTTGGTAGTCGAAGTTCGACTTGAAGACTTTGGGCATCCCCGGCGAGTTGCTGAATATCGCTCCGGCTGCCGTCGCCGGCTTTGCCGAGGTCGTAGCGGGCGCTTGTTTTTGAATTGTGTTCATCTCAATTTATCTCTCGGTTGATCTTTTTCGATTTTCAAATTGTCCGTTATGCAACTTGAAGCATCGACACACGCGCGCTTGACGGCGTCTGAGCAAAATTGCTCACCTGAAACGACGGCGGCGACCGCTAACGGCCAGGAATTGAATTAGCCGGATGTCTGGAACTGGCCCTTTGCGTCGTTCACGCCGCCGCAAGGTTATGCCTGAGATTGAGGATAAACGGACGTCACGCGGACATCGCGTTTCGGTAGCGATTGACCCGGTGCGGACGGAGCGCGAGCAGCCCTATTCAAGATGGTCAAGCGGCAGTGGCGCTTCAGCCTTGAGCGTCTGAATAGCAATGTTGCTTCGTACTTCGCGCACGATCGGCAGGGCGAGCAACTTACCCACGAGGAATTGCTGATAGTCCGCCAGCTCTGGTACAACGACTTCGAGAAAGTAGTCGGCTTCTCCGGATACCAGATGACAAGCGACGACCTCCGGCATCTCCACGACAGCTCTCTCAAAGAGGAGCGCATGCTCGTTCGCGTGCCCATTAATTTTAACACCTACAAACACTGAGAAGCCGAGGCCAACGCGGTCGCGTCTCAACACGGCTCGGTATCCCTCGATGAAGCCGTCCTGCTCCAACCTCTTTACCCGTCGGGAGCACGGCGAAGGTGACAAGCCGACCAATTCCGCCAGTTCAATGTTGCTCAATCTGCCATTGGCTTGCAGCGCGGCAATAATCCAGCAGTCGATCACATCTAGCGCTGCTTTTGGCATGACTGCGTATTTTTCAATGGCTAGAGGGCGGATCACCACTGTTTGATGATCCAAAATAGCCTACTTTGCAAGGACACGCCTCAGTTGATCATGTCATGGTTCACCAACCTCAGCGAGGGCCCGAATCATGACCGACCACGCAACTTATCTTTCACTGCTTGACGCCGTTGGGCGCTACTTCGACCTCATGTTCGACAGCGATGTATCGCACTTTGACCAGGTGTTCGCTTCGAGCGCCCAGCTTCACGGATTGCGAGACGGCAACCTGCGTTTGCTGCCTGCCCAGGACTACAAGACCGCATTGGCCGCCGGAGCGTCGCCAAAAGCGAAGAACGCTCCACGCCATCAGGAGATTTTGCTCGTTGATTTCTCTTCGCTCACACAAGCGTTGGTGAAGGTTCGGGTCAGGATTAATAAAATCCAATATCTCGACTATCTCTCATACCATTGCATCAGCGGTGTGTGGCTGATCACGGCCAAGTCATTTCACGTAGAGCGGCGGTTCGAGGCCCCGGCGAACTGAGGGTCCTGCAACAGGCGGCGATCGAGCTATGCGGCAGCGGCAGTCGATGATCGGATTGGCATGCGGCGGACTCTTGGCCATGGCCGTCGCCCTTGGCATCGGACGCTTCGTCTACACACCCATCCTCCCGGTCATGCTCGAAAGTCTCGCTTGGAGCAAAGCCGACGCTGGGCTCGTCGCTTCGTCCAATTTTCTCGGCTATTTGATCGGGGCCTTATTGGCCGCCCGACCGATTGCTACAAGCCGCCAACGAACGGGGCTCATCGCTGCCTTGCTCGTTAGTGCAACAACGACCCTTGGCATGGCCTTTCAGTCTCACTTCGCCGTTTTGATGGGGCTGCGTCTGCTGGGCGGCGCGGCGAGCGCCTTTGTCATCGTCCTTGCCTCAACGCTTGTACTAGCCCGCTTGTCAGCCGCGCAACGCGGAAATCTCTCGGCCCTTCACTTCGCCGGAGTTGGGGTCGGTATCATGCTGTCGGCTGCTGTTGTATCGGCGTTGCGGGTGGAGGGCGCGGGCTGGCAAGCCATGTGGCTCTGGTCTGGCGGCATGGCACTTCTGGGAACCGTCTTCGTTGCCGCGCTGATCCCCGGACAAACGGTCGTCGAAGCGGCACCCCCGATTACTTCTGTGCCGCGGTCACCACGCGGTCTGCCAATGCTCATCGTCGCATATGGCTTGTTCGGATTCGGTTACGTAATCACGGCAACGTTCCTGGTCACATCGGTGCGGATTTCGGCGGAGCTTCGTGAACTGGAAGCCTGGATCTGGATCCTGTTCGGCTTCGCAGCGGTGCCGTCAGTCGCGCTCTGGTCGTGGATCGCGGCACGCGTAGGCACAACGATGGCTTTTGCTCTAGCGTGTCTGACTGAGGCGCTCGGCGTGGCGGCAAGCGTCGAGTGGATCACCGTGCCTGGCATTTGTTTATGCGCCGTATTGTTGGGCGGCACGTTCATGGGCATCACCGCCCTCGGTCTCATAGCAGCGCGGCAGTTGTCGCGCGCCGATCCGCAACGGGCAATAGGGCTGATGACTGCGAGTTTCGCATTCGGCCAGATGACCGGACCGACCGCAGCTGGATATTTGTTCGATAGCCTCGGCAGCCTCCGCGTGCCGTCGCTGGTCGCAGCAGGAGCGCTCGTTATTGCCGCAGGCCTCGCCATCTCAGCTAATCGAGTCGCTGTACCCGACGCCAATGAGTAGTGGGTACTTCCGGTGCTGGCGCCAACCGGACATGCCGAGGCGGTCTGACGATGTCCGTTCATCGGAGTGGACGGAACTAATCGGCAGAGGGTCAAACCGACGCGCTTGACCCCAAGCATTGCAGGCACCGATTGCAACGGAGGGTTCGCGGTCACTCATTGCGAATAGGTCAATAATGCTGTCATATCCTCTTCAAGTTGGACGGAGAGCCAGTTATGACGCATCACAACGATCCTGCGTGGGAGCCGACATACGCGCGCCGATCCGGGCGCATGAAGCTCTCCGAGATCCGCGAACTCCTCAAGATCCTCGAGAAGCCGGGGATCATATCGTTTGCTGGAGGCATCCCTGACCCCAAGCTCTTTCCCGGTCAGGCCGCTGCGAAGGCGTACGTTGATGCCCTTGCAACGCCTAAGTCCACCGGCGCTGCGCTCCAATACTCTGTGAGCGAGGGCTATGGGCCACTCACAGAGTGGGCGCGCGCCGCATGACAGCGCAAGGCGTCCCGGCCACGCCCGAGAATATCGTGATCACCTCAGGCTCGCAGCAGGCGCTGGATTTCCTCGGAAAATTGCTTTTGACGTCCGGAGATACCGCCTTGGTGACCGTCCCAACTTATCTCGGAGCGCTGCAGGCATTTTCGGCGTACGAGCCACGATACGACACAATTAATCCGGAGCAAGGTAACCGCAAGCCTCAGTCATATCGCGAGGCCGCGTCTGCTTCAGCGTCAGGTGCCAAAGTCAAATTCTGCTATCTTGTGCCCGATTTTGCAAACCCGACGGGGGAAACGTTGTCGCTCGATGCACGGCGCCGCACGCTCGCTCTGTCGCGCGAACTCGATATTCCAGCAATCGAGGATTTGGCTTATAGCGCTCTGCGGCTCGATGGATCAGACAAGCCTTCGATACAAGCGCTTGATGTTGAACAAGCAGGAAGTTTGGACGCTTCTCGGGTTATTTATCTCGGAACGTTCTCAAAGACCGTTGCTCCTGGGTTGCGCATTGGTTGGATCTGCGCCGCACGCGCCATCATCCGACGTCTTGTTTTGATCAAGCAGGCCAGTGATCTCAATGTCTCGGTTATCAACCAGATGGTAATTCATCAATTGGCGACCAATCACATAGATTCAATGATCGCATCGGCATGTCTGCACTACCGCATGAAGCGCGATGCGATGCTTCGAGCCCTTTCGCGCTGGGCCAGCTGAGAACGCTGAATTGTATGGGTGCCGTCGTAGCGGTCAACGGTCGGATGTCGATATGGGGCGATTGGTATTGGACTGCCCCGATCGCAGACGCCGCGCCTTCTGTTCTAATTTGCTGACCCGGCTGTCCTAATTTGAAAGTGATCAATTTTGACCAGACGCAACGCGGCAACGCGCCCAGATGTGGTGCGGGTAGGCTTACCGGAGGGGCCTTGACGATGAACGAAAAGCGCAAAGATTATGCGCGCTATGCTGCGCACTGTTTGCAAATGGTAGCGGCGACAAATGAGCAGGAAGCGCGCTCCATTCAACGCGAAATGGCGGCCGAATGGCTAAAGCTGGCGCATGCCATAGGGCGCCCTCCAAAACCCGAGCAAATGAGATGAGATGTAGGCCGCCTCAGTTGGCGGCCTCAATTATTGCAGACCATTGTCTGTAGCAGGTTCGTCTCCAGCATTCCAAGGATAGCCACGTCGGATAGACCAACGTCGGTCTCCCGAACTCGCTAGCGCTTCGTGCTCAGAAGGCCGAATGCAAACCGCGCCGCGCCTATTCCGTAACCCGTCATTAGGCGAATCCGGTTCTGCTGCGCGCTCAGCGCTTTGCGGATTTAACCTAGCTCTGTCGTACTCGGCGCCGCAACTCACGCATTACATCGTTCTAAAATAAGCTTCGCTGTCGCGCGCAGCCAGGCCCTGTGCTCTTTAAGTCCGGCGCCATGTCCGTTTCGCTCCGAAAGTGAGCAAAGTGCAGTGCGGGCAGCGCAATGCCGCGGGCCAAAATTGGAAAAGAAAAAGCGGCCAACTGAGGCGGCTTAACTCCGGGCGTGGAGCTGGCCGGCTTGCACAAAAATTGGTGTGGATGCACCATACGGGCGAGCGTCCGGGCTGCGGGGCGGGACACTCGGATGCCGCATGGTGGCGGACCGTCACAGCAGGCAAGCAAGATGGCGCGCGGGGATTTTGGGCTGCGCGCTCTCGGTGACGTTGACGGCGGACAGCGTTTCGGCGCAAGGATTGCTCGACTTTTTGTTCGGCAATTCCCAGCCGCGCGATATTGCGCCACCGCCGCCGTTGCATCCGCCGCCGCCCACCGAACGGCCGGGGCGGATCGCGCCGACCCCGCTCGGCCAGGAAAATGTGATTGGGGGTGGCGGCTTGACCGGCCAGGGCGGGGCGTTCTGCGTTCGACTGTGCGACGGCCACCACTTCCCACTGGAGCAAATGGTTAAGGGCAGCGCGGCGGAGACCTGCCGCGCCAGTTGCCCCTGCAGCAGAACCAAAGTGTTCTTCGGAGCCGAGATCGGCAGCGCCGTGGCGCAGGACGGCCAGCATTATGGCAATCTC
This sequence comes from uncultured Alphaproteobacteria bacterium, assembly GCA_963845775.1. GTDB lineage: Bacteria > Pseudomonadota > Alphaproteobacteria > Rhizobiales > Xanthobacteraceae > BOG-931. The sequence continues at coordinate 65,944 of CAWJTE010000003.1, forward strand.
GACACCGCGTTTTTGTACCGCAAGCAGCTCGTTGCCAATTGCACCTGCAACGGCAAGGACGCCTTCGGCCTAGCGCCGTTCGACGTCAGGAATGACCCGACCTTGCACACCGGCGACTTGGTCTCGACCAAGGACGGGATTGCGGCCTATACCGGCAACTCGGCGCAGGGACCGATCTTTACGCCGGTCAAACCGACGACTTTGCCGCCCGACATCGCCGGTCAGCCGTGACGGCTCTTGCCGCTTGAGCCGCGCAACTTCGATTTGCTTTAACGCAACCGCCCTATGGCACTTCGATGCCGCAGAGTGGGTGCCGTCCACAACATCAGAAGCTGACGTTCGGTGAAGTATGTGAAGGATGCTGGCGCGCCGAAACGGCGTATAATGGAACCGACAGCAAATGGATCGCTAGGGTGGCTAGATTGTGAGATTGCTGAAACGCCTATTGCGCCGTTTGCTCATCCTCGGCTTGGGCATCCTCAGTGTCTGGTTGATCGCCTTTGTTTTCAGATTTACCGACCATAGGCTGCCCACGATTTTTGCTCTTGGCATCACTTATGGTATCGCAGCATATATTATTCTTCCGCGCGCCGTACGGATGGGCTTGAAAGTCGTCCAGCGCAAACGTGTGCCTCGTTTCACACTTACCGGCGACGGATTGCCTGGTGACCCTATCAATCTCGTCCTCATTGGTACGCTCGAGCAGCTTCACTCAGCCTTTGCGATGGCCGGCTGGGCCGAAGCCGACCGACTGGATCTGGGAAGCTCGTGGCACATGATCCGGGCATTCATATTCAAATCGCCCTATCCGACCGCACCATTCAGCACTCTTTATCTTTATGGGCGCGGACAAGACGTTGGCTTCCAGAGGGCAATCGATAATAGTCCGCGGAAGCGTCATCACATTCGATTTTGGGCTTTGAGCCTCGCACGGGCCGAGGCCACGGTGGGAACAGCTGGTTTCTGGCTAAATACCGACGACCGGGCGCCGGACGATGCATATGTTCTTTGGGTCGGCGCTGGCACTAAAGATACCGGTCTGTCCCTGACGCGACTCACGTTTCAGATCACCCACGCCACCGATTCGGACACGAACGCTGAACGGGACTACATCATCGCCGAGTTGCTAAAAAATCATGCCGTCTCGGACGTGCACTCAATTCAAGCCGGCCAGCATCTGCCTGTTGAACGCGTCAACCACTACGTCACTGACGGTGAAGTAACAGTGGCGAGCCTAGCGCCCGCTCACGGCGACCGAGACCTGTCTCTTCCAGAATCCGTCGCAAAGCTTGGCTAGTGCGTGAATTAGCCCGCTTTTCGCCGAAAGAAGCACGCCCAGCTTTGGAGCGTGAGAGCCTTATCGCTCGCAACGTCACCGAATAGCAGCAGTCCGCTATTGGGAAAAGGCGGACGTCCGCCGATCCCGCTTGTTGCGGCGCAGGACTCCGAATTATCTTCTGATCGGTCGTCTCGGTCACCAGGGTCGCCGTGGCGCGGCCTCATTCCGTAACCCGTCATTAGGCGAATCGGAAAGGAAGACGAGCCGTTTGGCGGAAAGCGGACGACCCCTCCGCCTCGTCGGACTTGGACGAGCTGCTCTTAAATGTCTGCTTGTGAGTGGTAAAGCCGACGTGACGCGAAGATCACGCAATGTCCGTTGATGACCCTGGCTGTGTAAAAACGCGGTGTCTGTGATTTACTGCGCAGTATGATTTGCTGCTGCGGGGGGTCGGATGAAGCGCTTTGTCGAGGGGATTGATCGCGGGCAGAACACGCTGTTTCCGGAATGCTTGGCAGACTGGATCGACGAGAACAATCCTGTTCAGGTGATCGATGTCTTTGTCGACGAACTGGATCTGGCGGCGCTGGGATTTGACGGGGTCGCTCCCGAGGTAACGGGGCGGCCTTCGTATCATCCCTCCGTGCTGCTGAAGCTCTACATTTACGGCTATCTCAACCGGGTTCAGTCGAGCCGGCGGCTTGAGCGCGAGGCTTTGCGCAATGTCGAGGTAATGTGGCTGACCGGTCGGCTTATGCCCGATCACAAGACGATTGCCGACTTCCGCAAGGACAATGGCGGGGCCATTCGCAAGGTATGCGCCCGGTTTATCGTGCTGTGTCGGCGTCTCGACCTGTTCGCCGAAGCGAGCGTCGCCATTGATGGCAGCAAGTTCAAGGCGGTGAACAATCGGGACAAGAACTTTACGCGGGCGAAGATGGAACGGCGTCTGGCGCAGATCGAGGAGAGCGTAGCCCGTTATCTGCGCCAGCTCGACAGCGCCGATCGGCAGGAGCCGGCGGAGGCGCGTACTACCAAAACAACCCGGCTCAAGGAGAAGATCGCCAAGCTGAAGGAGGAAGTGAAGCGCCTGCATGGGCTCAAGACGCGGATGTTGGCGGCGCCGGATCAGCAGATATCGCTGACCGATCCTGATTCCCGCTCAATGGCGACGAGCGGCCGGGGCTCAGGCGTAGTGGGCTACAACGTCCAGGTCGCGGTCGACACTGAACATCATCTGATTATCACCCATGAGGTAACCAACGTCGGCAGCGACCGGGCACAGCTCGCCCATATGGCCAAGCAGACCAAGACAACCCTGGAAGCGGCGAGCCTCGATGTCGTCGCCGACCGCGGCTACTTCAACAGTGAGGAGATCCTTGAGTGCGACAAAGCCGGCATCACGGTGACGCTGCCAAAGCCGATGGCCTCGAACTCGAAGCGCTTCGGCAAGCAGGACTTCCGCTATGTGGCTAAGGACAACGTTTACATTTGTCCCGCCGGCGAACGCCTCGGCTACTCATTCACAACCCAAGAGCACGGATTGGTCCTGCACCGCTATTTGACCAACGTCTGCCAGCACTGCGCCATCAAGCATCGCTGCACCACTGGCAAGGAGCGACGGATCACGCGGTGGGAGCATGAGCACATACTCGAAGCCGTGCAACGCCGACTCGACGAGCATCCGGAGAAGATGCGCCAGCGACGCGAGACCGTCGAACATCCCTTCGGCACGCTGAAGATGAGGATGGGGGCGACGCACTTCCTGATGAAGACGCTGCCGCGGGTCGCCTCCGAGATGGCACTTCACGTATTGGCCTACAATCTCACCCGCGCCATGAACATCATCGGCATCCAGCCGCTGATGGCGGTGATGAGGGCATAACCAGGCTCGTCCAATAACCGGGCTTCCCCGCCCAACCGCCCTTCTGACTCCCTCAGTCAAAACGTTTTTGCACGACCAAGACCCACAGGCGACATCCGCCCACCGCAAGGCCACGCCGCATCTTGAATGACCAGCGGCCGATTACCCCATCTTTCGGACTGAAGGGACATGAGCCGCTAGGCAACTGCATTGGTCGCGAATGATGCTGTGGACGGCGCCACCTCTGCGGCATCGGAGTGCTATAGTGTGGTTGCGTTGAAGCGGAAGAAAATTCAAGGAGGTGAGGGTGCCAGGCAGCGGCAGAGACGACAGGGAAAGAAGTTTGAAGGAATTGGCGAGGACAGACGACGTAATGCAAACAAGGTCGTTGCAGGGATCGGGAGAACCCGTTTGGGTCATCGCACTTTAAAGTGCGTGCGAACGATTGGGACCCGATCCGCGCAAAGCATCATGGCCAGCGGCCACACCGGCCGCACAAACAGGCCCGACACATGACCGCACCCGACCAATGCTGCAGCAACGTCAGAAAGTTCTTGCCAAGGCGCCGTCCACACATGACCCAAACCCAAGTCACGCCCCTTTATCGGCTTTCACAACGAATTGGCCTGTTGATCGCAAGACCCACTCCCATGTTGTTATCCTCTGGCGGTCCTCGGTAACCGAAATTAAGGCATTGGCATTGTCTACTGGCGCGGGATTCGTGGGTGCAGAATGCGTCTGGCAACTTCGATCGCAGTCTTCGTCAGTGTTCTTATCGGCGGATGTAGTACGCAATCAGTCGATTGCACGTCCGGCGCAGCGAAGGGCGACTGCCCTCCAGGCACGCAAGGTTATGAGCTAAAGGCGCAACAACAAGAAGCCGTCAAGACGTTCGCCGCGATCGACAAGGCGAGATGTGTTGCCTTCGGGGAGCCAGGATCGCAGGCCTACGCTGACTGCCTTCGCAAAGCGTCTACCGAGCATCAAGAGTTTTCGAGTTCACATTGAAGCCTCGGGGCCTTCCTGGCCGGGTTGGCCCGTTGCGTCACTTGGTGCAGCCAAGCAAATGTCCGCATTTAGGGTAATAACCGAAGTCGCTGCCGGCTGCCTCAAACGTCGCGAATGACCCGAAGCGGTCATCCAGATGCGTTTGCCGCTAGGTGCTGTTTTTCAGTCCGAAATTCGGAGGACGCGACCGCATCAAGCAAGAATTGCTAGTATTAGCGCACATTTGCGATAAGGTTGCCGATAACGTCGAGGATCGCATGACCGCCGGGTAGCTGACGGAGATTATTCATGCGCGCAAGTCTACTTGTCTTCGCAGGTATGCTTCTCTCCGCTTCCGCCTTCGCCGCAGATCGCATGGCGCCGAGCGATGTTCAAGCGACGTTCTTCAACGGCAAACCGTTTACCGCTTCAACTACGAGCGGCACCAAATTCAAGATGACTTTCACCGCGGACGGGAAAATGACCCGTCAGCCTAGTGGAAAGGCCGGCAAGAAAAGCTCCGGCACTTGGAAACTCGACACCACGGGCTTTTGCACGAGTTGGAAAGGCGCCGAAACCAATTGCTACACCGTCGTCCCAAGCGGCAAGAATAAGTGGTCGATCCAGAAAGGCTCCACCACCGTTGCGGTGTGGTCCAAATAGCTTTCAATACGTCGTTGCAGTCGGACCGCCAGTACAAGGTTCTACCGCTGTCGCGATCATTTTGGAGCGGTCGCAGTTAGGCGCTCGGGCAACCTTAGTTCCATTGATATGGAACTTTAGCTTTGCCCCTCAGCGTCACGGAGATCAGCCAAGCAACTCAATGATCGTGCTATGCCGGTCAGCGCCGCCAACACTGAGTAAATCTTTCTAATGGGAACCTCCCGTTATGCCTTGGCAAGCGCACGCCGCCACAGCAGCGCTGCGGTGATGAGGATGAAGACCAGCGTGATGGCGTGAAACGCCGGCGGCGTCACGCCGTTGGTCGAAAGGACCGCCATGTCGAATATCGCCAGTGCCGCACTCAGGGTCACCAGAATCGCCAGCGGCGTCCAAAACCGCAGCAAAAGATAGATCACGCCCGCAGCAACGAGGACGAGATTGCGCAAAGTCAAAGACGCGATAGAACAATGCGCCTGCTGCATCGGTCACCGGCATGCCGTAGCCAATCGACGCTTTGTGCGGGTCGAGTATCCCGAGCACGGACGCCACGGCCAGCAATAAGAAAAAAACAACGACGAAAGCGATCGCCGCAACATCAAACGTCTTTGTAATATCCGTTCTCTGCGGTTGTTGAGTGTGTATGTCAGCATACTTACTAACTACGAAGCTTTTAACACCGTTACTCGGCTGCATGGCGCAACGCTGCTTCCAAAGCGGCGTCGAGATAGCGTCCCACCTCCGTCACACGCTCATCGCCATACTGGCCGAAGAGAGATGACGGTCTGTCGTATTCGAAAATCGAACCGCCTGTTTCGTCTTCGTAGAGGAAGACGCGCAGCGGCGCGTAGAGGCCGGCCGCCAAACGATGGCGCGTCATCTTTGATGCAGTATGCGGATTGCCGATTTCGTACTGCAGTGCCTTGCGGGGTTGTCCGGTGACTTGCAGTAGCGCCCCGTGATCCCGCTTCAGGAAGATAAAAAGTGGCGCACCGCGTTCCAGTTCCGTCGCCTGCTGTTCGTCGCCGCTTGCGAGTGCCGCCGCAATCGCGGGGTCGAGCTGCGGAACGCTGCTTTCTAGCGCCGCTTCAACCTCGGCGAATTTCTTATTTGTTTTGATCGTAATGTGTTCGACCTGCAAGACGCATCGGGCGACGGTAGAATCGGCCATGGCTCTCTCCATTCCGGTCAGCAGCATCGAGCGACCGAAGCTCACCGCAGTTGTTGATGTAAAAATTCGCTTGTCCGCGCATTGGCGAGCGCTGCCGCCGTGGCGTTGTAGTGTGCCCCATTATGCCGGGAGAAGGCGTGACGCTGACCCGGATAGCTGTAAACGGTCGCGTTCGACTTTTTTGCCAGCGCCGCCTTGATCTGCGCTTGCGCCGTTTTTGAGATGAATTCGTCCTCCTCGCCGAGGTGCATCAGCAAGGGGGCCTCCAACCCGCCAACCTCGCCAAGGTATTTTTCCGTGTCACCTCCATGATAGGCAATGGCGGCGTCGACTGCACCGAGAGATCGGCGAAAGAGGCGCGAGCGGCATATTTGGCGAGGGCTTCGACTTGGGTCAGGGCGAGTAGTTTCCTCTCTCGGGTTGGCTCTCGGTATCAAGGCGCGTAGTGGGTGAAGACAAAGTCATTAGCTTTGGCGGGCTCGTGGCAGGAAGAGCAGGCGTTGGGCACAATCCCGGCGGCAGGTTTGCCGTCTTCAAATTGAGCGAACCCCCAGCCGTTGGTCGAGGCGTATTTTTTTGAGTCCTTGACCATGAACTGAACCCGGCGTCCCGGCAACGAAAGATTGGCGGTGGCCAAAGACCTTGTCGTTTTCCTCTGACGGGACATAGCTCCATGCGAGCCGAGCAATGATCGCGCCGTCCGGGAACGGAAGCGCCCCTTCCCGGTAGGCCTTGATCGCTACGTCATTGCCCAGAACGGCACGCAGATCGTTGAGGCTGCCTTCTTCGTGGGCCACGGAGATCAATCTCAAATCCCGATATCCGGCGGGAATTTTTCCACCGAAGATTGGTGATGCTTCGTCTTCGGCATATCCAGGTGCGAACGGCAGCACCGCAAGAGCGGTCAGCGCTATCGCGATTGCGAGTACAGGGATCGTGAACCATTTCATGGCGCGTCCTTTCATGGTTTGAAACAAAACTATAAAGAGCACGGAATCACCACGGCTCTTCATCGAGAATCGATAATGAACTCATCATCCCTGCCGTGCTCTGATCATCATTGCTCTTTTGGCTCTGCCCTAGCGGCCCCGCAAACTCACGAAGCCTCCTGCCCTGACGTGCGGCGTTCTGAGTTCAAGCTAACCGACATCCAAACCAAACACCGCCGCAGCCGCCATCAGCGACAGCTGCGCAAGCCGATGACCACGGTAGCAGCGTCCTATAGATACGTGCCGCGGAAGAGATCGAACGGGCAGCGGACGGTGCACTGTGATCTTTGACGCAATAATTGACTGAGCGATATTGCTCACAAGCATCTTCAGAAGCGCCGACGTGAATTAGCCTTGACCGCGTCGCCCAATCAGGATGCGCCCCACCAGGACCGTATCCGTTTGAACGAAAGTCAGACTTGTGCGTTGCACCAATGCGGGAAAGATCGCCCCGCTCCGCGGTGAGGTGTCCGATGTCTGTGTCTGCATTTCTTTGGTGCCGGGCTTTGCTGAATTGCCCAAGTGTCGGTGCGGGGGAAATTTGCATATCGCGAACATCGACCGATTGCCGGAAGGAAGGCACACGCATATCCGCGTCTACAATTGTCCAGCGTGTCACCATGAAATGCGACTTACTGTTTGGGGCGCCGACGCACTGAGTTGATGCTCGGTTGGCAATCACAATCACCGTATGTCGTTTTGTAGGTCGTTTTTCGTCATGGCGGCCGTTGCGGCATACGCAGGGCCGCAATTCGGATGGCGAAAATAACAACGTCTTGATCTGGCGTTACGCCGGCATCTTGACCAGCTCCGGCCGCCCGCCCCGCTTCCCCACCCCAAAGCAACCGGAGCGTTTTCTTTTTGGACTTGGCCAACTCAGTTGACAGTGACGAAGCCGCCTTAGTTTGAATGCCGCGGAACTTTGCTGCACTGCACGCGTTTGTAGCTTGCCGGGAAAAGTAGAGGCACTATGAAAATTGCGCAGATCGCCCCGCTCGTTGAGAGCGTTCCTCCTCTTCTCTATGGTGGCACTGAGCGGATCGCCTCCTACTTGACCGAAGAACTTGTCAGGCTTGGCCACGACGTAACTCTCTTTGCAAGCGGTGACTCCATTACCAGCGCCGAGTTGGTCAACTGCTCTACTCGCGCGCTCCGCCTTGATGCTACCGTTCGCGACATCGTTCCGCACTTCCTGCTGATGATTGATAAGGTGCGCGAACGGGCCGAGGAATTCGACGTCCTTCATTTTCACATAGAGCTGCTCCATTTCCCGCTTTTCCGCTCGCTGGCGGCGAGGACGTTGACTACGCTTCACGGCCGGCAGGATTTGAGTGATCTCAAACCCTTCTATTCTCGCTTCGGCGAAATGCCATTGGTCTCGATCTCCAACGACCAACGCAAACCATTGCCGCACGCCAATTTTGTCGCAACGGTCCATCACGGCATTCCGGTTGCACAGCATGCGCCGTCGTTTGGCCAGGGGAGTTACCTTGCCTTCCTGGGGCGGATTTCGCCAGAAAAGCGCCCGGACCGCGCGATCAGAATAGCGCGTACGGCCGGCATTCCGCTGAAGATTGCCGCAAAGGTCGATAGGGTGGACGAAGACTACTTCCGCAACGACATACGACCGCTCATCGACGGCACTGACGTGGAATTCATCGGGGAGATCAACGAACGTGACAAAACAAAATTTCTGGGCGAGGCAGCCGCCCTGTTGTTTCCAGTAGACTGGCCAGAGCCGTTCGGACTGGTAATGATTGAAGCCATGGCGTGCGGCACGCCAGTGCTCGCATTCCGCCGCGGGTCGATTCCTGAGGTTATCGACGATGGCGTCACGGGCCAGGTGGTCGAAAGTGAGGAAGAAGCCATCGCGGCACTGCCAGCGCTCTTGTCTTACGATCGCCGCGCCGTTCGGCAACGTTTCGAAGAAAGATTCACTGCCACAAGAATGGCCAAGGATTATGTCGGTGCTTATCGCCGGCTGTTGAAGGCACGCACCTCCAACGGCAAGACGCAGGGCATTCGGCCGCGTCGACTCGATCTCAATGGCGCCGCCGGACTAACGCCAGTATCGATCGGACCACGTCTGGCCTCGTTCGAGTCCGGCGCGGATTCCGAGGTTCCAGCTTGAGGAGCCGCGTATCTAATTCTACAAGTTGTAATTTACGGGAAATGGACGGCTGCTCGGGATGCGTTGACCTTTTTTCTGCGGTACCGTTTGCCGAAGGCTGCGACCACTTCCTTTTTCTTGATGCGCGCCGCAGGGGTTCCGAGCTGACAAGATTCGCTCTTCGGTGCCATCTCCCATCATGCCGAGATGAGCAGCCCTGGCGCGCTTCTTGGTCTTTTTTCGGGACGGCGTTCTTTTTGCCGAATACTCCGCGCAAAGTGCCCGGTGGCGCCGTGGGAAAAGGAGGAAATACCTTTTCGAGCGTCATGGAATCTAAGGGCCAACGGTGTTCATGTCCCGACGCAAATCTCAGCTTGTGGTCAAAATTGCTCAGGTTGCATTTTTCGGCTGAAACAGTCTGTAGCAAAGGGCCTCGTGAATGGACGCCAATATGGAAGAGTTCGTCCGAAGGCAGAACGGTGAGCACTATCGGTGTCTCATTGAGATTGTGAGTGAAGGCGGGAGCCTGACTATGGAGACGAAGAAGCAGACAGTTTCAAATCTATTTGCGGAAGAGGAACAAAGGCAAAAAGACGCGGGCGATCAAATTTAATCACCTTCTTTGGGAACAAATTCGCTTACCGCTTATTATTAAGGATTGACGGTCATGGTTACTTGCAGCCCGCATTTATTAAGACCTCTCCGAACACTTCGGCGAGCTTGTAGCGATATCTCGGCATCGCATCCAGAACTGATACCTTCTGGAATTGATGTGCGCGCCAATGTCGAAAAGTATGCGGAGCGCAACTACGCCCTCGCGATCAAAAACAAAGGTCGTCCATCCAAACCGTGGCGATGGGAAATTTACACGGCCGGGAGGAGCAAACCGGTGCAGCAATCTGAATTTTTCGAAACGATGTCTGAAGCTACCCGAACAGGCAAGGCGGCATTGGCAGAACTCCAGGCCAAGCGAGTCACGCTCAGCACCTCCGCCGCAAATTAAATTATCGACGCATCCTCGTGCTTTGGTCTCGGCAGCTACAGGTACAAAAAGGACGGCAGCAGGCCGCTTAATCCTGGAAACAGTTTGAGATCGGGGTGATATGTGGCGTTAGTGTCATGTTGCGTCCTACCCCGAAGTTGGAAGCCCCAGCCCAAGGCCCCCAGGCCCAGCTGGGGCTTTTCCTTTTGCGACCTCAGCTTGGCCGGACCTCTCTCGTCTATTAAAACCGCAGGTGAATGCGTCTGCTCTGTTGGCCGCCACCGGAAAAGGCGCAACGGGCTTCGGAGGAAACCTACTGTGCGACACACGCCCGAGACCATGGACAAGGTGAGAAAATGCCTCGACCACTGCCCCTCATACATGAAGGTCGAGGTCAAACCCGGCGTTCCGGTGGCCGCAAAGACCGTGGCCGACCTTCGCTCGCTCGCCACATGGCCGTCCGGCTTGGTCTTGAACTTCCCCAGACCCGGCGACCGTTATCCCGCGAGTGTTGTAGAGGTTGAGTTAGCGTCCTGATGCGACCGCCGGAGCAGCTTGGGGCAGCTTCGCGAAGTTTGCCGCCATCCGGCGCGCCTCGTCTTTGGTGAGCAGATTGGCCGCTAAACGCCGACCAGGCGCTCCTTCGAAAGAGAGTTAGGCGAGCAAATGGTAACATCCTTGATCCTGATATTGGGGGGCGTGTTACTTGCGGCGTTGGCAGTAATATATTTTTCCATGGTGCGAAGGAGGCAGCCTAGAAAATAAGAAGATCGCGCGGCTCTGCGAGCGTACGCCACCGATTTCGCGTGCAGAGCGCGCGAGGTTCAAAGAGCTATTACCGATCGCGCCTGGGCTTCCTTAGCTAATCGAAGCTCTTTCAAATGTGCGGTCTTTTCACGAGTAGCGAAGGCTTGACGTTCATATTCCGTCATCGCCTTTCGAGCGTCTTGCGCGCGCTCTTTCTTTTTGAAGCTTCTTTCCGCCCATTCCCGGGCCCGATCTGAATTCACGTGAACATCTCCTGTGCGGCGATTATGCCACAAATACATTCCGCCGTTTGTTGCGTTGATCGGTGTTACATTGGGACCGGAGCGTACGATGTAGGCACGGATTGTTTCACTTCGGCCGTGGATCTAGCTTTGCCGGGGGTCAAAGCGTTCGTTGGCTGAGTGCCCATACCCAAACATTCCTCACGGCTCGAAAACGGTCCTGAAGAGAGATTGCCGTCGTCATCTCCCGCGTACCAGCCGGGCTTGATGCTGCGAATGTCAGATTGGTCTTCATTGATGTAACGCGGAATGCTCATTAGTGGCGTTTCCTGTGTGTGGCATCGTTAACCGGCCTGCCGTGGCCGAATTGGTCGCCCTTCGAAGCTGCGGGCAGTGACGTACTTCAGCCACCCCAAGAAAACCCGATAACCATCGACGCGACAGCGCCGATAGCTCCTTGTAGGAGACGTGTCCGCGACTCACCCGCAGAATTGAAGGAACTTCCATGGCTTTTGCCTTTTCGATGAGAGGGAGGTGCGCCGCAGACGGCGCGCGCAGCAACTGAAACGGGTGCTGACGGCACCCGCGCCGAACGCAACTCTAACTAAGAGTGCTTTTGTGCCTGCCGACGGCACCTGCGCTGCCACCTGGAGATAACGGAGACTTCGGTATGTCGCCGATTTACGGGCAGCTCTCGGACAAGCCACTACTTGCCTTTGTGTGTTCACATGGGGTGCGGGATATGAAGCACAATAGGGATGAGAAATTAAACGCCGAGCCCCTTTTTGCCCTCCGGCGAGGAGAGACGTACCTCTACAATGGCCTCCCAACTTTCGAGAACGTCCACGCTATCACCCATTTTGTGGGCATTATCGATCCGGCGCCAATGAGCGCTTCAAACCGATCGTTGCAAACAAAAGGTCAAATTGAACAATACCCCTATTGTGCGCGAAATTCGGGTAGCCATATGTTTATGAGGCAAGCAGTGCTTGTCTGATAGCTGCCTATAAAATCGGGATCTACCGAAGTCTCTGTTTTCTTAAACTGGCAGCACCGGTGCCGTCGGTAGGCACAATACCTAGAAACGATTAGAGCCTAGGCAACAAAGTCGTCCACCGTCACACAACGGATTGGTCGATGATTGCTGCTCTCTGGAGCGCCACAATGACTGTTCCCCACTACGTGAGTGAAGACAAATCCGACATGCGCGGCATCAAACCCGGCCGTTGCCGTCATCCTCAACCGCGTACCATCTCTTCCGGACCTTTTTCTGGACCTTTTTCCAGCCGCCAGGAATGCGTGAAACGAATTGCTCTGCCGACGAATGGAAAGATGGCGTCCAAGTTGCAACGAAGGCCGAATTGAAAAACTTCTGCCGAGCAGGAAACCCTAGGAGGATACCAATGAAATTCCGACCACTACATGACCGTGTTGTTGTCGAGCGTATTGATCCCGATGCGAAGTCCGCCGGCGGCATCATCATCCCCGACACCGCCCAGGAGAAGCCTTCGCAGGGCGAGATCATTGCCGTCGGCCCGGGTGGCCGCGACGAAGCCGGGAAGCTCATTCCGATCGACCTAAAAAAGGGCGACCGCGTGCTGTTCGGCAAGTGGTCGGGCACCGAGGTCAAGCTCGATAGCGTCGATTACTTGATCATGAAGGAGAGCGACATCATGGGCGTGCTCCAGGAAACGGTGGCTAAGAAGAAGGCCGCCTAAGCACTTCCAACACCGAAACATAAATTCAGGGAGTAGCAAAATGTCTGCCAAGGAAGTTAGATTCTCAGTTGATGCGCGCGACAGAATGTTGCGCGGGATCGACATCCTCAACAACGCGGTAAAGGTGACGCTCGGCCCGAAGGGTCGCAATGTGTTGCTCGACAAGTCCTACGGGGCACCCCGCATCACCAAGGACGGTGTTACCGTCGCTAAAGAGATCGAGCTCGAAGATAAGTTCGAAAATATGGGCGCGCAGATGGTGCGCGAAGTCGCCTCGAAGTCATCCGACTACGCTGGCGACGGCACGACGACCGCGACGGTTCTTGCACACGCGATCGTACGGGAAGGCGCCAAGTCCGTCGCCGCCGGCATGAATCCGATGGATCTCAAGCGCGGCATCGATCTTGCGGTCGAAGCGGTGGTCGAGGACCTGAAGAAGAATTCGAAGAAGGTCACTTCCAACGCCGAAATCGCCCAGGTCGGCACCATCTCGGCCAACGGCGACAAGGAAATCGGAGATTACCTCGCCAAGGCTATGGAGAAGGTCGGCAACGAGGGCGTCATCACGGTGGAAGAGGCCAAGAGCCTCGAAACAGAACTCGACGTCGTCGAAGGCATGCAATTTGATCGCGGTTACATCTCACCCTATTTTATTACCAATGCCGAAAAGATGCGCGTTGAGATGGAGGACCCTTATCTCCTGATCTACGATAAGAAGCTCTCGGCTCTGCAGGAATTGTTGCCGCTGCTCGAGGCCGTGGTACAGACCTCAAAGCCTCTCGTTATCATCGCCGAGGATATTGAGGGCGAGGCATTGGCTACGCTTGTTGTCAACAAGCTGCGCGGTGGCTTAAAAGTCGCGGCAGTGAAAGCACCCGGATTTGGTGATCGCCGCAAGGCCATGCTCGAAGACATCGCGGTTCTCACCGGCGCTCAGGCTATAAGCGAGGATCTCGGCATCAAACTCGACAAGGTTACTGTGAACATGCTCGGCCGCGCCAAGAAGGTGACGATCGAGAAGGAGAACACCACGATTGTTGACGGTGCCGGCAAAAAATCCGACATCGAAGCTCGCATTAAACAGATCAAAGCGCAGATCGAGGAGACCACCTCGGACTACGATAGTGAGAAGCTGCAGGAGCGGCTTGCCAAGCTTGCGGGTGGCGTGGCGGTGATCCGCGTCGGCGGCGCGACCGAAATCGAGGTGAAGGAGCGCAAGGACCGCGTGGATGATGCCATGCACGCGACCCGAGCCGCGGTTGAGGAGGGTATACTTCCCGGCGGCGGCGTAGCGCTGCTGCGCGCCAGCGAAGTGCTCAAGAAATTGCGAACGCAGAACGACGACCAGAAGACAGGCGTCGACATCGTGCGCAAGGCGCTCTCCACTCCGGCCCGCCAGATCGCGTCCAATGCTGGCGAAGACGGTTCCGTAATCGTCGGCAAGATCCTGGAAAAGGATCAGTACGCCTACGGCTTCGACGCCCAGACTGGCGAGTATGTAAACCTCGTTTCCAAGGGCATCATTGACCCGACCAAGGTTGTTCGGGCGGCCCTTCAGAACGCGGCGTCGATTGCCGGGCTACTCATCACCACGGAAGCCATGGTCGCCGAAAGGCCGAAAAAGGACAGTGGGGCCCCGGCTATGCCTGGCGGTGGCATGGGCGGCATGGACTATTAAGCCCATCCTCAACCGAAATGACGAAGGCCCGGGATTTATTCCGGGCCTTTTTCTTGTCCCGTCGAAGAGTCTCTTTGGGCTGTTGCCAAGTTGGTTAAGTGCCCGTCGCACGTAAGTGCGGGGCTCAGGTACTCCGTGGAGTTCGGACGCAGTGCTGCGAGACACCCAAAGAGCGATCGCTGATCGCGCCTGGCCCTTCTTTAACTAATCTCAGCCCTTTCAAACGGGCGGCCTTTTCGCGGGTAGCGAGGGCTTGACATTCATACTCCATCATCGCCTTTCGAGCGTCTTGCGCGCGCTCCCCGCGCCTGCAAGACCTGCGACGACACCGGATGGGTATGCGAGAACCATCCGACCTCCCGTCCGATTCCGTGCCGGTGTCGCGCTCGTGTGCCTGCGGCGGCGCCGGCATGCCCTGTCCTATCTGTAACCAGCCGGCGAGCGCCGAACGGCCGCGCCTTCCGGCCGGCTTTATCCCGCATCAAGATCGCGACAAGGGGCCGATCTATTGAGCCTGGCGAGGTAGGGTCCCGATGATGAACGCCGGCGATACCGTGCTTGATCGTCACGATAGCCTCGAGATGGCGCGCGCCATCTACCGCGGCATGATTAAGCAATATCCCAGCCGGGCTGGTCGTGGTTTGCGACCGCACCCGCGTACTGGCCCGCAGCGATCGGCCGGACACGATGCCGGCGTGAGCTGCGCCGTAGCAGCCGGCGCCGCGGCGAGCAACAATCGGGCGCAACAGCTTTGTCCACAGGCCACCGAAGTTAGCTATTTTATACAGAGTTATTGGACAGCGCTTGCTAAGCTGCGGCTGCACGGGCGCTCCCAGCTCCCCACCCTAGAGCGCCTATGCTGGTAAGGCGTACCTAAAGGCCCAGCCGAGAGCCATCGACCCTGCCGGTTTAAGCGCCCGAGCAGCACCAGATTGGCACCGGGCCAGGACAACGGGAGGCCCCGCGCCGGGAAGGCGGGGCCTCTATCGTTTTCAAGTAGGCTGCTTTAGCGTCGCATCCGCAAAGAGCAGCGCCGGGCAAGCGCGGTTCCGGGCGCACTGATAAAAACGGCGAGCGGCCGTACTTCCGGACCGTCTCGCTGTCACGCCGACTACACCAGCCATCGAAAATGGGTCGGCGCCAGTCCATGTTAACTGCGATTTAGTTTCTGATCCATTGCCGACCGGGCAAGCGCGGGCCGGCCGGCGAGCGGCAAGATTTGCGTCGAAACCTACGGCCGACCGTCGCCCCCTGCGTCGCGCATCGTCGCGAAGGAAGGACAATATTGCCGCCGTTGAAAAAGAAAAAAGGCCGTCAGGCGCCCTCAACGATTACCCGGAAGTGGCCCAACCGGCGCGCAGATGCTTCCAATTGCTGGGCCAGACCCGGCTTCTAAATGCAGCGAACTGTAACTAGCGTGCAGGCAATCCTCCATTGACGGGTAGAAGTCCTGGCACCGGAATCGTATTCAGCCATCCTGTTGATGGGTTCATGTAAACGACGATGATTAGCATGTACTTCATAACGTCCTCCGACTTGAGAATTAGCACAAAAGGGCTCGGAATTAGCACAGCGTACAGCTAGGCGTGCAGCTTTGCGACCGCGCCCGCATACTGGCCCGCAGCGATCGACCGGACACGTGCGAACTGGTCGCGGCCGTTGCCGCGCTGCTGACCATTCCCAATGTAATGACCGTCTTACGTGCCCGGGTGTCGTCAGCGCGGCTGCGCCGTCAAGGCCGCTCCTGCAGGCTCACCGATACTTAACCGATTTCCGCGTATATTCGCCCAGGTCGTTGGCTATACCGCGCTCGATCAATTCCGCCAGCCGAATGGTACGAGCCAAGGAGAACCAAATGCGAAGGTGGGAATACCACACGTTGGTACGGAATGCTTTCTGTGACATCGCGGAGGAACTAAACACACTCGGCGATGACGGATGGGAATTGGTATCGATCCATGCGAGCGGTCGGGGTGGTAAGGTGCTCGTTTTGAAAAGGCCACGAGCCGAACTCAAGCAAATTGCCGCGTGATCCGCGCCGGGCAAGCGCGAGGCGGCCGGGCCTCCCCTAATTTGTTTTTCGTTAAATGGTTCTTGTTATGATCTTGGGTGCCCATGCGGTTTGCAACAGAGGCACGCCCTTGCAATGGCGCGACATCATTTTGTTGGGCATCTGCCCAGTAATCGCCTACTGGGTTGACCAATATTATTACAATAGCAAGTACAGCACCGCGCTGGCTGACGAGCTGCATCACATTGCAATCGGCTTTAGGTAGACCGCGTTCAGCGCGCCGATCTGCAGTCCGACGTGGCCTTTGTAAAAGCCTTGGTTCGGTCAGCCAGCAGCGGCACCGATAAAAAACGGCGAGCGGCCGTACATCCGGGCCGTCTCGCCGCTACGCCGACTACACCAGCCAGAGCGAAAAGTCGGCGCAAACCCACGTTATTATTCACGACGAGCGCAGCGAGGCGCCGCCGTTTTTCTGGTTGACTTCAAGTATGACGGTGGCGGCATTGGCAAGGCCGGCACCGCGACGTTACTGGTGGATGGAAAACCGGTGGCCCAAGGAAGGGTGGAGCGAACCATTCCGTTCCGCATCTCTGCGGATGAGACACTGGACATTGGCGAAGATACCGGCACGCCGGTAAGCGAGGATTATCATGTGCCGTTCAAGTTCACAGGCGTGCTAAAGATAGTCGCAATCCAACTGACAGACGCCGCTCTCAGTGCTGAGGAAGAAGCGGAAATCAGGAGGATGAGAGCCGAAATCGGTCTGAGTGAATAATCCGGGATCAAGGTACGCCAGGCAACTTTTTCTTTCGTACGTCTTGGCGGAGATGTCTCCTTCTGGCCCAAAGCTGACCTGAGCGAGCCGCTCATGAATGTCTGCTTACGGGGATAAAGCAGACGCGACGCGAAGATCACGCAATGTCCGTTGATGACCCGAAGCGGTCATCCAGATGCGTTTGCCGCTAGGTGCTGTTTTTCAGTCCGAAATTCGGAGGACGCGACCGCATCAAGCAAGAATTGCTAGTATTAGCGCACATTTGCGATAAGGTTGCCGATAACGTCGAGGATCGCATGACCGCCGGGTAGCTGACGGAGATTATTCATGCGCGCAAGTCTACTTGTCTTCGCAGGTATGCTTCTCTCCGCTTCCGCCTTCGCCGCAGATCGCATGGCGCCGAGCGATGTTCAAGCGACGTTCTTCAACGGCAAACCGTTTACCGCTTCAACTACGAGCGGCACCAAATTCAAGATGACTTTCACCGCGGACGGGAAAATGACCCGTCAGCCTAGTGGAAAGGCCGGCAAGAAAAGCTCCGGCACTTGGAAACTCGACACCACGGGCTTTTGCACGAGTTGGAAAGGCGCCGAAACCAATTGCTACACCGTCGTCCCAAGCGGCAAGAATAAGTGGTCGATCCAGAAAGGCTCCACCACCGTTGCGGTGTGGTCCAAATAGCTTTCAATACGTCGTTGCAGTCGGACCGCCAGTACAAGGTTCTACCGCTGTCGCGATCATTTTGGAGCGGTCGCAGTTAGGCGCTCGGGCAACCTTAGTTCCATTGATATGGAACTTTAGCTTTGCCCCTCAGCGTCACTTCGCTGCGCCGAACAATAATGTCGCTATGGGAGTAACAACGGACATTGATCGGCACGGGTCCTGAATGCATCGGACGCGAATGACCCGAAGCGACAGTGCAGAGTCAAAGATTGTGAGGTCACAGGGACGTGCCCTGGCGGGTTATGCACTTATCCACCGACGCTTCAGTGTGAGCTATTTTATACAGACGCAGCAAAGAGGGCGGCCTTGGATTGTATAAACGAGAGAGTGTCATGGGTTTGCCGAAGGATTGTCTGTCTAGCCGTTTGCCGCGGCGGTTTCCGGTCGGCGCCAAGTATGTGGTCGAGGGATATGGTGGCGGCAAAGGGGATTTGCGCGTAATCGCGCGCTGCGTCGTCCTGCCTGGCGGGCGGCGGATCAATATTGCGCCTGCCCGTCTTTCCAGCCGGCGATCGCCGGCAGACACACGGCATGGCGCCCAATTCTAAGCGATCCCAAGATGACACTTCGGGATCGGGTGGTCAGAGGGAAACGCGGGTCAGTTCAGGAGCCGTGTAATGGCAGATGCACTCATTCCTGACTAAGAAATTGCGCTCCTTTGCGAAGTACTAGAAGAACCGGGCGAGAATTTTAATGCAGATAGAAGGAAGATTCTTGATCAGCTTATTGCGAAGGAATTTGTCGCAGCTACTGACCAAGAGTCGCCTGCAAAATACAAACTTACCGCTAAATCTCAGCAACTTCTCGCAGAGCGCGGCGTTGGACTAAGCGGCTGCTAACAGACCGCGGAAATAGCTCCTGATCGCACTCCGCGATGCATGAGTCCGCTTTGGCCCATCTCGGCCCGACCGTCCGCCTTCGTGTTTGTTATCGGAGGTCTTGCTGCCGCGCTGGCTGTGTGGTCGGAAAGGCAGTTGATGACCCGAGCGGAAGTCGCGCCAGGCTTCGCCAAGATCGAGGGCAGCTATCCAACGTTTCCGCGTCGAAGAGCAGAATTACGTCTTGATTTGCGGCTGATCGTGCAGAACAGCGTTCAACAATGAGGCGTGAACTTCCAGGCCGCTGCCGTTGTAGTCAATGAAGCCAAGTTCTCGAAATTTGTTCATGAAGAAACTCACGCGGGACCTGGTTGTTCCGATCATCTCCGCAAGCGTCTCCTGGCTGATCTTGGCGATAACAGGCTCCGGTTTGCTTTCCTTGCCGAAGTTCGCCAACAGCAGGAGCATTCTGGCGAGACGTTTCTCACTCGAATTGAACAGCTGATCTACAAGATCCGCTTCAACGCGGATGTTTCGGCCTAGAAGATGGGTAATGAACATTTCGGCGAACGTTGGTTCCCGATGGATCACGCGGATAATAACCGCCTTTTCTATTCGGGCGATGACGGAGTCCATCATGGTCGTGACCGTCGATATACGCAGCGCCTGCCCGGCAAGGCACCCCTCACCGAAGAATTCGTCCGTTCCAAGAATTGCGACGACTGCTTCCTTCCCTTGCTCTGAAACGACGGTGACCTTCACCTTGCCTTTTTGGACGTAGAAGACCGCATCGCCGGCGTCTCCTTGTGAAAAGACGACCTGGCCTTTGCGATACTTGCGCGTGCTCCGGCCCTTGCCGACCTTGGCGAGAAAAGAGGCCGAATTGAATGACGGTCGGCGCTTAATCGCCATGACACGAGCCTATTTTCTGAAAAGCGAGCGGTGCGCGATCACCCAACTCGACTTGACGCCACGATCACGTATGGGGTGTTGAGCCGCTATTTTACTAAGGGCATATGCTCGGCGCCGTCTGAGCAAAATTGCTCACTTTTGAACAAGCTGTGGCGACCGCTACCAGCGAGGAATTGAATTGGCCAGGAATGTCTGCAATTGGCCCAAAGCAGACGTCCTGAAGGGACCGATAAATGTCCGCTTTCGGGCGAGGAGCAGACATCACAAATTGAAATCACTATCTCTGTTTTTGACCCAACTGCGACATCTGATTCTCACGGGTCAGAAATATTTTGCTTCGAGATCGACGGTCAATTCCTTGCCGAGGTGATTGAAGTTGGCGGCGAGCCATTTGTCGGCGCGATCTCGCCCCACTTCGTGAAGGTGGCACAGAAAACCCCAATCGTTGTTCAACCGACTGGAACCCGGCAACTCGCGGATCACGTCCTCGGCTTCGATGACGTGGATGAGCATTCGCTTGCCGTCCGCCAATCGCCCCTCGTCAATCAGCTTTGTCACGAAAGCGACAGCGCGCATTTCCCTTATGAGGGCAGAATTGAAGCTGATCTCCTGCATGCGATTCATGATCGCGTGCGAGGCAGTGGGGATTTCCGGCCGCTCTGCGGGCGTCAAGTGGACCATGACGATGTCGCGCGTCTCGCATTCGTAGACGAGCGGAAAAATGGCCGACTCCCGGCGAACCCGCCGTCCCAATAAACTTCGCCGTCGACCTCGACTGAGTGCATCAAGAGAGGCAGGCATGTCGAAGCTAGCACGCGGTTCGCGTCGATTTCCTCGGATTTAAAAACCTTGACCTTTCCGGTCCGCACGTTGGTCGCGCAAAGAAATAACTTGATTGCCGGTTGCCGGCGCATTTGGTCGAAGTCGACGATTTCCTCGAGCACGTTCCTGACCGGATTGTGGTTGCGCGGATTGTACAAATGCGGCGACGTGAAATACATCAACGCATCCATGATCAGATAACCCGGCGAATACTCGAGCCCGAACTTTCCATTCATCTTGTCGAGCCAAGATTGTTGGAGCACGCCGTGCGACGTTGTTTCAGACATTCTTTTCCAAAATAGTCGCATCGCGTTCCGCGCTTCCTCGCGTCCGCCCACCGCCAAGCCGTACGCAAGCATGACGGCATTGACGGAGCCGGCGCTCGACGCACTAATGCCTTCAAAAGATAGCCGCTCTTCCTCGAGCAGACGATCGAGCACGCCCCAGGTGAACGCACCGTGGCTGCCACCGCCCTGCAGCGCGAGATTAACGACCTTCTGTCCGGCCACAGCGGTCTGCTCGGGGCCGGCAGCGTTAGTTGGCTTGTCTATGAAATTCATCGCCGCTGTGGTTTGTGATGATCCGAATCGACGCAAGGGTTACATAGGGGTGGTGAGCCGTTATTTACTAAGGGCGCGCTCGGCGGCGTCTGAGCAAAATAGCTCACCCTGAACCGGCGGCGGCGACCGTTACCAGCTAGAAATTGAATTGGCCGGGGATGTCTGCAGTTGATGTAGTGGACGGCGCCCGCTCCCGGCATCGAAGTGCCATAGGGTGGTTGCGTCGAATCGCACCACATTGAGGGGAGCCGTCCAAATGCAAGTTACCGCAATCGGCTTGGATATCGCGAAGAACGTATTCCAAGTTCACGGGATCGACGCCAGCGAGAAGGTCGTCGTTCGGAAGCAACTCCGACGCAGCCAGGTACTGGCGTTCTTCAAAACCTCGACCGACCAATGATCCTCAGCTTCGGCGACGAGCGCGACCGCCGGGGAAGCCTCCGAGAGCGTAGAGCACGCCGTTCGCATTGGCGGGATGTCGGCGTCAATCGTGACCACGTTCTCTTTGTTGCCGAGTGCAGGCGCGGCGAACTGCCAGTGGCGACATCGTTGAGTTGCGCGGTGCTGCCGGAAAACACGCGGCGTAACGAGCATTCAATCGGCGGATCGCTGGCGGGGCGGTTGCCCCGTCAGCGGTAGTTTTCACGTTCCGACCGACGTCTGCGTATGGCCCTAAGCCGACGCGCCCGTCGTGCCGGCGAATGTCTGGTGTTGAGGGCAGATCGGACATTTACGGCGAAGCGCAGGAATGTCGCCTAATGACCCACAGCAGTCATGGAGAGCAAAAGAGTTTCTCCCAGCGCAGCGGATCATCGCGTCACGCAGCCATGTGTACCCCGAGAAGCACCTCCTTAGCTTTGGCAAGTTGTGCCCTGAGCTCGTCGGCAGAACGCCTCAGATTGTCCCGTCGCAAGATCGCGGCTTTGGCGTAAGTCGGATAGGCGAAATGTGTGGGATCGTAATTTCTGGCGCGCTCCTGCTCGATGAGAATTTCCCGGTCGAGATCGGCGGCAACGCGATCGAAATCGGCAATCATATGTTCCATTAGAATGACCCGCTGTCTCTTATCATCCGCCTGAAACTCGCTTCTGCGAACGAACGTCGCACGCGACCGCATCGCGGCGTCCAAGGCGTCGGCTTTAGCTCCTAGCCTCCCCCGAACACCAGCAGGCCTGGAGAGGGGCTGGATTATTCCCACAACGGGATGACGGCTCATTGAAAGTGCCATTTTCGCACACTCCGTCTTGAATGGTTATCGTTTCCCTACGCAGGAGCAAACTTCTTGCCAGTTGTCCCTAGTGGCTAAGCGTCGTTTCGCTGCCGTGCGCGGTATATCGGCAATTGAGGTACGAAGGCCCGAGCCTTTCTAGAAAGGATACCTCTTGTTCCAGACGACCTGGCCAAACTCACGCACCGGAACGTGGACGTGCTGTTGAAGCTAAAGAGCCGAGCAGTTCATGCCCACTGAATGTCCGAAACTGGCCCTAAGCTGACATCCCGCGACAGTGATCGAATGTCTGCTGTTGAGGGTAAAGATGGGGTAATCGGCCGGCGTTGTTGTGGATAGCTGAAGATTTTGGGTGCTGCGCTTCAGGCTGATGGTGAAACGGGGTCACCGTTGTTACGGGCCCCAAGCATCAGAAGGAGAAGCGCAGCATGGACCATTTTGCTGGATTGGACGTGTCGGTCAAGGCGACCAGCGTCTGCATTGTGGATGACACGGGCAAGATCGTTCGGGAAGTGAAGGTTGCGAGCGAGCCTGAAGCACTGCTGGCGGTGTTGAAGAACCCGGCCTACCGCTTCAAGCGGATTGGATTGGAAGCCGGGCCGCTGTCGCAGTGGCTTTACAGTGCGCTGGCCGAAGCCGAGTTAGCGGTGGTCTGTGTCGAGACGCGGCACATGCAGGCGGTGCTGAAGGCCCAGATCAACAAGACGGACCGCAACGATGCACGCGGCATCGGGCAGATGATCCGGGCGGGACTTTACCGCCCGGTGCACGTGAAGACGCTACGCAGTCAGAAACTGCGGATGCTGCTGACCCATCGCAAGCTGCTGCAGTCGAAGGCGATCGCCATTGACAACGACCTGCGCGGCACTTTGCGCAACTTCGGTCTCAAGGTGGGCATGGTGGGTACTGTGAAGTTTGAGGCCCGCATCAAGGAACTGGTCGAGAACTTGCCCGACCTGGCTGTGCTGGTCGAACCGCTGCTCATTGTCCGGCGGGTACTTCGCGAGCAGTTTGTCATCCTGCATCGCCGATTGCTGGCGATCGTGCGGGACGATGACGTGTGCCGGCGCCTGATGACGACCCCGGGTGTCGGCCCGGTAGTGGCACTGACTTATCGCGCCACCGTTGACGTGCCGGCTCGGTTCCGCAAATCCAAGGCAGTCGGTGCCGTATTTGGGCTGACGTGCTCCAAGTATCAATCCGGCGAGATCGATCGAAGCGGCAGAATATCGCGCTGCGGAGACGAGATGATGCGGATGATGCTCTACGAAGCGGCGCAGGTCATGCTGGTACGTTCGACAAAATGGTCCTGGCTCAAGGCCTGGGCGATGAAGATCGCCAGGCACCGCGGAATGAAGAAGGCGATCGTCGCGCTGGCGCGACGGTTGGCCGTGATCATGCACCGCATCTGGGTTGACGGCACCGAGTTCCGATGGACCCGGGAGGTCGTGGCTGCATGAGAACCGTGCACAATCAAATGTAATAGGAGAACACTGGAGATCCACCGAGCGGTGGAATGATGTCCCTCGCGGGACGATGGATGAGGTGAGATCGCATGTCTGCTTGGATCTGCCGTCCGTCTACGGCAAGACCGCGGTAAAGATTGTTCCACCTCGTTCTCGAATCCCATGATGGAAGGGCCTTGGTGCCGATTCCGAAGAGAAGCACGAGCCCGTGAGTGACATCGACACTGCAGCGGCGGATGGTCTGAAAGTGCTTGACCCCAAACGGCCGATTAGAGAAGCAGACATCACGGCGAACCTGAGGTATGTCGCCTAATGACCGTAAGCGGACATGCGACCTAGCCAAACAATCCCGCATTGTGGCTTGATGCTAATTCGGAAGGGTCGACGACCCCGAAGGCATTTTTGGCTGAATTGCGGGCGGCGGAAGGGTATGGCTGTGAGCAACGAGGCACCCACAGTAAGCGAACCACGTTTTCGAGCGGGTCTCGACAAACTCCGCGCTAGTTATGCGAACCACGACGATCTGGTTTGGGAGCTGCAGAGATTTGTGCGGACGGCGCCGGACGATCAGATCGTCCGGATCAATCCAATCCAGTACGCGGCCGATCATGGGCGCGATGAGGCCCAGGTCATTGACCTTTTTCTGCATGCGCGCAAAGCGGGTTTGCTCACCATGGAGTGGCATTATGTGTGTCGCGGCTGCGGGATGATCATCGCAAGGTTTCACACGTTGAATGCGGCGAATGAGCACTCATTCTGCAAAACCTGCCTAAAGAACCGTGACAGCAGCGCCATGCGCTTGACCGCCAATGTCTGCGTCGCCAAGAGGCGCGAACCCGACAGAAAGCCTTTCAGCCTGAAGCCGGGCGGCGTCTCTTTATAGGCTGCACGTTCGGCCTCAGGGATGCTGAACGCGATTGCGATGATCCGAGCCGGGCCAGCGTTGGTCAGACGGCCTGCCGTCACGATGCGTGATATCGATCCGCTCAACGCGGATATCCGACGAGGTAGTTACGACAAGTTCCGGCCCGTAGTGAAAAACAAAAAATCCAGGCTCCAAATTGATCTCGAACGTCCTGGTTTCGTTAGGTTCTACACAGATATCAAGGGCTCCACCGCGCTCTACGATCGCATCGGAGACATGAAGGCGTTCAACGTGGTGCGCCAACATTTCGGCGTATTGCGCGATGTCATTGCGGCGAACCATGGCGCGCTGGTCAAAACGATTGGCGATGCGGTGATGGCGAGCTTTCACGAGCCGCTGGACGCCATTCGTGCTGCACTGGACATGCTCGCGCAGATCAGGCGCTTCAACAAATGCCCGCCAGCTATTCCGCTTTTACCTTTCGTGAAGGGAGTTGGAACGGCTACGTCTACGTGCAGGGATTCGACAATAACAAGGATGTCAGCGTGCATCACGACATCGTTGGCTCCAACTATTTCGCAACCATGGGCATTCCTATGGTCGCCGGCCGCGGATTCGGGCCGCAGGATCTGCCAACTCGCCGAAGGTCGCGGTGATCAGCGAATATATGGCGCACACCCTGTTTCCCTCGGGCTCGCCCATCGGGCGCCATTACGGCACCGGCGGACAGGAACACGCCGGAGACATCGAGGTCATCGGAATTGCGAGGGATGCCAAGTTCCAGAACCTCGATGAACCGGCCGCGACTCTCGACTATTATTCGTACACGCAATATCCGGGGTACCTGAACGATTTCGAGGTGCGATACACGGGAGATTTGGGCGCGGTGTCGACCGCCGTGCAAAGGACCATCCACAGCATCGATCCCAGCCTGCCCATCACCCGCGTCGAAACACTCGATGAGCGCATCGCCAGCACCGTCGTCAACCAGCGGCTGGTGGCGCAGCTCTGCTCGTTCTTCGGATTGCTGGCAGTGTTTCTTTCGAGCATCGGCATCTACGGTCTGATGTCCTACCTCGTCTCGCGGCGCACCAACGAGATCGGCGTGCGCATGGCGCTGGGCGCGGACCCGGCGCGAGTTCGCCGGCTGGTGATGCGCGAGATCGTTCTGCTGGTCGGAATCGGAATCGCGATCGGCGTTCCCGTCACCCTCGAGGGCGGGCAGCTGGTAACGGCCATGCTCTACGGACTGAAAGGCACCGATCCGTTGAGCCTGCTGGCCGCTGCGGCGTTGCTGTTTGTCGTGACGATGCTGGCGGGCTATCTGCCTGCGCGGCGAGCCTCGCGCGTCGACCCGGCCGTGGCGCTGCGCTGCGAGTGATCGGATTCCACCAGGCTGGCGGAGGATTCCTCGACCTGCTTCATTGCATATCCCTCTGTGCTGCGTTAGTTTGAGTGAGCGGCATACATCAGGGGGAACTCGTGGCCATCACCAAAACCGATGCTGTGTCGATACTGGACGCCCTCCACGTCTTCGCGGTTCCCGACAATCGCCTCTTTAATATGATCAACCAGTATTACACGGATCTGCGGCCAACCGTGCTCGCAGCCGCGGTGAGAGTGAATGCGATCGTCCATCGGTATTATGCCGGGCCGATCGCCCAGGGCGTATTCGCCCAAGACAGATTCAACGCCGCCAAGAAGGTGCTGGACTATGTGAACGCCGGCGCCAACGCCGCTAATATGGGCTCGCGAATCGACCAGATGGAGTTCGTCCATGTAACGCTGGGGCTGCCCGAGGCAGCCCTGAACCGGGATACACCCGATACCACGCAACTGCGCCAGGCGCTTCCCCATCTGACTCAGAACCAGAGAACCTCGATCAATACCTACATCGCGTCGCGAGCCGTGGCCGATACCGTCAAGACCGTTTGGGACTCGCCAATACCGTCGGCGCCACCCAGCAGGCCAACCTGATCGCATTGGCGGCGATCGTCAACGCGGTAGCCGCCGTCCGGCACGACGCTACACGCTTCTCCGGAATCGTCGCAGCCACGTTCGCCAATTTGCGAGCGCTCCTTGCCTTGCACGCTCCCGGCAGCGCATTTGCCGGCTTTACT
Organism: uncultured Alphaproteobacteria bacterium; assembly: GCA_963845775.1. Taxonomy (GTDB): domain Bacteria; phylum Pseudomonadota; class Alphaproteobacteria; order Rhizobiales; family Xanthobacteraceae; genus BOG-931. The sequence continues at coordinate 92,671 of CAWJTE010000003.1, forward strand.
CAATGGGGCCCGGCGATCACGGCGATTCGGCTCTCAATCTCAAATACCATTTCCTCAAGCACGTATGTTTTTCGGCCAGCGAGCACGACGAGCCCACGGAGAGCGCCTGGTGGTGGGGAGTTCTCAACATCAATCTGACCTCCGCACAAATGAACAATTTCTTTGCCCGCACCACTTCGCAAAAAGACAAAGACGCTCTGCTCAGGCTCTTCGATGCCCATGGAGTGATCCCCGCAAAAAGAGCGGAATTCCTCAAGCTCGGGGGAGTAGGCCTTCATCCCGATTGCATTAGCTATATGATCGCCACCTATCAAAACACTTACCGGGACTACGCCATCAATCAGAGCGCCCAGTTGGCGAGCAAGCTGGTGCAAAGCAACGGAGAGAAGGTGTTTCATCAGCGGGGGCGTGGCGAATGTCGGAAATCCGCAGCGCGGGCTCTTCATCATTGGCCGGCTCGATGGCGCTGGGCAATTGGGAATTTCGTCGTGCTATGCCTGTCTCGATCTGCAGACCAAGCTGAACGGGGCAGGAACAAAGCAATAAGGTTTGGATCTGCAATAGCGGACGGGCGCGCGCGGGACCAGTGCCTCCTTCAAGAACCTCGCCAAAGCTGCTATGCTGCGTGCGCAGAGAAAAGCGATTTACACGAGGAGGCGCCTATGTGGTTCCTGGGCATGGATGTGGGAACGGGCGGGACGCGGGCGGTCGTGGTGGATGCGAAGGGCAGGCTGATCGGCGGAGCATCGAGCGAACATGCTCCGTTTCGACGCCAGCATCCGGGCTGGGCGGAGCAGGATCCCGAGGATTGGTGGCGCGCCGCGCAGGAGGCGATTCGGGCAGCGCTGGCGGCAGCGCCGGAACCGCGCGAGCCGGTCGCGGCGATTGGCTGACGGGACAGATGCACGGGGCGGTGATGCTGGATGAAAACGGCGCGGTGCTGCGGCCGGCGCTGATCTGGTGCGACACGCGCACGCAGCCGGAGTGCGACTGGCTGACGGAAAAGATTGGCTACGAGCGAGCTGATCGAGCTGACGTGCAATCCCGCGCTGCCCAATTTTACGCTGACCAAGCTGCTGTGGGTGAAGACGCACCAGCCGGAGATCTTCGCGAAGATCCGCCACGTGATGTGCCCCAAGGATTATGTGCGCTACCGGCTGACAGGCGAGTTTGCGATCGACGTGCAGGAGGCGAGCGGAACGCTGCTGCTGGATGTGACGCATCGGCGCTGGTCGCGCGAAGTGGCCGAGGCGGCGGGCATTGCCGATGAGCTGGCTGCCGAAGGTGTTTGAGTCGCCGGAGATTTGCGCGCGGATCAGCGAAAAGGCGGCGGGGCTGACGGGATTGAAGACGGAACGCCGGTGGCGGCCGGTGCAGGCGACCAGGGCGCGGGCGCAGTGGGCATGGGCATTCTGCAGCCGGGAGCGTATCGGCGACGATCGGAACGTCGGGGGTGGTGTTTGCGGCGACGGCCGAGCCAACAAAGGATCCCAAGGGACGCCTGCACACGTTTTGCCATGCCGTGCCGGGCCTGTGGCACGTGATGGGCGTGACGCAGAGCGCGGGACTGAGCCTGAACTGGCTGCGCGGGACGTTTTTTGCCGGGCAGAGTTATGACGCGCTGAGCGATGCGGCGGAGAAGATTCCGGCGGGAAGCGATGGCCTGGAGTGGGCGCCGTATCTGCTTGGCGAGCGGACGCCGCATCTTGATCCGGAGGTGCGGGCCGCATTTGCGGGCATCGGCGTGCAGCACACGGCAGCGCATTTTTTGCGCGCGGTGCTGGAGGGCGTGGCGTACTCGCTCAAAGACACATTTACGCTGTTCGCAGAATTGGGGATTCCTGTGAGCGGGATTCGGCTGGGCGGCGGCGGGGCGCGCGGAGCGCTATGGCGGCAGATACAGGCGGGGATCTATGGCAAGACAGTGGAAGTGCTGAGGGCCGAAGAAGGCGGCGCGTTTGGATGCGCGCTGATGGCGGGAGTGGGCGTGGGCCACTGGAAGAATCTGGACGAGGCGTGCGCGCAGGCGATCGAGGTGGCGCAGCGATCGAGCCGGATGCCGGCGGATGTGGCGACTAGAGATCGGCTACGCGAAGTGGCGCAAGCTGTATCCGGCGCTGCGGAGTTTGCGAGTAGACGTCTTGTAAATACATTTTGTAATTGCAGAAGATGTCGGTATAATGTGTATAGGAATTGCCATGCGTGTCCCTGACGCCAACTCGAAGGAATCGACGCTAAATCTCCGGATTGATTCCTCCCTGAAGGAAGAGTTTTCCGCGGCAGTCAAAGCGGAGGGCCGCCCCTCGGCCGAAGTGATCCGGGCTCTGATGCACCGCTACGTGCAGGAGGTCAGGCGTCGCCGGTTTGCGGCTGAGGCGCGCCGTCAATTGTCAACTCATCGCATCCTCAAAGGATGAGGCCGAAGTGATGCGCTGGATACAGGATGTGAGCGCAATCGAGAGCGACCGATGAAACGCGGCGACCTGGTTACGGTTCCATTTCGGGCGATTACGGCAAGCCGCGACCCGCTTTGATTGTCCAGGCTGACGCATTCGATTTGCACCCTTCGGTAATTGTGCTTCCATTGACCAGCGAATTGCATGAAGCTCCGCTGTTTCGCGTCGGTGTTGCCGCAACCAAGGAATCCGGCCTAAGAGTGCGGTCGCAGATTATGGTCGATAAGGCGACTGCGGTGCCTCGATCGAAAGTCGGCGCCAGAATCGGCCGCGTCGATGCAGCAACCATGCAGATGGTGAATCGGGCCCTTCGCGGGTTTCTGGGCTTGTAGTCCTTGCAAGCCTTCAGCGGTACTGCTCAGCCCAGTTTGGAAGGGTATACACAGCACGCCGCAATGATTTAGCCTTTCATCCGATCCTTCTCGAGTCGAGGAACAATGAAACGCCTCTCCCTTTCCGTTGTCATCATTCTCTTTGTGTGCGCCGCAACCGGCGCGCTTGGGCAAGATCAGGCCGCCGCCACGCCATCCTGCGCCGATTTGCATCTTGTGCCTGCGCCACGCGAGTGTACGGCGGTTGAGTCGATCCCCGTCGGCACATCCGGCCTGAGCGTTGTGAGCACGAGCAATGACGAGGACCGGTTTGCGGCCGGCGATCTTGAGCACGCGATCGCCGACGGCGTCGTTGTCGGCTCGGGAAGGCCGATTGTCATTACTCTTCTGCGCGCCGATTCGCCCAGCGCCAAGGCGATCCTGGTCCGCGCTTCATCTCGAGTTCGATCCGGCCATGCACGACGAAGGCTACGTCCTCGTCTCGCAAAAAACTCCCTCTGGCGAGACCTCAGCATCATCGGCGAGACCGCCGCCGGAATCTTCTACGGCGCGCAAACCCTCAAGCAATTAATCGAGCCCTCGACAAAGCGGCAGCGCTAGCTGGCGCCCACCATGCGCGACTGGCCGGCAATGAAGTATCGCGGCATCGACGACGATCTCTCCCGCGGCCCGTTTCCCACGCTGGCCTTCCAGAAGCACCAGATTCGACGTCTTCGCCGCATACAAGATCAACATCTACTCGCCTTACTTCGAGCACACGCTGTTCTATCCCGATCAGCCGCTGGCCGCGCCTCCCGGCAGCTCGCTCACGCCCGGCGAGGCAGCGGAGCTGGTGGCCTACGCCCGCCAGTATCACATCACCGATCGTTCCCGAGCAGGAAGCCTTCGGCCATCTGCACCACGTCCTCAAGTACGAGCTGTACGGCGACTGCCGAAACGCCGCACGGCCATGTGCTCGCGCCCGGCACGAGCCCGGCACGCTGCCGCTCATCAAGGATTGGTTCACGCAAATCGCGCAGGAGTTTCCCTCGCCCTTCATCCACATCGGCGCCGACGAAACCTTCGATCTCGGCACGGGCCGCACCAACGCCGAGGTCGAGCAAGCAGGCTACGGCCCGGTCTACGTCGACTTCCTCAAGCAGATTCACAACGAGCTCGCGCCGCTCAATCGCCGGCTGCTCTTCTGGGGCGACATCGGCGACGCCAATCCCGACGCCGTCCCCGGCATCTGCCCAAGGACATGATCGCCGTGCCCTGGGACTACTGACACAAAGACAGCTTCGACCGAAATATCGCCCTTCGCCAAGGCCGGCATCGAGACCTGGGTCGCGCCCGGCGACGCCAACTGGAACGAGGTCTATCCCGTCGGCAACGCGCTCTGGAACATTCAGGGCTTCATTCGCGACTGGCCAGCGGCTGGTAGCACCGGCGCGCTCACCACCGTGTGGAACGACGACGGCGAAGGCCTCTTCAACTATGGATTGGTACGGCGTGCTTTTGGCGCGGTCGGCGGCGTGGCAGCCCGGCGAGAGCTCCGA
>CAWJTE010000004.1:0-191877 GCA_963845775.1 uncultured Alphaproteobacteria bacterium
CCCTGAACTCCGGGACAGGGCTTCCGGGACAGGGCTTCCGGAGCAAGGCGCACTCGCCGATGCCCTGATGTCCGTTTTTGCTATATATATGAAAGTGGCTGGCTTGCGCTGAAGCAGACCCCGGTGATCCGTCGTCCCGTCTGTCCGGAACGGAGCAGCGACCATGACCTCCCTCCCTCGAGACATCCGTCCGGCCGCCTCCGCCGGTGCTCCCGGGGGCGGCTCGCGGCGGGCGCTGCGGCGCGCGGGTTCGGGGCTGTCGGCGTGGGCCGAGGCCGAGTGGGGTCCACTGTTCCGGACCGTGCGCAGGCCGTTGGCGCTGAACGGTCCGGCGGCGATCCCGCTGACGCTGGTGGCGACGGCGGCGGTGCTTGTCTTCCAGTTGCTCCAGCACACCGCGGGCGGGGCGGCGGCGGTGGAGCGGATCGGCGTGGTGCAGGCGTCGCTGCCGCTGTGGCTGGAGCTGCTGCGTACGCCACTGTCGCTGTTCGTGCCGGCTCCGGATCTGCCGGTGTGGGGCGCGGCGGCGCAGGTCTTCGTGGTCTTCGGGATCGCGGAGACGGCGATCGGGCGTTGGCGGACGCTGTCGGTGGCGTATCTGGGGTCGCTGGCCGGCACGCTGTACGCCCGGAGCGCGGTCCGGCTGGGGTCCGGGCACCTCTTCGGGCTGCCGTTCGACGACGCGTTCCTGCGGGACACCGGACCGTCGGCGGCGGTGGTGGCGGTCGCGGTGTGCGTGGCGTGGCGGTACCGGGCGTGGCTGACCGGTACGGCGGTGGTGGTGGGGATGGTCGGCGAGGAGGCGATGCTGCCGAACATGGCGGGGGCCGAGCATCTGACCGCGATCCTGTGCGCGTTGGCGGTGACCGGGTACAGCAGGCTGGTGGCGCGCCGGGTGGGCCGGACGGCGGACGCTCTGCGCAGTGCCTGGTCGGTGGAGCCGGAGGCGGAGAAGGTTCGCCGAATCGCGCGCGCGGCGGTCTGAGCGGCCGTCCTGGCACCGTTGCGCGGCTGACCGACCGGGGCCTGCGGCGCTACTGCGGGCCCTCGATGGCGGGACCGATGCCGGCCCGGCGGGCCACGGCGACGGCGGCGAGGGTCGAGTGGACGTTCAGTTTGCCGAGGACGTTCTGCATATGGGTGCGGACAGTGTGCGGGGAAAGGTAGAGCCGGTCGGCCACGGCCTGCCGGCCCAGTCCGGCGACCATGCAGCGGAGGACCTGCTTCTCGCGCGGGGTGAGCGATTCGACCAGCCGTTCGCTCTCGGTGCGGTCGCGTCGCGCGGCGGTGAGTTCCCGGACGACGCCGGTGAGCAGCAGTGGCGGAATGTGGGTCTCGTCCCGGAGGACGCCGCGGACGATGGCGGTGAGCCGGCCGAGCGAGCTCTCCTTGGCGACCCAGCCGCTGGCGCCGGCCTGGAGGGCGCGGACGGTCCGGCGGGGGTCGTCGTCGGTGGCGAGGACGACGGCGCGCAGGTCGGGGTGGGCGGCGCGGGCCCGGCCGACGAGCGCGATGCCGTCGGCGGCGCCCGCGCTGCGCCCGGGGGCGGCGCCGTCGGGGCGCTGGCCGGGGATCCGGGGGCGGTTCGGGACGGACGGGGGCGGGGTGATCCGCGCGGTGGTGCCGGGGCGGCGCTGGGCGGGGAGCGGGACGCTGGTCCGCGGGCCGAAGCCGGACGGGAGCGGCGCGCCGGGGTGACCGGCGGCGGGCGCGGGGCCGGGTGCGCCGTTCTGGCCCGGGGGGTGGGCGCTGCCGGGGCCCTGGGCCTGGCCGGGCTGCGGTCTGGAGTCGCCCGGCGGCACGGGACCGCCGGGGGCGAGGTCGGCGTCGACCAGCAGGACCTGGTAGGGGCGGTTCTCGGCGACAGCGCGGTCGAGGGCGCGTTCGGCCGCGTGTGTGCTTCCGGCCGCCGACACGTCTATGTCGGGCTCGGCGGCGAGTGCGGTTGCGAGCGCCTCGGCGAAGATGCGATGCCCGTCGGCCACCAGGACCCGGATACGCCCCACAGCTCTCCCCTTAGTCCGGTCACCGGCCCCCCGCCGTTGCCGTTCTTCAGGGTAGAGCCACCAGGGCGTTCTCAGCAGGTGAAGCGCGGGACCGGCCAGGGGGCGACCGGTTGCGCCGCACGGCGCGCGGGTACGGCTTGCGCGGCACACCCGCGCTCCGGCGGGCCCGGCCCTGGCCCCGGTCCCTGCGGGGCGGGCCCGTCGGCGGGCGGAACCCGCCGACGGGGTCGGGTCAGGCCAGGCGGCGGGCTCCGGCGGAGGGGACGGCGGCGAAGGATCGGGGCTGCTGCCAGCCCCGCTCCGCGAACGCGTCCACGACCGCAGCGGCGATCCGGTCCGCGTCCGCCTGCTCGGCCAGCACGATGACCGAGCCGCCGAAACCGCCGCCGGTCATCCGCGCGCCCAGCGCTCCGGCCGCGTTCGCAGTCGCCACGACCAGGTCGGTCTCGACGCAGGACACCGCGAAGTCGTCCCGCAGCGAGGCGTGCCCGGCCGTCAGGACCGGTCCGATCCGCCGGGTCTCACCCGCGTCGAGCAGGGCGATGACCTCCTCGACCCGGGCGTTCTCGGTCACCACATGGCGGGTCAGCGCACGCAGTCCGGGCTCGGGCAGCTGCGCCAGGGCCGCGTCCAGGCCGCTGAGCGGCAGGTCGCGGAGGGCGGGCAGCCCGAGCAGGCGCGCCGAGCGCTCGCAGCCGGCCCGGCGCTCGGCGTAGGCGCCGTCCGCGAGGTCGTGCTTGACCCGGGTGTCGACGACCAGCAGCACCAGTCCCTCGGCGGCGAGGTCCAGTGGGACCTGGCGCGAGCCGAGGTCACGGGTGTCGAGGAACAGGGCGGCGCCCTCGACACAGCAGCTCGACGCCATCTGGTCCATGACGCCGCAGGGGACGCCGGCGAAGTCGTTCTCGGCGCGCTGGGCGAGCAGCGCGATCTGCTGGTGCGTCAGCCCCAGCCCGTACAGGTCGCTCCAGGCCAGCGCCACTGCGCACTCCAGTGCGGCGGAGGAGGACAGGCCGGCGCCGACCGGGACGTCGCTGTCCAGGTGGACGTCCGCGCCGCCGACGGCGTAGCCGGCCTCGCGGAGCGCCCAGACCACGGCGGCGGGGTAGGCGCCCCAGCCCCGCACCGACCCCGGGGCGAGGTCGGCGACGACGGCCTCGGTGACCTGGTCGGCCCAACTGCTGTGGAGTCGCAGGATCCCGTCGTCACGGCGGGACACGGCCACTCGGGCGGCATGCGGCAGGGCCAGCGGCAGCACGAACCCGTCGTTGTAGTCGGTGTGCTCGCCGATCAGGTTCACCCGTCCGGGCGACTGCCAGACGCCGTCGGGGTCGGTGCCGTAGAGGGTGGTGAATCCCTTGGTCACGGCTTCGAGTTGGGTCACTGCTGCTCCGATTCCTGGGCCCGCTGCAGGGGCTGGGGCTAGGGCTGGGACTGCTGCGTCACTGCGGCACTGCGCCGCTGCGGCTCAGTGCGCCGGTTCCTCAGCGCGTTTCTTCCTGCGCCAGGGCGAAGGCCCAGGCGTCGGCGACGATGCTGTCGAGGTCGATGCGGCTCGGCTGCCAGCCGAGGGCGGTCCGGGCGCGCTCGGCCGAGGCGACCAGGACGGCGGGGTCGCCGGGGCGCCGCTCGGCGGTGACGGCGGGGATCTCCCGGCCGGTGACCCGGCGGACGGCGTCGATGATCTGGCGGACGGAGAAGCCGGTGCCGTTGCCGAGGTTGCAGATCAGGTGCTCTCCGGGCCGGGCGGCGGCGACGGCGAGCAGGTGGGCCTCGGCCAGGTCGGCGACATGGATGTAGTCGCGGATGCAGGTGCCGTCGGGCGTGGGGTAGTCGTCCCCGTAGACGGAGATGTGCGGGCGCTTCCCGAGCGCGGCCTGCAGCACCAGCGGGATGAGGTGCGATTCGGGGTCGTGGCGCTCGCCCTGGACGCCGTAGGCTCCGGCGACGTTGAAGTAGCGCAGCGACACCGCTGCGAGCCCGTGGGCCGCCGCCTCACTGGTGATCATGTGGTCGACCGCGAGCTTGGTCGCGCCGTAGGGGTTGGTCGGCGCGGTGCGGGCGGCTCTCCTCGATCGGGGTGGCCTCCGGCTCCCCGTACACGGCGGCGGTGGAGGAGAACACGAGCCTGCGGACGTCCGCCTTGCGCATCGCGGCCAGCAGTTCGAGCGAGCCGGCGACGTTGTTGCGCCAGTACTTCTCGGGGTCCGCGACGGACTCGCCGACCTGGGAGCTGGCGGCGAAGTGCAGGACCCCGTCGAAGGAGCCGTCGAGCACGTCGGCCGCGTCCTGGATCCGCCCCTGTACGAACTCGGCGCCGGTCGGCACCGAGACGCGGTGGCCGGTGGACAGGTCGTCGAGGACGACGACCTGGTGGCCGGCCTCGACGAGGTGCGCGCCGACGACCCCGCCGACATATCCGGCGCCGCCGGTGACCAGGTACTTGCTCATGGGGAGACCTCTCGTAGCCGCTGCGCCGCCGTCTCCGGCGACACGTCGTTGATGAACACGTCCATGCCGGATTCGGAGCCCGCCAGGAACTTGAGCTTGCCCACGGTACGACGAATGGTGAAGAGCTCCAGGTGCAGCGCCAGCTCGCTGCCGCTTCCCGGTGCTGAACCGACCGGGCTCTGGTGCCAGGCCGCGATGTACGGGGTCCGGTTTCCGGGAGTCTCGAAGAGCAGGTCGAAGCGGCGCAGCAGGTCCAGGTAGACGGTGCAGAACTCGGCGCGCTCGGCTTCGTTGAGGGCGAGCAGGTCGCCGACGCGACGGTTGGGGTAGAGGTGTACCTCGTAGGGCCAGTGGGCCGCGTGGGGGACGAACGCGGTCCAGTGCTCCCCGGTGATGACGACGCGGTCGCCCGGCGTGCCCCGGGTCGCGAGCTCGGCAGCGAGCAGGTCGTCGAAGAGGTTGCGGCCGGTTCGCCGGCGGTGCGCCGTGGCGGCGGCGAGCATCCGCTCGGTGCGGGGGGTGACGAAGGGGTAGGCGTAGATCTGCCCGTGCGGGTGGCCGAGGGTGACGCCGATCTCCGCACCACGATTCTCAAAACAGAACACCTGCTCCACGCCGGGCAGGGCGGAGAGCTCGGCGGTGCGGTCGGTCCAGGCGTCCAGGACCAGGCCGACGTGCTGGGGCGTCAGGTCGGCGAAGGACGCGTTGTGGTCCGAGGTGAAGCAGACCACCTCGCAACGCCCGACCCCCGGCCTGGTCAGGGCGGGGCCGCTGTCGGCGAGGCGCTCCGAGCCGTCGGCCGGGGCAGTCGCGCCGGTCTCGCCGGTCGCGGCCATGGTCAGCGAGGGGAAGCGGTTCTCGAAGACCGCCACGTCGTAGTCGGCAGCCGGGATCTCGCTGAGCCGCCCGTCCCGCGAGGGGCAGAGCGGGCACTCGTCCGCCGGGGGGTGGTAGATCCGTCCCTGCCGGTGCGAGGCGATGACCACCCACTCGTCGAGCAGCGGATCGTAACGAATCTCCGAAGCCGTACTCGTCGCTTCCAGAGGCCGCAGGTCGGGGGCGTCCCGCACGACGTCGTCACGCGCGTCGAAGTACATCAACTCGCGTCCGTCGGCCAGGCGGGTGCTGGTCTTCTTCACTCGTGGCTCCACCTTCACACCTACTCGAACCTCATGCCAACACATTCAAACACAAGTGCTCACTTATCAACAGATGTGAGTGGCGGCATTCTGCAGGAGGCATGCGTGAAAAGCCGGTGGACCGGGAGCCCGACCGGCGGCGGAGGGTGGAGCGAGGCGGAGCGGTGGCTAGGCAGGGGGCGGGGGCGTCCGGGCGCGCGGCACGGCCGCAGCTGCGCCGACTGCGCCGGCCCGGCCGCGCCCGGGGCGCGGGCGCGGCCCTCACATGCTGTCGGTCAGCTCCAGCAGCCCCGTGCGGGCGGCGAGCGCCGCGGCTTCTAGGCGGGTACGGGCACCGAGCTTCATCAGGACGCGCTGGACGTGGGTGCGGGCCGTGCTGGGGGCGATGGCCATGCCCTCGGCGATGGCCCGGGTGTCCTCGCCCTCGGCGATCCGCTTCAGAACCTGGACCTCGCGACGGGTCAGCAGGCGTAGCAGGCGCACTGCTTCGTCGTCGGGCTCGGCCACCGGGCGCAGCAGGTGCTCGAACACCTGCTGGAGCAGGTCCGGGGCGACCGCCGCCTCGCCGGATCGGACCCGGGTGAGGGCGCGTTCGACGACCTCGATCCGCTCGTCCTGGCGGACGTATCCGGCCGCTCCGGCGGCGAAGGCCGCGGCGACTCCGGAGAGGTGGGTGACTTTGCCCATGACCACGACCGAGACCTCGGGTCGCTCGCGGCGGATGCGGCGCACCACGTCGAAGACGGTGGGGTCCTCCGGGTGGGCGACGCCGAGCAGGCACACTTCGGGCCGGCGGTTCACCACCAGGTCGGCGGCGACGCCCACCGGCGTGCCGACGGCCAGGACGCGGTGGCCGCGTAACTGCAGGGCTGCGGCCAATGCCTCGGCCAGCAACCGATGGTCGTCCATCACCACGAGACGTACGCCCATGGTGCCCCCTCTCGCCGGGCCGTCTCCGGCTGTGACGCACCATCACAACGCATACCGTGCACCGGCCGCCACTGTTCCGCACGGCCCGTCCGAATTACTTGTGGCGGACATGGCCACCCCTGGGATCCTGGAAGGCTGGGACCATGCCACTCATGGACGGTTTCGACTCGCTGGTGTCCGACGTCGCCCGGTTGCTCGACCGCCCCGGGCGACGCCTGCTCGGGCTGTGCGGACCCCCGGCCGCCGGGAAGTCCACGCTCGCCCGAGCATGTGTGGACGAAATCAACCTACGCCTCGGCACTGACACTGCCGCCTATCTGCCGCTGGACGGGTTCCATCTGTCCGAAATCCAGTTGGAGCAGCTCGGCCTGACGGACCGCAAGGGCTCGCCGCCCAGCTTCGACATGCACGGGTACGCGGCGCTGCTGAGCCGGCTCGTCACTGAGCCGCTGCCGCAGCACCCGGTCTATCTGCCGGACTACGACCGGCTGCTGCACGAACCGGTCGCGGCGCGGCACGTGGTGGCTCCGGGGGTGCGACTGGTGGTCACCGAGGGCAACTACCTGGCCCTGGACGCGCCGGGCTGGCGGGAGGCGGCGGCGCTGCTCGACGAGCTCTGGTACGTCGACGCTCCGGACGAGCTGCGTGAACAGCGGCTCCGGGAGCGGCACCTGGGCAACGGCTCCTCGGCGGAGCGGACGCACCGCCGGATCGAGGGCAACGACCGGCCCAACGGGGAACTGATCAAGGCGTCGCGGGGGCGCGCCGGGCGGATCGTCGCACCGGTGCTTCCGACCAACTGAGTCAGCCCGAGGCCGGACCCGACCCTCGCCGCCCGACTCACCGCCCCAGCCGGAAACGCCGCAGGCCCCCCGCCCAGTGGGCGAGGGGCCTGCGGTCTTGCTGAGCCCCCATGCGGAATCGAACCGCAGACCTTCTCCTTACCATGGAGACGCTCTACCGACTGAGCTATAGGGGCGAACGAGGAAGACAATACCTGGTCACCGCCCCGAATACGAAATCGCGTCCGGCGCGGCCCCGAGCAGCCCGTCCTGAGCACTGTTGATCGCCAGCGCGCGCAGGCAGAACAGCGAGGCGCAGCACATCGCGGCGAGGTACCAGGACACGGCGAAGGAGCCGAAACTCGCGGTCAGCCGGGTCGCCAGCAGCGGCGCGACGGCCCCGCCGACGAGCGAGCCGAGGTTGTAGGTGAGGGAGGCGCCGGAGCAGCGCACGGCGGCCGGGAAGAGCTCGGGCAGGAAGGCGGGCACGGGACCGAGCAGCAGGCCGAGGGAGGCCATCGCCCCGACCAGGCCGAGCAGGACCAGCGGCGTGCTGGCGGTGTCCAGCAGCGGGATCAGCAGTGGCGACCAGACCAGTGCGGCGACGGCGCCCCAGCGCATGACGCGTCTGCGTCCGTGGCGGTCGGAGAGCTGGGCGCCGGTGAAGGATGCGCCTCCGAGCACGACGTTGGCGATGAGCAGCAGGACCAGCATCCGGGTGCCGGGCATATGGAGGTCGTGGGTGGCGTGGGCCAGGGCCCAGGTCGTGGCGGTGTAGAAGAACATGGACCCGGTCATCACCGCACCCGCACCGAGCAGCAGCGGCCGGCTGTGCACGCGCAACACGGTACCGAGCGGGCCGGCCTCGACGGTCTCGGCGGTCGCTGTCTCGGAGGGCGCGGCCTCGGCGGCGTTCGCGGCGGCTTCGGCGGCGGCGGCTTCGGCGGCGGCTCGTCATCGCCAGGAAGGCCGGGGACTCCTGCACCCGGATCCGGGCAACGAGGCCGAAGGCGACGAGGCCGGTCGAGCCGAGGAACGGCAGACGCCAGCCCCAGGCCGCGAAGTCGGCCGGGGGAAGCTTCGCGGACAGGACCAGGAAGAGTCCGGTGGCGAGGGCGAAGCCCAGACAGGGACCGAGGTGGACGAAGGCTCCGTAGCGGCCGCGTCGGCCCGGCGGTGCGTGTTCGGTGGCGAAGAGCGAGGCCCCACCGAACTCGCCGCCGAGGCCGACGCCCTGGAGGAAGCGCAGGAAGGTGAGGGTCACCGGCGACCAGACCCCCCAGTCCGCGTAGCCGGGAAGCAGCCCGACGGCGGCCGTTGACAGCCCCATGAGCAGCAGCGCGAAGATCAGCACGCGCTTGCGTCCGAGCCGGTCGCCGAGGCGCCCGAAGAAGGCGGCTCCGGTGGGGCGGCCGAGGAAGCCGACGGCGTAGACGGAGAAGGCGGCGAGGAGTCCGCCGACCGGGGTGAGGTGGGGGAAGAAGGTGTGGCCGAAGACGAGGGCGGCGGCGGTGCCGTAGATGAAGAAGTCGTAGTACTCGGTGGTGGTGCCGATGACCACGGCCGAGAGGACACGTACCGGTGAATTTCCTGACATGTCGTCATTCTTCCTCCTGCTGGCGGCGTGAGGCGATCGCACGGAAGGGTGACTCCACTGCCGACGCGGGCGCCCCGGAGTACTACCGGTGCTACCAGTCACGATGCGGGCGATGGCGGCGAGTGAGCGGCTGCCCGGATCGAGGTAGTGCGAGTGCGCGGAGGCGATGCCGCCCATGTCGGGTCCGTCGTCGACGGGGAAGCGGCGGGCGCCGAAGCCGGGGTCGACAGGATTCCGACCGAACCAGGTCTCCCGCCCGGGATCGGTGAGGTGCAGCACCGTGGGCAGTACGCCGGGCACGGCGCCGAGCAGCGAGCCCGCTACCCGGCGTCGGGACGGCAGCCGGGCCACCGGGTCGTCCGGGGCCGCGCCGACCCAGACGTGGCCGGGCGGCACCCGCAGATCAGAGGCGTGCCCCGCGCCTGTACCGGGGCTGCCGACGAGGACGACCTCGTCGGCGCAGGCGGCCCGGGCGGCGGCCCGGCCGACGAGGAGCGAGCCGTAGCTGTGGCCGAGCGCGGTGATGTGCGGCGGCGGGCCGTCGTGGGTGGCGCGCAGCCCGGACTCGGCGACGGCACTGGCGCCGGATACCGCCGGCATCGCCGGTGCGTTTGCCGCCGGTCAACAGACAGCGGCCAAAGGCAGCCGCGTTGCCGAAACATTCGCGGCGCCTGCGGCGGCGAAACCCGATCGGCCGCAGCAGCAGGTGTTCCAAGGCTTGTTCGCCGACCCCAACGGCTCCGCGCCACTCGCGCCACTCGCGCCACTCGCACCACTCGTTGGCGCGTTGTGGGGCGTGCCAAGTACCGGCGTGGCCTCGGGTCGCGAGCAGTTCCCGGAGGCTTGCTCAATCTGTTCAAGGATCCGCCGACCAAGGACACTTGAACGGCGGGCGAAGTGCGGTCCGTTAATCTTTCCAAACGTCTTTGGTGAACGGTTTGTTAAGGCCGCGCGCCTAGGCTCGCATTCCCGAGCAAAGTCTCGCGTGGCGTGAGCGACATCATGATCGTCCGCGATTTTCTTGACTGGGTGTGTACCGCGCCCGCCAGCCAGCGAGCCGAAGCCACCAGCGCGCTCGCGCGCGCCTATCTTTATTCCGATCTGTCCGCGGACGATGCCGCTGCAGCCGAAGGCGCGATGCTGATGCTGCTCGACGACGCCTCGCCGCTGGTGCGGCGTGCGCTCGCCGACGCGCTGGCGGCAAGCCCGAGCGCGCCGCCCGCCATCATGCTGGCGCTGGCGGCCGATCAGCCGCAGATTGCCGCGCCGGTGCTGGCGCTGTCACCACTGTTTGTCGATGCTGATCTGGTCGACGCGGTGGCAACCGGTGGTGGCGTTGTGCAGGCGGCGGTCGCCGCCCGTGCCGGACTGCCACGTTCGGTCGCTGCCGCCGTCGCCGAAGTCGGCACAGCCGAATCGTGCCTGGTGTTGCTGGAAAATCTCGCCGCCGACCTTGCGCCTTTCTCGATCGACCGGATCGCCGAACGGCACGGTCATCTGGCCGCGATCCGCGAAGAGCTGCTGGCGCGTGCCGATGTGGCGGTGACGACGCGGCTCACGCTGGTCGCCAAGCTTTCCGATACCTTGTCCGGCTTCGTCGCCGAGCGGCAATGGCTCGAACCGGATCACGCGCAACGTATCGCCCGTGAGGCATGCGAGAAGGCAACCCTGGTGCTGGCCGCCAAGGCGCCGACGCCCCAGATGCGGCCGCTCGTTCATCACCTGCGCGCCACTGGCCAGCTCACCGGGGGGCTAATTCTGCGCGCGCTCCTGTGCGGTAACGTCGCCTTGTTCGAAGAAGCTTTGTCGGAATTGACCGACATGCCGGTGGGGCGGGTTTCCAGCCTCGTGCATGACGGCGGCAACACCGGATTGCGCGCGCTGTTCGACCAGGCGGGACTGCCCCCATCGACCTATGCTGCGTTCAAGGAAGCGATCGGCGCGATGCGCGAGGGCGGCTTTAACAGCGAGCCGGGCGGCGGCGCGCGGCTCAAGCGCCGCATGATCGAGCGCGTGCTCACGCGCTGCGAGGACGAGGCGCTGCGCGAGGTCGAGCCGTTGCTCACGCTGCTGCGCCGTTTCGCAACCGAGGCGGCGCGCGAAGAGGCGCGGCTATTCTGCGACGAATTGGTCGCCGAAGCCTACCAAGACGAGCAGGAAGCCGCTTGAGCCGCGCCCGGCGCCAGCGGCGGCGCGAGAATGTTTTCCAAATAATCCGGCCGCTCGCTGTTCTCGGCACGCAGGAATTCGTCGGTTTCCCGCAGCTTTTGCGTCAGCTCGGTGGCGACGGCGGCGAGATCGGCCCGGTCCCGCTCGCGGGCAATGGCGCGCACCGCATCGACATGCTGATCGACCAATGTGAGCGGAATGCGCGTCATGTCCGGGGTGTGCTCGATCAACCGGCACAGGCTGTCGGCGGCGGGACCAACGGCGGCATAACCGAACGTCGCGGCCTCGCCTTTGATGTCGTGGGCGGCGCGGAACAGGTCATCGTTGGTCTTTTTGGTGAAGCCGAGCCGCTTGACCTCCCGCCGCGCGGCGTCGAGCCGCTCGCACTCGGCCCGCATCCAGTCGCCAAATTCGTTCGATAGCTGCGCCAGTGCCGCTTCGGCGCGCGCAACCGGATCGTCGTTGTCGTTCGGCACTTGCGGATACGAGCGGGCGGGAATGCCCTAATAGCCGAATTGCTCGCGCAGGATACGCTCATCCAGATTGTGACCCGGATCGAACAGCATATGCATGGCGATCGCGTGATCCATGCTGATTTCGACCGAGCGGACCGAGCGCACCTCGTCATGGTCGGCAACCGCAGCAACCGGGCGCTTGGCCGCCTCATCCACTTCGACGGTGACTTGCGCCCGATCGGGCAGCAGCGCGCCGCGCCAGCGGCGGGGCCGGAACGGGCTGATCGGCGTCAGCGCCAGCAGCGGCGCGCCGATCGGAATAATCGGTCCCTGGACCGAAAGATTGTAGGCGGTCGAGCCGGCCGGCGTCGCCAGCAGCACGCCGTCGGCGACAAGTTCGCCGAGCCGCTCCTTGCCGTCGACCAGGATGCGCAGCCGCGCCACCTGATAGCTTTGGCGAAATAGCGAGACCTCGTTGATGGCGCGGTGGCGATGGACTGCGCCGCTGAGGCGTCGATGCGCGCGCATGGCCAGTGGATGGATCACGGTGACCTGCGCGGCGGCCAAGCCGTTCGGTCAGCTCTTCCTCGGAAAACTCGTTCATCAGAAAGCCGACGGTGCCCCGATGCATGCCGTAGATCGGCTTGCCGGAATTCATGAAGCTTTGCAGGGTCGAGAGCATCAGGCCGTCGCCGCCAAGCGCGACAATGACGTCGGCGTCTCCGGCAGCGCGTCGCCGTAGCGACGCGACCAGCGCCCGCCGCGCCTTTAGCGCGGCCGGCGTCGTCGCTGGCGACGAAGGCGATGTGCTTGAAGCCGGGTGTGGAGCGGCGCTGCGGCATGATCTGTTTGGTTCGGTGCCCTAACGGCTGCGGGAGATGGTTATGGAACGCGCGGTGTTCGTGTACACGACCTATCCGTCAATTGTCGAGGCAGAGAGAGGCCGGGACGCACCTTGGTCGAACGCCGGCTTGCGGCTTGTGTCAACATCCTGCCCGGCATGATCTCATACTATTGGTGGCAGGGCGCCATCGAACGCGGCGACGAGGTGGTGATGCTGATCAAGACCCGCGCCAGCCTGGCCGAGAATGTGCGCGCCGCGGTGAAGCAAATGCACTCTTACAGCACGCCCGCCATCCTGGTGCTGCCGATCGAAAGCGTCGATCCGGATTATCACGCCTGGATCGTGGCCGAGGCACAAGGCGAAAAATAGCGCTAGTCCCGCAAACCCTGCCCGGCGAGCGCGTCGGCGAGCGATCGCGCCACAGCTGCGGGCGGCTGCGCACCGTCGAGAACGAGATCGGCCGCCGCCTTCGCTTTCTCGCTCACCGCCAAATACTGCGCGCGCAACATCGGGTAGCCTGCGTGTAGCGGGTGAGGCAGGCGATGAACTGCGTCGCCGCATCCAGCGCGGTGTTGCGTTTGAGGTGACCGAGAAACACCAGGCACGCGCGCGACAGCGCAACGTCCAACGGCGTGTCGATCCAGACGGAAAAATCGATGAACGCACCGCTCGCCCGGTGCGCGCGGCCGAACGCGGTTTCGAACAGAATGAGCGACCGTGGCGCGGCGTCCGGGCGGGCTTGAGTCAGACGCTGCGATCAATTCATTGAGCGCAATTTCGTTCGGATCACTGCCGCGCCGCACCAGTCTTGGATTTGTTCGTCGCTCATGCCGGGATGAAAGCGGTCGTACGCGATGGCTTGGGCCTGCGGGTAATCGCATAATAAAAGCTCCAGCAAAGTTGTTTTTGCCGGAGCCTGGAATACCGGACAAACCCAAGACAAAAGCGCGATGAGGGCTGGTCGACCTGCCGGCACGATCCGATCGCCCCTTCGGCCCCGTGTCGGTTGAAGGTCGCGACCCCGCGATCAAGGGTGCTGTCAGGCCTACGTAGTGATCTTTCCAATGGTGCCGGGTGAGAGAATCGAACTCCCGACCAACGGTTTACAAAACCGCTGCTCTACCGCTGAGCTAACCCGGCTAACCAATGTTTACGGGCATTTCCGATAGCGTCGATGCCACCGAATACGGTGGCTGCTACCACTTTGCTACCCTTTTGTTTCCCGTTTGTTTAGGGCGGCCCGCAGTGCGTCGTCAACGATCGCAGCCGCGTCCGCCTGCGTATTCGGCAGCACGTGGCTGTACAGGTCAAGGGTAATCCCGATCTCGGAATGACCAAGGCGCCCGCTGGCTACTTTCGGATGAACGCCGCGATGGCCCTCGAAGGCGTTGGCAAGATGACCAGTATGGAAACGGAGGACGAAGTGGAGGCGTTGCGCGCGCTGGCGTTTGAATTGTGCAGTGCCACTGCAAAAGTTCAGAAGCAATGGGAAGAGCTATTCGAACTTTCAAAGCGTGAGCGGGCCTGACATTGAAGGCGCCGGGCCGGCCTGCGCTTGCCCGGCGCTACGCATAGGCGGAGCTTCTTTCTCAGGAACATCCTTATACTGAGGGATCTCTTGATACTGAGGGATCTCTTGGGGCGTCGGCTCCGGCTGAATATCGGGTTTCTGCGGCGGAATATTCGGCCCTTGTCGCTTCAGCTCATTGGCCATGAATGGCTCCTCCTTTACCGCATAAGTGCCCGCGACCGGCGATGGTTCCACCGCCGCCAAATGGCCGGCCCGCCCTTGCCCGGCGCTGCCCGTTTAGCATTCCTGTGATCTCGGTCACATCATCCTGTCGCGTTTTGAGCGCACTTGGGAAACATGCTTAGGAACTGAAGGGTCGCCCGCGTGTTCATGTGCGGGGCCACAGAGAAATGTCAAAGTTCTACCCAATTTTTTTGGCGGTTGGTCTGTGGCTTACCCTGGCGTGGATCGCAGCGTTGACGTATGGCGCGATCACGCTCGTTGACTGGGTCGCCTAGCATCGCCGAATGAGATCGAACGGGGGCGTTAAGACAGGTGGCATGCGTGATGGAGTGCATGGAGAAAAATGAGCGATGGACTTTCACACCAGTCTACAGCTGGCGAAATGGGAGAATGCTTTTCAATGGGAATGAACCAAGTGCAGGACACTTCGTACTTCAACGTGTTGAGCGTGCGTGAACGCCAGGTGGCGCTTCTCGCCGCCAAGGGTCTTGCCAGCAAAGTGATTGCGCGCGAACTCAATGTCGCCGAAGGAACCATCAAGAGTCACTTGCATAAAGTCTACGAGAAGCTTGGCATCAAGGGCCGATTTGCCCTTGCCGCCCGGGCCGGTAATTTGCCTCCGCAACCTATACGCGGACGCTTCCCCTTTCTGACCGCATCACCGTTGGGCATTCCGACAACGTGACTGATAGTCGCCGAGTAGGCCATTGAGCGGCACCGGCCACAAGACCCAGCGCTGGACTCTGTTCGTAGTCGTGCCGTTCAATGGACGCCGCCATGAGCGGCGAACCCAGCAATTTTAGCCTTGAAAATTCGGCGCATTGGCGAGCGAGGCGGCACACTCAGAAACGTCCCCGATACCGGCCGTGTACGTTCGCGGAAATGCGCTAGTCGGTGCATTGGACGTGGGTCTATTGCGCGCGCTGCAACCACGGCGCGCCGAATGACGCTGGCGCAATTCATCATACGGTGGGGTCCCGACGCATCAAGCGGCCTGCTACGCAAGAACGCGCGGCGCACTGTGTGCGGCCACAAGGGCGCGACGCTAAGTCATCCGGGCTTGGGGCGGCAGTCAGGTCGGTCGATGCCGCCGCCTTCATCGAATATCTCGACGGCGTATTCGGTCATCGTGTCCGGCACTCGACGTCTTCCATAGACAGCACCAACCGCAGCGCGATCGCGACGTGCTTTGGCTCGACCTGGCCGCGGGCTGCCTGGATAAGCTGGTTCGCAACGTAGCGCCAAAGTCGAACGCGCACGCCGATCGGCTGTCAGATGCCGCTCGATCAGCGCACGAACGTCGGCGAGTGTTTTGAGCGTCATCACTTTCGGAATGGTCAGGGGCCGCGGCAACGGCTGGGACCAATCGGGGTGGGGCTAATAAACAACTCCTGCGGGCTCGGGCAGTAAGCTAGTCGCGCCAGAGGCCCTTGAACGAAACCGCGCGTCGTCTATTCACTGAGCGATGCACAGCGCCAGCGCGGGTCCCGACGCCTTGGTGCACGACGCCCGCGTTAGAGCCGGCAATTTCGTTGACGTGAATGGTACCGCCCGGGCAGGTCACGGAAACAAGTGTCTCGCCGGGGCTGCAGATGAGTTCGCACTCGATATCGCACGCGGGCTGTCTGAGTGCGTGCAGGCCGGCCGTGGCAGCTGGGCCTGCTGGACCGGGCGGACCTTGCGGGCCAGCTGGGCCGACGCCGCCGCCTGCACCGTCAGGACCAGGTGAACCTGGCGGACCGGTCACCCCGGGGGACCTGCTGCGCCTTGACCCGCTGGACCAGGTGGACCCGCTGGACCGGCCGGCCCTTGCGGCCCCTCAAAGCATCCCGCCAGCGAGAAGCCGAGCATCAGTACACCGACGACGATCGATAAGCGCATCAATTTTTCCAAGCTTGTGCCATCTTGTGAAATCGGCAAATGAGGGCAGCAACAGGGTGCTTCGGTAGGTCAAACAGAGTCTCTACAGAGCCACCCCATTGCTGTAACTCGATCACTTTTGCAACCGCGACAGCGGCCGTGGCAGCGCACGCGACCAATCCGGCGGTCGCTTTTGCAGTTTGGCTACGCGCGACTTAGCTGGGTCCAATCTTGGCGTCGTGTCGAGTGATGGAAACGGGCGCGCACCACGGATGATGGCCGGTCTTGCAGCCCTTGTTCATGATCGCCAAGGTGCCGCCCGTCACAAGCAACACGACCACCGCGAGAGCAAACAACAGGGGTATTTTCATTTGCAACCTACGCAACTGCAAGTCCCTCTACCCTGGTGCGGATTCTCATCAAGTCTAGATGAACGCCGAATGAATTGACCTAGTGACCAGCCCGCTGCTACCGCTTTTGCTACCCAACGCCGCCAAACAGGGTCGAACGGGGCATGTTGCAGATTGCCACCGAAGGCTATTTTAAGACGAGAAATATGACGTTGCCCAACGTCACCCAACAGCGCCAAGCACCAATTCACGAATTACAAAACCGCTGCTCTACCGCTGAGCTAAACCGGCTAATCCAGGGCCGTCGCACGACCCTCGAATGAGATTGGGTCGGGCGAAAGTCAAGAACACGAGAGCGTGAAAGTTTGCCCGGCCCGGAGCCATTGCGCAGCTTCTGCGGATTTTGGACACTGGCCGCGGGGGTGCCGGAATAGAAGCGAAATCGTGCAGGGGAGGAGCGCCGTGTTTACGAATTTGGCATTGCGTAGCGGCCTGTTGTTCGCCGCTCTGATCGGATTTCCCGCGCTTGCGTTGGCGGAAACCGCGGCCCCGCCCAACGCAAAGGTTTATGTCATTAGCCCGAATGACGGCGACACGATCACCAGCCCGTTCAAGGTGCAGTTTGGCCTGAGCGGCATGGGCGTCGCGCCGGCCGGCGTCGAAAAGCCGAATACCGGGCATCATCATCTGATCATCGACACCACGCTTTCGGCGGACGAGTTTAAGCAGCCGATCGCGTCCGACGCCAAGCACGTCCATTTCGGCGGCGGCCAGACCGAAGCCATGGTGACCTTGCCGCCCGGCAAACACACGCTGCAACTCGTGCTTGGCGATTGGTCGCATGTTCCTTTCAATCCGCCGATCATGTCGCCGGTCATCACCGTCACGGTGAAATGAATTTTGCTTCGGACCAGGCAGATAAAACCATGAAAACCGTTTTCGGATTGCTCGCGCCTATGACCTTGCTGATTTCGTTCGACCCGCTGCTGATGCGAACCGAAGCATTTGCTGCGGGTGCCGGTTGCGCGGCGCGCTGCGATGCATGGTGCGCGAAGAACGCCAAATATAAGACGCCGGCAGCCTGCAGCGCCTGGTGCCAGGCCAATCATTGCGGGTGAGTGCGCGCAGGAGGCTTGCGTTTCATGAAAATCGTGCAAGGCGACGAGGTCGAATGGATACGCGGGCTGCAACATCGCGGCGGCACGTTTTATTATCGGCATCTGCTCGAGGGAACGCCCGGCACGGTGGGCAATTTCCATCTCGGCATCGGCCAGCAGGACGGCGATTTCGTCTCGCCGCGTCACCGGCACAATTTCGATCAGTTCCGCTACCAGATCGAAGGCTCTATCGAACTTCGACCGCAATGGGAAAATGGCGGCCGGAATGCTCGGCTACTTTCCCGGAGGGCGTGGCATACGGGCCGCAAAGTTCGGAAGGCCGTTCGGTCACCGCCGTGCTACAATTCGGCGGCGCCAGCGGCAACGGCTATTTATCGCCGCGCGAAGTCGCTGCCGGCACCGAGGAGCTGAAAAAATTCGGCACGTTCGAAGGCGGCATCTTCCGCCGCAACGATGACGGCGAAGGCCGCCGCAACACCGACGCCTATCAGGCGATCTGGGAGCATGTGCACGGCCGGCGCATGGACTATCCGAAGCCGCGCTACCGCGACCCGATCATGGTCGATCCGCAGAATTATGACTGGCTGCCGGTCGCTGACATGCCGAGTGTCAGCGAAAAGCCGCTTGGCGCCTTCACCGAGCGCCAATGCGCGGCGCAACTCGATAACGATTGCGCGCGACGCCACTTATCGCGCCGGCGGCCCCAGCATTTATTTGGTGCTGACGGGCGCCGGCATCGTGCACGACGCGCCGTATCGCCGGCTGACTGCTCTCCATCTTACGCAAGGGGAAACCGCCGCGCTGGTGGCGCGCGACGAAACCGAGCTTCTTCGCTTGGTGTTGCCGGATCTTGCCGGACTGGTGATTCACCCGGCGCATGTCAGAGCCGCTGAATAAATGCCGCTTCCTTCGTTCCATGTTTCGGCGCAGCAGCCGCGGCCCTGGAGCATCGCGCGCGCTGCGGCATATGGCGCCGGCATCGGCGCGCTGGCGGCATTATTCAAGACAATCGGGCCGCTGCATGCGGGGGGACCGGCTTTCGCCCGCGTACTGGAAATCGCGGCGATCACGGCGGTGTTTGCGGCTTTATGCGCCGGCGCAGCCTTTTTGCGCAATGTGGTCGGGCGGCGTTTCATCCGGCCGGACCTTCGCTAAGCCAGCCGCCTGCCCGGAATCAATGCATGCAGGAAGCCGATGTGATCGTCGTAGGCGCCGGTTCAGCCGGCGCGGTGGTGGCCGCCCGATTGTCGGAGGACGCTTCCCGCCGCGTTGTCTTGATTGAGGCCGGGCCTGACACCGCCCCGGGCGAAGTGCCGGAAGATATCCGCAGCATCTTTCCGATCGCCTACGCCAACCGAAGTTATTTCTGGCCGCTGACGACCACCTTCCGCAGCGGCGAAGCGCCGATACCGTTCCTGCAGCCGCGCGTGATGGGCGGCGGATCGAGCGTCATGGGCATGATCGCGCTGCGCGGGCTGCCGCACGATTACCAGCGATGGGAGCAGATGGGCGCGCGCAATTGGGGCTGGCGCGACGTGTTGCCGACCTTTCAGGCAATGACCAACGATCTCGACGAGCCGGCCCCGCAGCGCAATGCGCGTGGACCGAACGTGGTTCGCCGCCTGCCGCGCGAGGTCTGGCCGCTTTACATGCGCCGCCTCGAACAGGCGGCGAAAGCGCAGGGCGCGGCGTCGCACGAAAATATTTACGCCACCGACGCCGACGGTTTCTTCCCAACGCCGTTGAGCCACGACCACGAGCGCGCCACCAGTGCCCGATGTTATCTGACCAAGGAGGTGAGGGCGCGTCCCAACCTCACGATCATGACCGGCACGCGGGCGCTGCGCATCGCTTTCGACGGCACGCGCGTCACCCGCGTGGTGATCGAGCGGGCGGGCGAACAACAGATCGTAGCGGCGCGCGAGGTGGTGGTATCGGCGGGCGCCGTTCACTCGCCGACTTTGCTGCTGCGCTCGGGCGTCGGTCCGGCCGAAGAACTGCGCAAGTTCGGGATTGCGGTCGTGGCCGATCGCCCCGGCGTCGGGCGCAACTACCAGAACCATCCGCAACTACACTTCGCCATGGCGCTCAAGCGCGGTTCGCGCATGCCGGCGCAGGCAAAGCATTACATCATGACGAGCTTCCGGTTTTCGTCAGGCGTCGCCGGCGGCAGCTCGGGCGATCTGTTCCACTATTATACCGGCCGCATCAGCGCGAGGCCGTTCGGGCTGCGGATGGCTATGGTGGCGTGCTGCCTTTACGCGCCGGTGTCGCGCGGCGTGGTGGCATTGCGCTCCGCCGATCCGAACGTGCCGCCGCGGGTGGACCAGGGATTTCTCTCCGAACCGCTCGATCGGCAGCGCATGATCATCTCGACGCGTTTCGCGCATCGCCTGTTGCTCGACCCGGCGGTGCGGTCCTGCTTCGAGGAGATTTATTTGATGCCCCGGCAGGCGCCGCTCCGCCTGATCAACGGCGCAGGCTTTGCCGGGCTTGCCAAGGCCTTCGCGGCGACCGCGGTGCTCGACGCTCCAGCGGCACTCCGCCGTGCCGCCATCGGCTCCGCGATCAAGCCGGGACGCCTGATCGCCGACGAAAAAAATACCTTTCCGGTATCCGACGACGAAATTCTTGACGCGACCGGCGCGAGCTTTCATCCCGGCTTCGACGTGCGCTATCGGCCCCGCCGATAATCCGCTTGCGGTGGTCGATCCTGAATGCCGGGTCTACGGGGTGGATGGCTTGCGCGTCGCCGATGCATCGGTGATGCCTTCGATCGTGAGCGCCAACACCAATATGCCGACCATGATGATCGGCGAGCGCGTGGCGGAATTCATCCGCGCCGCGTAGAAGGCAATCAACAGGAGGTGAATGTCATGGATACGATCAAACCGCTTTTTACTGCGACCGCGACCGCGACCGGCGGCCGCAATGGGCACACCGAGTCGAGCGACCATGTGGTCCGCGCCGATCTTTCTGTCCCTAAGGCGATGGGCGGGCCCGGCAAGCCGGGCACGGCGACGCCGGAGCACCTGTTTGCCGCCGGCTATGCCGCCTGTTTCGGCGGTGCGCTCGATTTCGTCGGCAAGCAGCAAAAGAAGGACGCCAGCAAGGCGCGCATCACCGCCGACGTCTCGATCGGGCCGCGCGAGGGCGGGGGATTCGGGCTCGCGGTCAAACTGCACGTCGAGGATCAAAGCCTGCCGCTGGCAGAATTGGCGGCGCTCGCCAAGGAGGCGCACGAGAAGATCTGCCCCTACTCGCACGCCACGCGCGGCAATGTCGATGTGCAGCTCGACGTGAAGGGCGCTTGAAAAGAAAGCGGGACGGCGTTTCCACCGTCCCGTTTAACGTTTGCGACGTTCGCGTCAGATCTTGGTGATGTCGCGGTCCTTGGTCTCGGGCAGGAAGATCAGCCCGACGACGAAGCTCATCGCCGCAACCACGATCGGATACCACAGACCGGAATAGATGTTGCCGGTCGCGGCCACGATGGCGAACACGGTGGCCGGCAGGAAGCCGCCGAACCAGCCGTTGCCGATGTGATAGGGCAGCGACAATCCGCTATAGCGGATGCGGGTCGGGAACAGCTCCACCAGCCATGCCGCGATCGGCCCATAGACCATGGTCACATAGACGACCAGGATCGCGAGCAGGATCACCGTCATCACGTAGTTGATGTCGTCAGATCGGCGCCGGCCGGATAGCCGTGCGCCTTGATTGCCGCGGCGATTGTGCTTGGCGGCATCGGGCGCGTCGCCGGCAAGCGTCTGATCGCCGATCTTCACGCTTGCCGCCGTCCCGGCCGGCGCCGTCACGTTGTCGTAGTTCACCGACAGGCTGACCAGCGCGGCCTTGATGATGTCGCAGCGGCGTCGTGAATTTTTCGGTGCCGGTCGCCTTGAACTGGAACGAGCACTCGGACGGATCGGCGGTCACCGTGACCGGCGCCGCCGCCAGCGCCGCTTCGAGCTTCGGATTGGCGAAGTGCGTGATGCCCTGGAAGATCGGGAAATAGGTCACGACCGCGAGCACGAAGCCGGCGAGCATGATCGGCTTGCGGCCGATCTTGTCCGACAGCCAGCCGAACAGGATGAAGCACGGCGTGCCGATGCGCAGCGCGATCGCGATCATGATCTGCGCGGTGACGCCCGGAACCTTGAGGGTCTGGGTCAGGAAGAACAGCGCATAGAACTGGCCGCCGTACCACACCACCGCCTCGCCGGCGGTGGCGCCGAACAGGGCCAGGATCGCGATCTTGGCGTTGCTCCATTGCGCCGAACGCTTCCGCCAGCGGCCGCTTGGAGTTTTTGCCTTCCTCGACCATGCGCGTGAACAGCGGCGACTCGTTGAGCTTGAGCCGGATCCAGAGCGAAACCGCGAGCAGGATCGCCGACAGCAGGAACGGGAATGCGCCAGCCCCAATCGCCGAACGCCGCTTCGCCCATGCAGGTGCGGATGCCGAGGATCAGCAGCAGCGCGAGGAACAGGCCGAGCGTGGCGGTGGTCTGAATCCATGACGTGTAGTAGCCGCGCTTGTTCGGCCGGCGCATGCTCGGCGACGTAGATCGCCGCGCCGCCATATTCGCCGCCGAGCGCGAGGCCCTGGACCAGCCGCAGCGCGATCAGCACGATCGGCGCCAGCGATGCCCCAGCGTCGCATAGCCCGGCAGCACGCCGATGAAGAACGTGCCGACACCCATGAGGCGTCATGGTGATCAGGAAGGTGTATTTGCGGCCGATCATGTCGCCGAGACGGCCGAAGATCAGCGCGCCGAACGGCCGCACCGCAAAGCCGGCGGCGAAGGCGAGCAGCGCGAAGATGAAGCCGACATTCGGCGGCACGTTGGAGAAGAAGTATTTCGCGAGGAACGCGCCGAGCGTGCCGTAGATGTAGAAGTCGTACCACTCGAACACGGTGCCGAGCGAGGAGGCAAAGATGACGAGCCGTTCTTCGCTCGTCATGCCGCCGGTGCGCGGTTGATTGATTGCCATCGTCGTCATGGACGTTTCCCCTATTTTGCCCGTGGGCAGTGCAGGGTGCGTCCCGGCACCCGCCACAAGCCCAACCTGACAACGCTAGTCGCGCAGTAGGGGACCTGTCTGTCCGCCACAGGTCGTAAGCCAAAAGTCTTGGAAAGGGGGCAATCAGCCCTTGGGACCAGGTGCCCGAACGCCTGCCACCGTAGCGCGCAATTAATGTTACTGCGCAATTCACCACATGGAATCCGGGCGTTTTAAACGAATTTGACCTGCGCTTTCCTTACCATTGGCAGCTCGAACAAGGGTTTTTCATGCGGATCGCCCACGCGGCCCTGCTCATCGCCGTGACTGCCTCACCCGCGCTCGCCCAGCGCGGGCCCGTTATCGTCGTTCCGGGCCGCCCGGACGTCCCCATCCTGATGAACGGGGTCGACGTGTCGTGGTGGGTCATCGAGGGCGATTTCGGCTTGGCGCGTCCGGGGCTGGTGACGCCGACCGTGATCTACCGACTGGCGCCGCCGCCGTCTCCGCCCTATTGGGCCGCACCGGGCGCGCCCTATGAGCCGGGCTTTTTCCCGAAAAGCGGCAAGCAGCCGGGGTACGGCCGTCTTGAGATCGAACCCGCGCCGGATCGTCCGTTGCCGCCGCCGGCCCAGAGCTATCGCAAAAGCTGGTCGAGCCAATCGGCGCCGGGTCCTGTCACCGACTACCCGCCGTTTCCGGTACCGCCGATCGGCATCACCATCGATCCGAACAGACGAGACGATCACGACCACGACCACCACGATCATCCCACTAGTAACGAGCCCGCTGCAAAGGCGGAGTTGGAGAGGGAAGTATGATGTCGTTGTATCGCGTTGCATTAGCGGCTTGCGCCGTCTTGCTCGCCACCGTCTTTAGTTCGGCGGCTTTTGCCGGCTGCTGCGGCGGCTGTGGCGGCTGCGGCGGCTATGTGGTGATGACCTATGCTCCGGCGCCGGTTCAGTATGCGGTGCCCGTGCCGGCACCCGTCGCGCCGCTGCCGATCGCGCCGGCGCCGATCGGCGTCGATCATTGGGATACTGGCGGCTGGGGCGGCTGGAACAATTGGAGCGGCGGCGGCAGCTGGGGCGGTTGCGGTTGCTGTTGCAACCGAGGCCTTTTCACCAACGGATTTTTCGGTAGCCCGGCCGTGGCGCCGATCTACATCGTGAACCAGGGCCCGCAATATTCCGGCCCCGGCATCATGATCCCGTCACTGAGCTATTCACCGGGCGAGGGGGTCGCTGCTCCCGGCGCGTATCCGTATATCGGGCACTACCCCTATCGCCCGTATTATTCGCGCTACGCCCGCGGCGTCCATCGTTACTACTGGCATTACCGGCATCCGCTGCACACGCGCGGCTGATTGCTGGGTTTAGCCGAGCGCGCGGCTGGCGACGTAGAGCGCCAGCGCGGCTGCGTTCGACACGTTGAGGCTTTTGATTGCGCCCGGCAGATCGAGCCGCGCCAGCCGATCGCAGACGGCGCGCGTGCTTTGCCGCAAGCCCTTGCCTTCGGCGCCGAGAACGAGCGCGAGCGGTGACGTAAGCGGCATCGCGGCGAGATCGTCCGTGCCGCCGCTGTCCAGTCCGACAATCAGGAATCCCTGCTCCTTGAGCTCGGCGAGCCCGCGCGCAAGATTTTGCACGCTCACGATCGGCACCAGCTCGAGCGCACCGGATGCGGATTTGGCGAGCACACCTGTTGCTTCCGGGCTATGGCGCGCGGTGGTAACGATGGCCGCGACCGCGAATGCCGCCGCGGTCCGCATGATCGCGCCGACGTTGTGCGGATCGGTGATCTGGTCGAGCACCAGCACAATCCCCGCGGCAGCCAGGTCGGTCAGCGCCGGCGCGGGCAGAGGATCGGCTTCGGCAAGCAGTCCATTATGCACAGCATCGGGCGTGAGCCGCGCCGCGAGCGCATCCGGGCGAAGGACCTCCGGCGCGATCGGCGGCGTGATACCGTCCTCGACAAGGCGCTTTACCGCATTTTCAGTGGCGAAGAGCTTTTGGAAATGGCGGGCCGGATTGGCGAGTGCCGCCGTCACCGTGTGCCAGCCGTAGAGAACGACGGTATCGCCGGCCGCGGGGCGGGCGTGCTCCCGGCGCGCCTCGCGATCGCGCCGTTCGCGCGTTTTTCTCTGCCATCGCCTTTCGCGCATGGCGCGGTTCTGTCACGCGGACCGGGGATTGGCAATTCGGCCCGTTTTCGATTGACTCTGATTTCGGCGGCCAACATATAGCGCCCGCGGGCCGGCCCCGGCTCTTTTGGTGCCCGCAACTTGGTGCGGGAGAGTGTCCCGAGTGGCAAAGGGGGCGGACTGTAAATCCGCTGGCTTACGCCTTCGTAGGTTCGAGTCCTACCTCTCCCACCACTCTTGGCCCGCGGCGTGCGCTTCGATTTGGCTTCTCGACTTGAGCTTCCACTTGAGCTTCGATTTGGCGAGCCAAGAAGGCGCGCGAAAATGCGGGGTTGTGGCGCCAAAACGGTGAACAAAACCTATCGAAAACCCGCGCAAATCAACGCTTAATCACATGCCGCAGCGCGGCGAATAAACCCTATTTTTAGCCTGTCTTTTAAACTGATCTTAGACCCTCGACGGTACGGTTGCGCCATACGACGGGAAACAGGGCCCGTCGCAAAACAAAAGAATTTGGGAAAGGCGTCACGATGAAAGCCGTCGCAAAGACGGTCGAGCCCGCCGAACGCGAGGCGCGGTTCGACCATGTTCGTCCTCACTATCTGGAGGCGCTCACGCTCGTCGAGCGCCTGCACCGGCGTCTGCTCGATGTCATAAAAGATGAATTCGATCGCCGCGGCCGCGCCGACATCAACTCGGTGCAGGCGCTACTCCTCTACAATATCGGCGACAAGGAGCTGACTGCGGGCGAATTGCGCACGCGCGGCTATTATCTCGGCTCTAACGTCTCCTACAATCTCAAGAAGCTGGTCGAGATGGGTTTCCTCGATCATCAGCGCTCGCGTGTCGACCGCCGCTCGGTGCGCATCAAGCTCACCGACAAGGGCCGCGAGGTGCGCGACGTCGTCGATGCGCTTTATCAAAAGCATGTGCGCACGGTGGAGCAGGTCGGCGGCATCAACGCCGACGAGTTCAGCGTGCTCAACAAAGCGCTGCACCGGCTCGAACGGTTCTGGACCGACCAAATTCTCTATCGGCTTTAAGCGCACAGAGTTTTTCGTCGTACTGGCGCGTACTGACCCCGGCTTCACGGCCGGGGTCTTTTTGCTGTGCGGCGATCTACTGCGCGAACTTCGTCAGCCAAGTCACAACCGGAAACGGCGTGAACACTTGCAGCAGAATGGCTGCGACTGCGGCCACGATTAGATAGACCAACAGGCCGTACGCCAACTGCATCGCCAGCGCCGGGTAGGGCGGTTTGTTATTGGGCGGCCAGGCGAACGTCTCCTCCCATTTCGCTTGCGGAATATGGTCCGGCCGGATGCTCTCGAGCGGCTCCCAGGCGCGATAGGCGGCAATGCCGCGCTCGCGCGCAATCGGATTCCGCAACCATAAGAAATTGTGCCGCCCGGCCAGATCGACGATGCCTCTCATCACGGCGCGCAGGATGAAGGCGACGAACAGACACACCAAATAGACATAGGCGATGATCAGACCGACCTGGAGCACGGGATCGGTCAATATCCCGACCCGAAACAGCCCGGCGCAGAATTGCGCGGTCGCGTCGACCACCGCCTTCAGGCCCGCGGAAATCTGGTGAAGCAGCGTGTAGTCGAAGGAGTAGTGGTCCAGTAAGAGGACGATCGCCAGCACGGCGATCAGTTGGACCAGCCGTGATCGCGCGATGGCGCGGATCGGTGCAACGATAAGCCTGATCGGGCCCATGATTCTCCTGCCAGATTCTCCGGCCAGGACGCGCGATCATACAACAGACGGGCCGCGCATAAGGCTCCAAGCCCTCTTTGGGCGGTCTCTCCGTCGTGCTACCCACAGCCACGGATTCCGGTCCCACGGCCAATTTCGGCCTTCTTACTGTGTTGAATCGACGCTTGATGAGCGACACCGACGAGCCACCTAGCCGCCGCGCCGACCGGCGCGGTTTTCTTCGCTTGGCCGGCGCGGCCGCGCTGAGCGGCGCCTTTGCGCGCGCCGCCGCTGCCGAAGATGCCGCGCTCGACCGCCTGATCGGCGATACGCAGAGCGGCGGGTTTGGACAGAATTTCGACGATGCCTCGCGCACCATCCGGATGCCGCGGGCGACCGAGCCGACGGTTTCCGCCGCGTCCGCGCAAACCACCGAGAAGGCGATCGATCGTTATGCCGATATCGTGGCGCGCGGCGGCTGGCCCTCGGTGGCCTCGGTCAGCGTGCTTCGCGTCGGCGACCAGCATGCCGCCGTGCCCGTGCTGCGCGCCCGCCTGGCGGCGTCCGGCGACATCGATCCGAATGCGGCTGGCAACGATATCTACGATTTCTATGTCGAGGCCGCGGTGCGGCGCTTCCAGGCGCGGCATGGACTGACTGTCGATGGCGTAATCCGGCCGGAGACGTTAGCGGCGATCAACGTGCCGGCGCCTACGCGGCTCGGGCAACTGAAGATCAACGTGACGCGGCTGCGCGTTTTGAGCGCCAATCTCAGCCAGCGCTACGTGGTCTGCAACATCCCCGCCGCGCGCATCGAAGCGATCGAGAGCGGCGCCGCGGTGTCGCGTCATACCGCCGTCGTCGGCAAGCCCGATCGGCCGTCGCCCGAAGTCAATTCCAAGATTATCCAGATCAACTTCAATCCGTATTGGACGGTGCCGCCGTCGATCGTGCAGCGCGATCTCATTCCGAAGATGCAGGATCAGCCAGATTACCTCACCAGCAACCACATTCGCATCTTCGATTCACGTCGCCGCGAGCTCGAGCCCTCGCAGATCAACTGGTATTCGGAAGACGCCACCCATTATTCGTTCAAGCAGGATCCCGGCAGCTTCAACTCGCTCGGGTCGATCCGCATCAACTTTCCCAGCGCCTTCGGCGTGTACATGCACGATACGCCGTTGAAAAATCTGTTCGGCGACGATTTCCGCTTCCACTCGTCGGGCTGTGTGCGCGTGCAGAACGTGCGCCAGCTGGTCGCCTGGCTGTTGGAAGGAATGAAGGGCTGGTCGCTCGAAGACATCGATCGCGTGATCAAATCCGGCGAACAAAAGAACGTCGAGTTGAAAAAGCCGATCCCACTGCATTGGGTTTACGTCACCGGCTGGGCGACGTCCGATGGCGTGGTGCAATTCCGCGAGGACATCTACGGCAAAGACGGTCTGCCCGGCGCGCAGACCGCGACCACGAATTTATAGCGCTTTCGCCGGCACGGCCGGTTAAATATCCCCAAATGCAGCGGGGTTCGCCCCGTTCCCTTCACAAGACCTTGCGCCTGCGCCCCGGTATGCTATCGCCGAGCGGTCGTCCGGCGGATGGCGCGCGCTTCGGGCGGATCAACGCGATAAGGCAAGATAAAACATGTCGGTTCGGCACGATGCAGCGGTTTCGTCCGAGGGCTTCTTCTCGGCTGTTTTGGGTGAAAGCGATCCGGAAGTCGCCGAAGCAATCCGGCTTGAGCTTCATCGCCAGCGCGATGAGGTCGAGCTGATTGCCTCGGAAAATATCGTCAGCCGCGCCGTGCTCGAGGCGCAGGGCTCGGTGCTGACCAACAAATACGCGGAAGGCCTGCCGGGTAAGCGCTATTACGGCGGTTGCCAGTTCGTCGACATCGCCGAGCAGCTCGCCATCGACCGCGCCAAGAAGCTGTTCGGCTGCTCATTCGCCAACGTGCAGCCGCATTCCGGCGCGTCCGCCAACGCGGAAGTTTTCATGGCGCTGATGCAGCCGGGCGACACGTTCATGGGGCTTAATCTTGCCGCCGGCGGGCATCTGACCCACGGCTCGCCCGTCAACCTGTCCGGCCGCTGGTTCAAGCCGGTTCCCTATGGCGTGCGCCGCGACGATCACCTAATCGACATGGACGAGGTCGAGCGTCTGGCGAAGGAGCATCGGCCGAAGGTCATCATCACCGGCGGCTCGGCTTATCCGCGCATCATCGATTTCCGCCGCTTCCGCGAGATTGCCGACGCGGTCGGCGCTTACCTGATGGTCGACATGGCGCATTTCGCAGGCCTCGTTGCCGGCGGCGTGCATCCGTCGCCGTTCCCGCACGCGCAAGTAGTTACCACGACGACGCACAAGACTTTGCGCGGGCCGCGCGGCGGCACGATCCTCGCCAACGACGACGAGCTGGCAAAGAAGCTCAATTCCGCCGTGTTCCCGGGTATGCAGGGCGGCCCGCTGATGCACGTGATCGCCGCCAAGGCGGTGGCGTTCGGCGAGGCGCTGCGCCCGTCGTTCAAGAGCTACGCGAAGAATGTGGTGGAGAATGCCAAAGCGCTGGCCGAAACGCTGAAGACCTGTGGTCTCGATATCGTCTCCGGCGGCACCGACACGCATTTGATGCTGGTCGATCTGCGCAAAAAGCGCGTGACCGGCAAAGTGGCGGAGGCAGCGCTTGAGCGTGCCCGCATCACCTGCAACAAAAACGGCATTCCGTTCGATCCGGAGAAGCCATTCGTCACCTCCGGCATCCGGCTCGGCACCCCGGCCGGTACCACGCGCGGCTTCGGCATCGCCGAGTTCCGCCAAGTCGGAGCGATGATCGCCGAAGTGCTCGACGCGCTGTCGCAAAAGGGCGCCGAGGCCGATGCCGCGGCCGAGGCACGCGTGCGCGAAAAGGTCAAGCGTCTGGTCGGCCGGTTTCCGATCTACGAGGGGTAGGGGTGAGTGATGCGCTGTCCGAGTTGCGCAAGCCTTGACACCCAGGTGAAGGATTCGCGGCCGACCGAGGATTCGTCGGTCATACGTCGGCGGCGCGTCTGCCTGTCGTGCAATTTCCGCTTCACTACTTTCGAGCGCGTGCAATTACGCGAGCTGATCGTGATCAAGCGCAACGGTCGGCGCGTGCCGTTCGATCGCGACAAGCTGATGCGCTCGGTGCAGATCGCCGTGCGCAAGCGCCCGGTCGAGCCCGAGCGCATCGACCAGATGGTGTCGAAAATCGTGCGCGAGCTGGAAAGCCAGGGCGAAAGCGAAGTCTCCTCGGAGACGATCGGCGAAACCGTGATGGCCTATCTGCGCGATCTCGACGACGTCGCCTATGTCCGTTTCGCCTCGGTCTATCGCAATTTCCGCGAAGCCAAGGATTTCGAGACCGCGCTCGCGGAACTGTCCGCCGACGAGGCTGCGGAGATCGCACGCAAGTGAATGCGCAGGCGAGTATCCAAGTGACGATGCCGGCCAACGTCTCAGCGGGCGAGCGCCAGCACGCCGCCGCCGACCGGCGGCTCATGGCGCTGGCGCTGGCGCTGGGTCGCCGCGGCCTCGGCCGCACCTGGCCTAATCCCGCGGTTGGTGCGGTCATTGTCAACGACGGCGTTATCGTTGGACGTGGTTGGACGCAGGCCGGCGGCCGCCCGCACGCTGAGGTCGAAGCTTTGCGGCGTGCCGGCGAGGCCGGGCGCGGCGCGACGCTTTACGTCACGCTCGAGCCTTGCTCGCATCACGGCAAATCGCCGCCCTGCGCCGACGCCATTGTCGCCGCCGGCGTCGCCCGCGTCGTCTCGGCGCTGGAAGACCCGAATCCGAAGGTAGCCGGGCAAGGCTACACGTGGCTGCGTGCCGCCGGCATTGCGGTCGAGACGGGCATCGGCGCCGGAGAAGCCCGGCACGATCATGCCGGCCACATCCGGCGCATGCGCGATGGCCGCCCGAACGTGACGCTCAAGCTCGCGGTCTCGGCCGACGGCAAGGTAGCCGCCGCCGGCCGGAAGCCGGCCGCCATCACCGGCGCCGAAACGCGGACGCGCGTGCACCTCCTGCGCGCGCAAAATGACGCGATCATGGTCGGCATCGGCACCGTGCTGGCCGACGATCCGCTGCTGACCTGCCGCCTGCCGGGGATGGAGAAGGATTCGCCAGTGCGCATCGTGCTGGACGGCTCATTGCGCCTGCCGCTGTCGTCGCGGCTCGTTCAGACCGCACGGCAAACGCCGGTATGGGTGGTCTGCGAGACGGACGCCACGCGCGTGGCGGAGCAAGCATTGCAGACGCACGGCGTGGAAGTCCTGCGATTGGAGCAAAGCGCAGGCCGCTTCGATCTTGCGGCCGTGCTGAGGCTGATCGCGGGGCGCGGCATCACCCGGTTGATGGTGGAGGGCGGCCCGACCGTCGCGGCCTCGCTCGTCTCCGCCGATCTTGTCGACGAAGCTATCTTGTTCCGCTCGCCAAAGACTCGTGGGCGCCGCCGGTATCGACGCGCTTGAGGGCTTGCCGCTGACGGCGCTGACCCAATCGCCGCGGTTGAAGGCGCTCGCGGCCACGCCTATCGGCGGCGATTTCTGCGACGTTTTCGGGCGAGGATGACGGCCTTGTTTACGGGCATTATCAGCGACATAGGAGAGGTTGTTGAAGTGAGCGAACAGGCGGCCGGCCTGCGCCGCCTCAACATCGCTTGCGGCTACGACCCCGACACCATCGATATTGGCGCTTCGATTGCCTGCTCTGGACCGTGCCTGACCGTGGTGGCGCGCGGCCGCGCCGGCAATCGCGCCTGGTTCGCCGTCGACGCGGCGGCGGAGACCTTAGAAGTGACTACCGCCGGCGCGTGGCGGCGCGGCACCAAGCTCAACCTTGAGCGCCCGCTTAGGCTCGGCGACGAGCTTGGCGGCCACCTGGTCAGCGGGCATGTCGACGGCATTGCCGAACTGACCTCGCGCCAGGATTTGCCCGATATGGCGCGGCTGACGTTGCGGGTGCCAGGCGAGCTCGCGCGCTTCGTTGCGCCGAAAGGATCGGTCGCGCTCGATGGCGTCTCGCTGACGGTCAACGAGGTCAAAGGCGAGACGTTTTCGGTGTTGATCATTCCACATACGCTCAAAGTTACGACCTTGGGCGAGTTGCGTGCCGGGGCGAAGTTCAATCTCGAAGTGGACCAGATGGCGCGCTACGCGGCGCGGCTTCTGCAAGCAACCAAGCATTAGGGGGAGGAGTAGACCGATGGCAGGGCCGCGGCGGGCCAAACGCGAGGCAGGCGGCGCCAAGGGCGCCCGCATCCTGATCGTCGAAGCGCGCTATTACGACGATATCGCCAATTTCCTGCTCGCCGGCGCGATGAAGGTACTCAACGAAGCCGGCGCTGTGGTCGAGCGCATTACCGTGCCCGGCTCACTTGAGATCCCGGCGGGCATCGTCATTGCCGGCGATGCCGCCAAGCATAAGGGGCGGCCCTATGACGGCGTGGTGGCGCTCGGCTGCGTGATCCGCGGCGACACCATTCACTTCGAGATCGTCTCCCAACTCTCCGCCCAAGGGCTGCTGGAGCTTTCGGTCGCGCGCGGCCTGCCGATCGGCAATGGCATCGTCACCGTCAACACACTGACCCAGGCGCTCGCCCGCGCGCGCGTTGAGGAGCAAGACAAGGGCGGCGATGCCGCACGCGCGGCGTTGGCGATGGTGCGCTTGAAGCGCCGGCTGGTGCGGGGGAAATAAGCCTATGGCGCGCGCCGCAGCGAGCCAAGACCGCAAGGCCAATAAGCGCGGCGCGGCGCGGCTCGCCGCCGTGCAGGCGCTTTACCAGATGGACCTCGCCGGCACCGGCTTGAACGAGATTTTGGCCGAGTTCGAGGGTCATTGGCTCGGCGGCGAAGTGGAGGGCGCGCAATACCTGCCAGCGGAAGCGGCGTTCTTTCGCGACATCGTCGGCGGCGTCGTGCGCGAGCAGGGCACGCTCGATCCGCAGATCGACGCTGCGCTGCAACGCGGCTGGCCGCTCAAGCGCATCGAAGCGGTGCTGCGGGCCGTGCTCCGCGCCGGCGCCTACGAACTCACGCGCCGGCGTGACGTGCCGGCGCGCGTCGTCACCTCGGAATATGTCGATGTCGCTTCCGCATTCGTCGATAAGGACGAGACCGGGATGGTCAACGCCGTGCTCGATCTGCTCGCGCGGCAAGTGCGCGGCGACGAGTTCGAACGCGGCTGATTGCGCGCTCGCATCCTCAACCTTCGAAGTAGCGCGGGCGGTCGAGGTCGGCAATCAGACCGGGCTGCGTCGGCTGCCATCCCGTTAATTTCTGCGTTCGCTCGCTCGAAGTTGGGTTGTCGAGCGTCGCGAAGTGCGCGAACCAGCCGAAATGATCGGCCGCGACTGTAGCGTCTGCTCGATGCGCTGGAAGTGAGTCCAGCCTACGTGAAGACTTCGACGTGGGACATCGTTGCGTGGAATCGCGCCGCTTCGGTGGTTCTGGCCGACTACGAAGGGCTTGCGCCCGAGCAGCGCAACAGCCTGCGCCTCGTGTTCCTCAACCCCCGCGTTCGCGCGGCCATGCCGAATTGGGAGAACGACGCGAGGTTCGTGGTGGCTGCGTTCGGGGCGGATACGGCGCGAGCGAGAGCTGGGGAAAACGTCAAGGCTCTGGTTGAGGACCTTTGCCGCTTAAGCCCCGAGTTCGAGGCGATGTGGCGCGACAATGACGTCCGCGGCACTTACGGCGAGGCCGCCAAGCAAGTGCGGCATCCCCGTGCCGGGCTGATCGCGCTGGAATATTCGGCCTTCGCCGTGGACGGTCGGCCCGACCTCAGCCTGGTGATCTACAATCCGGCAACATACGCGGACGCCGAGCGGATCAGGGCGCTGCTCGAATTCGAGAAGCCCGCCGCGCGCATGTCGGCCGTGGCGCGGCTGAGGCGTGCATGCAACGCTAATTGAGCGCAAACGGCAGCGCGCTCGGGCTGCGAAAATTTGACGACGAATTCCACGCGACCTGATCGACCGTGAGGTGATAATCGGGCACCCGCCCGAGGAAGCGCCGCATGGCGATTTCGGTGACCATCCGCGCCATCTGCGCGCCGAGGCAAAAGTGCTTGCCTGAGCCAAAGCCAAGATGGCCTTGCGGCCGTCGCGCGATGTCGAAGCGGTCCGCATCGAGAAATTTGCGGTGGTCGCGATTGCCCGAGCCGAAGGCAAGCGCCACCTTGTCGCCGGCGTGGATGGTTTCGCCGTGCAGCACGAAATCGCGGGTGGCGGTGCGCTTGAAGCGCTGCGCCGAAGTATTGAAGCGGAGCGATTCCTCAATCGCCGGCGCAATCAGCGCCGGATCGGCGACGAGCTTGCGGCGCGCATCGGGGTAATCGTGCAGGTTGAGCGCGAACATGCTCATGAAGCTCGACAGCGATTCCACGCCGGCCATGACGAAAGTCGCGGTGGTAAGCACGATCTCCCGCTCGCTGAGCCGGTCACCGTCGATCTCGGCTTCGGCGAGGTGGGTGATCAGATCGTCGGTCGGACTGGCGCGCCGCACCGCGACCTCGGCGGTGAGGAAGTCGCTTAATTCCTTGAAGGCGGCGATATGTTCGGGCGTGCGACCCTTCGCGTTTTTGTCGGTCGAGACCGCGAGGATCACCTTGCGCCGGATGTCGCCGTGGTCGCGCGCCGGCAGCCCCATGCTCCGGAACAAAAGCCCGACGGTGATCCGACTGGAAAATTCGTTGATGAACTCGAATTTGCGTTGCGCGACGATGCGCTCAAGCGCGCGGTCGGCGATTTCCAGCGTCGGCTCGACCATGCGGTCGAGATTGCGCCTGAGGAAGGCGGCTTGGCTCAACGCGCGCAGCCGATCATGGCGCGGCGGATCGGTGGTTCCGAGCGTCGCGCCGGCGCGGTCGGGCAGTTCGTCGATCATGTTGCCCTGCGCGGACGAGAAGGTCTGCCAGTCGCGCGCCGCTTCGACAATATCGTCGTAGCGCGACAGGATCCAAAGTTGCGCGCTTTCGCTCCAGTAACAGGGATATTTTTCGCGCAACGCGGCGTAATAGGGGAACGGATCGGCGTCGATGGCTGGCGAGTAAAGGTCGAATGGCTCCACGGTATTTCCTCGAAGTCCCAAACGCTGATAAAACCAATAGCACAGACGATAAACGTGCCGCACGATGTCGAACACCGTCACGGAATCGGCCGAAGAACGCCTGATCGCGCGCTATTTCCGCCCGCTGGCCAAGCATCCCGGGGCATTCGGCCTTGCCGACGACGCGGCGGCGATCACTCCGCCCGCCGGATCCGATCTGGTGCTGACGACCGATGGTGTGATCGCCGGCGTTCATTTCCTGCCGGACGACGCGCCGGGCGACGTGGCGCGCAAGGTGCTGCGCATGAATTTGTCCGACCTCGCCGCTAAGGGCGCCACCCCGCTCGGATTTTTGTTGTCTCTGGGATTGCCGGCGAAAACCAAACCTGCCTGGGTCGCCGGCTTCGCCGTCGGTCTCGGCGAAGACATCGAGCGCTACAATTGTCCACTACTTGGCGGCGACACCGACCATACTGTCGGACCGATCATGGCCTGCATTGCCGCGTTCGGCGCGGTGCCCCACGGCAAAATGGTGCGGCGCTCAACCGCGAAGCCGGGCGATGTCGTTGTTGTCACCGGGACGATCGGCGATGCGGCGCTGGGCGTGAAGCTCCGCCGCAAGAAAAACCTCGGCAAAAGCTGGCGGCTAAAGCCGAAGATGGCTGCCCACCTCTTGCGGCGCTATGCGCTGCCTGAACCGCGCAACGCGCTTGCGGAAGATGTGCTGCGCCACGCGTCGGCCGCAATGGATATTTCCGACGGGCTCGCCGGTGATCTCGCCAAATTGTGCCGCGCCTCTGCGGTCGCCGCCACGGTCGACGTGATGCGCGTACCGCTTTCGGACGCGGCGCGGGCGGCCATCGCCGCGGCGCGATCCCTTTGGCAAACCGTGCTCACCGGCGGTGACGATTACGAAATCATTCTCACGCTACCGCCGGACCGGCTGCCGGCCTTTCACGCTGCGGCGGCCAGCGCCGGCGTTGCCGTGACGGAAATCGGGCAAATCGAGAGGGGTGAAGGCGCACACTTCGAGTGCCACGGCAAGCCGCTCGCCTACAAGCGCGCGTCATACAGCCATTTTTGAATGATTGGGCGTTTCCGCCCGTCCCCCCGAAAGCGGGGACCCAGTACTGGATTCCCGCTTGCGCGGGAATGAGCGGCTAGCTGACTATTTCCTTCGCGAGATCGGCTGGTATTCGCGCCGCGGCGATCCGGTATAGAGCTGACGCGGACGGCCGAGCTTCTGGTGCGGATCCTCGATCATTTCCTTCCACTGCGCGATCCAGCCGACCGTGCGCGCCACGGCGAACAGTACCGTGAACATCGAGGTCGGGAAGCCCATCGCCCGCAGGGTAATGCCGGAATAGAAATCGACGTTCGGATAGAGCCGCTTCTCGATGAAATACTCGTCATGCAGTGCGATCCGCTCGAGCTCCAAGGCGACGTCGAGCAGCGGATCGTTGACGCCGAGCTCGTGCAGCACCTCGTGGCAGGTCTTCTGCATGATTTTGGCGCGTGGATCGTAGTGCTTGTAAACGCGGTGGCCGAAGCCCATCAGCCGGAATGAATCGTTGGGATCCTTGGCGCGCTTGACGTATTCAGGGATGCGATCGACGCTGCCGATTTCGCCGAGCATTTTCAGCGCCGCCTCGTTGGCGCCGCCGTGCGCCGGGCCCCACAAGCAGGCGATGCCGGCGGCGATGCAGGCAAACGGATTGGCGCCGGTCGAGCCGGCGAGCCGCACCGTCGAGGTCGAGGCGTTCTGCTCGTGATCGGCATGCAGCGTGAAGATGCGGTCCATGGCGCGGGCGAGCACCGGGTTCGGCTTGTATTCTTCGCACGGCACCGCAAAGCACATGCGCAGGAAGTTCGAGGCGTAATCGAGATCGTTCTTCGGATACACAAAAGGCTGGCCGATCGAATATTTGTAGGCCATGGCCGCCAGCGTCGGCGATTTGGCGATCATGCGGATCGAGGCGATCATGCGCTGGGTCGGATCGGTAATGTCGGTGAAGTCGTGATAGAACGCCGACAGCGCGCCGACGCAGCCGGTCATTACCGCCATCGGATGCGCGTCGCGGCGGAAGCCCTGGAAGAACCGGCTCATCTGCTCGTGGACCATGGTGTGATGGACCACGCGATCGTCGAAATTCTCCTTTTGCGCGGTGGTGGGCAACTCGCCATAGAGCAAGAGGTAGCAGGTCTCGAGGAAGTCGCCGTGCTCGGCGAGGTCGTCGATCGGATAGCCGCGATAGAGCAGCACGCCTTCGTCGCCGTCGATAAAGGTGATCTTGGATTCGCAGCTCGCGGTCGAGGTGAAGCCCGGATCGTAGGTGAAGATGCCGGCCTCGCCGTAGAGCTTGCTCACGTCCAGGACTTGCGGACCGATCGTCCCGTCGTAGAGCGGGAACGGATAGCTCTTGTCGCCAAGCGTCAGCTTGCCAGTTTTGGTGTTCGCGCCGGTTTTCGCGT
Organism: uncultured Alphaproteobacteria bacterium; assembly: GCA_963845775.1. Classification (GTDB taxonomy): domain Bacteria; phylum Pseudomonadota; class Alphaproteobacteria; order Rhizobiales; family Xanthobacteraceae; genus BOG-931. The sequence continues at coordinate 36,844 of CAWJTE010000004.1, forward strand.
CCATGATCGCATCCTCGCTGTCAGACAGCCTTCACAGTGCGGTGCACGCAGTCCTAGGCCTAGACGTGGGTGCAGCACTGCCGATCCGGCTCCGTTGCCGTAGCGCAACGGAGTGTGCACTGCAAGAAAATAGGCCGTTGTGGGGACTTGCGCCAGCCCAGTCGCGGCGCGGCGCATATCGACGCAAGTGGGCCCGGTCGCGTGGTGCGTGCGTTACCCGCCGGTCTGTTCGGCGACGCGCGCCAGGCTCTCATTTTTGCCGAGCAGCACCATCACCTCGAAAATTCCAGGCGAGGTGGTGCGGCCGGTCAACGCCGCCCGCAGCGGCTGCGCCGCCGCACCAAGCTTCGCCCCCTTGCGCTCGGCGAAATTTCGGACCGCGCGTTCGGTTTCCTCCGCCGTCCATGGCTCGACCGCGGCAAGTTCGCCTGCGATTTCCCGCAGCAATTCTTTGGCGTCAGGCGTTAGTAAAGCGGTGGCTTTTTCGTCCAACGGAAGCGGCCGGCTAGCGAACAAAAACTGAGCCCCGTCAATAAGCTCAAGGAGGGTCTTGGCGCGTTCCTTCAAGCTTGGCATGGCGGTCAGGAATTGCTCGCGCACACGCGGGGTAAGCTTCTTGGCGATGGCCGGCCCGTCCGCGATATGCGGCCGCAATTGATCGATCGCGGCCAGTAGCGCCGCATCGGACGTGGTGCGGATGTAGTGGCCGTTGAGGTTTTCGAGCTTGGCGAAATCGAACCGCGCCGGCGAGCGGCCGATTTGCGGCAGGTCGAACGCGGCGATCATTTCCTCGGTCGAAAAAATTTCTTGGTCGCCGTGGCTCCAGCCAAGCCGCACCAGGTAATTGCGCAAAGCCACCGGCAGATAGCCCATGGCGCGATAAGCATCGACGCCAAGCGCGCCGTGGCGTTTCGAAAGCTTCGAGCCGTCGGGGCCGTGGATCAGCGGAATGTGCGCCATCACCGGCACCGGCCAGCCGAGAGCGTCGTAGATCTGCCTCTGCCGCGCGGCATTGGTCAGGTGATCGTCGCCGCGGATGACGTGGGTCACCGCCATGTCATGATCGTCGACCACGACGGCGAGCATGTAGGTCGGAGTGCCGTCGGAGCGAAGCAGAACGAGGTCGTCGAGATTCTCGTTCTGCCAGACCACGCGGCCCTGAACCTGATCCTCGATCACGGTTTCGCCGGCGAGCGGCGCCTTCAGCCGGATCGCCGGCTTCACACCGGGCGGCGCCTCGCCCGGATCCCGGTCGCGCCAGCGGCCGTCATAAAGCCTGGCCCGACCCTCGCGCCGCGCCGCTTCGCGCATTTGTGTAAGTTCCTCGGCGCTCGCGTAGCAGCGATAGGCGTGGCCCGCGGCGAGCAATTGCTCGGCCACTTCGCGGTGCCGGGCGGAGCGGGAGAACTGGTAAACCGCATCGCCATCCCAATCGACGCCGACCCAGGACAGCCCGTCGAGGATGGCGTCGATGGCGGCTTGCGTCGAGCGTTCGCGGTCGGTGTCCTCGATCCGCAACAGCATTTTGCCGCCGCGGGCGCGCGCGTAAAGCCAGTTGAACAGCGCAGTGCGCGCGCCGCCGATATGCAGGAACCCGGTGGGCGAGGGGGCGAAGCGGACGACGACGCTCATTGCCGGTCTGATGCTGCTGCTGCGTGCTCGTGTAGCACACTCATCAGTGAAAAGAAGCTGAGGGCGTTGGGGTTTCAGCTTGCGGACTTGACCCGGCAGACCAATTTGTCCAATCCGGGCGCGCCGCGCCTCTGCTTTGGGGCGGATGGAAGCGATAAGGTTATGACGGCGGCGGACACGGGAACACGCGAAGCAGGTCAGGATTTCATCCGTGACATCGTTCGCGCCGATTTGGCCTCCGGCCGGATCAAGCGCGTCGTTACACGGTTTCCGCCCGAGCCGAACGGCTACCTGCATATCGGCCACGCCAAGTCGATTTGCCTGAATTTCGGCGTCGCCGAGGAGTTCGGCGGCCACTGCAACCTTCGTTACGACGACACCAATCCGACCAAGGAGTCGCAGGAATATATCGACTCCATCGAACGCGATGTGCGTTGGCTCGGCTTCGCCTGGGGCAACAATCTCTTTCACGCGTCGGATTATTTCGAGCGGCTGTACGAATGGGCGGAGCATCTGATCCGCGCCGGCAAGGCTTATGTCGACGACCAGACGCATGAGGAGATGCGGCTCACCCGCGGCACGTTGACCGACGCCGGCACCGAAAGCCCGCATCGCAACCGCGGCGTCGAGGAAAACCTCGATCTGTTGCGCCGCATGCGCGCCGGCGAATTCCCCAACGGGGCGCGCACATTGCGCGCCAAGATCGACATGGGGTCTGGCAACATCAACCTACGCGATCCGGTGCTCTACCGCATCCTGCACGCCGCGCATCCGCGCACCGGCAAGACGTGGTGCATCTATCCGAGCTACGACTTCGCCCATGGCCAGTCGGACGCGATTGAGGGCATCACCCACTCGCTCTGTACGCTTGAATTCGAGGATCACCGGCCTCTCTACGACTGGTTCCTCGCCAATCTGCCGGTGCCGTCGCACCCGCACCAATACGAATTCGCGCGGCTCAACCTCACTTACACCATCCTGTCGAAGCGGGTGCTGACCGAACTCGTCCGCGGCGGCCACGTCGGCGGCTGGGACGATCCGCGCATGCCGACGCTTGCCAGCTTGCGGCGGCGCGGCGTGCCGCCGGAAGCGATCCGCGATTTCGTCAAGCGCATCGGAGTCGCCAAGGCGAACAGCGTGGTCGATATGGGGATGCTGGAATTCTCCATTCGCGAGCATCTCAACAAGACGGCGCGTCGGCGCATGGCGGTGTTGCGGCCGCTGAAAGTGGTGATCGAAAACTACCCGGAAGGAAAGGCCGAGGACTTGGAGGCGGCCAATCATCCGGAGGATGCTAGCGCCGGCACGCGCCGCATCCGCTTCGGCCGCGACCTCTACATCGAGCGCGACGATTTCATGGAAAACCCGCCGAAGAAATTCTTCCGGCTGTCGCCCGGCGCCGAGGTGCGGCTCCGCTACGCCTATTTTATTACCTGCCGCCAGGTCGTCAAAAACGCGGCTGGCGACGTGACGGAGCTTCGCTGTAGCTACGATCCGGCGACCAAGGGCGGCAACGCGCCGGACGGCCGCAAGGTTAAGGCGACGATGCATTGGGTGTCGGCGGCGGATGCGGTGCCCGCCGAAGTGCGGCTTTATAATTCGCTGTTCACGCGGCCCGATCCGAACGCCGCCGCCTTTGCCGCCGACCTCAATCCGCAGTCGCTGGAAGTCTTCGCGGATGCGCGGGTTGAGCCGGCGCTGGCGGCGGATAACGGCGACGGTGCCGTGCAATTCGAGCGGCAGGGCTATTTCTGCCGCGATCCGGATTCGAAGCTTGGCCGGCTCGTATTTAACCGCACGGTCGGCTTGCGTGACAGCTACACCAAGGCTGCCGCTGCGGGCTGAGCACGCCGGTCTTTCAACAAACCTGCTCGCCAGCGCGCTTGCGCCTCGCTAGCATCATGCCGGGACTTAGCGCGCGAACGGGTGAGGGCGCGCGGTGGCTGACGGCAACAACGACACACCTCGCCCGCGGGCGGGTACTCGAACCTGGCCGGTTGATAGAGCGCGCCGGGCGTGGACCGCGGCGTGGCTGCAGGCTGAGTTTGCGATCCCCGCGCGCATCCGCGAATGGGCGGCTATCGAGGTCGGCACCGGACGGCTGTTGCCGTGGTTCGCGGTCGCGTTCGGCGCCGGCATCGTCCTTTATTTCACCGCCGAGCATGAGCCGGCGGTCCGCGCTATCCGGCCTATAGCGTTTCGCTCGCCGGTTTTGTTGAGCTGCGCGAGGAAAGCCAGAAGACCGACCGCTTTATTCTGCGCGTCAATCGCATCGAAGGCGCGCGCATCAGCGATAAGCCGCAGCGCGTGCGGCTGTCGGTCGAGCGCGGCACCGCGCCGCCGGCCGGCGCATTCGTCGAGGTCAAGGCGCAGCGGCAGCCGCCGCTGGAGCCATTGCGGCCGGGCAGTTATGATTTCGCCCGCGATCTTTTTCTTTCAGCCGCTCGACGCTTCGGGCTTCGTGCACGGTGCCATCAAGATTGTCGCGCCGCCGGTTGCGGCCGGCTTGCGGCTGCGTGGCGCATTTCCACCGCGCCATCACGCACAGCGCCGCGCGATGCGACACCGCGCGTTGAGGATTTGGAGGCGGGCGAGTAAAAATCAATACCGCCGGAACAAGCCGACCAGCTTGCCCTGAATGCGCACGCGGTTGGGTGGCAGGATGCGCACCTCGTAAGCGGTGTTGGCGGGTTCGAGCGCGATCGAAGCGCCGCGGCGGCGGAAACGTTTCAGCGTCGCTTCCTCGTCGTCGATCAACGCAACCACGATGTCGCCGGTGTCGGCGGCATCGCTGCGCTTGAGCAGCGCGATATCGCCGTCGAGGATGCCGGCCTCGATCATCGAATCGCCGCGTACTTCGAGCGCGAAATGCTCGCCGGTGCCCAGCATGTCCGGCGGCATGTTGATGGTGTGGCTGCGGGTCTGGATCGCTTCGATCGGCGTGCCGGCGGCGATCCGGCCCATGACGGGCACGGCGACCGGCCGGCCGCTATCGTCCTCCGATGCCGTGCGCACGCGGCCGAGATTGCCTTCGATAACGCTTGGCGTGAATCCGCGCCGGCGGCCGGACACCATGCCGTGGGCGACCAATTCAGGCAGCTTGATCACCTCGATGGCGCGGGCCCGGTTGGGCAGGCGGCGAATGAAGCCGCGCTCTTCCAGCGCGGTAATCAGCCGATGGATGCCGGACTTGGAGCGCAGATCGAGCGCGTCCTTCATCTCGTCGAAGGAGGGTGGAACTCCGGCCTCTTTCAAGCGCTCATGGATAAAACGCAGCAGTTCGGCTTGCTTGCGCGTGAGCATCGACGCTTCCCCCGCTTCCTTGGCCGGCCGTCGAATGGCAGAAACAAATCATGAACGGACACTATCCGTTCCATATGTGTTCCGCAACCATTTAATTTGAAGTGAACAAAACAGCGGTCGGGCCAAAGGGGCGCTTAACGCTCGAATTTAACGATCGGACTTGCGCTTCTCGCGCTTTGAAGCGCCCTGATGGGGATGGCCCCTGCGCCGCCGCTTGCCTTTCCGGCGCACGTTCTTTCCACACTGTGCTTTGCGCGCAACGCCAATTCGCCGGCTTGCGGTGTAATATGCGACGCAACGTGCGGACCCGTGGCGGTCCGCCTCACGGGGATGGGCTATGAAACGCGCGCTTTGGTTGACCCTTGCTACGCTGCTCGCTGCTCCGAGCACGGTGCTTGCTGCTGATCTACCGCCGCCCGGAGCGCCTCAGAATTACTTCAAAGCGCCCCCACCGCCCGCGCCGACCTGGACCGGCTGTTACATTGATGGCGGCGGCGGCGGCGGCCTGATGACCAGCAATCAGAATCTTGACCGGGGCCGCAGCATCGGCGACGATCGACGTCGGCGGCCAGGGCTGGATGGGAGTTGCCGGCGGCGGCTGCGATTACCAATTGCGTGTGTGGAATTGGGATACCGTGATCGGTGCATTCGGCGACTACGACTTCATGAATTTCCGTGGCACGGCCTCGCCAGGCGGCAACACGGGGAACATGAACGAGAACAGCGCATGGGCCGGTGGTCTGCGCTTTGGCGTTTTGGTGTCGCCGAATGTGCTCGTCTACACCGACGGCGGCTATACTGGGACCCGCCTTAATTCGATAAACTTCGTACCGATTGGCATCACCGTTCCAGCGCAAAATTACAACGGGTGGTTCGCCGGCGGCGGCACCGAAACGTCATTGAGCTGGGTGATGCCCGGCCTCTTCTTGCGCACCGAATACCGCTACTCGAACTTCCAAAGTAATAACGCTGCGGCCTTTGTGACCGCGACCGGCGCGGCTTCCGGCAGCGGACTGCGTTCCAATCTCTCTACGCAGTCGGTATTTACCGAACTGGTCTGGCGCTTCAACTGGTCGGGCGGCTGGCATTGAGCGATGAAAACGAAAGCCCGGCGCGCTAACTGCGCCGGGCTTCGCGGCGTAAGAACCACGCCCAGCGCTAGAACCTAATGATCCGGCAGGCGCTGCCGGCTGTCGCTGCGGGCTCAAACGGCTGACGCACGATTAGACATTCGGCCTTGGCCAGCGACGCCATCATCGAGGAATCCTGGATCGGGAAGGGGGTCGCAACCGGGCCTTGCGGCGTGTCTTTGAGCGTCGCGCGCAGATAATCGGCGCGCTCGTTGTTCTCGGGGAGGTCGCAGCCAAGGATCGCCGATATGACCGGCGAGATGAGATCGTTACGGCCGGCGAGGCGGCGGATCAGCGGCGCGAGAAACAAAAAGCCACAAACGAAAGCCGAGACCGGGTTGCCGGGAAAACCGAGAACGTCCATGCCGTCGAGCCGGCCGTGCATCAGCGGCCGGCCGGGGCGGAGCGCCAGACGCCAGAACGACAGCGTCATGCCCTCGGCGGCGAACGCCTTCTGCACCAGATCGTAGTCGCCGACCGAGGCGCCGCCGCTGGTGACGAGAATGTCGGCGCCGCTTTGGCGCGCCCGCTGCACGGCCGTGATCGTGTCGTCGAGCCGGTCGCCGACAATGCCGAGATCCTCGACGGTGGCGCCTTCGCCGCGGGCAAGCGCCGCCAACGCAAAATTGTTCGACGAGACGATCTGGCCGGGGCCCGGCTCCATGCCGGGCGGCACCAATTCGTCACCGGTGGCAAACAGCGCGATTTTCGGCCGCCGATGCACGGGCACGAACGGATGGTTCATGCCGGCTGCGAGCGTCAGATCGCGTGCGGTGAGCCGATGGCCGGCCGCGATGAGCGTCTCGCCCGCCTTGAAGTCGAGACCTTGCACGCGGATGTGGCGGCCCTTCGCCGACGGTTTTTCGATTTCGACCTGATCGCCGTCGCGCTGGGCGTCCTCCTGGATGACGACCGTATCGCTGCCTGAGGGCATCACGCCGCCGGTGAAAATTCGCGCCGCCTCGTTTGGACCGATCGCGCGCGCGAAAGGGCGGCCGGCGGCGACTTCGCCGACCACCCTTAGGCGCACCGGCGGGTTTGCCACGTCGGCGGCGCGCACCGCGTAACCGTCCATCGCGGAAACGTCGGCCGGCGGCTGGGTACGGCGCGCTTTGAGCGTATAGGCGAGTACGCGGCCGTCGGCTTCCGCCAAGGGCGCTTCTTCAGCCGGCAGCGGCCTCGCATGTTCGAGCACGCGGGTGAGCGCGTCTGCGACCGATAACAACGCCGCCACGGCTTACTCCTTCGCGCGATAATGGCCGCTTTGACCGCCGGTTTTCTCGATCAGGCGGATGCCTTCGATGCGCATGCCGCGGTCGACCGCCTTCACCATGTCGTAGATGGTGAGGCAGGCGACCGAAACTGCGGTCAATGCCTCCATCTCGACGCCGGTTTGGCCGGCGACCTTGACCCGCGCGGTGACCTTGATACCCGGCAACGTGGCGTCCGGCGCGGCATCGACCTCGACCTGCGAGATGGCGAGCGGATGACAAAGCGGGATTAAAGCATGTGTGCGTTTGGCGGCCATAATGCCGGCAATGCGTGCGGCGCCGAACACGTCGCCCTTCTTCGCATTGCCGCCGCGCACGATGTCGAGCGTCGCCGGCAGCATCCGCACAAATCCTTCGGCGACGGCTTCCCGCTCGGTCGCTGGCTTGGCGGACACGTCCACCATGCGGGCGGCTCCGCCGCTCGTTAAGTGAGTCAGTTTTTTCGTCCGTGCCACCACGTCACCGCGCCGGCGCAAGCGCGGCGCTGCGGGCGAGCAGCGCGCGGGTGGCGGCGGCGACATCGTCCTGGCGCATCAGGCTTTCGCCGACCAGAAACGTTGCGATGCCGGATTTGGCGAGCCGCGCCAGAACGTCAGGCGAGTAGATGCCGCTCTCGCCGACCACAACGTAGCCGGGAGGAATGAGCTTCGCCAAGCGCTCGCAGGTCGCAAGCGACGTGACGAAAGTCTTCAGGTCGCGGTTATTGATGCCGATCAGCCGCGATTTGAGTCGGAGTGCCCGAGCGAGCTCGGTTTCGTCGTGCACCTCAAGCAGCACATCCATGCCGAGCGCCAATGCCGCCGTTTCCAACTCGGCCGCCGCAACATCGCCGACCGCCGCCATGATGACGAGGATGCAGTCGGCGCCGGCGGCGCGCGCCTCGGCCACCTGATAGGCCTCGTACATGAAATCCTTGCGCAGCACCGGCAGCGGGCAGGCGGCGCGTGCAGCGCGCAGATGATCGAGCGAGCCCTGAAACGAAGGTGCGTCGGTCAAGACCGACAGACAAGTCGCGCCGCCGGACGCATAGGCCGCCGCCAGCGAGGGCGGATCGAACTTTTCGCGGATCAGCCCTTTTGACGGGCTTGCCTTCTTGATCTCGGCGATCAACGCGTAACCGCCGGTGGCAAGCCGTCGCTCGATGGCGGCCAAAAAGCCGCGTGGCGGGACGGCGGCCTTCGCCGCCGCTTCGAGTGCGGCGAGCGGACGCGTGCGCTTGGCGGCGGCGATTTCGGCGCGCTTGTAGGCGGCGATCTCGGCGAGAATGTCAGCCATTGTCGACCACCGCGTTGGAGACTGCGATCAGCCGATCAAGCCGACCTTCGGCTTCACCGAAATCGACCGAATGGGCGGCGGCATGCAGGCCGTCTTTGAGGTTTCCGGCTTTGCCGGCGACCACCAGCGCGGCGGCGGCGTTGAGCAACGCCACATCGCGAAACGCCGACGGCTTTCCTTCGAGCACATTCTTGACGGCGGCAGCGTTCTCCGCCGCGTCGCCGCCGCGTAAAGCCTCCGGCTTGACCTTGCGCAGGCCAAGTTCCTCCGGCGAAATCTCGAAGCTTGTTACCTCGCCGTTCTGCAACGCACTGACCGCCGTTGGACCGGACGTGGTGATTTCGTCCAGTCCGTCGGAGCCGTGCACCACCCAGACGCTTTCGGCGCCGAGATTCTTCAGCACCTGGGCCAACGGCTGCGTCCATTGCTTGGAGAACACGCCGACCATCTGCCGCTTGACGCCGGCCGGGTTGGAGAGCGGCCCGAGCAGGTTGAATATGGTGCGTGTACCCATTTCAACGCGGGTTGCGGCGACGTTCTTCATCGCCGGATGATGCGCCGGCGCGAACATGAAGCCGATGCCGGCTTCGCCGATGCAGCGGCCAATCGCCTCTGGCGCTAGATCGATGTTGACGCCGAGCGCGCCGAGCACGTCGGCCGCGCCCGAACGCGACGACAGCGCGCGGTTGCCGTGCTTGGCGACCGGCACACCGGCGCCGGCGACGATCAGCGCGGCGCAGGTGGAGATGTTGAACGAGCCCGAGGCGTCGCCGCCGGTGCCGACGACGTCGATCGCATTCGGGGGCGCGGACACGCGCAGCATCTTCGAGCGCATGGCGCTGACTGCGCCGGTGATCTCGTCGACGGTCTCCCCGCGCACGCGCAACGCCATCAACAGCGCGCCCATCTGCGAAGGCGTCGCCTCGCCCGACATCATCTGCTCGAACGCGCGTGCCGCTTCCTCGCGGGTAAGCGTCGCGCCGGTTGCCACTTTGCCGATGATCCCCTTGAACGTGTCGGTCACGACCGCGCTCTCAATGCGCCGACGCGCGCTGGCGTGGCGGCGGCGCGTCGGTTGACTTGGCCGATCGGCGGCCGTTGGCGGAATTCCAGGCGGCGGCGATATCGAGAAAATTCTTCAGCATCAGGTGACCGTGCTCGGACGCGATGCTCTCGGGATGAAATTGCACGCCATGCACCGGCAGCCGCTCGTGGGCCAGCCCCATGACGAGGCCGTCGTCGGTTTCCGCGGTCACGCTCAGCGTGGCGGGAAGGCTCGCGCGATCGACCACCAGCGAGTGATAGCGCGTCGCCAGGAACGGCGCGTTGATGCCGCGGAAAACGCCGGCGCCGTCGTGGCGAATGGTCGAAAGTTTGCCGTGCACCGGCACCGGCGCGCGGACGACGTTGCCGCCGAAGGCCTCGCCAATCGCCTGATGGCCGAGGCAGACCCCAAGGACCGGGATTTTGCCGGTAACCGCGCGGATCAGATCCAGGCAGATACCAGCGTCCTTGGGCGTGCAGGGGCCGGGCGAAAGCACGATGGCGTCGGGATCGGCGGCGAGAACGGTGGCGCTGGTGATCTTGTCGTTCCGATGCACGCGCGCCTGCGCCCCGAGGTCCCCGAGGAAATGGACCAGGTTGAAGGTGAAGCTGTCGTAATTGTCGATCAGGACAATCATAAGGAGCCGGGCGCTGGTTACGTTGCCGGGCTCTTAGCGCAAATTGCGGCCAGAAATCGACCTTGGCGGCGTTATCCGCTCAGTCCACGCTTAATGCAGGGAATTAGCCGTCAGACGATAGGTCGAGACGATGCGGACGTCGTGCGTCTCGCCGAACGGGTTACGGGCATCGCGCAGGCAGGCGGCCTCAAAATAAGGCCACGAATTCTGCGAGCAATTGCCGGCCAACGGCCGCGTATCGGCACGGTCCGCCTTGGCGCCCGGCACTGAGCTGCGCGCGTCGACGACGTCGGCGACGCTAAGCGCGGTCACAAAGGCGGCGGCCACGATCGCGGCGGCGCCAACGGCGTAAATGGTCCTCAGCATGACACCAATCCCTGTTTGCCCGTTTCGCGCCCTCTTTCCGGCTTGCTGCCGGTGCGTTTTTGGTCGGGTCGCAACCTTCTTGGCTACAACTATCCCCCTCGGCGCCTACGCAATCCTTGATGGACATCACACTTTTGCTGGTTCCCGCACTGCGCTGAAAACGCTTGGAAATCGGCAAAGTTCCCGACCTGGACGACAATTATTTCCCGATTGGTGGCCGGCCGTCGACCGCCTTGCGATTAGCGTGAGCGCGGGCTAGACCCGCGCCATGCCGCGCGCCGCGCTTTTCGCCGGATCGTTCGACCCCATCACCAACGGCCATCTCGACGTGGTGGCGAGCGCGGTGCGGCTCGTCGATAAGCTCGTGCTCGCGGTCGGCATCCATCCCGGCAAGGCGCCGTTGTTCTCACCCGACGAGCGCGTGGCCATGCTGGAGGAGATCTGCACGCCGATCGGCCGCAAGGCAGGCTGTGAGATCACCTGCACCACCTTCGGCGACCTCGTCGTTTCCGCGGCGCGGCGGGTCGGCGCCACCTTCTTGATCCGCGGCCTGCGCGACGCCGCCGATTTCGACTACGAGATGCAAATGGCCGGCATGAACGCGGCCATGGCAGGCGAAGTGCAAACGGTTTTTTTGCCGGCTTCGCCTGAAGTTCGCCCGATCACCGCCACGCTGGTGCGCCAGATCGCCGAGATGGGCGGCGACGTTTCCGCCTTTGTTCCAGCGGCGGTCGCCGTGCGGCTGAAAAAGAAGTTCGCCAAGAGCTGAAACACGAGCTGACCAAGCCTTCCCCCGGGAGATGACATGACCCGTATCCTTGCACTAGTGTTCCTTGTCATGTGTGCTGCTCAAGTGTCCGCCGATCCTCTGCCCGCCGGTCTCGACCCGCAAAATACCATCTACCTCGACACCACTTACGGCCGGGTCGTCATCAAACTGAATACCGACGCGCCACATCACGCGGAGCGGCTGAAGCTGCTCGCGCGCGAGCATTTCTACGACAACGTTTCGTTCCATCGCGTCATCGACGGCTTCATGGCGCAGACCGGCGACGGGCAATATGGCAATGGCACCGGCGGCTCAAAACATCCGGACCTCAAGGCCGAGTTTTCCAAGGTGCCGTTTAAGCGCGGCACGGTCGGCATGGCGCGGACCAACAATCCCAATTCCGCCAACAGCCAGTTCTTCATCATGTTTGCCGACGGTTCGTTCCTCAATGGCCAATATACCGTGGTCGGCGAAGTCGTCAGGGGCATGGAATTCATCGACAAGCTCAAACGCGGCGAGCCGCCGAGCCAACCCGACCGCATCATCCACATGCAGGTGGCGGCCGACGTAAAGTAACAGGAGTTATGCGCGCGGCCCGGCTAGCGATGGCGATTGGCGTCGGCGCGATCGCCCTTGTCGGCCACGCTGCCGTAACCCGGGCTACGGCGCTCAACCATGTCCCGCCGGCGCGCGCGCCGTGCAGCGTGCTGAGCGGTCATCCCTGTCACCCGTCATTCTGCGGCGTTTTCCAGCACGGTCCATGTTTTCCGGAGTATCCAGTGCCGTTCGGCGGCAGCCTGCGGCTCACTATTGTCTCGACCGACAATAGCGATACGGGTGCCAAGCCGGGTGCCACGTCCGCCGGCGGCGATAACGGCGCCGACGGTAATGCGGCGGATAGCCGTGAACTCAATACGATCCACGACATGTTTGCCGCGTTGCGCGGCTGCTGGATGCCGCCGCCGAAGGACGAAGCGCGCCACGGCATGGAGTACACCATCCGCTTTGCGTTCAAGCGCGACGGCGCGATGATCGCGCCGCCGCGCATGACTTACGCGAGCCATGATGCGCCGGCGGAGGTGCGCGACGTTTATCGCGACGCGGTCGACGCCGCGCTCAAGCGCTGTGTGCCGCTGCATTTCAGCGAAGCAATGGGCGAAGCGGTCGCCGGCCACCCGATCGCCATCCGCTTCGTCGACGATCGGACCATCGACAGCCGTTAGGCCGGCAAACGCCGGCAATCGCGTCTTTTCGCAACTGTCGACTTCCTCCGCATCCCATGGCAGTTTCAAGTTGCGCAAGCAGTTTCGGAAAGCAGACCGCCTAATCCTCCTGATTGGGCTCATTGATGGTTGTTGATGCTTCGAGCCTTGAAGATTTCAACCCGACTGCTGCTGGAAGACATCAATTTTCACATTCGGAAGATCGTGCGCCGGTTCGTGCGCAAGATTGTAGAGATTGCAGTCACCGATTTCGATCTGATGGCGATGCTGCACGACGCCGGCTCCGCGGCGGTTTTCGAGCGCGCGCATTTGCTGAATGCGGTTTATTTCAAGGGACGCCATCAACTCTATCGGTACACCTTGTCACAAGCGGCGGAAAAGAAGGACGGTCTGTTCCTGGAGTTCGGGGTCTACAGCGGAGACTCAATCAATCGGCTGGCCGGTCTGACGCCTACCCGGCGCTGGTACGGATTTGATTCTTTCGTCGGCCTGCCCGAGGCGTGGACTCTCGGCGCAAGAAAGGGCGCCTTCGGCAAAGGCGGAGCGCTGCCGCCGGTGCGCGACAACGTGACGTTGATCAAAGGTTTTTTCGAGGAAACGTTGCCAATCTTTGTCGACCACCATCGAGATGAGAAGGTCGCGTTCCTGCATGCCGACTGCGACCTTTACAGTTCGACCAGGACCGTCTTGGATCAGCTCGGCAACATGCTGCAGCCCGGTTGCATCATCGTCTTCGACGAGTATTTCAACTATCCGGGCTGGCAGGATGGCGAGTACAAGGCTTTCGCGGAATACATCGCCAAGTCAGGTCGGTCGTTTGAATATATCGCTTATGTGAGAAACGGCGCACAGGTTGCCGTCCGCCTTGCCTGATCCTCTTGACCGAATATGAAAGCCCGTCGGATTGGGGCAAGAATGCATCCATGCTCACAAGGCTCTTCGATTTCGACTTGCCGGAAGACCGCATCGCCTTGCGGCCGGCTTCGCCGCGCGACAGCGCGCGACTCTTGGTGGTCCGGCCGGGCAGATCGCCCGCGCTTGAGGATGGCACCATCCGCGATTTGCCGGAATTGTTGCGGGCGGGCGACACGCTCGTGGTCAACGACACCAAAGTCATTGCGGCGAACCTGCATGGCCGCCGCATCGGCCGTGGCGAACACGAACCGGCGATTGCCGCGACCTTGGTGAAAAGGCTCGACGGTTCGCGCTGGAATGCCTTGGTGAAACCCGGCAAGCGGCTGGCGGCCGGCGACGTCGTCCGCTTCGGCAGCGAAGGCCGCGTCTGCTTTGTCGATCAGCTTGATGCGACAGTCGAAGCCAAAGGCGAGGGCGGTGAAGTGACGCTGTCGTTTGCGTTCCACGGCGCGGTACTCGACCAGGCGTTGGCCGAGCGCGGCGACATGCCGTTGCCGCCTTATATTGCCGGCCGCCGGTCTGCCGACGAGCAGGACCGCACCGACTATCAGACGATATTCGCGCGCGAAGAGGGCTCGGTGGCGGCGCCGACCGCGGGTCTGCATTTCACCGAGGCGACCCTCGAATGCCTGAACGAGCGCGGTATTGCGCTGCATCGCGTGACGCTACATGTCGGGCCGGGTACCTTCCTGCCGGTCAAGACCGAAGACACCTCCGGTCACCGCATGCAGCCGGAATTGGGGAGCGTCAGCGCCGAGACCGCCGCGGCACTGAATGCTGTGCGCCGCGCCGGCGGGCGTATCGTCGCGGTCGGCTCGACGGCGCTGCGGCTCCTGGAAAGTGCAGCAGCGGCCGATGGCACGGTTTCCGAATTTTCCGGCGACACCGCACTTTTTATCACGCCCGGCTATCGGTTCCGCGCCGTCGACGCCATGTTGACCAATTTCCATCTGCCGCGCTCAACCTTGTTCATGCTGGTTGCCGCCTTCTGCGGGCTCGAGATGATGCAGCGCGCCTACGCGCATGCGATCGCCGCCGGTTACCGGTTCTATTCCTACGGCGACGCGTGTTTGCTGTTCCGCGCGGACTAAAGCGCGCACCAGGCGCCTCTATAAGTGTATTAGTGTGACTGGGCCGAAGGAGCTGCCGGATGGCGAATTTCAACGTTGGCTTTGTTATTTTTCCCGATCTCACGCAGCTCGACTTTACCGGCCCATTGCAGGTCCTCGCCAAACTTCCTCAATCGACGATCCACATCATCGCGAAGTCGGAGGCGCCCGTGCCCAGCGATTGCGGGCTCAGCCTTGTGCCGACCCGGACATTCGCAAATTGCCCGCAACTCGATTTGATCTGCGTTCCCGGAGGCGTAGCCGGCGTGATCGGCGCGATCGGAGATCGAGCGACCGTCGATTTCGTTCGCCTGCAAGCGGAACGTGCAACGTATGTGACCTCGGTCTGCACCGGCGCGTTCGTCCTCGGGGTTGCCGGATTGCTCAAGGGGCGGCGCGTGACGACCCATTGGGCTTACACCGATCTGTTGCCTCTTGTCGGCGCGACTTACGAGAAAGCCAGCGTTGTCAGAGACGGCAACCTCATCACGGCCGGAGGCGTCACTTCGGGTATCGATTTCGGTCTGAGCGTCGTGGCGGAGCTTGCGGGCGAGGCGACCGCGCGGACGGTTCAGCTCGGCATCGAGTACGACCCGGCGCCGCCATTCGATTCCGGCCATCCCGACAGAGCACCGGCAGTCATCAAATCGGCGTTGGCCGACCGTTATAGAAATGCCAATTCGGCGCTGCGCGCCGACATCGAACGAGCGGAGGCCGTTTTGTTCAATGCTGCCGGCCGATTGGCGGCGCGTCGCTAGCGTCGGCCAAGCGAGATTTATGAGCCGGCCTGCGCTATGAACGCCTGATGCTGCGGCCGTTTTCCTTCCGCATCACTGCCACCGACGGTGCCGCGCGCGCGGGCGAGATCACGACGGCGCATGGCGTTGTGCATACGCCGGCTTTCATGCCGGTCGGCACGCAAGCCTCAATCAAGGGCGTGCATCACGACGACGTGCGTGCGTCCGGCGCCGAGATTCTGCTCGGCAACACCTATCATCTGATGCTGCGGCCGAAGCGCCGAACGCATCGCCGCGCTCGGCGGACTGCATACTTTCATGCGCTGGCCGCATCCGATCCTCACCGATTCCGGCGGCTTCCAGGTGATGTCGCTCGCGGCGTTGCGCAAAGTGAGCGAGGAGGGCGTCACTTTCCGCTCGCATCTCGACGGCGCGATGGTCGAGCTGACGCCGGAGCGCGCCATGGAGGTGCAGATCCTGCTCGGCTCCGACATCGCCATGCAGCTCGACGAATGCGTGCGGCTGCCGGCCGAGCGGAGCGAGATCGAGCGCGCCATGCAGCTGTCGCTGCGCTGGGCCGAGCGCTGCAAGCGCGCATTCGAAGCGCGCGCCGCCGGCCGCGCGCTGTTCGGCATCGTGCAAGGCGGCGACGACAGACGCTGCGCGAGGCGAGTGCGCGCGCGCTCGACCGATATCGGCTTTGATGGCTACGCCATCGGCGGGCTCGCCGTCGGCGAGACGCAACAAGTGATGCTCGAGTGGTCGCTGAAACGGCGGCGGCGCTGCCGGCCGATCGTCCGCGTTATCTGATGGGCGTCGGCACGCCCGCCGATCTCGTCGAGGCGGTGGCGCGCGGCATCGACATGTTCGATTGCGTGCTGCCGACGCGCAACGGGCGCCACGGCCTCGCCTTCACGCGCTTCGGTCCGATCAACATCAAGAACGCGCATCACGCCGACGATCCGCGGCCGCTCGATGCCGGAAAGCCATTGCCCCGCGGCGCGCGATTTTTCGCGCGCCTATCTGCATCATCTGTTCCGCACCGGCGAAGCGCTCGGCGGCACGCTGCTCTCGATCGTCAATCTTTACTATTACCAGGAGCTGATGGCGGGAGCGCGCACCGCCGATCGTCGGCGGCCGCTTTGCCGAGCATCTCGGCGCGACCGAATGGAACAATGGGCGGCAAAGGGGGACCGGCGCGAGGAGATCGACTGAAAAACAGAACCCGCCGGCCGCATGATACGCGGGGCGGGCGGGTCACTGAACTATCGCGCTTCGACTGACGCAACCAACCGGCGCGATTACTTCGGACAAGCGACCGGCGCTTAAAGGTCGCTGCGTCAACTCGCAGCGACCGTTTCGGTTCCCGGGCGCGGGCAGCGGCGGCACCCCTGTGCTCAACGGGTTTCCGAAACGCGCGGCACTCGCCGATTCGAGCCACCTGGGGCAACAAACGCAACGGAGAAGGAACGCTACGCGGCCAATAAAGGCCACAACGGGATCGAGGTCACAAATTCGTGCGCGCAATCGTCGCACGACCAGACGTGGCGGATGCGGCCACTAAGGTTGAACGCGGATTGCTCGGCCACCAGCAGGACGCTCCCGCAACGCGGGCAACTCGGTCGGCCGAAATCGTGAGTCGCAGCCACTTCGTTGTTGCAGGCGAGTTGGATGCTTATCGTCGATTCTCCTCGACGTTCGATACCCGCACCCCGATGGCCCATTGGTCGCGATGGTGCGCAGAGTTTGTGGCGCCCCTGCGACGCGAATATGAAAGTCTGGTGGCCTTTGCAGCGCGACAAAATCGATTAAAAAACTTCGCCTTGCCTCTATTCGGCCGCCTGCGCACTGACGTGCTGATGGAATTTCGGCATGACCTGCTCGGCCATCAGTGTCATGGCTTGGCGTTCCCACGCCTCATTCGGTCCGCTCCAGTCGAGCCCCGGTCATCAGCAGGCTGCCGAACGGACCGACCTCGTCGCGGAAGGCGACGAGTTTGTCGAGCACGGTTTTGGGCGTGCCGTAAAAAATGCAGCCTTCGGTGATCGCCTCGACGGTCGCTTCCGCATCCGTGATGTCCGGCCGCGGCTTGAGGATGCTCAGAAGTCCGACGCCGGCGAGGGCCGCGCGGATATAAGTCCAGAAATAGCGGTTGGCCGATTTTTCGCCGAAGGCGTGGTCGTGCGCTTCGGCTTCGCTCGGCGCGACCATGATGTTGCGCGCCACGCGCCAGCTCTCGCCGGACGGCTTTTTGCCAAGCTCGCGCGCAAGCTTTGCTGTAAATCGACCAATGTGACGCCACCGAATAAGTCGGGATGATGTTGGCCGAGATAATGCCCCAGCCCTGCTGCGCGGCGGTGCGCGCCGAGGAGGAATTCGGGCTTGCCAGCGACAAACTCACCGGCGGCCCGCCTTTCTGATACGGCTTCGGCATATAGCCGATGCCGAGGTCGGAGATGACGTTGGTCTTAAGGCCGAACTTCCAGAACTCGCCGT
Organism: uncultured Alphaproteobacteria bacterium; assembly: GCA_963845775.1. Taxonomy (GTDB): domain Bacteria; phylum Pseudomonadota; class Alphaproteobacteria; order Rhizobiales; family Xanthobacteraceae; genus BOG-931. The sequence continues at coordinate 54,752 of CAWJTE010000004.1, forward strand.
CAATCATCATAGGGCGGATCCTGCGACCAGATCCGCTGCATGATGTCGCACCGCTTCCACGACTTTGCGATTGCGCACCGCGACGTCGGTGTGACCGAACAGCTCGAAGTCCGACAACAGCCCGCCGGGTCCGACGCCGAGCATGAAGCGGCCGCGGCTCATGTGGTCGAACTGCGCGACCTCGGCGGCGACGACGCGCGGATCATGGTTGGGAATGCAGATCACGCCGGTGCCGAAGCGCAGGTTTTTGGTGCGCGGCACCAGGCCGGCCATGAACATCATCGGCGAGGGGATCGGTTCGGTGGTCGCCGAAAAATGTTCGCCGAGCCACAATTCCTCGAAGCCGAGCCGGTCGGCCAACAGCGATTTCTCGGTATCTTCTTCCAGGGTTTCGGTAAAGGTCCGGCGCGGCGGATGCACCGGCATCATAAAAAATCCAAGACGCATGTTTCCCCCGATTGTCCGGCGCCATTGGAGTGTTTTCGCTGCCCGCCGGCAAGCTTTCGTCGCCCCGATGATGGCACCGGAGTGCGCACCGGATCAAGCACGCGGCGTGCTTGATTCCCCCCGGTCGCTGGCGCAACCTCGGCGGCAAAAGGGAGGATCACCATGAGTGTCGCCGAACTGCGGTCGGCCCCCGCATCTACGAAGATTCCGAGCGCCGAGGAGTTGGTCGCTCGCGCGCGGGCGCTCGCGCCGAAACTGCGCGAGCGCGCGGTGAAGGCCGAGCACGACCGGGAAATCCCGCGCGAGTTGGTGGAGGAATATATCGACGCCGGTCTCATTCACACCCTGCAGCCCAAGCGCTGGGGCGGTTACGAGCACGACCATGAGGTAGCGTTCGACACCGCCATCGAACTCGGCAAATCGACCTGCGCGTCGTCCGCTTGGGTGCTCAACTATCTCGCCGACCACGCCTGCATCCTGGCGCACTTTCCCGATGAGGCGCAGCACGACGTCTGGAGCGAGAACAAGGCCGCCTGCATCGCCACATCGGCGGCGCCGACCGGTAAAGTGACGGTGGTTCCGGGCGGCTATCGGCTCGACGGCCGCTGGGCGTGGTGCAGCGGCTTGCGGCATTCGCAGTGGATCATGATCGGCGGGCTCGCTTTCCGGCCAGGAGAGGACCATCCCGACATGCGGCTTTACCTCGTGCCGGTGTCGCAGGTGAAGCAGGACGACACCTGGTATTGCGCCGGTTTGCGCGCTTCCGGCTCGATCACGTCCGTGCTCGAAGACGTGTTCGTGCCCGAGCATCGCAGCGTGTCGTTTTCGACGTTGCGCGAGCGCAATCGCCGGGATCGAAAATCAACACCAATCCGATCTATCGGACGCCGTTCATCGCGGTGCATTCTTACGCGCTGCTCGGCCCGGCGCTCGGTCGGCGCGCGGCGCCTATGCCGATTTCGTCGAATGGACACGGCAGCGTTATCTGACCTACACGCAGCTCGCCATCGCCCAGCACGTGCCGGTGCAGCTCAAGGTCGCCGAGGTCGGTGCGCAAATCGACGCCGCCGAGTTTCTGGCGCGCCGGGCGCTTCTCGATCGCTCGCAAGGACTATACCGGCATGAATTTGAGCGACCCGAACGCTGCTGCGCCGCGATTTCACCTACGCCATGCGCATGGTGCGCGACGCCATGGATTTGCTGATCAAGATCGCCGGCTCGAGCGGTTTGATGGAGAACAATTCGGCACAGCGGGCGTGGCGTGACGTGCATGCCGTCTCTTCGCATGTGGTGATGAACTGGGACGTGCCGGCGGAGAATTTCGGCCGCAGCGAATTCGGCCTGCCGCTCAATCCGGCTTATCCGATGTTCTGATGTGGAGTGTCACGGCCGGGCATAGCCGTTCGAAGGACGGCGTCGCTTCGCTCGCCTATGTTCCGGTGATGACGGGTTGAAGGGTTCGGCTTGTGCTCGCCGTGTTCCGTCCACAAATTGGAGTCCATAGGCAAGATAATGGGTGCAGTGGAGTATCATGGCGCAACCATCGCAGTCCATTTTCGACCAACGGCGCGATCAGACATTCCCCAAGCTCGATCCACCGGCAATCGAGCGCATGCGCCGGTTCGGTGACGTGCGTTTGTACACGGCTGGCGAGCGGATTATGACCGCCGGCCAAATTACTCCGGGTCTTCTCGTTATCCTCGCCGGTAGTGTCGCCGTTACCGAGCACGATCATCTGGATGTGCACCTGCCGATCGTCACTTATGGCGAAGGCGATTTCATGGGCGAACTGGCGCAATTGGCCGGCAGGCCGGCGCTGGCGGACGCGGTCGCGGAGCAACCGGTCGAAGCGCTCATCATACCCGCCGAGCGCCTGCGCGCACTAATGGTCGCGGAAGCCGAGCTCGGCGAGCGCATCATGCGGGCGTTGATCTTGCGCCGGGTCGCCATGCTGCAGGCCGGGACGGGCGGCCCCATCATTCTCGGCCGCGAGGAGAACGGCGACGTGTTGCGGCTCGAGGGCTTTCTGCGCCGTAACGGTCATCCGATCAATTACTAAATCCGGAGAGCGACCCGGCGGCAAAAACGCTGATCGAGCGCTTTAACATCGACCCGCGCCAATTGCCGATCGTGCTGTGTCCGGGCGGGCAAATGCTGCGCAATCCCAGCGAAGGCGATCTGGCGCGTTGCCTCGGTCTGGTGCGACCGATTGCTCCGGATCGTGTCTATGACGTTGCTATCGTCGGCGCCGGGCCGGGCGGGTCTCGCAACCGCTGTTTATGCTGCGTCCGAAGGACTGTCCGCCTTGTCCTGGATTGCCGCGCATTCGGCGGCCAGGCCGGCGCGTCGGCCAGGATCGAAAACTATCTCGGTTTTCCTACCGGGAATCACCGGTATGGCGTTGATGGCGCGCGCCTACAATCAGGCGCAGAAATTCGGAGCCGAGATGGCAATTCCGGACGAGGCGACGAGCCTCAGCGCAGGACGGACGCCGGGCGACTGTTCGCGCGTGAATCTGCGGATCGGAGAGCGGGTCAAAGCCCGTTCGGTGGTGATCGCGACAGGGGCCCGCTATCGGCGGCTTGATGTCGAGAGTCTCGATGCGTTTGAACAGTCAAGCGTGCATTATTGGGCGTCACCAGTTCGAAGCGAAGTTTGTGCCAATCAGGAGGTCGTACTGGTCGGTGCCGGCAACTCGGCGGGCAGGCCGCCGTTTATTTGGCAAGCCAGGGCGTCAAGGTGTGCGATGCTGGTGCGCCGCCCCGGCTTGGCGGAGACGATGTCACGTTATCTGGTTGACCGCGTCCGCGGCTTCCCAATATCGAAGTCGTAACTGGCGCGGAGATCAGCGCTCTGGAAGGCCGTGATGGCATGCTCAAGGCGGTGCGCTGGAAGCTCGGCGGCAGCGGCGAGGAGGTGCGACGCCCGATCAGGCACCTGTTCCTATTTATCGGCGCCGACCCAAATACCGATTGGCTGAGAGGATTCTGGGATCGCGCTCGATGGAAAGGGCTTCATCCTCACCGGCGCCGAGGCGGGCGGTGACGCCATGCATTGGAAACCACACGCCGCGGAGTGTTTGCGATAGGCGACGTACGCGCAAAATCGGTGAAGCGCGTCGCCGCAGCGGTCGGCGAGGGCGCGCAGGTGGTCGCGGCACTGCATTCGTTCTTTGCCGCCGACGCTCACAATATGCCCGCGGTCCCAATTCAAAGCCATTAGTCGTGGAAGGCATTTGTAGCGGCTTCTGGCCGTTAGGTGACCGGGTTTAACGCCGTCCATGCGGCGAGCGAATCCATATAATCCCGCCAGCGGACGATCTTGCGATTCTCAATCGCAGCGATCGAGACAAACTTGTTGTCATAGGGCGTATCGGTGGCGACGATCTTCCCATGTACTTCGTACTCGAGGATCACGACACGGCCGTTCTCGCAAGAATGCACAATCAGCGAATCGCCGCGATCGAGCCGGATGTTGTTGCTGTATCCCGAATAGAGCGCGACGAGGTTGGCACGGCCGCGCGTTAACTGTGGCCATCCTGGAAAATCATAGCGAAACTCAAATAAAACGTCGTCGTCGAGGGTGTCGAAATAGTGTTCACCGTCTACGAACTTCGAGAGGCCCTCCATGACAACTGCGAAGAAAGGGTCAAGCGCGGCAAAAGCTGCGTATTTGCCTTTGGGCATCTTTTGCTCCTGAGGGCTTCCTTCGATGAACTCAATTACGCCGGCCGGTTATGGCCGACGGTTTTGAGATAGTGCAAAGTCTCGCCGAGCGTCACCACGTCGGCATATTTGGCGTTGAGGTCGAACAGGCTTTGCTCGTGTGCCGCTTTTGAGCGGTCGCCGACTGCTTCGCGCACTACCATCGGCCGAAAGCCGTTCTGCACCGCGTCGACCGCGGTCGCGCGCACGCAGCCCGACGTGGTGCAGCCGGTGATGATCAGCGTGTCGATGCGGCGGCTGTTCAACCGCGGCACCAGGTCGGTGCCAAAGAAGCAGGAGGCGTATTTCTTCACCAGCAGGATGTCGTTTGGCGCCATCGCCAGACGCGGATCGATCTTGACCGCATCGGAGCCCGCCGTCAGCGTGCACGCGCCTTTTTGCTTGAGCGCCCAAATGCCGGCGTCCTTAATGTCGGCTTCTTCGTACATGACGGCGGAGAAGATCACAGGAATGTCGCGCCGATGCGCGACCTCAAGCAGCGGCTTCTGCGCCTCGATTTCGCCGTCGAGGCTCGCGCCGAGCGGCATCGCCGGATCGGTGAAGCCCTTGAGCATGTCGATGATGATCAGCGCCGGCCGCTCGCCGAAGCCGATTTTGATGCCAAAGCCGCGCTGGCGGAAAAACTCCTCGTCGTCCTTGCCGCTGGTCACGTTCCGCACTCCTTCTCGCCTGCGCCGTTATATGCGAACACTAGTGTCTCGATTCCGAACTTCGCAATAGCTTGCGGTTTACCCCCTCACGCGAACTTCGGAATCAAAGGGACACTAGCAAATTTATGATTTTAGTGCGGGTTTCGGATTTGAAGTTCTTATGCGGGTTTTCGGCACAATTATAAGAACCTCAAATCCCCCGCACTAATGCGTCGAGAATGGGAGGAGGCCAATGACGAAAAAACTCGCGGGCAAGACCGCGGTGATTTCCGGCGGTGCGGCCGGCATCGGTCAAGCATCCGCGGTGCGGCTCGCCGAAGACGGCGCGCAGATTTTCATTGCCGACCGCGCCAAGGCGAACGAAACGCTGCGCCTGATCGAAGGGGCCGGCGGCAAGGCGACGGCCGTTGAGTGCGACATCAGCAATCCGGCAAGCGTCACCGCGCTTAAGCAAGCGGTCGAGCAGGGCGGCAGCCCTTGCGACATCCTGATCAACAATGCCGGCATATATCCGATGCAGACCTTCGACGAGATCAGCTTTGAAGATTGGCGGCGCGTGCTCTCGGTCAATCTGGATTCGATGTTCCTGATGACAAAAGCGTTCGCCGACGGCATGCGCAAAAATGGCTGGGGCCGGATCGTCAATATCGCTTCCGACACGGTCAACCTGCTGGTGCCGAACTTTGTCCACTACATCACCAGCAAGGCCGGCGTGATCGGGTTTACCCGTTCGCTCGCCACCGAGTTCGGCGAACGCGGCGTGACCGTCAACGCCATCGCGCCGGGGCTTACCCGCACGCCTGGAACCTTGGCGCAGAAAATCCCCGGCGGCATGACCACCGACGCGCTGTTCGATCTGATGGCGCACATGCAATCGATCAAACGCAGCGAAGTCGCCACCGATCTGGTCGGCGCGGTGTCGTTTCTGGCGAGCGACGATGCCGCGTTCATCACCGGCCAGACGCTTTACGTCAACGGCGGCCTGACGCGGAGCACCTGACCGTGCCGAAGATGAACGCGCGCGCTAGCTGCGGGTTCCGGAGAACGAAGAATCGCCGAAGCCGCCGAGCTTCACGCTGCCGGCGATGTTGTTGCCGCTAACCGTGCCGGTAAATTCGAGCGTCATCTCCATCGGACTGGTGATCGATACCTTCCAGGATATCTCGTTGCCGTTGACGGTGCCGTCGAAAATTTCGGCCGAATTGCCCTCGGCCTCCTGGCTGCCCTTGAGCGTACCGCCATCGGTCTTCACCGAAAGGCTGGCGCGGCGCTCGCCCATCGGGGTCGATAAAACGAGGTTCCAATTGCCATCTGCGGACATGTCACGATCCTTCCAAGCTTTGTTGATCCGTAAAAACAGAAACAAAAATTTCGAGAGCGTCTAGTTCCACTGCCAAACGCCGTAAGCGTGGCCGTTCTGCATCTGTGGGGCGATGTACTTCGGCTTGCGCTTGCCGATCGCGCCGAGCATGGCGATCCAGTTGAGCACTTCGCCGCCGACATTGCCGGCCTTGAGCATCTGATGCTCGGTCAACTCTTTGATCAGCGTCTCGATCTGCTGCTCGTCCATCAGCTTGATGATCCGCCACGCCCAGTCGGGATCGGGAACGCCATCGGTGCGGCCGGGCGCCATGCGCGGGCCGGCGACTTCCAGCGAGAAGCTTCCGCTGCCCATCACAACGACGCGCAGTGGCTGCGGCCACGACTCAATCGCGCGGGCGACTGCTTGACCGAGTGCATAGCAGCGCTGCGCCGACGGCAGCGGCGGCAGGTGGCCGCTGATGAAAAATGGAACGACCGGCACCTGCATCTCGGGGGTGAGGAAATGCAGCGGCACCGCGACCGAATGATCGACCGAATAGTGTTGCGTCAGCGCCGCATCGAAGCCGGCAGCGACGGCGGTCTGGCGGATATGCGCGGCGAGTTCGATCGACGACGGGATTTCGTACACCGGCATTTCGCGCGGCTCATCGTTCGGGCCGGAAAAGCTCTTGTCCACGCCCACCGCGAAGATCGGCAGATTGTCGAGGAAGAAGGTATTGAGGTGGTCGGTGTCGAACATCACGATGACATTCGGCCGCGCCGCGGCAAGCTGCTCCTTCTGCGCCGCGAACAGTTTGGCGGTTTCGCTGTCCGGACCATCGCGCTTGACGAAGAACGGGAACACCGGCGTATGCGGCACGCCGAACCCGGCAACGATATTGGCCATCCCCGACGTTCCTTCCTGCCGTTCACTTCCACGCGGCTGTTGTGCGACATTAGCACGATCGTCCGGGAGGGGAATGTGCCGCGCAAGCCAGTGAAGAAACGCACGACAAAAAGACCACCGCAGCAGCCGGCGGTGCCGATGGAGCACGACCGCTTCGACTATTCGGCCATTATCGATCGGCCGCGGTTGTCGTGGCCAAACGGCGCGCGCGTCGCAGTATGGGTCATTCCCAATATCGAGCATTTCCTGTTCGACCGGCCCTCGACGCGGCTCACCAACCTGCCGGTCAACCCGGACGTGCTGAATTATTCCTGGCGCGACTACGGCGTGCGCGTCGGGATCTGGCGGATGATGGAGGTGATGGAGAAATACGGCGTCAAGGGCACCGTCGCGCTCAACTCCGACGTTTGCAGACGTTATCCGCGCATCATCGAGGAAGGAAAGAAACTCGGCTGGGAATGGATGGGGCACGGCACCAACAATTCGACGCTGATCAACAGCCAGTCGGAGCCGGAGGAGCGGGCGCTGATCAAGGAGGTCGTCGGCACCATCAGCAAGAGCGTCGGCAAGGCGCCGCGCGGTTGGCTCAGTCCGGCGTTGAGCGAAACCGTACGCACGCTCGATATCCTCGCCGAAAACGGCATCGACTATGTCGGCAACTGGGTCAACGACGACCAGCCTTATCCGATGCGGGTGAAAAAAGGCTCGATGATCTCGATGCCGTATTCGACCGAGATCAACGATATTCCGGCGCTGCTCGATCTGCATCAAAGCCCGGAAGTATTCGGGCAGATGATCTGCGACCAGTTCGACGTGCTCTACGAAGACGGCGCCAAGACCGGCCGCGTGATGTCGATCTGCCTGCATCCGTTTCTGGTCGGTTATCCGCACCGTAGCAAATATTTTGCCAAGGCACTCGCGCACATCACGTCGCGTCAGGAGGTGTGGATCACCACCGGCAGCGCGATCGTCGATTGGTATAAGGAGAATTATCTCGGCAAATCGGGAGTGCGCATCGCCATGAGGCCGCAATGAGCGAGATCAAGCATCGCACCATCGAGACCAACGGCATCCGCATGCACATCGCCGATCAGGGCGAAGGCCCGCTCGTGCTGCTCTGTCATGGATTTCCGGAATCCTGGTATTCGTGGCGGCATCAGCTCAAGGCGCTGGCCGACGCGGGTTTCAAGGCGGTCGCGCCCGACATGCGCGGTTACGGCCAGACCGACCGGCCCGCCGAGATCGACAAATACACGCTATTCCATCTGGTCGGCGACATGGTCGGCGTGCTCGACGCGTTGGGGGCCGAAACCGCGGTGATCGCCGGCCACGATTGGGGTGCGCCGGTCGCGTGGCACGCGGCGCAACTGCGGCCGGACCGCTTCCGCGCCGTGATCGGCTTGAGCGTGCCGTTCCGGCCGCGCGGGTCGTCGCGGCCGACCAGCGTGATGCCGCAAATTGACGATGCGCTGTTCTATCAGCTCTATTTTCAGGACCCCGGCGTTGCCGAAGCAGAGCTTGAGCGCGATACAAATCTGACTGTGCGCGCCATGTTGTTTGGCGCCTCGGGCGAAGGGTCGCGCCTGCGCGCGCCGGGCGACCCGGTCGGCATGGTGCCGCGCAAGACGGGATTTCTGCGCGGCCTGACCAGCCCGCCGCCGCTGCCGCCGTGGCTGACCCAGGCCGACGTGGATTTTTACGTCACCGAGTTCAAGCGCACCGGCTTTCGGGGTGGGCTCAACTGGTACCGCAACATCGATCGGGGCTGGGAGCTGATGGCGCCATTCGCCGGACTGAAGGTGATGGTTCCGGCGCTCTATATGGTCGGCGACCGCGATCTGGTGATGCATTTCCCCGGCATGGACCGGCTGTTGCCAAAATCTTTCGAAATTCGTGCCGCAGCTGCGCGAAACCATTGTCCTACCCGGTTGCGGCCACTGGACCCAGCAGGAGCGGCCGACCGAGGTCAACGCGGCGATGATCGATTTTGTCCGCACCCTGTAGGCACGCTCAAACCGGCTGGCCGATTTCATCGACCTTCACCGCGCGCATGCGCTCGTTGTAGTTCTGCACGTTGAGGCCGCAGACCTCGAAGCGGGCGAGATAGCCCATGAGGAAGCCGTTGACGCCCATCCGATAAAGCGCGCCGACGTCGCCGGCAATGAGCGCGCGGCGCTCGTTGTCGGTGACGTCGAGGCCCGCCAGCGCTTTCGCCGGATCGGCCTGCATCGCCGCGCGGAAGGCGTGATCGCGCAGCACCTCGCGGCAGAGATAATTGATGGCAAAGACGCTCATGAACGATCTACTCTTCGCTTCGCGGTTTAAGCCGATGCAATCCTGCGAAGCGCGTCAGCGGAAAGCAGGATGGTGAGCGCGGTGGGAATCGAACCCACGACCCCGTGATTAAAAGTCACGTGCTCTACCGACTGAGCTACGCGCTCGCGCGCACTCAATACTCAAAAGTCGCGTCGGTTACCAGCCTTCCGCGCCGGTTCGCAAGCCGCGGCGCGGTTTGCTACATTGCGTGCTTCCGAAAGGCGCCGCAACGGCGCGAGGAAGACTGCAATGCCGATTGTCAACCGCGTTGCCGATTTGCAGGCCGAGATCGCCGCCTGGCGGCATGACTTTCATGCTCATCCGGAACTCCTCTACGACGTGCATCGCACGGCGGCTTCGGTCGCCGACAAGCTCAAAGCCTTCGGCTGCGACGAAGTCGTCACCGGGCTCGGACGCACCGGCGTGGTCGGCGTCATCCGCGGCCGCGAGGCCGGCGACAAAGTGGTCGGATTGCGCGCCGACATGGATGCGCTGCCGATCCAGGAGACCAGCGATCTGCCATACAAATCAACCCTGCCGGGCAAGATGCACGCCTGCGGCCATGACGGTCACACCGCCATGCTGCTCGGCGCCGCCAAATATCTCGCCGACACGCGCAATTTCGCCGGCACGGCGATCGTGATTTTCCAGCCGGCGGAGGAGGGTGGCGCCGGCGCGCGCGCCATGATCCGCGATGGTCTGCTCGACCGTTTCGGCATTCAGAAAGTGTTCGGCATGCACAGCGCGCCGAGCCTGCCGGTCGGCGAATTCGCCATCCGCTCCGGACCGACGATGGCCTCGACCGACACCATCGACATCGAACTCGAAGGCGTCGGCGGACACGCGGGCTGGCCGCATTATGGGGTCGACACGGTTCTGGTCGGCGCGCAGATCGTCAATCAGTTGCAGTCGATCGTGGCGCGCAACGTCGATCCGCTCCAGGCCGCCGTCATCTCGATCTGTGTGTTCCAGGCCGGCCAAACCGAGAACGTCATTCCGAGCAACGCCCATCTGCGCGGGACCGCGCGCAGCCTGTCGCCCAAAGTCCGCGGTTTGGTCGAAAAGCGGGTGCGCGAGGTGGTCGAAGGCACCGCGCGGCTTTACGGCGCGACGGCGAAACTCACCTACACGCCCGGTTATCCGATCCTGGTCAACGAGGAGCGACAGACCGATTTCGCCGTGTCGGTCGCGCGCGAGATCGCCGGCGACGACAAGGTGAGGACCGGCAGCCCGCCGGTGATGGGCGGCGAAGACTTTGCCTACATGCTGGAGGAGAGGCCAGGCGCGTTCATTTGGCTCGGCAACGGCGACAGCGCGGCGCTGCATCACCCGGCTTATAATTTCAATGACGAAGCGATCCCGGTCGGCACATCGTACTGGGTGAAACTGGCCGAAACGGCGCTGGCGGGATAAAGCGCGGCCGAGCGCCCTACTGCGCCGCCTCGACGCGGTTCTCGGACGGCTGCTTCGGCGCGTCAGCGGCGATTTTCGGCCACGGCAGCAATTCGGCAAAGCGGGTTTCGACGCTGTGCCAGTAGGCGAACGTGTTAAAGCGCGTGCCTTCCATGGCCGCGAGCGCCACCGCCGAGAGGAACGGCAGGCTTTGCACCACTAGCACCAGCGCGAAGATGTTGATCTCGTGCACCTGCTTGAAGTTCATCGCCACCAGGATGACGGCGCCGATCAGCAACAACACGGCGATCACCGCTTCCCAGAACGCCGCGAACTCGCCCTTGTGGGTGGCGCCACCCTTGGCGGTGCGCAGGAACGGCAGTCGCGCGCGTAGCGCACCGGTGCCGACGGCGCGCGCGACGGTCCATTGCATCGACATAGCCGCGCAAACGGCGCCGAGCATCTGCGGCAAGGAGAGGCGTACGCGCAGCCGGTAGAGCGCGGCGAAATGCGCGACCGACACCACAAAGGCGGCGAGGATTGGCACCGTCAGGACCTTGTCGGGCACCGCAATGTTGGCGAACGCCACCACCGGCACCCAGACGATGTTAAGCAGCGCGACGACGACGCCGACGCTGTCGGCGCCGAGCCAGTTCAGCCAGCCCAGCCCATATTCGCGTTTCTGCTCGCGCGAGAGCGTCTGCGACCACGGCAGCATGTGACGCCAATGCTTGCACACGAGCTGGAAGCCGCCGAACGCCCAACGCTGGCGCTGGCGCTTATAGGCTTCGAACGTGTCGGGCAACAGACCATAGCCGTAGCGGCGGTTGGTGTAATGCGCGAGCCAGCCGCGTTCGAGCATGGCTAACCCGAGATCGGTGTCTTCGACGATGGTATCGCTCGACCAGCCGCCGACGTCTTCGATTGCCGAGCGGCGAATGAGCACCATTGTGCCGTGCATGATGATGGCGTTGAACTCGTTCCGTTGCACCATGCCGATGTCGAAGAAGCCGGCATATTCGGCGTTCATGGCGCGATGCATCACGGTGCGGGCGCCGTCGCGGTGATCCTGCGGCGACTGCACGAAGCCGACGCGCGGATCGGCGAACATCGGCACCAGATCCTTGAGCCAGTCGGCTTCGACCGCATAATCGGAATCGATGGTGCCGATGATTTCGGCGTCGAGGGCGGTGTGCGCGAGCGCGACGCGAAGCGCGCCGGCTTTAAAGCCGGCGAGATTCTCGACCCGGACGAATTTGAAGCGCTCGCCGAGCGTGGCGCAATGCTCCTCGATCGGCTGCCACAAGGCTGGATCGGGCGTATTGTTGATGACCAGCACGCATTCGAAGTTCGGGTATTCGAGGCGAGCGACGGCATCGAGCGTCGCTTTGAGCATGTCCGGCTGCTCGCAATAGGCCGGAATGTGGATCGAGACTTTCGGCGCATAAGCCTCCGGCACGAGCGGCGGGGCGACCGCCAGCCGGCGCGGACGGCCACCCAACGCGACCGCGGCAATCTCCTCGATGCGCGCGAACGCGATGGCGACAAGTGGTATCAGCAGGAGAATGCCGAGCCCGAGCGCGAAAGCGGCGCCGGGCACGAAATAGCGGCTGTTCCAGAACGCGACGATGGCCGTGCACCAGGCGCCGACCAGGTTGGCGGAGGTGGCAAGCGTGAGCGCCTGCGCGACGGTTACCCCGCTCATCGCGAGGATCGGCAGCGAAAGCAGTAATCCGAGCAGGACGGCGAGGCCGGCTTGCTTGAAATAATCGGGATCGGTGATCGCTCCGGTCCAGGAGAATTTCACGTGCCGCGAGGCGTCAAGCAGACCCCAATAGGGGCCGACGCCGCCCTCCATTGTCTTCCAGGGCTGATCGATGGCTTCGATGACGTTGTAGTCGATGCCATAGGCCTCGGCGCGGGAGACGAAGTCGCGGATAATCGCCGCCTGCTGCATACGGCCGGGATTGGCGTTGCGGAAATTGTAGCCGGCGCTCGGCCAGCCGAACTCGGCAATCATGATGCGCTTGCCGGGATAGAGGCGGCGCAATTGGCCGTAGGTCTCAATCGTGCTGTCGACTGCGTGGGAGGCATCGAGGCCGGACCAATAGGGCAGAATGTGCGCGGCTATGAAATCGACCGCCGAAACCAGTTCCGGATGGTCGATCCACGCCGACCAAATTTCCCCTGTGGTTACAGGGACTGGGCTAGCCCTCTTCACCCTTTTTATGAGCTTGACGAGGTCGTCCGCGGTGGTCTCCGTACGCAACATGGTTTCGTTGCCGACCACGATCGCGTTGACGTTGCTGTTGTGGCGCGCGAGCTCGAGCGCCGAGCGGATTTCCCGCTCGTTGCGGTCCTGATTTTTGTCGATCCAGGCCCCGACGGTGACTTTCAGCCCGAACTCAGCGGCGATCGGTGGCACCAATTCGCCGCCGCCGGTGGAGGAATAGGTACGGATCGCGCGGGTATAGGGGGCTATCGCCTTGAGGTCGGCGCGGATCTGCTCAGCGGCCGGGCGCTCGCCCGAGTCGGGATGCTTGGAGTTGACGAACGGGGCATAGGAAACGCTGGCCAGCTGTCCAGTGAAATCCGGAGCCGTCTCTGAAGTCCGTAGCAAGGCCCACAAGCCGGCATGCACGCACGCTACAAGCGCGAGCACGGCTGCGACGGTGCGCATTACAGTACAACCAAGCGGGGCAGTGAGATGAGCGGCCGAACCTGTCCCCAGGGTGCGGCGATGGGCAGGAAATAGGCGACCGATGAGCGGTGCCTCAAGAGTTAGCTCCCAGTGGTGGCAAATTCAAGACAACTGCTTTTTGTTCGGCGTTTTTTATTGCGGCATGCAAGTGCCAGGCCGGTTTCAGACCCTAGTGGCTAGCGGTCGAGGGAGTAGCGGCTGTTGCGGCAGGGGCGGGAATAACCGGAGCCGCAGGGTTGATCCAGCACGCCTGAATGCGGGCGTTGAGCGTGTCGGCGGCCTTCGGGTCGATGTTGTTTCCGTGCAGGATCAGGCAACGGAAGGACGCCTGGATATGGGCGCTCGGGCAGCCAAAACGGTCATAAAGATCGAGGTGCCGGAAGGCCGTATCGAGATCGTCGCGCCACAGTAGTCCGACCACGCGGCGGCCAAGCCAAACGCATTCCGGATTGCCGCCCGGGCTGTTCAGCGCATGCTGCGCTTCGGCGTACTCGTCGGCTTTATTGGCGTCCTTGCCCGCCTCTGGACCTGCCGGGGCGGCTTTGTCGGCCGGTTTAGCGTCGTTGCTTTGGGCGAAGGCAGAGGAGGCAAGAGGGCCGATGGCCGCCGCTAGCAAAAAAAAGACGGCGCAAACTCCGCCGGCAATTCTGAACGCTCGATGCGACATGTTTCACTTAACCCATATTGGCCGATGCGAGCCGAAAGCGGGCTTGCTCAGCAGGCAATTGGGCCGTCATTGCGACTATTTTCCGGGTGCTGACAACAGCCCAACCGCAGCGGTTTGTCCAGCGCCGAACGCCCAGCGGCCGCCGATCTTTGTCGCGATCTTGGCAGCGGACGCCGGCAAGGTTAATGGCAGAGGGTGTCCGGCACGCCAAACCCATCCGCGATCGGCTCGGCGCTCGGCTTTTTTGCGCTGACGGCCATTTTCATCGGCATCGCGTGGTGGTGGCTCGGCGCTCCGGTTGACCTGCCGTCGTTGCCGACCGCCGCCGGCGAAAAGCTCTATTGCGTCTCCTATGCACCATTCCGTGGTAGCCAAAACCCGCTGGTCGAAGGCACTCGCGTCGAGCCCTGGCAGATCGAGGAGGATCTCGCTTTCCTCGCCAAATACACCGGTTGTGTTCGCACCTATTCGGTTGATGACGGCGCTGACAGCGTGCTTGCCAGCGCCCGCCGCCACGGCCTGAAGGTGATGCACGGTGTCTGGGTTTCCGGCGACCCGGAAAAAACCAGGCGCCAGGTCGACACTTCGATCGCGCTCGCCAAAGCCTACCCGGACGTCATGATTGCCATGGTGGTCGGCAACGAGGTGCTGCTGCGCGGCGAGATGTCGGCGAAAGACCTCGCGACAATTATTCGCAACATCAAGGCGCAGGTCGCGGTGCCGGTCACCTACGCCGATGTATGGGAATTCTGGTTGCGCTATCCCAACCTTCAGAACGCCGTTGATTTCGTCACCATCCATATCCTGCCTTATTGGGAGGACTTTCCGATCCCGGCGGAGCAGGCGGCCGCGCATGTCGCTGCCATCCGCGCCAAGGTCGCCGCCGCCGTGCCCAGCAAGGACATCGTCATTGGCGAGTTCGGTTGGCCGAGCGCCGGCCGAATGCGCGAAGGCGCCAGGCCCTCGCCGTCGAACCAGGCGCGTGCCGTCATCGAGACACTGGCGCTGGCGCAGCACGAAAAGTTTCGCCTCAACGTCATCGAGGCATTAGATCAGCGGTGGAAACGCGCGCTCGAAGGCGCGGTCGGCGGCTATTGGGGTATTTTCGATCGCGCGGCCGGCGGACCGAAGTTTCCCTTGGCCGGCGGGACGGTCTCCGACCATCCGGATTGGGCCGCGCAAGCGCTGGGCGGCGCGATCGTCGCGGCGCTGGCGTTTGCCGGCGCGTACGTGACCGGGCGCAAAAAAAAGCTGTCGCCGATGCTGTGGGCGCGCATCGCGGTGCTGGCGCTGCTTCCGGCGATCCTGCTCGGCTGGACGCTGGAAACGGTCGTGATCGAGAGCTTCAGCGTCGGCAGCTGGCTCCGTTCGATCGCCTTCGCCGTCGCTGCCGTGGCGGCGCCGATTGTCTGTGCGGCGGCCTGCGGCGCCGGCCGGCCACTGCCAGGGTGCGCCGGGCTTCTGCATCGTGCCGGGGAACGCCGCGATGCGCTCGATTGGCTGCTTGGCGGAACGCTGATTGCTTTGATGCTGCTTGCCGTCGAAGCGGCGCTCGGTCTCGTCTTCGATCCACGCTACCGCGACATACCGTTTGCACCGTTGACCGCAGCCACAATTCCTTTTCTGGTCTTGGTGGCATCGGTGCCGCGTGCGGGCGGGGTGCGTGGAACGGCCGAGACCTTAGCGGCCGCCGTGCTGGTCGCGAGCGCCGCCTATATCCTAATCAATGAAAGCTTCGCCAATTGGCAGGCGGTCTGGTTCTGCGCTGCGTCACTGGCGCTTGCCGTCACGCTGGCTTTTACACAGTCTTGGGCGCAGGACGCGCCAGGCTCAGGATAAGCAGGCCGGCGGCGAGCGCCGACAGATCGGCGTTGTGCAGCACCACGCCGAAAGGGGCCGCGGCCAACGCCGCTGTCGCCAAAACGATCGATGGCCGCAGCAGATTGAGCAGCGCCGCCGCCAGCGCGACGCCGCCGAACGCCTGATACGGGAACAACACATTGACGAACCGAAACGCGTCGCAAAGCCAGGTAGCGAGCCCGCCTTGGCAGGCAAGCGAGACGGTTGAGTTCTCCATGACGTGATAACGCAGATACATCGCCTCGCCGAGTGCGAGGAAGGTGACGATCAACAGCCAGTTGGTCTGGCGCGCGGTCGGCAGAAAAAGCGGGCGGCGCATGTTTGCTGCACCTCGAAAAACGCGCCTGCGATCATAAAGCGCCGATCACTGCAAGGCGAGGCGGCCGTCGAACATGGTCGGCTGGCAATTTACCCGCATGGCAGCCAGCGAAATGCATAATTGCGCGGCCGCCTCGGCAGTGGGAAGCGGTCCGATCACCAGCCGCAATTCCAGCCGGTTCGAATGGAGGTTGTCCCGCACCGTCACGCCAGGCCGCAAACCTTCAAACAGTTGCGGATGTGCCTCGTGCAACGCGCTCCAGCGCGCATGCAGGGATTTGATCGAAGTCGCGCTGCCGATATCGGCGCCGTAGCCGGTCGCCGTCTCGGCGACCGGCGTGGAGATGCTCGGCGGCGCGATCGCGGTAGCGATCGCCTCCGGCGTCGATCTGTTCGGGTCCGGCCAAGCGATCACTACAGGCGTGCTTTTCGCCGCGTCGATCTGGCGGGTGATGGAACCCGTCATGTCGTCCAGATTGTGTTCAACCGCCGCCATCCGGGACATCATTTGTTGCTGGTCCTCGGCCACACCGCGCACGGTCTGGGCGAGCTGACGAATTGCGGCGTCGGTGTCGATCCGTGGCGGCGCGGTCTGCCCGCCGCGGAACGATTGCGACGAGCCGAGATTAAGCGCGGAAGCGACCAGCGCGATGCGTTGTACGCCGGTATCGCTGCGCCCGACCAAGATCGCGACGGCAAGCGCGCCAACCGCCGCCGACCCCCAAAGCCACTCGGGCGGAAGCCGCCGCAGCGGGGAGGTTGTCCTCACCGCAACCTTCCTCGCGGGGGTCTGCTGCGCTTGATCTGGCATCCTGCAGCTCCGGTGTTGGCAGGCGAATCAGCGATAAAATTAGCAGATTCCGGATTTTGATCGGTTGCGGAGCATGTCGCGAGGTGCCGCCGCGCGCGGGCTTGCCGCCGCGGCGTTTCCACTTTGCCGGATGATGCTTTAAGAGGGCGCCGCGGAGATTTCTTGCGGATGAAGCATCGGAGCTGCCTTGCCATCGTGCTCGCAGCCGGCGAGGGCACACGCATGCGCTCGGCGCGGCCGAAGGTTTTGCATGCGGTCGCCGGCCAGTCGCTCCTGGCGCATGTGCTCACCGCCGTCGCCGACGCCAAGGTGGACGCCACCGCCGTCGTGATCGGGCCGCGGCAGGACGCGGTCGCAGCGGAAGTGCGGCGTGTTGCGCCGAAGGCCGAATGTTTCGTGCAGCGCGACCGGCGCGGCACCGCGCATGCGGTGCTGGCGGCCAAGCCCGCGCTCAAGCGGCGCCTGGACGACGTTGTTATTCTTTACGGCGATACGCCGCTTATTCGCGCGGCGACGATCAAACGATTGCGGGCGCCGTTAGCCAAGGGCTCGGCGATCGCGGTGCTCGGCTTCCGGCCGTCGGATCCCGCCGGCTACGGCAGGCTTATCGTCAACAAGGGGAAGCTCGTCGCCATCCGCGAGGAGGCCGACGCGAGCGCAAGCGAGAAAACGATCGGTCTCTGTAACGGCGGGATCATGGCGCTCGCCGGGACGCAGGTGCTCGCCATCCTGGAGCGGATCGGCAACCGCAACCGCAAGCGCGAGTTTTATTTGACCGATGCGGTCGCGGTCGCTGCGCAGCATGAAGCTCACGGCAGTCGCCATCGAAGTCGAGGAGGACGAAGTGCGCGGCATCAATACCAAAGGCCAGCTTGCCGAAGCGGAAGCGGTTGCGCAGCAGCGTCTGCGCAAGGCCGCGCTCGATGCCGGCGTCACTTTCATTGCGCCGGAGACGGTGTTTCTCTCCGCCGACACCAAATTCGGCAAGGACGTCGTGGTCGAGCCCTACGTGGTGTTCGGCGACAAAGTGACGATCGAAGACGGCGCCGTCATCCATTCTTTCTCGCATCTCGTCGGCGCGCATGTCGGCAAGGGTGCGTCGGTCGGCCCGTTCGCCCGGCTGCGGCCGGGGACGCGGCTCGGCGACGGCGCGCGCATCGGCAATTTCGTCGAGGTCAAAGAAGCCGCGATCGAGGCCGGCGCCAAGGCCAATCATCTGAGTTATATCGGCGACGCCACCGTCGGCGCCGATGCCAATATCGGCGCCGGCACCATCACCTGTAATTACGACGGCGCCGAGAAACACCGCACCGAGATCGGCAAGGGCGCCTTCATCGGCTCCAACTCGGCGTTGGTCGCGCCGGTCGAGATCGGCGCCGGCGCCTATGTCGGCTCCGGCTCGGTGATCACCAAGGACGTGCCGGCGGGCGCGCTGGCGTTGGCGCGCGGCCGGCAGGTCGATTAAGGAAGGCGGCGCGGAGCGCTTGCGCTCGCTCAAGTCGCTCGGCAAAAAGAAGTCGCATTCGCCCGATTAAGCGCACATTTTCAGCCGCTTGCGGCTGTCACGGAGCGAAACGTTTTTTTATTTGGTATCAGCTAGACTTGGCCCTTACGGTTAACGCAAGAGCCTAAGTTCCGCCGCGGCGGCGGCGCGGGAGATCGTTTAAGCGGATGTGCGGCATTATCGGGATCATCGGCCACGAGCCGGTCGCGCCGCTACTTGATCGATGCGCTCAAGCGCCTCGAATATCGCGGCTATGATTCGGCCGGCGTCGCCACGCTCGAAGACGGCGTGCTGACGCGCCGCCGCGCCGAAGGCAAACTCAAAAATCTCGAGCAAAGGCTTGCGCGCGAGCCGCTCGCCGGCACGATCGGCATCGGTCACACCCGCTGGGCGACGCACGGCCGGCCGACCGAGAACAACGCCCATCCGCACGCCACCGACCGGCTCGCCGTCGTGCACAACGGCATCATCGAGAATTTCGCCGAGTTGCGGCGCGAGCTGGAGGAGCAAGGGCGCGAAGTTCGCCACCGAAACCGACACCGAAGTCATTGCGCATCTCGTCAGCGAAGAGATCGAAGCGCGGCCATTCGCCGGTGGAAGCGGTCAAGGCGGCGCTGCCGCGGCTGCGCGGCGCGTTCGCGCTCGCTTTCCTGTTCGCCGGCGAGGACAATCTCCTGATCGGCGCGCGCAAGGGCTCGCCGCTCGCCGATCGGTTTCGGCGACGGCGCGATGTATCTCGGCTCCGACGCGATTGCGCTTGCGCCGTTCACCGACACGGTGAGCTATCTGGAGGACGGCGATTGGGTCGTGGTCGACGCGCAAGGGCGCGGCGATTCACGACGCGACCGGCAAGCGTCGTCGAGCGTCCGGTGCTCAAGTCGCAGGCCTCGGTGATGCTGATCGACAAGGGCAACCATCGCCATTTCATGGCCAAGGAGATTCACGAGCAGCCGGAAGTGGTCGGCCATACGCTGGCGAATTATCTCGACATGGTGGCCGAGCGGGTGCGCTGCCGATGCCGCTGCCGTTCGATTTCCGCGCGCTCAAGCGCATTTCGATCGCCGCCTGCGGCACCGCTTATTACGCCGGCATGGTCGCGCGCTACTGGTTCGAGCGGTTCGCGCGTCTGCCGGTCGAAGTCGATATCGCCTCCGAGTTCCGCTACCGCGAGGTGCCGCTCGATCCCGGCGCGCTGGCGATCTTCATTTCGCAATCGGGCGAGACCGCCGATACGCTCGCTTCGCTCCGCTACGCGCGCGAGCACAAGCAGCACGTGCTCTCGATCGTCAACGTGCCGACCTCGACCATCGCCCGCGAAAGCGACATCGTGATGCCGACGCTGGCCGGTCCGGAGATCGGCGTCGCGTCGACCAAGGCGTTTACCTGTCAGTTGGCGGCGCTGGCCGCGCTGGCGATCGCCGCCGGCCGCGCCCGCGGCGTGCTTTCGGCGCGGCGAAGAAAAGGAAGCTGGTTCATGCGCTGATCGAAGTGCCGCGGCACCTGACCGAAGCGCTGGCGCTCGAGCCGCAGATCGAGCAGCTTGCCCGCGATCTCGCCAAATCGCGCGACGTGCTCTATCTCGGCCGCGGCACCAGCTATCCGATCGCGCTCGAAGGCGCGCTCAAGCTGAAGGAAATCTCCTACATCCACGCCGAAGGCTATGCGGCCGGCGAACTCAAGCACGGCCCGATCGCGTTGATCGACGAGAACATGCCGGTGGTCGTGATCGCGCCGTCACGACCGGGTGTTCGAGAAGACCGTCTCCAACATGCAGGAAGTCGCCGCGCGCGGCGGCCGGCTGATCCTGGTGACCGACGCCAAGGGCGCGGCGGCCGCCGCCGGCCAACCGCTGGTCACGCTGACGTTGCCGACCATGCCGGCGGCGGTTGCGCCGCTGGTCTATGCCGTGCCGGTGCAGCTCATCGCCTATCATACCGCCGTTGCGCTGGGCACCGACGTCGATCAGCCGCGCAATCTCGCCAAGTCGGTAACGGTGGAATAGCGCGGCGCAGGCGGCGCGCCGCGTGCTACTGTGCGAGCCCGCCGTCTCGCGCTATAGATGCGCGGGCGCGGAACGCCGGCCTCGAGCACCGGACCACATGATGACCGACACCGATCAGAGCGCGAGCAGCGCCTGCCGCGCCGAGCGAATTCGGCCGGTCCGGTCAGCCGGCTCCGCAATTACTTCCTGACCGGCTTGATCGTCGCCGGACCGGTGGCGGTGACATTGTGGCTGATCTGGTGGTTCGTCACCTGGGTCGACAATCTGGTGCGGCCGTTCATTCCGGTCGCCGTATCGGCCGGAAACCTATCTGCCGATCAACATTCCGGGCTTCGGCCTGATCATCGCGCTTCGTCGCGCTGACGTTGCTCGGCTTCCTCACCGCCAATTTGGTCGGCAGCAGGCTGGTCGGTTTCGGCGAGAGCCTGTTGAGCCGCATGCCGATCGTGCGGCCGATCTACCGCACCACCAAGCAGATTTTCCAGACGCTGTTTTCCGGCTCGGGATCGAGCTTTCGCCACGTCGGCCTGGTCGAATTTCCGGCGCCCGGCATGTGGTCGCTGGTGTTCCTGACCCAACCGCCGACCGCGGAGATCGCCGAGCATTTGCCGCCGACCGAGCACGTCTCGGCGTTCCTGCCTTGCACGCCGAACCCGACCACCGGATTTTTCTTCTACGTGCCGCGGCGCGACGTGATCGATCTCGACATCACGCGTCGAGCAGGCGATGTCGCTTTTGATCTCCGCCGGCATCATCCAGCCCGGCGGCGAGGCAGACACCGACTGCGCTCGCGGCGCTGGCCGAAACCGCCCGCGCCGCGCAGGCCGCGCGCAAAGCCGCGCCGAGCCCGGCGAAATAACGCGCCGGCTAACGGCCCAACTTGGGCGCGCCGTGTGCTATCGTGTCCGTGCAGGAAACGGCTAGGCGGCGTACCATGGGCTTTTCGCAAGCAATTACGTCGGGTTTTTCCAACTACGTGAAGTTTTCCGGCCGCGCATGCCGGTCGGAATACTGGTACTGGATCTTGTTCGTCGTTCTCGCCGAGATCGTGACGTCGATCATCGACTACGCGATCGGCACCCAAATCACGACCAGCCTCTTTGGTCTGGCGACATTTCTGCCAACCCTCGCGGTGGCGGTGCGGCGACTGCACGATATCGATCGCAGCGGCTGGTGGATTATCGTATCCCTGATCCCGCTCATCGGCTGGATCATCCTGATCATCTGGTACTGCACCAAGGGGACAGAGGGCCCGAACCGCTTCGGTTCGGAGCCACTGGCGCGGTGATCGTGATCGCGCGCGCAGACGCGGTCGGTGCGACAGGCCGGCGGCCGGTAAATAGGCGGTGACTTTTTGGGGGTGCAACAATAAACATCTGGCAGGCAATCTGGTCGCGATTTTACAACTACGCGAAATTTTCCGGGCGAGCCGTTCGGTCGGAATATTGGTTTTGGGCCCTCTTGACGGTCATCGGCGGACTGGCGACCGGGAGCTTCGACCATGCGTTCTTCCCCGACGCGACCGGCTCGCCACTCAACGGCATTTTCGAACTCATCACCTTTGTGCCGAGCCTTGGCATGTCGGTGCGGCGTTTGCACGATATCGACCGGAGCGGCTGGTGGGTTCTGATCGCGCTGACCGATCATTGGCATTTTCTTGCTGCTGGTATTGGGCCTGCACAGAGGGGCACGCTGGGCGCGAACCGCTTCAGTCCCGGATCCGCTGGCGCGGCCGGTGCGGCGTAAATCAGCCCGCGCCGAGCAGCCTGATCGCTTCGTCGCGCGCGAACAGATAGAGCAGCTGGCGCAGCGCCGCGCCGCGCGGCGAGGTGAGTTTCGGATCGCGCGTCGAGCATCAGCGCGGCGTCGTCGCGCGCCGCGCGTCAACAGCTTGCCGTGGACTTCGAGGCGGGCGAGGCGGAAGCCGGGCATGCCGCTCTGCCGGGTGCCGAGCACGTCGCCTTCGCCGCGCAGCCGCAGATCCTCCTCGGCGATGCGGAAGCCGTCGTCGGTTTCGCGCAGGATGGCGAGCCGCGCTTTCGCCGTTTCGCCGAGCGGCGCTTTGTAGAGCAGGAGACAGATCGAGCGCTCGGCGCCGCGGCCGATGCGGCCGCGCAATTGATGCAGTTGCGCCAGCCCGAACCGCTCGGCGTGCTCGATCACCATGACGCTTGCTTCCGGCACGTCGACGCCGACCTCGATCACCGTGGTCGCGACCAGGATGCGCGCGTCGCGCCTTCGGCAAAGCGCGCCATGGCGCGGTCCTTGTCGGCGGCCGCGCATCTGGCCATGCACCAGCTCGACCGTGTCGCCGAACCGCTTGTGCAACGCTCGCGTAGCGCTCCTCGGCGGCGGCGAGATCGACGATTTCGGATTCTTCGACCAGCGGACAGACCCAGTAGACGCGCCGGCCGTCGTCGAGCGCGCGCTCCACCGCGTCGATGACTTCGGCAAGCCGTTCGAGCGGCAGCGCGCGGGTGTCGATCTTCTGCCGGCCCGCCGGTTTCTCGCGCAGCTCCGAGACGTCCATGTCGCCGAAATAGGTCAGCACCAGCGTGCGCGGGATCGGCGTCGCCGTCAGCACCAGAAGATCGACCGCTTCGCCCTTGCGCGCCAGCGCCAGCCGCTGATGCACGCCGAAGCGGTGCTGCTCGTCGACGATGGCCAGCGCAAGATCGTGGAAGGCGACGTCGTCTTGAAACAGCGCATGGGTGCCGACGATGAGATCGATCTCGCCGGCGGCGAGCGCCGAGAGGATGTCGGCGCGCTCGCGGCCGCGCTCGCGGCCGGTGAGGATGGCGACGCGGATGCCGGCGGCCGCCGCGAGCGGCGCGATGGTGGCAAAATGCTGGCGCGCCAGAATTTCCGTCGGCGCCATGAACGCCGCCTGCCGGCCGGCTTCGATCACGGTCGCGGCGGCAAGCAGCGCCACCACGGTTTTGCCGGAGCCGACGTCGCCGTGCAGGAGCCGCAGCATGCGGTTCGGCTGCGCCAGGTCGGCGACGATGTCGCTCGACCGCGCGTTCCTGCGACGGCGTCAGCGAATAGGGCAGTGCGGCGACGATGCGTGCGCGCAACAGTCCCTCGGCGGCACTGCCGCGTCCGGCGCGCTTGCGCATATGGCCGCGCAGCAGCGCCAGCGCGAGCTGGCCGGCAAGCAGTTCGTCGTAAGCAAGCCGCGACCACGCCGCGCTTCGCGGCTCGAGGTCGTTCGGGCGCCGCCGGGCGATGGACGCGCGCAGCGCCTCGGCAAAGCCGGGAAAGCGGTTGCGCTTGCGCCAGGCGGCATCCTGCCATTCCGGCAGATCCGGCACGCGGTCGAGCGCGGCGTCGATCGCCTTGCGCAGCTGGTTGGGGTGCAGCCCTTCGGTGAGCGGATAGACCGGATCGATCAGCGGCAGCTTGGCAAAACCGGCCGCGTCGACCACGCGGTCCGGGATGCACCATCTGCAGATGGCCGTCGTAGAGCGTGACGGTGCCGGAGACGTAGCGCAGTTCGCCTTCGGGCAGGAGCTTTTCCAGATAATCCTTGCGCGCGTTGAAATAGGTGATGGTCAGCGTGTTGGTGTCGTCGCTTGCCTCGATATTGTAGGGCGCGCGCGGCCGGTTCGGCGGCGGCGGGCGATGCCGCTCGACGGTGACGGCGACGGTCGACCACCGTGTCGGGCACGACTTCGGAGAGCTTCGGCTGGTTGCGCCGGTCGACGAAGCCGGTCGGCAGGTGAAACAACAGATCGACGATGCGCGGCTGTCTCGCCTTCGCGCGCCGAGAAGGCGGGCGAACAGGGCTTCTCAAGCTTCGGCCCGATGCCGGGCAGCGCGGTGAGCGACGCGAAAAGCGGATTGAGCACCGGCGGGCGCATCGAACTCTCCGCTGTCGTCATTCCGCGAAGGCGAATGATGCCAGCTCGAATCGTGACCGCCGGGCGGGCTCCGGATCCCGGCGTCTGGCGGGCCGCTGACATTTGCCGCGTCGCCCTCTATATACGCCTCGCCCGGCCGCGTCCGGGCTTTTGGCGTTTGCACGACGGAATTGCGCACCATGACTGAGCGATCGAGCGAGGGACTGGACGAGCGGCGGCGCAAGCTGTTGTTCCGCGCCTGGCGCCGCGGCGTGCGCGAGATGGATTTGATCGTCGGCCGCTTCGCCGACGCGCATATCGACAGGCTTCGATGACGCGGCCCTCGACGATTTCGAGCGGCTGATCGAAGCGCCGAACGCCGCGCTTTACGCCTGGGTGATCGGCGCCGAAGCCGTTCCGGCCGATTACGACACCGCCGTGCTGGCAAGCCTCAAGGCCTTCCATGCGCGCAGCGAGAAGCCGCGCGCAGGAGACAGGCATGAGCACGCGCCGTGCGAATCGGCCGCGGTTCGCCGGCGTCGCGGCTTGCGCCCGGCCGGCCGCTGCTTCTCTCCGGCGTCGCCGATGGCGCCGAAGGTCTGGTGCTGGCCGATCTCGCCCGCGCGATCGCCGCCGGCGCGAGCGCGCCGGCGATCAGCCTCGCGGTGGTCTGCCGCGACGGCCCGCGCATGGCGACGCTGTCGCGCGCGCTGGCCTTCTTCGCGCCCGACATCGAGGTGCTGGAATTTCCGGCCTGGGATTGCCTGCCTTACGACCGCGTCTCGCCGCATGCCGGCGTGGTGGCGCAGCGGATGATCGCGCTGGCGCGGCTCGCCCGCGTCGGCGGCCGCGACAAGCCGGCAATACTGCTCACCACCGTCAACGCCATTTTGCAGCGCGTGCCGCCGCGCGAGACGCTGCGCGGCAATCGCTGGCGGCGGCGGCCGGGCAATCTGCAGCCGATGGCCGGCGTCATCCAATGGCTCGAGCTCAACGGCTTTAATCGCGCCTCGACCGTGCGCGAACCCGGCGATTACGCGGTGCGCGGCGGCATCGTCGATCTGTTCGCGCCCGGCATGGACGCGCCGGTGCGGCTCGATTTTTTCGGCGACACGCTGGAAACGATCCGCAGCTTCGATCCGGAGACGCAGCGCACCACCGCCGAATTGCGCGCGCTCGATCTGGTGCCGATGGCGGAATTCCAGCTCACGCCGGAGACCATCCGGCTGTTCCGCACCGGCTATGTCGCCGCCTTCGGCGCCGCCTCTCCCGACGACGTGCTCTACGAAGCGGTGAGCGAAGGCCGCCGCTCCGCCGGCATGGAGCATTGGCTGCCGCTGTTTCACAGAAGCATGGAGACGCTGTTCGATTATCTCGCCGGCGACGCCGCTCGCGCATCGAGCCGCTGGCCGAAGAAGCCGCGCACGAGCGGCTGGCGCAAATCGCCGATTATTACCAGGCGCGCAAGGAAGCGCATCGATCAGCGCCGGCAGCGGCGCGCCGTATAAGCCGTTGCCGCCGGACCGGCTTTATCTCGCCGAAGGGCGAGTGGCGCGCGCGGCTGGATGCGTCGGCGCTGGCGCGGCTGTCGCCGTTCGCGCGCCGGAAGGCACGCGCCGACACGATCGAGATCGGCGCCCACGCCGGCCACAACTTCACCGCCGAGCGCAGCGAGCCCGGCGCCAACGTGTTCGAGGCGGTGAACAAGCACGTCGAGGCGCTGCAGGCCGCCGGCAAGCGCGTCGCTCATCGCGCTGTGGAGCGAAGGCTCGCGCGAGCGCATGGCGCACGTGCTTGCCGAGCACGGGCTGCTCAATCTCACGCCGGTCGCGTCATGGCCGGAGGCGCTCGCGCTGCCGCGCCGCAAGTGGCGCTCGCCGTGCTCGGCATCGAATTCCGGCTTCGAGACCGCCGACGTCGCGCTGATCACCGAAGAGGACATTCTCGGCGAGCGGCTGATTCGCCCGCGCCGGCAGTCGAAGCGCGCTGAAAATTTCATCGCCGAGGTGACGAGCCTCGCCGCCGGCGACATCGTTGTCCACGTCGATCACGGCATCGGCCGCTTTATCGGCTTGCGCGCCATCGAGGCGGCCGGCGCGCCGCACGATTGCCTGGAAATGCATTATGCCGGCGGCGACAAGCTGTTCCTGCCGGTGGAGAACATCGAGCTTTTGTCGCGCTACGGCGCCGAGGCGGCGGACGTCGAGCTCGACAAGCTCGGCGGCGTCGCCTGGCAGTCGCGCAAGGCGCGGATGAAGAACCGCATCCGCGAGATCGCCAACGAATTGATCAAGGTCGCCGCCGCGCGGCAATTGCACGAAGCGCCGCGGCTCACCGTCGAGCTCCGGCCTCTACGACGAATTCTGCGCGGGCTTTCCCTACGAGGAGACCGACGACCAGCAGGCGGCCATCGCAGCCGTGCTCGCCGATCTCGCCTCCGGCCGGCCGATGGACCGGCTCATTTGCGGCGACGTCGGCTTCGGCAAGACGGAGGTGGCATTACGTGCCGCCTTCATCGCGGCGATGAACGGCAAGCAGGTGGCGGTCGTGGTGCCGACCACGTTGCTTGTCGCGCCAGCACTTCAAGACCTTCAGCGATCGATTACGCGGCTACCCGGTCAACGTCGGGCAGGCGTCGCGGCTTGTCGCCGCCGCCGAATTTGCGAAAACCAAAGCCGGCCTCGCCGACGGGCAGATCGACATTGTCGTCGGCACGCATGCGCTCCTCGGCAAGACCATCAAGTTCAAGGATCTCGGCCTGATCGTCGTCGACGAGGAGCAGCATTTCGGCGTCGCCCATAAGGAAAAGCTCAAGCAGCTGCGCGCCGAGGTGCATGTGCTGACGCTGACCGCGACGCCGATCCCGCGGACGCTGCAATTGGCGCTTTCAGGCGTGCGCGAAATGTCGATTATCGCCACGCCGCCGGTCGATCGGCTCGCCGTGCGCACCTTCGTCGCGCCGTTTGACGGCGTGGTGATCCGCGAGGCGCTGCTGCGCGAGCGCTACCGCGGCGGACAAAGCTTCTATGTCTGCCCGCATATCGACGATCTGGCCGCGGCTAAAGCGTTCCTCGAAAAGTCGGTGCCGGAAGTCCGCGTCGCCGTCGCGCACGGGCAGATGCCGGCTTCCGTGCTCGAAGACGTGATGGCCGCGTTCTACGACGGCAAGTTCGACGTGCTTCTTTCCACAACCATTATCGAATCCGGCCTCGACATTCCGACCGCCAACACGCTGATCGTGCACCGCGCCGACATGTTCGGGCTGTCGCAGATCTACCAGCTGCGCGGCCGCGTCGGCCGCGCCAAGCTGCGCGCTTACGCGCTGCTCACCTTGCCCGCCAATCGCCGGATTACGCCGCAGGCCGAGCGGCGGCTGAAAGTGCTGCAATCGCTCGACATGCTCGGCGCCGGCTTCCAGCTCGCCTCGCACGATCTCGACATCCGCGGCGCCGGCAATCTTCTTGGCGACGAGCAGTCCGGCCACATCAAGGAAGTCGGCTACGAGCTTTACCAGCAGATGCTGGAAGAGGCGGTGATGAGTCTGAAAGCCGGCTTGAGCGCGCCGGTTGCCGACAAATGGTCGCCGCAGATCACCATCGGCACCGCCGTGCTCATTCCTGAAGATTACGTCGCCGATTTGCCGGTGCGGCTTTCGCTTTACCGGCGGCTGGCTGAAATCGAGGACGACCGCGACATCGAAGCGTTCGCCGCCGAACTGGTCGACCGCTTCGGTCCGCTGCCGGGCGAGGTGGAGCATCTGTTGCAGGTCGTCGGCATCAAGGCGCTCTGCCGGCGCGCCAATGTCGAGCGCATCGAGGTCGGGCCGAAGGGCGCGGTGCTCTCCTTCCGCGACAACGTCTTCGCCAACCCGGAAGGGCTGATCGCCTATATCGGTAAGCACCCGGAAGGCGCGCGCGTGCGCCCCGACATGAAAGTCGTGTTCTTCGACGAGTGGGAAGCGCCGGCCGCGCGCCTCAAAGGTGCCGCCGGAATTTTGCGCACGCTCGCCGAGATTGCGGAGAAGGGGAAGAAGGCGGCGTGAGTGTCGATACTGCCGCGATCAAGTTAAAAGGCCTGCAATCAGGCCCGACGTTGTGTGTACAAGTGTCGTGCAGCCGTTGATGGCGGCTGCGGCCTTAACGGTCTCCCAAGCTGCCTTTGACTATTCCTCGATTGGGCTCTGGTATGGCCAGTTTCGATTGAATTGTGTCGATGTCGGCGACAATTTCCATCTTCTGACTATCGGGTGCCGCCGCCCAATCCCGGGTTTCGCTTTGCTCAACCCGGCCTACTTTTAAGTGCGCAACGACCGGAAGGTGGTCGAGTAGCGAGGGTCCTCCACCGCCGGGATCGAGTGCTCCCATTGCTCGCGCGCTGGGCCGCGTATCAGATCCATCGAGCGAGGATCGAGGCGGAGCGACGCGCGCTCCCAGCCGGGGCCGCGCTTTCGTCGCGTCCGGAAGGTGCAGGGTGAGTGCAGCGAGACGCCGATCACGTCGTCATAGTTCGGACGGTCGCGGTGCCAGCCGCTCGACGTGTCCGGCCGATAAACGCAAAGCTATAAACAGCGTCGTTTCATCAACCGACCTTTACCAAAGGCGTCTTGAGTACATCCGTTGCTACCTTGGTAAAAGCTTCGCCAAGACTTTTAATTTGCTCGCCAAATGAAGCCAATTGAGACTGCATGAATTCGGTCTGAATAGGCGCGACAGGCGTCTTGAGCACATCCGTTGCAACCTTGTTATAAGCTTCGCCAAGACTTTTAATTTGCTCGCCAAATGCAGCCAATTGAGACTGCATGAATTCGGTCTGAATTGGCACGATCTCCATGAAATCCTTTGCTCGGCTCAGCTTATGGGCGTAGTCGCGAGCCATCGTCGTGTTCTTCTCGGCGGAGACCTTTACGATTTCACCCAAGTCAGTCCCGGCCAGCGGGAAAGACGAAACAGTCTTCTGAAGATTCTGCTGGAGAAAATTGAGGTATTTATCCACCGACCCGCGAACCTCCTCGGCGATTTGTTCTGACAGCTGGTCCAGCGTTATGTTCCAATCCATTATATTGTCGTTCGCCATTCTGGTGTCCTCCTAGGAAAAAGATGCCGCAGAGCGCCCAGAGTCACAGCGTGAGAGGCGCGGACGTGACTCCATCGCGGCGTTATTTGAATCCGCGCTTTTTATTGATCTAAGTCAATAACGTGAGAACGAGATTTTTATTACCCGCTATCGCGAAGCTGGAAGTCGCAGCGATCGGAACGTGACCGAGTAGCGAAGCGCATCCACCGCCGGGATTGAGTGCTCCCATTGGTCGCGCGCGGGACCGCGCATCAGATAGATCGAGCGGGGATCGAGCTGCAGCGAAGCGCGCTCCCAGCCGGCGGCGCGCCTTCGCCGCATGCGGAAGGTGCAGGGCGAGAGGAGTGGAGATGCCGATCACGTCGTCGTAGTTCGGCCGGTCGCGGTGCCAGCCGATTGACACGCCTTTCTGATATTCAGTGACCAGCGCGTGCTGCAAACTGTCGGGCCTCAGCCCGGCGAACGCAGCCGCGCGCTCGCGTAGCGGAAGCAGAAACGCCGGCATCGGCTCCGCCACTTTCAGCCCGTCGCCGGTGAAATCGTAGCGAAGGCCGAAAGACACGCCGCGGCGTCTGCCGAGGAAGCCGTGAAACTCGAATTCCTTGAACGGCAGATCGGCGAAAGCGGCAACCAGGCGCGTCTCTTCGGCCGTGCCGATCACATCGGCGCGTAGCGGAAGCCTTCCGGCATTGACGGAGGCGGGACGGGCGTCGACAGCGCAAGAAAGGAAAGCTGCTCGTGTTTCATTTTCGTGCGCGTGGCTGCACAACCCAGATAGGAATTCGGAGCCGTTCGTGCAAATCGCAGCTATCCGCGTCTTTCCGCACGTACAGCGTGGCTGTATATTGAATCCATGACCATTGAAGACATCGAAAAAGCCGCAATCTCGACGTGTTCTCGAGGCACACCTTGGACATGGGGCGAGTGCGGTGCCCGCGCGCGGCTTTGCAAGCCGTTCCCGGGCGGCTCCGGCTCCCCGCTCGGTCTCCGCCCGGCGAGCCGGCATCGGGAAACGCGGTGCTGGAGCTGAGCCATCGGGGTAGCAGCCGGCGGCGAGTGCCGTGGCGAAGCGCCGATAGGCGAGCGCGCTGACGTTTCGGCGCGCTGCCGCGCCACTTTCGGATGGCGACATTCGAAAGCGCGGTGCGGACAGTGGACGGCATGCGCGTGTCGGCGCCTCCCTTGCTTTCCGTCGTCAAAAGAAATCTTCGTGGCTTGGTCGTGAACAAAACTCGGGCGCGGAACGGCGTCGCGGGAACGCTTCGTCATTCCGGGGAGCGCTGAAAGCGCGAACCCGGAATCCATAATCCTGGCGCGTCGGGAATTTTTCTGCATCGTCTGTGGTTATGGATTCCGGGCTCGCCGCTACGCGGCGCCCCGGAATGACGGAAGTTATGCGCGGAGCCGCGTGTGCCGGCCGGCGGTGCGCTCAATGGCGTTGGCGAGATATTCCGGCGATTGCGCGCCGGTGACGATGACGCTGCCGCCGAAGATGAAGCAGGGCACGCCGTCGATGCCGGCATCCTTGGCCTGAATTAGCTTCGGTTTCGATGCGGTCGATGTCGGCGTCGCTGGCGAGAAGCCGCCGCACCAGGTCGCCGTCCATGCCGCAATCGACCGCGGCCTGGATCAGCACTTTCGGATCGGTCAGATCGGCGCCTTCGGCGAAGTAGAGCTCCATCAGCCGCTGCTTCATTTTGCCTGGGTCGGTGGCGCTGCGCGACCACAGGATCAGGCGATGGCAGTCAAGCGTGTTGGGCTGCCGGCTGATGTTGTCGCTGGCGTATAAGCAGGCCTTCCATCGCCGCGGCGGCGGCGACACGCTCGGCGATCACGGCATAGCGTTCGAGCCGAGCCGAATTTGGTCTCCAGATAAGTCTGCCGGTCGATGCCTTCGCGCGGAATCCAGGGATTGAGGAAATACGGCCGCCAGTTGATGTCGACGGTAATGTCGGGAACGAGCGTCAGCGCGGTTTCCAGCCGGCGCTTGCCGATGAAGCACCACGGGCACACCACGTCGGAGACGACGTCGATATGCAGCGCGGCGGGATCGGAATCTGAAGAAGTCGTCATGGCCAGTCTCGAATTCGATGCGTTCCACCTAGATGGTGCGGCGTTCAGCCGCCGGCAATCTCGCCGACGACGCTGGCAATCAAGGAATCGACATTGTCGCTTGGCTTGAGCGTCGCCAAGCGTCACCGCCGTCTCGATGCCGCCGTGTTTTCGTCCGGCGCCAGCATGGTGTGCTTGAGCACGCTGGCGATCCGCCGGGCGATGACATGGGCGGCGCGCAGATCGGTCTCGGTGAACACGGCGAAGATCGAATTGTCGGCCTCGCGGCAGGCGAAATCGACCTGCCGCATCAGCCGGGCGACGAGCCGCGCCGCGTCGAGGCTGATCCGCCGGTCGGCCCGTTCGAAAGCGAAGCGCGCGATCGACAGCCCAACGCCGCGCTTTTCGGCGTCGTCCACCGCGCGGTTGAGATCGCGCCAAAACGCGTCGTGGGCCAATAGCCCGGTGTTCGGATCGAGCATTCCCTTGGCGTCGAGCGATTTGAGCATGCGCTTGAGCCGGTGGGCGAAACCGTGCAGCCGCACGAACGGCAGGAAGCGGTCGACCAGGCGCTCGGGGCCTTCCGCCACGCGGTCGAGATTGGGCAGATGCTGATAAAAATCCTCAATCGTGCCCGGATGGCCGCCGAGCACGGCGACCGGCAGATCGCGAAAGCGCACGTCTTCGGCGATCACGGTCAACAAGGCTTCGACGATGCGTGGGCCGAAGCCGTCGCCGATCACCATGCCGTCGATGTCGCGGGCGTTGAGCGCACGGGCGGCGCTTTCGACGCTGAGCGCGCCGACGAGGCCGACGCGCTCGCCGACCGCGACGCCGAGCGCCGGATAGGAGCGGCCGCGGCCGGCGACCAGGACGGTGGCTTCCTCGAGCGCGTCGTTCTGCGGCAGTTCCGGCGGCGCCTCGCCGTGCGCGGCGAGGGTCTGCATGCGGCGAAGCACTGTTGCATGCAAGGTCCGCACGCGCAGCGCCGCGCTCGCGCGGCGCGCGATGCGGACCGCCGGTACGGCGGCGGAGATCACCAGCGCGTCGGGAAGCGGCGCCGAGCCGTCGTCGCGGGTGCGGGCGATCACCGGCGTGTAAGCGCCGTCGCCGGCCTTGAGCCGCTCGGCGAACGCGCGGGCAAAATGTTCAGCGCGAGCGGCGTCGGCGCAGGGCTCGGCCAGCACCACGGCTTCCGGGGTGACCGAGGCGAGCGCGCCGTCGGCGTCGGCCCAGCCGGTTTCGATGATCGGAAAAGCGCCGGCATTGCGTAGCGCCTCGACGACATCCGGCGCGGGGGTGTCGGCAACAACCAGGAACGGGCCTTGCAACGGCATGGGGAAAGGCGAGCTCTTACGATTTTCGCGTGGTCTTGTCCGACCTTCCTTCGCTCGCCGAGGCGGGCTTCGCGAAGGCGGGAAACCGGCTTCGATCATGCTTTAAGCCCGCCAACCATGCCAAAGCGGCCTTAACGCCCCGTCAATAAGCGGCGGAGCGGCGGTCGCGGAAGGCGGCAACGACAATCGGATTGACGCCGACGGCGGCGAGCGCGGCCTGCATGGTGGCGCGGTCGGGTGCGTTGCCGATCAGCCGCTGGCCGATCACCGGATCGGGCAATGCGGTGAGCGTGGCGGCGCCGTCGATCCGCCGCACCACCTTGGCGAGGTCGCGCAGCGGGAAACGATAGCCGCCGACCGTAACCATGCCGACCGGCGGTCCGGTGACGACTAGGTCTTCGGCTACGGCATCGAAGCGGCAGGGATAGCCGGTGTCGATCCAGCCGTCGGGCCCGATCTTGAAGTAGGGCAGGCCCGATCGCTCGATGCCGGGCGGAAAGGTGCGGTGCGGCAGCATTGGACCGCGCAGCGCCAGCGTGCCGGTGTCGGTGCGGGCGACTTCGACGGCGCCCGCGTTCGAGCGGAGCGGCCGCGGCCGGCCGGCCTCGTCGCGGCCCGCCGGAATCATACCGGCCTCGCCGAAGATCGAAACGTCGGTGAAGCTGACGTCGGTTTCGCGCCAGGCCGCGCTCGCCGCGAGCCGCTCCGGCGAGCGCCATGCCGCGATTACGCCGGCGCGGCTTTCGACCGCAAATGCGCCGGTTTCGGCGAGGCGAAACGCAAGCGGGCCGGGCACGATCAGCGCGCCGCATCGGTCCGCCCGCCGCTGATGCACCAACAGGCCCGGGTCGAACGGGTGATGCAACGAGAGAATGCCGCCGCCGATGAGCCACGGCACCAGCGTCAGGCAGATGCCGGAGAACGATGCCGGCGCGATGGTCGACAGAACGCCGACGTCGGGCGTCAGCGCGCTTTCGCGCGCCACCGCCATGCCGCCGGCCAAGAGCTCGCGATGCGTGCGCGCGACCGGCACCACGCCGCGCTCGCCGACGTCGAAGGCGACCGCCGCGAGACGCGCGTCGGCGTTATCGGAACGCTCGTCCGGCGGCAGGACCGGATCGTGCCTGGCCGCCGCGACGAGATCGTCGAACGGCACGACGCCGTCGGGAAGATTTTGGCCGAATGCGCATACGTAACGGACGGAAAACACGTCGGCTGCGACACCCATGGCGAATTGCGCATGATGAAACGCACCAACCCGCCCGCAGGTGATCAGCGCCTTGGCGCCGATCCCCGCCAGTGCGGCGACCGCGTCGGCGCGCCGCCAAAGAAGCGGCAGCGGCGCCGCAATCATTCCGGCGCGCAACACGCCGAGCAAAACCAGAATGTTTTCCGCGATGTTGGGCAACTGGATGCCGACGATGGCGTCGCCCGACAATCCCATGCCGCGCAACCGCGCGGCGATGGCGGTGACCGCGCGGTCGACCTCGGCATAAGTCAGCCGATGCGGCGCGCCGTCGGTGAAGCTCGAACGGTTCGCGGCGTCAGCCAGCGCCGGCGCCTCCGGCGAACCGGCAACGCGGGCGCGGAACAGCGCATCGATGGTCGGGCCGGTCATGGCGGCCCCCGCTTTTTTTGCCGCCACCAGGTTTCCGGCAAGTAGCCGAACAGCGAGGTTCGCGCCGGATGCGCGATGGTGTTCCAACGCGCCACCCACTGCTCGGGCAGATAAAACAGCGGCACCACATAACAGCCGGAGATCAGCACGCGGTCGAGCGCGCGCGCGGCGGCGACAAACTCCGGCTGCTCGCGCGCGCGCAACAGCGCGGCGATCATCGCGTCGACCGCCGGGCTCTTCACGCCCATATAATTGCGCGAACCATGCTCGTCGGCGGCGGCCGAGCCGAAGTAGATGCTCTGTTCGTTGCCGGGCGACAGCGATTCTTCCCAGCGGTACTCGATCATGTCGAAATCGAAGGCAAGCCGGCGCTGGTCGTATTGCACCGCATCGACCAGCCGCACCTGCACGAGGATGCCGGCGCGGGCGAGATTGTCGGCGAAGGCGAGCGCGAGCCGCTCCTCGTCGCGGCTCGTCACCATGATCTGAAACGACAGCGGCCGGCCGTCCGCGCGCGCGCGCAATTCGGTGCCGCTCAGTTCGTAGCCGGCGGCTGTTAACAGCGCGAGCGCTTGGCGCAGGCTTTTGCGGTCGCGGCCCGAGCCGTCGCTCGTCGGCAGCGACCAGGTGCCGTCGAGCACGTCGGCGCGCACCGCGCCGGGGAAGGGCGCCAGCAGCGCGCGTTCGCGTGCATCAGCGGCGCGATGGAACGCCGACAGTTCGGAACCGTCGAAGAAACTGGCGCTGCGCCGATACAGACCGAAGAAAAAATTGCGGTTGACCCATTCGGCGTCGAACAGCAGCGCGATCGCCTGCCGCACGCGGATGTCGGCGAAGACCGCACGCCGGGTATTGAATACGAAATTCGAGGCAAGCTTCGGTTGGCCGCTGGCAAATGCTTCCTTGACGATGCGGCCGTCGCGCACCGCCGGGATGTCGTAGCCGGTCTGCCAGCGGCTCGGGTCCTGCTCGGCGCGGACGTCGTAGAGGCCGGTCTTGAACGCTTCGAAGAACGCGTTGGCGTCGCGGTAATAGTCGAAGCGCATTTCGGCGAAGTTCCAGATCCCGCGATTGATCGGCAACGCGCGGCCCCAATAGTTCGGATCGCGCTTGAGCGCGATGCTCTTGCCGAGATCGACGTCAGCGACGACATACGGGCCGCTGCCGATTGGCTCTGTCAGCGTCGAGTCCTCGAAGCCGGCGACCTCGATCGCGTGCTGCGGTAAGACCGGCATCAGGCCGAGGATCAACGGCAATTCACGGTCGTTGCCGGCGCCGAGATCGAAGCGCACCGTGCGCTCGTCAAGCGCCTGCGCTTTCACAACCTTGGAATAATAGGCGCGGTGGTTGGGGCGGCCGTGATCGCGCAACAGCTGCCAGGAAAATACCACGTCGGCAGCGGTGACCGGAGTGCCGTCGGAGAAATGTGCTGCCGGATCGATCGAAAAAGTAACGTAGCTGCGCGCATCGTCAGTCTCGACGGTGCGCGCGAGCAGGCCGTAAAGCGTGAACGGCTCGTCATAGCCGCGCGCCATCAAACTTTCGATGACGTAACCGCGCATCGACTGAACCGGAATGCCTTTGACGATGAGCGGGTTGAGGCTATCAAAGGTTCCCAATACGCCCTGTACGAGCCGGCCGCCCTGCGGTGCATCGGGGTCGGCATAGGGCGCTGCAGAAAAGTTATTGGGCATAGCCGGCGCGCCGTGCATGGCGATCGCATGAACCGCTTCCGCGGCCGCTGGCGCGGTCACCGCGAAGATGGCAAAGCAGCTGCACACCGCCACCGCAACGGGCAAGGCGGCGCGGGCGGTTACGGCGGCGGCGTTAAGCATGTGGGTCGGCGCGATGGGCGCGATTCGGCTCGCAAGAGTCAATCTAACAGAATGTCCGGAACACGCTTTAACTCACCGCCAAAGTGGGCTATCGGGAAGGCGCTAAGCGGGTCGCGGTGTCACGCTGTTGCCGCAATCTGCGCCGAATGACCGGCTGAACAAGGGGAACCACGCTCGGCCTGCGGGCCGGCGAGTGCCAGCAAACTTGAATGGCAAATCGGTCAGCGTCGATTTGCAGCGGCACGCCAAACGAGGGACTGCATCTCATGACCTATTGGACCGCGTCGGCCGCGGCAATGCCGACGAGCCGGACGCTCGCAGCCGCTTTCATCAAAACAGTTGCGCTGAGCGTACCGCTGACTGTCGCGCTGGCGTTGGCGCTTGGTACGCATGCATTTGCGCAGACCGACACGACGCCACCTGCGCAAGCAGCGCAGACCGACACGACGCCACCTGCGCAAGCAGCGCCGGCGGCCAAGCCGAAGCCGGCCAAGAAATCCAAGCCCAAGGAAGTGCAGCAGCAGGCTGCCCCCCCTGCCGCTGCACCGGCCGCCGAGCAACCGTCGCCCGGCGGCGTGCAGGGCCAGACGGTTCAGAACGGCCAGCAGCAGGTGCAGCTGATTTTCTCGCCGTGGACCAAATTCTGTCTCAAGGGCGCGCCGGGCCAGCAGCCAGATCCGAATGCCAAGGAGGTTTGCTTCACCGGCAAGGACGCCCGCGTCGAGTTGGGCCAGCCGGTCGTGGCCGCCGTGCTGATCGAGCCGCAGGGTGTCGATAAAAAGCTGCTGCGCGTTACGTTACCACTGGGCATGCAGCTCGCGCACGGCACCCGCGTGATCGTCGACCAGAACCAGCCGATGACGGCGCCGTATGTCATCTGTTTCACCAACGGCTGCATGGCCGACTACGAGGCCAACGCCGAGTTGATCGGCAAGCTGAAAAAAGCGCAGGGGCTTGCCATCCAGGCTATCAATGCGACCGGACAGCCGATCAGCATCGTGATGCCGCTTAGCGATTTCGCCAAGGCCTATGACGGCCCGCCGACCGATCCCAAGGTGTTCGAGGAACAGCAAAAGAAACTGCAGGAAGAGCTGCAACGCCGCGCCGACGAAGCGCGTAAGAAGCTCGAAAGCCAGCAGGGAGCGCCGACCTCCTCGGCAACGCCGCCGCCGCCCGCCGGCAAGACTCAATAAGCCGCTGAGCGCGCAGCGGGCGCCGCATTGCGGCGCCGTCGGGGATTCGATTTATCCGTAGGTTTAGGCGGACGGTCAGGCTTCGGTTTGCTCGCAGCATGTGAGCTTGCAGGCGCGCTCCTTATCGCGCGGCCGTAGCGGCAACGACAATCAGTGGGTGTTTGATTGACGCGGGCGATAGCTGCCCTTGCCGTCACGAACGAAAACCTCCGCGACTTGCGGATGGCGCAGCGGTTCGCCGCTGTCGTCCGGTAGCAGGTTTTGTTCGGAAACATAGGCGACGTACTCTGTTTCGTCGTTTTCGGCGAACAGGTGATAGAACGGCTGATCCTTGTGCGGACGCACGTCCACCGGGATCAACTCGTACCATTCTTCGGTGTTGCTGAAGATTGGGTCGATGTCGAATACCACGCCGCGGAACGGAAACAGGCGGTGTCGCACTACCTGGCCGATCTGGTATTTAGCGCTACGAATCTTGTTCGGGGTAGCGGACACTCTCTAAAACCTCTTCAGACCTCTGCGGTGGCGCCTGCGTCGCCGCATGGAATGACATAATTGTGGCGGCGCGCTGGCGGAGCACCAACTTACGCGGTCATCGCATGTCTTCATAGTCCGTAGCGCGCCGCCAGGTCCGGGTCTTTCGCCGCCACCCGCCGCGCGAGGTCGACCAGAACTTTGGCCTGTTTCCAGGTAGCGTCGTCCTGCATTTTGCCGTCGATCATCACGGCGCCGCTGCCGTCGGGCATGGCGGCGATGATCTTTTTGGCGAAGGCGACTTCGGCGGGATCGGGTGAAAAAACCCGTTTGGCGATGGCAACCTGAGACGGATGCAAAGTCCAGGCGCCAGCGCAACCGAGGAGGAAGCTGTTGCGGAACTGTGCCTCGCAGGCCGCCGCGTCGGAAAAATCGCCGAACGGACCGTAGAAGGCCTTGATGCCGGCGGCGGCGCAGGCATCGACCATCTTCGCCATGGTGTAGTGCCAGGGATCCTGTTGATACGCGGCGCGGGGTTTATCGGCGCCGGCGCCGGGCGCGACGTCGGCCAGCACTTTATAGTCGGGGTGGCCGCCGCCGACGCGGGTGGTCTTCATCGCCCGCGAGGCGGCGAGATCGGCCGGGCCGAGACTGATGCCGTGCATGCGCGGCGACGCAGTCGCAATCGCCTCGACGTTGTTCACGCCTTCAGCGGTCTCGAGGATGGCGTGGATGAGGATTGGCTTGTTGATGGCATGCTTGGCTTCGAGCTGGGCCAACAACTGGTCGAGATAATGGATGTCCCACGCGCCTTCGACCTTTGGCAGCATGACGACGTCGAGCTTCTGCCCGACAGCGGCGACCACGTCGCGGATCTCGTCGAGCACCCACGGTGAGTTGAGCGCATTGATCCGCGTCCACAATCCGGTGGTGCCGAATTCGTTGGCTTGCGCCATGGCGATGAAATCCGGCCCGTGCGGCTTCCTTGGCATCGGCCGGGATCGCATCCTCGAGATTGCCAAGCAAGACGTCGACCTGGGCAATGAGTTCGGGCACTTTGGCGCGCATTTTTTCGACGTGCGGCGGCACGAAATGGATCATGCGCTCGAGCTTGAGCGGTAATTCGCGCAACGGCGCCGGAGCTCCAATCGCGAGCGGCTTAAAAAAGTTGCGCGGCAGCTTCATGCGTCAGCATCCTGGGCTCGAGGCAACGGTAGGATGAACGGCCTGACCTCGCCAAGCCATTTTTCACGGCAGCGATGCCCCAGACTTGACCGTCGCTCAGATCATCTGGCCGTGTATCAAGCGGGGCTGCGAGGCCGCGGCGACATATCGGCCGCCTCATATTCTTCCCACGCACCGCCGGGTCCGATGTTTTCTCGCTTCGAATCTGAGCTATGATACATCATGCTAGACAGGATGTTTGACACACTCGCTCCCAAACTCGACGCCGTAAAACATTTCGAGGAAGGAAGCAGTTTGCTTCTGTCTGCGGCCACGTTCTACGGGTTCAAGCACGTCGCTTATCTCGGTATCAATCTTCCGCGTATCGGCAGGACGGCACCGTTTTATTCCGCGACTTACACCTCCGACTGGTGCAAGCATTACGAACATTCCAATTATGTCGACGTCGATCCGGTCGTGCGACTTGGTCTCACCGGACCCGCTGATTGG
Source organism: uncultured Alphaproteobacteria bacterium (assembly GCA_963845775.1). Lineage (GTDB taxonomy): Bacteria > Pseudomonadota > Alphaproteobacteria > Rhizobiales > Xanthobacteraceae > BOG-931. Next base: position 94,452 of record CAWJTE010000004.1, read on the forward strand.
CCGGCAGGGCTTGACAATTCCGATCCGTGCGCGCGGCACCGAGGTGGCGCTGTTTTCGGTGAACAGCGATCTTCCGGACAAAGAATGGGCCGACCTTAAGAAAGAGGTGATGCGCGACTTGCAGTTATCGGGGCATTATTTCCACCAAGTGGTCATTCGCGTCGAAGGCGATCAGATCCCGCATTACGAAGCATTGCTATCGGGCCGGGAAAAAGAATGCCTGCGTTCCATGACCGCTTGGGTTGGCAGGTCAAAAGCCTCCGCAGCTGGGAAATCGACGAGTTCGACGCGCTAAACCCGCTCTACTTGATTTCCATCGGCCCGAACGATGGGATCAACGGGTCACTTCGCCTGTTGCCGACGACAGGGCCGAATATGCTGGCGGACGTTTTTCCGGATTAACTGCCGGATGATTTGCGCATCGAAAGCGCGACGATTTGGGAATCATCGCGTTTTTCCGTCAGGCACTAATCGGCAAGCCGAAGCGCATCGGCGAGGTTATGGGTTATGCCGCATTGTTCGAGATAAGCGAGCGGATGCTCGAGAATTCTGCGCAAAGCGGCCGGCATTACAGAACCCGTCCTAGAGCAAAAAAGCATCCAACGCCTCGCAGCCGCATGAGACCCTTTGTGCCTGAGACCTTTTATGTCGATGACGATGTCGAACGGTTGCGGTACGCGGTACGCGGTATGCGAATATCTGGAAAGCGTTAGCCAAGGGCTTTCCAAATGGCTTATGCAAACGGGTTCAACTCACTCGCCGTGATTTTTGACATGGCACGGGAGGATGCGAGGAGAATTCGTACCAGTTCCGATAAACACGTTGATCGTCCCTGAGCAAGCCATGCTGTGATGAGTGTTGCAGACCGCAAGTCACCCCAACGTCACACCATCTCGCCGCGCATCAGGCGCGGCTGCGAGGCTGCCGGCATGACGCCTTCGCGCATGAGCGCGCGGCGCAGCGGCCCGATGCGATCGACGAGGTAAAGCGAAAGTCCGCGCATGCCCTGGACCGGAAGAAAATCGGTCAACAGGCTGCGGTTGAGCAGATCGACGGCGATCCGGCGGCTCACGATGTCGGCGCGTCGCTCGGCGTCATAGCGCGCGAGTAGCGCTGGCGCGCCGACGTCGGCGTCTTGTCGGTGCGTGTCGGCAACGAGTTCGGCGAGGGTGGCGGCGTCGCGCAGCCCAAGGTTAAGTCCCTGCGCGCCAATCGGCGGCACCACATGCGCCGCCTCGCCGATCAGCGCGATGCGCGCACGTGCAAACGAATGCGCCGTCTCGATCGCGAGCGGAAAAACGCCGCGGCCGGGCTCGGCACTCATCTTGCCGAACAACGAATGGGCGCGTCGCTCGATCTCGGCCGAAAGCTCGGCGTCGGTCATGGCGGCGAGAGCCGCCGCGCGCGCGCCGTCGAGTACGCACACCAGGCTTGAACGGCGGTCGGGCAGGGGAACCAGCGTGAGCGGACCATTTTCGGTGTGGAATTCTGTCGACGTGTCGCCGTGCGGGCGGGCGTGTGCCAGATTCAGCGTCAGTGCGGTCTGCGGATAGGCCCGCCGGTCGCTGCCGATGCCGGCCGCCGTGCGGCAGAGCGAACGCGCCCCGTCGGCGCCGACGACAAGCCGCACCCGCGCCGTACCGTCGGGGAGTTTGATGGTGACGCCGGTGGCATCGCTCGTGACCGCGCGCGCCATATCGGTGCGGCGCGCGATGTTCAAACGCTCGGCGTGGGTGGTTAGTGCGGCAACGAGATGGCGGTTATCGATGTCGTATCCGAAGGCATCGAGGCCGATTTCCTCGGCGTTGAAATGGACTTCCGGCGCGCGCCACAGTCGTCGCGTATCGTCGATAATACGGATCGCGGCGAGCGGCGCCGCGTGCGGACGGCAGGTTTCCCACACCCCCAACGTCGTCAGCGCGGTCACCGAGCCGGCGAGAAACGCCGTTGTGCGATGGTCGTCTTCCGGCACTGGCGCGATCAACAGCACATCGACGCCCGCCGACTTGAGCGCAATAGCGGCGATCAGACCGGCCGGCCCGCCGCCAATAACCGCCACTTCGGCGGCCAGATTTTCCGTCGTGCCGTTGCCGAAAACCATGCGCGATCCTGGCGGATTTTCTTCCGCAAATGTATGGCTGGAGAGTAGCAAAGACGGCGGCATCGTGCACGCCGCCCGGTTTTGCGCAGGGCGGAGATTATGGAACCGAAGCTCCCCGACCAACCGGCAAAGCCACGGCTTGCGGCCGCGTTCTCGGTCCATGTCATCACCGCTTGCGGAGCCGGTTGCGCCTTGTTGGCGTTGCTCGCCGCGGTCGGCGGCGACTGGACGCGAATGTTCGCGTGGCTCGGTGTCGCGTTGGTCATCGATGGCATCGACGGCACGTTTGCGCGCCGGCTGCGCGTGGCGGAGACGCTGCCGCACTGGTCGGGCGATATGCTTGATCTAGTGGTCGACTATCCGACCTACGTTTTGGTGCCGGCTTACGCCGTCGCTACCGGCGGGGTGTTGCCGGCGCCGGCGGCGCTGCCGCTTAGCCTCGTCATCGCGGTGACCGGTGCGCTCTATTTCGCCGATCGGCGGATGAAGACGTCCGAGGGCTACTTCCGCGGCTTTCCGGCGCTGTGGAACGTAGCGGTATTTTACTTGTTCCTGCTCAAGCCGCCGTCCTGGCTCGGTGCTCTGGCAATCGTCGTCTTGGCGGCCGCGACCTTCGCGCCAATCCATTTCGTCCATCCGGTTCGGGTAAAGCGCTTGCAGAGGCTCAATATCGCCGCTTCGATCGCGTGGGCGGCGCTGGCGCTTTTGGCGTTGGTACAGAATCTCGATCCGCCGATGTGGGCGAGTGCGGCGCTGGCGGCGCTCGCCGTCTACTTTGTGATCGTCGGGCCGTTGCGCGGCGCCGACTAAATCCCTTGCACAGCTTCGGTGACTACCTATGATCGCGCTCCCCCACGCGAACGGGGACAGACTTGCAGGAGAGGAAAATGGTGGCGGCGGTACGCGTGCATAAAGTTGGCGGTCCGGAAGTTCTGACCTACGAAGAAATCGAGGTTCCCGCGCCCGGGCCGGGCCAGCTTCGGGTGAAGCAGCACGCCATCGGCGTCAATTTCATCGATACCTATTTTCGCAGCGGACTTTATCCCGCTCCGGGCGGGTTGCCGTTCGTCGCCGGCAATGAAGCGGCCGGCGAGGTGGTCGATGTCGGCTCCGGCGTGAGCGAATTCAAGCGCGGCGATCGTGTTACCTATGTCCAGGGACCGGGCTGTTACATCGCGGAACGCAACGTGCCGGCCGAGCGCGTGGTGAAGCTCCCGGCTGACATCAGCTATGAGCAGGCCGCCGGCATGATGCTCAAGGGTATGACGGCAGAATATCTCCTGCGCCGCACCTTCAAGGTCGAGAAGGGGATGAATGTGCTGATGCAAGCCGCCGCCGGCGGCGTTGGCCTCATCCTCTGCCAATGGGCAAACCACATCGGTGCCAACGTCATCGGCACCGTCGGGTCGAAGGAGAAGGCAGAGCTGGCGGGCGCCAACGGCTGTCACCACACCATTCTCTATCGGGACGAGGATTTCGCCGCACGGGTGAAAGAAATCACCGGCGGCAATTTGTGCGACGTTGTCTATGACGGCATCGGTCAGGCCACTTTTCCCGCAGCCCTTGACTGTATTCGCCCGCTCGGGATGTTCGTGAGTTTCGGCAGCGCATCGGGACCGATCAAGGCGTTTGATATCAATGTGCTGCAGTTCAAGGGCTCGTTGTTCGCCACTCGTCCCACGCTTGGTACTCACACCGCTAAACGCCAGGATTTGCTTGCCATCGCCGACAACCTCTTCGCCGTGGTGGGCGCTGGCGCGGTGAAAATCCCGATCAACCAGAAATATCCGCTGCGCGACGCTGCAAAAGCGCATCGCGATCTGGAAAGCCGCGCTACCACCGGCTCTTCGATCCTGATCCCGTGAGCATTTAAGCCGCCGCGATGAAAATCTGGGGTTACGGAGCGACGCTCGGCTGGGCGTTACTCGCCTTCGTGGCGGGCCAGTTCATCGCGCTTGCGTTGTTGCTGTGGTTTCGCTTCAGCGATCTGAGTTCGCTGTTGGCTGTGCCGTTCGACGGCGCGATGGTCACGTTGTTCATCCTGATCGCGAATCCGATCACCATTGCCATCATCGTGGTCTCCATCGTGCTCGCGCACGCGCGGCCGACCGATTATCTGGCGTTGCGGTTGCCGCCAGCACGCGATCTGACAGTGAGCTTGATTTTGCTCGTGGCGCTGATCGCAGCCGGGGATCTGCTGCTTTACCTCGCCGGGTATCCGCTGGTGACGCCGTTCCAGATGCAATCCTATACGACTGCCGGGGCAGAGGGATGGCTGGCGGCTTTGCTGGTCGGCGCCATCATCGTCGCGCCCGCCGGCGAGGAGATTATGTTCCGCGGCTTTTTATTTCGCGGCTGGGCTCGCCCGGATCGCAGCCCCTGGCCGGCGATCGTGGTGATCTCGTTGTTGTGGGCGCTCCTGCACGTCCAGTACGACTGGACCGGCTTGTTGCAGATTTTCATCATCGGATTATTTCTCGGCTGGATGCGCGCCCGCAGCGGATCGATTCTGCTTACCTTCCTCCTGCACGCGCTGTTCAACCTGGAAGGCACGCTGGAAACGCTGGTGCAAATCCGGTTTTTCTCCTGAAGTGCGCGGTCAGGTGCGCCGCCGCGGCAACCCGATCACCGGCTCGGCGAACCGGCTGACGCTTGCGACCACGTCGTCGAGCGGAACATTGCTGCCGGGTGTCTCGTTGACGATGGTGGCGAGCACGTTCATGTCGCGGCGAAACAGCGAGTCGAGTGCGGTCAGCGTGTGACTGACAGCGCCGGCATACGAACCGGTGACAAGGATCAGCGGCAAGCGCAGCGCCATCATCACGTCGAGGATAGTACGGCGATCGTCGAGCGGCGCCATAACGCCGCCGACCCCTTCGATCAACAGAACGCCGCGCCGCTTGTCGATCTCGGTCCGACAATAAGCGATCACCTCGTCGACGTCGATGCTGCGGCCTTCATGCCGCGCGGCGAGATCGGGCGGGAGTGCAGCACGAAAACGCCAAGGCGAAACGCGTTCGATCGACTCGGGCGTGAACGGAAGACCAAGCGCCGAAACCAGCACGCCGGTCTCGCTGGTCGCCGCCTGCGCCGGGTCGTATCCGATTGCGATCGGCCTAATCGCCTCGACCGGTCGGCCGACGTGACGCAAATGCCGAACCAGTGCGGCGACGACGAAAGTTGTTCCGACGTCGGCCCCCGTCGCGGTGATGAATATCGCGGTCACGATTCGACGCCTCGCGGGCATGAAAGCGCCGAATGTCGGTCAATTCCAGCAAAAACAGACACTCGTCCCGACTGAGCGGAATCAATAGCCGACCGCAGTGCCGTACAGGTCGTACTCGTCGGCGCGTTCGATCTTCACGGTCGCTATTTCACCGATCCGCAGCGGGCGGCGGCTTTGGACAAATACGCTGCCGTCGATCTCCGGCGCGTCGCCCCGGCTGCGGCCCTTGGCAGTCCCCGGATTTGATCCGGGATCCGGCCGATTTCGTCGATAATCACGCGCTCGCGGCCGCCGACTTTGCGCTTGAGGCGCCTGCGCGAAATCTCTTGCTGGCGGGCCATCAGGCGCTGCGTAGCGCTCCTGCTTGACTGCTTCGTGCACCGGTTCTGCAAGCGCGTTGGCCGCGGCGCCGCCGACCGGCTCGTAACGGAAGCAGCCGACCCGATCGAGTTCGGCCTCGCCGAGCCAGTCGAGCAGGAAGGCGAAATCCTCCTCCGTTTCGCCGGGGAAGCCGACGATGAAGGTCGAGCGGATGGTCAAGACTCGGGCATTGCGCGCGCCACTGCCGGATGCGCGCCAACGTCTCCTCCTGCGCCGCCGGGCGGCGCATGCGTTTGAGGACGGCGGGGCTCGCGTGCTGAAAAGGTATGTCGAGATACGGTAGGATTTTGCCCTCCGCCATCAGCGGAATGACCTCATCGACGTGCGGGTAGGGATAGACGTAATGCAGCCGCACCCAGACGCCGAGTTCGCCGAGCGCGCGGGCGAGGTCGATGAATTTGGCGCGGACCTCTCGGTCCTTCCACTCGCTCGCGGCGTATTTGATGTCGATCCCGTAGGCCGACGTATCCTGGGAGATCACCAGGAGTTCCTTGACGCCGGCGGCCACTAACCGCTCCGCCTCGCGCAGCACGTCGGCGGCCGGCCGGGAAACCAGGTCGCCACGCAATTTTGGGATGATGCAAAACGTGCAGTGATTATTGCAACCCTCTGAAATCTTTAGATAAGCGTAGTGCCGCGGCGTCAGTTTGATGCCTTGCGGTGGAATAAGGTCGATGTGCGGATTGTGCTGCGGCGGCAGCGCGCGATGCACAGCTTCGAGCACGCTTTCGTATTGTTGCGGCCCGGTCACTGCCAGCACGTTCGGGTGCGCCTTGGCGATCTTTTCCGGCTCAGCGCCCATGCAGCCGGTGACGACGACTTTGCCGTTCTCGGCGAGCGCCGCGCCGATCGCTGCAAGCGATTCCGCCTGCGCGCTGTCGAGAAAGCCGCAGGTATTGACGATGGCGAGGTCGGCATCGGCATGGTCGCGGGCAAGCTCATAGCCTTCCGCGCGCAACCGGGTGATAATGTGCTCGGAATCGACCAGCGCCTTCGGGCAGCCGAGCGACACGAACGAAATACGAGCGGGGCGGTTCATCGAGTGTAGCTGGCTCGATTTGCCGCCAATTTCAAGCCGCCTTAGGGCGGCTGCCGGCACAATTCGCCCGCTTGCGCCCGCAGATTGATACGCCGCGGGCTTTGTCGTCAGCAGTGCGGCTGCAAGCAGCCGCCGGCTTTCTCATTGCAAGGGAATGGCGACTGCATTGTTTGATTGAAGCTGCAAATATAGACCTTGCACCAATGGTCCTGGTCGCACTCGCCGGTGCAACGCAGCTGCGGATTGGCGCACGGCTTGGGTGTCATTTTCGCGGCGAAAGTCGGTGACATCGACGCCGCGGCCATTGTGACGGCCAAAATGATTTTCGTGATGGATTTTCTCATGGGAATCCCCGTTGAACCTACGCCCCCGAACCGTGCGTGAATGACCTTATTTCAGTAGCGCCGCCTTCGCCAGAAGCAATTTACCGCAGGCGGAACTTACCGCGCGCGGTAGGTGGGGACGCCCTGGTCGGGCGCCCACACGCCTGCCGGCAGCTTTCCGGCTTGCCAGAACACGTCGATCGGCATGCCGCCGCGCGGATGGAAATAGCCGCCGATGCGCAGCCATTTCGGCTTGAGCAATCCGGCCAGTTTTTTGCCGATCGTCACCGTGCATTCCTCATGGAATGCACCCTGATTACGAAAGCTGTTGAGATAAAGCTTGAGCGATTTCGACTCCAGCAGCCACGCCTTCGGCACATAGTCGATGACGAGCGTGGCGAAGTCGGGCTGGCCGGTGACCGGGCACGTCACGGTGAATTCCGGGAAGGTAAAACGCGCCACATAGTTCGTCCCCGGATGCGGGTTTGCCACGCGGTCGAGTATCGCCTGGTCGGGCGAGGTGGGGATCGGCGTCGGGCGGCCAAGTTGCAGGTGTTTTTTCGGCATTGGGCAGTGCAATGCCCGGCTTGGCGAGGCATGACAAGAGGCTCGTCCATCCTGTAGAAGCCGCTGCAGCGAATGAGCCCGAAAAGTGGGTAGCGGTTTGTGCCGCCAAGTTACTCAGTCAGGAACCGCATGACCGCCATCGTCGATATCATCGGCCGTGAAATCCTCGACAGTCGCGGCAATCCGACCGTTGAGGTCGATGTGATCCTAGCCGACGGTTCACACGGCCGTGCTGCGGTGCCCTCGGGCGCGTCCACTGGGACCCATGAAGCTGTCGAGCTGCGCGACGGCGACAAGGCCCGCTATCTCGGCAAGGGCGTGCGCAACGCGGTCGAGGCGGTCAACGGCGAGATCTTCGATGCTTTGAGCGGCATGGATGCCGAGGCGCAGGTCAAGATCGACGAGATCATGATCAGCCTCGATGGCACGCCCAACAAAGGCCGGCTCGGCGCCAACGCCATCCTCGGCGTGTCGCTTGCAACCGCCAAGGCGGCTGCCGCCGCGAACAAGTTACCGCTCTACCGCTATATCGGCGGTACTGCGGCGCGGCTTCTGCCGGTGCCGATGATGAATATCATCAACGGCGGCGTGCATGCCGACAACCCGATCGACTTTCAGGAATTCATGATCGTGCCACTCGGTGTGGCAAGCTTCGCCGAAGCATTGCGCGCGGGCTCGGAAATCTTCCACACCTTGCGTGCCGCGCTCAAAGCCGCCGCTCATAACACCAATGTCGGGGATGAAGGCGGCTTCGCGCCCAATTTGCCGTCGGCCGAGGCCGCGCTCGAGCAGATCATGGCTGCGATTGGGAAAGCCGGCTACCGCGCCGGCACGGACGTGATGCTGGCGCTCGATCCGGCGGCGAGCGAATTCTTCGGCGACGGCGCTTATCGTTATAAGGGCGAAGGCAAGACGCGCTCAATCGAGCAGCAGGTCGAATATCTGGCAGCCTTGGTGAAGAAATATCCGATCGTGTCGGTCGAAGACGGCATGGCCGAGGACGACACCGCCGGCTGGAAGTTACTGACGCAAAAACTGGGCGAGCGGTGCCAACTGGTTGGTGACGATAATTTCGTCACCAATGTGGAACGCATTAAAGAGGGCATCGCAAACGGCATCGCCAATTCGGTCCTGATCAAGGTCAACCAGATCGGCACGCTGACCGAGACGCTGGCCGCGATCGAGACCGCGCACAAGGCCGGCTATACGACGGTGATGTCGCATCGCTCGGGCGAGACCGAGGATTCCACCATCGCCGACCTCGCGGTGGCGTGTAGCTGCGGCCAGATCAAGACCGGCTCGCTGGCCCGTGCCGACCGCACCGCGAAATACAATCAGCTGCTGCGCATCGAGGAGGAACTCGGGGCGCAGGCGATCTATGCCGGCCGCGCCGCGTTCAAGGCGCTGGACAAAGCGTAACTCAACTGCTTGTCGGGCGCCGCCAAACGGCGATATATCGTGTCATTCCGGGCGGCAGTCGGTACGCCCATTCGGCGTCGATTTGCGATGGATCAGTCACTGGAGTTGAAGGCGGGCGGCCGCAAGCGGGCGGCAGAGGGGTTGAGCGAGTTTGTCGCCGCGTCGGTGGACGGTGCGGTCTCGTCCGACACGCCGTTTTATCATTTGGTCCTCGACCGTGTGTTCCCCGACGACATTTACGCCGCCATTCTCGCCAACATGCCGGCGGCGTCCGACTACCGGCCGATGCACGGCCGCAGCAAAGGCCATGATCTCGCCGACGGCACGCACACGCGGGTGAAGATTGATCTGTTCCCCGAATATATCCGCCACCTGCCGCTGCAGCAGCGCGCGGTCTGGGCCGTGGTCGGCCGCGCGCTTTGCTCGCGCCCGGTCAAGAATGCGTTGATGCGGCGGCTGGCGCCGGCGCTCGAACGCCGGTTCGGTCCAGGTTACGCGCGTACCGGGATGTTTCCGATCCCGGTGCTTACGCGCGACATCCCTGGTTACCTGATCACGCCGCACACCGACACGCGGTGGAAGGGCATCACGGTCCAGCTCTATCTACCGAGCGATCGCTCGATCACCCATATCGGCACGATTTTTCATAACAAGCTTGCCGACGGCACCCTCGCCAAGGACAAGCAAATGACGTTCGCACCCAATACCGGCTACGCATTTGCCGTCGGCACCGATACCTGGCATTCGGCCGATCGCATCGGGCCTGAGGTCAAGACCCGGGACAGCATTCTGCTGACGTACTTCGTCGATGCGGGCGTGCTCCGCTTCTTCCGCAACCGCGGCAAGCGGATCGGCAATTTCGTCCTCAGCGAAGTGCGCAACCGGCTGCCCTGATCAGACAACGCGGCTGCTTAGAGTCCGTTAATTCAGCCTTAAGAGGCGCGCTCGCATGTTGGGCGGATGGTCACCCGTAAGCGTTTGCGCTCGATTCTCACCGCGCTCGGCCTCTACGTGATGGCCGCCCTCCTGATCGGCTATTTCGGCATCAACGCGTTTTCCGGCAACCACGGTCTTAAGGCCAAGCAGGACATCGACCGGCAAGTCGCGGCGCTCTCCAGCGAGCTTGCCGGCCTGCAACTTCAGCGTAGGCAGTGGGGGCGCCGCATGGTGTTATTGAAATCCGATCAGCTCGATCCCGATATGCTCGACGAGCGTGCCCGGGCGCTGCTCGATTACACGCATCCGAATGACCTGACGCTTATGGTCGATCAGCCAAAGTCCGCGCCCGACGCCAGCCCTTGAACAGGGCGCTGCCCTTCCCGAAATAATTTTAAACGCCAACAGGTTGTCCGCCGGAACCGCGGGTGGACCGCCGACTTCCGCCATCAGCCGATTTCGGCTATGGGATGGACGCCCGCGAAATTTCGAGAGCGCCGATGGCCGTCGCCAAAACTAAAGAAATGGACCAAACCGGCGATCAACGCCGTCCCGGCGCGCAGGCGCCGGCGCAGAGCGGTCCGGTCGCCGATTTCAACAAAGACCAAGAGTTCCAGGCGCTGCAGCAGATGCTGCTGATCCGGCGCTTCGAGGAGAAGGCCGGCCAGATGTACGGCATGGGCCTGATCGGCGGATTCTGCCACCTCTATATCGGCCAGGAAGCTGTCGTCATCGGCATGCGGATGGCAAAACGCGAAAACGATCAGATGATTACCGGTTATCGCGACCACGGTCACATGCTGGCCTGCGGTATGGATCCGAAAGGCGTGATGGCCGAGCTCACCGGCCGGCGCAGCGGCTATTCCAAGGGCAAGGGCGGCTCGATGCACATGTTCGCTCCGGAGAAATACTTTTACGGCGGACACGGCATCGTCGGCGCGCCGGTGCCGATCGGCACCGGCTTGGCTTTCGCTAACAAATATCGCGGCAACGACAACGTGTGCCTGACCTTTTTCGGCGACGGCGCCGCCAATCAGGGGCAGGTCTACGAGAGCTTCAACATGGCGGAGTTGTGGAAGTTGCCGGTGGTCTACGTTATCGAAAACAACCGCTACGCCATGGGCACGTCGGTCACGCGCTCCTCGGCGCAGACCGATTTCTCCAAGCGCGGTCTGTCGTTCAACATTCCCGGCGTCGAGGTCGACGGCATGGATGTGCGTGCGGTGAAGGCGGCAGGCGACGAAGCAATCGCCTGGTGCCGGTCCGGCAAGGGTCCGACGATTATCGAAATGATGACCTACCGCTATCGCGGTCATTCGATGTCCGATCCGGCGAAATACCGGACCAAGGAAGAGGTCGATAAGGTGCGCACCGAGCACGATCCGATCGAGCAGGTGCGCGCGCGGCTGCTGGCCAAGAAGTGGGCGACGGAGGACGAGTTGAAAAAAATTGACGCTTCCGTGCGCGCCGTGGTGAACGAGGCGTCGGAATTTGCCACCCACGACGCCGAGCCCGATCCGGCTGAGCTCTATACCGACGTCTATCGGTGACAGAGTTAGCCCGCCATGCCGACCCAAGTCCTCATGCCTGCGCTGTCTCCGACCATGGAGAAGGGCAACCTCGCCAAGTGGCTGAAGAAGGAAGGCGACATCGTCAAATCCGGTGACGTGATCGCCGAGATCGAGACCGACAAAGCGACCATGGAGGTGGAAGCGGTTGACGAAGGCACGCTGGGCAAGATCCTCGTCCCGGAAGGAACCAACGACGTCGCGGTCAATACGCCGATAGCCACGATTCTCGCCGACGGCGAGGACAAGAGGGCGCTTGCGGACGGCAAGTCGGACCTCGCGGATGTCGTTCCGGCGCCGGTTGCGGCTCCTCAGCGGGCCAAGGCCGCGCCCCCGCCCCCAGCTTCAGCGATGGGCGCCCAAGCACCGGCGAAGGCCGGCGCCGTCAAGCCGCCGCAAGCCCAAATCGTGCCCGATCCGGATGTACCGGAAGGCACCGAGATGGTCACTATGACGATGCGCGAAGCGTTGCGCGACGCCATGGCCGAGGAAATGCGTCGCGATAAGGACGTGTTCGTGATCGGCGAGGAGGTCGCCGAGTATCAGGGTGCCTACAAGGTCACGCAGGGCTTGCTGCAGGAGTTCGGCGCGCAACGCGTGATCGACACGCCGATCACCGAACACGGCTTTGCCGGGCTGGGTGTTGGCGCGGCGTTCGCGGGATTAAAGCCGGTGGTCGAATTCATGACCTTCAACTTCGCCATGCAGGCGATCGACCACATCATCAATTCGGCTGCGAAGACTCGTTATATGTCGGGCGGGCAGGTCGACGTCGCGATGGTCTTTCGCGGGCCGAATGGGCCGGCCGCGCGCGTCGGCGCCCAGCACAGCCAGGATTACTCGTCCTGGTACTCGCACGTTCCGGGGCTCAAGGTGATCGCACCATCGAATGCCGCCGACGCCAAGGGCTTACTCAAGGCCGCGATCCGCGATCCAAACCCGGTGATCTTTCTCGAGAACGAGCTCTTGTATGGCGTGTCATCGCCGGTGCCGAAGCTTGACGAATACGTGCTGCCGATCGGCCGCGCGCGCATCTCGCGTTCCGGCAACGACGTGACTTTGGTCGCCTGGTCGATGGGCATGGTGTATGCGCTCAAAGCCGCCGATGAACTCGCCAAGGAAAATATTTCGGCGGAAGTCATCGATCTACGCACGCTTAAGCCAATGGATATCGAAACCATCATCGAGTCGGTCAAGAAGACCGGTCGCCTCGTCACCGTTGAGGAGGGCTGGAAGCAATCCGGCGTCGGCGCCGAAATTGCCGCGCGCATGATGGAAGAGGCGTTCGACTATCTCGACGCTCCGGTCGCTCGCGTCACCGGCAAGGACGTGCCGATGCCTTACGCCGCCAATCTGGAAAAGCTCGCGCTGCCCTCGGTCGGCGAAGTGGTCGAGGCGGCGAAAGCCGTCAGCTATCGCTAATCGCCGCATTGGTGACACTGCCGCGCCCGGGAAACAGAAATGCCCATCAACATCCTGATGCCGGCTTTGTCGCCCACGATGGAGAAAGGCAACCTCGCCAAATGGCTCAAGAAGGAAGGCGAGGCGGTCAAGACCGGCGACGTGATCGCCGAGATCGAGACCGACAAAGCGACGATGGAATACGAGGCCGTCGATGACGGCGTGTTGGCCAAGATCGTGGTGCCGGAAGGCACCAACGACGTGCCGGTCAATCAGCTGATCGCCGTGCTGGCGCAGGAGGGCGAAGATCCGAAAGCCGCCGCGGCAGCGGCCGGGAAGGGCGCTCCGCCGCCGAAGGTGCCGAGTGCCGGTCCTTCACCCGCACCTGCGCAAGCTGCCGTGCCCACCCCTCAAACAAAGGCACCAACGCCGGCCGCTTCACCTCCGCCGCCAAAGGCGGCGGGTGAGGGGCCGCAGACCAATGGACGCGGCCCAAACAGAATTTTCGCTTCGCCGCTAGCGCGGCGGCTCGCCAAGGACGCCGGCATCGACGTCAGCCGCATCTCAGGCTCCGGTCCGCATGGCCGGGTGATCGCCCGCGACGTGGCGGCGGCGAAGGAAGGCAAAGGCCTGCGCGCGCCGGCTGCGACGCCGTCCGGCGCGCCCGCCATCGCGCCGTCGATGTCGGATCTGCAAATCCGCGCGCTTTACGAAGAGGGCAGCTACGAGCTCGTCCCGCATGACGGCATGCGCCGCACCATTGCGCAGCGGCTCACCGCATCGGTGCAGACCATCCCGCATTTTTATCTCACCATCGATTGCGACATCGGCAAGCTTCTCGCTGCGCGCGAGGAGATCAACGCCGCCGCGGCGCCGAAGGACAAGGACGGCAAGCCCGCGTACAAGCTGTCGGTCAACGACTTCGTCATCAAGGCGTTGGCGCTTGCCTTGCAGCGCTTACCGGATGCGAATGTGAGCTGGAGCGACGCGGGCATGCTCAAGCACAAACATTCCGACATCGGCGTCGCCGTGGCGTTGCCGTCCGGGCTGATCACGCCGATCATCCGCAACGCCGAGGCAAAATCCCTGTCGATGATCTCCAATGAAATGAAGGACCTGGCGGTGCGCGCGCGGGCGCGGAAATTGAAGCCGCAAGAATATCAAGGCGGCACCTCGTCGGTGTCCAATCTCGGCATGTACGGCATCAAGGACTTCACCGCGGTGATTAATCCGCCGCAATCGACCATCCTTGCGGTCGGCGCCGGGGAGGAGCGGGCTGTGGTGCGGCACGGAAAGATCGAAGCCGCGCAGATCATGAGTGCGACCATGTCTTGCGATCACCGCTCGGTCGACGGCGCGCTCGGCGCGCAACTCATCGGCGCGTTCAAGGCGCTGATCGAAAACCCGGTGATGATGCTGGTTTAGAAAATGCCACTGGTCCGGATTGACATGCGGCGCGGAAAGTCGCCCGCTTACAAGCAGGCGATCTGCGACGGCATCTATCGCGCAATGCTCGACGACTTCGCCGTGCCGAAGGACGATCGCTTCATGATCGTCAACGAGCATAATGCGAGTAATTTTGTTCATGCCGAAAGCTATCTCGGCATCGCATACACCGATGATCTGATTATCATTCAAATCACCGCGAACGACACCCGTACCGTTCAACAAAAGCAGGTTTTCTTCGCCCGCGTCGCGTCGCTATTGGCGGAAAATCCGGGTTTGCGTAAGGAAGACATCTTTATCAATCTCATTGAAGTCAAGAAAGAGAACTGGTCGTTCGGTGACGGTATCGCTCAATACGTCTGAGCGTCGGCGAACGAAAGAGTTAGTCCACATCGAAGCCGCTGGCCTTGAGCATTTTGATCGCGTCCGGCGATTGCAGGAATTTGATCAGCGCTTTCGCCGCATCCGCGCTCTTGGAGTTCGCAACAACGCCGGCGGCGAACGCCGTGACCTTGTTCAGATCGGCGGGCAGGGGCCCTACGACGTCCACGCCGGCGGCGTTCATGATCTCCGGCCTTTGCTGAATGGCCAGTTCGGGCTCGCCGGTGGCATTGCCGCCGGCCGGCGGGAATTTGGTTTTGGACTTGATCTCGTCGGTAATTCCAAGACGATCGAGCACGGTCGCGAAATAAACGCCGCTTGCGCCTCCGGATGCCGGATTGCTGTAGGCGATGGATTTTGCGGCAAGCAGGGCCTGCTTGAATGCCTCGGCCGAGGAGATGTCGGGCTTGTGTGCGCCCGATTTGATCGCGACCGCGATGCCAGACGCCGCAAGCGTGATGTCGGTATCGGGCGCAATCTGCCCTCCTTGCTCAGAGTATCGATATTTGCGCGCGTAAAATCGCGGCATCCGCCGGTTCGCCAGCTTCAATGCGTTTAGTCAGCACCGCGGCGGTACCCCAGGTAATGGCAAGCGTCTTGCCAGTGTCCTTTTGGAACTGCGGAACGAGCTCCTCGAGCGCCGCATGGCGATTGTGCTGTACAGATTGAGGTCGGCGCCGTTTGCGAGCCCGGCCTGCGCCACCAGAAATGTTGCTACGGCGACGCGCCCAACGATCCCGATCACGGCGTTCCTCCATTTTTGCTGTGGCGACATTACGTATATGAACTACGGGGCGTTCAACTTGGTTCGCGGCCAAATTCATTTATTGTTGTGCCGGCGACAAGCGGGGGCATGACGGTTAAGGTAGCAAGAGCGTGAGGTTGGAATGGCTGAGACGAATTTCGACATTATCATTGTCGGTTCGGGCCCCGGCGGCTATGTCACCGCCATCCGCGCGGCGCAGCTAGGCTTTTCGACGGCAATCGTCGAGCGCGAATATCTCGGCGGCGTGTGCCTGAACTGGGGTTGCATCCCGACCAAGGCGCTGCTGCGCTCGGCGGAGATTTTTCATTATCTCCAGCACGCCGAGGATTACGGCCTGTCAGCGGGCGAAGTGAAATATGATCCTTCAGCCGTGGTGAAGCGTTCGCGCGCTGTCGCTAAGCGCCTCAATGACGGCGTCGGCTTCCTGATGAAGAAGAACAAGGTCGCGGTGATCTGGGGCGAGGCTTCGATCGACGCACCCGGGAAAGTCACCGTAAAGGCTGGCAAGAGCGAAGCGCCGAAGGGCGCGCTCGGCGTCGGCGCGTATGGCGCCAAGCACATCATCATTGCCACTGGCGCGCGGCCGCGTGTCCTGCCCGGGCTCGAGCCGGACAAGAAGCTGATCTGGACCTATTTCGAGGCGATGGTGCCCGACCGGATTCCCAAATCGCTGCTGGTCGTTGGCTCGGGCGCGATCGGCATCGAATTCGCCTCGTTCTATCGGACGCTCGGCGCTGAAGTGACGGTGGTCGAAGTGCTGCCGCAGATCCTGCCGGCGGAGGACGCCGAGATCGCCGCCTTTGCGCGCAAGAGCTTTGAAAAGCAGGGCATCAAGATATTCACCGGCGCCAAGGTGACCAAGCTCGACAAGAAAGCGGACGGCGTCACCGCCACCATCGACGACGGCAAGGGCGGTACGCAGACGCTGTCGGCCGAGCGCGTCATCGCCGCGGTCGGCGTGATCGGCAATATCGAGAATCTCGGACTGGAAAAACTCGGTGTGAAGACCGAGCGCGGCGCGATCGTCATCGACGGCGCCTGCAAGACCAACGTGCCGGGCATCTACGCCATCGGCGACGTCGCCGGGCCGCCGCTGTTGGCGCACAAGGCCGAGCATGAAGGCGTGATCTGCGTCGAGGCGATCAAAGGCCTGCATCCGCATCCAATGAATAAGCAGCTCATTCCTGGCTGCACTTATTGCTCGCCGCAGATCGCCTCGGTGGGCTTAACCGAGCAGGCTGCCAAGGACAAAAAGCTCGATATCCGCGTCGGACACTTTCCCTTTATCGGCAACGGCAAAGCGATCGCGCTCGGCGAGGACCAGGGCCTGGTGAAAGTGATCTTCGACAAGAAGACCGGGCAGCTTCTCGGGGCGCACATGGTTGGCGCTGAGGTAACCGAACTCATCCAGGGCTACGTGATCGCCATGAATCTCGAGACCACGGAAGAAGAGTTGATGCACACCGTGTTCCCGCATCCCACGCTATCGGAGATGATGAAGGAAGCGGTGCTCGATGCATATGGGCGGGTATTGAATATCTAACCAACCAGGCCGGCCATCGGCCTGACGCCGGCGCTGCCCGGGAAGACGCTTTCCGCTAGCGCGCGCTCGTCGGCGCGCAGGTGATCCTTCAACAAGCCCTTGAGTACCGCGCGCAAATCCGTGGTCGGTTTGAGGTCGCGGTTCTCGTAGAGATCGGCACTTTTTAATCCCGGCCAGTCGGCGATTACGCGGCCGCCCTTGAGGGCGCCGCCGACGAGGAGCGCCACAGTCGCGGTACCGTGATCGGTGCCTTCCGTGCCATTGATGCGAGCGGTGCGGCCGAACTCGGTCACGACAGCAACCACGGTCTCGCGCCACGCGGGTCCGATGTTGGTTTCGATCGCGCCGAGCGCGCCGTCGAGCGCACCGAGCAGCTGCGACAACCGTCCTGTGGCGATACCTTCGTTGTTGTGCGTGTCCCAGCCGTCGAGCGCGAGCGCGCCCACCCGCGGCCCTTCCGGTTGCGCCAGGAATTTAGCCGCCGTGCCGGCGGCGTCGGCGAAATAAGAGCGCGCCTGCCCTGGACCGGGACCGCCGGGCTTTTGGGCCATCGCGCCGGCACGCTCCATCGCCACGAGCCGCGCATGCTCTTCCAGCGCGCCGGCAAGACGCGGATCGGTGTGCCGATAAAGCTCGAGCAGCCGCGCGGCGGTATCGTCGCCCGCCGGCATGATATTTTGCGGCGACCACGATAAAACATGCGCCGGGCCGAGCACGATCAGCGGTGCTGTTGGCCCAACGCCGAGCAGCTTGGCGCTACCCTTGGGGTTGACGCGACCACCCGGCGCGAGCGAGGAGAGAACACGGTTGAGCCAGCCGCTGTCGCTCGGCCCCGGTTTGGGCAGCCCGCTTTCCAGCAAATTCTGGCCGTCGAAGTGCGAACGCTCGCGATACGGCGTGGCGCAGGCTTGAACCACGATCGCCTCGTTCGCTTGGAACATGCGATGCAAATTCGGCATTGCCGGATTGAGCGCAAAGAAATCGTCGAGCTTGAGCGCGGGCGTCTTGCCCTCCAGCGTCAACGCGTTCTCGCCGCGCAACGCCGCCCAATCCGGGTCGCCAAACGGCGCCACGGTGGCCAGCCCATCGAGTGCGCCGCGCAGGACGATGGTCAGTAAGCGCGGATCGCGGCCTTCCGCGTGGGCGAGCTTCGGCAGGAAGCTCCACGCGAACAAAGTGCCCGAGGACATCAGGAACTCGCGCCGTGACGACGCGTGCGGTCGGTTCATAATCATCTCCTCAGAAATTCCGGCGCCATTACCAGCAGCGCAAAAGCCTGCTCAGGGCTTTCCGCCCGCGCGACCGTCTGGCGCGTATCGACGGAGGCGAGGGGGCCGAGACCACGCTCCAGGAGATCGAGGGGATCAGTCTCCGGCTGCAACTGGCGGGCGATTTGATTGGCGGCGTCGAGACGGCGCGGCACGCCGTCGATCCATGCGGCATCGGTATCGGGAAAGCCGATTGGCGCCGGCGGCCGCCAGAGCGGCTCGCCCAGCACACCTTGCATGTTGAGCAGGCGATTGATCGACGCGCCGTCGATGCCTGGCAATGCCTTATCGAGATTATTTCCGTTGGAACCGGCGGCGAGCGGCCATCGGCCGGCCGTCATTCGCAGCGTACCGACGATCCATTCCGATGGCGGCTTGAGCTTGCCGCGTGTCTGCGTCCACGCTTCGTCGGCGGCGATCAGCACCTTGGCGAGCTCCTTAAGATTGCCGTCGGTGTCGCGGAAAGTCTTGGCAAGCCTGCCGACCAGCGCCGGCGGCGGCTCGTCGGCAACGAAGTGCCGTGCGAGCTTTTGCGCGATGTGTTGCGCGGTTGCCGGATGGCGCGCGAGGTCGCCCAGCACCGCGCGGCCCTGTTCAGCGCCGCCTTCGGGATAAGTCTTGCCCAGCAGATTTCGGGCACCCGGCTCGTGCAGCCGCTTGTTGAAAATGAATTCGCCGCCATGCACCGGCTCAGCGGGATCGATCCAGGTCCAGCCGGTGAGCACATTGGCGAAACTCGTGACGTCGGTTTGCGAATAACCGCTGCGGACGCCGAGCGTGTGCAACTCCAGAATTTCGCGCGCGAGGTTTTCGTTCAGCCCCTTGTCGCGATTGACGCCGGCAATTGAGTCCGCGCCCATCGACTGGACGTTGTCGAGATAGAACAGCATCGCCGGATGGCTTTCGACCGCGAGCAGCATGTCGGCGAACCGGCCGAGCACATGCGGCCGGATCGCTTCGCGCTCGTAGGCGCCCGCCATTGCGATGTCCTTGTCGGCGGACACGCAGAAATGATTCGACCAGAACCGCACCAACCGCTCGACGAAACCGACATTGGCGCCCACCGCCGCCTCGAAGCGCGTGGCGGCCTCGTCCTGCAAGATTTGCTGCGGCAGCGGCGGCTGTTTGTTCTTCGCCGGCTTCTGATCGGGCGGCTGCGGCAGGCTCGCTTTCATCGATTCGGGGCCAACCGCCTCGGCGTCGACCCCGTTCTTGACCCGTTGGGCGAGTTTCTTGTTTGCCTGTTCTTCGGCGCGGAAGTCGGATACCGCGCGGGCGGCTTGCGCGCTTGACGGCAGATCGGCGGGGAGAATTCCGGCCTTGGGGCGCTCCAGATCGGCGAGCAGGGCGCCGCGCGGATCGTTGGCGATGGCGGCGATCGAGCCGCCGGAAACGGCAGGGCCAAAGCCCGGCCCGAAGCCAAATCTGTGCAGAGCAAGCGCCGCCGATTCTTTTCCGCGCGGGATCACAGAAGTTTCTCGCCGATGGCCGCTCCCGAAATTCAGTCGACCATTTTATTGTGGCGAAACTTATGTCGCGAAACGCCGGAACCGTGCGTGATTTCTAACTGATTGTTCATCACGCCGGCGCCGGTGCGCGGCGATGCTCCGCGTCCGGCCGTCTTGCGACCCGCCGCATCGCCCCGTAAGTATCGGTTACGGGCAATTTCCCGCCCCGGAGGCCTTATGGCCGTTATCATCGATACCGTGCATGGCGTCCGCCCGCGCCATCCGGAAAAGGCGCACCGGCCGGACCAGACGAGCCCGAGCAAGCCCGATTGGATCCGCGTCAAGGCACCGGTGTCGTCCGGCTACATGGCGACGCGCGACATTGTGCGCGCGCATGGCCTGCACACCGTGTGCGAGGAAGCCGGCTGTCCGAATATCGGCGAGTGCTGGGAGAAGAAACACGCGACCTTCATGATCATGGGGGACACCTGCACGCGCGCCTGCGCCTTCTGCAACGTCAAGACCGGGCTGCCCGGCACGCTCGATCCGGCCGAGCCGGAGCATGTGGCCGACGCGACCGCGAAGCTCGGGCTGGCACACGTCGTCGTCACCTCAGTGGACCGCGACGATCTTGAAGACGGGGGCGCCGCGCATTTCGCCGCGGTCATCCGCGCCGTTCGCGCGCTCTGCCCGCAGACGACGATCGAGGTGCTGACACCGGATTTCCTGCGCAAGACCGGCGCCGCCGAGATCGTGGTGGCGGCCAAGCCCGACGTGTTCAATCACAATCTCGAAACCGTGCCATCGAAATATCTCACCGTGCGTCCGGGCGCGCGCTATTTTGCTTCACTGCAACTCCTCCAGCACGCCAAGGCGCTTGATCCGCAACTGTTCACCAAATCCGGCATCATGGTTGGATTGGGCGAGGAGCGGAACGAAGTGTTGCAGGTGATGGATGACCTGCGTTCCGCCAACGTCGATTTCCTTACCGTCGGCCAGTACCTGCAGCCCTCGCGCAAGCATCATCCGGTGATGCGTTTCGTGCCGCCAGATGAATTCAAGGCGCTGGAGGCGACCGCCTATGCCAAGGGATTTTCTCTTGTGTCGGCAAGCCCGTTGACGCGCTCCTCACATCACGCCGGCGAAGACTTCGCGCGGCTCAAGGCGGCGCGGGCGGCGCGCTGATCCATGTCGGAACTGTCCACCACCAGGCGCGTGCGTCACGCCGCCGCGGAAATGTTCGATCTTGTGGCCGACGTCGAGCACTACCCGGAATTCGTGCCGCTTTGCCGGTCACTCACAGTGCGCGAGCGCAAGAAGGAGAGCGGCAAGGACATCATCGTTGCCGACATGACGGTGGCTTATAAGCTCGTGCGGCAGACCTTCACCAGCCG
The DNA here is from genome assembly GCA_963845775.1 of uncultured Alphaproteobacteria bacterium. Lineage (GTDB taxonomy): Bacteria > Pseudomonadota > Alphaproteobacteria > Rhizobiales > Xanthobacteraceae > BOG-931. The sequence goes on from CAWJTE010000004.1 coordinate 115,659, forward strand.
GGTCACGCTCGACCGTCCCAATCTGCAAATCCTGGTGCAATATCTCGAGGGGCCGTTTCGCCAGCTTAACAACACCTGGAAATTCCGACCGGTTGAAACGCGCGCCTGCGACGTCGAGTTCTTCATCGCCTACGAGTTCCAAAGCCGCACATTGGGAATGCTGATGGGGGCAATGTTCGACACCGCCTTTCGCCGCTTTGCCGGCGCGTTCGAGCGCCGGGCCGATGAGGTTTACGGCACGCGCGCGGCGTAGCGACGCGCCGTCATCTTTTGCACCTTTTTATCGCGCGAAAACGGGTAAGCTGGTGTAGTCGGACGCTCGCAGTATTCGATCAATCTTTAGGGGAGACCACGAATGTTGCGTCGATCAGCGATTGCGCTCGGCATCGCCGCCGCTGCCGCTGCCGCTGCCGTTATGGCGGCGGGCAGGGTTTCCGCTCAAGAATCTCCGCCTACCTTCAAGGCCGATCCGGACGTCTTGAAGCTCGTTTTCGAGGACACGAGCTTCCGCATTATTTTGGCGACCTGGCAGCCGGGGCAAACCGACAAGCCACACTCGCATTTGAGTGTCTCGGTCGCCTATGCGCTTACCGATTGCTCGCTGAGAGTTGCCGCCGCAGACGGCCGGTTCGCCTATATCAACGTCAAGGCCGGTACCGCGAGCACGGTCGCCATCACGCCGTCGCATACGACCACGAACGGAGGGGCCGGCGTCTGCCGCATCCTATTGGTCGAGCGCAAATAGTTGGCTGGATCGCTAGGCCTTCGCCAGCATTTCCAGGAGCGCGAGCGCGTCGGCGACGGAGCGCACGCGCACGCGGGTGCGGCCGATGCTGCCGTAACGGCGCACACGTGCGAGGCGGCGGCCGCCGCGGCTGGCCGCGGCGAAATAAACCAGGCCGACCGGCTTTTGTTTCGAACCGCCGCCCGGGCCGGCAATGCCGGTAATCGCCACCGCCAGATCCGCTCGCGAGTTCTTCAGCGCCCCTTTTGCCATCGCCGCGGCAGTCTCGGCGCTGACCGCGCCGTGGCGCTTGAGCGTTGCCGCCGGCACGTCGAGCATTTGCTGCTTCGCTTCATTCGAATAGGTAACGAAGCCGCGGTCGACCACGTCGGACGAACCGGCGATGTCGGTGAGGGCAGCCGCTACCAGCCCGCCGGTGCAGGATTTCAGCGGTGGCGATTTTCAATCCGTGCGTGCGGGAGAGTTCGAGCACGCGCGTCGCAGCCGGGCGCAGTTCCTTGCCGGTCACGCCGCGCTCCATGGCAGCCGCACGGTCGCGGTCGCCATCGCCACCAGGCCCTCACCGCGGCCGGTGAAACCCATTTTTTCGCTGGTGGTCGCCTTGATCGCGACCCGGCCAATGGGAACGCCAGCGATGTCGGCGATGCGAGCGCGGATGGCGTCGCGGTGCGGCGACACCCGCGGGCCTTCGCACACGATCGTAACGTCGAGGTGCGCGATCAGACCGCCCCGCGCGCGCACCCGCTCGCAGGCAAAGGCGAGGAATTTCTCCGACGGCGCACCCTTCCATTGCGGATCGCTTGGTGGAAAGTGCTGACCGATGTCGCCTTCGGCCAGCGCGCCGAGGATCGCATCCACCAGCGCATGCAGCGCGACGTCGGCGTCGGAATGTCCGGTTACCCCGCGCGCACAGGGAATCCGCACGCCGCCGAGCATGACGTGGTCGCCGTCGGCAAAAGCATGCACGTCGAAACCGTTGCCGGTGCGCACATCGGCCAGCGCCGCCACGCGCAACGCCTCGGCGCGAACGAAGTCGTCATTGGTGGTGAGCTTTACATTGCCGGGCTCGCCGGCGAACACACGCACGCGGTGACCCGCCCATTCGACGAGCGCGGCATCGTCGGTAAAGTCATAGCGGCCGGCGACGGCGGCGCGGCGATGCGACTCGACGATCAGATCGTAAGTGAAAGCTTGCGGCGTCTGCACCGTGCGCAGACGATTGCGGTCAAGCGTCTCGGTGATGAGCTCGTGCTCGTCGATCTTCTTCACCGTGTCGGCGATGACGATGGCCGGTACCGCGGCGCCGTGCTCGCGGGCAGCGTCGATCGCGCGCGTGATCAATGCGGCGCTCAGAAACGGCCGCGCCGCATCGTGAATGAGAACAAGATCGGGCGCGGCGGCGCGCAAGGCTTCAAGACCGGCGCGAACCGAAGCCTGTCGGGTCGCGCCGCCCCATGCCGGCGGCAGCAAATCTTTGAGTCCAGTAGTCGCAGCCTGGAAAGCCCCGGCGTCATCGCGATGGATGACCGCCTGCACGGTGCCGATTTGCGGGTGACCGAGAAAGGCGTTCAGCGTCGGCCGGATTACCGGTTCACCGGCGATCTCCCGATATTGCTTCGGCATCTCGCCGCCAGCGCGATGGCCCCGACCGGCTGCGACAACCACAGCCGCCACCCTGCCGTTCATCCTGCGTCACTCCACTTGTGATTTCTGGAACCGCTTTAGCGCATGTGCCGAAAATGTGCGAACCGGCCGGAGCCGGGCGGGGGTGAGACGCCGTGAGGCCCTCATCCACAATCATGCTCGCCTGGAAATCCGGCCAAAGCAATTATACTGCACTGCAGCACTTGCGCGCTTCCAGCACATGTGGCTAAACTATATGCAGGTCAATTACATCGCCTAATTTGTGTGCACAAACGCCTCATTCCAACCAATCCGCGGCCATCGGCCTCACCTTTTGCGCGTGGCGAGGCTCACCGCATGACAACCGCCGAACCAATTCTCGCCGGCACGGCCGCCGACGCGGTCCTCAATGCATTGCCGCACCCGGTCATCGTCGTCACCTCAGACGGCAAGGTGGCCGAAGCCAACGTCGCGGCTGAATCTTTTTTTGAAGTGTCACTGCCGCTGCTGCGGCGGCACCTGTTGCGCGATCTGGTGCCGTTCGGCAGCCCGCTGCTCACCCTGGTGGAGCAGGTCCGCGCGAGCGGTGCCGCAGTCAACGAATACAAGGTCGATCTCGGCACCCCACGCAATCCCGGCGACCGCGCCGTCGATCTGCACGTTGCACCGTTGCCGGAGCAGCCGGACTACGTGGTGGTCATGCTACAAGAGCGCTCGATCGCCGACAAGATGGATCGCCAGCTTACCCATCGCGGCGCGGCGCGCTCGGTGATCGCACTGGCCGCCATGCTCGCGCACGAAATCAAGAATCCGTTGTCTGGTATCCGCGGCGCCGCGCAACTGCTCGAGCAATCAGTCGAGGACGACGACCGCACGCTCACCCGACTGATTTGTGACGAAACCGACCGCATCGTGAAACTGGTCGATCGGATGGAGGTGTTCGCCGACGAGCGGCCGGTCGAGCGCGAGCCGATCAACATCCATGTGGTTCTCGATCACGTGAAGCGGCTCGCCCAAACCGGCGTCGCCCGCCACATCAAATTCATCGAAGACTACGATCCGTCGCTACCGCCGGTGCTGGCCAATCGCGACCAGCTTGTTCAGGTGTTCCTCAATCTGGTGAAGAACGCCGCCGAAGCGATCGGCGACAGTCCGGGGGGCGAGATTTCCCTGTCGACCGCGTTTCGCCCCGGCGTGCGGTTGTCCGTTCCCGGCGCCAAGACGCGCATTTCGCTACCGCTGGAATTCTGCGTCAAAGACAACGGTCCGGGCGTGCCGGAAGAATTGATGCCGCATTTGTTCGACCCGTTTGTCACTACCAAGCCGACCGGATCGGGGCTTGGGCTGGCGCTGGTGGCAAAGATCGTCGGCGATCACGGCGGCATCATCGAGTGCGAGTTGCAAACGCGCCGCACGACCTTTCGCGTGCTGATGCCGGTGTATGTCCGCGACGGCGCGGACGCCGAGACCGCCGTCACGTCACGAGGTGATCATTGATGCCCGCGGGAAATATTCTTGTCGCCGATGACGACTCCGCCATTCGGACCGTGCTCAACCAGGCGCTGTCACGGGCCGGTTACGAAGTCCGCTCGACCGGCAACGCGGCGACGTTATGGCGTTGGGTCAGCCAGGGCGACGGCGACCTGATCATCACCGACGTGGTGCTGCCGGACGAAAATGCTTTCGACCTCCTGGTTCGCATCAAGAAAGCGCGGCCGGATCTGCCGGTGCTGATCATGAGCGCGCAAAACACGTTCATGACGGCGATCCGTGCTTCCGAGCGCGGCGCTTACGAATACCTGCCCAAGCCATTCGATCTGAAAGAGCTGATCGCCATCGTCGGCCGCGCCTTGTCGGAGCCGAAGGAGCGGACGCGGCCGCCGGTCAAGACCGATGATTTCGAAGTCGATCCCGCTGGTCGGCCGCTCACCGGCGATGCAGGAAATCTATCGCGTGCTGGCGCGACTGATGCAGACCGATCTGACGGTGATGATCTCCGGCGAGTCCGGCACCGGCAAGGAATTGGTGGCGCGCGCGTTACACGATTACGGCAAGCGCCGCACCGGGCCGTTCGTGGCCATCAACATGGCGGCGATTCCGCGCGACCTGATCGAATCGGAACTGTTCGGCCACGAAAAGGGCGCGTTCACCGGCGCCAATACCCGCAGCGCCGGCCGCTTCGAGCAGGCGGAGGGCGGCACGCTGTTCCTCGATGAGATCGGCGATATGCCGATGGAGGCGCAGACGCGGCTATTGCGGGTGCTGCAGCAGGGCGAATACACCACCGTGGGCGGCCGTACCCCGATCAAGGCCGACGTGCGCATCATCGCCGCGAGCAACAAGGATCTGCGGCAGCTCATCCAGCAGGGGCTGTTCCGCGAGGATCTGTTTTTCCGGCTCAACGTCGTGCCTCTGCGGCTACCGCCGTTGCGCGAGCGCACCGAGGATATTCCCGATTTGATCCGGCATTTCTTTGCCCAAGTCGAACGCGAGGGGCTGCCGGCCAAGCAAATCGATCAAGTGGCGGTCGATCGCCTGCGCCGGCATCGCTGGCCCGGCAACGTGCGCGAACTGGAGAACCTCGCCCGCCGGCTTGCCGCGCTTTATCCGCAGGAAACCATCACAGCAGCCGTGGTCGATGCCGAATTATCGCAACCCGCGCTCACTGCGCCGGGTGAAAGTCACCGCGGCGACGAGAATCTGTCTAACGCGGTCGAGCGCTATCTCGCGCAATATTTTTCCGGTTTCGACGAGGGCTTGCCGCCGCCCGGGCTTTATCACCGCATCCTGCGCGAGGTCGAGGCGCCGCTTCTATCTGCGGCGCTCGCGGCGACCCGCGGCAATCAGATCCGCGCTGCCGATCTTCTCGGCGTTAACCGCAACACCCTGCGCAAGAAAATCCGCGACCTGGAAATCCAGGTTTACCGCTCCAGCGGCACCTGAGTGTTGCCCGGCTTAACCCCGGCGGACGCCTAGGAATTGTCGCAATCCGGCAACATTGTTGTATAAAAGCATCACTGGCGCGAATGGGCCCGGGGCTCCATTCATTCTGCGCTGCACAAGTCCCGTGTTTTTAGGGCGTCAATGACGACTGCCGAGCAGGTTGCTCCGCTTGACCCGCCGCTTGCGGCACCGGGAAGCGGCGTCCGATCCCGCAACAACCGCGCCGATGCCGGTCGCGTCCCGGCTGATCGGCGCCATTGCGGTCGGTATCGCGCTTTTGTCCGCCGCCGCCACCTTCGTGGTGCTGGCGGGACTGACGCCGATCGCCCCGGTGCACGAGGTGGTGGTCGAGCTCCTTCTTGCCGACCTCGCCGCCGGACTTTTGCTCCTCGCCATCATCGGACGGGAAGTCTGGGTGGTGGTGCGCGCGCGCCGGCGCGGCTACGCCGGCTCGCGCCTGCACGTGCAGATCGTGGGCCTTTTCGCGGTGATCGCCGCGGTGCCGACCGTGCTGGTGGCGGTGGTCGCCTCGACGACGCTCGATCGCGGCCTCGATCGCTTCTTCTCGACGCGCACCCGCGCCATGATCGAGCAATCGCTGATCGTCGCCGACGCCTATGTGAGCGAGCATGCCGCAGGCGATCCGCGGCGAGATCATGGCCATGGCGTTCGACCTCGGCCGCGCCAAGCCGATGTTCGACACCGACCGCGAAAAATTCCGCCAGTTCTTTACTGCGCAGGCGACGGCGCGCGGCTTGTCGGCCGGGATGATTATTCGCGCCGACGGCTCGACGGTGGAGCGCGCCGACCTCAAAATGGACAAGGCGATGGTGCTGCCGTCGGCGCAATTGCTCGGCCAGATCACCGAGACCGAGCCGCAGGTCGCACTCATTCCCGAAGGCGATCACGTCGCCGCCGCCGTCAAGCTGCACGGTTACGACGACATGTATCTCTACGTCGCGCGCCTGCTCGATCCGCGCGTGGTGCAGCAATTGACGGCGGCCCAGGAAAGCGTCGGCGAATACGCCAATCTGGAAGCCCGCCGGCTCGGTATTCAGATCGCGTTCGCGCTGATGTTCGCCGTCATCGCGCTGATCGTGCTGTTGTCATCGGCCTGGATCGGGCTTGATTTCGCCAACCGCCTGGTGGCTCCGATCCGCCGGCTGATCGGTGCCGCCAATATCGTCTCCACCGGCAACTTGCAGGTGCGGGTGCCGATCCGCCGCTCCGAGGGCGATCTCGCCCAGCTCGGCGAGACCTTCAACAAGATGACGCCGAGCTGAGCACGCAGCACGACGATATCGTGCGCGCGCGCGATGTTATCGACAGCCGGCGGCGATTCACCGAAGCCGTGCTCGCCGGCGCCAGCGCCGGCGTCATCGGCGTCAATGCCGACGGCCACATCACCATCCTCAACCGCTCGGCCGAGCGGCTGATCGCGCGGACGGAAAGCGAGGCGCTGGGACGCCCGCTCGCCGAAGTCGCGCCGGAACTCGCCGAAATCTTTCAGGCGGCGCGCGCCGGCAATCAGCGTCTGGTCCAGCGCCAGGTGACGGTGAGCCGCGACGGGCAGGAGCGCAATTTCTCGGTGCGCGTGACCAGCGAGCAGGCGACCGAAGCCGAGCACGGCTACGTCATCACCATCGACGACGTCACCGAGCTCGTGCTGGCGCAGCGCACCTCGGCCTGGGCCGATATCGCCCGGCGCATCGCCCACGAGATCAAGAATCCGCTTACCCCGATCCAATTGTCGGCCGAGCGGCTGCGCCGCAAATACGGCAAGGTGATCGTCGAGGACGCCGCCGTGTTCGAGCAGTGCACCGAGACCATCGTGCGCCAGGTCGACGACATCAAGCGCATGGTCGACGAGTTCTCGCGCTTCGCGCGCATGCCGAAGCCGGTCATCGCCGGCGAGGACGTGGCCGATACCGTGCGGCAGGTCGTGTTCCTGCATGCGCGTCGCCCATCCCGACATCGATTTCGATGTCGATCTGCCGGCGGAAGCGATGCCGGCGCGCTTCGACCGGCGGCTGATTTCGCAGGCGCTCACCAACATCATCAAGAACGCCACCGAAGCGATCGGCGCGGTGCCGCCAGCGGCGCTGGGGAAGGGCCGCATCGCCGTCAGCGCGCGGCGCGAGGGCAAGGACGTGGTCATCGACGTGATCGACAACGGCATCGGGCTGCCGAAGGAGAACCGGGCGCGGCTGCTCGAACCCTATGTGACGACGCGGGAGAAGGGCACCGGACTGGGGCTCGCGATCGTCGGCCGCATTCTCGAGGAGCATGGCGGCGGCATCGAATTGCGCGACGCATCGGAGAAAAATCCCGGCGCGCGCGGCGCCTGGATGCAGTTGCGCTTCGCGGTCGAGAGCGCCGAAGCACCGGCTGAACGCGGCAAAACCGCAAATTGCAACGGTCTGATCATGGCATCCGATATCCTGATCGTCGACGACGAGGCCGATATCCGCGAGCTGGTCGCCGGCATCTTGCAGGACGAAGGCCACGGCACCCGCACGGCCGCGACAGCGACGAGGCGCTCGCCGCCGTGGTGGCGCGGCGGCCCAATCTCGTCTTCCTCGACATCTGGCTGCAGGGCAGCCGGCTCGACGGCCTGCAACTGCTCGATTTGCTCAAGCAGGAGCATCCCGAACTGCCGATCGTGATGATTTCCGGCCACGGCAACATCGAAACCGCGGTCTCGGCGATCAAGCGCGGCGCCTACGATTTCATCGAAAAGCCGTTCAAGGCGGACCGGCTGCTGCTGGTCGCCGAACGGGCGCTGGAGAACTCGCGGCTGCAAGCGCGAGGTGAGGGAGCTCAAGCAGCTCGGTCCGCTCGCTTCGACCATCGTCGGCCATTCGCCTGCCGCCAATCAATTGCGGCAGACGATCGAGAAAGTGGCGCCGACCAACAGCCGCGTGCTCATTGTCGGGCCATCGGGCAGCGGCAAGGAGCTTGCCGCGCGCACCATTCCACGCGCTGTCGGCGCGCGCCAACGGGCCGTTCGTCGTGATCAACGCCGCCGCCATCATGCCGGAGCAGATGGAAGTCGAGCTGTTCGGCGTCGAAGCCGGCAACGGCACGCAAAGCCGCAAGGTCGGCGCGCTCGAAGAGGCGCACGGCGGCACGCTGTTCATCGACGAGATCGCCGACATGCCGCGCGAGACGCAGAACAAGATTTTGCGCGTGCTGGTCGATCAGACCTTCCAGCGCGTCGGCGGCAGCACCAAGGTCACGGTCGACGTGCGCATCGTCTCCTCGACCAGCCGCAACATCGAGGCCGACATCGCCGCCGGCAAATTCCGCGAGGATCTTTATCATCGGCTGTCGGTCGTGCCGATCCGCGTGCCGGGGCTCGCCGAGCGGCGCGAGGATATTCCCGAACTCGTCGAATATTTCATGACGCAGATTTCGCAGACCACCGGCCTGCCCAAGCGCAATGTCGGCAGCCGACGCGCTCGCCGTGCTGCAATCGCACGATTGGCCGGGCAACGTGCGCCAGCTTCGCAACAACGTCGAGCGGCTGATGATCCTCGCCGGCGGCGATCCGGACGCAGTGATCACCGCCTCGATGCTGCCGCAGGACGTCGGTTCGATGATTCCGGCGATGCCGAACGGCAATGGCGGCGAGCATCTGATGACCCTGGCGCTGCGCGAGGCGCGCGAGGTGTTCGAGCGCGAATATCTGCTGGCGCAGATCAGCCGCTTCGACGGCAATATTTCGCGCACCGCCGAGTTCGTCGGCATGGAGCGCTCGGCGCTTGCACCGCAAGCTCAAGGCGCTGGGGATCGACTGATCTCGTACACGATGTCGCGCGATAGCCTACGTCAACGGCCGCTACCTGCCGTTCCGCGACGCCAAGGTGCATGTCGAGGATCGCGGCTATCAGTTCGCCGATGGCGTCTACGAAGTCTGCGAGGTGAGGGGAGGGCGGCTGATCGACGAGCGGCGCCACATGGCGCGCCTGCAGCGCTCGCTCGACGAATTGCGCATCCGCGCTGCCGATGTCGCTCGCGGCGCTCGGCATCGTGCTGCGCGAAGTGGTGGCGCGCAACCGCATCGGCTACGGCATCGTCTATCTGCAGATCACGCCGCGGCGTCGCGCGGCGCGATCACGCCTTTCCGGCGCCGGAAGTGGCGCCGAGCCTGGTGGTGACCGCGCGCCCGCTCAATCGGGCGCGCAACGAGGCGCTCGCCGCCAAACGGCATCGCGGTCGTCAGCGTGCCGGACAACCGCTGGGGCCGCGTCGACATCAAGACCATCGGGCTTCTGCCCAACGTGCTGGCGCGGCAGACCGCGATCGAGCAGGGCGCGCGCGACGCCTGGTTCGTCGACAAGCGACGGCGCCGTCACCGAAGGCGCTTCCGCCAACGCCTGGATCGTGACGCAGGACCGGCGACGTGGTCACGCGCCCCGCCGATCACGCCATCCTGCGCGGCATTACCCGCACGGTGCTGTTCGAGGTCATCAAGGCGCAGGGGCTTGCACGTCGAGGAGCGGGCCTTCACGCTCGAGGAAGCCTATGCGGCGCGCGAGGCTTTCATGACCTCGGCGACGCCAGATCGTGCTGCCGGTGGTGCGCATCGACGGCCGCGCCATCGGCGACGGCAAGCCGGGTCCGGTCGCGACCGCGTTGCGCCGCGAATTTCATCGTTATGCGGAGGCCAAAGCTAGCGTGCGACAAGCGCGTTTTTGTCCTGCGCGGCACGCGCGCCGGCAAACACGTCGGTCCTAGCGAGCTACCAATTGGGCTTGCATCGCCTGCCGCGCTGCCGTCTAATTGGCGAGTTGGGTGGTATTTTCGCTCGCGCCCACCCTATTCGATAGGAAGCGCCAAGAAAAGACCCGCGGGGCAGGGGCCCGCGGTACAAGAACGGAAACAACGGCCATGGCAGCCGACCGCGCACAAAATCTGCAAGACACCTTCCTCAATCACGTCCGCAAAGCCAAAATTCCGCTCACAATTTTTCTGGTGAACGGCGTCAAGCTGCAAGGCGTGGTGACTTGGTTCGATAATTTCTGCGTGCTGTTGCGTCGCGACGGGCATTCGCAGCTCGTCTACAAGCACGCCATCTCGACCATCATGCCGGGTCATCCGGTGCAGCTCTTCGAAGGCGCCGAGGATGCGCCGGCCGGGGAAAAGGTCTGATTGGAGCCGCGCCGTCGCGACACGCGCGCTGACCGGCTAAGTCCGACGGGCTCGGCGACCGGCCGCGCGCTGGTCATCGAGCCGGTGCTGCGGCGCGCGATGGCGCGCGCCGCCGCCGCCGATCGCGCGCCGGCGGCGCGGCTCGATGAGGCGGTCGGGCTCGCCCGCGCCATCGATCTCGACGTCGCGCAGTCCGGCATCGTCATGCTCGGCGCGCTGCGGCCCGCGACTTATCTCGGCAAAGGCAAGGTCGAGGAGATCGCCGGCCTCGTCAAAACGCACGAAGCCGGCATCGTGGTGATGGACTGCGCGCTCTCGCCGGTGCAGCAGCGCAATCTGGAAAAGGCGTGGGGCGCCAAGGTGCTCGACCGCACCGGCCTGATCCTGGAGATTTTCGGCCGGCGCGCGCGCACGCGCGAAGGCGCGCTGCAGGTCGAGCATGCGCATCTGACCTATCAGAAGGGCCGGCTGGTGCGCTCCTGGACCCATCTCGAGCGCCAGCGCGGCGGCTTCGGCTTCCTCGGTGGTCCCGGCGAAACGCAGCTCGAAGCCGACCGCCGCATGATCGAGGAGCGGCTCGCCAAGATCGAAGGCGAGCTGGTCAAGGTCAAACGCACCCGCGAACTGCATCGCGAGAGCCGCCGCCGCGTGCCGTATCCGATCGTCGCGCTGGTCGGCTACACCAATGCCGGCAAGTCGACGTTATTCAATCGCATGACGCAGGCGCGGGTTTTGTCCGCCGACATGCTGTTCGCGACGCTCGATCCGACCCTGCGCGCCGTCGATCTGCCGCACGGCGCGCGCGTCATCCTCTCCGACACGGTCGGCTTCATCTCCGACCTGCCGACCATGCTGATCGCGGCGTTCCGCGCCACGCTGGAAGAGGTGATCGAGGCCGACGTGATCCTGCACGTGCGCGACGTCTCTCACGAAGACGCCGAGGCGCAATTGCACGACGTGGAGAGCATCTTGCGCCAGCTCGGCATCGATCCGCACAACGGGCCCGGCAACAAACAGACACTGATCGAGGTGTGGAACAAGATCGACCGGCTCGATGCCGAGGAGCGCGCGCGGCTGGCAAACCTCGCCGAACGCCGGCCCGCCGACGAGCGGCCGGTGTTGGTTTCGGCGATCACCGGGGAGGGGATCGATGCCCTTGCCGCCGCCATCGAGGCGCGGCTGGCCGCCGGCCGCGTGCTGATCGAACTCGTGCTCGAAGCTGCCGACGGCGCCGGCGTGAGCTGGCTGCATCGTCACACCGAGGTGATCCGCAAAACGTTCGACCAAGAAACCGGCCGCGTCGCCATGACCGTGCGCACCGCGCCGGCGCGTGCGGGAGAGGTCGCGGGAGAATCATTCACGCACTGACGATCGTAAGCGGCTGACGCTACTCCGCCGCCTTCGCCTCGTTCCACAGCGCGTCCATTTCGGCGAGCGTGGAGTCTTGCGGCGTTTTGCCGCGCTCGGCGAGCGCTCGCTCGATCGCCGCAAAGCGCCGTTCGAATTTCTCATTGGTCTGCCGCAGCAGCGTTTCCGGGTCGGCGTGCAGATGCCGGGCGAGGTTGACCGCGGCGAACAGAGAGATCGCCGACTTCGCCGGCGGCATTTGCGGTCATCGCCGTCGAGCGCGTCTTCGATCTCGTCGGCTTCTTCGCGGATTTTGCGCAAGACCGCGCGCGGATCGTTCCAGTCGAAGCCGACCTGGCTTGCCTTGGCTTGCAGCTTCAGCGCGCGGGTCAGTGCGGGCAGGGCGACCGGCACGCCGGCAAGCGCGCCCTCGGCGCGGGCCGGCCGCGCGCCGCCTTCTCTGTTTCTCTTGTTTCTCTTGCGCCTTGATGTCCTCCCACAGCGCCTTTGACGGCCTGCGGATCGCCGGCGCGCTTGTCGCCGAACACGTGCGGATGCCGGCGGATCAGTTTTGCGGTGATCGCCTCGACCACGTCGCCGAAATCAAAAGCGTCTTGTTCCTGCGCCATGCGGGCATGAAACACGACCTGCAGCAGAAGATCGCCGAGCTCGTCCTGAGATCGGCGAGATCGTTGCGCGCAATCGCGTCGGCGACTTCGTAGGCCTCTTCAAGCGTATAGGGCGCGATGGTCGCGAAGTTTTGCTGCGAGGTCCCACGGGCAGCCGGTCTTGGGCGTCCGCAGCGCCGCCATGATCTCAAGGAGCCGGCCGATGTCGCGGGAAGGGGTCATCATGAGGCTCCTGATGGTTAAATTGCCAGCGGCGCCAGCGCCTTACTGCGTCGGGCTGATCCGCCGTCTTATCAAGTCGTTCGCATAAGACATATTATGGAACATAAAGCGATAAGCCTTATACGATGCCGGTTTCTGCGAGGCCGATGCTCATGCCGTCATAAGCCGGCTCAACATGCGGTGGCAATTGCTTGCGCAGCACTTCGTAGTCGAGATCGGCATGCAGGTTGGTGAGGATCGCGCGCTTGGGCTTTAGTCGCTCGATCCAGCCGAGCGCATCGGACAGCGAGAAATGGCTCGGATGCGGCCGGTAGCGCAGCGCGTCGACGATCCAGATGTCGAGCCCGGCCAACGCTGCAACGCTTTCGGGCGGCAGGCCGCTCAGGTCGCAGCTATAGGCGAACGCGCCGAAGCGGAAGCCGAGCGAGGGGATATCGCCGTGCTGTTGGAGGATGGGCAACGCCTCGATAGCGCCGCCCTGCCCCATAATGGTGACTGGCCGTCCCGCGGTCAGCCGGTGCTCCTTGAGGATGGGCGGATATTCGCTACCCGGCGGCGATTTGAAACAATAGCCGAAGCGGGACTGCATCATCGCGCCGGTTGGCTCATCGAGATAAACGTCGACCAGTTGCCGCTGCTTGATGAAAAACGCGCGCAGATCGTCGATGCCGTGGGTGTGGTCGGCGTGCTCGTGGGTATAAAGGACACCATTGAGGCGATCGACCTCGGCGTCGATCAGCTGCTCGCGCAGATCGGGCGGCGTGTCGATCAGTACGCGGGTGACGCCGCCGGAGGTGGGCCGCTCGACCAGCAGCGAGGTACGCCGGCGGCGGTTCTTCGGGTTGTTCGGATCGCAGTCGCCCCAGCCAAGCGCCGGGCGCGGCACGCCGCCGGAGGAGCCACAGCCGAGAATGGTGAATTTCAGCGTCATGCCGCGGGACTATTGACTTTTGGCGCAAGCGCGAACGTTTCCGCGCTGGCCGGTCGCGGCACTTTGCCGAACAGGCGGAAGAAGTTGTCCGTCGTTGTGCGCGCGATCTCCTCGAAGGAAACCCCGCGCGCGTCGGCAAGTACTTTCGCGGTTTCGACAACATAGGCCGGCTCGTTGCGTTTGCCGCGAAAAGGCCCGGGCGCGAGATAGGGCGCGTCGGTCTCGGCAAGGATACGATCGGCCGGCAGCGCGGCCGCAATGGCGCGCAACTCGGTCGAATTCTTGAACGTCAGAATGCCGGTGAATGAGATAAAGAGCCCGAGCGCAATGGCGCGCTGCGCGAGGTCGCGTCCGCCGGTAAAGCAATGCAGTACGGCCGGGAAGGCGCCCTGCCCGGTTTCCTCCTCCAGGATGCGCGCGGTGTCGGCATCCGCCTCGCGCGAGTGAATAACCAGCGGCAGCCCGGTCTCGCGCGCCGCTTTGATGTGGGTGCGAAAGCCCTGCTCCTGGGCGGTGCGCGGCGAGCGGTCGTAATGATAATCGAGGCCGGCTTCGCCGAGCGCCACCACTTTCGGGTGGCGCGTGCGGTCGATCAGATCGGCGGCGGTGAGGTTGAGTTCCTCGTGCGCGTAATGCGGATGCGTGCCGACGGAGGCGTAGACGTCGGCGAAACGCTCAGCGATTGAAAGCACCTGCGCATGGCGCGCCACCCGGGTCGAGATGGTGACCAGCCGCGCAATGCCGGCGTTGCGGGCGCGGGTGACGACGGCGTCGAGCTCGTCGGCGAAATCCGGAAAATCGAGGTGGCAGTGGCTGTCAACAAGCATGTCTTTGCAACACGACTATTGCGCAGCCACGGTGGCTGGCTCGACGTAGCGCGGAAATACCGGCACGGGCGCGGGAAGGCTCGTGAAGGCGGCGATGCGATGCTTGCCGCCGAGGAAAGAAAAATCCCGCTCGGGTGCCGGGACGCGAAGCAGATCGAGCAGTTTTGCCGCCGACGCCGGCGTGAAGGGTTGCGCCAAAATCGCGATCTGCCGCAGCACTTCCGCGGTCACGTAGAGCACCGTGCCTTGGCGCGCCGGATCGGTCTTGGCCAGCGCCCACGGCGCTTCGCCGGCGAAATAGCGGTTGGCGTCGGCGACCACCGCCCACACCGCATTGAGCACCTGGTGCAGTTGTTCTGTCTTCATCGCCTCGCGCGCCTTGCCGATCATGGCGTCGGCGGCGGCGAGGATGGTCTGATCGTTGGCGGCGAACGTCCCCGGTTTCGGCAGCGCTCCTCCGAACTGCCGCGCCACCATGGTCAGTGAGCGCTGCGCCAGATTGCCGAGATCGTTGGCGAGGTCGGCGTTGATGCGGTTGATGATCGCCTCGTGGCTATAATTGCCGTCCTGCCCGAACGGCACTTCGCGCAGGAAGAAATAGCGCAGCGGATCGGCGCCGTAGGCTTTGACCAGATCGAACGGGTCGATGACGTTGCCGACTGACTTCGACATTTTCTCGCCGCGGTTGAACAGAAAGCCGTGCGAGAAGATGTGCTTGGGCACCGCGACGCCGGCCGACATAAGAAACGCCGGCCAATACACCGCGTGAAAGCGGACGATGTCCTTGCCGATGACGTGCAGATCGGCGGGCCAGTACTTCTTGAATTTTGCGCTCTCGGTATCGGGATAACCGACGGCGGTGATGTAATTGGTCAGCGCATCGACCCATACATACATCACGTGCTTCGGATCGCCGGGGACCGGCACGCCCCAGTCGAAAGTGGTGCGCGAGATCGACAGATCCTGCAAGCCGCGGCGCACGAAGCTCGCCACCTCGTTCATGCGCTCTTTCGGCAGGACGTAATCCGGATTGTTGTTGTAGAGCGCGAGCAGCTTGTCGGCGTAAGCCGAGAGCTTGAAGAAATAGCTCTCCTCCTCGACCCACTCGACTGGCGTACCGTTGGGGCCAAGCCGCTTATCCTTGTCGTCGAGCCGGATCTCGCTCTCGTCGTAATAGGCTTCGTCGCGCACCGAATACCAGCCGGAATATTTGTCGAGATAGATGTCGCCGTTCGCCTGCATGCGCTCCCAGATCGCTTCCGAGGCGCGATAGTGGCGAGGGTCGGTGGTGCGAATGAAATCGTCGTTCGAGCAATTGAGCATTTTCACCATGGCCTGGAAGCGCGGCACGTTGCGCTCGACCAATTGACGCGGCGTCATGTTCTCCTTGGCCGCGGTTTGCAGCATTTTGCTGCCGTGCTCGTCGGTGCCGGTGAGGAAAAATACGTCATGGCCCTCGAGCCGCCGGAAGCGGGCGATCGCATCGGTGGCGATCGCTTCGTAGGCGTGGCCGATATGCGGGACGCCGTTCGGATATGCGATGGCCGTGGTGATGTAATAGGGCTTGCCGGACATGCAGCGTTGGTATCAACCGCGCGTAGCCTCGGCAAGCAAGCCGAAAACATTAAACACCAAGGGCTTTCGCTCCAGATTGTATTCGATGGCGTCGCGCGTTGCCTTGTTGATGCGCGCGAAGGCTTCGGCGAGTGGCGCGGCCCGGCCAAGCGCGCCGGGCTCGCGCTCGACGCGCTGCGCCAGCCAGCCATTGATGGTGTCGACGAAGGCCAACAGCGGCAATGGATCTACGCCGGCCAGCGCGTCGCCGAGCGCGTGCAATGCGTTGGGATTGAGCGTGGGCAAGCGATCAAGCTCGTCGAGCGCGCGCTGGCGCAATTCCAGCGCGTCTTCGTCGAGGAAAGCCGCCGCTCGCGCGACGCTGCCGTCGGCGGCCGTGGCCGCCGCCACGATGTGTGGATTTTCCGCCGGCAATTGCATGGCGGCGGCGAGCGCGGCGGCGACATCAGCCTGCGCCAGCGGCCGCAACGTCATCACCGCGCAGCGCGAGCGCAACGTCGGCAGCACGCGCGCGGCGGAATGGCAGACCAGAAACAGCATCGCCTTTTTCGGCGGCTCTTCCAGCACCTTCAGCAGCGCATTGGCGCCGAAGCGGTTGAGTTCGTCGACCGCATCGACGACGGCGATGCGCCAGCCGCCTTCGCCTGCGGTCGCACCGAAGAACGGTACGGTGCGGCGCACGTCCTCGACCGCGATCTGCTGGCGCAGCACACCTTTTTCGTTCTCCGTGCGCTCGAGAATGAGAAGATCGGCGTGCGCCTGCGCGGCGATGCGGCGTGCGACCGGATGCTCGGGACCGACGTCGAGCGAAGTTGCGGTGCGCACCGCCGGTGCCGCCGGGTCGGGATGAGCGAGCACGAAACGCGCGATCCGGTAAGCGAGCGTCGCCTTGCCGATGCCCTTCTGGCCGATCAGCAGGAAAGCGTGCGGAACGCGCCCGCTGCGGTAGGCCGCGAGCAGAGCCGCTTCGGCTTCGGCGTGGCCGAACAGCGCGGTGGTCACGCGCGGTGGCGGCGCGTCGTCGAATTCAATTTCCTCGCCGCTCATGAGGCCGCATGCTCCAGGTTTGCTTCCGCCAGCCGCAGCGCGAGCCGCTCGCTCGCCGCCTGCAAGATGCGCTTCGCCACGATCTTCTTCGGCGCGCTGGCATCGATCACGACAAAGCGGCTCGGCTCGGTCGCGGCGAGCGCGAGATAGGCCTTGCGCAGCTTTTGGTGAAAGTCGAATTCCTCGGCTTCGAAGCGATCGGCGACATTCTTGCCGCGCCGTCCGGCGGCCCGCTTGAGCCCCAAAGCAACCGGGACATCGAGCACAAACGTCAGATCGGGCGTGAGATCGCCGACCGAAACCCGCTCAAGCGCCTTGATGAAACGCTGATCGACCTCGCCCATCACGCCTTGATAAACGCGGGTGGAATCGACGAAGCGGTCGCAGATCACCCATTTGCCGGCGTCGAGCGCTGGCAGGATGGTGCAGCGGATATGGTCGTCGCGGGCGGCGGCAAACAGCATTGCCTCTGCCTCCGGGCCGAGCGGCTTGGCCGCGCCCGACAGCAGCACGTGGCGGATGATTTCGGCGCCGGGCGATCCGCCGGGCTCGCGCGTGACCTGCACGGCAACCCCGATCGACGCCAGATGCCGCGCCAAGCTCGCGGCCTGGGTCGATTTGCCGGTGCCCTCGCCGCCTTCGAAAGTGATGAACTTTCCGCGCATTCCCAATTCCGTTTCGCTGTCACAGCCTGTCAGCGCAAAGAGGCCAAAAATCAAGCCCTTACAGCGCTACCTTCGCGCTACGCACAAAACGCTGTTGTGAAAGGAATATAGGCGCGGTTCGGACCATACGCACGGGCCCCGCCGACGCCGCTGACGATGTATCATAGCTTGTTCACGCCGGCGCGTAACAGGCCGATCATCAGTTCGGTTGCTGCGTCCATGGCGCGGTGGGTCATGCTGCCGGCGCCGACGTTGTCGGCCGCGGTCAGCGGCACTTCCAGCGCGAGATTGTCGCCGCGCCAGACCTTGAGCTTGCCGATGCTCTGCCCCTTCACAACCGGCGCCGGTACTGGGCCGGAATAGATAATGCGCGCCAGCAAGCGCTCACTGCCGCTCTTCGGCACCATCACCCGGACGATGCCGGGCCCGAGCAGCGGCACATAGCTCTCCTTGCCGCCAAACACCTTGGCTTCGCCGACCGTCTGTCCCTCGGCGAACAGCACGCGTGATTCAAAGTTGTGGAATCCCCAATCGAGCATCTTGCGCGCGTCGTCGGCGCGCTCCTTCTCGGATTTGGCACCCATCACCACGACAATGAGCCGCAGATTGTCTTGGAAAACCGAGCCGACCAGATTGAAACCCGCCTCACTGGTCTCGCCGGTCTTGAGCCCGTCGGCGCCGATGCCCATGGCCAAGAGCGGATTGCGGTTCTGCTGGCGGATGTTGTTCCAGGCGAATTCGCGCTCGGCGAAATACGGATAGAAATCGGGATAGGTGCGCATGATGTGCCGCGCAAGCTGCGCCATCTCGCGCGGGGTGACCCGCAGGTTTGGATCGGAATAGCCGGTGGCGTTGGTGAAGGTCGATTTTTCCAATCCGATCTCGCGCGCACGCTTGGTCAGCGACCCGCCGAATGCGGTTTCGTTGCCGGCGAGGCCTTCGGCAACGGCAATGCAGGCATCGTTGGCGGAATCGACGATGATGCCGTGGATCAGATCGTCAAGTTTGATGCGGCTGTGAATGGCGGCGAACATGGTGGAGCCGTGCGACGGCGCTCCACCCTTGCGCCAGGCGTTCTCGCTGATGGTGAATTCGTCGTCGAGCTTGACCCGGCCTTGCTTGATCTCGTTGAACACGAATTCGAGCGTCATCAGCTTGGCGAGGCTCGCCGGCGCGACCAGTTGATCGCCGCCTTTGTCGTATAAGAGGCTGTCGCTTTCGGGATCGAGCAGGACCGCGTTAGGCACGCTGGTCTGATAACCCTCGTCTTTCTTGGTCGCCATATTGGTGGCGGCGTAAGCGGCGGCGAGCGCGCAAGTGAGCCCGGCGACCAAAGCCCCGCAGCAAAGCCAATTCGGCGACCCAGGGCGCCAACGCGCAAACGGCAACGCGACCTCCATCACGGAGCCAACGACGATCAAATCTCATGCGAAGTTGGCTCGCGCAAGTGGGCGGGACCAGGGCCGGCGCCGCAACCCGTAGCAGCGCGAAAATCCATCTTAATAAAGACCGCGGCCGTTAAGGAGTTGGCTGGTGTCGTCCAAGGCGGCCGGCTGCGGCGCATAAGCCATCGTCCGCGCGACGGGCAGCGCCGGGCTTGCGTCGTTCGCGGTGACGCTGGCAAAGGCGGCGCTGGCAAAGCGCGGCGGGTCGGAACCGGCCGTCTGCGAGTACGCGGCCGGAACGACCGAGGCGGCGGCGAGACCCACACTGCCGGGCGCCGGCGCCGGCCCGTCCTGCCGCAAAGTCGCCGCCAGGATGCGGTCGTCGGAGCCCTCCATCGGCGCGCGGCCCATATATTCGACGCGCACCCAGGCGGTGCCGGCGTTGCTGAAGCCAAGAAGCCGCGCCCCCTTCGCCGACAGGTCGATGATCCGGTTGTTGTGATACGGCCCGCGATCGTTGACCCGCACGATCAACGAGCGGCCATTGGAGAGATTGGTCACCCGCACGTAGCTCGGCAGCGGCAAGGTTGGATGGGCGGCGGAGATGCCGTTGAGATCGTAGACCTCGCCATTGGCGGTCTGCCGGCCGTGGAAGTCTTCGCCGTACCATGAGGCGAGCCCCTCGGCGCGGTAATGTGGGTTCTCTTCCGGATAATAGGTCTGGCCGGCGACTACGTACGGTGCGCCGACGCGATAAACGCCCCCGCCCTTCGGCACCGGAATCGCCATCGCTGACGACGCGCGGGCTCGCCGAGACGCCGTAGCGAGCGTCAACGCCGCTTGAGCAATTGGTCAACAGCGCGCAAAGAACAGCGGCGGCGCAAACCGGCGCAAACCGTCTAGTCGCCGCGCTGATTGCCCGACCCCGCATCGTCCCCGATCCCAACCGCCAAGGTATCAAGCCCGAGCGTGGTCAGAATGTGGCAAAAATGCGCAGGTGATTTTGTATCGTGAATGGAAAGTTGCGATGCCCGCTCCGCCCCGTGCGTCGTCGGGCTCGCTGTTGGTCAGAACTCCGCCAACGATTGGCACGTTGGCGTAAGTCAGGATCAGCAGAACAACAAGACTGCCGATAAACGCTCCGAAGGTGACACGTACGAAGATCGGCCAGTGTGGGGCCAGTTTGTCTTGCAGATACTCGCTGACGTTCATTGCAATAGTCGACATTGGCAGTGGCGCCTTTCTCGATTGTTGCTGGAGTTTTTTTGGGTTGTGACCGGCGCGATGCGGCCGGTTCAGCGCGCTTAAACCACAGGCGGTTAAAAATGTCTATAACGTCCGCAACAATTCATTCTCCGCATGCGCGCACTTTCAGATCGTGGCAAAATCATGATCGGAGGAGCTGGAAGGGTGGCCGAGTGGTTTAAGGCACCGGTCTTGAAAACCGGCAGAGGGCTCTGCTCTCTCGTGGGTTCGAATCCCACCCCTTCCGCCATATCACTTTGAAATAGATAGTGTTTTCATAATTTATGTTGTTACACCCATCTCTGTACCCATACGGAAGCCCACTGGTGCGTTTTACCCTTACCTGGCAGTCAGATAGCGGGAGGCGTCCGAAACACATGGGCGGCCTTCTGCTCGAGCGGCAGGTGCCCTTGCCGCGCCCTGTTTTCTCGAGATCATTCCGGTATGTCGGGCATTCGAATCGCCGAGCACTGCATTGCCAAACACGAAAGTTTTTTCAGATGACCGATTGCACCGCCGGCTACAGGGCCGTGGCACATCCAAGTAAGCGCGGACGCACTTGGATCATTTCAATCATCTTCGGCGCGATCGCGATCGCGGCCGCCAGTATGTTTGGCGATCATCCTCCTGATCCAAACAAATGCGGGCCCGAGTTACGCCCAACTGTCACGCAAATCGTGAGCCCTGTTAACGTTGCGCTCGGGTGTTTCGAATCCGGAGTTGATGTCCGACGAGCGACCAAATGGTGATCGGAGAGCCGAAACCCGCCCGATGGGTTCCGCCAAATCCGGCCCCGAACCACGTGGAAACCGTTCGGCAAATCGTCAATTTGGCGCTTGGGGACGGAATGGAAATCGTCGCCCTCATGGCCGTGTTGCAACGTCAGAATGAGAAG
This sequence comes from uncultured Alphaproteobacteria bacterium, assembly GCA_963845775.1. Lineage (GTDB taxonomy): Bacteria > Pseudomonadota > Alphaproteobacteria > Rhizobiales > Xanthobacteraceae > BOG-931. Next base: position 136,892 of record CAWJTE010000004.1, read on the forward strand.
GGCGTGAATGCAAAGATTTCGGATGCTGGCGCTGCCCAAGCGGGCATAATCGTTCGCAATTCCCTCTTTACTCGACTAGTCCTGTTGGTGACGCGCGAGTTTGCTCCATCCCGCGACGGAGACCTGCATCTTGGGCGCGCGTTCGAACTCTTAGAGGGAGATACGCTCGCGATTTTTCAGGGTGTGGGCTCGCCGACAGATATTGGCGCGGCGATCGACCAATTTAGAAAGCTTCGAGGCGATCAGCGTCTGACTAGCCTCATTCACTTTCGTGACAAGAAAACCGCTCATCTTGGGGCGTCAAGATCCGATATTCCTTCGCCGATTTACAGGGATCTTTTTGCTTTAGCCGACGCGACCGCGGACCTAATTGATCGCTTAGCGAAAGGGACGGCGATGGCAAATGTCAAAATCCGTGACAACATCGATGCAAAACCGGCGGCCGAGGAGTTCTGGAAGCCCTGGAGCAATTAAAACTGCATGGGCGGTAATCAAAAATTGGATCAGATAGTTGCGTAAGCGTACGGACTGTTCGCGGCAATTGCCGCGGCCCCTGGTTATCCCTACGATCATGACGCTCAAGACGCTCGCCGACGTGCGCGCGCTGCTGCGCCATCTGCCCGACGGCCACCGCGAGCGATCGACCTGGCGCCACGTCGCTGCCCAGCTTGAGCAAGCCGCCGCCGGCGCCGACCCTGCCGACGCGGCCATATCACTGCGCCTCGCGTTGATGATCGAGGGCGTCGAGTGCCGCGCGCGGGTACACGACGCCAGTGCGGGGATGAACAGTGGCCGACGGCCACAGTTCATTTCCAATCCGCTGGGTGATCCAGCGGCGCGGGTCCCTCTTCCGGCAGGAGGCCGTGCCGTTCCGCCGGGTTATCGGCGCGTTTGACTGTCATGTACCTGATCTCGTCACAACTCACTTCCCGAGTGCTCTCGAAAATCTGAAGAGTGCATGGCGTGTCATTAGCGCTTAAGCGAGGCGGATCGTACGTCTTAGGGTCGAATTTAAAGGTCAATATCTTTAAGTCGCCGGGAGCGACGGTCTGATCTGCGGCCGTGCCGTCCGCTTCGAGTATGAAGATGTACGGCTGCGCTCCCCGTTTCTGCGGGATCGTAATCGCGGCGTACGAAAGCCGCGCCGGCAATGAACCGACGTTCGAGGCAGTGACGGTAACGGCACCTTGGCCAAACTGCGGTGGCGAGAATCTGAAAGCCGCCGTCTTTGCCTTAAACAGGCCAACGACGACAGGAGCGGTTGATCCGATCACGGAAACTAAAGCGACGAGCAAGGCGAGAATAGTTGAGCTGACCCCCAATCGGCGACGCCAATCTTGATAGCTGCCGCAGTGACGGCATTTCAACGCCGTCTTTTGGATCGGCTCAGCGCACGTGGAGCAGAGCTTGGCTTCCGGCGCCGTATTTTGATCCGGTTCGGACATTTCTACCTATCTCGTGAACGCCTCGGCGGGGAACGGCAAGAAGCCAACATCGGAGCCTCCCCAGCTCGGACGCTGAATCGTCGCGCCCTTGTGGCCGCACGCGGTGCAGCGGGCGCAGCGGCGTAGCTTGTCGCTCGAAACGTCGGCCCCCCAGCGGATAACGGCAACAGCACAAGCGAGCGGCGCGTGATGCTGGCACCGCTCGCAGTTGAGCCACAGCCACGGAGTCGCGCGGTGCAGGTCGCCCAAGGTGGTTTTTGCCGCCGGCATGGCCGACATTGGACGGCAACCGGCCGCTGCAAGTCCAGCCGCTAGGTCTTGTGGCCGGCGGCGATGACAAGCCAAGTTTCGGGGCGACACCGGCTAGGATAGTAGGAAGACAGGGCGAACTGAGGTTGTATTGTAGGGATCATTTTCAGAGCCGATCTGCGGTGACGGAAAACACTGCGCAAAAACCTGGCTTTCACTACCACATCGCCACGGTCGACGATGCGGCCGGGATCTGGGCTGTTTTGGAAGAGGCTGCGCCAGAGGTTCCTTTTTCACTCGAAGATGAGCCGCAGCAACATCGGATGACGATACTCGTAGGCGAGTGCTGTGACAGCAAAAACTCCTGGGTTGCTCTAAACAGCGACGGATTGATCGTGGGCGTAGCTCTGGCCAGGTCCTATCCTCGTGAACTCGCGGCGCTAGAATTATCTTACGTGGCAGTGAGCAAGGGCGCCCGTAACAGCGGCATATTCACTGCTCTCGTCGCAACATTAAAGGCCAAACATGCGCCGATAGTTGCCAGCGTCCTGCACGATAACCAAAGCGGGATGGTCGATCTCCTCGTAAAAAAGGGATTTACGAAAGGAGACGTGGGCACCACAGAGACAAAATTGCGATGGGACCCGCCTCAATCTCAATAAGGGTCACGAAGGATCAGAAAAAAGGCTTCGCGAAAGATTGCAGCAAACCTATTTGCTCGATGTGTGCGTGCATTGACACAGAAACGTACCCTGCTTTTGTTGCAGTCGCGCGCTGCGTGTGTTTGCAAAAATTTTGAATTCATTTTCGCCCGTGGCCGAGACGTCGAAACAATCTTTGTAAGCTTCCAAGTACTTAATGACCATCTCAGTGTAGTTTGGGCCGGTCACATGTTTATATTCGCACACATAGACGGTGCGTAGTTCACTCGGACTGAACTCAAGCTTCAACTGAGGATTGGACTTTTCCGCAAGATCAAAAAGCGCCCTAGGTTGTCCAATTCCGTCCTCGTTCAGGAATACAGTGTAACCCAAGGGTCTGGCGATAAGGGCCGCGGCAATTAGGCCACCAACCACCGTGATAACTGATCCTGTGCCTGCGCCTATCAAGGCGGACCTCACATCGCCAGTTAAATTCTCAATAGAGAAGACCCGACGTACGAATGGTCGCGAAACTTCGTTTTGCATGGCAAGCAAGCCATCATGCAGGTCTCGGAAGAACAACCGTGCTCAGGAACGCGTCGCTAACAGCAACTACGAATGTTGCCTGCTCAAGGGAGGCAGACACATCGCATCGAAGCTGCCCGTCTTTGGACGTGGCTGCGAAACATTCCTTCTCGAACAACTTTTTGACGCAGAAAGAAACTAAATCAGAGTTGGTCCCGATTCGCAATTCAACCGCTTTTATCAGATCGCCCTCGTCGGGCGGAATCGCTGCGATGGCGATGTCAGCTACCACCTGACTAAGATCCTTCGGGGGTAAACTCGCGCCAGTCTTGAACCAAGTCTCGACCGATTTCCTTATCGAATTGGGTGGAGGCAGCGAGACAAAAAAGTCGCACGTCTTGTTTGTCGCATCACTTGCAATGCTCAGCACCAACTTGGACGATAAGGTGATATTTGCGACTTTCTCGACTGCCCGGCATTCCTTCTTCAGTTCGTTTGCAAAGCCTATGCCACCGGTAAGAATCGAAGCCGAAGTGCACAGTGTCGCCACTAAAATCGCGGCTTTAGCGATAATTGACATGGTAATCGGCTCCCCTCAGCGCAGACGCGTTTTGGTCCTGAGTTTGGCAAACCTTGTGTAGCCCCGGCAATAGTTGCCCATCTACCGGCTCGCCAATTTCGTCCGTCCGATGCGCGACCGGCCGCCGCGGCTGCGCAAAGGATGTCATACCGACGATGGAATAAGACTTGCGGGCGCGCTCGAAGGAAAACCAACCCTGTGGAAAACTCTTCATTCAGGGTTTGCGATTTTTGGCGAATCACCGAACGCTAAAAGGGTCGAAGGGGAGAAGTCCGCAACATGTGACACTGCGCACCTCTGTTCTGTGCGTGTGCTCACCTTGGTACACGCACGAGGGTGCAGACATGACTTCGATCGTTGGTATCAGATGTATCGATGGCGTCGTCATCGGCTCCGATAGTGCGGCGACTAGCGCGGATGGGTCCGGTCAATTGCGGACCATGGAACTCTCAACCAGTCGCAAGATTGAAATAATCAATTCCAAGATCATCATTGCGACCACCGGCTCGGTCGGCTACGCGCAACGCTTCTCGGCTGTCGTAAAAGACATGTGGGAAAAGAAGACTCTATCAGGCAAAACGGCGATCGAATGCGGCAAGCTGCTATCGGCTCACGGCATCAAAGATTTTTTGGAAACACACAAGCAGGAGATTTCGCTTACCGCATTTGTGGCGTTCCCAGCGAAACACGAACCGGAGCTGATTGAACTAACCGGATGGGCGTCGGGATTTCAGCCAGAAAGGAAAGACCCGAACGATCTTTGGTTTTGCTCCGCCGGCATTGGACAACCGATAACCGACCCGTTTCTCGCCCTATTGCGGAAGGTCTTTTGCCCCAAAGGACCGCCGACACTGGGTGGCGGAATATTCATGGCTCTTTGGGCCCTAATGCACGTCTGCGAGATTAATCCGGGAGGGATAAACGAGCCGATCAAGATCGCGGTTCTAGCTGGCAAAGAGCTCACGGCTCGCATGCTCGATGACGCCGAACTAGCTGAGCATCGAAATCTCGTGAACGGGGCGATGGCACATATGGCGTCGTTCCGGGACATCCTAGATGGGAAAACGGCTGCCACACCGCCGGAGCCAGAGAAAAGCTAAGGCGATTTCCGAAAAATACTGTTTACCTTCATATCCGGGTAGCGATTGTAAATCGCGCCGACGAGATCGGCGAAATCGAGGCTGCGCACCCAAGACGAAACGGACTTCATGTATGTCTGGGCGCGCACAGGCAAAGCCCGAAGATAGTTTAGACCCATCTCCGCCCCGGCGGGAGTGAGTGAGTATTTTCTCCCACCGTTCGCTTTGCTGACTTCCTCGATGAGGACTAGGCCGGCGTCAGCGAGGTTGGAAAGCTCGACATAAACGGCTCGATCGAACGGGCCAAAATCATACGGCTTGAAGCTGAACTGTTTGCCGCCAAGATCGGATGCAATATTGCGGTCCAGAAGAAAGAACGTTTTCTGCACCTGAACTGGCGCAAACGCGGCGCTGCGATCGGCTGCAAGCGCCGCCAAAACAACCTGTTGTCGCTTGGTAAGCTTCATAAATCAGCTGCGTGAGGAGAATGACGGCAAAGAGCTTTCACAATTCTAAAGCCGGATGATAACGGTTTCAACTATATGCAGTTCCAGCAAGTCGCAACTGAAATGAGGCGACCGGCAGCCGCCTGCCACAAGAAAACCCGCGGACTGCCACGGGTCGTAAGAGTTCGCAAAATGATCGACAAAGTGTTGCCGGCCAACATTCGAGAATTTAACGAGATCACAGGCGTGATCTTTGCAAAAGTTTACGCCGCGTTCCCGGAAATCCAGGACATAGACGCCGACGAAGTGGCAAGGACGCTCGGCCACTCGCTGAGCGATGTATTGGAGTCTGGGCGGACGTTCGGGCAGATGCTGGCTCACACTGTCGGATGGCTTGTCTCGGAAGGCTTTATGCGTTCGTTTGGAGCTCATCCGCGCTCGCGGGTGATCCTCACAACGAAGGCCTTGGCCGCCATGAACGCGATCCCTGAAAAGCTTGGCCAATCGATTGGGTCACAGATCGCCGCGGCAGCGAACGAAGGGTCATCCAATGTGGGTAAGCTCAAGCTGGCGGAACTAGTCGGTACGTTGATAGGCAACTTCGTCGGTTCTACGGCAAAATCGATGGAAGCGGTTAGGGAGATGATATTCATGTGGGAAGTTCGGCCAGCTCCACTCGTCGGCGGCAAACGCTTACAGCGAGATTTTCAAGCTCGGGCCCGCCGTCATCCAGAGTTCGGCGCCGTGACCATTACCGCGACGATGCCGTGGAGGGAGAATGCGCCTGAACAGGAACAGATCGAGGGGTGCATTCGAGCTGTTTAAGCAAGCAGTCCGCAACATCTCTGCGCAGGAAAGCTCGCCAATACGGCGTTAAGGTCCATGGCCGAACTCCGCCGCGATCGCGCGAGAGCCGCCATGCCTGCGACCGTGATTTACGACTGAAAAAACGCCGCGTTACGCCGTCTTGCTTTTCAAGATCGAGCGTCAAGGATGACGGCATCCATCGCGGAGCCTGAGAGCTCACCGGAATCGATGCGGCCCTGGGACGCGCGCGATCAAAACGCGGTGCTGCTCGACCAATAGACGGGCTTGCGAGGCGAGATACTCGTAGAGCCTCGCAGCGTCGGCGATAAAGCGCCGATGCTCATGGCGCAAACGCTTCCTTGCGTATCAGGCTCATGCGGCGCGCTCAAGAACTTCGGCAATCAGCTCGGCCTCGACCTTGTCAGGATCGCCGCCGGCGCGGATGCGCTCCTTGTACCGCCTGGCGCAGACACCGACGACGAACCGGGTCAGGTTTCCATGCCGGTCGCGGTGCCAGGGGCTGACCAAAGTGCGCGATTGCGCTGAGTCCTCTCCCCGCGTTTGCGGCGGAGGCGACTCGCCGGCGCGGCGCCGTTGCATCGCCTGCGCTCTTCGGACCACCAAGGCGAAGTCGCGTTCGTCCATCTCCGCCCTCTTGCACCACTGCTCGGCGTCGACGCCCGGCACGCGATCGGCGCCGGCGAGCAGCAACGCACCGCCTTTCCGCGTGCAGGCAAGCCGCACGGCGGTGCACTCGTCCAGCAACTCAAAATCCTTCGCCGACGCGACGGTCTTTGAGAGCGCGCAGACATCATCGTGCAGCGCCTTCATCTGTGCGACGTTGGTCGCGACCGCGAGCCGCCGCCGCAGCTTATCGAGATCGCTCATCGGCTTTCGGGGGTGGCGCATAGGCGTCGCCGAGCAGCTGCTCGGCGAACGCCTGCCAACCCGGCGCGACGCGATGGCGCGCCTTGTTGGCGAGCTCGGCCTCGCGGTCGCCAGCCTCGAGCATCGCGAGCGCGTCGCCGTCTACCCGGCCGCGAAACGCGGCGACGACGCCGTCGATAGGGGCCAGACTTTTCAGCAGCCGGGCCCGCTCTTGCAATAAGTTTGGCAAGAGGTCGGCGCCGATGGCGGTGATGACTCGGTCGCGCGACCGCTCCAGCGCCACGTTTGACCAATGAACCTCGTCCTGGGCCGCCGCGGCTTTGGTCCGCAGGCTCACGCCGACGGCTTCCCATTCGGCAACCTCGCCGCGGGCCTTCTCAAGCGCGGTGGCGCGGTCGCCGACTGGTGCCGAAATGTCGATGCTCTTCCCGGCGGCGAGGTCGGCGACCAACTCATCGCTGACATCGAAATCGTCGTCGGCCTTGCTCAACTTCTCGACGGCGGCTTTCGCAGCCCAGCGCGATCTCGAACTTTGCTTCTCCGCGGCCCGGATCGTGGCCAGCGCCGCATCGGCATCGCGTCGCCGCTCGATGGCGGCCTGCAGCTCGACACGCGCGACCGAAATCGGATCAGGCGGCAGCTCCGCTGATTTCTTCAACGATGTAACGGTCGCCATGTCTCTGCCCTTCTATAACGCGTGTCCATATTTGATCCGCGCTGCTTCTGGAAAACGATCGTTGAAGCCGTCGGCCGAGGAATCCACCGCGCGACGCGATGGTATCGGATCGCCGTAAGAGGTCTCCAAAGCCGTGCCGCTGAGGCGGGCCGCTTGCGGATACCTCGAGTCAAATGCCTGCCGCTTCTGCTTTGCGTCGGTCGCCATCCGACGCCGCCGGTCCTTCATAACTCGTTCGAGATCATCGTCAACCGCTCCGCCGACGTGCTCTATTCCGTTTTTGGGAAAATCGGCAAGCGACGCGGCGATTTCAAATTCGTCGAGACCCTTCTCCGTCGAGAGCCAGTCAGCAATTTTTTTCATGAGCAACTTGCGGCGGGCGCGGAGCACCTCTTCAGATTCCCCTTCGTCGTCCTCGGCCTCAATGTTCTCGCCTTCGCCCACATTGCCGGCGATCTCGTGCTCAGCGTTGATGGCGCCATTCAGCAGCTCACACGCGCGTTGATACTGGTGGCCAGACAAGACCGTCGCGAGCAGTTTTTCCAACTCCGCCCGCGATCCCATCTCGTCGATCGCGCCATCCATCGCCAAGCTCGGCACGTTGAGAAGCGACTGGTCAAGACCGAGCGCCCGCAAAGCTTCGCGCGGCGTTTTGAACTTCCGACGCAACGCGATCCCGAGTTTCGAAGTTGTACGCATTTTTAGGCTCCTCCTCGTTTGTCGATCGGAAGCGCGGAGAGCGGGTAGCATTGCCGCTCAATTGGTGGAATGAAAACGCCGCGCCGGTTGGCCCAGAGCGGGCGCCGCGGCGGCATTGCTTGAACGCGGGCGAGAAATTCCTGCGAAAAGACGAGCGGGGCCGGCTCCGCCGCAGCGCGCCACAGCGCGCCCGCGCAAACGTTGGCCAGATCGTCGTGATGGCCGGAGCGGTTCGGGTGATCGATCCGAACTCCAGCCGCCCGGCATCAACCGGCGCTCGAGCGACGCGTACTGCGCGACCAGCCGCTTGTTGTCGAGCAGCCGCGCACGGCCGGCGCTGAAGAGCGGCAGCGTTTCCTGATACAGCGCGGATCGGTCCATCTTCGGCGGCCGCGGCTCGAAGCCGAAGTTGTGGCGCCGCAATTCCGCGATCACCCATCCTTTCGCGTGGTCGTCGCCCATCGTCGAGCGGAGGCCGTAAGACTTGAGCACCGCCGCGATCTGTGCCGTGGCATCCGCCGTGTTGAAGGGCGCTCGCACCTCAACTAGGCAGTCGAGGATCGCCACGTCGCCTTCCATGTGGGCCACCGCGGCAGCGAAGGAGTCGGCTTGCCCAGAGCTGGCGTCGATGAACGACACGTAGCGATGCCGCGGGTCGGGCGGCCGAACGGTCACGCCGATGTCGATCACACGCTCGATCTGGTCGCGGTCGACATAGCTCGCGAGATCATCGCGCCATTCCGAGAGATAGTCCGCGCGCGCCGCCTCCGGGTCCTCGGCCATCGCGTCGGCGATCTCGGACTCCGAGAGAAGCGGGTTGAGCGCGGCGGACGGCGCGCGGACGATCAGCACCTTGCCGTCGCGCCCGAAATGCCGCTGCCACCGCGCATAAGCCAAACCGCTCTTCCGGTAGGCGGTCGTGATGCCGATCAGCATCGACTCCGAAAGCGTCGCCATGCCGGGCCGCAATGCGCGGTAGACCTCGGTGTCGGGCGATGCCGTGTTCTCGCCGGACCAGAAACTCACCTCGTCCAGCACGCAGGCCAGAACGGTCCGGCCGCGAACCGCCCGGTAATCGTTCGTCACGATCGCGATGTCGACGCCGTTCGTGAGTTCGAAGCCGTCCCCCGTCGCCCGCTTCACCAGCGCGGCGAGCGCCGGCACGTTCTCGAAGTAGCTCCGGGTGTAGTTCAAAATCGTGGTCGTCTGTGCGCGGTCAACGGCGAGACACGCGACGAGCGCACGCTCGCCCGGCCGCAGCCGGCCTGCAGGCTCGAAAAACGCCGCAACGTGCGCCGCGATGCCGCTGGCAACCGAATCCTTGCCGGAACGACGACCGGCGATGACCCAAAACTCCTTCACCCGAGCGGCGGGCGGGTCCCGGTTCGCGACCGAGCGGAAGAAGGCTTGTTCCGTCTTCGTCATCCGTTCGCCGAACGCGCCGCGCAAAACCGCGCGCCAGTTGTCCCAGCTCGCGCCGCTGAACCAAGGCTCGAAAACCTTCGGATCACTGAGCGCCGTGCCGATCTGCATCATCGCCAATCCTCCGCCAACTTGCCGACGCTCGCCCCGGCGGCGCTTGCGGGCGCGCTTTCCATCAGGACTGGCGTGGAGGTCGGCGTCTCTGCCGGCTCGTCGGCGGCCAATTCGAGCGCGCGCCGCCGGTCCGCTTCGGCCTGCGCTCGAGCCGCAATGTCGGCAAACGTCTCACGCGCAGGCTCACGCGCGCCCTGATCGAGACCAAGCCGACGCACGGCGCGATCCGCCGCGCCCTGCACGCGGATGACCTGATCGAGATCGGCGTGGCCGGCTTTCTTCAAAGCGGCGGCGCGGGCCTCCTCGGCGAGCACTTGCAATTCGGCCGCCGCAATGACCGCGGCTTGCTGTTCGATGTTGGCCGGATTCCCGAGCGCCCGAAGATAAGCGCGCACGAGATCGGCGACGCGACGGCCGCGGGCGGTGTTCGTGCTGATCGCCGCAAGAGGATCGTTCGTGCGCCGCGCGCGTTGGCGGCTCGGCACCTCGGCGTCGCGTGATCGGACGAGCAACGGTGCGTTGACGCTGGCGGGACGGTTTTCGAGCATGTTTTTGGATCTCAAATATGGGTACAGAAATGGGTAATATCAACGCCACCGCTTTTCTACAAGCGAGTTCAACGCGATGTAGAGGATAAATGCTCCGCCACACTGGCGCGTTGTAGGCGTGGTGCCAACGATAGGCGCTCCAGATTTTTTGTCGGCGACGAGCAGACGCGGAATCGAGCTTCGCAGTGCGGGTCGCGCACCGCTCGCAGCGGCCACTTTCTCCCTGAAGCCTCTACTCTGAGTCTTCCTCGGCTACCCTCTTCTCTGAGGTGTTCTCTAGGTGATTGTAGGACACCGGCGTCATTGTCTGGATGCCACGAACGTCACTGTGACGCTGGCGTCCTAGTCTGGCCGGATTGTTTAGAAATATCTGGCGCTTCTCGTACCGTGCGCGACCGATTGCTTCGAGCGTGGTTTTTACGTTCGCGTAATTCGGCGCGTAGATGTTCGCTGTCTTGCTGTGCTTCCAATCGACCCATCCGGTGGCCTGCAGCAATTTGATCGCACGTACGGCCTTCCTAGGCCATTTGCAACCGCTTTCAAACGCGATGCTATCCAGGCTCAAAAAAGCGCGCCCGCTCACTTCGTTGAGGTGTGCCGCAATGACAGAAGCCACGCGATACGCGTAGTCCGTCACACGCCGGTCGAAGCGAACGCACGTCAGCCAATCGAGCTTTCTCGAAGTGTGCGACTTGCTGCTCATCCGCCCTCTTCCGCCAAGCGATCGAGCGCGACGCCCAAGGGCGAACTGGCGACGCCCCGCGCGTCGCGCATGAGTGCGCGGCGAATCACATCGACGGGCACGCCGAATTGCAGCGCGATCGAGCAGACGACAGCCGAATCCTTCGCAGCGGTGTCGAGGCCGCTGCCAGCCTTGCCATTGCCGATGAAAATTTCCGCCAGCCGGCCATCGGGGAATCGGCTGACAGTCGCCACGTAGTGAAAATCTCCACAGTCGAAGCCGAAGGTCTCGCACAGGCGTCTATCGGGCAGGCGCTCGCGCGCGGTCATGGCGCGCTCCTTCCGGCAGCCCTTGAGGTGCGCTTGGCCCAGCGCTGCAAAAGCTCGCGCTCGGATTCCTCGGCTTCGCGGAGAACGGCAACGTCGCTGGGGCTGATGTGGCCTTCGATGCAGTCGAGCACTAATTCTCGCAACACCCGGCTCGGCAGCGCGTCGAGCTCCACGCTGTCGCCGACGAAGTTCGCAGCATGCGGATTGCCGTCGCGTTTGGTGGGCCGCGTCGGTAGGTCGTATTCCTCTATTTGCCCCCGCGTCAGCGCGTAGCGTTCGACAGTTGGCATCGGACAGTCATTGCGCTCGCAAAACCACAGTATGCGGTCTTCGATAACCTTGGGAATCAAAGCGCCGGTCGGGTCGTGATCGCCAAACTGATAAAGGAAGCTTTCCTTGCCAAATTCGGCCGCGCGATAGACGTTCTGAAAGCTGCCGTGAAGCTGCGTCAACGACGGCATGCCCTTTGAGACGATGACGGGCACGTCATAGTCGCTGGCGGCATCGTAGATGATGCCAGCCAGCGCTTCTTTCTCGACCAAAATTTCGATGTAGACGGCGCTCTCGCGCAGTGCGGATCGACGATAGAACCGCGCCGTATCGGCAACAGCGTCGGCAATACTGTCGAAGGTCTGCGTCTGGTGTTTGATGCGGCTGAAATCGATAATCCACGAGAAGGGAATGTCGCCCGACAGGCGCATGTCCGTGAGTAGTCGGATTACGACCTGCTGATAGTCTTTCTCTGTTTTCTCAATCACATCCTGGGTGACAAGTCGGTAGAAAACCTGCCTCACGGTTTGCGGGTGATCGCTCGCCAGCACTTCCTTGATCGCGTCTTTGATCGCGACAATGTCGTCGCGGGTGCGACGCGGGCGCGACTTATATCGAGCATGCTCTATAAGTCGCCGGCCCTTCCGCACCGGTTGTCGGGCGGCGGTCATGGCGCGGCCCCCGCCAGGGTGGTAGCGGCCCGCTCAAAAGGCGCGATCCTGGGCGACACCGCCGAAGCGCAAAACGGCTTCCATCTGGCTAAGCGGACGCCGTTGTGTTCGTCGACCGTCAGCCGGGCGCCCTCACCGATCGAGCGAACAGTCAGGCAAAGCACGTTGCCGCGGTAGGCGTGCAAGGACCGTTTGGGATCGACACCGGCCTCGATTAGCTTTCGGCAGATCGCAAGCACCGGCGCTGAACTGCGCGCCGTCAAACCTTGGGCGCGGCATTCGTCCGAGCCGATCAATTCGGCGCGAACGGCTTGCGGCGATTCTCGGGTTGCGTTATCGAAGGCGCCGACGCGATCCCTAATCTCGTCGAGAAGACCTTCGTGAGCCCCGCTCCCGGCGGGGCTCGCGATTTTGGAGGCCATTTTTCAAGCGGTCCTCCGCTGACGCGGCGGCATGAACTTCGCGGCCGGAAGAGAAGCGGCGTAATCTCGAACCGATGGCCCTTCGATTAGAGTTCGTCGACCTGCTTTCCGTGCTCGAAGCACTTTGCGCTTGAGAAGATCCTTCACTGACCACGGGCTCATCGCGAGGATGTGCGCCGTATCGACAATGCTGTAGAACAGTGGGTCAGTTTTCGTGGAAGTCTCAGAACTCATCATCCGCCTCCGTCAGCCGACTATGTGCAACCATGCACTTAGTGGATCGGAGGCGAGGTCGTCTAAGTGTCGTTTGTCTTTTTTGTCGATCGACAACTCGACAAAACCTCCTTGCGGACTTCTACGCACAAGGTGCGGCCGGCGCCGAAGAGTTTTGGTAGTTCTTTCTGCTTAAGAGCATCCAGTTGCACCGGATCACATTTCCTCATTTTCTCCTCGACGCGCAGACGTTTTGGCTTCAACCGCTGAGGCTTTGTCGGCTGCGCTGTCGTGGGGGGCTCCTGTGACAAGAAAGCTCTAAGGCCCGCCGGGATCAGATGCTCGCGCGTCGGCTGCGACAACAGCCACTCGGCAGCTTCGCGCGGGCGACGCACAATCTTTCTGCCGTTTATTTCCTTGATCCAGGGTTCGCCATTCTCGGCCGCAAAGCACTTGGCATCTTCGAGGTCTTGTTCATAGCCGCGCACGTCCTTGAGGCTCGGGCTCAAGAAGTGGATCATGAGCCTATGCTCGAAACCCGATTGCTCCGATGTGGCGTCGCTCCAATATTCATCGGCGCTGCGGAAACCGGCCTCCGCGTAGATTTCTTCGTAGGTTCGGGACGACGATCCCGAGAGACTTTTCTCACTCGCGATGAGCAAATCTGCCATCACCAGACGCTGTCGCTTCGGCGCTTTCATCCTGTCACCCGCTGCAAAGGTATGACGGTGGCGGACTTCGATGGCCGGGCGCAAAAGTTCGCCCATTGCTGCATGATCGCATTGCGCTTCTTCAGCGCGTCGCCCCGCGCGTAGGCGCGTTCAACCTCGGTCCCGACCTTGTGACCGAGAGACATTTCGGCGACCTCGTACGGGAAGTTTGTTTTCTCCTGTGCCCACGTTCTGAAAGTCGCGCGGCATCCGTGAGTGGTCATCGCGCCTTTACGGCCCATGCGGTCCAACACGGCGAGCATCGCGTTCGTGCTGAGCGCGGCGCCGGTCACGTCGTTCGGAAACAGGGACTCGCTTTTGCCGACTTCGCCGCCGATGTCGCGGACGATCTTCGCCGCCTTGTCGACCACAATGAGCGCGGCATCTGATAATGGCACGCGGTGCGGAAGCCCCGTCTTGGAGAACGCTGGGATGTCCCACCGGCGCTCGGCGCGGTTGATGTGTGCTCGCTTGGCATCGAGCACGTCGCTGGTGCGCACCGCGGTGAGGATTGCGAACTCGAGGGCGAGCGCCGCGATGCCCTTGCGCTTGCGTAGCTGCGCCATGAACGTCGGCATGTCGGCGTAGGCCAGCGCCGCTTGATGCTTGACCTTCCGCACCTTGCTCGGAGCCGGCAGCGCGTTTTTCAAGTGATCGTTCCAGCGCGCCGGATTGTCGCCCTTGCGATAACCTCCGACCGTCGCCCAGCCGAGTATCGCTTCAATGCGTCCTCGAACGCGCTTCGCCGTATCGGTCTTCGTGTGCCAGATCGGATTGAGCACCTTGAGGACGTGCGGTGTGTCGATGTCGGCGACCGACATCTTGCCGATGATCGGCGACGCGTATTTTTTCAGGCTCGACGGCCACTGCGCGGCGTGGGCCGGATTTTTCCATCCGCTCCGATGCTGGGCGATGTAGCTCTCGGCGGCCTTATCGAAGGTCATCACGACGGCGCTGGCCGCGAGGTTGCGCGCGACCTCCGCATCCCGCTCGCGGATCGGGTCTTTGCCTTCTTTGATCAGGTTGCGATACTTGCGTGCGATCTCGCGGGCCACAGCCAAGCCGATGTCGTTGAGCGAGCCCAGCCCCATGTCGCGGACCGGATCGTCTTCGCTGCGCTGGTAGCGAAATATCCAACTGCGGCGGATGTTCTTGTCCTTGCCGAGCGTCACCTGCAGATAAAGTCCGCCGCCGTCGCACAGCATCACGGCATCGCGCCGCTTCCCCTTGTTCTCGCCCCTCGTCGTCTTGCCCTTCGGCTTCGCCGTCTGAACTTGCCGGTTCTTAAGTCTCGCCAGTTCTCGCGCCATTGCCTTCTCGCTCCGTCGGACTTGGGTACAGGCATGGGCACATGACTTTTCGGCCAGTTCGACGGAAGGTTTGTCCATCCTGGGAGGGTTTGGTGCCCATATCCGTACCCATGTTTGAGCGCCGACAGTAGCACCCGCCCGCACCCGCGCACAACTGATGCGTTTTCAAAAATGCTTATTTATTGGGACTTTTCCACCGCCCGCACCCGCGCACCACCGGACCTATGCGGGCCACCCCTTCCGCCAACCTTCGCGCTAGCGGCTTCGGGTGGCGACGTTTGTTTGATCGCGAAAAACTTCTTGATCGCTACGCGCCGCGCTGCGCGCGGTCTTTTTCATTCTGCGCCTTGATCGCCGCTCGCGCTTCTGCCATTGCGCGTCGCTCCAGTTGCGCAGCTCGATAGAAATTCGTCCGGTCGCGTGGCTCTGGCTGCCATCCAGCGTGATCGTCTCGCCGGTGAGCCACTCGCAACCTGGCGAGATCAGGAAGATCGCCAGATTTTGCAATTCCTCCATGGCGCCGACGCGGCCCATCGGATTGGAGCGGACCGTGCGGTCGCTTGGCCCATCGCCCGGGCTCAAACGCTTGCTCACGCCTTCGGTCGGGATGACGCCGGGCGCGATGGCATTGAGGCGGATGCCGTGGCCGGCCCATTCGGTGGCGAGCGACATCGTCATGGCATGCACCGCGATCTTGCTCATCGCCGACGGCACGACGTAGGGGCTGCCGTTGCACACCCACGTCACCACGATCGACACGACATTGCCGCGTTGCCCGCTGCGATCCAGCGCCGGCCGACCGCATGGGTGACATAGAAGGTGCCGTGCATGACGATATTGGCGATGGCATCGAAGCCGCGCGGCGACAAATCCTCGGTGCGCGAGATGAAATTGCCGGCGGCGTTGTTGATGAGATCGGTAAGCGGCGCGGACGCAGAAAATATCGGCGACCATGGCATCGACCGCAGCCGCGTCGCGGATATCGACACCGTAGACGCCGACTTTGCCGCCGTACTTGCCGATGAATTCGGCAGCGGTCTCTTCGCACACCGATTTCCTTCGCCCGCAGATGAACAGCTCGGCGCCGAGCTGAAGGAAATTGTCGGCCATGCACTTGCCGAGCCCGGTGCCGCCGCCGGTGACCAGAATGCGCCGGCCCTTCAAAAGCCCGTCCTTAAACATGGTCCCCTCCCCGGTTGCGATGACCCCTACCGTGCGAAAGATTGGGCTCGCAGGCCTGGGTCAGCTTGCTGCCGTTCTCAATTGATCAATCCCCCGTCCACCTGCAAGATTTGGCCGGTGACGTAGTCGGATTCCGGAAGGCAAAGCAGCATGATGCCGCCCGCCGCTTCATCGGCGGTGCCGGCTCGACCGAAGGCGGCGCGCTCTTTGATCGCCTCGATCATCGAACGCGTCAGGCCGACGCGACGCGGCACGCCATCGATCATCACGGCGGTCTCGCCAACGATCTCCTGGGTCAGGCGCGTGTCGATGTATCCGAAGGCGACGCAATTCACATTGACGGCGAGCGGACCCCATTCCTTCGCGAGCGACCGCGTGAGGCCGTGCAAGCCGGCTTTTGCCGCTGCGTAATTTGCCTGTCCGGCAGCGCCGCCGGTAGCGGAAAACGATGACACGTTCACCACCTTGCGGTGAATGACCAGGCCGGACCGGCGCTCCTCCGCGACGCGGACGGCCAAAAAGCCGCGAAGTTCGCGAAGAATGCGGAACGGCGCCTTAAGATGCACGTCCTGGATGGCATCCCATTGGTCATCGCCGATTTTGTGCAGCGGCCCGTTCCAGATGTAGCCGGCGTTATTGACCAGGATGTGGATGTCGCCAAACTCCCGAAGGGCCTTGCCGATAAAGCCGCGCGGAAATTCGACGCCGGTGACGCTCCCGGGATAGGCAATCGCTGTGCCGCCGCCCTCTCGAATCGCGTGTGCGGCGGCCTCGGCTTGTTCGGCATCGAGGTCGTTGACCACCACGCGCGCTCCGTCCGATGCAAGCCGACGCACCAGGCTCAGACCGATGCCGCGCCCCGCGCCGGTGACCAGCGCCACTTTTCCCTTAAGCCGCATCATCTCCGGATCTCCCGCAATTCACGATCAGGCGGAATACCTTATCCATATCGGTGCGCCGCCGCATTCCCGCCCGCCGATAGGACAAAAGTAGAACGCGCGACACCAATTCGGCTTGAAAAACCGCGATCGACGTGACGGAATTGATGGCATGCGGTCCTTGGGTCGAAGCCGCAGCCGCGCATGCAATGAGTCCGGTTGACACAAACTCCGGGGCTTGCGGGCGATGGTCGTATCGCGCGAGAGCAACCGCGGTTATAATCGAAAATAAAAATCCCGGGATTCCGGGAAGTTTGCTTCACAAAGGGAGGAAGAGACAATGACTAAAACATACTGGTGGACGGGAATGGCCGTTTCGCTGACGGCTTTCGCCCTCTGGGGTCTGGGCACTGCGCGCGCCCAGGAGGAAACCAAGACGGCGCACGAATTGCGCGCCGATTATGACAAGGATCTGAAAGGCAAGACGATCGCCTTTTTGCCGATCGCAACCGGCGTTCCTCTGATGGATGAATGGGGACGCGTCATCAAGAACGAAGCCGAATGGCGCGGCATGAAGTTCATCATTCGCGATCCGGCGCTGAACATGTCGGCGATGCAGCAGGCGCTGACCGCGCTGGTCAATTCCAAGCCCGACGTGATCGTGGTGCAGAATCCGAGCGTGACGCTGCTCATGAAAGAGCTCAAGCGCGCCGAGTCGGAAGGCATCCATGTGATCCAGATGAACATGTCGTCCAACTACAAGTCTGACGCCTTCGTCGGCGCCGACTGGTACGAGGTTGGGCGCATCCTCGCCGAGGATGTCGTCAAGGCGTGCGGAACGGGAAGCGGATCATCCGGCGAAGTGCAGATCGTCCAGGGCGAGCTTGCGGCGGCGGCGAGCGTCGACCAGATCGCCGGCGTCATGGATACCCTGAAAAAGGACTCGGCGATCAAGGTCGTGTCCAACCAGGCGGCGAACTGGGATGCCAACAAGGCGCTCGAAGTCACCGCCACGGTCATCCAGCAGCACCCGAACCTGTGCGCCAGCATCGGCTTCTGGGGCATCATGCAGTCGGGCGCGGCGCAGGCGATCCGCAATGCCGGCAAGATCGACAAGGTGAAGATCTACGCCTCCGGCGAGGGCTCGCAGCTCGATTGCGATCAGGTGACGCAGGGGAATTTCTACAAGTTCCTCAGCTATACCGCGACCTCACAGGGTCACGACGCCTTCGTCGCTGCTGAGACGTTGCTCGAAGGCGGCACCAAGCCCGGCACCGCGCACAAGGAGTATTACACGCGTCCGATCTGGCTCGATAAGAGCAATGCCAGCGGCGCGAATTGTTATCCGGTGCCGAAGCCGCCGACGTCGACGGCGTCAAACTAACAGCAAGCAATCGTCGCTGATTGAAATCGCCGCTCCCGCCGCCGAGGCGGGAGCGGGTCCTGTTGCGGAGTAAGGCCAATGTCGACAAGCGCCTTGCAGGCGCCGAACCGTCCGGCGCGACGATTGGGGCATTCCTTCTCGCCGCGGTTGTTTCTGTCCGAACTGCTGCTCAAGCAATGGTTCGAGCCTGTCATTCCCTTCACGGTGATGATCGGGCTCGCGCTCTATTTCTCGCTGACCATCAAGGATTACGCTACTCTCAGCAACGCACTGTCGCTGATGCGGCTGTTTGCCGAATTTGGCTTCGTCGCCCTCGGTATGGCTTTTAGCCTAATTTCCGGCGGCATCGACCTGAGCGTCGGAGCAATCTTCGCCTTCTGCAACTTCACCGCTCTGTTCTGCCTGTTCGTACTCGGCCTGCCGGTATGGCTCGTGGTGATCGCCACCTTGATCACCGGAGCTGCCATCGGCGCATGCAACGGCTTCCTGATCGGTTACCTCAGGGCGCGGCCCTTCCTGACGACCTTGGTGACGCTGATTATCGTGCGCGCCGGGGTCAATCTTCTGAATGAAAGGTTTGCGACCGTCTTCGCCACCACTACCGTCGAGAGCGATGCCTGGGATTTTCTCGGTGAGGGCAGCGTGCTCGGCGTGCCGATTAACGCCGCAGCGCTGATCGTTGTCTTGGTTATCGGTCACATTTTTCTCAGCCGTTCGCGCTACGGCTGGCATCTGACGGCGATCGGCGCCAGCCGCAAGGCGGCCCGTCATGCCGGCATCCGCGTCCAGCGCATGCTGCTCGCGACCTACATGCTGTCGGGCGCGTTGTGCGCCATGAGCGGAATCTTTTACGCGGCGCGCCAGGGCAGCACGGATTCGACCACCGGCGTGGGCTGGGAATTCCAGGCGCTGACGGCAGTTATCATCGGCGGCGCGTCGGTACTCGGCGGTCGCGGCACAGTGTGGCGGGCGATACTCGGCGCCATCATCATCTTCATGATGACCAATGGGCTCGTTCGCATCGGCATCCCGGGCTATATCACCTCTTCGATCACCGGCATCATCCTGCTCGTCGCCGTTGGCATCGACGTCAAATGGGCAAAGAACCGCGGCAAGGTGATTCAGAAAATTTACGTGAACCCGGCGGTGCTATCGCTGTCGCGGTCGCCTTCGATCCAGCGCGGCAGCAAATCCCCGTACGCGCAGAATGACCGGCTGGTCGGCGCCGAGGCGATCGGGCTCGATCGGGTAGAAGGCCCGGAGGATGTGATCCTCGACCGGCAGGACCGGGTCTACGGCAGTACCCGCGACGGCAACGTCATCCGCTTTTCCGGGCCGAACTTTGAAGAGCGCGAAGTGTTCG
Organism: uncultured Alphaproteobacteria bacterium; assembly: GCA_963845775.1. Taxonomy (GTDB): domain Bacteria; phylum Pseudomonadota; class Alphaproteobacteria; order Rhizobiales; family Xanthobacteraceae; genus BOG-931. Next base: position 156,425 of record CAWJTE010000004.1, read on the forward strand.
CCCACATTGGCGGCCGCCCGTACGGCATGCAGTTCGACAAGGACGAAATCTCATCGTCTGCGTCGGTGGAATGGGGGTCTATGGCATCGAGCCCAGCGGCGAAGTGTTTAAGGTCACCGACGAGACCAGCCGCACCTGGACCAAGCTGAACGACAATTCGCGCGTGCGAATGGCGGACGATCTCGACATCGCGCCGGACGGCAAAATCTACTTCAGCGATTGCACCACGCGCTACGAGGCCGCGACCTATCCGCTCGAAGTGGTCGAGGGGCGGCCTAACGGCCGCGTGTTGTGCCACGATCCGGCGACAGGCAAGACGCACAAGCTGATCAAAAGCTTCTACTTCCCGAACGGCATGTGCGTTTCGCATGACGGCCGCTCGGTGATGATCGCTTCGACCACGGCCTGCCGTATCTATCGGTATTGGCTCGCCGGTCCGAAGGTCGGGACGACGGAAATTCTCATCGACGAAATCCCTGGCCATCCCGACAACATCAATCGCGCATCCGACGGCAATTATTGGCTGGCGCTAGTCGGCGTCCGTACCCCAAGCTTCGACCTTTCCATGGAAAAGGCGGCGTTCCGGCGGCGCATGGCAAAGCAGGTGCCGTCAGACGAATGGCTGGGACCGAACCTGAATTACGGCTGCGTCGTCAAATTCGACGACGCAGGCAATGTGCTGGAGTCCTATTGGGACCCGACCGGCATCTCACATGCGAACCTGACCTCGATGCGGGAACACAAGGGTTATCTTTATCTTGGCGGCCTGGAGAACAACCGCATCGGACGCATCAAGCTCGATCCAGCGCATTGCGATCCGACCTGGACCGGGTTCGAGGCGTATTGGGGCAACAAGCAGCGGGTGTGATGCGATGAGCTTTCTCACTTATCTGCGCCGCGACCTCGAGCAAATATTTTTCAAGGATCGCGACGCGCACGCCATTCCGTCCATGGACGGCGCGTTCGGCCCGAACGATCGGCTCGAACGCACGACGCAGATCGGCGAGCCCCTGCCTGGCTGTGATGCGGTCACCGAGGGACCGGACGGCGCGATCTGCGTTTCTGCCGGCAACAAGGTGTGGCGGCTGAGCGGCCATGGCTTCACGGAACGCTCCGTATTTGCTGAGTTCGACGACGAAGTGGGGGCGCTCGCTTTCCGTCCCGATGGGCGCCTGCTCGCCTGCACGGCGCGCGGGCTGGCAGCCGTCAATTCGTCGGACCGCAAGACCCTGCTTGACGAGATCGAAAGCGGGCCGCTGCATTGCCTTACTGCCGTCGCCGTCGCACCTGACGGCACGATCTTTGTCAGCGATGGCAGCACCCGCCACCCCGCCGCCGATTGGTGCGTCGATCTGATGGAGCTTAATACGCTCGGGAAAATCGTGAGCTGCGGACCCACGTTGAACAACGCGCGCGTCCTGCTCCGTGGGTTGAATTATCCGAGCGGTCTTGCGATCGCGCCGGACGGGCACCTTTGGTTCACCGAAAGCTTCGGTCATTGTTTGAGCCGCGCGCGCATTTCCGCGCCGAGCGCTATCGGGCCGACAGAAGTGGTGATCCGCAACATGCCGGGTTATCCGTCACGTCTTGCCAACGCCGCCGGCGGAGGCTTTTGGCTCAGTTTCTTTGGTGTTCGCACCCATCTCGTGGAGTTCGTGCTGAAGGAAGACGATTTCCGCCACGAGATGATGCGGACGATTCCCCGCCCCTATTGGATCGCGCCGGTCATTTCCAGTGCGCGCGACTGCCTCGAACCGCTGCAGCTTGGCGGCTTGCGAGCGCTCGGCATCGAAAAGCCGTGGGCGCCGCCGCGATCCTACGGGTTGTTGGCCCGGCTCGATGCCGATGGCGAGGTGGTGGAAACGCTGCACAGCCGCGTCGGCGGCCGCCATCACGGCATCACCGCCGCCATCGAAACCGAACAGGGCGTCGTTATTGTCTCCAAGGGCAGCGGCCGGGTGCTGCTGCGACAGGCGGATGCACGACGATGAATGAGATGAGCGTTCCCAATCGCCCGGTCGAAAACGCGACGTCGCACAGAGTGAACGAGCCGGTGCTAAGCGTGACTAAGGGCAGCAAGATCTACGGCGGCGTTCACGCCATCGAAGACGTGGATTTCGACCTCTATCGTGGCGAAGTGCACGCGCTTGTGGGCGAGAACGGCGCCGGCAAATCGACGCTTTGCAAGGCGATCGCCGGCGCCATCCGCCTCACCTCCGGCACCTATTGCGTCGACGGCAAGCCGGTCGACTTTCATTCGCCGCGCGATGCGCTCGCCGCGGGCATCTGCATGGTCTACCAGGAGACGAGTCTGGTGCCGACCATGACAGCAGCGCAAAACATCGAGCTCGGCAACGAAAAGCTGCTGACCCGCTTCCGCACGCTGAACATCCAGGCGCAACAGCTACTTCAGTCGCTAAATTTCCACGTCGACCCGGCAATCCCGGTAGCGCTGCTCGGCACCGCCAAGCGGCAAATGGTCGAGATCGCCCGCGCCATCTACAACAAGGCGCGCATCATTATTTTCGACGAACCGACCGCAAGCCTCACGCCGGAAGAGATCGTGCACTTCTTCAATCTCGTGCGCGATCTGCGCGCGCGCGGTGTTGCCGTCATCTACATCTCGCACGCGCTCGAAGAATCGCTGAAGATTTCCGATCGCATCACAGTGCTGCGCGACGGTAAGGTCGTCGCCAGTGCCAAGACCGCGGAGATGACGCGCGAAAAACTGGTACGCTACATGGTCGGGCGCGACATTACCCAGACCCACTACGCGACCAACCGCGACGGCAAGAGTGGCCACCGGGCCGCCGAAAGGGTGCTGACCGTCGAAAACGTCACCATGGGCGCGGTCGTCAAGAACATGTCGTTCTCAGTCTATGCCGGAGAAGTCGTCGGCATCGCCGGCCTGATCGGCTCCGGCCGGACCGAGATCGCCAAGATTGTTTACGGCGCGCTAAAGCGCAACCTGATCAATGGCGGGATGATCTATCTGCGCGGCAGGCCGATCCGTTATCGCGTGCCGAAGCAGGCGATCAACGACGGTATCTGCTACATCACCGAAGACCGCAAGCTCAATGGTTATTTCGAGACGATGCGCATCGACGACAACGTCTATGTCAGCAAACTCGCGACCAAAGCCGGCTGGAGCTTCCTGCTGTCGCCGTTTAAGCGCGGCAAGTTGGCGAATTATTGGGTCGATCGGCTAAAGATCGCCGCGCTGCAGCGCAAGGCGCGCATTGTCGAACTCTCCGGCGGCAATCAGCAGAAGGTAGTCATCGCCAAGTCGCTCGCGCAGGATCCATCGATCGTCATATTCGACGAGCCGACCCGCGGCGTCGACGTCGGCACAATCCCGGAAATCCACGCGCAGATCCGCCGTCTCGCCGATGAGGGCAACGCGATCGTGGTGATCTCTTCCTATCTGCCGGAAATCCTGGCCGTCTCGGATCGTATCCTGGTGGCGCGCCTTGGCCGCATCGTCGCCGAATTCGACGCGGCAACCGCGACCGAGGACAAGATAATGTACGCGGCCATTCACTGATCACCCGGCTTTGACGAGGAGAAGCGCGACATGGCATCTGTGACGACCGCGACGCAGCCCAAGACGACGCCTTGGTGGCGCAACCTGAGCCGGCTCAGCCAGGAACAGGTCGTAGGCGCGATCGTTATCGTTTTGCTGATCGTTTTTGCGGTGGCTCTTCCGGGCTTTGCGACGACGCGGAACATCCTGGGCCTCATCCGCAGCATTTCAATTCTCGGCATCCTCGGCCTGGGCATGGGGCTGATTGTCATTAGCCGAAGCATCGATCTCAGCGAGATTGCGCTGATGGCTTGCCCCTGGGGCGTTGCCCTCATCGCCAACCAGCACGGGCTGCCGCCATTCTGGACGGCGGTGTTGGCGCTCGCCATCGCGGTCGCGGTCGGTTGTGTCAATGGAATCATGGTCGCTTTCGTCGAAGTTCCCGCACTGTTCGTCACGCTTGCGACCACGCTGGTCGTTTATGGGGCGGCGTACTGGATCGCGCCGGTCTACGTCGTCTACGCCCCGCAGGACGCGGCGGCGCTGCTATTCGCCGGGCGCGGGACGCTGTTCGGCGTGCCGATGCCGATTATCGTGTTCGCCGCGGCGGCGCTGGTCATGCACGGCTTCCTGTCGCGGACCTCGATCGGCCGCTTCATTTATGCCCAGGGCGACAATCCCGACGCGGCGCGGCTGTCCGGCGTCGCGCTTCGCCCATTGACGCTGTTAGAGCATGTGCTGGTCGCGGTATTCGCCTGGCTCGCCGGGCTGGTCTGGATCGGCCAAACCGGCAACATGCAGACCAATATCGTGATCATCGGCACGCAAATTTTCGACGTCATCCTCGTCGTGGTGCTCGGAGGCATTAGTCTGGTCGGCGGCCGCGGCGGCGTGTTCAGTGTCGTGGTCGGCTGCGCGTTGATCGGCACGCTGCTCAACGCGTTCACCATCATGGATGTGAACACCGAGGTGCAAAACATCATTCGCGGCGTGGTGTTGCTCGTCGCCATTGTCGTCGACAACTGGCTGCACCCGCGCGACGAAGAAACCGCCCGCCAAGGCGAGTGATGGAGGCGGCGGCCGGACACCGGGGCGACGCGGCGCGAAATCAGATTCCGAGATAGCGATGCTGGATATCGGGCGCGGCGGCGAGCGCCGGTGAGCTTCCGGTCCAGACCACGCGGCCCCGCTCGATGATATAATGGCGGTCGGCGATGCGCGTGAGCGCGTCTACATTTTTGTCGATCACCAGGATCGACTGGCCGGCGCGGCGTAAAAGTTCGAGGCAGCGCCAGATCTCATCGCGAATGAGCGGCGCCAGCCCTTCGGTTGCTTCATCGAGAATGAGTAGCCGCGGGTTGGTCATCAGCGCGCGGCCGATCGCCAGCATCTGCTGCTCGCCGCCGGACAGCAAATTCGCCATGGCGTTGGCGCGCGCCTTAAGCCGGGGAAACAGCGTGAACACTTTCTCGATCGTCCACGGCTCGGTCGCGCCGGCCCGGTTGGCGGCGGTGGCGACAAGATTTTCGCGCGCGTTGAGGCTGGGAAAAACCTGACGGCCTTCCGGCACCAGGCCGAGCCCGAGCTTGGCGATGCGATACGCCGGCAGCGCGCGGATGTCGGTGCCGGCGAAGCGGATCGATCCCGCCGCGGGCGGCGTCAGCCCCATGATCGAGCGCACGGTCGTGGTCTTGCCCATGCCGTTTCGCCCCATCAGCGAAACCATTTCGCCGGCGGCGATGGAAAGCGAAATGCCGAACAAAACGCGGCTGAGCCCGTAGCTCGTTTCAATCCCGGCGACGTCGAGCAGCGGCTCAGCCATGACGCGCACCCTGCCTGCCGTCTTTCTCGCCGAGATAGGCTTGCCGCACGCCCGCGTCCTCGCGCACCGCCGCCGGATCGCCACTGGCAATGATGCGGCCATAGACCAGCACGGTGAGACGGTCGGCGAGCGCGAACACCGCCTCCATGTCGTGCTCAACGAGCATAATGGTCATGTTGCCTTTGAGCTTTTGCAGCATGCGGACCATTTGCGCGGATTCATCCGGGCCCATGCCGGCCATCGGCTCGTCGAGCAGCAACAGCCGCGGTTGCGTCGCCAGCGCCATGGCGATCTCGAGCTGCCGGTGCTCGCCATGGCTCAAGCGCTCTACCCGCGCGTCGGCGCGTTCGGCAAGACCGACGCGGTCGAGCGCTTCGAGCGCGGGCTTGCGCAAGCCGTGTTCGCGGCGGGCATCGCGCCAGAACCGAAACGAATGACCGCAATGCGCCTGCACGGCAAGCGCGACATTATCAAGCGCGCTGAAGCCGGCAAGAAGCGAAGTGATCTGAAACGAGCGCGCGAGCCCCAGCCGGCTGCGCCGATAAATCGGCAGTTGAGTAATGTCCTCGCCGTCGAAGCGGATGCGCCCGGCTTGCGGCGCGATTTCGCCACTGATGAGTTCGATCAGCGTGGTCTTGCCGGCGCCGTTCGGGCCGATCACCGCATGCACCTCGCCCGGCGCGATGGCGAGCGCGATGGCGTCCGCCGGCACCACGCCGCCGAAGCGTTTGGTCAGGCCCTCGATCTGAAGGAGCGGTTCAGTCACGGCGGCCTTCCAGCAGCCCTTCGATGCCGCCATGGACGTAGAGCGCGACTAGAAGCAATATGGGTCCGAGGATCAAATCGGGATACTCGGTCAGCCGGGAGAGTCCCTCCTGCAGCAGCAAAAACGCAACCGCGCCGATCACCGGTCCGAACAGCGTGCCGAGTCCGCCGAGAACAACCATGACGATGAGATCGCCTGAGCGCGTCCAGTGCATCATCGCCGGGCTGATGAAGTTGGTATGGTTGGCCAGAAGCGCGCCGGCGAGCCCGCACAGCGCGCCGGCGATCACGAAACAGACGAGCTTGTAGCGGAAGGTCGGAAAGCCGATTGCCCGCATGCGCCGCTCGTTGGCGCGCGTCCCCTGGATCACCAACCCAAAGCGCGAATTGACGATGCGCGCGACCAGATAAATGCTGGCGAGCAGGACGGCGAAGCAAAGATAATAAAACGTGGTCTTATTGTTGAGATCGAGGACGCCGCCGAAGGAGCTGCGATGATAGATGGTGAGCCCATCGTCGCCGCCGTAACGGTCAAGGCCGATCGCCACGTAATAAATCATTTGCGCAAAGGCGAGCGTGATCATGATAAAATAGACGCCACGCGTGCGCAGGCTAAGCGCCCCGACGACGAGCGCATAAAGCGCCGAGACCGCGAGCGCGACCGGCCATTGCACAAAGCCCGTGCCGATCCCCTCCTTGGCCAGAATGCCGACTGCATAGCCGCCGATGCCGAGATAGGCGGCGTGGCCGAAACTCACCATGCCGCCGTAACCCATGATCAGGTTGAGGCTGACCGCGCCGATCGCCAGGATTAATACGCGGGTAAACAAGGTGAGCAGGAAACTGTCGCCGGTGAGCGCGGAATAGACTGGAAGCAACGCCAGCACCGCCAGTGCGACAATGACAAAAGCGGTGCGCGCGCCAAGCCGCGGCGCTCGCGCAGCTTTCAGCGAAGGATCGAGTACGGCACTCATCGACTGGCAGCCGGGAAAAGTCCTTCCGGCCGAAACACCAGGACCGCGGCCATCAGCATATAGATCGACATCGATGAGAGCGCCGGCCCGAGCGTCGAAGCGGCGTTGGTACTCAGGACGTGGCGTAGAAGGTCGGGCAGGAAAGCGCGGCCGACCGTGTCGATCAAGCCGACCAAGATGGCGGCGACAAAGGCGCCGCGGATCGAACCGATGCCGCCGATGATGATCACGACGAACGCCAGGATGAGAATGTTCTCGCCCATACCGATCTGCACGGTGAGGATCGGCGCTTGCATCACGCCGGCAAAGCCCGCAAGCGCCGCACCGAGCCCGAATACCAGCGTATAAAGCAGCTTGATGTTGACGCCGAGCGCGCCAACCATTTCGCGATTGGAGGCGCCGGCGCGGATCAGCATGCCGAGCCGGGTGCGCATGACCACCAGGTACAAAAGCCCCGCCACCGCCAGCGCCACCAAGATGATCACCAACCGGTAGATCGGATAATAAATGCCCGGGATGATCTGCACCGCGGTGAGCATCTGCGGCGGCAGCGCCAGCGTCATGCCGGCGGGCCCCCAAATCAGGCGCACCGCCTCATTGAAGAACAACAAAAGCCCGAATGTGCCGAGCACGTGGTCGAGATGGCTGCGCGCATACAGCCGCCTGATAGCGACAATTTCGAGCACCATGCCGACAAGCAGCGAGGCGATCAGTGCCAGGATGACCGCGGCAACGAAACTTCCGGTCCAGATCGCGAAGGTGGCGGCAAAATAGGCCCCGAGCATATAGAGCGAGCCGTGCGCCAGATTGACGAGATCCATGATGCCGAAGACCAGCGTCAGGCCCGCCGCCAGCAGAAACAGCAGCATCCCCAGCTGGATGCCGTTAAGGCATTGCTCGATGAAATACAGCATTCCTCGCCACAAGCAATCTTAAGCCGCCATTCAAGGATGACGACCTAAGCGGCGTGTCAAGCAAATCTGGCGCGGCCCGGTCACTTCATCGGGCATTTGTCGTGGAAGCGGTCTTGATCGTCTTTGACGATAGTTGCAACCGTCTTGAGCACGTAATCGTCGCCCTCTTTGACCGCGTCCTGCAAATAGAAATTCTGGATCGGGATGTGGTTGTTGCCGTAAGTGAAGTGGCCGCGCACCGACTTGAAATCAGCTTTTTCCATTTCCTTGCGCATCGCGTCTTTCTGCGTAAGGTCGCCCTTGACCGCGGCGACGGCACTATTGATCAGGCTGACCGCGTCATAGGTTTGCGCGCCGTAGAATGACGGCCGCTTTTTGTACTTCTCGATGTAGTCGGCAACGAACTTCTTGTTGGCCTCGTTGGGCAGGTCGTTGACCCATTCCTGGGCGCCCGGAATGCCGACCGCGAGGTCCTTGAGCCGCGGCAATGACAAGTCGTCGACGGTGAACACTTGATAGAGAGGGATCTGCCCCTTCAGGCCGGCCTGCACATATTGGGTGATGAACTGCACGCCGGCGCCGCCCGGATAAAATACGAAGATCGCGTCCGGATTGGCCGCGCGCGCCTTGGACAATTCGGCGGAAAAGTCGAGCTGGTCAGGCCAGCGCGTTAGTTCCTGACCGACAACCTCACCTTTATAGGTCAATTGCACGCCCGTCAGCATGTCCTTCCCGGCCGCGTAATTGGGGCCGATCAGAAAGACCTTCTTGATGCCCTTCTGGTTCATATACGTGCCCATCGCCTCGGGCGTCTGGTCGTTGTTCCACGAGGTGGAAAACACATAGGGCGAGCACAGTTCGCCGGAGAGCTGCGACGCGCCGGCGTTGGTCACCACGGTCATCGTCTTTGAATCGACCAGCGGCTTCAGCGAGGCGAGCAGCACGTTCGACCAGATGTAGCCGACGACGAAATCGACGTGGTCGGATTCGATCAACTTCTGGGTCTTTTGCACGCCAACGTCGGGTTTCTGCGTATCGTCTTCGTAAATGACCTCGACCGGCAGCCCGCCGAGCTTGCGGCCGAGGTGATCGAGGCCGAGTTCGAACGAATTGCGCATGTCGTTGCCGATCACGGCGGTTGGCCCGCTGAACGTGCTGATAAAGCCGATCTTGACGGTTTTCTGCTGGGCCATCGCCGGGCCCGCGACAAGCGCAAGCGCGGCGGCGGCTGCGAAAGTTGTTTTCATCATTGCGTGCATCCTTCCGATTGCCGCGCCGGCTGGCGCGGAGGCGTTTAGTGGTTTTGGAGGACGTAAAGCTCGCTCCCCGAATGGGGGATTTGACCGCGCTTGCGGCTGCTAATCAAGCCGAAGGTGTTGCGCGGACCGTCGCAGGGACGTGCCGTTTCTGGCATTTTTGCCGGCCCTGCCCCCGGCCGGTGAGCAGAATTGCGGGTTTGCCGCCCGGGGCTACATTGCGCTAGGGCCGGGCGCTCTCTACCTGTGCGGGATTGCAGGGGCTTCTCGCTCGGCGATCATTTCATGAGCAGGCATGACAAAGACCTTTGAATTCGGCTTGGACACGTTCGGCGACGTCACCATGGGTTCCGACGGCGCTCTTTTGAGCCACGCGCAAGTCATCCGCAACGTGATCGAGGAGGCGGCGCTGGCCGATGCGCTGGGTGTCGAAGCCTTCGGCGTCGGCGAGCACCACCGGTCCGACTTCGCAGTGTCGGCGCCGGAAGTGGTGCTGGCGGCGATCGCGGCGCGCACCAAGCGCATCCGGCTCGGTTCGGCCGTAACCGTGCTTTCCTCCGACGACCCGATCCGCGTGTTCGAGCGCTTCTCGACGCTCAACGCCGCCGCCAACGGCCGTGCCGAAGTCACCGTTGGGCGCGGCTCGTTCACCGAGTCGTTTCCGCTGTTCGGCTTCGATCTCGCCCAATACGAGGAGCTGTTCGAGGAGAAGCTCGATCTGTTCGTGGCCGTGCTGCGCAACGAACAGGTGACCTGGCGGGGCCATTTGCGGCCGCCGCTGAAAAACCAGCGGGTGTTTCCGCCGATCGAAAACGGACCACTGCGAACTTGGGTCGGCGTCGGCGGCAGCCCGGAATCGGTGGTTCGTGCCGCGCACTACGATCTGCCGCTCGCGCTCGCCATCATCGGCGGCGATCCCAAGCGCTTTCGACCCTTCGTCGATCTCTATCACCGCAGCTTCGCCCAGCTCGGCCGGCCGGCGAATGATATTGCCGTGCATTCGCCCGGCCATGTCGGGACGACCGATGCGCAAGCCCGCGAAGAATACTGGTCGGGCTACAAGGCCATGCACGACAAGATCGGCGGCGAACGCGGCTGGCCGCCGATCGGTCGCGCGCAATTCGAGCAGGAGGTCCAGCACGGCTCGCTCTATGTCGGCGCCCCGGAGACGGTCGCGCGCAAGATCGCCGCGACCGTCAAAGCGCTCGGCATCGTGCGCTTTGACATGAAATACTCGGCCGGCACGCTGCCGCACGCGACGATGATGAAGAGCATCGAGCTTTACGGCAAAAAGGTCATGCCGCTGGTGCGCGAGATGCTGACCGAGGAGAAAGTAACCGCGGCCTGAGGTTTTCGGCTAAGGCGCGTTTCGTACACTGATTGTTGCGGGGAAACCCAAGTGACGAAGCATCGGTCGAGCATAAAATCTCACGCGCTCGCATGTGCGCTTTCGGCGATCGCTTTAGTCGCGCTCAGCGCGATCGTTCGCGCTGACCCGACGCATGAGCGAGCCAGTTGTGAAACTCAGGCGAAAAGCTCGTTCCAGGATTTGACGCAGGAATACATCTCGGTATTGCTGAACGTACAAGTACGGTTCGAGATCATTGCCAACGATTATCAGGCGGCGTTCAGCAACAAGCTGAACAGCTGCCTGCTGCTCGTTCACAAAACAGCTTCGATAAACCGGAAAATTTCGGACACGTCCTACCTGATCGACGCCACCAGCCGCACCATGTATGCGCTCTACGTGGAAACCAACGGCAATGTGGCTTCTTGCCTGTTGATTCCAAGCATCGAGGAAACCAAGCCTTGCAAGAACCGGCGTGAGTTCGAAGATTTCGTCGGCAATTATTTGAAATAGGGGGTACGCGCCGTTGCCAGAGGCTTCGGCTGGCACCTTGTTGGCGAGGACGCTAAAATACTCGAGCCGGATGCTCGCGCATGTCCATAAACAATACGGCCGCAAACTCAGCCATGTCGGCAGTCACTCGTCGCGCATTCGTTGCGGGTTCGGCGCTGGCGGCGCTATCGACGAACGCGAATCCGGTCTCGGCCATTGCCGCGCCGGCTGGCAAGGCGACGCCCGGGATTTATCGCTATCGGGTAGGGACTTTCGAACTCATCGCGCTCTACGACGGCATCTGGTATCGCCCGATTACCGAAAAGTTCATTCGAAATGCGCCGTTTGCCCAAGTCGAAAGCGCTCTCGCTGACGCGTTTATGCCTGCCGATAAGCTGACGACGCCATTTACCACTTTGGTGGTCAATACCGGCAGGAAGCTTATTCTCATCGACACCGGCACTGGCGGCCAGATCGCGCCCAGCGCCGGCGTGCTGCGCGATAATCTCAGACTTGCCGGAATCGAGCCGAAGTCGATCGACCTCATCGCCATCTCGCATTTCCATCCCGATCACATCAACGGCATCAAGGGCAAGGACGACGACCTCGTCTTCCCCAATGCAGAGATCATGGTTCCGGCCGCCGAATGGAATTTTTGGATGGACGACGCCAATATGAGCGCGGCCCCGGCGGATTTGAAAATCGCCTTCCGTAATCAACGCCGCGTCTTTGCAGACATCGCACCAAACGTCACGCGTTTTACGCCGGGAACGGAAGTCACGCCCGGCGTGGTCGCTCTGGCGGCTCCGGGCCATACGCCTGGTCACACGGTGTTCGCCGTTCACTCCGGCGATCAATCGCTCTTGGTGCTGGGCGATACCGCGCAACATCCCGCCGTGTTCGCACGCCATCCCGATTGGCAGGCTACTTTCGATATCGACGGCGACGCGGCGGTCGCGACACGCAAAAGGTTGTTTGATCGCGCCGCAGCCGACCGCATGCTAGTGACCGGTTATCATTTCCCATTCCCGGCCTGCGGACATCTTCTGAAAACCGCGAGCGGTTACGAGCATGTCCCGGTCGAGTGGCAGCCAAATTTGTAAGATCACTTTTTCTCGATGACATTGAAGCGTCACGCCAAGACCCGCGCGGCCATGTATATTGGCGCATTGCTCCTGGAGGCGCGCGCCATGAAGACACCGCTCACGTTAGCTGCCGCGTTGCTGTTTACAGCCGTTGTTATCGCCCCTGACATCGCCGCCGCCGCCGGTGACGAGAATCCGACGCCACCGCCGCCGACCGACCAGGACAAGTCCACCAAGGGCACCCAGACCAAAAAGCCGAAGACTGACAAAAGCAGCTCGGCCGAAGATTTCCTGCGCGGTTATCACGCCGCCTACACGCTTATTTATGACAAGGCCGACTACGTCAGAGGCATCGCAGCGTTGCGGGCGCTCGGCCACGACGAACATCCGGATGTGGCGACGTTGATTGGCTACGCCAACCGCAAGCTCGGCCGCTACGACGACGCCAAGGTATGGTACGAGCGCGCGCTCGCCACCGATCCCAACCATGCCGTGACGTGGTCTTATTACGGCATGTGGCAGGCCGAGCAGGGCAATGTGCTGAAGGCCAAGGACGATCTGGAAAAGGTGCGGCTCATATGCGGCACCGACTGTCGCGCCTACAAAATGCTCAAGGACGCGATCGATGGCACCGTAACGTATTAGGCGTCGCTCCTAGCCTTTCGCCAACTTATCGAACGCCATCAGCCGTTCGATCAGCGGCTCAAGCTCCCTGAGCGGGAGCATGTTCGGTCCGTCGGACGGCGCGCGATCCGGGTCCTGATGCGTCTCGATAAAAACACCGGCGACGCCGACGGCGACCGCCGCGCGCGCCAGCACCGGCACGAAGTCGCGCTCGCCGCCGGACGACGTCCCCTGCTCGCCCGGCTGCTGCACCGAATGCGTCGCGTCGAAGATCACCGGCGCACCCATTTTTGCCAGCAGCGGCAGAGCGCGCATGTCGGAGACCAGCGTGTTGTAGCCGAACGAGACGCCGCGCTCGGTGACCAGCAGGTTGGCATTGCCGGCGCCGGTGATTTTATCGACGACGTTTTGCATGTCCCACGGTGCCAGAAACTGGCCCTTTTTCACATTGACCGGCTTGCCGGTCTTGGCGGCGGCGACCAGCAAGTCGGTTTGCCGGCAGAGAAACGCCGGGATCTGCAAAATATCTGCGGCTTCCGCGACGCGCGCGCATTGCTCCGGTTCGTGCACGTCGGTCAGCACCGGTACGGCAAATTTCTCGCGCAGCTCGGCGAAGATCGATAGCGCCTTGTCGAGGCCGAGGCCGCGCGCGCTTTCGCCGCTGGTGCGGTTGGCCTTGTCGAACGAGGTCTTGTAGACGAAGCCGAGGCCATGGCGCGCGGCGATCTCTTTGAGCGCGCCCGCCATCTCGAATGCGTGCGCGCGGCTTTCCAGCACGCACGGTCCCGCGATCAAGGCGAGCGGGAGCGTGTTGCCGAAGCGGGCTTTGCCGACCGTCACCGTGGCGTTCGGTTTGACTGGCATGGGCTTCATCGGAGGCGACCATGACGGCGCGGGCGCCGCGGGTCAACCGGGCCGCTTGTCACTTCACCACTGAGAATGCCGTTGGCCGCAGGAATGCGCTCTTGATGTTGGCGATGATCGGCCCGTCCCGTTCGCTGTCGTCGCGCGCCTTGATCCAGGCGGGATCGGCCAGGAACGCTTCCCATACCTTTTCACGCTCGGCGAGCGATTGCCAGGCGAGCAGATAATGCAGGTCGTTGTTGCCGCCGCCGACCAGCACGGTCCAAAAGCCCGCCTGCCGGATGCCGTGCCGTTCCCAGATTTTCAGCGTGTGTTCCTGAAACCGCTTGAGCAGTAGCGGCAACCGGCCGGGAATGCAGGAATAGATGCGCAACTCGTAGATCATGGATTTTCCTCCGTTTCGTCATTCCGAGCGAAGCGAAGCAATCTGGTCCAGCTGATACGGATCTGGATTGCTTCGTCGCTTCGCTTCTCGCAATGACGAGAGAGATTACACCAGCCGGCTCTGTTCCACCGCAGCGCCGATGAACGACGAAAACAGCGGATGCGGCGCGAACGGCCGCGATTTCAGCTCGGGATGGAATTGCACACCGATGTACCACGGATGGTTGGCGTATTCGATGATCTCCGGCAGCACGCCGTCGGGCGACATGCCGGAAAAGCGCATGCCGTGCTGCGCCAGGCGGTCCTTATACGCGGTGTTGACTTCATAGCGGTGGCGGTGGCGCTCGGAAATTTCGGTCGCATCGTAGATGTCCGCGACCTTGCTGCCGCGGGCGAGGATCGCGGGATAGGCGCCGAGCCGCATGGTACCGCCGAGATCGCCGTTGATGCCGCGCTTTTGCAGTTCGTTGCCCTTCATCCACTCAGTCATTAGGCCGACCACCGGCTCGCGGGTCTGCACGAACTCGGTCGAGTTCGCCTGCTCGATGCCGCATAGATTGCGCGCCGCCTCGATCACCGCCATTTGCATGCCGAAGCAGATGCCGAAATACGGCACCTGTCGTTCGCGGGCGAAGCGCGCGGCGCGGATTTTTCCTTCGGCGCCGCGCTGGCCGAAGCCGCCCGGCACCAGGATGCCGTCGACATGTTCGAGGAACGGCGCCGGATCCTCGTTCTCGAACACCTCGCTCTCGATCCAGTCGAGATTGACCTTGACCTTGTTGGCGATGCCGCCGTGCGAGAGTGCCTCGATCAGCGACTTATAGGCGTCCTTCATGCCGGTATATTTGCCGACGACGGCGATGGTCACGTTGCCTTCCGGATTACGGACGCGTTCGTTGATGATGCGCCAGGTGTCGAGATCGGGCGCCGGCGGATCTTCGATGCCGAAGGCGGCCAGCACTTCATCGTCGAGCCCGCCAGCGTGGTAGGCCTCCGGCACGGCGTAGATGTTGTCGACGTCGAGTGCTTCGATCACCGCGCTCTCACGCACGTTGCAGAACAGCGCAAGCTTTTTGCGCTCACTCACCGGTATCGGCCGATCGGAACGGCAGAGCAAAATGTCGGGCTGGATGCCGATGGCGCGCAATTCGCGCACCGAATGCTGGGTCGGCTTGGTCTTCAATTCGCCGGCGCTCGGAATAAACGGCATCAGCGTCAGATGGATATACACGGCGTGGCCGCGCGGCAGATCGTTGCCGATCTGCCGGATGGCTTCGAAATACGGTAGGCCTTCGATGTCGCCCACGGTTCCTCCGATTTCGCACAACACGAAATCGAAGTCCTCGTTGCCGGTGCGGATGAAGTCCTTGATGGCGTTGGTGACGTGCGGAATGACCTGGATGGTGGCGCCGAGATAATCGCCGCGCCGCTCCTTGTTGAGGATGTCCTGATAAATGCGGCCGGTGGTGATGTTGTCCATTCGTGTCGCCGGTCGGCCGATGAAGCGCTCGTAATGGCCGAGGTCGAGATCGGTTTCGGCGCCGTCGTCGGTGACGAACACCTCGCCGTGCTGATAGGGCGACATGGTGCCCGGATCGACATTCAGATACGGGTCGAGCTTGCGCAGCCGCACTTTGTAACCGCGCGCTTGCAGGAGCGCGCCGAGCGCCGCTGAAGCGAGACCTTTGCCCAGGGAGGAAACCACGCCGCCGGTGATAAAGATGTACCGCGCCATGGGATTTAAGCCTTACTGCCGATCGCTCAATTCGACGAGCGATATTCCGGGATGGCAACCGAGCGGCGCTTAAAATTTCTGTGAAAAACCTTGTATTGCCCCAAAGCTGCGGCGGAATCCTCATGTCGCGCGGAAGCTGGCTCCGCAGGCTTTGTCGAAACTGCGGGGGCCATCATCTGCGTCATGGGGCGTAAGCCTATTTCGACTGCGGGACTTGCGGTCCGCTGGGTGCCGGTTCGGCGGGCGCCGGCCCGACGGGTCCCTTGGCGCGCAACTGGTCGAGCACGCCGTGGCCCCCCTCGCTGAGCGGCACCTGCGGCGCATTACCCGGTGCCTGCTGGGTCGCCGGCGCGCCGCCGGTATTGATGATCGAGGCCGGATGACGGCCCAGCCCGGCAAGCCACGACAATGCCAGGCTGGTCACGAAAAATCCGATGGCGAGCGCCGCGGTCGTGCGAGTGAGCACGTTGGCGGTGCCGCGACCGGTCATAAATCCGCTGTTCGACGTGCTGACGAGGCCGCCGCCCTCGGATTTCTGCAGCAACACCACCCCGATCATGGCGACGACGATCATCAGGTGGACGAGGATAATGACAGTCAGCATCGATAATGCCCGCTCGCGGCGTTGCCCGCTGTGACCCCGATATAGGAAGCCGCGCAGGTCTCTACATGATCCAACGCGGATTTTCTATGGGCGCGTCAGCGCGGTCCCCGTTAGCGGTAAACCGCGGCAATCGCCAGGAATTCCTCGGCTTTAAGACTCGCGCCGCCGACCAGCGCCCCATCCACATTTGCCACGGTCAGCAGTTCCCCGGCGTTGGCGGGACTGACCGAGCCACCGTACAAAAGACGGACCTCATCGCGGCGGCCAAGCCATTCGCGCATGGTTACGTGCATTTCCTCGACATCGGATGGCGTCGGCGTGAGCCCTGTGCCGATGGCCCAGACCGGCTCGTAAGCAATGACCACCTCGGTCAGATCGTCGGGGACGGAACGGTCGAGCTGCGCGCGCACGACCATGAGCGCGCGCCCGGCCTGGCGTTCGGCGCGGGTTTCACCGACGCAAATAATGGGGAGCAATCCCGCGCGGTGAGCCGCGCGCGCTTTCGCCCGCACCATTTCGTCGGTTTCGCCGTGATATTGCCGGCGCTCGGAATGGCCGACGATGACGGCGACAGCGCCAGCGTCTTTGAGCATTTCCGCCGAAATGTCACCGGTGTAGGCGCCGGCGGGCAAAGGGTGGCAATCTTGGCCGCCGATCAGAACGCGCGAGCCGCGCGCGGCATCGGCGAAGGTCGCGATCAGAGTTGCCGGCGGGCAGACCATCAGGTCCAACTTGGGCAGCCCATCCGCGGCGGCGATGATTGTCTTAAGTTCGCCGGCGGCGCTTTGCAGGCCGTGCATTTTCCAGTTGCCCGCGAGCAGTGGGCGGCGAGGCATGATCCCTAGCTTTCTCTGACGTCTCGAAAGGGCTGCGACAAACAGCCGTTAGCAGAGGCCTTGAACGCCGAAAAGAGGCGTTTTATTGCACGATTTGCTTGGAAGTCCCGTCAGTTGCGGGTGGCGGGCGCGGTCCTTATAGTGCGCCGCCGCGGTTTGAAACCGGCCGCATCACTTCACGCGCAGGACATTGTGCTCAGAGGTATCCGCAAAGCCTCCACCAATTGGCTCGGCCGCGCCGTCATGGGCGTGGTGTTGGGCCTGTTGGTCGTCAGTTTCGCGATCTGGGGCATCAACGATATTTTCCGCGGCTTCGGCCGCTCAACGCTGGCCAAGATCGGCCACGCCGAAATCGGTGTTGACCAGTTCCGCCGCGCCTACCAGGACCGCATGCAGCAGATTCAGCGCCAGGTCGGCCATCCGTTGCCGCCGGAGCAGGTCAAGGCAATCGGGCTTGATCGGCAGGTCCTGGGCGGCATGATCGCCGAATCGGCGCTCGACCAGCGCGCGGGGCAAATGCGGCTCGGCGTTTCCGATGAGGAAATCGTCCGCCGTATAACCAACGATAAGGTCTTTCTCGGCCCGACCGGAAAATTCGACCGGCCGCGGTTCGAGCAGCTTCTGCGTGACGCCGGCTACAACGAGCAGCGCTTCATGTCCGAGCAGCGCCGCGTGACTTTGCGCCGGCAGATCATCGACTCGCTCTCCGGCGGCCTGCAAGTGCCGAACGCCTGGCTCGCGGCCATCAACCAGTTCCAGAACCAGGAGCGCAGCATCGAATATGTAACGCTCGGCCCCGCACAGGCAGGCGATATTCCGCAGCCGACGGTGGATGAGCTCAAAACATATTTCGAAGCGCGCAAAATCCTGTTCCGCGCGCCGGAATACCGCAAGATCGTCACGGTGTCGGTCACGCCGACCGACCTCGCCCCTTGGATGCAGATATCCGATGCCGACGTGAAAGCGGCATATGAGAAGGATCACAGCCGGTACGTCACTCCCGAGCGCCGGCAGGTCGAGCAGATCGTATTCCCGGACCCGGCGGACGCCGACGTGGCGGAGACGAAACTCAAAGGCGGCACGACTTTCGCCGCGCTCGCCGCCGAGCGGGGTTTGAAGGAATCCGACACCGATCTTGGCACGGTGAAGAAATCGGACATCATCGATCCGGCGGTAGCCGATGCCGCCTTCGCGCTTAAGGACGGCGAGGTTAGCGCACCGGTGAAAGGGCGCTTCGGCACGCTGATCGTGACAGTGACCAAGATCGAGCCGGAAGTGGACAAACCGCTCGCCGAGGTCGCCGCGCAGATCCGTAACGACATCGCCGCCGATCGCGCCAAGACCGACGTGCAAAGTCTGCACGACAAGATGGAGGACGACCGCGCCGGCGGGGCTTCGCTGGAACAAGCGGTGCAGAAATTGAAGCTGCCGTTTGGAAACTTCGAGGTTGACCGGTCGGGGCGTGATCCGAGCGGCAAGGTCGCCACCCTGCCCCACGCCGGACAGGTCGTGAGCGCCGCGTTCAATTCCGACGTCGGCGTCGACAACGATCCGATCGAGACCGACGGCGGCTACGTCTGGTACGCTGTGACCGGCATCAGCCCGGCGCACGATCGGGCGCTCGACGAGGTGAAGAGCGAAGTCGAGGCGCACTGGCGCGAGGACGAGATTGCGTTGCGATTGAAAGCCAAGGCGTCCGAAATTCTCGACAAGCTCAAGGCCGGAACGCCCTTCGACGCTGTTGCGAAGGCCGATGGACTGACCATACAAACCGCCGACAAGCTCAAGCGTCAGGTGGCGCGCGGCAGCGTATCGCCGAAAATTATCGTCGCGGTGTTTCACACCGCCAAGGACGGCTTCGACAGTGTCGAGGGCGAGCAGCCTGAACAGTGGTACGTGTTCCGCGTCACCGGCGTGACCGATCCGAAGCCCGACGCCAATGTCGCCGAGGTGCAAAGCCTCGACGACGTGGTCAAGAAGCAGATCGTCGACGATATTCAAGGGCAGTACGTCGCCTCGGTCGAAGACACTCTCGGCTTCAGCGTCAATCAGAAGGCGTTGGAACAGGCGCTCGGCAACAGCGCGCCGGATATCAACTAGACATGCAGATCGAGCCGTCGGCCGCAGCGTTTGCCGCGCGCTACGCCGCCGGCGAGCCGCAGGTTGTGTGGACCACGCTGGTTGCAGATCTGGAAACGCCGGTGTCGGCGTTCCTCAAGGTCACGAAAAATGCCTCCCCGATCAGCTTTTTGCTGAGAATCGGTCGAAGGCGGCGAAACCCGCGGCCGCTATTCAATCATCGGCCTTGAGCCGGACGTCATTTTCCGCGCCAGCGGCGCTCGCGCCGAAATCAATCGCATGCCGCAGAGCGACGCGGCCGCGTTTGCCCCCGCGAACGCGCCGCCGCTGCAGGCGCTGCGCGCGCTGATCGTCGAAAGCCGCATCGTGCTGCCGGAAACGCTGCCGCCGATGGCGGCCGGCGTGTTCGGCTATCTCGGCTACGACGTGGTTCGGCTGATGGAAGACACGCTCGCCGCGCCCGGTCCCGATCCGATTGGCATTCCCGATGCAATCCTGGTGCGCCCCACCCTCGTCATCGCTTTCGACGCGGTCGAGGATACGATCACCGTGGTCACGCCGGTACGCCCGCGAGCCGGGGTGACGGCAAAGGCGGCGCTCGCGCGCGCGGTCGAGCGCCTTGCGGCGATCGTCGATGCGCTCGACCGTCCGCTCGACAAATCCGCGGCCGAGACCGATGCCGGGCAGCTCGACGTGGCGCCGCGTTCCAACACCACCGCCGACGAATTCAAACGCACGGTGCTGCGCGCCAAGGAATACATCTTCGCCGGCGATATTTTTCAGGTGGTGTTGTCGCAGCGGTTCGAGGCGCCGTTCAAGCTGGCGCCGTTCGCGCTCTATCGCGCGCTGCGCCGGGTCAACCCGTCGCCGTATCTGTACTTCCTCGATTTCGGCTCGTTTGCGGTCGCCGGCTCAAGTCCGGAAATTCTAGTCAAGGTAAGCGGCGGCATCGTTACCATCCGCCCGATCGCCGGCACGCGGCGGCGCGGGGCGACGCCGCACGAGGACAAGGCGCTGGAGGACGAGCTGCTCGCCGATCCGAAGGAGCGCGCCGAGCATCTGATGCTGCTCGATCTTGGCCGCAACGACGTCGGCCGTGTTGCCGAGATCGGCAGCGTCGAAGTCACCGACCAATTCTTCATCGAGCGCTATAGCCAAGTGATGCACATCGTCTCCAATGTCGAGGGCAAGCTGCGCAGCGACCGCGATCCGCTCGACGCCTTGGCGGCCGGCTTCCTTGCCGGCACCGTCTCCGGCGCGCCGAAAGTGCGCGCCATGCAGATTATCGACGAGCTGGAGAAGGAGAAACGCTCGCTCTATGCCGGCTGCGTCGGATATTTCTCCGCCGGCGCCGACATGGACACTTGCATCGTGCTGCGCACCGCGCTGATCAAGGACGGCGTCATGTATGTGCAGTCCGGCGCCGGCATCGTCGCCGACTCCGATCCGGAACTCGAGCAGCAGGAATGCATCAACAAGGCGAAGGCGCTGTTCCGCGCCGCCGAAGAAGCCAAGCGCTTCGCCAGCGCCGCCGGCCGCGGACAGTAGGAGCAGTTGCCATGACTGCCGCAACCGCAACCGACATCGTGGCATTCTGGCGCGAAGCCGGGCCGGAAAAATGGTGGGAGAAGGACGACAGCTTCGACCGCGCCGTCCGGTCGAAATTTCTCGCCGTGCACGAGGCGGCGGCGCGCGGCGAATTGGCGGATTGGGAGGAAAGCGCCGAAGGCGCGCTCGCGCTGGTCATTCTGCTCGACCAGTTTCCTCGCAACATGTTCCGCGGCAGCCCGCATGCCTTCGCCACCGATCCGCTGGCGCGTGCGGTGGCGGGCCGCGCCATCGCCCGCGGCTTCGATCGAACCACCGACCAAGTGCTGCGGTCCTTTTTCTATATGCCGTTCATGCATTCGGAAGCCTTGGCCGACCAGGATCGCTGCGTGGCGCTGTTCGAAGCGCTCGGTCAGGCTGGGCAAGCGGAATTTGCGACCGGCCATCGCGACGTCATCGTGAAATTCGGACGGTTCCCGCATCGCAACCGCATCGTCGGGCGTGATACCACCCGGGCCGAGCAGGAGTTTCTCGACGGCGGCGGCTTCTCGGGCTAGTAAGTCCCGCCGCAAACGAATCCTTGCTGTGCTGGCGGGTTCAGGAGTGAAAGCTTGGACTGCGACCTTCTGCAAAAGATTGAACTGATACACGCCGCCGGAACGCAAATCGTTCCGAAGGATGGCGGGGAGATCGTCAGGACGCTGTACGAGATTCTCGAGCATCCTCGACAGCAAGGGCCTGGCGCTGCTGGCGTTCGACGGCATTGTCGTCGCCGCCACGACCTTCGCCGCCGAAAAGGGCGACGTCTTCCGCAAGCGCGGGCCGGCGCGGTGGCTGGCCATTCTGGTCATTGTCGTGGCGCTCTCCGCGGCCGCGCTCTGTCTCGGCGTTTCGGAAGTTTCCTACCGTTTCCTGCATTATGTCGAATGCGCAGCCCCCGACAAAGTCGACTACACGGCGGAGATCAATCACCTGGCGACGTTGGTGGACTGGCGCACCGTGTATTACCAGATCGCCTGGGCGCTCTCGATTGTCGCCATTCCGTTGTTCCTAGTGATGTTCTGGGTTTCGCTCGATTGGCGAAAGCAGGGCCACGCCTGAGCGAAACATGAGCCCGCTTGCAATCATCAACCCGCGGCAAAGGATCGGGCCGATCGGTATCGGCCCGATCCGCTCGGCGAACGCGGTTTTTCTGGCGCCGATGTCCGGGGTGACCGATGCGCCGTTCCGGCGTCTCGCCGCACGGCTCGGCGCCGGCCTGGTGGTATCGGAAATGACCGCCTGCGCCGCGCTCGCCGCGGGCAAGCACATGGCGCGGCGCCGCGTCGCGCATCACGGCGGCGGATTGCATGTGGTTCAACTCGCCGGCTGCGAGGGGGGCTGGATGGCCGAAGGCGCGCGCATCGCCGCGGATGCTGGCGCAGCCGTGATCGACATCAACATGGGCTGTCCGGCCAAGCACGTCACCAACGGCGCATCAGGCTCGGCGCTGATGCGCGATCTCGATCATGCGCTAGCGCTGATCGAGGCCGTGGTGAACGCCGTGAGCGTGCCGGTGACGCTGAAAATGCGTCTCGGGTGGGATGACAATACGCGCAACGCGGTCGAGCTGGCGGCGCGGGCCGAACAAGCCGGCGTGCGGCTGGTGACGGTGCACGGCCGCACCCGTTGCCAGTTCTACAAAGGCCGCGCCGATTGGGCGGCGGTGCGCGCGGTGAAGACGCGCGTATCGATTCCGGTCGTCGTCAACGGCGACATTGAAAGCTTCGAGGATGCCGATGCGGCGCTGGCGGCCTCGCAGGCTGACGGATTGATGGTCGGCCGCGGCGCGCAGGGCCGGCCATGGTTTCCCGGCCAGCTTGCGCGCTATCTGGCGACCGGCGAGCGCGCGGCGGCGCCGCCGCTACCCGAGCAGTATGCGCTCGCCGCCGGGCTCTATTTGGACATGCTCGCCCATTACGGCCGCGAGCTCGGTGTTCGCAATGCGCGCAAGCATCTCGGTTGGGCGCTCGATGCCGCCGCCACGACAGTTCGCGCAGCCGACGACGCGCGCAAGACGCAGCGCGGCCGCGTGTTGACCGAAAACAATCCGGACGTGGTGCTGCAAAGGCTTGCCGAAGCGTTCGACGCCTTCGGCGCCGGCCGTATATCGCGCATCGCCGCTTAGTGAATGCGCGTCAAGTTGCGGCCGCCGCAAATGCCGAGCGCGCAGCCTTCGATCCGCACCGTGTTCTGGTTGAGTTCACGCAAGTGGCCGGGATAGGTGTGGCCGTCGTCGGTGTTGTAAAGCGTTCCCGACCATTGTCCCGGTTGGTCCGCGATCATGTTATAGAGAACGTAGACGCCGACCAGCGGCCGGCCGCGCTGATTCGGATCAGGATTGCGCTTGTCGGTCCACGGCTGGCCGGTTTCCGGATCGACCGGAGACTTGGCGGCGGCAACCGTCGCGCACAGCGCCTGTTGGCCGCATTTGGCGATGCGAACTTGCGCGCCATCCTGCGCCAGCCAGAGGCCCTTCGGATCGGCGCGCACGGCTCCGATGCCCAAGAGTAACAAAGCCACAGCAGAAAAGCTGCAAAGCCAAAAAAGCTTCATGTTCATGCCCTGCCGCGCTTTTATTGTGCCAATATGTACATACCAAGCAAGTTGCACCGCCTGATCCGGTTGCCGGAACAACAAAATGTGACCGCAGTTATCGCATCGACGCGGCCACCGCGGGAGAATCCGCGTTATCGAAGGCGGAATTTAGACTTCGCCAAAGGGGCCGCGCCAAGGAGACGAGTATGACCAAGCAGACATCCAGCCTGCGCCATGCGGCAATGGTGGCGATCGCCGCCGCATTGTCGCTGCCGATGATGGCGAGCGCGCAGGCCGCGCCGCAGCCGGACGGAACGCAGGCCACGACCGCTAACCGGCAAAAGCACGTGGCGAAGCCGCATTGGCGGCAATCCACGACCACGCATCGGAATTTGTACGGGGCGGTGCCGGCGCGACAGCCGGCCGGTTGCACGTGGCCGTATCAGAACCAGTTCCCGCCGTGCATGTCGACATGGCCGCAGGGTAGTCCGAGCTATCACGGATCGCGTCCCGGCCCGACATTTGAGGACGAACAATAGGGCAACCCGGCCAGCGCGTAGCCCGGATTGAGCGAAAGCGAAATCCGGGGCCGACGATCCGGCCTGTCGGTTTCGCTGTCACTCGCCGCCGTTCTCCTCGCCTTCATCGGTCAGCCGCTCCACCGAGGCGACCTTCTCGCCTTCGGCGGTGGAGAACACAATCACCCCTTGGGTCGAGCGTCCGGCGATGCGGATGCCGTCGACCGGGCAGCGGATCAACTGTCCGCCGTCGGTCACCAGCATGATCTGATCGCTGTCCTCTACCGGGAACGACGCGACCAGCCTGCCGTTTTTTTCGGTGATCGCCATGGCGACGATGCCTTTGCCGCCGCGGCCGGTGGTCCGGTACTCGTAGGACGACGTGCGCTTGCCGAAGCCTCTCTCGGAAATCGTCAGCACGAATTGTTCCTTGGCCGAGAATTCCGCGTAACGCTCCTGGCCGAGCTCGATCGCGCCCTCGGCCTCCTCCAGGTCGGTGCCAGCCTCCTCGGCGTCGCCGTCGGTTCCACGGCGCACCGCATTGGCGCGTTTCAGATACGCCATGCGTTCATCGGCGGACGCCTCGACGTGACGCAGGATCGACAGCGAAATGAGCTTGTCGCCTTGCGCAAGATTGATGCCGCGCACGCCAACCGAGGTGCGGCCCTGGAACACACGCACGTCGGTGACCGGAAAACGGATGCATTGCCCGGCGGTGGAGGTCAACAGCACGTCGTCATTCTCGGTGCAGATCTGCACGTCGACGATGCCGTCGCCCTCCTCCAGCTTCATGGCGATGATACCGGAGCGCCGCACGTCGGCGAAATCGGAAAGCTTGTTGCGACGAACCGTGCCGCGCGTGGTGGCGAACATCACGTCGAGCTTGTCCCAGGTCGATTCATCCTCGGGCAGCGGCATGATGGTGGTGATGCTTTCGCCCTGCTCCAGCGGCAGGATGTTGATCAACGCCTTGCCGCGCGCCTGCGGCGCGGCTAACGGCAGTCGCCAGACCTTTTCCTTGTAGACTTGGCCGCGCGAGGAGAAGAACAGCACCGGCGTGTGGGTCGAGGCGACGAACAGCCGGGTGACGAAATCTTCTTCGCGCGTCTGCATGCCGGCGCGGCCCTTGCCGCCGCGCTTCTGCGACCGGTAGGTGGACAGTGGCACGCGCTTGACGTAGCCGGCATGCGAGACGGTGACGACCATGTCCTCGCGCTGGATCAGGTCCTCGTTTTCCATCTCGCCTTCCTGATCGACGATCATCGTGCGTCGCGGCGTGCCGAAGTCGCGCTTGATGGCGGCTAGCTCGTCCTTGACGATGGTCTGGATTCGGGCGCGCGAGCGCAGGATGTCGAGATACCCGGCGATCTCGCCGGCAAGCTTGTCGAGCTCGGTCTTGATCTCGTCGCGGCCAAGCGCGGTTAGCCGCTGCAGCCGCAGATCGAGAATGGCCTTGACCTGTTCGGCCGAAAGCTTGGTCGCGCCCGCTTCCGAAACGCTGTGGCGGGGATCGTCGATCAAGGTGACCATGGCGGCGACGTTTTTCGCCGGCCAGTCGCGCTTCATCATTTCTTCGCGCGCTTCGTTGGCGTCCTTGGAGCCGCGGATCAGCTTGATCATGTCGTCGATATTGGCCACCGCAATCGCCAGCCCGACCAGCACATGGGCGCGATCGCGGGCCTTGCCGAGCAGATGCTTGGTACGTCGATAAACCACGTCTTCGCGGAACGCGACAAACGACGACAGCAAATCCTTCAGGTTCATCACCAGCGGCCGGCCGCCCTCCAGCGCCACCATGTTGGCGCCGAACGAGGATTGCAGCGCGGTGAAGCGGTAGAGCTGGTTGAGCACGACGTCGGGCACCGCATCGCGGCGAAGCTCGACGACTCGCCGCGTTTACCACTTGGCTGGGCCTGGTGGGCGGCGACCAGATGCGGAGGGTTCGCCGATGAAGCGCACGCTGTTGTTTCTGCTCTCGGCGATTCCGCTTGCCGCCCATGTCGGCAGTCCCGACATATTCTTCGAAGGCAACGCCGGCCCTACAAGCTGCTGGTAACTATCCGGCCGCCCGGAAGTTGTGCCGGGCGTAGCCGAGATCGAAATCCGCAGCGCGTCGCCGGACGTCCGCCAGATCCACATTCTGCCGCTGCGGCTCACCACGCAGCCGCAGTTCTCGCCGCTTCCCGATCTGGCGCAGCCATCCAAATAAGATCCGCAATTCTTCACCGGTTCGCTCTGGCTGATGGCCACCGGCTCCTGGCAAGTGCGCATCAATGCCGATGGAGATCGCGGCGCCGGAACGCTTTCCGTGCCCGTTCCCGCTCTGCCGCAGCGCGTATTGGGCGTCGAGCGGCTGCTGGGCGCGATTCTATTCCGCTGATGCTGGCGCTGGCGTTCGGCATTGTGAGCATCGCCGGCGCGGCCGCGCGCGAGGGCCGCTCGAACCCGGAATCGCGCCGGATCAGCAGACGCATCGGGCTAGCCCGGAAGGTGATGGCGGTCACGGCGGTGATCGTCGCCGGCGCCTTGGGTTCGGCTGGTGGTGGTGGAATTCCGAAGACGGCATCTACCGCAAGTACGTTTTCAAGCCGCTGACATTGAACGCCTCGGTGGCGGACGGCAGCCGTCTGACTCTGCGCCTGGACGACCCGGGCTGGCTCAACCGCCGCACCGACGATCTATTGCCCGATCATGGCCACTTGATGCATCTCTACGTGATTCGCGTCCCCGATATGGACTTAGTCTGGCACTTACACCCCGAACGCAACGGCAACGGCGATTTTCTGCAGCAGTTGCCTTCGATGCCGGCGGGCCGCTATGCGCTGTTCGGCGACATTGTCCATGCGAACGGTCTGCCGGAGACCGCCATCGCGCAACTATCGCTGCCTGCGATCGAAGGCCGCCCGCTCACTGGCGACGATGCCGCGGGCGCCGGACCGTCTATCGCGCGACGGATTCACCGTACCGTCAGCGAACTCGACGACGGTTACCGCATGATCTGGGACCGCGGAACGCCCCGCTGCACGCCCGCCAACCGTATCTGTTCCAATTTCGAATTGAAGACGCGCAGGGCAAACCGGCGCCGGATATGGAGCTGTATATGGGAATGCTGGGCCATGCCGCATTCGTACGCACAGACCTCAGCGCGTTCGCGCACATTCACCCTTCCGGCTCGGTCCCCATGGCGGCGCTGGCGTTGACTCAACCCGATAATCCGCACGCCGGACACACCATGACCGCCGGGCGCACTGCCCTCCGCGGTCTCGTTCCCCTACGGATTTCCCAAGCCCGGCGCGTACCGCATCTTCGTGCAGGTGAAACGGGGCGGGCAAATCGAAACCGGCATCTTCGACGCGAAAACGTGGAGAACTAACATGTCCGACTCAATTCAAGGAAAAAGCGTAGCTGCGTGACCGGCGCCGGGCTCGCGGAATCGGAAAGCGCCTGGCGATGGGGTTCGCGCTGGCCGGCGCCAAGGTCGGGCTGCTGGCGCGCACCGAGGCCGAGTTGGACCTGACCAAACTCGAAATCGAGCAGGCCGGCGGCACAGCCATCAAGCTCCGCGCCGATGTGCGCCGAGCCCGACGAGATCGCGAGCGCCGTCAACCGCATGATCGGCGCATTTGGCGGGCTTCACGTGTTGATCGCGGCGGCGGGCGTACCCGGCCCTATCGGGTCCGCTCTCGGCACCAAGGCCAAAGCATGGAACGAGGCCATTGAAACCAATCTGATCGGCCTGGTAAATTCCTGTCGCGCGGCGCTGCCGCCGATGATTGAGAAGCGCTCCGGCAAAATCATCGCCATCGCAGGCAATGGAGCGGCCTTGGCGCGGCCGAATTTTTCGGCGTATGCCACCTCGAAGGCTGCGGTGGTGCGGTTCGCCGAATGCCTGGCCGAAGAGATGAGCGACCATAACGTGCAAGTGAACACGATCGTTCCCGGCGGCGCATACACCTATATGACCGACGAGATTCTGCACGCGGGCGAAGAGAAGGCCGGCCGGAAGGAAGTCGAAGAGGCCGAGCAGATCCGCATCACCGGCGGCATCGCGCCCGACAAGCAGATTCAACTGGCGCTGTTTCTGGCGTCGGAGCGCGCCAACCACATCAGCGGAAAATTGATCTACGTAACCGACGATTGGAAGCGATTTGAGCGGGATAACATGAAGCCGGAATCGTATACGTTAAGGCGCATGCAGCGTGTGTGAGGACCGGCATTTGCGTCGTCACTTTGGGCGTGCCGCATCGGCACTCGCGGCTGCATTGGCGGCGAGTTCGGTCCGGAACTGTGCCGCTTTGTCCGGCTGATGCAATGCCGCGTATAAAGCGGTCAGATCTTCGCGTGCTTCCTGAAGCCGCTTCGGGAAGCGCCAGGCTGCTTGATCAGGATTGCGTACCCGGACGTGAGACGATTCTCCGCTTCACGGTAGCGCTTCTGGCGCAGCAGCGCCCTGCCTAACGAAACCTCGACAACTCCCACACTGACGTTTCCTGTCAGTGGCCGTTCCGTTAGCGCGTTTACTGCTTCCCGGAAGAACTGCTCCGCCGCGGCGTATTCTCTTTCGCCTAAGAGCACGTCTCCCAGATGAGCTTTTATCATCGCAGTTAGATTGCTTGTCTCACCAAACGAGGCCTCGTAGATCTTGAGCGCGCGACTGTAGTAAGCCTCGCCGGGGAAGATTACCGCGTTTCAATGCCAGCGTGCCTAGAGTATCGAGCGTCAAACCTACATTGGGGTGGGTTTTCCCATAGGTTTGCTCTTGGATCGTGAGCACTTGCTTCAACAGGGGATCGGCTTCGGCGAGTTTACCCTGCCCATGAGCACTAAAGCGACAAAACTTGTCAACTGAAGGGTCACTGGGTGATCGGGGCCGTACCACGCCTTCAAGATCGCCGGCGGCCTCCCGGTATAACGCCTCAGCCGCCGAATGCCCGCCTAGGGTAGCCTCGGTTGTCCCGAGATTCGCCAAATCGTCGGCTAATCTCGGGTGTGATTCTCCGTATAGTTGGCGATCCAGTACAAGCGCGCGACGACTCAACGTTTCAGACACCTCGTAGTGTCCAAGGTACTGATTTGCGACAGCCAAATCCGAGAGGCTTTCCAGGAGATTATCGGTTCCTTCTTCTCCGGACGGCGGGACCTTGATCAGCGGATCGAGCACGGCGACGCCTTTGTCGTACGACCCGCTTAGTACAAGCACCCTGCCCAAAGCCGCCTTGGCTCTCACCACGACGGGATTGTCTGCCGGCAAGTGCCGACTGGCTCGATTAAGCCTTCCCGGACCAACTGTTCGGCCTCCTTGGTGCTCGGCCTGATCGCCCCGCAACATGCCAAGCTGAATCAGACCGTTGACGATTCTGGTATCCTCCGGGCCAAGCGCGCTCTTCATCTTCACCAATGCCAAGCGCAGTAGCTCATCCGCCCTCTGATAACGGCCCAGCATTCCGTACATTCGTCCTAAGTTTTCATAAAGCTCGCCTTGAGTTTCCGGGTCGGCGTTCAGGACTGCCGCCTCATGAACGCCTCGATCCAGCAGCGCCACCACGCGCAGATCATTGGATGGAGCGGCTTCTTTATCGCCTGCGCCGAACAAATCCAGCATGAAGCGCTGAATGCGCCGCGTTCGAGCCGCCTCGGCCAGCGCGGTATTGCGCTCCTTTGCCAGCCGCAGCGTGAAAAAGGCCACCAGAAGAATAACCAGACTCGCAGTCAGCGCCGCCGCAACAACGGAGCGGCGATTGCGCGCGACAAATTTGCGGCGCGATAGGGCAGGGAGTCTGGCCGGGCATCCAGGGGTTCTTGTTTCAAATAATGATCGATATCCCGGACAGCGCTTCAACCGACTGGTATCTTCCGGCTGGATTCCGGTGCATTGCCTTCATGCAAAGTACATCGCAAGTCGTTCCATGACGCCTTGGAAAGCAAAGCGATAGTCTTACAGCCCGCGGATGGCTTACTCGGGATTCCGTCAGCCACATTGACCGGGAGGCGGCCTGAAGAGTTCTCGTAGAGGATCACGCCGAGAGAATAAACATCGGTATAGAGGCCCACGGTTCCGTCGCGTGCCCACTCTGGCGCCGCATAGTCCGGCGAGAGGAAACGCAGGCCGCCTGCGTCAGGTGCGCGGGCATGTCCACATCCTGCAATTGTTTGGCAATACCAAAGTCGAGCAAGCGCGGCGTCCATCCGGCTCACCAGGATGTTAGAAGGCTTTAGATCGCGATGGATGATTTCCTGCCCGTGCGCATTGCACCGCCTCACACACCTTGCGAAAGAGACGCAATCGCTCTTCGACCCGGCTCCCCGCCTGACGGCAATAGTCCGTAAACGAAACGCCCTGCACATACTCCATGACAAACCAGAGGCGTTCCATCGGGACAAGCGCCGTCATAGAGACGGGCAATATAGGGATGTTTGAGTTTTGCGAGCGTCTTGATCTCACTGGCGAAGCGTTCCCGGCGTGCCCGCGACAGCCCCGCGTGCGGCAGAAATTTGATCGCGACCAGATTGCCGGCGTCTTCGCGTTCCGCGAGCCAGACCACGCCCATGCCGCCCTCACCCAAGATGCTCTTGAGGCGGTACGGGCCGAATTCCCGAAATGCAGTCCGCATCGAGCGATGCGCCGACCATCCGATACGCAACGCCGGGCAGACCGCGATCCAGCAACGATGCGCCCTGGCGGTCCCCGTTCAGCATGGCCATAACCTCGGCCATGGTTTCGCTGTCATCGCCACACGGAGCTGCAGAACTTGCCGCTCGGACTCTGGCAGCGCCAGCGTATCGTGGAAAATATCTTGAATTCGTTCCCAGCGCGCGTTGTCCATTCCATTACTCCGTGCCTGTGTGAATTTTGTTATTCAGCCAAGCTCTCGCCGCGCGCCAGTCGCGCTCGATAGCCGATTCCGATACGCCGAGTAAGGCTGCCGTTTCGGCGACGTTCAGGCCGCCAAAAAATCGGCTCCCGACTACCTCGGCTTGACGAGGACTCAGCCGCGTTAGTTCGTCCAGGGCCTCATCCAACGCGATCAGTTCCTCGTCGCAAGAGGCGATCTCATTCTGGCGTCACCAAGCGTAACTCGGATGGCATACCCGCCTCGCTTGCGCGCGTTTCGCCGCCGGGCTTCATCCACCAGGACCTGGCGCATGGCTTTGGCGGCGATCGACTTGAAGTGCGCGGGCGACGTTGCCGCCAGATGCGGCGAGTCTTTCAGCTTCAGCCAAGCCTCGTGGACCAGCGCCGTGGAATTCAGTGTGTCCGCTGAATTCATTCTTCCGCACAAAGAAGCGAAGCGGCGCAGTTCCTCATAGACCAGGCTGAAGATATCGTCCAGGGCGCGTTTTTCTTCGAGTGGTCGATCCGTTTCGCCACCGCGTGCTTTTTGAAGTCCCGGCATGACGGCTTTTCCGGCGAGTTTACGCAATCTCTAGTGAAGGCCACCGAATGGGTGACACGCCCAGATTGACTGCGGCATGCATTGCGCCTGTCTCGAAATCCTATCAATCGAGAAGGCCAGTTGCAAGTTCAAATGGAGAAAATATTATGTCTAAAAAGCCGTCTATCTGTTTCAGCGTTTTCGCGTTTGCGGTCTTAGGCTCACCGCCAGCGGCTTCGGCATCGCTGGTTACGGCGACGATTACAGGTACAGTTTTCCAGGGTACGGATACTACGGGGGTTTTCGGCTGCCAGACACGACCTGACGGGCCGAGCCCTATACACTGATCTTCACCTTTGATGACGCTCAGGGAACACAATCCACAGCGACTTGCGCCGACGGCACACCGTACTATTCCCTGATTAACGCCAATAGTACGTCCAGCCCGGGAACCGCCACGTTATCCATTGGCGGCAGCGCTCCATTTCCGATCGGCGGCGGGGCGTTTGGCCAAACCGTCGTCAATGTTTCGAACGCGTTGATGTTTGCGAAGACCTCATGCTCTTCATACAGCGCGGCCGGATATAGCGTTCAGGTGGGCTACGGCGCCGGCGGCGTCTCCACCGGCTTCTACGGGACCAGCTATGTCGGGGATGGCAATGTGCGGCCTGATCTTTACCCGGCGGCCGGCACGCAATTGAGTACCTCGGCGAATTGGGAAGCGCCAATCTCGAACGCAGCCCCTCGATTCCAATGACACGTTTGATTTTAGAATATACGTGCTCTACAACGGCGCCAACTACGATGTCGCGATCGGCACTTTGAGTGAAGGCTCGCTCACGGTTAGCGGGCCGATCTCGGCGGCAGCGGCGCGGAACCGGCGACATGCGCATTGCTCGGCGCTGGCCTGCGCGGCTATCGGCGGCTCTGGCTCGCCGCCGAAGAAGTCAGGATTAGCAGGCGGAACGAACGCTCTGCGGGTAGGCGGCTCTCAGGCCGCCTGCTTCGGGATAACGTCCCGCTCGATCGCTGCCTGGTCGATGGAGTCCAGATCGAAGCGATTCTGGATGTTCAGCCAGTATTGCGCCGAGGTGCCAAAGTAGCGGCCAAGCCGCGCGGCCGTGTCCGCCGTGATCCCGCGCTTCTCATTCACGATCAGGCTGATGCGGTTCGCCGGCACGCGGATAGCCTGCGCCAGCCCGTTGATGCTGATCTCTTCGTCCTTCATGTCTTCGAGCAGAGATTTTGCCGGGGTGAATCGGCGGCAGCTTCTTTCGCCCTTAGTGGTAGTCGGTGATTTCGACATCGGTCGGTCCTTTCGCTTCCCATTTGAAGCAGATTCTAAATTGGTCATTGATCCGAATGCTGAACTGGCCTTTGCGGGCGTCCGCTCAGCGCTTCCAGTCGGTTGCCGCGAAGTGCCCGCAGATCCTCAAGGCTGGTCGGCGGAGTCGAGCCGGATCAGGCGGGTTCGAGCTTGTTCCTCGATGTTCACCAGTTCAACGACTCGCTGGCGATGCATTAGTTTCTCGGCCCGCTTGTCTTTGAACGTTTGGATCATACCTTACCCATCATACACTCGGCGAGTAATACCGCGGACCCCACGCGGGCCTGGGGCTGCGGGACGAGGACGACGCGCATGCGCATCGGCTACGCATCGGTTTCCACCGCCGGCCAGAATCCGGACTTGCAGGAAGCCGCTCTTGGAAAAGAGACCGGTAGCGCGATCGGATACCCACATGGCGCGCTTTTTAGGGTCGGGCATAAACGGCCTTTTCCATGCAGTTTGCGCATTCTCAATAAAGGCGGCGAATGGGTCGTGCCCGTCTCGAAATCGTATCAATCGAGAAGCCCGTTGCCAATTCACAGGGAGGAAACGGTATGTCTAAGAAGCCGTCTATTTGTTTCAGCGTTCTTGCCTTCGTAGCCCTGGCCGCGCCGCCGGCGGCTTTCCGGTAGCGTTTCGATGCGCTGATAGCCGCAACCGCCCAGGTGGCGCTGTTGCCATTAATTCTCAACAATGCGGAAGATTTCGAGGCGATACGGAGCGCTATCGAACGCTCGGCGGCGCGATTTCCGGGCCTGGGGCCGCTGAAATTGCTGCGGTGCGTCAGCGCATTCCTGGTAGCCACTGCGACCTTCTCGATCGAGAGCAGGCAGCTATGGGAAAGCGTCGGATATAATAGCCGGTTATCCGGATATGGATCTTGAGGATGCGCGAGCAGTCAGATAATGGAGGATCAGAACGAAATCACAAGGGTGGGAGCATTGCACTTGCACAGTGCCAAGCTGGTCTGTCTGGTTAGGGGTTGCCGCTCTGTTCGCGCCGATTTCGTGCCGGTCCAGGGGTACACGATTTCGACCGTGGCTGGGGGAGGAGAAACGCTTTTTCAAACTGGCGCCCGGCGACCGGCCTACTTATGGTGCCAAAGGCGTCGCTGTTGACTCCGCTGGCAACCTTTACATCGCGGATGACGCATACAGCATAGTTTACAAAGTGACGCCAAGCGGCATCACCTCTATCTTCGCTGGCATGTTCAATCAAGCCGGCTATTCCGGGGACGGGATTCCTGCCACCACAGCGCAACTGAGACCACCCGATGGGTATGGCTTTCGATCCGGCCGGAAACCTTTATATCGCCGATTGGGGAAACGGCCGTATTCGCAAGGTGTCCACGAACGGCATTATCTCCACAGTAGCCGGTGGCGGCACGCCCAGCGCCAATTCCGGCGACGGCGGCCCGGCTACAGCGGCTCGTCTCAACGCTGCCTACGGTGTTGCCCTGGACTCCGCCGGAAACCTTTACATCGTCGAAGAGGGCGTCTATGGCGATGTTCGCAAGGTAACATCCGATGGCACAATCACGACCGTAGCCGGCAGCCGCTACTTATTCGGCACTCTTGGAGATGGTAGGCCGGCGACAAGCGCTTTTCTTTATCTCCGCAAGATGTCGCCGTCAACAGCGCGGGCAATTTGTACATCGCCAACACACTTAATAATCGGATACGGAAAGTATCGAATGGAACTATCACAACAGTAGCCGGGGGTGGTTCCGGAGGCGACAATGGTCCGGCAAGTCAAGCCGCCCTTTCCGGTCCGACGGGAGTCGCCGTCAACACCAACGGGAATATCTATATTGCCGATACCAATGATCAGAGAGTTCGGATGGTAACGCCAGGGGGCACTATCACTACGATTGCCGGCAACGGACAAGACGGCTATTTGGGTGATGGCGGCCCGGCAACCAGCGCAACTCCCCCGAATAGGTCCTTGGTCTTGTCCTCACCCTTGATCATTACCTTGGCCAAAGTCCAGGTACCCTGGAGTTTCGCCTTTTCCTTTTCGGCGTCGCCTGCCCCGGCCGAGGCGCAGATAGCCGAAACCAACAAAGGACGCCAAGCAATGGCAAACAGCAAAGTCGCATCGTTCCCTCCTTTTTTGGTATTAGTCCACGAACATTATTATTGAGCTGACCGGTCGGTCCGCATATCACCGTCCGGTCAGCGTATTGACCGGTCAGCTTATCGCGTGGGCCGGTAGCGCTATTGCGACGCGCAGGTCAGCCTATCCCGGGCCGGTCGGCCTATTTCTGCTTCGTTGCCATTGCAACATTGCCTTGCGCGAATGTCAACCGGCCGTCCCAGATTCTTTTGCTTTTTCATTGACGGATCGTCTAGGACTTGTTGGGAAGGGTTCGTGCCGCGCCTTCGCATAACCTGCTCCGGTCCGACACACGAAGGGCACCGCTGCCAAGTCGGAGGTAAAGATGCTAGAGTCATAGCAGGCCCTTTTGCTCAAAATGAGGTCGATTTACCTACCCAACTTCAGCTTGACAGAAGGACCTTTTTGCTACCAGGGACGCTGGCGGACGGACAGCGATCACTAGGGTTTTTTCAGAAAGTGCAAAATAATCCGCCCGAACCGCTGAAGCTGACCGGGGCCGCCATGCTGGTTTTCCGCGTTTCAACGTCCTTGCGGCGGGCCGGCAGCTAGGTTGGAAAGAAAAAGGGGACGCGCACCTTTTATATTGACATTATTTTCCGCCGCCGCGCTTCCAACTCGGCGCCTGTCAGTGCCGGGTTCACGGCACGGCACCAGAGCCGCCATCGCCGGTCGAGCGCTGCGGCGTGG
>CAWJTE010000005.1:0-61135 GCA_963845775.1 uncultured Alphaproteobacteria bacterium
CACGGCGGTGAAGACGATTTTACGGCTCAAGCGCGCCGGTCTCGCCACCGCGCGCCCGTATCGCGGCGTGTTCCTGACCGATAAGGGCCAGGCACTGGCCGACCGGGTGCGGGTCCGCCACCGCCTCGTGGTCGATCTTCTCTGCGCGCTGGGCGTGCCGACCGAGGCCGCCGAAGCCGACGCCGAAGGTATCGAGCATTACGTCTCCGAAACGACGCTGAAGGCCTTCGCGCAATACCTGAAGTCGCGGAACTGAGCGGTATTCGTCTTAAGCCGCGTGATCGGTCAGCGCATCGACGATACCGTCGACGACTTCCTCGACCAGCGCCTTGTCGTCGCCTTCGCCCATGACGCGGATCACCGGCTCGGTGCCGGACGGGCGCACTACCAGCCGGCCCTGGCCGTTGAGGCGCTGCTCGGCGTCTTCGATCGCCGAGCGCACCTTGGAATTTTCCAGCGGCTTGCCGCTGCGATAGCGGACGTTTTTCAGCACTTGCGGCAGCGCGGCGAAGCGGTGGCAAATCTGCGACACCGGCTTGTTCTGCTTCTTGACCACCGCCAACACCTGCAGCGCGGCGATGAAACCGTCCCCGGTCGTCGTGTAGTCGGACAGGATGATGTGGCCGGACGGTTCGCCGCCGACATTGTAGCCGTGCTCGCGCATATGCTCGAGCACGTAGCGGTCGCCGACCGGCATGCGCACGAGCGAAAGCTTGAGCGATTGCAAATAGCGCTCAAGGCCGAGGTTAGACATCACGGTGGCGACGACGCCCGGCTTGGCGAGCCGCCCGTCGGCCTGCCAGCTTTCGGCGATGGCCGCCAACAGTTGGTCGCCGTCGACCACATGGCCTTGCTCGTCGGCGATGACGACGCGGTCGGCGTCGCCGTCGAGCGCGATGCCGATGTCGGCGCGCATTTCGCGCACCTTGCGGCTTAACGCGTCGGGAGAGGTCGAGCCGCATTCGCGGTTGATGTTGAAGCCGTCCGGCTCAACGCCAATCGAAATGACGTCGGCGCCAAGCTCCCAAAGCGCTTCTGGCGCGACGCGATAGGCAGCGCCATTGGCGCAGTCGATGACCACACGCAAGCCTTCGAGCGAAAGATTGCGAGGCAAGGTGCGCTTGGCGAATTCGATATAGCGGTCGTGCACGCCGTCGATTCGCTTGGCGCGGCCGAGCGCTTCGGCTTTGGCCAGGCGCTTGGTCATATCGGCGTCGATCAGCCGCTCGATTTCCTGTTCGACTTTGTCGGAGAGCTTGTAGCCGTCCGGCCCGAACAGCTTGATGCCATTGTCGTCGAATGGATTGTGCGACGCCGAAATCATCACGCCGAGATCGGCGCGCATGGAGCGGGCGAGCATGGCCACCGCCGGCGTCGGCATCGGGCCTAGCAGCAGGATGTCCATGCCAACCGAGGTGAAGCCCGCAACCAACGCGGTCTCGATCATGTAACCGGAAAGGCGGGTGTCCTTGCCGATCACCACCCGGTGGCGGTGCTCGCCACGGCGAAAAACCAGGCCGGTCGCTTGCCCAACCTTGAGCGCCAGTTCCGGGGTGATCGTGCCGTTGGCGCGGCCGCGAATGCCGTCGGTCCCAAAATACTTGCGGGCCATTGTCCCCCACCGCCTCCCAACCAGAGGCGGATATTAACGCGTTCGGGCTGATACATGTCTCAAAATATATTCAATAATCTTATGCTCGGGCGTAACACTTTCTCCAGTGTGGCCGACGTAATTCTCTCATTAAATCAAAGTAATAGTGATACCAGACGAGGCGCGCACCGGCTTTGCGTGGCAGGGGCGCTAATCCTTGCGCCGGTCGTAGGGGCTATGCGGCGGCTGCGTAACGGCGGCCGGATCTGAGGCCGGAAACGATTCCTCCAAGCCCTGTTCGAGCTCGTCATCCAAGGTTTCCGCCGGTTTCGATTCTGGCGTGATTTTGCCGCCGCGGTGGTGGGATTTGCGCTTGCCTCATCTTTCCGTCATCGGCTGCTCCACCGCTCATTCATCCCGGCCCTGATTCAACGCCCCGTGGCTGACCAGTGTTCCACCGCACTTTATGCTATCGGAGACCAACGCCGGGGGAAACGCCGATGAAAACGATGACCTGCATCGAGGATCTGCGGCAGGCCGCGCGCCGACGCGTGCCGCGCATGTTCTTCGATTACGCCGAAAGCGGCTCTTATGCCGAACAGACGCTCAGGGCAAACCGCGCCGATCTCGAGCGCATCAAGCTGCGCCAGCGGATTCTGGTCGATGTCTCCAAACGCAGCACGGCCACCACCATCCTCGGCGAGCCGGTGTCGTTGCCGCTCGCGCTCGCCCCGATCGGGCTGTGCGGTATGCAGCATGGCGACGGCGAGATCTTGGCTTGCCGCGCCGCGCAAGCGGCGGGAATCCCGTTCACGCTGTCGACCATGTCGGTCTGCTCGATCGAGGCTGTTGCCGCCGCCGTCGATAAGCCGTTCTGGTTCCAGCTCTACGTCATCAAGGATCGCGGTTTTATCCGCGCATTGATCGATCGCGCCAAGGCCGCCAAATGCAGTGCGCTGGTGCTCACGGTCGATCTGCAAATCCTCGGCCAGCGCCACCGCGACATCAAAAACGGCCTGACCGTTCCGCCCGAGTGGCGCATCGCAAACATTCTCGACATCGCGATGAAGCCGGCTTGGCTGGCGAGTATCGCCCGCAGCAAGAACCGGGCATTCGGCAATATCTCCGGTCACGTTCCCGGAATGGAAGGCGTCAATTCATTGGCGCAATGGACCGCCGACCAATTCGATTCGTCGATGAACTGGAAGGACGTCGAATGGATCGCCGCGCAATGGGGCGGCAAACTCATCCTCAAAGGCATTCTCGAAGTCGAAGACGCGCGGCTCGCGGTGAAAACCGGCGCTGCGGCGCTGGTGGTGTCGAACCATGGCGGCCGGCAGCTCGACGGCGCACCGTCGTCAATCTCGGCACTACCGGCGATCGCGGATGCGGTCGGCTCTTCCATCGAGGTCTTGTTCGACGGCGGGATCCGTTCCGGGCAGGACATCATCCGCGCGGTCGCTCTCGGCGCCCGCGCCTGCCTGTCCGGGCGCGCCTATATTTACGGTCTCGGCGCCGGCGGGCAGGCAGGTGTCGCGCGTGCGATCGAGATCATGCGCAACGAGCTCAGCACCACCATGGCGCTAGCCGGCGTCACCGGCAGCGACAAGATCGACCGCAGCGTCATCGCTGCGACCTGAACGGCCGTCACTCTTCCTTGTAGCCATAGGCCTGCGCGTTGCCGGTCGAACCGTAATATTTATACGGCAGGAATTTGCCGGACATGCCGATCTTGACGCGGTCGCCCTTCGGGTCGGCTTGTCGCTCGATCTGCATATCGAAGTCGATCGCCGACATGATGCCGTCGCCGAATTCCTCCTCGATCAGCGCCTTGAGCGCCGGGCCGTTGACCATGATCAATTCGTAGAAGCGGTAGATCAGCGGGTCGGTCGGCGGCATCGTCGTGCCGCGGTGCGGCACCTCGTTGAGCAAGGCCTGCTCGCTTTTGCTCAGTTCAAACAGCTCCGCTGCTCTCGCCGCTTGCGGCTTGGTCAGCTTCATCTGGCCGAGCAGAGCGCCGGTGACCAGGAGCGGCGACATGCCGCCGACCTCGCCGCAAATGTGCTTCCAGCTCCAACCCTTTTCGCGCTTGATGTCGAGCAATTTCCCAGTGAGTTCGGTTCGCGTCATGGACGACCTCCTGTCGTTCGCCCGCGGTCTTCCTCTACCGCGGGCACCCTTCCGACGAGCAAGTGCGATGCCACGCCCGGCCGAGGCGCGCCAGCTAACGTCGTTTCACATCGGTGGATTAACGCCGTTGTGCCCGACGACCATGCTCGGGGCCTCGATGGTGTCGTCGGCTAGTTTCTTCCCGGCGCCCACGAAAATTTTCTCGCCGGCCTTCACATCCGCGATGGTCGCGGGCGCAAACATGACCACCTCGACGTTCGGCGGCATGATGAATTTCTTCTCGCCGTCCTTGTATTTAAGCACCAGTTGCTGACCGTCGGCGCTCGCGACCGCAGTCTCAATGTTGGCGTTGGTCATGGTGCTGTTCGGCATGAGATCCCACGGCCGGTGCCCTTCGCCAGTGCCGCGCAACGCTTCCGGGAAGATGTGGACTTCCACCACTTTCTGAGTGCCGTCCGGCAGCGGCATGGCGCTGATGCCAACGAAAACGCCCGCTTTGACATCGGCAATCGACATCTTGTTGACGGTAAGTAGCCGTGCGTTATCCGCGAGCTTCACCTTCACCGTCGCGCCGTCCCGCGCTTTGACGCTCAGCATCGAACCGTCGACGCTTTCGATCGTGCCACGCACGCGCACCGGCGCCTGGGCCGCCGCTATCCCGGCGAACAAGAGCGCAAAGACGCTTGCCCCAACAATCTTTCGTGTCATCGTCATCATCTGCATGCTCCCAGCTGGTTCCTTCGCGGCGACGGATGCTAGCGGATGTAGTTTGATGGCCGCGGACACAACCGCGTTATCCGCGCGTTACCGGTATGGGTTTTGTGGCCGAGCGCGCAGATCGGCTTCGACCAAGGCGCGCAATTCTGGCGTCACCTTTGGCTCGGTCCCGAACCACAACGCAAATCCGCGCACAGCCTGATGCAGCAGCATGCCGAGGCCGTCGGCGGTCTTGAGCTTGCGCGCGCGGGCGGCCGCGAGCAGGGGCGTATTCACCGGCACATAGACCAGGTCGTCGACAATGGCATGACCGGGCAGGCGGCTCATATCGAGGGAGAGTGCCGGCTGTCCCTGCATGCCAAGCATCGTGGTGTTGACCAACAATCCTGCATCGCCGAGCGCTTCATTGCGGTCGTTCCAGGACGCAATCTCCACGCGCCCGCTGAAGCTGGCCCGCAAGGCCGTGGCGCGCTGCGCCGTGCGATTGACTATGACAATGCGTGGCACACCACGGCTACCCAGCCCATAGATCACCGCACGTGCCGCGCCGCCGGCGCCGAGCACCACCGCGTTGCCAAGATCGCGGTCCCAGTTCGGGGCACAAGCGTCGAGATTATCGAGAAAGCCCTCGACATCGGTGTTGGTCGAGCGCAGCACGCCGTTGTCGAGCCACAGCGTATTGGCGGCGCCGACCGCGCGCGCCCGTTCGTCGGGCTGCGACAGCGCTAGCGCCGCTTCCTTGTGCGGCAAAGTCACGTTGGCGCCGGCGTAGCCGCGCGTGGCGAGCGATCCGACGAAGGCGGCAAGTTCCTCGCGCGGCACCGGCTCGCGCCGGTATTCGCCGGTAATGCCGTAAGCCTTGAGCCAGTAATTGTGGATGAGCGGAGAGCGCGAATGTTCGACCGGCCAGCCGATGACGCAAGCCGCGCGCATTGTCGTCACGCTTCGTCCGCAACGGTATTACGCAGGACGCCGACGTCGGGACATTCGAGCTCGACGCTGTCGCCCGGTTTGAGCCATACCGGCGTATTGGTCTTCGCGTCTTTCTTGACCGGCGTACCGGTCGAGATGATGTCGCCCGCTTTAAGCGTCATGAACGTTGTCACGTAAGCGATAATATCGGCGAACGAGAAGATCATGTTCGCCGTGGTGTCGTCCTGGGTGATCTTGCCGTTCTTGCGCACGGTCAGATGCAACGGCTTCGTCAGGTCGATGTCGGTCGCGATCCACGGGCCGATGCTGCCGGTGGCGTCAAAATTCTTACCCTGGGTGACATTGAATTTGCCGTGGCGGATCCAGTCGCGGATCGTGCCTTCGTTGCACAACGTCACCCCAGCGATGACGCCGAGCGCTTTCTCTTTTGGCACGTGCCTGCATTCGCGGCCGATCACGACCGCGAGCTCACCCTCATAATCGAGTTCCTCCGACACTTTGGGCCGGATCAAGTTCTGGCCGTGGCCGACCAGCGAGTTCGGCGCGCGGTAGAACATACTCGGATATTTCGGCTTTTCGGCCATGTCGTAATCTTTGGTGCGATCGGCGTAGTTAATGCCGATGCAAAGGATTTTTTCCGGTGCCGATAGTGGCGGCAACAGCTCGACCTCGGTCAACGGCACCTCGGGACGCGCGCGCTCGGCGGCTGCTTTCGCTTGATCGAGCGCTTGCGCCCGAAAAACGTCCAGCAGCGTCGGGAAGCGGCTCAATCGCGCGCGCAGGTCGACAATGCCGTCACCGACCACCGCGCCGAAGCTCGGTCGGCCGTGCAGATTATAGCTCGCAAGCCGCATGTCGCGTGTCCATTTGCAGCGGCCAGCCCGTAGGCTTCCGCCGTCCGCGCGATGTGTTAGAAGTCGGCGCCAGACCCGTCAATGGCGGCAACCATGCCGATCCGCAAGCCGATCTTCGACCCACCTTTCAACGTCGTCCGCGCTAGCCACGTCGAGCTTGGCGTGCGCGATCTCGGACGCGCGCGCGCGTTCTATGTCGATTGCCTCGGGCTGTTGCTCAGCGACGAAACCAAGGATGCGCTTTATCTGCGCGGCATTGAGGAGCGCAACCATCATTCTATCGTGCTGCGGCGTTCACGCGAGCCGGACGCCCTCGCGCTCGGCTACAAGCTCGCCAGCGAGGACGATATCGATCGCGCCGCCGTCTGGTTCGGCCGCCGCAATTTGCCGACGTCGTTTCCCGACCTGCCGCACCTGGGACGAACCTTGCGCACCGCCGATCCGCTCGGCATGCCGCTCGACCTTTACGCGCAGATGGATCAGGGCGAGTCGATGCTGCAGCAGTACTCGCACCATCTCGGCGCACGTATCCAGCGCATCGATCACCTCAATTGCTTCACGCCGGATGTGCAGGTGAGCTACGATTTCTATCACGAGCTCGGCTTCCGCTTGACCGAATATACCGAAACCGACGGGGCCGATCCGCAGCTGTGGGCGGTCTGGATGCACCGCAAAGGCAACGT
Organism: uncultured Alphaproteobacteria bacterium; assembly: GCA_963845775.1. Taxonomy (GTDB): domain Bacteria; phylum Pseudomonadota; class Alphaproteobacteria; order Rhizobiales; family Xanthobacteraceae; genus BOG-931. The sequence goes on from CAWJTE010000005.1 coordinate 6,909, forward strand.
GCACGATCTTGCTTTCACCAACGGCATCGGCCCACGGTTGCATCACGTCGGGCTTTGGACGTCGAACGTGCTCGACATTATCCACATCTGCGACGTGATGGCGACCTGCGGTTATCTCGACAACATGGAGCGCGGTCCCGGCCGGCACGGCATTTCCAACGCCTTCTTTCTCTACGTGCGCGATCCCGACGGCCACCGGATCGAATTGTTCACCTCCGATTATCTCACCGTTGATCCGGATCACACCCCGATCCGCTGGTCGCTGACCGATCCGCGCCGGCAAACCTTGTGGGGCCACCCGGCGCCGGCCTCGTGGTTTAACGAAGGCACCGCATTCTCCGGCGTCGCGCCGCGCGAGCCGGTGCTCGAAGCGCGGCCGATCGTGGCGATGTAGCTTTTTCAGTTTGCCTTGCGGCGGTTCGGCACACCGATCGCCACTGCGACCAGCGCGCAAACCGACACTGCCGCCGCGATCGCGAGCGACATTTTCGTGCCCGGAATGAAGCCATCCGCTCCGGCCAGCAGCGATCCGAATAGAGCGACGCCAAGGACGCTGCCGGTCTGCCGCATTGCGTTGAGTACGCCGGACGCGACGCCGGAAAACTTTTTGGCGACGCTGCCGAGCATGGTCGCCGTTAGCGGCGGCACCAACAGGCCGACGCCGGCGCCCAACGCCACAAGCTGCGGGCCGATCCACCAATAGCTCGATCCTTGCTCCATCCACAGCAGCCCGACACAGCTCGCCGCCATGACCGCAAGGCCGATGGCGATGGTCGGCCGGGCGCCGATTGCGGCTGTCACCCGTGCGGCAATCAGATTGGCGAGCAGGATGGCGAGCATCATCGGTGCGAAGGCGACGCCGGTCCACAGCGGCGACAGGTGGTTGAGCCGCTGGAAATAAAGACTGAAGACGAAGATCAGCCCGTAGGCGGCGACGTTGACCAGAAGGCCGGCGAGCGAGGTTGCGCTGAAAGCGGCGTTGCGGAACAACGCCAGCGGCAACATTGGCCCCTTCGACTTGAACTCGATCGTCACAAACAGCGCGCTCAGCGCAACGAAAGCGATGAAACCGGCGTCGACCAGTGGATTGAGCCAGCCGTGCTGTCCGCCTTCGATGGTCGCGGCGGCGAGTGCGCCGAGCGCCAGCACCGCCGTCGCTTGGCCCGGCAGATCGAGCGTCCGCGCCGTCGCTCTGGTCGTCTCGCTGGCAAAGCGCCAAGCGAGCCACATGCCGACGAGACCGACTGGCAGGTTGATAAAGAAGATGCTGCGCCAGCCGACCAGCGCAATCAGCGCGCCGCCAAGGAGCGGCCCGGCGGTCAGCGAAAAGCTGGCGCCCGCGGCCCAGATACCGACGGCACGCTGACGCTCGGCCTCATTTGGATAAGCGTGGTTGAGCAGCGCCAACGAATTCGGCACCAGCACCGCCGCGCCGACGCCCTGACACAAGCGGGCGATGATGAGCAGCCACAAGTTCGGCGCCAGCGCGCAACCGAGCGAGGCGATGACGAAGATCAGGAAGCCAACCACAAACACCCGCTTGGCGCCGATGCGGTCGCCGAGCGCGCCGGCGGTCAGAATGAATGAGGCGAAGGTGATCGTGTAGGCATTGACGATCCATTGCAGGTCGGCAACCGAGCCGCCGAGCGATGCGCCGATGGCGTTGATCGCGACATTGACGATGGTCACGTCGAGCTGGACCACCACGTAGCCGAGGCTCATCGCCGCCAGCGTCAGCGATTTGGCGAATGGCGACCGGCCGCTGCCGCGCGCCGCGGGATGGTGCGCGTGGTGCCGGTCAAGCTTGGCGGCGGCGTTTGGGCGGGCGGAAATGTTCATCGATCGCGCTCCGATATGCTTCCACTAGATAACGCGTGACAGCGCGAAACGCCTTCTTGATCACTTCGGGAATTCCCGAAGTGTCGCCGCTGGTATCGGTCGCCGGTTGCGCCTATGTCTTGGCCGGGAGTTGCGGATGACCGGAAACCAACCTGCCGTTGCCGAAATTGCCGCACTGGTCGGGAATCCGGCGCGCGCCAACATCCTGATGGCGTTGGCTAACGGCCGCGCGCTGACCGCAAGCGAACTCGCCTACGTCGCCGGTGTTTCGCCGCAGACCACCAGCGAGCATCTCGCCAAGCTGACCCAAGCCAAACTGCTGTCGCTCACCAAACAGGGCCGGCACTCCTACTTTCGGCTTTCATCGCCGAAAATCGCCCGCATGATCGAGAGCATCATGGTCGTGGCCGCCGACGGGCCGCAGCGCTATCGCCCGCGCTGGAACGGCGACGGCCAATTGCGCATGGCGCGCACCTGCTACGATCACATCGCCGGCGTTCTCGGCGTCGCGCTGGCGGATTCGCTGACGCATCACAGGCACGTGGTGCTGACCGAAGACGGCGGAATGGTCACCCGCGCGGGCGAGAAATTCCTGGCGGATTTCGGCATCGCGCTCATCGAGGCCAAGGAAGGGCGCCGCACCTTCTGCCGGCCATGCCTCGACTGGAGCGAGCGACGGCCGCATCTTGCCGGCGCGCTGGGTGCTGCGCTTGCCGAGTGTTGTTTTGACCTCGGCTGGCTTACGCGCGTCCGCGACACGCGCGCGCTGAAAATTTCCCCGAAAGGCCGGCGTGGTTTCAAGGATGCGTTCGGGATTTCCCTGGGCGAGGAAAACACCAAACACGATCACTTTGCAGCGGTGACTGGCGTGAAGGTTTCCGCTTAAGATCGCAGCTCACGCCGCGCGGTCGCGGTGGGAAATTTCGACCACGCGCGCGCGGGCGGCGAGCGCATCGACCAGCGCGTCGGCCTTGGCCTTGTTCGCGGCGTCGAGATTGGCGTCCCATTCGTCGAGCAGATAGACCGGCGCGTCGGTCGCGTTGACGATCTCCTCCAGCGACTTGAGCTGCCGCTCGCCGGTCGAGAAGCCGAGCTTCTTGTCGGTGGACTCGGCAACGACCTTCACCTCTCCATCGTCGTCGTCTTCCACATCCACCGGCACCACGCCGCCGGTGAACTTGAATGCGAGGCGGTCGGACGCCGGCCAGTAGAAGGCGCGCCGGCGCATCTCGGTTTTGAGGCTGGCCAGCAGCGAGGATTTGCCGGCGCCGTTGCCGCCGCGCACATTCACGCGGCCGGTCGGGCGCGCCTGCACGATGCGCAGCGCGTCGTTGATCGATGAAACGACATTGGCATCCTCGCCTTCGCGCAGCACCAGCCGGTCGAATTTGATGCGGTCGTCGAAATTCGATTCCGGCTCTGGCAGCATATTGGCGGCGACGCCGCCGAAACGCGTCCACACCGAGATGAAATCGTTCCAGCCGGTGGCGAGCAGATGCAGCTCGTAAGTCATCTCAATCTGCCGCGGCAACGTCGTCGCCAGTGCCACCAGCATAATAGTGTTGCCGCGGTCGTGCAGCGCAACCACCGTGATGGTGGCGAACACGATGGCGAGGCTGACGATACCGCTCATGGCGCTCATGCCTTCGCGCGCCACGATGGCGCGGATCTGCGCGGCGAGCGCCTCGCGCAGCCGGCGTTTGAACTCGGCCAGCCAGAGCCGCAGGTTGTAGCGGTTGCCGCTGAACACGTTGTCCCACGCGGTGTAACCCTGCGCGGTGACGCGGTTATTTTTGCGTTGGTTTTCCAGATAGGTCCGGGTGATCGGTTTTTGCAGCGCCCATTGCAGCAGCAGCAAGGCGCCAAACGCGCCGACATAGGCAAACGGCAAACTGAGATCGATTTCGGCGCCAAGCACTAGCGCGTTGAACACCAGCCCAAGCAGAAGCTTGAGCGTAAACTCCAGCTCGTACATCAGATTGAAGAAGACCTGGAAGGTTTCGCCGGTAAGGAATGGCTCGACCTGCTCGCGCTTCGGCTTGTCGCCGAACAGTTTGACCTTGCCGCGATTTTCCCTCGCGAACCGCAGCATGAATTTGCCGAAGCCGCGATAGCCGGCGCGCTCGGCGAAGATCCAGCTGATGACGCCGGCGACATACGACGCGGATTGCGCCGCCAAAATCAGCAGCAGGTCGTTGATGAGAAATTCACCGACCGCGACCTTGCGGCCGGCGCTGATGACGAGCCAAGTCGTTGTGGCGGCAAGCATCGCCTCCGCGATCATCAAGACGATCATCACGAACAGCGAGGGGGAGAGCAGATAGCTCGCCAACTCGACGCGTGAAATCTGCTTTCCGCTCATGGCATTTAGGCCGTACGACGCGGCGACTCGCCGATGCGAGCCATCCTAGTGCGGCGGCGGTGAAGTTCCTACCGCTGCGCGGCGGACTGCACAGGAAGTTCGCCGCTTAACCTGTAACGAAATCAAGCGTTTGAGTACTTCAGGCCGCGCCGGTCCGCGGTTTCGCCAATGCGGTTTCCATGCGCGGCGCGACAGCGTAATTTGCCGGCTGGGGTTGGTAATCCCGGCGTGGGTTATGTAGGCAGATGTCGGAACGCGCGTTCTCCAGTTTGGCGCAATATAGCGCGCCGTTTCGGCGCTTCGGCGGCTCGCTGCTGAGCCGCTATCTCGTTCTGGCGGCCGGCCTGATCGCCATGACGTTCTTGACTGTGCCGGAGCTGCGCATTGCAGCCGGCATCTGGCTCAACGTCATCCTGTGGCTTTGTCTCGCCTATTTCGCGGTCGAGACTGCGGTGCACTTGGCCGATGCGGCGCGCAGCAACGCGCTGAGCCGTCATCTGCTGTCGCCCTCGGGGATCGTCGATCTGCTCGGCATCGTTCCGGTGCCGATTGTGCTTGCCGCCGGCGCGGCGCCGGAAAACGCGTGGCTGTTCGCTTCGCTGTGGGTGCTCAAGCTGGCGCAGAACTCGCCGGGCTTCGCCCAGCTCGGGCGGGTTTTCGTGCTGGAAGCGAAGCCACTCGCCAGCGTGCTGGTGCTGTTCCTCATCGTGCTGTTTTTGGCCTCCGCCCTCATGCATGTGGTCGAGCGTGAGGGCCAGCCGGTCGGATTCGGCACGCTGCCGCAAAGCCTTTGGTGGGCGGTCGTTACGCTCACCACCACCGGCTATGGCGATGTGGTGCCGCAGACCAATATCGGCCATCTCATCGGCGCCATGGTGATGATCTGCGGCATCGCCACCTTCGGATTGTGGACCGGTATTCTCGCCACCGGTTTTGCCGCTGAAAGCCGCCGGCGCAACTTCATCCAGACCTGGGACGTAGTCAGCAAGGTGCCATTCTTCCAGACGCTCGATCCGTCGGCAATTACCGATATCACCCACATGCTGCGCCGCGTGGAGATGCCGGCCCGCGTCGCCGTCGTCCGCCGCGGCAAGGTGGGCGATTGCATGTATTTCATCGCCGATGGCGAAGTAGAGGTCGACATTACGCCGACGCCGGTTCGCCTCGGTTCCGGTACTTTTTTTGGCGAGCTGGCGCTGCTCGGCGATTTGATTCGCACCGCCAACGTGAGCACCACCAAGCAAACGACGCTCCTGATCCTCGACCTTGCCGATTTCCGTAAAATGATGGCGAGCCATGGCGAGCTGGCGCGCGTCATCGAAGACGAAGGCAGGCGGCGGCTTGGCACCAACCAGCGTCGGCATGAACTGCACGACGCGGCGCCATCGTGACCGGCACGCGCCGGGCAAGCCCATGACAGTCACACTGAACGAAACGCACGATCCCGCGCGCAAGAGTTTTGTCGATGCCGCCAATGCGCCCGGCGGCGATTATCCGATTCAGAATTTGCCGTTCGGCGCTTTCCGCCGGGCGGCGGGCGGCGAGCCGCGCCTCGGTGTCGCGATCGGCGATCAAATCCTCGACCTCGCTGCCGTGGCTGCCGGGTTCGCGGGGCTTTCAGCCGAAATCGTCCAAGCTTGCGCGGCGCCGCAGCTCAACCCATTGATGGCGCTCGGACCGCAGGCGGCCGCGGCGCTGCGGCTTGCGCTGTCGCGCGGACTGAGCGCCGAGCACGGCGACCAAAACTTGCGCCGGCATTTGGCGCCAATGACGGGCGCCGAGCTTCTCCTGCCGGCCGCGATCGGCGACTTCACCGACTTCTACGCCTCGGTATTCCACGCCAGCAATGTGGGGCGCATGTTGCGGCCCGACAGTCCGCTGATGCCGAATTACAAATATGTGCCGGTCGCCTATCACGCTCGTGCCTCGTCGGTGCGGGTGAGCGGCACCGCGGTCAAGCGGCCGCAGGGCCAGCGCAAACCGGCCAACGAGACCCTCCCGACTTACGGTCCGTCGCGCAATCTCGATTTCGAGCTCGAGCTCGGCTTCTATATCGGTGTGCCGAGCGAACTCGGCGCTACCGTTCCGGTCGGCAAGGCGGCGGAGCATATCTTCGGCTTTTGTCTCCTCAACGACTGGTCGGCGCGCGACGTGCAGGGCTGGGAATACCAGCCGCTCGGCCCATTCCTCGGCAAGAACTTCGCCACCACGGTTTCACCCTGGGTGGTGACCCAGCAAGCGCTGGCACCGTTCCGCGTGCCGGCCTTTGCGCGGCCGCAAGGCGATCCGGCGCCGCTGCCGTATCTCGACGATCCCGCCGATCGCGCGCAAGGCGGCTTCGACATTGCCGTTGAAGCCTATTTGGCGAGTGAAAAGATGCGCGGCGCCGGCGCGGCGCCGCTTCGCATCACTAAAAGCTCGTTCAAGACCACCTACTGGACGGTGGCGCAAATGGTGGCGCACCACGCCAGCAACGGCTGCAACCTGATGACCGGCGATCTGTTCGGCTCCGGCACCGTGTCGGGACCGGAGCAGGGCAGCCAGGGCTGCCTGCTCGAAATCACCGCCCGCGGCAAAGAGCCAATCGCGCTGCCAGGGGGCGAGCAGCGCGCTTTCATCGAGGACGGCGACGAAATCATTTTCCGCGGCTATGCCGAGAAGCCGGGCTATCCGCGGATCGGCTTCGGCGAATGCCGCGCGGTGGTATTGCCGGCGGGATAGCTATTCCGCCGGTGCCCATTTTTGCAGGCGCTTTCCGGTATCGACCTCGCCAGTATAAAAATTGCCGTGCGAGTCGAACGCTCCGGCGTGCACCCAGTGGAATTCGCCGGTCTCGCGGCCGGGCCGGCCGAAGCTGCCGACCACGACGCCGTCGCGGCGGCGCACCGTCTCCAGCACGTTGTTGCTCCCGTCGATCAGAACGAAATAATTCTGCTTGCGGTCGAGCGGTGAGAAAGCGAGTCCCCAGGCCGAGCCCGGACCCTGCGTCTGCGGATCGAACACGAACTGGCGAACGAAGCTGCCGTCCTTGCGAAACACCTGCACGCGATTGTTGCTGCGGTCGCAGACATAAACGAGCCCGTCCTTGGCGAGCGTGACGCAATGCACCGGATTGGCGAATTGCGCGGATTGCGGATCGTAGGGTGGCAGCTTGTCGTCGGTCGGTGGCTTGCCGTAGGCGCCCCACACACGCTTGATCTCGCCGGTGTTGCCGTCGAGCACCGCGACCCGGTGGTTGCCGTAGCCGTCGGCGGCGTAAATCTCGTTCGCCGCTTTGTCGTAGGCGAAGGTGGCGACCTGACCAAACTGGCTTAAATCAGCACTCGAGGTCAGCGGCCCGGATTTGCCGATTTCCTTGACGAATTTTCCGTCGGTGGTGAATTTGAGCACCATCATGTCGGTCTTGCCGTTGCCCGACAGCCAGACGAAGCCTTTGTTGTCCACCAGGATGCCGTGCTCGTTGGCCGGCCAATCGTAACCGAGATTTTCCCCCGGACCGCCCCACGCTTTCACCACATCGCCGGACTGATTGAACACCAATACCGACGGCGCTGGTACGCAGCATTTCGAGCGCGGCGGCGTCAGTGCGGCGCCTTTCTCGTCGTCGGTGAGAGAGCGTGGCCGCTGAAACACCCAGAGGTTGTCCTGCGCGTCGACCGAAATGCCGCCGACCTGGCCGAGGATCCAGTTGTTCGGCAACGGCTTCGGCCAGAACGGATCGACCCGGAAAGCAGGGCTCTGCGCCTGCGCGGGCAGGGCGGCGAACAGGAGCATGACGGCAAGTGCGAGTTTGCGCATGCGGTGCCTCTAATGAATCTCCGGCTCGGCGACGGGTTCCGTGCCGGCGAGGAAATCGAAGTCGCAGCCTTCGTCGGCCTGTCCGATATGCTGCGAATACATCGCGCCGTAGCCGCGCGCGTAACGCGGCGGTGGCGGCGTCCAGGCGGTGCGGCGGCGGTTGAGCTGGTCGTCGCCGACGTGCAGGTGGATTTTTCGCGCGGCGACGTCGATCTCGATCTCGTCGCCGGTCTGCACGAAAGCGAGCGGCCCGCCGACGAAACTCTCCGGCGCGACATGCAGGATGCAGGCGCCATAGCTGGTGCCGCTCATGCGCGCGTCCGAGGTACGCACCATGTCGCGCACCCCGGCCTTGAGGAGTTTTTTCCGAATCGGCAATTGTCCCCATTCCGGCATGCCGGGCCTGCCCTTCGGACCGGCATTCTTGAGTACCAGCACGTGGTCGGGCGTGGCGTCGAGGTCATCGCGCTCAACCTCGCGCGCCATCTCATCGTAATTCTCGAACGCGATCGCCTTGCCGCGATGCTTGAGGAAACGCTGGTCGGCGGCGGCCGGCTTCATCACGCAGCCGTGCGGCGCGAGATTGCCGGTCAGCACCGCGGTCGCGCCCTCGGCGTAAAGCGGCGCCGACAGCGGATGGATCACGTCGGGCAGATAGACCTGCGCGCCCGCGATGTTGTCGCCGAGCGTCCGGCCGGTGACGGTGAGGCATGACAGATCGAGCAAGTCCGCCATCGCGCTCATTAGTGCGCGCAGGCCGCCAGCGTAGAAAAAATCCTCCATCAGATATTTGCCCGACGGCGTTATGTTGGCAATCACCGGCACGTCGCGCGAAATATCATCGAAGCGTTGCATGTCGAGCGCAATGCCGGCCCGCCGCGCCATGGCGATGACGTGGATGATGGCATTGGTTGAGCCGCCGAGCGCCATGTGCACACGGATGGCGTTGTCGAGTGCTGCCGGCGTTTGAATGTTTTGCGGCGTTAGATCCTCCCACACCATCTCGACGATGCGGCGGCCGGCGGCGGCGCACATACGCGGATGATTGGCGTCGGGCGCTGGGATCGAGGAGGCGCCGGGCAGCGCTAAGCCCAGCGCTTCGGTGATCGCCATCATCGTTGCCGCGGTGCCCATCACCATGCAGGTGCCGAACGAACGCGCGATGCCGCCTTCGATCTCGCTCCACTCACTCTCGCCGATGCGGCCGGCGCGCTTCTCGTCCCAGTATTTCCAGGCGTCGGAGCCGGAGCCGAGTTGATGCCCGCGCCAATTGCCGCGCAGCATCGGACCTGCCGGCACATAGATCGCCGGCACTCCCATCGAGATCGCGCCCATCACCAAACCGGGCGTGGTCTTGTCGCAGCCGCCGATCAGCGCCGCGCCGTCGATCGGGTGGCTGCGCAACAATTCCTCCGCCTCCATGGCGAGGAAATTGCGGTAGAGCATGGTGGACGGCTTGACGAATGGTTCGGCGAGCGACATCGCCGGCAGCTCGATCGGAAAGCCGCCGGCCTGCCAGATGCCGCGCTTGACGTCTTCGGCCCGCTCGCGCAGATGGCCGTGGCAGGCGTTGATGTCGCTCCAGGTATTGAGGATGCCGATTACCGGCTTGCCGGCCCAGTCGGCGCGGTCGTAGCCGAGTTGCTTTAGCCGCGAACGATGGCCGAAGGCGCGCAGATTGTCGGGCCCGAGCCAGCGAAAGCTGCGCAATTCCTCCGGCGATTTTTTCTTCTTCCCCGATGTCATCTTATTTCCGCTGTACGACGGTTGATCTTGCAGAGTAGCATGGCGCGCTGACACTAAGCAGCGCGCCGCCCAATCGGAAAGCCGCCATGAACGAGCAATTCCAGGCCCTCCACGGCGAACCGCTGTTCAATCCGTGGTCGCCGAAATTCATCGCCGATCCGTATCCGTATTATCATCGGCTGCGCGCCACCGAGCCGATGCATCTGACACCGCTCGGCCTCTACGTCGCCAGTCGCCACGCCGAAGTCACTTCGATCCTGCGCGACAAGCGCTTTGGCAAGGACTTCAAGGGCCGCATGACCCGGCGCTCCGGGGAGAAAATCCTCGACGAGGCGGTCTACCGCAGCATGAGCCATTGGATGCTGCAGCTCGATCCGCCCGATCACGGCCGCCTGCGCGGCCTGGTGGTGCGGGCGTTCAGCGCCCGGCGCATCGAGGACATGCGGCCGCGCATCCAGGCGATCGTCGACGAGATCATTGACCGGCTCGCGCCGCGCGGCTTCATGGACCTGATCGCCGACTTTGCCTACCGGCTGCCGGTGACGGTGATCTGCGACATGCTCGGCATCCCGCACGATCATCGCCAGTTCTTCTATAGCGGCTCGCGCGACGCCGGCCGGCTGCTCGATCTCGCGCCACTCACCGAAGCCGAGATCAAGGAGCAAAATGTCGGCAACCTGGCCATGGTCGATTATTTCCAAGCACTGTTCGAGCTGCGCCGTAAAAATCCCGCCGACGACCTCACCACGCATCTGGTCCAGGCCGAGGAGGCCGGCGATAAGCTCACCAATGAGGAGCTGACCGCCAATGTGATCCTGCTGTTCGGCGCCGGTCACGAGACCACGGTGAATCTGATCGGCAACGGACTGTTGGCGCTGCACCGCAATCCCGACCAGCTTCGTCTGTTGCAGGACGATCCGTCGCTCATCCCCAACGCGGTCGAGGAATTGCTGCGCTACAATTCGTCGGTCCAGGTCACCGGCCGCACCACTTTGGAGGACGTCGACGATATCGGCGGCATTCCACTGGCGAAGGGCCAGTCGGTCGTGTGTCTGCTTGGTTCCGCCAACCGCGATCCCGCGGTCTATGCCGATCCCGACCGGCTTGACGTCAAGCGCGCCGACATTCATCCGCTGTCGTTCGGCGGCGGCATCCATTATTGCGTCGGCGCACAGCTCGCTCGAATCGAGGGCGAGATTGCCATCGCGACGTTGTTGCGCCGGCTGCCGAATTTGCGGCTCGACAACATCGAGGATCCCGACTGGCGCCAGACCTTCGTCCTGCGCGGACTTAACCGCCTGCCGGCGCGCTGGTAGCGCGGCGGCGCGATTTAGGCGGCGGCCACTGCGACGATCGCCAGCAGCAGAATCGCCGAGGTGACGGTGAAGATCGTCACGTTCACGTCCCACAGCCAGCTTTTCGGGCCGATCGGCGCCCGGAACGACGGATAGCCGTTGGTGTCGAACAACCCGCCGCCGTACAGCGGACGGCCGAACACCGCGCCGAAGAAGCCGGCATAGACGGCAACCGCCAGCCCGGCGGCGATGTAGAGCTGCTCCATCTGCGCCGGGCCGCCCGCCCAGATCAGATAGAGCATGACCAGCGCAATGCCGTTATAGGACAGCACCTGCCAGACGACGTGAAAGCGCGCATGCGGCGTCCACAACGGATTGGCCGCATGCGTCTTGTTCAAATCGGCGACGACGGTGATGGTGCTGAAGCCAAGCGCGGCAAGCGTCAACAGGATACGCGCGGTGATCAGCATATCGGCGTCTCCCCGCCGCCCGATGCGGCAATGTTAGAACTTCACCATGTCGATCGTGGTCAGCGTGACGTGCGGCGGGATCACCGGCGCGTGGGTGAGCTGCCACACCGCGTATTGCTCGAAATAGGTGTCCGGTGCCGACAATCCGTCCGCTGGCACGACCACTTCGAACCCGGCCTGCGCTGCGTGGCTCGCGGTGTTCATCACTGCGCCGACGGCGGATGTGCCGACGCAGATCACGGTCTTGATGCCCTTATCCTTGAGGATCTTTTCCAGGTCGCTGTTGAGGAATTTATCAATGAAGGATTGCACGTAAGGTTCTTTGCCCGTCGGCGCCACGTCCGGCAGCGTTGCGGATATCGGCAGATTGGGAATGCCGGTATAGACCACGAACACGTCGTGCGCGCGCGCCGCGTCGAGCAGCTTTTTCACTGCGGGAAGGCTGGCGCCGCAGCGCGGAATGTGTCCGCAGATCGGCGCCACGAAATCGAGCATCAACAGCGCGGTGGTCTTCGGATCGACGGTCACTTCCTTCACCGGCGGCGGCGCCAGTGGCGCTTTCACGCTCGACCATTCGTCGAGGATCGAAGCGGCCTGGGCGCCCGATGCGCCGAGCCCGATCGCGGCCGCCAGTCCGAACGCCAATAGGATTGTGTTGCGTCGCATGGTCTTCCTCCCGTTTGGCCCGGACTTTCTTGTCGGCGACAATGCCAGGGCATGTGTTGCAAGCGATTGGACGCTCATTCCAGCGGTTTCCCGCGCCGCCCGCAAGGGGAGTGGGCGCTTCTCATCCTCCCCCGTCATTGCGAGCGAAGCGAAGCAATACCGCCAAGAAACGAGCAAAGGCCCCAAATCCGCTTAGACATGGCAGAATCCTTTCCCTTGGGGCTGGTACCCCACGGAAAGGTTGCGACCGTCGCCGATCATGCGATTTTGGGGACTTGCTCTCATAAGCCCCAGATAGGCGAGAGTGCTGAAACAGTAAAAAAGCTCAGACGTGGCCTTCCAGTTGCGATCAGAGAACGAAATCCCGACAAGTCAAGTCCGGAGTAATCGCCCATCCGCGTCGTCCCACGGCCTAAGCGAGCGGAAATTCGATCGTCGCTTCGCCGGTCGCCACCACTTCGTCGCGCTGATTGCGGACTTCGACGTCGATGACGACCCAGCGCGATTTTTGCGTCGCCAATTTCGATGTCAGCGTGCCGCGCGGCTGGATCGTATCGCCCGGCTTCACCGGCTTGCGCCAGCGCGTCTCCAGGCGGCGGTGCACGGCGCCGGCCGCATACGCCCAGTCGGTTAGCATGCGGGTGATCAGCCCGAAATTGGTCATGCCGTGCATGATGATGCCGCCGAAATTGGTCTTGCCGAAGTCTTCGGTCATGTAGTCGTCGTCGAGGTGCAGCGGATTGAAGTCGAGCGACCCTTCGCAGAACGCGCGGATGGTTTCGCGCGACGCCGCGAAAGCGGCGCCGTCGATGCGGTGCCCGGGCGTCAGACTTTCGAATGTCACCGGCATGGTGCGCGCTCCTCAAACCGGCCGGATGGTCCAGCCGCGGCCGCTGCAGATCACGTCGCCGCGCTGGTTGAAAAAGACATTGTCGTGAATGACAAACAGCCGTCCCTTTTTGATGAACTTGTCGAGCGCGCGCGCCTGCAAGGTGATGGTGTCATTCGGCCGCGCCGGAATGTTGTAGCTCCACGACTGCCCGGCATTGACCGTGCCGGGCGTGCGCATCCAGTCGTCCGCCGGCGTGCAGGCGAACATCAAGAGGATGTGGATCGACGGCGGCGCAATCAGCCCGCCATAGGAAGATTTGCGCGCGTAGTCCGCGTCAAAATAGAGCGGATGCAGGTCGCCGACCGAGCGGCAATATTTTTGAATAGCTTCCAGCGTCAGCGCATAGGGCAGCGTCCGGCGCGGCTCGCCCGGGACGATGTCGTCCCAAATCTTGCGGCTCGCCGCGTCTTTCCAAAAATCGGTCTCGAATTCCTGCGCCAAGATTTTCCCGTGGACTGGTCAAGCCCGCTTGCGGCGCGCGCCTGCTCTCAGCCGCGCGCGGCGGTGGCCTGCGGCGGCGGCGCCGGCTGCCGCTTGGCCATTTCTTCCGCCACCAATTCCTTCTTCGACAATTTGCCGACCGGCGTCTTCGGCAGGTTCGCGCGGATCTCCATCTCGGTCGGCATTTCGTATTTGGCGAGCCTGTCGGCGAGGAAAGCTTTCAGCTCGTCAATGCCGAACGGCGCCTGCCCCGGTTTGAGCGCGATGAATGCCTTGGCCGACTGGCCGCGATAGGCGTCGGGAATGCCGATGACGGTGACTTCGGCGACCGCCGGATGCTCGTAGATCGCTTCTTCGATATTGCGCGGAAACACGTTGAAGCCGCCGGAAAGATCATGTCCTTCTTGCGGTCGACCAGGGTGAGAAAGCCGTCCTGGTCGAGATAGCCGATGTCGCCGGTGTGGAAGCGGCCGCCGCGGAACGCTTCCGCGGTTGCCTCCGGCTTCTTCCAGTAGCCCTTCATCACCTGTGGACCGGTGAAACAGACCTCGCCGCGCTCGCCAGGCGGCAGCACCTTGCTGTCGTCCGCCAAATCGACGATTTCCAAAAGGCTGCACGGAGCCGGCAGGCCGACGCTGCCTTGCCGCGCGGGAACGTCGCGGCGTTGCAGCGTGCCGAGCGGCGCGGTTTCGGTCAGGCCGTAACCTTCGCGCGGCGCGCGGCCGGCGAGCGTCTCGAAGCGCTGCTGCACGTCGAGCGGCAGCGGCGCGCCGCCCGACGCCCACATCGTCACCGAGGACAGGTCGAATTCCTTCACCTTGGGATGATTGACCAGCGCGGTGTACATGGTGGGCACCCCCGGAAAGACCGTGATATTCTTGCGCGTGATGTCGGCCAGCACCCGGTCCGGATCGAACCGGATGTGCAGCACGAGCTGCGAGCCGTTGGCGACAGCAAGCAGCATCAGGAACGTCAGCCCGAAAATGTGGAACAGCGGCAGCACCGCGAGCGCCTTTTCCGGCGGTTCGTCCGGGCCAAGCCCGTTCCAGTACGAATAGACGCCGAGCACCGCGCAGAAATTGGCATGCGTAAGCATCGCGCCCTTCGGCTGTCCGGTGGTGCCGCCGGTATATTGCAGCACCGCCACCTCGTCGGCGACCGGGCCACGCGGATGGGGCGTATAGGCGCCGTCGTTGCCGATCAGCGCGGAGAAATCGAGCTCGCGGCCGGCGCCCCCGATGCGCTCCGCCACCGGGCCGAAGATCGCGGCGGCCGGGGCGGGGAGGAAATCGGCGATGCTGCACACCACCAGCGTGTCGTATTTGGCGGTGCCTTTGAGCGCGGCGACCTGCGGATACAGCATCGGCAGGCCGAGCGTGATCATCACTTTGGTCTCGGCGTCGGCGATCTGATAGGCGAGTTCGCGCGGCGCAGCGAGCGGACTGAAATTGACCACCCGCCCGCCGGCCATCAGCACGGCGAAAAAGGCGATGACGAAATGCGGCGTGTTCGGCAAATGCAGGCCGACATGCACGCCGGGCCCGACGCCAAGCGCCTGCAAACCCTTGGCGGCGCGCGCGGCGAGATCGCGGAATTCGCGGAAGGTGAAGGTGCGGTCGTAGAAGTCGATCGCGACGCGGTCGGGCCACTTGGTCGCGGCTTTCTCCAGCAGGCTTTCGAGCGCGACCGGCGGTGGCAGGGCTACGTCCCAGACCACGCCCGGCGGATAGGATTTCTCCCAGACCTGCGCCATCGAATGTCCTCCCTGCGAACCCCTGCCGCGATCATGCGGCGGTCATTTTGTCGGTCCAGCGTAGCGGGCTGCACGCGCAAGGTCGATGGCTTTCCGTCATTGCGAGCGGAGCGAAGCAATCCAGTCGTTAAACACAAAGGCTGGATTCCTTCGTCGCCTCGCTCCTCGCAATGACGAGCGCGTACGATGCTATGCCGTAACTAAATTGCCGAACTTCTTGAGATTGGCTTTTTGCTTCTCGTTGCGCGGCGGCAGCTTGAACAGCCGCGCGGCGGTGCCGCCCAGGATATTGTGCTTGGCCTTTTCGGAAAGGAACGGCAAATCCCAAATGGTCGACGGCAGGTCGAAATCCCAATGCGGATAATCCGAGGAGTAGAGCAGCTGCGTCTCCGCATTGATCATGCGGAACGTCGTCGCCATCGCGTCGTAATCCTGAATCTCCATCGGCTGCGACGAATAGAACATCTCCCGCATGTAGTCCGACGGCTTTTTCTTCAACAGCGGCGCTTCCGACGGCCGCAGCATGTATTCGTGGTCGAGCCGCTGCATCAGGAACGGCACCCAGGCGAGCCCGGATTCCATCCAGATCACGGGCAGCTTGGGAAAACGCTCGCCGATGCCGTTGATCACCCAATTGGTGCAGTTGACGATGTTGTACCAGGTGAAGCCGAGCGCGTGCACAGAGATGAAGCGGTTGCAGTTCCTGAACGCGGTTTCGCTCCAGTTGACGCCGGAATGGAACGCGACGGCGAGGCCACGTTCCTCCATGGCGCGATAGACTTTCATATAGGCGTTGTCGTGCACGCCCATGTTGGAGCGCACGGTGGTGATCATGAAGCCGCCGACGTGCTTGCGACCGCCGAAGGTTTCGACCTGACGCAACGCCGCGTCCGGATCGGCAAACGGCAGGCAAAGGAGCGAGAAGAAGCGGCCCCCGGCCTCCGGCATCACCTTCTCGGTGAGCCAGCGGTTATAGGCCCAGCACAGGTCGACCTCCATTTCGGTCTGCGGATGCAGCCCGATATTGAGCATGCCGGTTGGGAATAGGCAGGAATAATCGACGCCCATGGCGTCCATCCAGCGGTGGCCGAGCTGCACGTCGCGAATCCGGCCTTCGTCGGTCTTTTCGCTGCCACGCATCGGATAGCGCGTCACCCGGCCGCCCATATCCTGATAGCCGGTCGGGATCGGCACAATGCCAGGCCGCTGCCGCGTGCTGCGGCCGACCGTGACCAGCTGGCGCAGCACGTCGTTTTCCATGAACGGCAGGAATTCGTCGTAGTGCTCGTTCTCGTAATGGTGCGCGTCGACGTCGACGATCAAAATATCGTCGAAGCCGCGCCGGTGCGCCTGGTTGCGCGCATGCGCCAAGAGCCGCGTGGTGTTGAGCTCCTCGACGGTGACGCGGCGGCCGCGATCGGCGATCAGATCCATAGGTTGTCTCCCGTCGTCATTGCGAGCGCAGCGAAGCAATCCATCTTTTCGCGGACTGGATTGCTTCGTCGCGTTGCTCCTCGCAATGACGAATCACAGTCATCGCCCGGTCCAGCCCTGCCACATGCCGAGCTCGAAAGCGGCGAGATCGGCGGCGCGGAGAAGGCCGCTGGCGGTGACCATCGCGTCGGTGGCGGAGATCGCATTCTTCGGCACCGGCGAAAATTCCTCGCCGCCTTCGCGGCGCGCGGTGTAGAGCTTGCAGGCCGCGGCGATCAGCGCCTGCAGCGCGTCGGCCGAGAGCACGTCGAGCTGACCGTCGGCGATGCCGCGCTGGATGGCGGCGGCGACCTGTTTGGCTTCCGCCGACGCGCGCTTGGCGTTCTGCTTCGGCGGCGGTTGGCAGACGTGGACGTTGTGCCGCCTTGGCGGCGCGGTTAAGCGCTTCCCTGGCAGTTCGTTGTGCCGTCGATTTGGGACCGGGCGATTTCGGCGGGGCGGATCTAGGCGAGGACATAGACCTCGTCTCCCTTCTGCATGACCTCGAACTTTTTCAGCTTCATGCGCCGGTCGGACACGCACTCGCCGGTTTTCATGTCGTATTCCATGCCGTGCCACGGGCAGACGAAGTGCATCTCGCTCTCGGAGAAGGACAAGCCCATCGAGGTCTTGTCCGGGCGCAGCCGCTCCTCGACCTTGGCGATGGTAAGTCCCTCGCAGGCCGGGCCGCCCTGATGCAGGCAGAAATTGGAGTAGGCGTAGAACGCCCCCTCATGCCGGAACACGCCGATCTCGTTGTCACCGACGAACACGATGCGGCGCTCGCCGTCCTTGAACTTATCGAGCTTGGCGACGAATTTTTCGGGCATGCTTTGACGTCTCACTTTAGCCGCTCGTCCCCGCGAAGGCGGGGACCCAGTTCTGGATTCCGCTTGCGCGGGAATGAGCGGAAAATTCTACCATGGCGAAAATTCAGCCGCGACCCTAGGCGATCTTGTTCTCGAACTCGCCGATGCCCTCGATCCAGTTTTTGATCGTGTCGCCGGCCTTGAGGAATTCGCCGCTTTCGGCGCCGGTGCCGGCCGGCGTGCCGGTGAGGATCAAGTCGCCCGGATGCAGCGTCATATTGATCGACAATTGCTCGATCTGTTCGGCGAGTGTGAACAGCATCTTTGAGGTGTTGGAATCCTGCTTGAGCCTATCGTTGACCCAAAGTTTCATCTTCAAATTCTGCGGATCGGCGATTTCGCCGGCCGGCACGATCCACGGCCCGAGCGGGCAGGAGCCGTCGAAGCTTTTGTGCTTGCTCCAGTCCATCTTGAAGAACGACGTATCTTCGATGCCGGGCCGGCGGCCGCGATCGCGCGCCGACAGGTCGTTCGCGACGGTGTAGCCGGCGACGTAATCGAGCGCCTTGTCCTTCGGCACGTCCTTGGCCGATCGGCCGATAACGGCGGCGAGCTCAAGCTCCCAGTCCAGCTGCTGGGAATAATGGGACGCTTTCACCGTCGCCCCCGGGTCGGTGATGGTCCGCGCCGCCTTGATGAAATGCCACGGCTTGAGTCCCGGCCTTATGCGGGTCGGCCGGCTCGGGCATGCCATGCTTCTTTGCCATCGCCGCGGCGTGGTCTTGGTAATTGGCGCCGGCGCAAAAGATGGTCGCCGGATTGGGCACTGGCGCAAGCAATTTGGTCTTGCCGAGCGGCTGGCTTTTCCCGCGCAATGTTGCGGCGCCGCCGGCGGCGTTGCCCAGCGCCCGTTCGGCGGTCTTCCAGTCGGCGAGGATGCCGGCGACGGTGGCATAGGCCGCCTTGCCGGTGACCTTGGCGGCGTCGAACACGGCGTCGCCGACGACAATGCCGGCGCGCGGGCCGTCCTTGGTGCTATAGGTCACGAGCTTATAACTGGCCCGCTTATTTCCGGCCATCTGCGTTTCCTCCGGTAAATTTTTGCGAATTCGTGTCTTATTTCGCGTGCAACGGGAAGGGCTAAACGACCGCTCATTCCCGCGCAAGCGGGAATCCAGAAGTGCTGGGTCCCCGCTTTCGCGGGGCCAGCGGATTTGCCGTTATACCTTGCCCAGCGCCCTGAGCACGCGCTCCGGCGTGAACGGCATTTCGACCAAAGGCGTGGCGTTGAGCGGGCGGAGCGCGTCGTTGAGCGCGTTCATCACGCAAGCCGGCGCGCCGGCGGTGCCGGCTTCGCCCGCGCCTTTGGCGCCGAGTTCGGAATCCGCCGTCGGCGTCACCACGTGGCCGATCTCGATGTCGGGCATTTCGCCCGCCATCGGCACCAGATAATCCATCAGATTGGCGTTGAGCATCTGGCCGGCCTCGTCATAAAGGCAATGCTCGTATAGCGCGCCGCCGATGCCCTGCACGATGCCGCCCCGGATCTGCTCGTCGACGAGCTGCGGATTGATCACTGTGCCGCAATCCTCCACGCACCAATGTTTCAAGAGCTTCACCTGCCCGGTGCGGGTATCGACTTCGAGATAGGACGCCTGGATGCCGTTGGTGAAGGCGAACGGCCAGGCGCGCGGCACGTAATGTCGCGTCACCACGAACTCGGCCTGGAAGTCGGGCGGCAAAGTGTCGGGACGGAAGTAGATGATGCGCGCGATTTCTTCCAGCGGTAAACGCTCACGCCCGGTGTCGGCATCGACCACGATGCCGGAGCGGATGTCGAGATCTTCGGATCGGCTTGCAGCATCGCACCGGCGGCGGCGAGCACGTTCCCGCGCAGCGCCTTGCCCGCCTGCCAGGCGGCCTCGCCGGCGATGCCGGCGGCGCGCGACGCCCAGGTGCCGCCGCCATAGGGCGTGTTGTCGGTGTCGCCGGTGATGACGCGTACGCGGTCGATGGCGACGCCGAACGATGGGCGACGCATTGCGCCAGCACCGATTCCGCGCCCTGGCCTTGCTCGGTGGCGCCGGAATGCACGAACACCGAGCCGGTGGCATCGAGCCGGAGCGTCGCGCCGTCCTGCGCCGAAATCTTCGCGCCGCCGACGCCGTAGAACGCCGCCGACGGGTTGGTCACCTCGACGAACGTGGCGAAGCCGATGCCGCGATGAACACCGCGCTCGCGTGCTTTTGCCTGCTCGGTGCGCAGCGCCGGGTAGTCCATCATCGTGAGAATCTTGTCGAGCGACGCGTGGTGCGAAAGTTTTTCGAACTTGATGCCGGACGCGGAGACGGCGGGATAGGCGTCGTCGGCGATGAGATTGCGCCGGCGCATCTCGGCCGGATCCATGCCGATCTTCGCCGCAGCGAGGTCAACCAGACCTTCAGTCACCGCCGTGGCGATCGGATGGCCGACGGCGCGGTACTGGCACATCACGTTCTTGTTCTGGAACACCACGCGGGCACGGGCGCGATAGTTCGGGCAGGTGTAGGGACCGCCGACCAGATTGACCACCTGGTTGGCCTCGATGCCGCTGGTTCGCGGATAGACCGAATACGGCCCGATGCCGGTGAGGTCGTCGATCTCGAAAGCGGTGACGGTGCCGTCGCGCTTGACGCCGATCCTGGCTTTGACGCGGTGGTCGCGCGCGTGGATGTCGGAGACGAAGCTCTCCAACCGGTCGGCGACGAACTTGACCGGTCGCCGCAGCAATTTCGCCAGCGCCACCGTCGCCATCTCGTCGGCATAAGTGTGCACTTTGATGCCGAACGAGCCGCCAACATCCTTGGTGAGGACGCGCACCTGATGCTCTTCGAGATTAAGGTGCTTGGCGAACAGGTTCTGCATCATGTGCGGGGCCTGGGTGCCCTGATAGACCGTGAGGCGCTCCTCGCCTGGATTCCAGTCGGCGACAATGGCGCGCGCCTCGTTGGTGACGCCGGTGTGGCGGCCGAACATAAACGTCGCCTCGGCGACTGCGTCGGCTTCCGCAAACGCCTTGTCGGGATCACCGGCGGTGAGCGCACGCTCGAAGGTCAGGTTGTCGCCGAGCTCGGGATGGATCACCTGCGTCGATTGATCGAGTGCGGTTTCCGGGTCGGTGACGGCGGGCAGCACTTCGTATTCGATGGCGATGAGCGCGCAGCCGTCCTCGGCTTGCGCGCGGCTCTTCGCGACCACCGCGCACAACGCTTCGCCCTGCCAGCAGGCGCGATCGACCGCGATGGCGTGTTGCGGCGCCGACTTGATGTCTTTGAGATGGGTGAGCACGCCGACCCACGGCGTGATGACTTTCGCAAGCTCGGCGCCGATGACCACCGCGACCACGCCCGGTGCTTTCTTCGCCGCCGCAGTGTCGATGCTCTTGATGCGCGCATGCGCGTGCGGCGAGCGCAGGAATGCAACATGCACCATGCGCGGCAACGTCACGTCGCTCACATACTGGCCGCGCCCTTGCGTCAGTCGCGCCAGATTCGGCCGCGGCACCGAGCGGCCGATATAGGAATTCGGCCGGTCGAGCGCGGACAGTCCGGACGGCTGGTCGTCGGCGATTTTCATTTCACCGCCCTTGCTTGCGCCACCGACTCGATCGCATCGACGATCGCCTGATAGCCGGTGCAGCGGCAGTAATTGCCCGAAAGATGCTCGCGGATCGCCTCGCGGCTCGGCACGCCGCCGTGCGCGAGCAGCTCCTGCGCGCCGATCAGCATGCCTGGCGTGCAATAGCCGCATTGCAGCGCATTTCGTTGCTGGAAAGCCAACTGCAGGTCGGCGAGCGGGCCGGCGTCCGACAAGCCTTCGATGGTTTCGACTTCGGCGCCGTCGCACTGCACCGCCAGAACGAGACAGCCGCGCACGACCTCACCGTCGAGGCGCACCGTGCACGCGCCGCAGACGCCGTGCTCGCAGCCGACATGGGTGCCGGTCAGCGAAAGATCGTCGCGCAGGAAATCGACCAGCGTTTTACGCGCTTCGACGTTGGCCGACACGTCTTCGCCGTTGACGCGGACGTTGATGTCGAGATTGCGCGCGGTCATGCAAGCTTCCCGGCGGCCGCTTTCGTTCGCGGCAATTGATAGCATCACGCTCGGGGGCAAGCTATCGTCATGGCCGCGTCGGTCTTAACTGCGGATAGCGGCGGGTGCCGCCGGACAGGGAGATGAAAGCCGTGCCGGACCAAATGACCGAAATCATCGAAGAGCTCGCTGTCGCGAACCGTATACTCGGCAACGAAGGTGTGATCGACGCTTTCGGTCACGTCAGCATCCGCCACCCTGACGATCCCGGACGCTATCTCCTCTCGCGCTCGCGTTCGCCGCTGATCGTCGAACCCGATGACATCCTCGAATACACGCTTGAGTCCGTGCCGGTGAGACCGCCGACCGCGCAGCAATATTCCGAGCGGGTCATTCACGGCGAAATCTACAAGATGCGCCCCGACGTCATGGCGGTGTGCCACCATCACGCCCCGGCAGTGATGCCGTTTTGCATCGCCGGCAAGCCGATCTTCCCGGTGTTCCACGTCGGCGGCGCGATCGGCTCGGAGGTGCCGTTCTGGGACCAGCACGACGAATTCGGCGACACCAATCTTCTGGTAGTGAGGCCGGAGGAGGGCCAATCGCTGGCGCGCGCGCTCGGCAAAAATTCGGTCGTGCTGATGAAACGGCACGGCGCGACCGTGGTCGGCGCCGGACTGCGCGAATTGGTCTCGCGCTGCATTTATCTATGTTGGAACGCCGAGCATCAGCTGCGCGCGTCGCTGATCGGCACGCCGCAGCCGCTTTATCCGGGCGAAATCCCACTCGCCGGCGCGATCAACGTGAAGACCACCGCGGCGACGCGGACCTGGGAATATTGGAGCATGCGGCTGAAAACGGCCGGCTTCTGGCCGCCGCACCGCAGCGCCAAAGCCGCACGGCGGGCCAAACCAAAGGCGCGGCGCGCGAAGAAGAAGCGATGATCTCTCGCCGCCGGATGCTGCCGTTGTTCGCCGGCCTGCTCGGACTACGGCATGGCTCGCGACCGCAGCACGCGTTCGCGGCAGAAAGTGAATTTCCCTCAGACTTTGTCTGGGGCGCCTCGACTTCGTCCTATCAGATCGAGGGTGCGGTCGATGCCGACGGCCGCGGCAAAAGCATCTGGGATGTCTTTTGCCGCACGCCGGGCAAGGTGAAGAACGGCGACACCGGCGACGTTGCTTGCGATCACTATCACCTTTGGCGCGACGATATCGCTTTGCTGGCGCGGGGGGGCTTCAACGCCTACCGCTTCTCGGTCGCCTGGCCGCGCATCCTGCCGGCAGGCGTTGGCGCGGTCGAAACGCGGGGCCTCGATTTCTACGATCGCCTGGTTGATGGACTACTGGCTCGCAATATCGCGCCCTGGCTGTGCCTTTATCATTGGGATTTGCCGCAGGTGTTGCAGGAGCAAGGCGGCTGGCGCAACCGCGACACCGCCGAAAAATTCGCCGACTACGCACGCGTTGTGGCGCGTCGCCTCGGCGATCGCGTGCGGCATTGGGCGATGTTCAACGAGCCGAACGTGCACGCGCTGTTCGGGTATGGCTTCGGCAGTCACGCGCCCGGCGTCAGCGGCCTGCCGAACATGGTTGCCGCCGTCCATCACCAGAATCTGGCGGCGGGCCGCGCGTTGCAGGCGTTGCGCGCCGAACGCGCCACGCTACGGCTCGGCACCGTCTCGAGCGTACAGCCGGTGTGGCCTTCGTCGGAGCGTGCGGAAGACCGCACCGCGGTCGCGCGTTTCGACGCGATGTGGAACGGCGCCATCCTCGATCCGCTGTTCAAGGGCCGCTATCCCGCGGCGGTCGCCGACGACTTCGCGCCGCTGATCGTGGACGGCGATCTGCAAACCATCCGACAGTCGGTCGATTTCGTCGGCGTGAATTATTACGCACCGATGTATGTGGCGGCCGCCCCGCAAAGCCTGTTTGGCGCCTGGTTCGGCGCCACGCCGGCGGAGACGCGCTTTACCGCCTTCGGCTGGCCGATCGACGCCGGCGGGCTCACCGATGCGCTGATCCGGTTGCGCGACGACTACGGCAATCCGGAGGTCTATGTCACCGAGAACGGCGCCTGCTATGACGATCCGCTCGGCGCCGACGGCATCGTGCATGACGCCGATCGTATCGCTTATCTGCGCGAGCACCTCGCTGCGGCGCGCGCCGCGCTCGCGGCCAACTGCAATCTGCGCGGCTATTTCGTCTGGTCGCTGCTCGATAATTTCGAGTGGGGCGAAGGCTACAGCCGCCGCTTCGGCATCGTGCACGTCGATTTCGCCAGCCGAAAGCGCACGCCGAAAGACTTGTTTGCGTTTTTAGCCGACACCATCAAGCGGCGCGGTTAATTCCGGTCCCGCGCGGCGGTGCTGACCGCGTTGAGGATGGTGGCGCCGTCCTTTTCCAGCACGTTGCGCACCGCGGCCTGCGTGCCGATCCGGCCCATTTCACGCTGGCGCTTGACGGTCGCCGCCGCCATCAGCGGCTCGATGCCGAGCTCGGGCAGCATCGCCACGACTTCCTCCATCTCGGCGGCGCGGCGCTCGCCGTGGCGGGCCATGCGTTCGAGGTTGTAAGGAATCAATTTTTTCCAATCGAGGCCGGGAAAGTTGTTCTTCAGCGAGGCGGCGACCTCCTCGACCACACCGGCGCGCGCGGCGGCGAGGAAACACTCGAAGGTCAGCGCCTCGATGCCTTTGATCATCACGCTGCGCACCATCTTGATCGCGGCTGCGGCGCCGACCTCCGGCCCGCCGACGGTGACGCGCATGCCAAGCGTGCCGAGCAGCGGGGCGACCGCGGCGGCGTCGGCGCCGGCAAGCAGCATCGGCGTTTGATGCCGTGCCGGATGAATTGGCCCGAGCACCGCGACATCGACATAACGTGCACTCGCGCCGAGGAGCTTCGCGGTTTCCTGCTTGCGTCCCGGCGAAACCGAGTTGATGTCGAGGAAATACGGCCTCCCGGCGAGATGCGGCTTGACCGAGCGCGCCGCCTCGATGCTCGAAGCCGCGGTGACCGCCGAGACGACAATGTCGGCGCCGCGCACGGCGTCGGCGGCGGACGAAGCGCAATCGACGCCGATTGCGTCGCCGGCAGCCTTGAGCGGCTCGCCTTCGGGCTTCGGGAACAGAATGTCCCAGGCGGCGATGCGCCCGGCGCCGGCTTCGCGCACGCCCGCGGCGACCGCCTGGCCGGCTTCGCCGAAACCGATGAAAGAGAATGTCGGTTTTCTTCCCGGCATCGTCATGCTCTCGCTTTGCTGGATACTCGCCGATGATGGCAGGATCGGTGTATGGTCCGCAACATCGTCACGCACGTCGGTCGGGGAACGCTCGCATGAAAAAAACTCAATCCAGCCGCGACCGGCTCGAACAGTCGCTCGCCCGCATCGCCGATCCGAAAGGCGAGGGGGCGCGCGCCTGCCTGACCGTTTATGCCGAGGAAGCGCGTGCGGCGGCGGCCGCCGCCGATGCTCGCGCCGCGCACGGCGTTTCGCTCGGACCGCTCGACGGCGCCATCGTCAGCATCAAGGATTTGTTTGACGTTGCCGGCGAAAAGACCCGCGCCGGCTCGAAGGTGCTGGCCGCGGAAGCCAGGCCCGCCGAGTCCGACGCCGCCATCGTGGGGCGGCTGCGCGCTAGCGGCGCGGTGATCATCGCCAAGACCAACATGACCGAGTTTGCCTATTCCGCCATCGGCGCCAACCCGCATTTCGGCACGCCCGGCAATCCGCGCGACCGCGCGCGCATTCCCGGCGGCTCGTCGGCCGGCGCGGCGGTCGCCGCTAGTGACGGCATGTGTGAGATCGCGATCGGCAGCGATACCGGCGGCTCGGTACGGATTCCGGCGGCGCTGTGCGGTATTGTCGGTTTCAAGCCGACCAAACGCCGGGTGCCGACGGACGGCGCCTTCCCGTTAAGCTTCACGCTCGATTCGGTCGGGCCGCTCGCGCGCAGCGTCGCCGAATGCGCCGACACCGACGCGGTGCTGGCCGGTGAAGCGCCCGCGCCGCTTGCGCCGGTTGCACTGGATAGTTTGCGTTTCGGGCTCGACGAGGGCCTGCCGCTCGACGATCTCGACAACCACGTCGCCACCGCTTTCGCCGCCGCGATCAAGCGGCTTGATGACGCCGGCGCGCGCGTCAGCACGGAAAAAATCGCCCAGTTCGACGAGATGAACGCGGCGCTGGCCAAAGGTGGTATCCCGCCGGCCGAGGCCTGCGCTATTCATCGCGACCGCATCGCGCGGCGCGGCGCCGACATCGATCCGAATGTACGCGCTCGCATCGAGCGCGGCTGCGCCATGCCGGCGGCGGATTACGTCGAAACGTTGCGCGCGCGCGAGCGGCTCATTCGCTCGCTGGACGCCCGGCTGGCCATGCTCGATGCGCTGATCATGCCTACGACGCCGATCATTGCGCCGACCATCGCCGAGGTGGCCGACCAGAAGACTTTTTTCGCGCGCCACAATTTGCTGATCCGCAACACCGCGGTCGGCAATTTCTTCGATCTGTGCGCGATCTCGCTACCGCTGCCGCCGCCGCTTCCGGTCGGGCTGATGCTGGTCGGCCGCCATGGCAGCGACCGCACGCTATTGCGCATCGCCGCGGCGGTGGAGAAGGCGCTGGCGGACTAGGCCATTAAGCTGCAAAGCCTCGATGCTGACAAGCATCGAGGCCACAGTGTTTGGTTGGCAGATTTCGGGCCAAAAATCAGCGCTGAACCTTGAGGTTTTCCGCTGACGTCTTGCCCTTATTCGCGACCTCCTCGAATTCGACAACTTGTCCTTCATTGAGACCGCTGAGGCCGGCTCTCTCGACCGCCGAGATGTGGACGAAAACATCTTTGCCGCCTGACTTCGGCTGAATGAATCCGTAGCCCTTTTGCGAATTGAACCACTTCACGGTACCTTTAGGCATCAATCTACTCCCAATAAATCAGTGTCGATCGTCACACCGAGACGCCTGCTCGGTGCCCATCGACCCCCTATTATATGCGCAAGCGCGACAAGTGACAGGGATAGATTATTGCAGATTGGGGCCGCCTGTAAAATGAGGCGTTTTTCGGCACAAAAGACCGAAGGAGGATTTCATCGCTGCGCGGGCGTGGTAATAATCGTTTGCCTACCGTAAGTGGCGGATGAGATCGTCGGGAGGGACATAATGACGACGGCCGAAACGAAATTGCTTTTTCCGGGCCTCGCCGGGTTCTACGCATCCTGGCGCGACATCGCATACACCGCCATGCGCGTGGTTATCGGCTGCATCTTGCTGATGCACGGCTGGTTTAAGGTCGGCACATTCGGGGTCGCCGGCGTCAGCGGTATGATGGCCAAATCGGGACTCGAGCCCGCCACGGCGTTTGCGGTTGCCGCCATGTTTTTGGAAACCGTCGGCGCCGTCTGCATCATCCTCGGGCTCTTCACGCGGTTCTTCGCGGCGGCGCTCGCAATTGAACTGCTGATCGGCCTTTTGGCCGTGCATCTCCAGGCCGGATTTTCTGTCAGCAAGGGTGGATACGAATACATACTGCTGCTCGGCATCGTGATGTTCGCCATCGCGATCCGGGGCGGTGGGCCCTACTCGGTCGATCGCCTGCTCGGGAAGGAGCTATAGAGCGACGCCTCTAGAATTCGCGCAGCGCGTCGAGCAGCATTTTGTGGCGCTCGCCGCCGAGCTTCTCGGTCAGCCGTTGCTCGTGCCGCGCCGCCAGCGTCTTGGCGCGCGCGAGCAAGGTGCGACCCTGTGCGGTAAGCCTGAGCGCGTGACGGCGCCCGTCGGCGGACGACGGCAACCGCTGAACGAGGCCGCGATCCTCCAGTAGGTGCAAGAGGCGAACCAGTCGCGCCCGTTCGATACCGAGCGTCGCCGCCAGCTCCGCCTGGGACAACCCGCGATTGGCGCCGGTCACCACCAGAACCGAATACTGCGCCGGGCTGACGTCGATGCGCTTGAGCGTGCGGATGAAATCGCCGAACACCCAAATTTGCGCGCGCCGGATGAAATAGCCGAGATGGGCGTTGAGTGCATCGAGCACGATCGCCGGCCGCACCGAGCGGCGCGTCGCCGGCGCGTTGCGATAGGGGAGCGCCCGGTTGCCCGGTATGCTCGATTTGATCCGCGAATTAGCCATAGCGCCGATGATTGGTATTGACGATTGTTGTCAAGGTCAACAATATGCAGCGGACAGGCGGTGTGCGGGGCACGAGTGAGCCGCGGCCCCTCGACACTTTCGGACCTGTGATCGCTCGTATATCCGGCATCATGGGAGTGAAGCCGGATAACATAAACGTTGGGAGGACTTCGTCATGACTTGCAGACCGCAGTCGAATTCCGCGCGGCTAACCCGCCGCACCTTCTCCGCAGGCCTCGGTGCCGCCGGTTTCGTCGCCGGCATAGCACCGTTCAACATCGTACGCGCGGCGGGCGGCGCGCTGAAGGTCGGCGTGCTGTTGCCGCGTTCCGGCTTGCAGGCCGGCATCGGCCAGAGTTGTCAGCTCGGCGTCGATATGGCGCCGGCGATCTTAAAGTCGCTCGGCCTGCCCGAGCTCGAAATCATGAATGCCGACACCGAGTTCGAACGTCGATACCGCGCGAGCCCGCGCGGAAAAAGTGATCAGCGAGGGTGCGCAGCTCCTGGTCGGCGCCTTCGATTCGGGCCAGACCACGGCCATCGCCCAGGTCGCCGAGCAGAAGGGCATCCCGCTCGTCATCAACATCGCCGGCGCGCCGCAGATCACCGAGCAGGGCTACAAGTTCGTGTTCCGGAATTTCCCGACCGGGCCGATGATCGTCGGCGACGCCTTCACCAATCAGAAGGAGGTTTTCGCCGCCGCCGGTGCCGCACCGAAGACGGTCGTGTTCATGCACATCAACGACACTTACGGCACCGCCATCGCAGCCGCGGTTGACAACGTTATGCCGAAGTTCGACATGCCTTACAGGATCGCCGAGAAGATTTCCTACGATCCAGCGGCGCGCGATCTTTCGGTCGAGGTGGCCAAGGCCAAGGCAGCCAACGCCGACGCGCTGCTCGTGGTCAGCCGCCTCAACGACGCGATGTTGTTGACTCGCGAACTGGTCAAGCAGCGCTGGACGCCGCAGGCGATCATGAGCATGGGACCCGGCTGGTACGAGGACCAGTACATCAAGACGCTGGGCAAGCTCGCCGACGGTCCGATCAGCTTCTCACCCGCACCGGACCCGCACAAGAAACTGACGGCGGTGCTCGACGCGGCATTGGCCAAGGCCGCTCCGGGCGCCAACCTTAACGCCAACCACACCTTTACCTTTGAGGCGCTGCTGGTTGCCGCCGACGCCTACAAGCGCGCCGGCTCAACCGATCCGAAGGCGCTGGCCGACGCCATCCACACCACCAACATCACCGACAATGTCAACATCGGGCCCGGCATCACCTTCAACGCCAAGGGCCAGAACGACAAGGTGAAAAACGCCGCCTTCCAAAATCGCGGCGGCAAACTGATCACGCTTGCGCCCAAAGAAGCCGCCGACGGCAAACCGGAATGGCCGATGACGTCCGTATCAGAATCGTGCGTAATGCCGGGTAAATCCTCCCCCGCTTGCGGGGGAGGAAGTTGCGCGATGGTCGCACTCGCGCGCCAGAGTGACGGATGCCGTTAGACCTCTATCTTAACGTCGCCATTGGCGGAGTGCTGACCGGGCTTGTCTACGGCCTGATGGCGCTCGGGCTTTCCGTGATTTTCGGCGTGGTGCGCGTGGTCAATTTCGCCCACGGCGAGATGATGACAATCGCCATGTTCCTGGCGGTGGTGCTGTGCAGCGCGCTGCACGCCGATCCGCTGATTCTGCTCATTCCGATCGCGGCGGTGCTGTTCGTCTTCGGTTATGTACTCCAGCGCGGCCTGATCAATCCGTTCATCACCCGTCCCGAGCACACCCAGTTTCTGCTGCTGGTGGCGCTCGGCATCATTATCGCCAATGCGCTTTTGATCATCTTCGGCCCCGACGCCCGCTCGGTGCAGACCACCTATGGCTTCCAAAGCTTTCAGATCGGCCCGGTGCTCGTTGACGCCGCCAAGGTCTATGCCGGCGCGGCCGCCATCATTTTTGCCGCCGCGCTGTTCGCCTTCTTTCGGTTCACGCCGGTCGGCAAGGCGATCCGCGCCTGCGCCGACAACCACACCGGCGCGCTGGTGGTCGGCCTCGACGTCAACCGGCTCTATGCGCTCACCTTCGGGCTCGGCGCGGCCTGCGTCGGCGCCGCCGGCACCATGATGACGCTGATGGTCGATGCAACGCCGATGCTGGGACCGAGCTACACGCTGCTCGCCTTCGTCATCGTCATCACCGGCGGCCTTGGCTCGATGCCGGGCGCGCTTCTTGGCGGCGTGCTGATCGGCCTCACCGAGGCACTCGCCGGACTGTTGTTCACGCCGTCGGCGAAAAGCATGTTCGCCTTCGCCATTCTCGTTCTGGTGCTGCTGTTCCGACCGCAGGGCATTCTCGGCAAGAGGCTGGCATGACTGTGCGCGCTCACCGCCGGCGTGTCGTCGCCGCAGCGCCGTGCTGTTGGCCGTGCTGTTCGTCGTCCTGCTGGCGGCGCCATGGCTCGTCAACGATTATCTGCTCACCGTCCTCATCATCATTCTCTACTTCGCCTATGCCGGGCAGGCCTGGAACATCATGATGGGCTTTGCCGGGCAATTGTCGCTCGGGCACGCGATTTATCTCGGGCTTGGCGGCTATGTGGCGGCGACGCTGTTCACCCGTTTCGGCATCGGTCCCTGGCTCGGACTTGTTGGCTGCCGTCCCGGTCGCTGCGGCATGCGGCGCGATTATCGGATTTCTCGCTTTCCGTTTCCGCGTCGCCGGCGTCTATTTCGCCATCCTCACTATCGCCTTCGCCGAATTCGCCCGCATCGGCTTCGATCATCTCGACTTCGTCAACGCCTCGAGCGGCCTGTTCCTGCCGGTCAAGCAATACGCGCACGACGATCTGTGGCTGCTGCGCGGCGATCCGACGATGTTCTATTACGTCATCCTGCGCGGCGACTGCGTCCGCCTTCCTGCTCTGCCATGTCCTTATCCGCAGCCGCGTCGGCTATTTCTGGCTGGCGATCCGCGAGGACGAGCAGGCGGCGCGCGCCGCCGGCATCGATACTTTCCGCTACAAGATGTATGCGGTGATGGTGTCGGCCGCGGTGACGTCGTTTGCCGGCGTGTTCTACGCGTTCTTCTACAACAACCTTTTTCCCGAGCAGGTGTTCAGCATCTCCCGCTCGATCGAGATCATTCTCGGCCCGATCATCGGCGGCGTCGGCACGCTGTTCGGCCCGATCCTCGGCGCCTTCGTGCTGACCGGTCTCGCCGAGACGCTCAATTCCGCCATGACGGCGTTCGGCTTCGATCTGCCGGGAGCGACGCAGGTGTTCTACGGCATCTGTCTGCTGCTCGTCGTCGCGGCGCTGCCGAACGGCGTGTGGCCGCCGCTGGCGCGGCGGCTCGGCGTGACGGACGGCAAGTCATGACCGCGCTTCTTCCGCTCGAGCGCGGTCAGCAAGCGCTTCCGCGGCCTGGTCGCGGTCGATCGGCGTCAGCTTTGCGGTGCCGCAAGGCGCAATCTTCGCCGTCATCGGCCCGAACGGCGCCGGCAAGACCACCTTGTTCAATATGATCGCGGGCGCCATGACGCCGGACGCGGGCGCGATCGTCTTTGCCGGCCAGCCGATCCATGGCCTTGCCGGCCGATGCGGTCTGCCGGCGCGGCATTGCCCGCACGTTCCAGATCGTGCGGCCGTTTCCGGCGCTGAGCGTCGAGGACAACGTCATCATCGGTGCGCTGCATGCATCGGCGCGACGTGGCCGCGGCGCGCGGCGCGCGCGCATGATGCTGCTGCGCGAGCTCGATCTGTTCGACAAGCGCCACCGCATCGCTTCGACGCTGACGCTGCCGGACCGCAAGCGGCTCGAAGTGGCGCGCGCGCTCGCCACCGAGTCCACGGCTTCTTGCTGCTCGATGAAGTGATGGCGGGATTGCGGCCGACCGAGACCGATCGCATGGTCGCGATCCTGCAGAGCGCTCAACCGCGACAGCGGCCTGACCATTCTGCTGATCGAGCACGTCATGCGCGCGGTCATGGCGCTTGCTTCGCGCGTGCTGGTGCTCGACCACGGCATTGCCATCGCCGAAGGCGCGCCGGAAGCAGGTGGTGCGCGATCCGGCGGTGGTGCAGTCCTATCTCGGCGTGGAGACGGTGTGATGCTGCGCGGTCGAAAACCTCGACGTGTTCTACGGCGACGTCCAGGCGCTCGACGGCGTATCGCTCGAGATCGAGGAAGGCGCGATCGTCGCCATCGTCGGCGCCAACGGCGCCGGCAAGACGACGCTGATCCGCGCCGCTCGCCGGCATGCAGCCGCAGGCGCGCGGCCGCGTCGTTTTTCGCGGCGCCGACATTTCGGGCTGGCCGAGTCATCGGGTCTGCAATCTCGGCCTCGGCCAGGTGGCGGAGGGCCGCCAGGTGTTTCCGACGCTGACTGTTGCCGAGAATCTCGATATCGGCGCCATGCTGCCGCGCGCCCGCGCGCGCGCGCGAGCAAGAACCGCGAGCGCGTGCTGGCCATGTTTCCCAAGCTTGCCGAGCGCGCGCGTCAGGCGGCCGGCACGTTGTCCGGCGGCGAGCAGCAGATGCTCGCCATCGGCCGCTGCCTGATGGGCGCGCCGCAGCTCATCATGTTCGACGAGCCTTCGCTCGGGCTGGCGCCCAACATTGTCCGCGCCGTGCTGCGACACCATCCGCGAGCTCAACCGCGAGGGCATCACCTGCCTGCTGGTCGAGCAAAACGTCGCGCTGTCGCTTAAGCTCGCGAGCCGGGCCTATGTACTGGAAAACGGGCGTGTAACGCTGTCGGGCAGCGGCGGCGAGCTGTTGGCCGACGACCGCGTGCGCAGCGCCTATCTGGGTATTGTAGACTGCCGCGATGAGGCAATCGCGGCTCAGAGCGGTCCGCCGCACGCGTTCCATAGATGACGGCACAGCGCCGCCACCCGCGCGCTCAGCGGCGCCAGCGGAAAAGCCTGACGCAACCGGTTGTAGATGTCGGCGGCGCGTCGGCGCCTCGACATCGGCAAGGGCCGCGGCCATGGCGCGAGCCATATCGGCCTCGGGCCGTCCGCTCAGCGTCGCGGGCACCAAGGTGACGTCTCCAAACGGGACCGGCGGTTGTACGCGAAAGGTGACACGGCGGGCGCCCATGGCGAGCTCCCAACGGTTTCGAGTTCCCCTTCAACCCGCCAATTTGACGAAAGTTCCACTTCCCGTTGCCGCATGGCTGATCTGGCTGTCTCTATATAAGCCGCGTCATGCCATCGCGTTCCGCCTGGCACAATTCCGATATTCTGAAGGAGATTCTATGTCATGAAACTTTATTATTGCGCCCGGCGCCTGCTCGCTCTCGCCGCATATCGTCTCGCGTGAAGCGGGCATCGAACTCGATCTCGAACAGGTGGATCTCCGGCGAAAAGAAGACCAAGAGCGGCAAGGATTACTGGAGCGTCAATCCGAAGGGCCAGGTGCCGGTGCTGGAGCTCGATGACGGCAAGCGGCTCACCGAAGGGCCGGTGATCGTGCAATACCTGGCCGACCAAAAGCCGGGCTCCGACCTCGTGCCGGCGCCGGGCACGCATCGATCGCTACCGCGTTCAGGAATGGCTGAACTTCGTCACCTCGGAATTGCACAAGACCTTCGGTCCGATGTTTCGTCCGACCACGCCCGAGGAGTTCAAGACGATCGTCGCAGGGAAAATCTCGGCCAGCGCTTCGACTGGGTCGACAAGCAGCTGGCCGGCAAGACAGTATCTGCATGGGTGACAAATTTACGCGTCGCCGACGCCTATCTGTTCACGATATTGCGCTGGGCGCCGCGACGTCGGCATCGATCTCGGCAAATGGCCGAACATGCACGGCCTATGTCGATCGCGTCGCCGCGCGCCGAAGGTGCAGGAAGCGCTGAAGGAGGAAGGGCTAAGGCGAAGTGCTCAGGAAGGGGCTGACCGAGAGGACTGCTAGGCCGAAGGTTAGCGGAAAGTTCAGCCGGCCGCTGCGCAGCGCCTCGCGCGCTGGTTCCTGTCCCTTGAGCTGCAAGCGATAGAACGTGGCGTAGCGGCCGCCCTTGCGCAACAACTCGTCGTGGCGGCCGGATTCGACGATCGCGTCCGTCCTCCACCACCAGGATGCAGTCGGCATGCATGATGGTGGCGAGCCGGTGCGCGATGACCAGCGTCGTGCGTCCCTTGCACAGCTCGGCGATCGCCTCCTGCACGTAACGCTCGGATTCCGAATCCAGCGCCGCGGTCGCCTCGTCGAGCAGGATGATCGGCGCATTCTTGATCAGCGCGCGCGCGATCGCGATGCGCTGGCGCTGGCCGCCGGACAGCTGCATGCCATGCTCGCCGACCGGCGTATCGTAGCCGGCGGGAAAGCCGAGGATGAAGTCGTGCGCATGCGCGGCCTTGGCGGCGGCGACGATCTCCGCTTCGCTGGCGCCGAGCCGGCCGAGCGCGATGTTGTCGCGGATGGTGCCGCGGAACAGCTGCACGATCTGGCCGACATAGGCGATCTGCCGGCGCAGCGAGCGCGCGCGACACCGTCGGCAATGTCCTGGCCGTCGATCAGGATGCGGCCGGAGTCGACGTCGTAGAGACGAAGGATCAGATCGAGCACGGTCGATTTGCCGCCGCCCGACGGGCCGACCAGCGCGGTGACCTTGCCGGGCTGCGCCACGAAGCTCATGCCGCGCAGCACCGGCGTGCCGGGACGATAGGCGAAATGCACGTCGGCGAATTCGAGCCGCGCCGGTCGTCAGCTTCAGCGGCGGCACGGTCGTCGTCGTTCGGCTCGCCCGGCGGGCTGTCGATGACCTCGTACAGCACGCGCACGCCGACGAGGTTGTTGTTGAGATCGATATTGAGCCGCGCCAGCCGCTTGGCCGGCTCGTAGGCCAGCAGGAACGCCGCCAGGAACGAGACGAACTCGCCCGGCGTGCGCGCCGGCCTCGATGCACGCGATAGCCGCCATAGATGATCGCCAGCGCAATGGCGAAGCCGCCGAGCGTCTCCATGATCGGACTGGCGCGGTTGGCGACCCGCGCCATCTTGTTGGCTTCGTGCTTCGACCGCGTCGACGCTGCCGTCGAGCCGCCGCCGCATCTCGTCTTCGAGCGAGAACGCCTTGACCATGCGCATGCCCTGCAGCGCTTCCTGCATGGTCTCGATGATGCGCGTGCCGCCGGTGAACTGCATGTGCGCGATGTTGCGCACCCGGCGCATCAGCTTGCGCAGGAAGAACAACGCCGGCGGCGCCATCGATCAAGCCGGCGAGCGACATCACCGGATCCTGGATCACCATCACGATCGACAAGTCCGATCAGCGACATCAGATCGCGGCCGATCGCGGTGATCAAGAGATTGATGACCTGGCTGACCGCATTGGCGCCGGTGGTGAGCCGGGCGATGAATTCGGACGAATGGCGGTCGGCGAAGAAGCCGATATTCTCGCGCAACAGCTTGTCGAACATGCGGCGCTGATTGTCGGCGACGATGCGGTTGCCGATCGCAGGACAGCATCACGGTCGCGCCGTAGGTGGCGAATGCCCTTGATCGTGAAGATCGCCATGGCGATGACGCCGACGACGACGATGCCGTGGAAATTGCGGTCGACATAGGCCTCGTTGGTCATCGTGCCGATGAGATAGGCGCTTAGCGCCGTGCCGGCGGCGGCAATACGCCATCAGCGCGAATGCGAACAGCGTAGCGCGGCCAGTGCGTCAGCGCCTCGTCGACGAGCAAGCGCCGTACCAATGCGAAGGTCGGATAGGCGTCCGAAGAGGATCCGGCCGTTGGAAGTTTTCATGCGCGATCCGTTGCGTCCCTGCGGGCCGAACAGCGCGAATTCCGCGCGCTTCGCCAGCGCGTTCCATGCCCGGAAGAGCCGCGGATTTTCAAGCTATTTCAGCGGCGCTATGACCGCTTGGAACCGCGCGGCTGCGCGCTCGAGCTGCTTGATCGGCGTGCCGCGCGTGCGCCGCTGCATCAAGTTCGCGTTCCCAGGCGAGCGCGTGGGTGACGATGGTGGACAGATCGTCGAAGCGCGGCTGCCAGCCGAGCACTGCCCGCGCCCGCGTGCGAATTCGGCGACGATGCGCGCCGGGTCGCCGGCGCGCCGCGGCGCGATCTCGACGCTGAAAATCGACGCCCGACACGCGCTTGACCGTGTCGATCACCTCGAGCACCGAAAAGCCGTGACCGTAGCCGCAATTGAGCGTCTGCGACGGCGCGCCCGAACGCAAGTGACGCAGCGCATCCGAATGTGCGCGCACCAGATCGCTGACATGAATGTAGTCGCGCATGCAGGTGCCGTCCGGCGTCGGGTAATCGGTGCCGAAGATTTGCGAGCTTATCGCGCGCAGCCCAAGCGCGGTTTCGACTGCAACCTTGATCAGATGCGTGGCGTCCTTGCTCGATTGCCCGGCGCGGCCGCGCGGATCGGCGCCGGCGACGTTGAAGTAGCGCAGGATCGCATGGCGGAGCCCGTGCGCGCGGCTGGCGTCGCGCAGCATGACCTCGCTCATCAGTTTCGACCAGCCGTAGGGTGAGATCGGCTGCGGTCGGCGCAGTTTCCGGCACCGGAATTTCGCGCCGGATTGCCGTAAACCGCCGCGGTCGATGAGAAGATAAAATGGCGCACGCCAGTATTCACCGCACACTCGATTAGCGCGCGGGTATTGACTGTGTTGTTGCGATAATAGCTGAGCGGATCGCTGACCGAATTCGGGAACGACGACCGAGGCGGCGAAATGGATGATGGCGTCGACGCGATGCTGGCGGATCAGCCGGTCGACCAGCGCGTGGTCGCCGGTGTCGCCGACAACGAGCGGCACGCCCTCGCCGATCGCCCAGGCAAAGCCGGTCGATAGATTGTCCAGAACGACGACCGGCTCGCCGGCATCGGCGAGTTCGAGCACCATATGGCTGCCGATATAGCCGGCTCCGCCGGTGACCAGGATCGTCATGCGTCCAGTCCGTCTTTCTAGGCTCCCGACGCCATACGCCGATTTGATGAACACGCCGTTATACCGGCACCTTTAGCTGAGAACGCGCGGCGTTGTTGCGTGCGCCGCCAGCGCGTCACGGGTGGCCGCGACCACCGCGTCCGGGCTGATGTCGCGCAGGCAGCGGTGATGGCCGAGTGGGCAGACATTTTGGTTGCAGGGTCGGCACGCCAGGCCGCTATTGATCTCAATCGCGGCAGCGAGCGGATTGAGCGGTGCCCACAGCGCTGCCGTCATCGGACCGAAGATTCCGATCGACGGCGTGCCAAGCGCGGCGGCGACGTGCAGCAGGCCGGAATCGTTGGCGACCGCCGCCGCCGCTGCGGCCAGCGCCAGCACAGCGTCGCGGATATCGTGGCCGGTGAGGTCGCGCGCGCGTGTGTCGCCGACGATTTCGCGCGCCAGCGTTTTTTCATTCGGGCCGCCGAGCACGAAGACGTCGCAGCCTTCAGCCAGCAGCCGGTGGCTCAGCGCGGTATATGACTCGATCGGCCAGCGCCGCGCCGGTGCGACCGAGCCGGGTGCCAGCGCAACCAGCGGCCGGGTGCCGGAGAGGCCATGTTTTCGTTGCCAAGCGGCGATTTCACTCGCCGGGACATTAAGAACCGGCAGCGGCCAGGCCGGCGGCGGCGCGGCGTCCTTCGGCAACGCAAGCG
Organism: uncultured Alphaproteobacteria bacterium; assembly: GCA_963845775.1. Classification (GTDB taxonomy): domain Bacteria; phylum Pseudomonadota; class Alphaproteobacteria; order Rhizobiales; family Xanthobacteraceae; genus BOG-931. Next base: position 44,270 of record CAWJTE010000005.1, read on the forward strand.
CCGCGCAGCGGTCGATAGTGCGCGGCAGTTTCCATTCGCCGAAGCGGAGATCGTTGAGCAGCAGCACGCGCGCTTCGCCGAAAAATCCGGTGCGCCGTTGAATGCCGGCGAGAAACGGCGCCAGTGCCGCTTTCCAGGTACGCGGCATGATCAGCACATCGCCGTAACCCTCGCGCCGAAGCCTCCGCGCCAGGGCGAGCTGCTGCGACGGCGCAATGCGCCCGCGTGGCAGATCGACCACGACGATTTGCCGGATGCCGGGCATGTAGTCGGCGAGCGGCGCGCACAACGTCGTCGCCAGCAAATCCACCGGCCGATCGGGAAAGCGCTCGTGCAGCAGCGTCACCACCGAGTGGCCGCGCACGAAATCACCGACCCACATATAGGGCACGATCAGGATCGGTCTTTTGTCCGACCCCTGATGCCTTGTGGACAGATATGAATCGTTATTCATTTATAACAGCGAACTCATATTCATTTCATTAGCCGCGTGTCGGCGGCTTACCCGGTCGCGGTCATGCTGTCCAGTATCGTAAGAACTTCAAATCCATCGCACTAGTGTTGCACGCCGGACGAGACTGGGGCTAAACGGTTCGAGCTGAACGGTTCGGCGGCAACCTCAAGCGGTGTTCACGGCGTCGATGTTGTTGGTCACCGGCGGGGCCGGCTTCATCGGATCGAACGTGCTTGCGAGCCTCAACGAGGCCGGACGCGCCGACATCGCCGTCAACGATATGCTTGGCCGCGACGGCAAATGGCACAATCTGTCCGGCCGCCAGCTCGCCGAATTCGTTCCACCTTCGGATCTCCTGCGCTGGCTCGACGGCCGCAAGCTCGACGCGGTGGTGCATTTCGGCGCCATCTCCTCGACCACCGCGACCGACGCCGACCAATTGATCGAAACCAACTTCCGCCTGTCGCTGCGTCTGTTCGACTGGTGCGCGGCGACGCGCACGCCCTTTATCTATGCTTCCTCGGCCGCGACTTATGGCGACGGCTCGGCCGGCTTTTCCGACGACTGGTCGCCCGAGCGCCTCAAGCGGCTCAAGCCGCTCAATCTCTACGGCTGGAGCAAGCATATGTTCGATCTTGCGGTGGCCGAACGCGCCGCGCGCAAGGACAAGCTGCCACCGCAATGGGCCGGGCTTAAATTCTTCAATGTCTTCGGCCCCAACGAATACCACAAAGGCGAGATGATGAGTCTTGTCGCCAAACGCTTCGAGGCGGCCAGGGCCGGCGAGCCGATCCGGCTGTTCAAGTCGTATCATGCCGGCATTGCCGACGGCGAGCAGAAGCGCGATTTCATTTATGTCGACGACGCGGTTGCCGTGGTGCGCTGGCTGATGGAGACGCCGGCGGTGTCGGGTATCTTCAATGTCGGCACCGGCCAGGCGCGCAGCTTCCGCGATCTGATGACTGCCATGTTCGCGGCGCTGGGGCGCCTGCCGAATATCGAATATATCGACATGCCGCAATCGATCCGCGACAGCTATCAGTATTTCACGCAAGCCGAGACCGAAAACCTGAGGCGAGCAGGCTATAACGCCGACTTCACCCCGCTCGAAGATGGCGTGAAGCAATACGTGACCGGTTATCTCGATCGCGCCGACCGCTATCGGTGACGAAGGATGCGGCCCGGGGCAAGCAATGTTCGATTTTGAAGAAGCGCTGCGGTTGGTCGGGAAGCAGACCGTGCTGTGCGTCGGCGACGTGATGCTCGACGATTTCGTTTATGGCGAGGTCACGCGCATCTCGCCGGAAGCGCCGACGCCGGTGCTCAAGGTCAATAGCAACACCGTCGAGGTCGGCGGCGCCGGCAATGTTGCCCGCAACATCGCGGCGTTGGGCGCGAAATGCATTTTTGTCGGCTTGGTCGGCAGCGATGCGGCCGGCGCCAAGCTCGGCGAGGCGCTCGGCAAGCTGCCCGCAATTGTGCCGAAGCTGGTCGCCGACAAGACGCGGCCGACCACGCGCAAGGTGCGCTTTGTCTCCGAGCATCACTCGACGCATTTGCTGCGCGCTGACTGGGAAACCGACGAACCCGCGAGCGCCGGCAGCCAGGCGGCGATCATCGCCAAGGCCGAGGCGGCAATAGCCAAAGCCGGCGCCGTGGTGCTATCCGATTACGCCAAGGGCGTGCTCACCGAGCGCATCATCCGCGCCATCATCGACAAGGCGCGGGCTCTGGGCAAACCAGTGGTGGTCGATCCCAAGCATCACGATTACCGGGTTTATCGCGGCGCGACTCTGATCACGCCGAATGCGAAGGAGCTCGCCGCGGCCGTGCATCGTCCGGTCAGCACCGAAGCCGAGATCGCCGCCGCCGCCGCCGAACTCGCGCGGCTGGTGGAAAGCGAAGCGGTTTTGGTCACCCGCAGCGAACACGGCATGAGCCTGCATGTCGACGGCCAGCCGCCGATCCATGTGCCGGCCTATCCGGTCAAAGTGCGCGACGTTTCCGGCGCCGGCGACACCGTCGCGGCGGTGATGGCGGTGATGCTGGCGATGAAGACGCCCTACGAATTCGCCATGCGCGCGGCCAACGGCGCCGCCGCCGTGGTGGTGGGCAAGCGCGGCACTTCGACGGTGTCGCTCGGCGAACTGCGCCACCGCATTCTGCCGGCAGCTTCGCTCGCGCCGGAGGACAAAATCCTGTTCGACTGGTCGCAGCTCGACGAGCGGCTGGCGGACTGGCGCCGGCTTGGGCTGCGCATCGGCTTCACCAACGGCTGCTTCGACCTGCTGCATCGCGGCCACATCCGCCTTTTGGCTGAAGCGCGCGCGGCCTGCGATCGGCTCGTCGTCGGACTTAACAGCGACGCTTCGACTGCGCGGCTCAAAGGTGAGGGCCGGCCGATCAATCCAGCAGAAGGCCGCGCCGAAGTGCTGGCCGCGCTCGAGGCGGTTGATCTGGTTGTGGTGTTCGAGCAGGACACGCCGCTTGAACTGGTCGAGCGGGTGCGGCCGATGGTGCTGGTCAAGGGCGCCGATTATCGGCTCGAGGACGTGGTCGGCCGCGAGGTGGTCGAGGCTGCCGGCGGCGATGTGATTCTGGTCGATCTGGTGCAGGGGCAATCGACCTCGGGGTTGGTGCAGCGCTCGGCCAAATCTGCCGCCGTGACGGCGCCGCCGAAGCGGTCGAGCAAGCCGGCACGGCCGTGAACATAAAATGGCGCCGCGCATGGCCGGCTCTTCGATTCTGAGCGGATTCGATCGGGCCCGCTGGTGTCTCGCCGCCGACGCGTTCGCGGCCGGCGTCGCGGTCTCCGTGCCGTGGTCGACCACGCTCACCGAAATCTTCGTAGTGCTTTGGCTGGTCGCGTTCCTGCCGACCTTGTTTTTACCGACGACCGACACCCGCCATCTGCGCGCCGTCCTGCGCAGCCCGGCCGGCTTCTTGCCGATTGTTCTGTGCGTGCTGGCGGCGATCGGCATGCTGTGGGCGGTCGACGTATCGTGGGCGGAACGTCTCGGCGGCTTCGCAAAATTTCCAAGGCTGATGCTCATTCCGTTGCTGCTCGCACATTTTGCGCGCTCCGAACGCGGCGAATGGGTGCTGTACGGCTTTCTTGTCGCGACGGTTTTGCTGCTGCTGGTTTCGCTCGGGTTGGCGGAGCTGCCCGGTTTGACGTGGCGCGGCAAGGAATTCGGCGTTCCGGTCAACAATTATATTCGCCAGAGCACCTGCTTCATGGTCTGCGTCTTTGCCCTCCTTGGCGCGGCGGTTGATCGGGCGCGCGCCGGGAAATGGCCGCTCGCTCTCGGTTTGATCGCGCTCGCGGCGTTGTTTCTGAGCGACATCTTTTTCGTCGTGAGCAGCCGCACCGCGCTGTTTGTCGCGCCGATACTGTTGCTTGCGCTGGGCTGGCGGGAGTTGCGCTGGAAAGGCGTATTGGCGGCCGCGCTATTGGGCAGCATCCTCGCCGGCGCGGTTTGGCTGAGTTCGCCATATTTGAGCGAGCGGCTCGCCAACTCGGTCCAGGAGTGGAGAAACTATCGCGCCAGCGACGCCGCCAATTCGACCGGGTTGCGCGCCGAATTTCTGAAAAAATCGGTTTCTTTCATCGCCGCCGCGCCAATCATCGGTCACGGGACCGGCTCGATACCGCTGCAATTCCGCAATGCCACGGTCGGCGAAAGCGGCGCCGCGGCGGCGGCGGCAACAAATCCGCACAATCAGATTTTTGCCGTCGCGATCCAGCTTGGTGCGGCTGGGACCGTAGTGTTGCTCGCCATGTGGGCGGCCCACTTCATGCTGTTCACCGGCGGCGGATTGATCGCCTGGGTCGGCATGACGGTGGTCGCCGACAATTTCCTGTCTTCGCTGTTCAACTCGCACCTGTTCGACACCGGGGAGGGCTGGCTCTACATTTTCGGCGTCGGCGTCGCCGGCGGCACGGTGCTGCGCGCGCGCAAATCCATGCCGGCGCCGCCCTGAACGAGCGCTATCAGTCTGCTTTTGGTGTCGTGCGCGGGCTGCCAGCCGGCGGCGATGAGCTTGCCCGAATCCGCCCGCAGATTGCCGCCGAGGCGCTGCCAGAGCGCTTCGCGGCCGATCAACCGCAGCGAAGACTCGACATATCGCATTGGCATCGGCGCCAGCAACGGCCGGCGGCCCTGCGCCTCGCGTAACGTCGCGATCACATCGGGCAGCCGCGGTGGAATTCCCGGATCGGCGACGATGTAGGTTTCCCCGGCAGTTGCCGGCGTGGCCAGCACGAAACGCAAGGCCGAAATGAAATTGTCGATGCCGAGCAGCGAACGCCGGTTGATGAAATCCTTGACCGGCAGCGGCCAAGGCGAGCGAGCCGCCCGGAGCAGGAGTGCGAAATTACCTTTCACGCCCGGCCCGTACACCAGCACCGGACGCAGGATCGTGAACGGAGCGCCGGCGGCTTTGACCGCCGCCTCGGCGGCGAACTTGGAGCGGCCGTAGGCGTCGGTCGGTTTCGCTTCGTCGCGTTCGGTTAAGGCGTGCTCAGCGGCGGGTCCGCTCTGCGCCCGCAGCGATGAGACGAAAACGAGACGCCGCACGCCGCCGTGCGCCGCCGCGGCCGCAAGCTCTGCCGTCGCCTCGTGGTTGACTCGGTCGTAGTGCGTGGGCGCGATGCCGGCGGTGTGGGCGATGCCGGCGAGGTGGACGACGTGATCAACCCCGTCGAGGAGCGGCGCCCAGTCGAAGCTTTGCGAAAGATCCGGGTGCTGGACGATTTCGACACCGTCCGCGAAAGGCAGTTGGGGTGTCTGCCGTACCGCAGCGCGCACAATGTGATCGCGGGCGAATGCGGCGACGACCGCGCGTCCGACAAAACCGGTTGCGCCAGTCACCAGCAGCCGCGTGGGTGCGGGCATCGCTAGGCCACCTAATGAATCGGCTGCAAGCCGTTCGCCATCAATTCGAACGGAGCGTACGACTGGCCGTCGCAGCCGTCGATCTCGACGGCATAACGGTTGTCGGTGATTTTGCCCGATTGCAGGAACAGCGCATAGTTGCGTGCGCGGCCCTGATCCTGGAAACGGACACAGATCAACCAGCTCCAGCCTTGCGGCGCGTGCACCCAGCGCGGCGCGGCGATCTGAAAGTTATCATAGCCCGCATAGTCCTTGAACGCCGCACGCAACCGTTCGGCGGCGAGCTGCCGGTAGTTCGGGTCCACCATCGGGGGCGGCGCTTCCTCGCTCGGCGCGGCGAGTCCGCTGCAAGCCGTCAAGGCGGCCGTGAGACAGAGCATCAGCGCCAGTATGACGCCGGGCCAAAGTGCGGCCGCGCGGTGCCGATGGCGCATCAATCTCGGCGTTCCCGTTGCATGCGGGGGCAACGACTAGGCCGAAACCGGCGCCGAAGCAATGAAACGGCCATTAGCAAATCCTTGATGCCAAAAAGATAAAGACTTCACGGCGGTTGGCGCCGGAGATTGGGCCGGCAGACACAGTGTCGCCACGAACGCACCTCTTCTGTTGCCTGCCTGCAGGGCGGTCGGGGAAAGATGGTCGAAAGTTCACACGATCGGACCGGTTGGCTCTGGCGGCGCCTCGCGCCGGCCACGCTGGTCTGCGCCTGCCTGACGCTGGGCGGATGCAGCTCATTCTCCGGTTACGTGTCTGATCATTGGCCGACCTGGGCCGGCGGCTTGCCAAGTGACATTCCGCCGCGGCCGGGTGAGCCGGGCTATGCGGAATTCATCAGCCATCAGGAGGCGAAAAACCAGGCGACGGCCGCCGCCGCCAATAAGCCGGGCGCCACGCCCGCCGTCGCGCCCGCTCCGACTGGCGCCGTCGCCGCGCCTCTCGTCGCGGCCGGTCCCGCCGGCGCAGCGCCGGTCGCCGCAGGCAGCGCCAACGCGCAACCGGCGCCGCCCGACGCGCGCCGCATCGACACGCAAGCGGCGGTGCAGAGCGGATTATATTAGGAACCGGCTACCTAGAAATCTGCAAGCGACTTCAATCCGAGAAAAGCTGCAGCCGGATGCACAATCACGCATGAGGGTATGGTCTCAAGATACGGCCGCAGACGGCCTTTGGCCTCAAAACGATTGCGAAATTCCGATCGAGCCATGAAATCCAAAATTCGCGGTGAAATTCCGCCGGCGATAAAGACGCCGCCTCGCGCGCCGAAAGTGAGCACGATGTTTCCGGCAAACGACCCCAAAAATGCGCAGAATATTGCCAGCGCCTCATGCGCGACCGGACAATCGCCGCTTAGCGCGCTTTCGGTGATGTTGGCTGCACTTCGGGGCGCGAGATCAAGCCCGTCGAGCGCAACGATCGCCTGATGGATGTTCTGCAAGCCATCACCTGAAACCACGCGTTCAGCCGACACGTGCCCGAACCGCGCGCGCAATTGCTTGATAATTGCATCCTCGCGATCGCATGTGCCCGCCAATGTTGCATGCCCACCCTCGCTCGCAACGACAATGGAGTTTTCGGCCCCGGGCACCACGCAGGCGACACCGAGTCCAGTTCCTGGTCCGAGCACGGCCATGGGTGCCCCCGGTTTGGGTTTGCCACCTCCTATTGCCACCACATCTGCTGCAGCCAGCAATGGCAAAGAAAAAGCCACGGCCTCGAAGTCGTTGACGATCCGCGCCTCAAATCTAAAGGTCTCGTACAATTCCCGCTGATCAACGACCCAGGGACAATTGGTGAGTACGCAACGCTGACCCTCGACTGGACCAGCAACAGCAAGTATGGCTTTGCTGATTTCAACTTGCCGACAATGATCTTCCAAGAAAAAAGCAGCCGCGTCCGCAAATCGCGCGAAACCCGCCACGTCAAAGCTTGTGACGGGGCCCAATGTGCCGTCCGTTAACAGCGCGAACCTTGCGTTAGTAGCGCCGATATCTCCCAGCAATACGTGCTTGGTTGTAATAGAATCCTCCCGTTCCGCCGCGAGATTTCGCAAACTCGCTTTGCGCAGAGTTCCATCATAACGGCGCTGCCCGGCGGCAGTTTGGCGAAGATGCGTGCTAATCTGGCGAAAGGTCAATAGCGGCGGTCGGCGTGCTGATCGTGGCCGATCTGGACGCGGGTAAACGATGAAAGTTCTGACTATCGGCAGCGCGATGATCGACACGATTGCTATCATCGATAGCGGCCGCATTGAGCGCATGACGATGCTTAACGCCGATTCTTCGTTCCTATTGTTGGAGGAGGGGCGCAAAACAGAAGCTCAAGAAGTGTCGACGCATGTCGGCGGCGGCGCAGTAAATGCTGCCGTCGCGATCGCGCGCCTCGGAATGGACGTGGCGGTGCTTGCCAAACTTGGCGCCGACGCGCGCGCGGAAGCGATTTTGCAACGCCTCGAGCAGGAAGGCGTCTCGACCGTTTGGGTGAAACGCGATGCTCGCTCCCCGACCGGCGCCTCCGTTTTCATCTCCTCGCATGACCGCAATGCAGCAATCTTTACATTTCGTGGAGCGAACACCCTGCTGGAGACTGATGATCTTCACGACGAGGCGTTCGCCGCTGACGTGCTCTATGTTGCTAATCTGAGCAACGAGTCGGCGGATTGCTTTCCGGCGATCGTTAAACACGCCAAAAAACATGACGCTCTAGTTGCGGCAAATCCCGGACCCCGGCAGCTTTCCGCTCGAGGCAGGGTGTTTTTCGAAAACTTGGCCGCAATCGACATCTTGATCCTCAATCAAATCGAAGCTGATGTGCTGGTGCCCAGGTTAACGACGCGATGGGGGGAAGGCGGTCCGGCTCTGGCTTTTCAGCCTGGCGAACAGGTTCCTGCGCTGGCCGCGCGGGGACTCGTCGGCGGCGGCTTCGAGATGAGCATCGTTTCGTATTTCCGCGCCTTGACACAGCTTGGGCCGAAATACGTGGCAATAACGGATGGCGCTCGCGGCGCTTTCGTCGCCTCGCACAACGAAATAATTTTCAGCCCGGCACTGGAGTCGAAGATCGTCGGCACGGCCGGCGCCGGCGATGCGTTTGGCGCCACCCTTACCGCTTACCTGGCGCTCGGATATCGCATGGAGGAGGCGGTTTGCGCGGCAACGATCAATTCAGCATCAGTCGTCGGACATGTCGATACCCAGAGCGGCTTGCTGCGCTGTCAAGAACTTGACCAGAAGGTTGCAAAGGAACAACGAACTATCAGAAGATGGCCCTTGTAGGCCCAACCTCGGCGGAGCGCGGAGCGCCGGTCGTCCATTTCCGAATTAGCCAAAGGCGCGCGATCGATGAGAAAAGGGACCTGAAATTAGCTCTGGATATGTTAAATGAGATAACCGAGACATCGCAGCCCCGACGGCGGTAGGTATGGCGACAAACGGTTTTGAAGTGAGGCGTCTGTCGGGCTCGATCGGCGCGGAAATCTTAGGCATCGATCTCGCGTCCGAGCCGGGCAACAATGTCATCGGCGAAATCCGCCGGGTCTGGCTTGAGCACAATGTGATTTTCTTCCGCGATCAGGACCTGCCGCCCGCCAAGTTTCTGGCGTTCGCTAAGCGCTTTGGCGAGGTGGTTGAATATCCCTTCGTCAAGGGCATCGAGGGTTTTCCGGAAATCATTCCGGTCGTTAAGCTCGAGCACGAGACGAAGAATTTCGGCGGAATCTGGCACACGGACACTGCCTATCTCGAGAGGCCGCCGATGGGGACCATGCTAATCGCGCGTGAGGTACCGCCCTACGGCGGCGATACGCTGTTCGCCAACACCTATCTCGCCTACGAGGCGCTGTCCGAAGCCATGAAGCGCATGCTCGATGGGCTAATTGCGGTCAATCATTCGGCCAAGGCGGACGTAACTCGTACGCGCGAGGATCGCGTGCGTGAAGGAGGCAAGGCCGAAGCGACGAAGGATTATATCAGCGAGCATCCCGTAGTGCGCACGCATCCGGAAACCGGACGCAAGGCGCTTTACATCAATATTGGCCACACGGTGCGTTTCAAGGATATGACCGAGGTCGAGAGTGCGCCGCTGCTCAATTTCCTGTTTGAGCATCAGACCAAACCGGAATTCACCTGCCGCTTCAACTGGCGCGTCGGCTCGCTGGCGTTCTGGGACAATCGCTGCGCACTGCACAATCCGGTCAACGACTATCACGGCTTCCGCCGCGTGATGCACCGCGTGACTTTGGCCGGAGATAGGCCGCGCTAGGACCAACGCGGCCCGTACACGCTCGCCGATGTGATCAAACCGCAGAGGGCGCCGTCGTCGTTACTGCCGCGCCCTAATTAGACGCTACGCCACGCCGGCGCGCAGCAGATCGTGGAAGTGCACGATGCCGACAGGCCGTCCGGCCTCAACGACGATCAGTGCGGTGATTTTCGAGGCGTTGAGCAGCTGCAGCGCTTCGCCTGCGAGCTGATCGGGCCGCACCGTCTTCGGCGACGCGGTCATGACTTTCTCGACGGGCATCTGCAGCAAATCGCCGCGCATGTGGCGGCGCAAATCGCCATCGGTGATCACACCGGCGACTATGCCGGCGGCATCGGTGACTGCGACACAGCCGAAGCCCTTGGCCGACATTTCCACGATCGCTTCTGACATCGGTGCGCCGTGGCAGATCAGCGGCACGGCGGCGCCCGGATGCATCACGTCGCGAACGAATTTCAGGGCGGCGCCGAGCTTGCCGCGCGGATGAAACACACCGAAATCGACCGCGGTAAATCCGCGGCTTTCAAGCAGCGCAATCGCCAGCGCGTCGCCGAGCGCAAGCTGCATCAGCGAAGATGTGGTCGGCGCAAGATTGTGCGGGCAGGCTTCGCGCGCCTGCGGCATCGTCAGCACGATGTCGGCGGCTTTGCCGAGTGTGCTGTCGGCGTTAACGGTGATCGCGATCAGCACGATGCCGAACCGGCGCGAGTAATTGATCAGGTCGGTCAGCTCTTCGGTCTCGCCCGACCACGACAGCATCAGCATCACGTCGTCGTTGGTGACCATGCCAAGGTCGCCGTGACTGGCTTCGGCGGCATGCACGAAGAATGCCGGCGTTCCGGTGGAGGCAAGCGTCGCCGCGATCTTGCGGGCGACGTGGCCGGATTTACCCATGCCGGTGACGATGACGCGGCCGCGCGCGGCGCGAATCTTGTCGACGACGGCGATAAACGGGCGTCCGAGGCCGTCGCGCATGGCCGCGGCCAGTGCGGCGAGCCCCTCGCGATCGATGTCGAGAGTGCGCAGTGCCGAAGCGATGGAGGAGTGCGGCGCTTCTTCGCGCCCTTTCGCGCCGGCCGAACCTAGTTTCGCACGCTTGTCCAACACTACTGCTCCCCAACGCCGCGACGATGACGGTGAAATGCCAATTGCGTCACTTCTTTTCCCAAGCGGCGAAAGCGTCAGCAAAAGCCCGGTCGCCGGGTGGCCCCTTCTCCATCGCGAGGATCGCGCGGCCTCCGTTAGTATACACGATTGGAATGTCGAACCACGGACGCTCCTTGAGCAACTGGATATTGTGCTGCACGTCGGACTCCGTGGAGGAAAGCCCGATCAAAAAGAAGCCGTTGGTCACCTTGACGGCAAGACCGGCAAGCGGCGTGCCGCGGGTCTGCTCCGATTGCTTCATCAGGATTCCGGGGACGTTGGCGACGCCGCCGCCGGCGAAGTCCGGCGGCAAGGTAAACATGGATCTCAATGGTGTGGCTCGCGGGCAAGGCTTGGTCGGTATTGCGGCGCAGCGACCAGGTCATGGTTATCTTGCGTTCCGGAATGGTGACGTCGGCGCGCACCGCCAGTTCCGGGGCGAGCCCCGGGCCGGGCGAAACTGTCTCGGTGCGCCAGATCGCCGAGCCGACGTAACGTTTGCCTTGCGGATTGTTCGAATCCTCCTCGTAAAGGACGACGCGTTGCGCCACCGCGGGCACCGCCTGCGCGCCAGGCGTGCCGGCGTCTGAGGCCGGCGCGCCGCTCTGTTCCTGCGGCACGCGTCCGGGAAATTTCGGCTGCGCGGTCGCTTCGTGCTGCGGTTGGCTCGGCTGTTTCGCTCCAATCTGGGTCAGCGAGTTATAAAGTCCGCTGATCCGCGGCCGCTGCCACGATATGGTCGCCGCAAGCCCGCCGAGAACGATGAACGCCACAATAAGCCGAGATCAACCCGCGATAGGAGCGCGGCGGACGCTGATGTTCCTCTTCCTCGATCGGCGGTGAACGCCGGCGGGCGTGCGACGCCTGCGCGTCATTGTCGTCGGCAATTTCATCGTCATCCGCCGCGCGTAGATCTTGTGCCTCGTCGCCTCGTTGGTCTGCGCCGAACTGCGTGTCGGAATGATAATCGTCGATTTCCTCCGGTGTTTCGTCGGTTATAGGAGTCGCGGGTGTTGCGCGCCGATTGCGCCGCCCTGGCGGTCACCGCGCCGAGATCGTGCACCTCGCTCACGACGTTGCGGAAACCCTTGATGCCTTCCTGGCTGAGCGATTGCGGCCGTGCGCCGAGAAGCCGCTCGCGCGCGCTCGGCGGCTCGTCGCGGCGGGGCGCCTCGGCTGCGGTCTCCTCGCGTGACGGCCGCGGCGGAGACGAATTCGCTCCGCGGCGGACTCGGCGCGCGGCTCGTGCCGCGGTAGCGGCGGGCGGCCGCGCGGCGGCGGTGGTGAGCGCGGCACGGTTCGCGCGCGCGGATTGCGTGCGGCCTCAGCCTCGACTTTGCGGATCGCCTCTTCCAGCGACAGGCGTTCCCGCGTGATGTCGAGATTCCGAAAGTGCGTGGCTCGACCGCGCGCAACTGTGTGACCAGCGCGGTGCGCGCCCGCTCATAAAGCGCCCGGCGCGCTTCGCCGGTATTCTGTTCGAGTCCCTCGATGGCGCGGGCGATCAGCGGATGGTAGTCGGTCATCTATTGAGCTTACGCGCGACGTGCGTGCTTTTTCATCTTGTTTCACGTCTCGAACGGGTTCTGCATCAGGATCGTGTCTTCGCGTTCCGGGCTGGTCGACAACAACGACCGCGGAGCAGCCGATCAGCTCCTCGATCCGGCGGACATATTTGATGGCCTGCGCCGGCAAGTCGGCCCACGAGCGCGCGTGCGCGGTCTGCCTCGCCGCCAGCCGGCGATGGTCTCGTAGATCGGCTCGACGCGCGCCTGCGCGTGCTCGCCGGCGGGAAGATAGTCGATCTCCCGGCCGTCCAGACGATAGCCGACGCAGACCTTGATCTCATCGAAGCCGTCGAGGATGTCGAGCTTGGTCAGCGCCAGGCCGTGGATGCCGCTGGTGCGCACGGTCTGGCGCACCAGCACCGCGTCGAACCAGCCGCAGCGCCGCGGCCGCCCGGTGACCACGCCGAATTCCTTGCCGCGCTCGCCCAGTGTTCGGCCGATCTCGTTTTTCTGCTCGGTCGGAAACGGCCCTGCGCCGACCCGGGTCGTGTAGGCCTTGCAGATGCCGAGCACATAGCCGATGGCGCTCGGGTCCGAGGCCCGAGCCGGTCGCCGCCTGCGCCGCCACCGTGTTGGACGAGGTGACGAACGGATAGGTGCCGTGGTCGACGTCGAGCAGCGCGCCTTGCGCGCCTTCGAACAGGATGCGTTTGCCCTCGCGGCGCTTCTGCTCGAGCAGCGACCACACCGAATCCATGTAGGGCAGCACCGCCGGCGCCACGCTCATCAGTTCCTTGTGCACGTCCTGCGGCGTCGATCGGCTCGAGGCCGAGACCCTTGCGCAGCGCATTATGGTGCGTCAGCAGCCGCTCGATCTTGCGGTCGAGCGTCGCGCCGTCGGCGAGGTCCATCAGCCGGATGGCGCGCCGGCCGACCTTATCCTCGTAGGCGGGGCCGATGCCGCGCCGCGTGGTGCCGATCGCAGCGCCGCATTCGCGGTTTCGCGGACGGCGTCGAGCTCGCGATGCAGCGGCAGGATCAGCGCGGTGTTCTCGGCGATGCGCAGATTGTCGGGCGTGACAGTGATGCCCTGCTTCTTCAGCTTGGCGATCTCGTCGAGCAGCGCGTGCGGGATCGAGCACGACGCCATTGCCGATGACCGACAGCTTGCCCGGCCGCACCACGCCGGACGGCAACAGCGACAGCTTGTAGGTGGTGCCGTTGATGACCAGCGTATGGCCGGCATTATGGCCGCCCTGGAAGCGGACGACGATGTCGGCCTGCTCGGACAGCCAGTCGACGATCTTGCCTTTGCCTTCGTCGCCCCACTGGGAGCCGACCACGACAACATTTGCCATGAGGAACTGTCCCCAGGAGACCGATGAGACTGCATCGCTGATGGATCGGATACCGGCCGCAGCCGACTGTCCCGGATAATGGATGACGCCGCTGTGAAGCAAGGCAAAGCGGCCTGTCGGCCGGGCTCGAGCGTGGCTGCGCATAAGCGATTGAATTCACAGCGGATTATGTTAGCCGATAACCTGATGGTCGGAGGCCTGGACTTCAGCGACCTGCGGTTGTGCCGGCGCGCCGATTGCCGCAGGGTTCGCCTGCGCCGGACCAGTCATGCGGCGCGCGGCACTGGTCGCACGGCCTGCCGTCCGCGATAGCTCGTGCGGCGTCGTCACTTCCAGGAGGGAATCAGTCATGCCGGGGCGCAGCGCCAACGTCCCGCAGCCGCGCGCGCGGCTGGCTGTTCGACCAGCCTTATCTGCTGCTGTCGCTCACCTCGCTGTTCTGGGCCGGCAATACCGTGCTCGGCCGCTTCATCGTCGGCCATATCCCGCCGATGACGCTTGCGTTCATCCGCTGGGCCGGCGCGTTCCTGATCCTGCTGCCGTTCGCCGCCCGCCATCTGCGTGCGCGATTGGCCGGTCATCCGCAAGCATGCCGGCACTGATGACGCTGCTCGCGTTCACCGGTTTCTCCGCCTACAACACGATGGCCTATTACGGCCTGCAATACACCACCGCGATCAACGGGCTGCTGCTGCAATCGGTCGGGCCGTTGTTCGTCGCGCTGTGGACTTTCGTGCTGTTCGGCGACCGGCTGACGTTGCGGCAGGCCGGCGGCATCTGCGTCTCGCTCACCGGCGTCGTCGTCATCATCTGCCACGGCAGCCTCGCCGTCCTGCGTCGGCATCGGGTTCAATCGCGGCGATGTCTGGTTCCTGATCGCGCTGCTGATCTACGGCTTCTACACCGCGCTGCTGCGCAAGCGGCCGGCGATCCATCCGTTGTCGTTTCTCGCCGTCGGCATGGGCTGGGGCGCGGTGCTGCTCGTTCCCGCGCGTGGTCGTGGAAATCGCCAGCGGCCGGACCATGGTGTTCGATGCCGAGAGCGTGCTCAGCTTCGCTTTCGTCTGCATCTTCCCGTCGCTGCTCGGCTATCTGTTCCTCAATCGCGGCATCGAGCTGATCGGCGCCAATCGCGCCGCGCCGTTCATGCATCTCGTGCCGGTGTTCGGTTCGGTGCTGGCGATCGTGCTGCTCGGCGAGCGCTTCGAGATCTATCCACGCCGTCGGCTATGGGCTGGTGTTCACCGGGATCACGGTGGCGACGAGGCAAGATGATCGCTTAAAACCGCAGCGGTCTTGGCCTGCTGCACCTGCGGCAGCGCCCGCACCTTGGCGAGCACGTCGGCCGGCAGCTCGCCGTCGACCTCGATCAGCGCGATCGGCGTTGCCGCCGGCCGCCTCGCGGCCGACATGGAAGGTCGCGATGTTGATGCCGGCGTCGCCGAGCGTCGAAGAGAATTTGCCGATGAAGCCCGGCTTGTCGAGATTGGTGATGTAGATCATCGAGGGGCCGAATTCGGCGTCCATGCGGATGCCCTTGATGTTGACGATGCGCGGGCGTCCGTCGGCAAAGACCGTGCCGGAGACGTGCGCGACTGCCGGTCGGTGGTCACCGTGACGCGTGATCAGGCTCTCGTAATCGCCTTCGGCTTCGCGCCGCGTCTCCTCGACCACGATGCCGCGATCCTTGGCGACGATCGGCGCCGAGACCACGTTGACGTCCTGCAGCATCGGGCGCAGCAGGCCGGCGATCGCCGCCGAGGTCAGCGCCCGCGTGTTCATCTGCGCGACCACGCCCTCATAGGCGATCTGCACCTGGCTGATGCCGGTCTCGGTGAGCTGGCCGGCGAACGAGCCGAGCTTCTCCGCCAGCGCGACGAACGGCTTCAGCTTCGGCGCTTCCTCGGCGCTGATCGAGGGAAAGTTGACCGCATTGGTGATGGCGCCGCGCAGCAGATAGTCCGACATCTGCTCGGCGACCTGCAGCGCGACGTTTTCCTGCGCTTCGGTGGTCGAGGCGCCGAGATGCGGCGTGCAGACCACGTTGGGTAGGCCGAACAGCGGACTGTCGCGTCGCCGGCTCGTCGCTGAACACGTCGAGCGCCGCGCCGGCGACATGGCCGGAATCCAGCGCCTCGTCCAGCGCCGCCTCGTCGACCAGTCCGCCGCGCGCGCAATTGATGAGGCGCACGCCCTTTTTGGTCAGCGTCGAGCGTGTCGGCGTTGATGATGTTGCGGGTCTTGTCGGTCAGCGGCGTGTGCAGCGTGATGAAATCGGCGCGCCGCAACAAATCGTCCAGCTCGACTTTCTCGACGCCGAGGTCGACCGCGCGCTCGGTCGACAGAGAACGGATCGTAGGCGATCACCTTCATCTTCAGGCCGATGCGCGCGGTCGGCGACGATCGAGCCGATATTGCCGCAGCCGATGACGCCGAGCGTCTTGCCGGAGATCTCGACGCCCATGAAGTTGTTCTTTTCCCACTTGCCGGCGTGGGTCGAGGCGTCGGCCTCCGGGATCTGCCGCGCCAGCGCCAGCATCAGCGTGATGGCGTGTTCGGCGGTGGTGATCGAATTGCCGAACGGCGTGTTCATCACGATGATGCCGCGCGCGGTGGCGGCCGGGATGTCGACATTGTCGACGCCGATGCCGGCGCGGCCGATCACTTTGAGGCTTTTGCGCCGCTCGAGAATTTTGGCCGTGACCTTGGTGGCGGAGCGGATCGCGAGCCCGTCGAAGCCGTCGATCGCCTCGGCGAGCTTGTCCTTGTCCTTGCCGAGGTTGGGCTGGAAATCGACCTCAAGGCCGCGATCTTTGAAGATCGCCACGGCGGCGGGCGACAGCGCGTCGGAAATCAGAACTTTGGCGGCATGGGTTATGTGTCCGACGGCTGCCTTTGGCCAGCGCGTCCTTGGCTTTGGCGTAGGCCCAATCGAGCCACGAGCGTGAGCGCTTCGACATCGGCGCGCTCGACCGTCGAGCCGCACCAGATGCGCAAGCCCGGCGGGGCGTCGCGATAGGCGTCGATATCGTAGGCGACGCCTTCCTTTTCGAGCGTCGCGGCGATGCCTTTGACGAACGCGGCCTGGGCGTCGGCCGGCAAGCCGGGTCACGGCCGGATCGACGACCTTGAGACAGACCGACGTGTTGGAGCGCAGCGCCGGATCGCGCGCCAGAAAATCGATCCACTTGGCTGCGCTTGACCCAATCGGCAATGACGCGCGCATTGCCGTCCGCGCGCGCACG
>CAWJTE010000006.1:0-400668 GCA_963845775.1 uncultured Alphaproteobacteria bacterium
GGGCCGCAACAGCGGTCATCATGCGCACACCCCACGGGAGACCCGACTGCCGGAGCTAGGTTTAAGCGACCCTGATTAACGGCGAGGAAAAACCGCAAATATCGGGGCGACGGAAGTTTTCAACAGACCCACGGTCGCGCCGCCGACGGTTAATATGACATTGAGGGCCATTTTCCGTTAGGTTGGCGGCAGGGGCGGTTCCCGGCCAAAAGGCAAATTCAACCGGGGACTGTGAAGCGGCATGCGAATCCTGCAGGCGTCGATTTTCACTATTTGTATCGTGGCCGTCGGCGGTCTTATCACCGCCGCGCTGGCGCATGCACAGGAATGCCCCGGTCACCCTGATGCGCTGGGCACGAGCCGCATGCTGACGCTCGAGCCCGGCGAACTGATGCGCGTCGGCCTGATGCAATATCCCCAGACGTTGCCGCTCGCCGACAAAGAAGTGGTCCTGACCTTCGACGACGGGCCGTTGCCGCGCTATTCCAATCCGGTACTCGATATTCTCGCGGCACAATGCGTGAAGGCGACGTACTTTCTGGTCGGAGAAATGGCACGCGCCTATCCCGGCATGGTGCGGCGCATCTATGAGGCCGGCCATACCATCGGCACGCATACCGAAGATCATCCGCCCCGTTTGCAAAAATTGCCGATCGAGAAAGTCCGGCAGGAGATCGATGAGGGTATTGCCGATGTCGGCGCCGCGCTCGGCGATCCGCAGGAGGTCGCGCCGTTCTTTCGCATCCCCGGGCTTGCCCGCACCGACGCCATCGACGAAGAGCTTGCCGCGCGCTCGTTGATCGTCTTCAGTTCGGACACCGTCGCCGACGATTGGCACCGCCGGATCAAACCGAAGGACATCGTGCGCCGGGCGATGACGCGCTTGCAGGCGCGCGGCAAAGGCATTTTGCTGCTGCACGATATTCATCCGGCAACGGTCGCCGCTTTGCCGGAACTGCTGAAGCGATTGAAGGAAGCCGGCTTCCACGTCGTTCACGTTGTGCCGGCTCAGCCGAACCGTATCGAGATAGCCGGACCGCAACCGCCGAAGCCAATCGGGCCATAGCAAACCGTTACGGTCGCGTGGCCATGTAATGCGCGAGCGCCTGCATGTCGGCATCATTGAGCTCAAACGTGGCGTCAGCCATGGAGGCGACACCAGAGCCCACGCGCTTGCCGGATTTGAAATCGTGCAAGCCTTTCAGCAAAACGTCTTCGCGTTGGCCCGAGAGGCGGGCCGCCGGCCCGACGCCTGGAAATCGTTGCCATGGCAGGACCGACAGTGGTGCTGCAAAGCGAGCTTTTCACCGGTCACAGCGAGTGCGTCGGGGCTGGCGGCTGCCGCAGGCTTGGGCGGAAGCGACGCGAAATAGGCGCCGAGATTGCGGATCGCCGGATTGTTGAGGGACTCGGCGATAGGCTCCATCACTTCGCTCTTGCGGGTGCCTCCACGAAAAAACACTAGCTGCCATTGAATGAAATCGTCGGGTTGGCCGGCGAGCGAGGGCATGATTGGCATTTGCGAAACGCCGTTGTCGCCGTGACAGCCGGCGCAATCTTCCGCCAGCGCTTTACCGGCCGCCAGGTCCGCGGCCGGGGCCGGTCCGCAGCCCGCTAACGGCGCGAACATATAAAGAAAGAGCGAACCCGCAACGGTTTCATCAACAGCAAACTGCTAATAGGCGGCACATGTTCCGGGCATGCCTGCGGGCCCAGGGCTGGATCGCTCCCGCCTGGGCCTGCAGCCGATCGAACAGACGATCACTTGGTGTAGCTGATCCGGTAGATCGCGCCGTTATAATCGTCGGCGACGATACAGCGAACCGTCCTTGGCCACGATCACGTCGTTCGGCCGGCCGAGATACTTGCCATCGGCGCCGATCCAGCCGGAGGCGAACTCGACCTCTTGGCGTTCTTGCCGTCCGGATCGACGGTAACGCGCATAAGCCTACCGCCCTGGTACTTGTGCCGGTTCCAGGAGCCGTGCTCAGCGATGATGATGTTGTTCTTGTAGTCCGCCGGGAACTGATTCCCGGTGTAGAACTTCATGCCGAGCGGAGCCATGTGCGCGCCAAGATTGAGCGCCGGCGGCGAGAATTCCGAGCACTTGTGCCCCATGGCGAATTTCGGATCCGGAATGTCGCCCTGATGGCAATACGGATAGCCGAAATGCTCGCCGAGCTTGGCGACGTGGTTGAGTCTTGTCGCCCGGAATATCTTCGCCCAGCCAGTCGCGCGCGTTCTCGGTGAACCAGTAATCGCCGGTGCGCGGATCGACGTCACCGCCGACGCTGTTACGGATACCGAGGGCGACGATTTCCGCCGTCCCGTTCTCGGGATTGATGTGCCGGACCTGCGAGGTCGAGGTCGGCGGCAGGCAAATGTTGCAAGGCGGCCCGAAGGCGACATAGAGCCAGCCGTTCTTGTCGAACGCCAGATATTTCCAGCCGTGTGGAATGTAAGGCGGCATGTCGTCATAGACGACCTGCGGCTGCCGGCATGTTGTCGAGGCTTGCTTCCGCATTGTCGTATTTGTAGATCTTGTCGATGTCGGCGACATAGAGTGCGCCATCATGGAAGGCGACGCCGCTCGGCATTCTCAGTCCCTTGCTGATGACGGTCTTGACCGTCCTCTTGCCGCCTTCGTCGACGAACGGCGTAGACGGTGCCGCTGCCACAAGAACAGCGAACCGACGAACAGCGTGCCCTTGTCGCCCCAGGCCATCTGCCGTGCGTCGGTCACGCCGCTGGCGTATAGTTCGATCTTGAAGCCGGGCGGCAGCTTGATGTCCTTAAGCTTGGCTTCGATTTCATCTTTGGTGAAGCCGGTCGCGGGCGGCAGGGTGTTCAGGTAGTTGGTGCCTTTCAGCTCCTGGGTCTCATCGCCCATGAACCAATCATCCGGCGGATGGGTCCAGAACTGCTTGTTGTTTGAAATCGTAATGCTTGAGTTCTTCGGTGCTTGGCGCCGGAGGTGAAAAGGAACCCGGCGACGGCAACCGCGGCGGTGGCGGCAACAATCGCCACAGCGCTCGTTTTCAGCGTGGTTGAAGACTGCATGTTTACGTTCCTCCCGTGGATCGTTTTAAGTGATCTTGTCGGTCCGCAGCGACCGGACACGCGCGATCGGCGTGATCGGTGTCGGCGCCGAATTCGGCGTTCTCCCCGTGATCCGCGTATCGCGGTCTTTTTAGGCCGGTTCGGTCCAGCGAACTGGCGCTAAGAGGCTAGGTCCCCGCCAATTTCTGTCAAGCGGCTTTGGTGCGTTCCGTCAAAACCTGCCCACTGGCACTGCAAGCATTGGTACGCAATGACGGCGTGGGCGGCAGCCGTAGACTTGTGAGTTCAGCGAAGGTTAGCGGCCACCCAATCGAGCAGGCCGCGCTCACCACGGGCCGGGGTAATCAGCGAAAGCCCGAGTGGGCAGCCCGCTAAAGTTCCATGCGGAAGCGAGATTTGCGGAAGGCGAGCGAGGCCGGCAATACACAGGAGCGCCAATGCCCGCGAGCGGAACACTTCAAGTTCCGCGGCCGGTGTTGCGCGTTTGGGGGCGATACCGGGTCCCGTTGGCAGACACAACACAGCATCATCGCCGAGAAGCGCCCGCATGTGTCGTCTAACAGCCTCGCGGCGCGGTCGCGTCCGCTCCACCTCGGCCGGGTCGATGCTGCGCGTCCAGCGGAACCGTTCGGCGATGCCGGGACCGAAACTCGGATTGTGCGCGTCGATCCAGTCACCATGCCGGTGCCTAATCTCGTCGCCTTGCAAGATGCGGAAAATGTCTACCCACTCCGCAGGATCGGCGGTGTAAACCCGCGCATTACTGTGATCGGCAATCGCCGATTTAAGCTTCGCCACGGCAGGAGCGAGTGCACTGGCTCCTTCCGCACCGACAAACGCGAACGCGTCCTCGGCGATTAGCAGCTTTTTCGGCACAAATTCCGGAGCCGGCGGCAACAACACGTCGCCGACACGCCGCATCATCTCGCTGGTACGCGCGAACCAGCCGACCGTATCGAAACTCCCGGCAAGATCGACGACGCCGTCGGCGGGCACCAGGCCGTGCGTGGTGCGCAATCCATAAATTCCGCAATAGCTCGCCGGGAGGCGGACGGAACCGCCACAGTCGGTTCCGAGCGCGAAGTCAACGAGACCGCCGGCGGTCGCTGCCGCCGAGCCGCTCGACGAGCCGCCGGGAATTCGACCCGGAGCGTTGGGATTCTCCGGCGTGCCGTAATGCACGTTCTCGCCGTTGAGGCTGTAAGCCAGCTCGTCGGTCTGGGTTTTACCGATCATTGAGGCACCTGCCGCGAGTAGGCGTTCGACCGCAGACGCGGTCTTTGCCGCCGGCGCGTGGGTCGCGAGCCAGACCGGATTGCCATTGCCGGTGCGATGCCCGGCAATATCGAACACGTCCTTGGCGGCAAAGGTCAAACCGTGCAGCGGACCGTTCGCCGCACCGCTCAGTTCGACGTGAGTGTCGCGGCAAAAAGCATTGTAGGGGTCGTGTACAGTCATTGCGGCCGATGAAGCGTGGCCGGTTGCCGCGACACGGTCTTGCGGCCGCGCTTAAAGGCATAGAGGATCGGAGTGAGTTCCGCCACAGCCATTTCCGGATCGGCAGCGTCGAGCACGACAAGGTCGGCCGATTTGCCGACTGCAAGCCCGTAATCGTTCAGTCGCATCATTTCGGCGGGCCGGCGGGTTACCATGTTGAAGCATTCGCGCATATCGGCCTTTTTCCCGACCTGACAAATGTTGGCGTAGAGATTCGCCATGCGCATCTGCGAACAATCGCCGAACGGCGTAAATGGATTGAGGATGTTGTTGCTCGACAACGAGCAGTTAACGCCGTGATGCAGAAGCTTGTGCGCCGGCACCACGCCGCGTGTGACATTGTGGTCGTGCGTATGATGCCTCCCCATCAGATAAAGATCGGTCGACGGCAGCACGGTAAGCGCGACGCCGGCGTTGGCCAGTCGGTCGGCCATCTTCTCGAAAGCCGGCACGGTGAAGACTCGTCGCCCGCGTGACATGGCCAATCGCGACGCGGCCGCCATACTGGAACTCTTCCGTCCGTTTGCAGACGTAATCCAGCGTCATGCCATCCGCGGTCGGCCCGAAATCAAGGTGCATATCGATGTCTACGTCGTAATCACGGGCAAGTTCGAAGATACGATCGATCTGGCCAGGTGGGTCACTGTCGGTATAAGGCGCTCCGCCGATCGCCCGACAACCGCGCTCAAGGCTCTCGACCAAAAGCTCATCAGTCCCCGGATTGTTGAGCAACCCTTCTTGCGGGAAAACGCAAATCTGCAGGTCGATCGCCCACGCATATTGTTGGACCAGCGGCAGCACCCCCTCGAGGCCGCGCAGGCCGACACCGGGATCGACCTCAAGGTGCGTGCGCATATGAGTGGTGCCTTGCAGGATGGCCCTCTCGAGCGTGCGCACCGCGCGCGCGTGAACGTCCTCCGGGGTGAAAGCGCGCTTCGCTTTGGCCGCCTCGGCAATGGCTTCATCGAGATCGCCCTTCTCCGATTTGACACGATCGAGGATGCACGATTTGTCAAGGTGAATGTGGGTCTCGACAAACCCCGGCGACACCAGCCGGCCGTTGAGGTCGATGGTGTCGCCCTGGGCGGAGAGTTTGGGCTCAATGGCAGCGATGCGTCCGCCGGCGATACCGATGTCGGTCAGCAACTGCTCGGCGCCGATCGGACGCGCGTTTCGCAGAATGAGATCCATGGCCCCCTCCGCTCAGTAGGCTCAATCACAAAACCGTGCCGCGATCGCCCAGATAAGCGCGCAACAGTGCAGGGTCGCTGCCAACCTCGCGCGCAGTACCCGAATATCGGATGGTCCCCGCCTGCAGGACATAAGCGCGATCGGACACCGACAAGGCAAGCGCGGCCATCTGGTCAACGAGAAGAACCGTCGTCCCCTCCTCGCGCAGCTCCGCTAACAGGTCATAGAGAATTTCCAGAAGTTTCGGAGCGAGTCCGAGTGACGGTTCGTCAAGCATGAGAACCCGCGGGTCCGCCATCAGACCGCGCGCAATCGCCAGCATCTGTTGCTCACCGCCCGACAGGAGGCCGGCACGCTGGTGTCGGCGCGCTCTTAACGCGGCAAAGCGGTCCAGCAGCGCTTCGATCATCTTCGCTTCGTCGGCCGGTTTCCGCGCATAGGCGCCGAGGCGGAGATTGTCGACCACGCTAAGTTCGGGAAAAACTTGGCGGCCCTCCGGCACCAGGGTCAGGCCACGTTCGGCTATGCGGTCGCCGGTGAGCCGATCGATGCGCTCGCCAAGAAATCGCACCTCGCCGACCACCGGCCGGATCAATCCGCTGAGCGCGCGCATCAATGTGGTCTTTCCGGCGCCGTTAGCGCCAAGTACCGAGACAAGCTCGCCGCCAGCGATTTCGAGCGCTGCCTCGCGCACGATGGTGGCGGCGCCGTAACCCGCGGAAAGCGATCGCACCGTAAGCAATGCGTCACCGCCAGCCGCAAGCGCGCGCGTGCGTTTACGCTCTTTCTGCTCGCCGGCGCCGAGATAGGCTGCGCGCACAGCCGGCGCGGCCGCAACCGCAAGCGGCGGCCCTTCGGCGATCTTCGCGCCGGCGTCGAGCACGATGACATGGCTGGAGACGCCCATTACCAGTTCCATGTCATGTTCGACCAAGATGACGACGATGCCGATGGCGGCGAGTTTGCGCAGCAATTGATCGATTGTGGCGGTGTCTTTCGCGTCGAGGCCGGCGGCCGGCTCGTCGAGCGCCAGTACGGCTGGACGGACCGCGAGCGCGCGGGCAATTTCGACGAGGCGCTTGTCGACATGCGACAGCGCGCCCGCCGGCCGGTCGACCGCGCCAGCGAAGCCGACGAAAGCCAACAGGCTTTCGGCGATGGCGGCGGCTTCATCATCGTGCTTGGCGAAAAACATTGACAGCGCACCGAGGCGGCCCCGCCGCAGCGCTATTAGGATATTGTCGACAACGGATAAGGACTCGAACAACTGGCTGGTCTGATAAGTGCGGCCAACTCCCGCGCGCGGTATCTGGAAAGCGCGCAATGCCGACACCGTTTTGCCGCCGAGCCGCACAGTTCCTTCGTCGGAACGATAGAAACCGCAGATGGCGTTAAGCGCCGTCGTCTTGCCGGCGCCGTTTGGCCCGATGATGCTGGTGACGACACCTGGTCGCGCGTCGAAACTCAAACCCCTCACGGCGCGCACGCCGCCGAAATTGACCGTCAGATCGCGGATCGAAAGTTCGTCCGCGGTCACGCCCGAAGCGAGAAAACCCCCAATATCGGATCGTTGTCGCGGTTTGGTTTCGTCGACCGTGCCCGGAAATAGGCGCGCTGCAACACCGACCAAACCAACCGGGGCAAGTCGGAGCACGATCAGCATGAGCGCACCGACAAAGAGGAGCCGATATTGGCCGAGCGTCGCCAGCAGTTCGGGCAGCAGGACTACCACGCAGGCACCGATCAGCGGCCCGAGCAGGCGGTCGGCTCCGCCCAGCATCACCACCAGCAGGAAGAGGATTGACTGAAAAAAGGGGAAAGACTCCGGGCTGATGAAGTTGCTGATCGATGCGTAAACGCCGCCGGCAATTCCGGCGGCAATCGCCGAGATAGCGAATGCGGTGGTGCGGATCAGCGTCGGATCCAGTCCGATCGAAACGCTGGCGGCTTCTGAATCGCGCACCGCGCGCATGGCGTTGCCCCACGGGCTGCGGCTCAAGCGTGCAAAGGCGGCTGTCGCCAGCGCGGTCAGAGCGACGGTCAGATACGCGATGCCTTTCTCGCCGATATCGTTTCCAAGCACGGTCGGGCCGGGAATGCCGGAAATTCCATTCCAGCCGCCGGTGAAGTTCTGCCATTCGGCCGCGCCCTGCTCGACGACGAAGCCGAAGGCGATTGTGACCATGGCGAGGTAGGGACCGCGCACGCGCAGCGCCGGGATCGCCAGCAGCACGCCGGCCAGTCCCGCTAACGCACCGCTGACCAGAAGCGCCGGCCAGAACGGCCACTCATATGTCGTGGTCAGGATGCCGACCGCGTACGCGCCAATCGCGTAGAACGCGACATGGCCGAGCGAAATCTGCCCGTTCAGTCCAAGCAGAATGTTGAGGCCGATGCCGACGATCGCTGTCAGTCCGACCGTAACAATAATGAAAGTCTGGTAGCTGTTACCGCGGGCAATCAGAAAGCACGCTGCGCCGATCACGATCGCGGCCGCGCCGGCCGAGCGCCAACTCATACTTTCCTCAACTGGGCGCGGCCGAACAATCCGTTCGGTCGCAACGCGAGCGCCAGTATGACCAGCGCGAACGTGACGATCTGCGTATAGGTCGAGCCGAGTAGCGCAGTGATCAGCGCCTCGGCGACGCCGTAGATCAGGCCCGCGAGCACTACACCCCAGGCGCTTTCAATGCCGCCGAGGATAGCGACCGCGAACGCCTTGATGCCGAACAGCGTCCCCATGGTGGAGGAAATGGTGAAAAGGGGTGCAACCAAAATGCCGGCGATGCCGGCCAGCAATCCCGACAGCGCAAAAGCCGCCTCCACCACGCGTTCGACCCGGATGCCCATGAGCCGCGCCGCGTCCCTGTTCTGCACCACCGCGAGCAGCGCCTTGCCGTGCCGCGACGTCGCAAAGAATACTTGCAGGCCGGCGGCGAGCGCGAGCCCGATCACCGGAATGAGCGCTTGCAGGTACTGAACGCGCACACCAGCGAGGGTGATGGCCCCGGTCGTAAGAATGCCGGGCGGCATGCCGCGCGGATCCTTCCCGAAGGTGAACAACACCACGTTCTCAAGCACGATGCCGAGGGCGACTGTGGCGATCAGCCAGGAATTCGAGCCGCGCGCCACGAATGGGCGCACGGCTACGCGTTCCACGATCACGCCCCACAGGGCGCAGGCGGCGAGCCCGAGCAGGATCGCTAGCGCCAGCGGCCATTTGAGCGTGACCCAGAAAGTAAAGCACACTACGGCGCCCAGCATCATGGTCGAGCCCTGGGCGAAATTCACGGTCCGCGAAACCGCGTGCGTGACATGAAAGCCGAGCGCCAGCAGCCCGTACATGCTGCCGAGCCCGAGCCCCGAGATGATGGCGGTGGCAACCCACATAATGGAACCGGGGCGCCCCGCGCGCCCCTTTTCCTTAGTTCACTGGGACGATCTTGTCGCCTTCGTAGTGCACCATGACGTAATCGTCCGGCCCGAGCGCATCGTGATTGTCGGGCGTGAATGGCCGCTTGTAAGTCTTGATCAGCCCCTCATAGGGCGTTTTCAAATCTTCAAGCGCCATGCGCACCGCATCGGGATCGGTTGAACCCGCCTGCGCGATGCCGAGCGCGAGAATATGCATGGCATCGTAGGCGTCGGCGGTGCCGACCGGTGCGAAGACGTCTTGCGGACCCTTGATCGCGGGATATTTCTTCTCAAGCGCGGCGAGCACCCGTTGGCCAACTGAGCCCTGCTTGCCGAAGAAGCTGTAAGTCTGGACGAAATCGGCTTCGCCAGCGGTCGGTCCGGCGAGTTCCGGGAAGCGGCCGCCAGAAATGCCCCAGTGCGAGATGACCGGAGCGGTCCAGCCCATACGTTCGCGTGATTTCATCACTTGCGCGCCGGGCGGGGCGTTGACGACGAGGATGATGGAATCAGCCCCCGCGTCCTTGAGCCGCGTCAGTTGCGGCACCATGTCGACGTCGCCGTTCTCGAATTTCTCGATGCCGGCGATTTCGACCGACGGATCGTCCTTGCTCGCCGCCACGAGCCCCTTCTCATTGCCCTGCCCCCACGGATTGTTGATCAGCATCAGGCCGGCTTTCTTCGCGCCGAATTTTTGATGCGCGAATTTGAGGAGCTTGATATCGACCAGCACATCGACCGCGGAAACGCGGAAGGCGTAGTTTGGATTGGCGCCATTGCGCGTAATCCCGGTGCCGGCCGCCCACACGCCCATGTAGACGCATTTTTCCTTGTTAAGCACCGGCACCATCGCGAGCGAAACCGGCGTGTCGATGCCGCCGAAGACCGCCGCCACATTCTGTGAAATAAGTTCGCGCGCAGCGATCAAGCCCTTGGGCGGAGTTCAACTCATCGTCGCGCTGCACGAGTTCGAGCATGCGCCCGCCAAGCAGACCGCCCGTTGCATTGATCTCGTCGATTGCGAGCGAAAGTCCGCGAGTGATCGCTTCGCCCGATTGTGCCGAGGCTCCCGAGAGCGCCGCCACTTGCCCGATCTTGATCGGGTCGGTCGCGAACGACGGGGCCGACCCGCAAATTGCAATCGCGGCGCTGATCACTAGTGAGCGCACCGCGCTGGCATGGTGCCTAAGCCACCCTCTTCCCATAACTTTCTCCTGTCTCCCGGCAGGTTGAATTGGCAGAGGTGCGACGGGAAGTGTCCGCGACTATTGGGGTCTTGTCAATTTGCCGCTGCAACGGCCGGCGTTAGCATGACGCAAGCGCCGCGCCAACCGGCCGCGCTGCCGGATTTGATACTTTTTCAAGGGATGGTGCGGTCGAGAGGACTCGAACCTCCACGGGTTGCCCCGCTAGCACCTCAAGCTAGTGCGTCTACCAATTCCGCCACGACCGCGTGTGGGGTGGACGCGCGCCAGAACCGGCGCGCGACCGCGCCGATGTAACAGTTAGGCCCATCCCGGACAAGGCCCGCAGGTTATCGGATGGGCAATCAGGTCGCGTCGGGCGAGCGCGGGAGGAGGCATTTGACTTCAACCGCGATGCGGTTGCCGCTGACGATGACGGTTCCTCTCGCCACCGGCATGTTGTTGGCAAGAATTCGGACCTCATCCTCCTCGGAGGAATCAAGTTCAATAATGGCGCCGCGCCCGAGCCGCAGCACCTGGTGGATCGGCATGGCGGTTTTACCCAACACCACCGCGATATCGATCGAAACGTTGTCGAGTGTCGCCAAAGGGGCGGCTTTGTCGGCGTGAATTGCGTACGGTATTGTTTCACCACGGCATGGTTACGGGGTGGTTAACACGCGCAACGATCTGAAAATCGGGCTTATTCCCGCCGCCGGGGCACCGCCGGCGGAGTGGTATGTCAGCGACGGCCCTGTCGACTACGACGCGGCGCTCGCCGAAATGACCGCCCGGGCGGCAGCGGTTGGGCGTGACGACGCGGCCGAGTTGGTCTGGCTACTCGAGCACCCGCCCCTTTACACCGCCGGCACGTCGGCGCGGCCGCAGGAACTAATTGAAGCGCGCTTTCCGGTGCATGCCGTCGGACGCGGCGGGCAATTCACCTATCACGGGCCCGGCCAGCGGGTTGGCTATGTCATGCTCGACCTAAAGCGGCGCGCGCCGGACGTGCGCCGCTTCGTAGCTACCATCGAGGAATGGATTATCCGCACGCTCGCTTCCTTCGACGTGCGCGGCGAGCGGCGCGACGATCGCATCGGCGTGTGGGTGCGGCGGTCCGACAAGGGCGACAATGCCGAGGACAAAATCGCCGCCATCGGCATTCGCGTAAGCCATTGGGTTACGCTGCACGGATTTTCGCTCAACGTCGCGCCCGACCTTTCGCATTTTTCCGGCATCGTGCCGTGCGGCGTCGCCGACACCCGCTACGGCATAACGTCGCTCGCCGATCTCGGGCGCAGATTCCGATGGAGGAGGTCGATCGCGCGCTGCGGCGCGAATTCGAAACTTTGTTCGGAGCAACGCGTGGCGTTCAGAAGCTGGTCAGCACCGAAAACAGATCGCCGGGCCGGCGCAACGCCAAATCCGCCGAACCGGCTTCACGTTGATCGACTGTCTCGACGCGCGCGCCGGGCGGGCCGTCGTGGCACAGCTCGATCATGGTCAGCACGACCTCCTCAGGTCCGGCGAGCAAGGCCTCGACTGAGCCATCCGGGCAGTTACGCACCCAGCCTTCAACGCCCAGTTCGATGGCGGTCAATTCCGCCCAGGCGCGGAAACCAATGCCCTGCACTTGACCGCGGATGGCGACCAGAAAAATCACGTCCATCCGAAATCCTCGAGCTTGCGTGGCCCGGCACCGCCCGCACGCTTCGGTAGCCACTGCCGCAACGAAGCAATGTAGGTGGCTGGCAATTGCCACTCCAGCGCCGCAGCGATCACAAGTTCCATATAGCCGGCCTTGGCCCGCCCCGGCCGGCTCGGGCGCGCCAGGTAGGTAAGTGCCGGGCGATAGCGGCCGTCCTGTTGCACCGGCAAGGTCACCGGGTGATAGAGGCCGCCGGCGACGTTTTCCCACGCATCGAGCGTCGCGCGGTCGCGCGGTGTGAGCCGCCACAGCACGCCATATACGATTTCGACGCGAGCCGGTTCGAGCGAGGCATAGCCGTCGGCAGTGATGACGAAGCGATAGTGCGGCAGCGTGGCAACTCCAACCACAACCGCCCCCGGCGCATGCTTGCGCATGATCCGGTGGCTCATGTTGGAGCCATAGGCGAAGTGCAGCATCAGCTCGCCGGCTGTTGGATACTCGGCCGCGTCGCCGCCCAAAACGTGACGGCCAGCGCTAAAATGGTCGGCACGAAAGCCAGCAGCAGCAACACGGTCACCATCAGCCACGCCACATCGTAATGCGGCGCGCCAAGCAGGATGGCGACGACCGACACCAGCAGGATGAGGCCAAGCGCGCTTGCGGTATTCGCGTCAGGCACCTGCGCGGACAGCGCGCCGTAAAACGATGCGGCGACGATAATCATCAACGCAACCGCAAGCGTGTAGAGAATGGCGGCAGCCACGGCGAGACCTGTAGCGCGGCCACCGTCGTGCAAACGCTTGGCATGCAGCGTGTACCAGATCCAGATCAGTAGCGCCTGTGCCGCGATAAACGGCCAAAGGCCGGCGCGCGCGATGACCTCGGGCACCGTGAGGGCGTGCGAGACGGCTCCGGCCAGGTAGACGAGAACGATCAGCACAACGAAAATCTGCGGCGCGAGCCGCCCCGACGGCGAGAAGATAATGCGCAGCAGCTGCATGCCCGGCATCATGCCAGATTCGGCGGCCCTCTAAGCAAACTCCACGATCACCGCATCGACGGCAACGCTGTCGCCCGGCTTGACACGGATTGCCTTGACGGTGCCATCGCGCTCGGCCCGCAGAATGTTTTCCATCTTCATCGCCTCGACAACGGCCAAGGTCTCGCCGGCCTTGACTTCCTGGCCTTCAGCGACGGCCAGCGACACGACCAGGCCCGGCATCGGACAGCGTACGGATTTTTCACTGCCGGAGAGCTTCTTTACCGGCATCAGCCGAGCGTAGCGTGCCTCACGCTCGGTGTAGACATAAGCTTTCACCTCGGTGCCGCGATAAGCGAGCTCAAAGCCGTTCGGGATCATGCGCACATGCATGGCGATCGCTGCGCCGTCGAGCGTACCCGTCCACACCGGCATTCCGGGAAGCCAGTTGGAGGAAAAAACGTGGGTGTTGCCGTCCTCGAATGCCACGGTCACGGCATCGCCTTGGTGGCTTACGTCGGCGAGCAATTCCTCGCCGCCAAGCAAGATGGCGCGCCGCCGTTCGCGCGTCACGGCGCTATTGAGTTGTCCGGAAATACGACGCTTACGCTCGCCGATCCGATGGTCGATGGCCGCCGCGACAGCGGCGATTGCGCGCGCCATCGCGCCGCCCGGCGCCGTTCGCTCGAAACCCTTGGGAAACTCCTCAGCAATGAAGGCGGTCGAAAGTTTGCCCGCGCGCCAGCGGGGGTGCTGCATGATCGCAGCGAGGAACGGGATGTTGTGACGGATACCCTCAATCGTGAAAGCGTCGAGCGCGTCGGCCTGCGCATCGATCGCCTCAATGCGCGTGTTGGCGTGGGTGACGAGCTTGGCGATCATCGGGTCGTAATAGACGGAGATTTCGCCACCCTCGTACACGCCGGTGTCGTTACGCACGGTAACGCTGTCATGCACGCCTTCGGCCGGCGGGCGGTAGCGGACCAGCCGGCCGATCGACGGTGCGAAATTGCGGTACGGGTCCTCGGCGTAAATGCGACTTTCGACCGCCCAGCCGGAAAGCTTAACATCGCTCTGCTTGAGTTTGAGCTTTTCCCCGGCGGCGACGCGGATCATCTGTTCCACGAGATCGATGCCGGTGACGAGCTCGGTCACCGGATGCTCCACCTGCAACCGCGTGTTCATTTCCAGGAAATAAAAGCTGCGGTCTTGCCCGGCGACGAACTCCACGGTTCCGGCACTGTCGTAACCAACCGCTTTGGCAAGCGCGACCGCCTGCTCGCCCATCTTCGCCCGCGTCTTGTCGTCGAGCAGCGGGCTTGGCGATTCTTCCATGACTTTTTGATTGCGGCGCTGGATCGAACATTCGCGCTCGCCGAGATAAATGACGTTGCCGTGCTTGTCGCCGAGCACCTGGATTTCGACGTGGCGCGGATCGGTGATGAACTTCTCAAGAAAGACGCGGTCGTCGCCGAAGCTTGATTTCGCCTCCGAGCGGGCGCGCGCGAAGTTCTCCGCTACTTCGGCTTCGCTGAGCGCAATCCGCATCCCTTTGCCACCGCCACCGGCGGAGGCCTTGATCATCACCGGGTAGCCGATCTCGGCAGCGATTTTGGCCGCCTGCCTTTCGTCCTCGATGACGCCCAGATATCCCGGCACGGTCGACACATTGGCGCGGGCGGCGGCCTTCTTCGATTCGATCTTGTCGCCCATGGCCGCGATCGCCTTGGGGTTCGGACCGATGAAGACAATTCCGGCTTTGGTCAGCGCGTCGGCGAAAGCAGCGCGCTCGGAAAGGAATCCATAGCCCGGATGCACCGCCTCGGCACCGCTCTCGATGCAGGCAGCGACGATCTTATCCATGACAAGATAGCTTTGCGCTGCCGGCGGCGGCCCGATAGCGATGGCCATATCGGCCATTTCGACGTGCAGAGCCTCGCGGTCGGCCTCGGAATAGACCGCAACGCTTTCGATGCCCATCCGGCGGGCGGTTTTAATAATCCGGCAGGCGATCTCGCCGCGATTGGCAATCAGGATGCGCTTGAACATAGCGGCTTAACACCCGCAAACCGGCCCTTTGGCTTTGCGGGGTCAGCGCGAAAATGTCAATGACCGCAGCCAGCTAGCTGGCGAGCCGCTGTTGCGCTGGAAATTGACGTTGTGTCGGCAGCGCCGCGCCGCAGTTACATCAGGGTATAGCGGCGGCCGATGCGACGGCCCTCCGCGGCGATCCAGGCGAGGATTGCGGCGTCCACATCACTGAATCCTGCCGGCAGTGACTCGAGCGGACGCCGCAATACAATCGGCGAGCGCGCGATCACATCGATCAAAGCCGCAAGATTGGGACAATCCTGATTCATGCGAGGACATCTAACGCGTGAGACTGGCCGTCAAAGGGCGAGGGTGCGGCAAAGTAAGGGCATCGGAAATTTCTTCCGAGGAATTCGGCAGCGGCCACGGTTTTGTTCCTATTTTTCAGGGCAATTCGAACATACAATCCTTGGTATAGACCCTAGTATTGCTGCCACATGCCCGCTATGTCATACGCGGAAACGCATTAGAGCAATGAGTATGGAGGATTTAAATGGCGCTCCAGATTGGCGATATCGCCCCGGATTT
The DNA here is from genome assembly GCA_963845775.1 of uncultured Alphaproteobacteria bacterium. Classification (GTDB taxonomy): domain Bacteria; phylum Pseudomonadota; class Alphaproteobacteria; order Rhizobiales; family Xanthobacteraceae; genus BOG-931. The sequence goes on from CAWJTE010000006.1 coordinate 15,596, forward strand.
CGAAGCCGAGACGACCGAGGGCAAAATCCGTTTTCATGACTGGATCGGCAATTCCTGGGCGGTGCTGTTTTCGCACCCAAAGGACTTCACCCCGGTTTGCACCACCGAACTCGGAACCATGGCGCGGCTTAAGCCCGAATTCGACAAGCGCAACGTAAAAATTATCGGTCTTTCGGTCGATCCGGTCGAAAACCACAAGAAATGGTCCGGCGACATTAAGGACGTAGTCGGCTTCGCGCCCAACTATCCGATGATCGGCGACACCGACCTGAAGATTTCGAAGCTTTACGGCATGCTGCCGGCCAGCACGAGCGGCACCTCGGAAGGCCGCACGCCCGCCGACAATCAGACCGTCCGCAACGTATTCGTCATCGGCCCGGACAAGAAGGTCAAGCTCGTGCTGGTTTATCCGATGAGTACCGGCCGCAACTTCGACGAAGTATTGCGGGTGATCGACTCGCTTCAGCTCACGGCCAAGCACCGCGTCTCGACGCCCGCGAATTGGAAGCCGGGCGAGGACGTGATCCTCGGCGGCACCATCACCGACGAGGAAGCCAAGAAGCTTTACCCGCAGGGCTGGAAGACGCCGAAGCCTTACATCCGGGTCGTTCCGCAACCGCGGTAAGATCGCAGCGATTTTCGCAGTGTTATAAGGGCGCGGCTTAGGTCGCGCCTTTTTGTTTACGGTACTAGAAGCACTTTGCCGATGTTGCGGCGATCCTGAATAAAATGGTGGGCTTGCGCGGCTTCGTCAAAGCGGAAACTGCGGGCCACCGTCGGCTTAATGGCTTCTTGCGCCGCCAACTCCAATAATGCGTTGCCCCATTGCCGCATGCGCTCGATCTCGCCCCACATGTGGCCGAGGTTGACGCCGAACACGCCCTTGTTCGCATTCATCAGCGACAACGGATTGAACTGAAACCACGGTGTAGTTGCGAGCATGGACAGCATGGACATTAAGCTGCGCTCCTTGCTCTGCGCCAAAGAGGAAACGCCGAACATCCCGAGCCGTCCGGTGGGCGCGAGGATGCGATATCCCTTCTTGAACGATTTACCGCCAACCGCATCGAGAATGAGTTCGACGCCGCGGCCGTTGGTGATGTCGCGGGTTTGCGCTTCGAAATCCTCGGTTCGATAATCGATGAGATGATCGACGCCCAAGGCGCGCAGTTCGCCATGCTTGGCCGCGGATGCCGTGCCGATGACGCGGGCGCCGATATGCTTGGCGATTTGCGTCGCGGCGATGCCGACGCCGCCGCCCACGGAATGGATGAGAATAGTTTCACTCGCCTTGAGGCCGCCCATTACGACCACGAGTTGCCAAGCGGTGAAATAGTTGACTGGAAGGGCGGCACCCTCCAGCGCGGACACGCCCGTCGGCCGCATGAATACCTGTTTCGCCGGGACGCAGATGACGTCAGAGTAACCGCCAAATCGCGTCAGCGCGATGACGTCGCGCCCAATCCACTCCCGGTCGACGCCGGCGCCCACCGCATCGACGCGACCGCTGACCTCGTAACCGGGCACGACCGGAATTGGCGGCAGATCGGGATACACACCCATGCGACCCATGATGTCGGCGAAATTGACACCGCTTGCCTCAACGCGAACGCGAACCTCGCCGGCCTTGGACTCCGGATCAGGCGCCGCTTTGACATGAAGAACCTCGGGTGGCCCGGCGCGCGTGATCCAGATTTGTCGCATGTGTAATCCCCTTTTGCACCGAGGCGCGCTCAATCCCAAAGACCATAGACCACGATCACATAAGGTAGTCGGACGCGCCCTTGTTTTTGCGGCGGCCGCGTGCAGACTTCAGCGACCTGCAGTTCCGAAAAAACTCCGCAAAGGCGAAGAATCTCATGGATGTGCGCGCGGCCGTGACTTTCGCCCCCGGCAAACCGCTTGAGGTCACGTCGGTCAACCTCGACGGGCCGCGCGCGGGCGAAGTGCTGGTGGAAATCAAGGCGACCGGCATCTGCCATACCGACGAATTCACTCTGTCGGGCGCGGACCCGGAGGGCTTGTTTCCCGCAATCCTCGGCCACGAAGGCGCCGGCATTGTCGTCGACGTCGGTGCCGGCGTGACCTCGGTGAAGAAAGGCGACCATGTCATTCCGTTGTACACGCCGGAATGTCGGCAGTGCCCATCCTGCCTTTCGCGCAAAACCAATCTCTGCACCGCGATCCGCGCCACGCAGGGCCAGGGCGTCATGCCCGACGGCACCTCGCGCTTTTCCATCGACGGCAAGAAAGTCCATCACTACATGGGCTGCTCGACCTTCGCCAATTTCACCGTGCTGCCGGAAATCGCGGTGGCGAAAATTCGCGAGGACGCGCCGTTCGACAAGGTCTGTTACATCGGCTGCGGCGTCACCACCGGAATTGGCGCGGTGATCAACACCGCCAAGGTCGAGCCGGGCGCCAAGGCAATCGTGTTCGGCCTCGGCGGCATCGGCCTTAACGTGATCCAGGGATTGCGGCTGGTCGGTGCCGACATAATCATCGGCGTCGACGTCAATCCGGAGAAGAAAGCCTGGGGCGAACGCTTCGGCATGACACATTTCGTCAATCCGAAAGAAGTAGGCGGCGATCTCGTCGCGCATCTCGTCAACATGACCAAAAGCGGCGCCGACCAGATCGGCGGCGCCGATTACACTTTCGAATGCGTCGGCAACGTCAATCTGATGCGCGCGGCGCTTGAAAGCTGTCACCGCGGCTGGGGCCAGAGCATTATTATCGGGGTCGCCGGCTCCGGCCAGGAAATCGCAACCCGGCCGTTTCAGTTGGTCACTGGCCGCGTGTGGCGCGGCACCGCCTTTGGCGGCGCTCGCGGCCGCTCCGACGTGCCCAAAATCGTCGATTGGTACATGCAGGGAAAGATCGAGATCGATCCGATGATCACCCACACCATGCCGCTTGCCGACATCAACAAGGCGTTCGATCTGATGCATGAGGGCAAGAGTATCCGCAGTGTCGTGGTGTATTAGCGCGAAAGGCCGACCATGAGCGAATTCAACCAACCGCCATTTGCCGGCTTTCTCGGCATCAAAGTTACCCACATTTCGAAAGAGCGGGTCACCGGCGAGTTAGCGGTCCGTTCCGAGCTTGCCACCATGCCGGACATTATTCACGGCGGCGCGATCATGTCGTTTGCCGACAATATCGGCGCCGTCGCGACGGTCGCCAATCTTCCGCCCGGCGCGAGCACGACTACGCTTGAGAGCAAAACCAACTTCTTTGCGGCCATTCCCGTCGGCGATACCGCACACGCCGAATGCACGCCGCTGCATCGCGGCCGCACCACCATGGTGTGGCAGACCCGCATTACCCGCAATGATGGCCGGCTGTGCGCCATGGTCACGCAGACGCAATCGTGCTGCTGCCGAAAAGGCGTAGCCATTTCCGGTCGGACAAGCTTTTCCGAGGCGACGCCGAGCCGCAGCGCGAGACCGCGGATCGAGCCGCTTGGCCAACGCGGCATGCGCTCTCGCCAGACCGGGATGGCCGCCTCCAAGCGGCGGGCGCCGTGTTCCGTCAGCCAGACTGCGCGGCGGCGCTGATCGTTTTCGGCAATGGCAATTTCGACCAGCCCGCAGCTTCCAGTCCGCACAGATTGCGCGACAGCGTCGATTGGTCGAGCCCGGTGCGCCCGGCAAAGCGCGCCAAGCGTGTCGTCGGGAGCTGCCGCGATCTGCCCCATCAACCCGAACTGGGCGAGGCTCAATCCGCGCCGCGCATACGTTCCTCGAGGAAATTGGTGATGCGCCGCGCCGCCAGTCGGGTCGACCAGCCGGCGCAAGCCGCGATCGCGGCTCGCGCATCGCGCACGAGCGTCTTGGCGGGGCTTGCGGTCGCTTGGTCATCGTTGTATGTATCTACATCATTTGTATCTACAAGGGAAATAACTTCATGCAACCGGCGCCGTCGTTCAATTACGGAGTAGCCAGGCCCGAAGACGTGGCCGGGATGACCGGCGGCAGAGATGATGCAGGGCCTGATCGCCGGAAAGCTCCCTGCCCCTCCAATCGCGCAGACGCTCAGTTTCTGGCTGGTCGAGGCGGGAGAGGGCACGCGGTGTTTCGAAGCCGACACCGGACCACATTTGCTCAATCCTCTGGGCATCGTGCATGGCGGGTGGGCACTCGACCCTTATCGACAGCGCAACCGGTTGCGCCGCGCATACGTTTCTGCCGGCCGGGGTCGGCTATACGACGGTCGAGACCAAGGCCAATTTTACGCGGCCGATCAAACAAGACACCGGACGGGTGCGCGCCGAGGGCCGCGTCGTGAACCGCGGCCGGCAGATCATGACGGCCGAAGGCGCGCATTCTCGATCGGACGGACGCGTCTCTGGCGCACGGCACGTCCACGTTGATGGTCTTGGCAATGGCAAAGCGCGCGGCAAAGACGGCAAGCGAAGGTCTAGTGCTCAAGCGCGTTTACGAGCCCGCCGCCGGAGGACGACGGCCTACGCGTTTTGGTAGACCGCCTGTGGCCGCGCGGCCTCACCAAAGAGAAAGCGCGGATCGATCTATGGCTGAAAGACATTGCGCCGAGCGATGCGCTGCGGCGGCGCTTTCACGGCGACCGCAAAAGTGGAGAGAATTCGTCGCGGCCTACCGCCAAGAATTGAAAAAGGAGCCGGCAAAGCGCGCAACCGCAAACCTGCGCGAACAGATCGAGAACAGCCGTGTAACCTCCTGTACACGGCCCGCGACCAAGCGCAGAACAATGCTGTCGCGTTGAGGGATTGGCTGAAGCGAACCGATCGCGGCTAACAGCCTCACAGCACCTGATAAAATTTGAGCTTCACCGCGTCCGGCTGGCGCTCCCCGCCGGCGACGATGATGTGCTTTGTGATCCAGGCATAGCGCGGGGCGCCCGTCGTAAAGAAAGCCGCGCCGCGGAAATAGTAGCTCGCCGGGTCGGCTGGCCGCCCGGCCGCGAGCGCGGCGATGATTTCCGGCGGACCGTGCCGCAACGCCAAGTTTCGTACTTCGATGAGCGCGCCGTCATCGGTCTGCAAGCTGTAGCGCGCCTCCAGCTCGGAAACACCGTCGTCGCGCAAGACTTGCCAGTCCGCGCCGCCCGCAAGTACTCGGCCGCGCACGTTCGGCCCGGAAAATTCACCGCCGATGATTGGAACGATGCGCCGCCCGCCCTTGCCCACATCGCCGAGATCGAGCGGTGGGCCAATCTGAACGCTCGCTGCAAAATGTATTGAAGTGTGGGCGCTGGTCCCGCCTGAGCCATGCGATCCTCCCGAAGCGGATTGCGTACCGCTCTCTGGATTTCCGATAATTGGTGGCACGCGTCAGCGTCAAGAAGGTAAGCTCGCCGGGACCATCATGTCAGCAAGGGTCGCCAAGCCGATGCTATTTCCGACCACCATCGCCGGCAGCCTGCCCAAGCCGGCATGGCTCGCCGAGCCGAACAAGCTGTGGGCGCCGTGGCGGCTGCAAGGCGACGAACTCGCGCACGCCAAGGACGACGCCACCCTGCTCGCGGTCAAGCTGCAGGAGGACGCCGGCATCGACATCGTCACCGACGGCGAGCAGGCGCGCCAGCATTTCGTCCACGGCTTTCTCGAAGCCGTCGACGGCATCGATTTCAACAAGCGCGTCGAAATGGGCATCCGCAACAACCGCTACAAGGCGATGTGTCCGACGGTGGTCGGCCCGCTGCGGCTGCGCGGCCGCGTCCACGCGCGCGAGGCGCGGCTCGCCCGCGCCCACACGACGCGCAAGCTCAAATTCACCCTGCCCGGCCCGATGACCATCGTCGACACCGATCGCCGACGCGCATTACGGCGACCGCGTGAAGATGGCGATGGCCTTCGCCGCGCTGCTCAACGAGGAGGCGCGCGGGCTCGCGGCCGACGGCGTCGACGTGATCCAGTTCGACGAGCCCGCCTTCAACGTCTACATGGATGAGGCGCCGGACTGGGGCATCGAGGCGCTGCAGCGCGCCATCGACGGCGCTCACCTGCACCACCGCCGTGCACATCTGCTACGGCTACGGCATCCCGGCCAATATCGACTGGAAGGCGACGCTCGGCGACCGAGTGGCGGCAATACGAGACATTCTTTCCGGCGCTGGCGCAAGAGCCGCATCGACCAGGTCTCGCTCGAATGCATCAATTCACGCGTGCCGCTGAGCTGCTGGCGCTGCTCGACGGCAAGGACGTGCTGCTCGGCGTCATCGACGTCGCGACCGACACGGTCGAGACGCCGGAGGAAGTCGCCGCCGTGATCGGCGAGGCTGCGATACGTGCCGCCGGAGCGGATCGTCGCCTGCACCAATTGCGGCATGGCGCCGATGCGCCGCGATATCGCCGCAAGCAAGCTCGCTGCGCTCGGCGGCGGCGCGGCGCTGGCGCGTGCGAAATTCAAGCTAACTCTCAGCGGTCGCTGCGCGACAGCACGTCGATCAATTCGCCGACCTTGCGCCGCTGCTCGCCTTTGTTGCCCGATGCAATTGCGTGCTCGACGCAATGCGCCGACATGGTCGGCGAAGATCTTCCTCCTCGGCGCGGCGGAGCGCGGCGCGCACCGCCGAAAGCTGGGTGACGATATCGATGCAATAGCGGTCGTCCTCGACCATGCGCGCAAGCCCGCGCACTTGGCCTTCGATCCGCCTCAGGCGCTTTAATACCGATGTCTTGGCATCCGCTCGCATACCGCTATATACCCCTCCGGGGTATCTTTTCAAGGCGAACGCAATCGTGGCATGCACTGCGCATCACAGTCGCGGCCGGCTACAATGCTGACCGATCCGGTATGCGGGATGCAGGTCGACCCCGCCAGCAGCCGCATCACCACAGCCATGCCGTAGGACCGCGATCTATTATTTCTGTTCGGCGGGTTGCCGCAACAAATTCGTCGCCGATCCAGATAAATAAGCCCGCACGTTGCGCGCGGCAACTCGCCGCCGGTAGCACGATCTACACCTGCCCGATGCATCCGGAAATCCGCCAGGCCGGCCCCGGCGCTTGCCCGATCTGCGGCATGGCGCTGGAGCCCGGAAGCAGGCGGCGCGGACGACGGCCCGACGCGAACTCGCCGACATGACGCGCCGCTTTTGGATCGGCGCCGCGCTGACGCTGCCGGTCGTGGCGCTGGAAATGGGCGCGCACTTTCCGGTTTCCTGACGCCCTGTCGCACCGGGCATCGGGCCTGGATCCAGTTCGTGCTCGCGACGCCGGTCGTGCTGTGGGCGGGCTGGCCGTTCTTCGTGCGCGGCGCGTCAGTCGCTGCGCACACGCCACCTCAACATGTTCACGCTGATCGCGCATCGGGCACCGGCGCCGCCTACGTCTACAGCGTCGTCGCGGCGTTCGCGCCCGGGCTTTTTCCCGCCGGCATTCGCGGCCGGCACGGCGCGGTCGCGGTCTATTTCGAAGCCGCCGCCATGATCACCGTGCTGGTGCTGCTCGGCCAAGTGCTGGAATTGCGCGCGCGCGAGCGGCCACGTCGGCGCGATCCGCGCGCTCTTGAACCTCGCGCCGAAGACCGCGCGCCGCGTCGCGCGCCGACGGCAGCGACGAGGAGGTGCCGCTCGACAGCAGTCGCGGTCGGCGATCGCCTCCGCGTTCGCCCCGGCGAAAAAGTGCCGGTGGACGGCATCGTGATCGACGGGCGGCAGCGCGATCGACGAATTGATGGTGACCGGCGAATCGATGCCGGTCGGCAAGGAGCCGGGCGCGCGCGTGATCGGCCGGCACGATCAACGGCACCGGCAGCTTCGTCATGCGCGCCGAGAAAGTCGGCCGCGACACGATGCTGGCGCGCATCGTGCAGATGGTCGCCGAAGCGCAGCGCCGCCGCGCGCCGATCCAGCGGCTTGCGGACAGCGTCTCCGCCTGGTTCGTGCCGCTTGTCATCGCGGTCGCGCTTGCCGCATTCGTCGCCTGGTCGGTCTTCGGGCCGGAGCCGCGCTTCGCCTTTGCGCTGATCGCCGCCGTCACGCGTCCTCATCATCGCCTGCCCGTGCGCGCTCGGGCTCGCGACGCCGATGTCGATCATGGTCGGCGTCGGCCGCGGCGCGCAGCGCCGGCGTACTGGTCAAAAACGCCGAGGCGCTGGAACGCCTGGAGAAAGTCGACACGCTGGTCGTCGACAAGACCGGCACGTTGACCGAAGGGAGCCCGAAGGTCGCCGAATCGTCGCCGCGGCGGCGCTCGACGAAGACGAAGTCCTGCGCTCGCGGCCAGCCTCGAACGCGCGAGCGAGCATCCGCTCGCCGCGGCGATCGTCGCGGCCGCGGTCGAGCGCGGCGTCAAGCCGTGCGATGTAACGGCTTTCGAGCTCGTTGACCGGCAAGGGCGTCAGGGGCGTCGTAGATGGCCGCAACGGCGCGCTCGGCAACGCCAGCTTCTGGCCGAACGTGGCGTCGTGACCGCGGCCTCGAAGCGAGCGGACCGACTGCGCGCCACGACGGCGCGACCGTGATTTTTCTCGCCGTCGACGGACAAGCTCGCCGGCCTCATCGGCGGTCGCCGATCCGATCAAGCCGAGCGCGGCCGAAGCGCTGGATTGAGCTTCGCGCCGACGGGCTGCGCATTGTCATGCTGACGGGTGATAACCGCACCACTGCCGCCGCGGTCGCGCGCGCCTCGGCATTAGTGAGATCCAGGCCGAGGTGCTGCCCGAGCAGAAAACCGCCGCGATCGAACGACTCGGCGTGAAGGTCGCGTCGTCGCCATGGCCGGCGACGGCGATCAACGATGCGCCGGCGCTCGCCACTGCCGACGTGGGTATCGCCATGGGGACCGGCACCGATGTCGCCATCGCGAGCGCTGGCATTACGCTGGTCAAGGGCGATCTGCTTGGCATCGCGCGGGCGCGGCGACTGTCGCGCGCGACCATGCGCAATATCCGGCAAAATCTGCTGTTGGCGTTTATCTATAACGCCTCCGCCATCCCGATCGCCGCGGGAGTTCTGTATCCGGCTTTCGGATTCGTGTTGTCGCCGATGATCGGCGCGGCGGCAATGGCGCTATCGTCGGTCAGTGTGATTAGCAACGCACTGCGGCTGCGACACGCGACGCTTTAATTCTCCGGCAGCGGAATGAACTCCTTATTGTCGCCGGGGATAAGCGCGAACTTTCCGGTCTTCCATTCCTCTTTGGCCTGCTCGATCCGCTCTTTGCGCGAGGAGACGAAATTCCACCAGAGGTGGCGCGGGCCTTCGAGCGCAGCGCCGCCGAGAAACATCAATCGTGAGGGATTGGTCGCCGTCACCGTGATGCGATCGCCGGGACGAAACACCAAAAGCTGCGGCGCCTCGAATTTGTCGCCCGCGATATTGACCTCGCCCTCAGCCACATAGATTGCACGCTCCTCGTGATCGGCATCGAGAGGCGCGCTGGCGCCAGCCTCGAGCAAGACCTCTGCGTAAAACCATTCCGAGACCATACCGACCGGCGACTTCTTTCCAAAAGCGGAGCCAGCGATCACGCGTGCGCGCACACCCTTCTCCTCAATACTCGGTAGCACCGCCGCATCGAAATGCTCAAACAACGGCGCCATTTCCTCGTGGTCGCGCGGCAGCGCGATCCAACTCTGAATGCCGAACATGCCGCTGCCAGTCGTCCGCTCGCTCGCCGGGGTGCGTTCCGAATGCGATATGCCCCGCCCCGCGGTCATGAGATTCATGGCGCCGGGTGTAATCTCCAAGTCGTTGCCCTCGCTGTCGCGATGGGTGACCCGGCCGTCGAACAGATAGGTCACGGTCGCCAACCCGATATGCGGATGCGGACGCACGTCCATGCCCCGCCCCGCAACCAACTGTACCGGCCCCATTTGATCGAAAAAAATAAACGGACCCACCATCTGCCGTTTGCCATGCGGCAGCGCCCGCCGCACGGAAAAGCCGTCGCCAAGATCGCGCACGCGCGGGACAATGATCAATTCGAGCGCGTCACAGGATTGTTTGTCGCCGAGCACAGGATCTTTGTCGGGCAACCAGCTCATCGCTTTCTCCCTTTCAGACGCCGGCGGCAGCCGGGCGCGAATGGCTCCCGTTATCAAGCCATGTATGATAGCAGCACTCAAGTTGCCACGGTCCCTTTTCGGTCGAACTCTCGGTCAAATCCGTATGATTTCAGCGCCTTCATTGACCGGCGTCGGTCTTCTTCTCGGCTTGAGCCTGTTCCTCGGGCTGGCGTTTGAGGACTTCTTCGCGCACTCCGACACCAAGCGGCCGGGCGGCATACGCACATTTCCGCTGCTCGCGGTCGCAGGCGGCGTGCTCTATCTGTTCGATCCCACCCGGTTCGTTCCCTTCACCGCCGGTCTCGTCGTGCTCGGCGCCTGGCTCGCCATCTTCTACCGTCAACATCTGCGTGAGCAGGACGAGAACGGCGAGCCGAATGTCGGGCTGGTTGTGCCGGTGCTCAATGTCCAGGCGTATCTCCTCGGCGCCATCGCGCTGGCGTTGCCGCCATGGGTGGCCGTGGCGATCACGGTCACCGCCGTCCTGCTGCTGACCGGCCGTGAAAAACTGCACGCGCTGGCGCGTCGCGTTGAACCTAAGGAGATCGTCACGGCCGGGGAATTTCTAATCTTGACCGGCATTATCTTGCCGCTTCTGCCAGACACCCCGGTGACGACGCTCACCACCATTACGCCCCGCCAGGCGTGGCTGGCACTGGTTGTCGTCTGCACGCTTTCCTATGCCAGCTACCTGGCGCAGCGCTATTGGGCGGCGGCCGCACGCGGTCTTTGGATGGCTGCGCTCGGCGGGCTTTATTCGTCAACCGCGACGACGGTCGTTCTGGCCCGTCAGGCAAAGTCCGACCCTGTGATGCGGCGCAATGCGCAGGCCGGCATTACGCTTGCGACCGCGATCATGTATCTGCGCATTCTCGCGGTGGTGGCTTTCTTCAATCTGACTTTGGCGCGGGTACTGGCGCCTTCGCTTTGCTGCTTGTCGCTTGCCGGTCTATTGATCTGCGGGCTGCAGTACCGTTTCGCGCCATTGTCGTCGCGGGATGCGAAATCAGCGGCGACTTTGCCCGCGGCCGCCGTTAATCCGCTCGAACTCGGTCCCGCCGTCTTGTTCGCGGTTCTGTTCATCGCGGTGTCGTTCGTATCGAACTGGGCGAAGGCGCAGTTCGGTGCGTCCGGTATTTATACGCTGGCGGCGATCGTCGGCGTGACCGACATCGATCCGTTCGTGCTCAATTTGGCGCAGGGCGGCACCACCGGTATGTCCGAAAGCGCGCTTGCCGCCGCCGTCCTGATCGCTGCATCGTCCAATAATATTCTCAAGGCTCTATACGCGGCATTTTTTGCGGGCGGGCGGGCGACGGCGATCAGCGCCGCCGTGCTGGTGTTGCTTGCCGCCGCCGGCGTCGGCATTGCCTTTGTAATCGCCGGCCTGTGATCGCTATCGCGCCGCATCTCGGCCTAAGCGGCCGTCTTCATCGAATGGTCCGATCACTTTGAAAAGCCGGCGCGCTCAGGTCGCAATTCCTTTCAGCCGCGGCGCGTCGCAACACTTTCTCTTCCCCCAGTGCATCCTCGTAGTCGGCGCGGTAGGCCAGGTTTCCAATGATCGCGCCGCCGCCCCCTTCGTTGGCTTTGTCCATAAGATTGCGCAACGTCTGTTCACGCGTCGCAAGAATGGCGAGCTGCGGCGCGAAATCCTTGCAGCGATAGGCGGAATAGTGGCCGGGATCGACGAAGAGCGCGCTCATATCCTGGTTCGTCGAACATCCGAAAACCACAAGAACGGCGAGTGCAGCCGTGGCGCCAGCGGCCGTCGTGCCGCATTTGCGGCAGCGATCAGTGGAACAGTGCGCGCGGTTGCGTGTCATCAAAGTGTCAAGCCAGCTTGGCCACGGCGCGAATCCGACATAAGTGATTTGCAGCTCTTGGGCCGCAAATGAGGCAACCCCTCCCGGGGAATATGCGGCCTACGGCCTAGTCCTTCTAGCACTACGAGGGGAAGACGCAGCAATCGGGCCGGAGCCGTCAGTCGGTCGCAAACTCAATGCCGACGCTCACGCCGGTGCGCCAAACGACGCGACAGCGGCGCCGCGCGCCGCCATTCCGGCTTAGCAGCAATATAAACCGATCAGGCAACGGCTCGTCATTCTTGAGGACGAGGCGCGCGCCCGTGGGGAAATGTCGGAAATAGTGCAAGAGCGCGGCTCAGAATCGTCGATGACGATCTTGGCCGTGTAGTGAAATTGCCGCCGCAATTCGGCGCGGTTGCGATAATTCCCGGAGATCACCATGGGCGCGATGGGATTTCTTGAATGTCCGACCTTACGATTTCCACGTTAAAGGGCCGTTAAATCAGTTGGGGCAACGTGCGCTTTGCGATGCAGACGACTGTAAACGCCGATAGAAATCGCCCCGCCGGCGGCCCATCTATCCGCGACGGCGGCGCCAAAAGGTCTTGAGCGAGCGGACGACATGACCGGCCCGTTTGACGTTCGCGCGATATCTCGACTGGCAAGTTGGCAGCGCCCACCCTTTGGAGTGGGCGGCAAACTGCAATCCGCGTTCAGCTTCGTTGCCGCTCTTACCGCGCTTGCGACCGTCGTCTCACTGCTGTGTTTCTCGGCGGTCGAGGCAAATCTTGGAAATTTTGCCGCCCGGCAGATGCCGAGTGTCGCCAACGTGATTCAGCTCTCGGCCATTTCTGGCGAGATCTCAGCGGCGGCGGCGCGATTGATCAATGCACGTACGCCCGGCGATCTGAAAACGCTCGCCGCATCGATCACCAGCAAGCGCGCCGATCTCGGCGAATCCCTGAAACGGCTGCAAGCGCTCGACAGCGCGAGCCCGGCGGTCGCCAAACTGATGACGCTCACGCAGCGGCTTAATGCGAACCTCTCCGAGCTGGAAGAGATCATCGCCGAAAGGACCGATCTGCGCACGCAGATCGTTACGCTGGTCGATACGCTACATCAAACCCATGGCCAGCTGCTGGACCGACTCGCGAAACTTCCGGACTCACAAGCGCTCGATGTCTCGGCCCGGGCGAACCTGCTCGTAAGCCTTATCAGCGAAGCCTCGTCGCTGCGCGAGCCGACGGAATTCAAACGCATTCAGGATTTGCTTAAAGGCGCCGCGCAGGATTTGCGCCAATCGGCAACCACGCTAGCTAACGACGACGTCAGCAAGATTGCGGCGCAGCTGCTGTCGCTCGCGACCGGCCCCAACAGTATTTTCGCCCGCCATGCGCGCGAAACATTCGTGGCAACGCGCGCCGACGCCACCATCGATGAAAACGTCGCGATCCAGCGCGATCTGGACAAAACGATCGCCGAGCTTGTGAGCGCGGCCGAGGTCGGCGTCACGCAGACCACCGCATCCTTGACAACGACCCGATCACAGTCGGGTTCTGTTGCTGGTCGTGGCTTTCATCAGCATCATCGCGTCGGTCGGGGTCGGCGCCCTCTACGTGCAACGCCGTCTCGTCAAGCGTTTGATCTCGATCAGTGATGCGATCAAGCGGTTGGCCTGCGGTGATGCCGATACCGCCCTGCCCGCGATTTCCACCAAGGATGAAATGGGAGAAATGGCGCGCGCTCTGGAAGTGCTCCAGGCCGGCGAATTGGAACGGCGCAAGCTGGTCGAGCGCGAGCGGGACGAGCAGGTGACCCAGCGCCGGCGTGCCAACTCGATCGACAGCATCATCGACGGCAAAATGGTGACGGCCGAAGCGAGCGCCATTTATCAGAAGGTCACGCAAATCGACCCCGCTTCAATCGATCCGGCGAGTTTGCACGGTCGGCTTATTCGCATGCAGTTGGATTCCATCTCCGAGGTGATGGACGTTCACCAGGAAACGCTCAAACGCCAGGGCGTGGGATTCAAGGGCTTCATTCCGGCAGTGTTCAGCCGGCTGGTCAACGAAGCGTTCGGCCGCCGCGCCGGCGGCATCGCCGAGATCAAGGTCACCGCACCGCCTATGCTGGTCCGCAATCCGAAAGTGCAGCCGGACCCGTGGGAATTGGACATCATCAAGACCAAGCTTTTGTCGTCATCATGGCCAAAGGGCCAGTCCTATACCGCCGCGGCGGCCAAAGACGGCGTGCAGGCGATGCGGACCGTCATTCCCGAGTATTACGGCCGCTCTTGCCTCGCATGCCACGGCACGCCGCAGGGCGAGATCGATATCACCGGCTTCCCGAAAGAAGGGGCCAACGAGGGCGACCTCGGCAGCATCATCAGCATTACGCTTTACCGCTGAATTTTTGCATCGACTTTGATTTCCGCGCCGCCCGCGCTTCGCGCCGCAACGGTGCCGTTGCGGCCGCGGCCGGCACCGGCGCACCGAAATAACGCCCCTGCCCGAACTGGCAGCCGGCCGCCAACAGAAATGCGCCCTGCTCGGCGGTCTCCACGCCTTCCGCAACGACTTCAACGCCGAGCGCCTTAGCCAACCCGATCACCGCCCGTACGATAATGGCGTCATCGGCATTGCCGGCGATACCGCCGACGAAGCGGCGATCGATCTTCAGCCGCGAGACGCGAAATGAACGCAGATAGTCGAGCGACGAATAGCCGGTACCGAAATCGTCGATCGCGATCCGCACGCCGCGGCTGCTCAGCCGTTCAATCTCGGCGCTATGCCGCTGTGTCGCCTCCATCAACACGGATTCGGTCAGCTCCAGTTCCAGTAGCCCCGCCGGAATGTCGTATTCGTCGAGGGCCGCCGCAATGGCGTGATCCAGATTGCTCGCCAGCTTGAACTGCCCGGCGGAAACGTTGGCGCCGACGACCGTCGGCGCGATCCCCTTTTTCCGCCAAGCAGCGATCTGCCGGCAGGTCTGTTCAATGACCCACTGTCCGAGCTGAACGCTACTGCCGGTTGATTCGGCAATTGAAATAAATTGGTCAGGCAGCAGCAAACCGCGCTCCGGATGATTCCAGCGGAGCAAAGCTTCAAGGCCGGCGACGCGGCGGGAAGCGAGTTCGATCTGCGGCTGGTAGTAAAGCTCCAGCTCCTCGTTTTCGATCGCCGCGTGCAGACCTTCGCCAATAATCACCCGTTCACGGACTTTTTCATCGAGCTCGCGGATATGAAAACGGTAGCGGTCACGGCCTTCGGTCTTGGCCCGATATAGCGCCAGAGCGGCTTTGCTCATCATCGCTTCCGGATCGGTCACTTCATCCTGACAAAAGACGATGCCGACGCTGACGCCTGAATGAATCTGGTTGCCGTCGATCGACAAGGGAGCAGCAAGGGCCCGGCAAATCTTCTTCGCCAGCCCCTCGGCTCCAGCAATATTGACCAAATCCTCCTGCAATACGGCGAACTCATCACCGCCGAAGCGCGAAACCATGTCGGTTTCGCGTGCGCAACTCTTGAGCCGTCCGGCGACCACCCTCAACAGCGCGTCCCCCGTCGGATGGCCAAGCGTGTCGTTCACATCCTTGAAACGGTCAAGATCGAGATACAAAACCGCAACCGACTTGGCGCCACGCCTGGCTCGAGCAAAAGCAAGCCCCGATCGGTCAAGAAACGCCACGCGATTAGGCAGGCCGGTTAGCGCATCGGTGCGTGCGAGCTCGATGATAGTCTGCTCGGCCGCTTTGCGTTTGGTGATGTCGCGGAAAAACCAGATCCGGCCGAGATATTTTTTTCCTTGTCGTACAGAGGCGCCGAATGCCGGTGTCGCCCGGCAGTTGCCGCGACCGATAAAATTGCGATTAATATGCCTCAAACACGCAACTTTGACCTACGTAGTGACCACAATGGAGACACCCATGGAGTTCGAACGCGCCAATCTTGAGCTCGATGGCCCAGTGGCCGTTTTGAGTATGAACCATCCGGAAGTGATGAACGCGATCTCGCCGGAGATGCTCGCGGGCATGGCAAGTGCGCTGGACGCGCTCGCAAAATCGAACGAGCGGATCCGCTGCATGGTCTTGACTGGAACTGGGCGGGCATTCTCTACGGGAGCCAATCTGCAGGGCCGCGGCAACGGTCTCGAGAAGCGCGGCGCCGGCAAAACGCTAGAAACGATATTTCATCCGTTTATCCGGCGTCTGCGCGACCTGCCCTTCCCAATCATTAGCGCTGTCAACGGCCCCGCCGCTGGCGCCGCCATGAGCGTCGCATTGATGGGCGACCTCGTTCTGTGCGCGCGCTCCGCCTACTTTCTACAAGCCTTTCGACGCATCGGGCTCGTGCCCGATTGCGGTTCTACCTGGCTTTTGCCGCGACTGATCGGTCGGGCGCGCGCGCTCGAATTGTCCCTGCTTGGCGAACGCCTGCCGGCAGACACCGCACTCGCCTGGGGCCTCGTCAACCGCGTCTATGACGACGCGGCGCTGATGCCCGAGGCGCGCAAACTTGCCCACGAACTCGCCAACGGCCCTACTTTCGCGCTCGGCACGATCCGCCGGCTGTACTGGGAGAGCCCGGAAAACTCCTATGAACAGCAGCTCGATCTCGAATGCCGCAGCCAGCGGCTGGCAGGCGCTACGGAAGATTTTCGCGAAGGCGTAAAGGCGTTCCTGGAGAAACGTCCGGCAAAATTCGTCGGCGCGTAAAATCGGTCGCTGGTGCGGACGGCCGGACTCGAACCGGCATGGGAAACTACTCCCGAGGGATTTTAAGTCCCTTGCGTCTACCATTTCGCCACGTCCGCGGAGTGGAATCGTCAGCCGAGTCCGCGCGGCCGTCCTTGTAGCATCGGCAGCGCATGCGCCGGAAGCGAAGAGGCGCGCCCAGCCGACTTATTGCTGCGGCTTGTTCTTCGACGTCGGCGCCGTTGGCCGGATCGTGCCCCAGGGATCGGTGGACGACTTCTTGTCGGGTATTTTCTAAATCGCCGCTTGATAGGCCTCATCGGCGGCCTTTTTCCGGGCGATTTCTTCCTGGGTCAGCGGCCGTTTGGGATTAAGTGGCACGCCGAAAGTGTCTTGCGCGAAAGCGTTGCCCGCGAGCAAAGAGAGGCAAACGCAAGTCTGAATAAGTACACGCAGCATGACTACGGCCGTACTCAATTGCCCCCTCGATCGGAATTGGACAAGGGTACCTAGTCCGTATCGACATGACCCCACAGACTATCCCAATCGGCGCCGGAGATATCGGTGACGCGGCCGTCCTTTTCGAAAAATTTATTGGGCACCTGGAACATCGCGAGCATGAGGCCGCCCTGCGGCGTCCAGGCCACGTGGCGGCTTCCCGCTTCGCGCCATACGAACTCGCCCGCCCCGACGGTCAAGCCCTGCGCCGGCCCCTCCTTATCGGCAAGACTGCCTTCGAGGATGTAGGTCTGCTCGATCTTCACGTGCTCGTGGTCGGGCAATACCGCGCCCGGCGCCAATTTCATCAGCGCGGTGACCAGCCCGGTTTGCTCGTCGATCAACAGCGGTTTGACCTCGCAACCGGGGAAACGGGTCTTTTTCCACTCCATCTCGGCGGGCCGCACGACATGCGAGTGTGTGTCGGCGATGTCATGTTTTCCATTCGGCGTTACGGCATCCATAGGCGCCTCCTCGGTGTGTTTTATTACAAACCGGCTTCGTTGATCGGCGGCTGAAACGCAAGCCCGGTATCCCACGGAAAATAGATCCAGGTGTCCTGTGACACTTCGGTGATGTAGGTATCGACCAGCGGACGCCCCATCGGCTTGGCATAGACCGTGGCGAGGTGAGCCCGTGGCACGATTTCGCGCACCACTTTCGCGGTCTTGCCGGTATCGACCAGGTCGTCGACCAGAAGGACCCGCGCCCCCTCTCCGCCGCCGCGGGCGACGATCGACTGCGCAACCGTTTTGAGCACGCTCAATTCGCCTTGGCTGGTCCCGGTGTAGCTCGACACGCATACCGTCTCGATCAGCTTGATGCCGAGTTCGCGCGCCACGATTGCGGCCGGCACCAGCCCGCCGCGGGTGATGCAGACGATGGCCTCGAACGGACCGGCCCCGCTTAATCGCCAGGCCAATGCCCTGAAATCGCGGTGAAACTGGTCCCACGAAACCGGGAAGATCTTGGCGGGATTGCGCGTCCCCGGCGCCTCGGCGGTCTGCACGTTCGGCTGGGCCATCGCGTTAGTCCTAAGGGCAAGATTGATCGAGCCCTTGAGCCGATATCAGAGGAGGTGCATTTCTGGCAATCAGGGAATTTCGAATACCGTGGTCTCGTCGGTGATACCGCGCAAGGCGGCGCGCCGCATGGTCGGCTGCAGGCCGGAGCTTTCCAGGATTTTCGCCGCTTTGGTATCCTCAACTACCGATTTGGTTACGAAGATGGCACGGGAGGAAGCAAGGCCCTGCACACGGGCGGCCATGTTAACGGTCTGACCGAAATAATCCTGACTGTTGTTCAGCGTGACCGCGAGGCATGGCCCTTCGTGAATGCCGATCTTAAGCAGCAAATCCTCATTTTCGCGCTCGCCGTTGACGCGCGTCATCTCGTCCCGCATCCGCAAGGCCGCCGCCAACGCCCGGTCAGGCGTTGTAAACGTGGCCATCACCGCGTCACCAATTGTCTTTACGACCGCGCCCGCCTCTGCCGCCACCACGTCGTACAAAATGTGGAAATGCTGGCGCACAAGATCGTAAGCCACCAGATCGCCGACCCGTTCGTAGAGCGCAGTCGAGCCTTTGAGATCGGTAAAGAGAAAAGTGAGGCTGGTAATCTTGAGGCGCTGATCGACGTCGAGCGTATCGGTGCGATAAATATCGCGGAAGGTCTGATTGCTGAGAAGGCGCTTCGCGGTCAGAAACGGCCGGCGCCTTCCCAGCAGATGATGCAGCGGATCGGCGGCGATCCAAAGTGCCGGCAGCACGCGGCGATTGGTGCGATTCTCGAGTGAAATCCGCAGCGGCCCCGGCCGCATCTCAATCGTTCCAACCGGCGCCTTCACATTGTTGAACACCATCGTCAGTGTCTGCCGCTCACGCGTCGGCTCGCCTTTGACGTCGATGAACTGCGTTCCGTGCGTCACCGGATCAAATACGATAACGAAATCATTGGGCAGCTGCACCGACAGCACCGCCTTTTCGCCTGGCGGCAACTCGATCGAAATCGACGGTGAACTCGGCGAGGCTGTCTTCCAGCGTCTCCGGAAGATCGACGCCCGAGCACCAGAAAATCTGTCGGTAATACTCGACTTCGGAGAGCGTATCCGGGCTGTGAGCGGCGATACGACGGACGCGCGGACTCACCGTGAAGGTCACTTCCACCATCTCATCGAGAGTCGGCTTGTATCCGGAGGCGCACAGCCCGCAATCGTATTCATCGCGATTCACGTTCTTGAGCGTCGCGCCCGCATCGAGCACGCCGCCGCAGCCTGGACAGAGGACGTTCCATGACAATTCGAACCCCCCAAGTCGGGCGGCGTGCAGGAACGCGGCAATGGTTCGCTCTTCGTCGAGGCCGTGCTTGCCGGCGAAAGCCAGCACATTGATGCGACAGAGGTCGCGGTCGACCCCTTCACGAACCAATTGCTCGATCGCGGCGACGCAATCGGGTTGGGCCGACTGTCGTAAAACACTAAAGAGGGCTTCGGTTTCGCTCATCGGCGGGCGCCCCTCACATCAAGAGCGTAGCGAAGGTAGGTGTCGGGTCCGGCCGCCGCAAGACGCATGGCGGTGAAGAGCGTGGCGATTTCCAACACGGCGAGTTGAACAGCGCTGACGCCTTCTCCTACCGCGGTTTGAACTCGCCGGCTTTAGGCCTTTTGTCCGGCGGCAAACTCGGCGCGCAGGCGCTTGAGCATTGCCTCCACCGCCACTTTGACGTTGGCAAGCTTTTTTTGATCGCGCGAGCGCATCACCACATGGGCGTTGGCGCCGCGCTCGTCCATGAACGGATACGAGCCGATAATGACATCCGGGTTCGCTTTGGCGATCGCCCCGAGTTCGGTGCCGATATCGCCCTCGCGGCAATTGGCTTGCACGGATTCGGAGAGCATCTTGGCGCCGGTCTTGAGCTGCGGGGCGACGTAATCGAGCATCGCTTGCATGACCTGCGGGATGCCGGCCATGACGATGACATTCTCGATGCGGAAACCAGGGGCCGCAGAAATTTTGTTGAGCACCAGTTGCGCGCCCGCCGGCATGCGGGTCATGCGCATGCGCGCCTCGTTCATTACGCCGCCGGTCTGCGCCAGACGTGCGCGCAGGATTTCGACCGCTTGCGGGTTATAGTCGATTGCCACGCCGAACGCCTTGGCAACCGCCTCGGCAGTGATGTCGTCGTGGGTCGGGCCGATGCCGCCGGTGGTGAACACGTAGGTGTAGCGCGCCCGCAACGCGTTCAGCGCGGCCGCGATCTCCGGCTCCTCGTCCGGAACGACGCGTACTTCCTTCAGATCGATGCCAACGGCGGTGAGATATTCGGCGGTGTAGCCGATATTTTTGTCCTTGGTGCGGCCGGAAAGGATTTCATCGCCGATGACCAATAGCGCGGCGGTAACGATCTCACTCTTGGCGCCGGTCATCTCACAAGCCCTGGTCCAATTTCGCGCACCCACGCTTCCTCTAGCGCGGCGCCGGAGCTTGCTCAAGCACAGGTGCGAATGGCGAAATCTCGGTGTATGGTGGCGCAGGGGAGAGAAACGTCATGGATTTTTCAATATCGGACCGGCAAAAACATTGGCGCGACCGTGTCATCGCCTTTATGGACGCGCACGTTTATCCCGCGGTCCAGACCTACGAGCGCCAAGACGCCGAAGGCGAACGCTGGAAAGTCATCCCGGTCCTTGAACAGTTGAAGGCCAAGGCCAAGGCCGAAGGGATGTGGAATCTTTTCCTGCCGCCGTCGACGGACCACGACCACGGCGAATATCACGGCGCCGGGCTGAACAACCTCGATTACGCGCTCTGTTCCGAACAGATGGGCCGCATATCTTGGGCCTCGGAAGTGTTCAATTGCTCGGCGCCCGATACCGGCAACATGGAAGTCTTACATCGCTACGGCTCGCCCGAGCAGAAAGCCAAATGGCTCAAGCCGCTGCTTAATGGTGAAATCCGCTCGGCCTTTCTGATGACCGAGCCAGCGGTGGCTTCATCCGACGCCACCAATATCGAAACCTCGATCGTGCGGGATGGCAATGACTACGTGATCAGCGGCCGCAAATGGTGGTCGTCGGGCGTCGGCGACCCGCGCTGTAAGGTCGCGATCGTCATGGGCAAGACCGACCCGAGCCGCGCCCGCCACGAGCAGCAGTCGCAAATCCTGGTGCCGCTTGATACGCCGGGCATAAAAGTGCTGCGCATGCTGCCGGTGTTCGGTTACGACGACGCGCCGCACGGGCACGCCGAAGTGCTGCTCGACAAGGTGCGAGTACCGGTCGGCAATCTCCTTCTCGGCGAAGGTCGCGGTTTCGAGATCGCCCAGGGCCGGCTCGGCCCGGGGCGCATTCATCACTGCATGCGCACGCTTGGCGCCGCCGAAGTGGCGCTGGAAAAGATGACCAAGCGGCTCTTGTCGCGCGTCGCCTTCGGCAAAAAGATCGCCGAACATTCGATCTGGGAGCAGCGCATCGCGGAAGCGCGTATCGACATCGAGATGACGCGGCTTCTTTGCCTGAAGGCCGCCGACATGATGGACAAGGTCGGCAATAAGGCCGCGCAGCTCGAAATCGCTATGATCAAGGTGGCGGCGCCGCGCGTGGCGCTGCGCGTCATCGATGACGCGATCCAAGCGCACGGCGGGATGGGCGTTACCAGCGACGCGGGCCTGGCTAAGGCGTATGCGCATATCCGCACGTTGCGGCTCGCGGACGGGCCCGACGAGGTGCATTGCCGCGCCATCGCACGATTGGAAATGCGCAAATACACCAACGCGCGCCTTTAGGCGCGGGTCGGCCGCCTCATATTCGCCGTCAGGCGATCGTCACGCCGCCATCGACGACGATGGTTTGCCCGGTCATAAAGCTTCCCGCCTGCGAGGCGAGCATCACCGCGGCGCCGGCGATCTCATCGGGCTCGCCGATGCGGCCGAGCGGCGTCTGTGCATTCCGCCGTCTGAGCATCTCCGGGTTCTCCCACAGCGCGCGGGCGAAATCGGTGCGAATAAGCCCGGGCGCGATGCAGTTGATGCGGATGTTGTGCGGCCCAAGCTCGACCGCGAGATTGCGCGCCAACTGCAGATCGGCGGCTTTGGAGATGCAATAAGTCCCGATCACCGGACTGCCGCGCAGCCCGCCGATGGAGGACACAATG
This sequence comes from uncultured Alphaproteobacteria bacterium, assembly GCA_963845775.1. GTDB lineage: Bacteria > Pseudomonadota > Alphaproteobacteria > Rhizobiales > Xanthobacteraceae > BOG-931. The sequence continues at coordinate 37,743 of CAWJTE010000006.1, forward strand.
ATGATCACCCCGTCCTTACGGGCGATCATCTGCGGCGCAACCATTGTGATCAGCCAGTGATTGGACACGATGTTGTTGTCGAGGATTTTGCGCAATTGGTCGTCGGTGATGGTGTGCATCGGCCCGTAGTGCGGATTCGAAGCGGCGTTGCAGACCAACACGTCGATCCGGCCGAAAGCGCGCAGCGTCTCGTCGACCAAGCGATTGAGATGCTCTTTGGAAGAAATGTTCGCGGCCAACGCCAGCGCGCGGCCGTCGCCGAATTTCTTGTTGATCGCGGCGGCCACCTCCTGACAGGGTTCGAGGGTGCGGGACGATATGACGACCTTGGCGCCCTGCTCCGCCATCCGCTCGACGATGGCGCGGCCTATACCGCGCGACGAGCCGGTAACCACGGCCACCTTGCCAGTTAAGTCAAATAGCGACACGATCACCCTCCCTGTGCATGTTGGATTTTGCGCAGCAGCCTATTTCAGACCATAACCGCCCGGCAAGCGAGTGAGGACCAGTTCAATGACCGCCGTCAATACAGTGACCGATCTGACCCGCGAAGGTGACATCGCCGTCGTCACCATTAATTCGCCGCCGGTCAACGCGTTGTCGGCGGACGTGCGCAACGGCCTGCGTGACGGCGTTTCGCAAGCCGCCGCTGATCCGGCAATCAAAGCCGTTGTGGTGATTTGCGCCGGCCGCACGTTTATCGCCGGCGCCGACATTTCGGAATTTGGCAAGCCGCCAAAGGGAGCGACGCTGCCCGAACTGCAAACCACGCTGGAAGGCGGCCCGAAACCGATCATCGCGGCCGTACACGGCACCGCCCTGGGTGGCGGCTTTGAAGTAGCGCTGATGTGTCACTATCGCGTCGCGGTGCCATTGGCAAAATTCGGCCTGCCTGAGATCAAGCTTGGACTCATTCCGGGCGCCGGCGGGACGCAACGCCTGCCGCGTCTCAGCGGGATCGAGAATGCGCTTGACGCGATCCTTTCGGGAAATCCGTTTCCGGCCAAGCAGGCGCTCGCCTGGGGTGTAGTCGACGAATTGGCGGACGAGGGAAAATTGCGCGACGGCGCGATGGCTTTTGCCCGCAAGGTCATCGACACGCACATGCCGCTGCGCAAGATCCGCGACCTCAACGAGAAGATCGACGCCGCGCGCGGCAAGCCTGAAATTTTCGACAAGGTGCGGCGCGAATATGCCCGCAAATATCGTGGCTTCGAGGCCTGGCAATCAGCCATGCGCGCTGTACAGGCGGCGGTCGATCTGCCCTTTGACGAAGGCATGAAGCTCGAGCGGCAATTGTTTCTCGATCTCATTCCGAGCGCGCAATCGCGCGCCCAGCGCTACGTGTTTTTTGCCGAACGAAAGGTCTGGAAGATCGCCGATGTCCCGGAAGATACCCCTACCCTGCCAGTCAAGAAAGTCGGCGTCATCGGCGCCGGCACCATGGGCGGCGGCATCTCGATGAATTTTCTCAATGCAGGAATTCCGGTGACCATCGTCGAGACGGCGCAGGAAGCGCTCAATCGCGGTGTCGCCACCATTCGCCGCAACTACGCGAACACCGCCAAAAAAGGCCGGCTGACCGAAGCCGACGTCACGACACGCATGGGACTGCTAAATCCCGGCTTGAACCTCGATGCGTTGTCCGACTGCGACCTCATAATCGAGGCCGTGTTCGAGAATATGGACATCAAGAAAGAGGTGTTCCGCAAACTCGACAAGATCGCCAAGCCAGGCGCAATCCTAGCCTCCAATACATCTTACCTCAACATCGACGAGATCGCGTCGGGTACCGGCCGCCCGGACCACGTGCTCGGTATGCACTTTTTCTCGCCGGCCAACGTCATGCGGCTGTTGGAAGTTGTGCGCGGCGCAAAAACGGCCAAGCCGGTGATTGCCACGTCCATGCAGATCGCCCGCAAGATCGGCAAGGTCGGCGTGCTGGTCGGCGTCTGTCACGGCTTTGTCGGCAATCGCATGCTGGCACAGCGCCAGCGCGAGGCGCAGAAACTCATCCTTGAAGGCGCCATGCCGTGGGATGTCGACCGTGTGATCTACGACTTCGGCCTGCCGATGGGACCGTTCGCCATGAGCGACCTTGCCGGCCTCGATATCGGCTGGTCGAAGGAAACCAGCAAATCCTCGACCATTCGCGAAATATTGTGCGAGATGGATCGGCGCGGACAAAAGACCGGCGCCGGTTTCTACGATTACGACGAGGCGCGCAACGCCAAGCCTTCTTCGGTGGTTGAAAAGATCATCCTCGATTTCGCCGCCAACAAGGGCATCAACCGGCGAACGATCCCCGACGAAGAGATTTTACAGCGCTGCATTTATCCGATGATCAACGAAGGCGCCAAGATTTTGGAGGAAGGCAAGGCGCAGCGCGCTTCCGATATCGATATCGTCTGGATCAATGGCTATGGCTGGCCGGTATATCGCGGCGGCCCGATGTTTTACGCCGACCTGGTCGGGCCTGAAAACGTGCTCGCCAGCATGAAAAAGTTCGAGGCGACCATGGGCGAGGATTTCAAGCCGGCGCCGCTCCTCGAAACCGTCGTCGCAGCGAAGAAGCTCTTGCAGGATATGTAGGCGCTAGCCGTTGCCGGTGATGCGAACAATGACGCCAATCACGGCGTCGGTCGCTGCAGCCAAGCCATGCGAAACGAAGACAGATCGACGCCTAATTGCGCGCCCAACAGCGGCAAAGCGATAAGAATGCCGATCAGGATGATCAGCCCGAATGGTTCAAGGCGGGCAACCCCCGCCGCCAGCGCCCTCGGCAGGAGACCGACCAGAATACGGCCGCCGTCAAGCGGTGGCAGCGGAAACAGGTTGAACACCGCCAGGACGACGTTGATCAGCACCGCGTTGCGAAGATTGGCGGCCAGGAATTGTGCGCCGGTCGGCGGCAGATTACCGACGGCGTGGAACGCCAGCGCGGCAACGACCGCAAGCGCGATGTTCATCGCCGGTCCTGCAGCAGCGACCAGCACCATGTCGCGACGCGGCGAGCGGAGCGCCCGGAAATTGACCGGCACCGGTTTGGCATAGCCGAACAGAAACGGCGAACGCAGCAACAAGAGCATAGCCGGCAAAACAATCGTGCCGAACGGATCGACGTGCTTGAGCGGGTTGAAGCTGACCCGGCCCATCTTCCACGCTGTATCGTCGCCTAATAGATGGGCGACGAAGCCGTGCGCTGCTTCATGGAAAGTGATGGCGATGACGACAGGGAGAACCCAGACCGTCGCCAGATAGATGATATTTGCCGGCAACACCGGATATCGATCCTTTGGCCGCTTTACGGCTGGTGAAGCCTTAAAAGGGCGGCGCCACGCCGGTTGTTGCGCAAAGATCCGCGAGCGTCGTTTCGTCTCGCTTTCCAAAAATTAATGAGGTGAAATCCGCAAATGCGACCACGTTCGTTGCCGTGCGGCTTGGCAACGCCTGATGTTTCATGCCCTAGCCCGCGACCGTTGCCTTGTGGCGGTCGCGGGAATGCCTCCTCGCATACCTCCGCACCCCGTCCGCCGTCGGGTTGGTCAGCCCGCCTAATTCATGAGCAATAATGACGGTTAACCCCCACTCGAGGCGGCGATCCGACCGTCCGAGTTGGCGCAAAGCTTGCTACATTGAGCCTACCGTCATTGATGCGGCACGGGTTTTGATCGCGGACTTGAGCGGCCGGGGAGCGACATGTTTGACGAAATGCGGGGCAGCGAAGGCGCGGTCCGTCCGGCCTACGCGGCGCTCTCGGACTGGCTGGATGAGGTCCACCCGACGTGCTCGACTTCCGCCGGCGCGAGGCGGAGCTGTTGTTCCGCCGCATCGGCATCACCTTCGCGGTCTACGGCGACCCTGAGGCGCAGGAACGGCTGATCCCCTTCGACGTCATTCCACGCATCCTCTCGGCCACGGAATGGGACATCCTGCAACGCGGCCTGGAGCAGCGCGTCAAGGCCATCAACGCCTACATCAAGGACGTGTATGACCGCCGCGAAATTTTCAAGGCCGGGATCGTGCCCGAGGATCTGGTCTTTCAAAATCCGGTGTTCCGCCCGGAGATGAACGGCCAGAAGGTGCCGCACGACATCTACGTGCACGTTGCCGGCATCGACATCGTTCGGATCGATGCCGAGAATTTTTATGTGCTTGAGGACAATGCGCGCACGCCGTCGGGCGTCTCCTACATGCTGGAGAACCGCGAGATCATGCTGCGGTTGTTTCCCGAGCTGTTCTCGCGCTACCGCATCGCGCCGGTGGAGAATTATCCCGGACGAACTGTTGCAGACGCTGAAATCGATCGCACCGCCGACCGCGTCCGCCGATCCGACGGTCGTGCTGCTTACGCCCGGCGTCCACAACTCCGCCTATTACGAGCACTCGTTCCTCGCCGACAAACTCGGCGTCGAACTGGTCGAGGGGCGCGACCTCGTGACCAAGGACGACGTGATGTACATGCGCACCACGGAGGGCCTCAAACGCATCGACGTGATCTATCGCCGCATCGACGACGATTTCCTCGATCCCCTGGTGTTCCGGCCCGACAGCGCGCTCGGCGTGCCGGGGCTGATGTCGGCGTATCAGGCCGGCAATGTGACGCTCGCCAATGCGGTCGGCACCGGCATCGCCGACGACAAGGCGGTCTACAGCTACATGCCGCAGATCGTGAAATTCTATCTCGGCGAAGAACCGCTACTCAAAAACGTCCCGACCTGGCGCTGCCGCGAGAGCGAGCACCTGACCTACGTGCTCGACAAGATCGAAGAGCTGGTGGTCAAGGAGGTCCATGGCTCCGGCGGCTACGGCATGCTGATCGGACCGAAAGCCGACAAGGCAACGATCGCAGCCTTCCGCGCCAAGCTGAAATCCGACCCGAAGAACTTCATCGCTCAGCCGACGCTGGCGCTGTCGACCTGTCCGACCTGCGTCGACGAAGGCATTGCGCCGCGCCACGTGGACCTGCGGCCGTTCGTGCTCTCCGGCAGCGACCGCATCCGCATCGTGCCCGGCGGCCTCACGCGCGTCGCACTGAAAAAAGGCTCGCTCGTCGTCAATTCCAGTCAGGGCGGCGGCACCAAGGACACCTGGGTGCTGGATAGCTAGATTGGGTGTTGAATCGATAAATTGGTTGCTGGATCGATAGATGCTCTCGCGCACAGCCGATAATCTTTACTGGCTCGCCCGCTACGTCGAGCGCGCCGAGTATCTTGCACGCATTCTCGATACCACCTCTGCGGCTGACCGCGCTGCCGCTGGCTTACGTGGGCGAAACCAACGAATGGGAATCGGCGGTCGCCACGGCCGGCTGCGCCAACGCCTTCTTCGCCGCCCACGACGAGGCGAACGAGGAGACGGTCACCGAATTTCTGGCGTTCTCGCAGACCAATCCGTCTTCGATCCGCAACTGTTTCGAAAGCGCACGCTTGAACGCGCGCGCCGTGCGCACCGCCCTCACCATCGAAATGTGGGACACCATCAACAGCGCCTGGCTCGAACTGAAAAAATGGGGCAACGGCCCATCCTCGCGGGAGGAGCTCGCGCGTTTTCTGCGCTGGGTGCTGGAATCGTCCCTGCGTTTTGACGGCTCCGCCTACCGGACCATGCTGCGCAACGACGCCTATTGGTTTTCGCGGCTCGGCGTCTACATTGAGCGCGCCGACAACACCGCGCGCATTCTCGACGTGAAATATCACCTGCTGCTGCCCGCTCAAGAGCAGCGTTGGCGGGCCACTCGATTATTTTCAGTGGTCGTCGATCCTGCGCTCGGTGTCGGCGCTTACCGCCTATCACTGGGTCTATCGCGAGAACGTCAAGCCGTGGCTGGTAGCCGACCTCCTCATGCTCAAGGACGAGATGCCGCGCTCGCTGGCAAACTGCTACGAGAACCTGGTGCAAAATCTCGATCGCATCGCCCAGGCCTATGGCCGCCAGGGACCGGCGCAACGCCAGGCCCGCACCGTGCGGGCGCGGCTGGAGAACAGCCGGATCGACGAGATTTTCCAGAACGGGCTGCACGAATTCATCGACGAATTCATCGAGGACAACAATCGTCTGGGCACCGCGGTCGCGCAGCAGTACCTGATGTAGGTGCAGTCGGGTATCAAGATCAGCAATCGGCAATCAGAAGCTACGGAGGACAACGCCGCTCTCGCATCTATTGTTTATTGAACGCCTTCTGACATCTGATTACTGATCCCTGACACGTTTCATGCGCATCCGCATCGCCCACAGCACGGTCTATCGCTACGAGCCGCCGGCCGCTGGCGCGATCCAGGTGCTGCGGCTTTCGCCGCGCAATCACGAGGGCCAATACGTGGTGCGATGGCGCATCGACGTATCTCCCGATGCGCGCCTTGCCGCCCATGAGGACGCGTTCGGCAATATCATGCACGTGTTCACCGCCGACGGGCCGCTGGACGAACTGCGCGTCGAAGTCGACGGCGAAGTGGAGACACAAAACACCGACGGAGTGGTCCGCGGCACAGTCGAGCGTTTTCCGCCAAACCTGTTCCTGCGCGATACCGTCCTGACGCAGAGCGACGCGGCAATCTGCCAATTCGCCCAGACGGCCCGCGCCGCCGGACAGGGCCAGGTACTCGCCGAATTGCACACGCTGCTTGACCGGCTGCATGCCGAATTTGTGCACGAACCCGAATCGGCGCGGGCATCCACCAACGCTGGGGAAGTATTCGCGCGCAAGGCCGGCACCGCCGCGGATTTGACCCACATCTTCGTCGGCGCGGCGCACAGTCTGGGAATCCCGGCGCGGTTCGTCGGCGGCTATTTTCACCAGGCCGAAGCCGGCGTGGAGAAGTCCGGCCACGCCTGGGCCGAAGCCTATGTGGAGGGTCTCGGCTGGGTAGCTTTCGATCCGGCAAACGGCTTCTGCCCGATGGACGCCCATGTCCGGGTTGCCGTGGGACTGGACGCATTGGGCGCCTCCCCACTGCGCGGTACGCGCTATGGCGTCGGCGCTGAGACCCGTGAAATCGCAATCAAGGTCGGTCAGTGATTGCAGTAGGTTAACCAGAATTGCTATAAGGACAGGTGAGCTGGGAGTTGGCGAACGATGACCTATTGCTGCGGAATTCTCGTGCGCGAGGGGCTGGTCATGTTCGCCGACACGCGCACCAATGCGGGCGTCGACAACATCGCCACCTTCCGCAAGCTGCACGTCTTCAAGGACCCGAAAAAGCGCATCATGGCGATCGCGACCGCCGGGAATTTGTCCGTCAGCCAATCGGTCTAAGCATCCTGACCGAAGGCTACGACAATCCCGACACCGGCGAGCGCGAAACGCTGATGAACTCGCCGACCATGTTTCAGGCGGCGCAGCGGGTCGGGCATGTGATCCGCACGATCCATTCGGCAGAAGGCAAAGCGCTGGAAGCGGCCGACGTGAATTTCGACGTGTCGTTTCTGTTCGGCGGGCAGATCATGGGCGAGCGCATGCGGCTGTTCATGATCTATTCCGCCGGCAATTTCATCGAATGCACGACCGATACGCCCTATCTGCAGATCGGCGAGCACAAATACGGCAAGCCGGTCCTCGACCGCGCGGTCGAGTTACGAGATGGACCTCTACGATGCACTCAAGGTCGGACTGGTTTCCATCAACTCGACCATGCGATCGAATTTGAGCGTCGGCATGCCGATCGACCTTTTGGTGGTGCGGCGCGACGCTTGCGAGGCCGAATTGATTTACCGCATCGAACCCGGCGAGCCCTATTTCACGGACCTGCGCGAACGCTGGTCGGCTGCGCTGCGGGCCGCCCACATCGCCATTCCGCGCCCGCCTTACGCCAACAGGACGTGAAGGCCGCAGCCGGCGGCCGATGGCCATTCGGCGCAGCAACGCAGAATTTAAGTGCGCATTTTAACTCGGCTATTAACTTCCCGCACCGGCGATTTGCCGCGTTTTCGCCGGGCTCAACGCGTACGCAAGCGAATTGCAAGCGATTTGCAATGTCTCCTCACAAAAGTCCCAGCGAGCCCAAACTTCAAAGGTTGGACGCGTGACCAGTTCGGCGCAGGCCGCAAATCGCCGAGGAAACCAGCCGGTCACGTTGGGACCGGGCGCGCGTTGCATCTGATCGTGCCCATCGGCGTGATCGCCGCAGTGGCGATCGTGTGCCTGTGATCGCGGTGCTGACCTCGGCGCGGCGCGCGAACGAGGTCTCGTTCACTCGCGAGCAGCAGCTGATACAGGAAGCGATCAGTGACACACGGTGCGCGCGTTCTGCGAGAGTTGGAAAGCGCACCGAAAGCCGCGCAGCGCCACGCAGGCGATAAGCACCGCACTACGACCCGCAATGGATGGAGCGCCACCTCGGCAACTGGCTGCAAACGTACTTCAACCACGAGTGGTGGTGATCGTCGACGGTTCCGACCGGATCGAATTCGCGCGCTTCGCGCACGTTCCGGCGAGGCGGCGCCACCGACCTGCCGACCGGACTATTCGTCAGTCCTCGATCTCTTGCGCGGGCGGCAAGTCGCGCTGCCAAGCCATGCCATGCGGTCATCCCGGCGCGAAAGATCCCGCGCATCGCGGCCGCAGCATCGCTTTGATAGAGGATTTCCAGAACCGGCCGGCCATCGTGGCCGCCGTCTCGGTCGGTACCGACAACGATCTCGCTCACGGCAACCAAGCGCGCCGATCGTCGTCTCGGTCAAATACATCGACGCCCAGCGTATTGCGGGACATCAGCAGCCGCCTGCAAATCTCGGGATTGCGCATAGTCAATGATCCGGACGAATGCCGGCCGCGACCAGCAAGTCACCGCCCTTACCGACGCGCAAGGCGACGCAATCGCACACTTTGCCTGGAAGCCGACACGACCCGGTGCCAAATCGTCGAGCAGCATCGCTGCCGTTCATCGCCATCGCTATCGCCGGCTTCGCGCTGCTCGCCGGGCTGGTGATGCGCTACATCCGCCACACCGCTGAGACGATCAGAGCCGGCGAAACGCAGCTTCGGCATCTTGCCATGCACGATCCGGTCTGCGGCCTGCCCAACCGCATCTATTTCGCCGAACGCCTCGAAAACGTCATCGCCGAAGTCCGGCGCGGCGGCCCTTCGGCCGCGGTTTTTACATCGATCTCGATCACTTCAAGGACGTCAACGACACGCTCGGCCATCACATCGGCGACGAGCTCATTCTCAACGTCACCCAGCGGCTGAGCCACGTCATGCGCGGCGACGATTTGGTCGCCCGCCTCGGCGGCGACGAATTCGCCATCATCACTAGCTGCGCATCCGACTCCTATTCGCTGCAAACGATCGCCGGCCGCATCATCGCCGCCGTCTGCGCGCCCTACGCGATCAGCGGCCACAACATCATTATCGGCTCCTCGATAGGCATCGCGGTGATCGACCGCCGCGCCGGCGACGCCGCGCGACATCTTGCGCTATGCGGACATGGCGCTCTATCGCGCCAAAAACGAGGGCCGTAACCGCGCCTGTATCTACGATGCGGCGATGGACGCCAACCTTTCGCAACGCAAGCTCCTCGAGGGCGATCTCCTGCATGCAATCCGCAACGACGGCCTGGCCGCGGCCTATCAGCCGATCGTCAATGCCAGCGGCGAAACCATGGTCGCAGTCGAAGCGCTGGCGCGCTGGACGCATCCGACCGCCGGCGTGATCTCGCCCGCCGTCTTCATCCCGATAGCCGAGCACTCCGGACTGATTGTCGAGCTTGGCGAATGGATGTTGCGCCGTGCTTGTCTCGAAGGCCGCAACTGGCCGGGCTTGACCGTCGCCGTTAACGTCTCGCCGCTGCAGTTTCGCCGGTCGGATTTCGTTGATTTGGTCGAACGTATCCTCAGGGAGACAGAGTTCGATGCCAACCGGCTGAAGCTCGAACTCACCGAAAGCACGCTGCTCGGCAACCTGGAGACGGCCGAGCTCTCCATGCTGCGGCTCAAAGCGATTGGCGTGCGCTTTGCGCTCGACGATTTCGGTACCGGCTATTCGAGCTTGCTGTACCTGCGGCGATTCCCGTTCGACAAGCTCAAGATCGACTCAAGCTTCGTGCTGTCAATCGAGACCGCCCCTGACGCCGCCGCCATCGTGCACGCAGTCGTCAGTCTCGGCGCGGGCCTCGGCATGCGGGTAACCGCCGAGGGAGTGGAGAACGCCGAGCAGCATTTGTTCCTGCGCGCCGCCGGCGTGCACTCGATGCAGGGCTATCGCTTCGGCCGCCCGGGTCCGGCTGCCGACATCACCGCCCGGCTCGCATCGCCCGACGATTACCGGGTCGGCAGCCCCGACCAGGAAATCGCACTGGCAAGCTAACGGCTCTCCTCCCTCTCGCCGCGGGAAGAAGATCGGGATGAGGGGGCGCGTCCGCCTGGCTCAGATCTGCGGCAAGACGCCCTCACCCGTTCGCCATAGCGCGTCGAAGACGCGCGTGAACGCGCTTATGGCTCGCCACCTCTCCCCGCAAGCGGGGAGAGGTGGTATTGCCTTCCCGGCTTTGATGACGGGAGACAGGCGTGGCGAGCAGAAGATCGCATTAGTGACGGGAGCGGGCAGCGGCGTCGGTAGAGCCGCGGCGGTGGCACTTGGGTGCGACGGTTACGCTGTAGTGCTGGCCGGGCGGCGCGGCGACAAGCTCGAAGCGGTGGCAAAAGAGATCTCCAGCAAGACGCTGGTGGTGCCGACCGACGTGCGGGAGCCGGCTGCAATCGCCGCTTTGTTCGCGAAAACCAAGGAGACTTTCGGCCGCCTCGACGTGCTGTTCAATAACGCCGGCGTCAGCATGCGCGGCATGCCGTTGGAGGACATCCCGCTCGAGCGCTGGCAATCGATCGTGGCCACCAATCTGACCGGACCTTTTCTTTGTACCCAGGAAGCGATCAAGATCATGAAGGCGCAAGATCCGCGCGGCGGCCGCATCATCAACAACGGCTCAATTTCAGCGCACGCGCCCCGTCCCGGCACCACCGCCTACACAGCGACCAAGCACGCGATCACCGGGCTCACCAAGCAGACGTCGCTTGATTGCCGCGCCTACGATATTTGCTGCGGTCAGATCGACATCGGCAATGCCGCGACCCCCCTCACCGAAAAGATGGCCGAAGGCATGCTGCAGGCGGACGGCCGAACGATGCCGGAGGCGCGCATGAGCGTCGACGACGTCGGCCGCGCCGTCGCCTACATGGCGAGCCTACCGCTCGACGCCAACGTGCTGTTCATGACCGTCATGGCCAACAAGATGCCGTTCGTCGGCCGCGGATAATTCCGATGCTCGCGCAGTGGCATGAATTCTACGTTCTGCTTGGAACGGCAGCGGCGGCGCTCGTCGCGTTGCTGTTTGTCGCCGCTTCGATCGGCGCCGGCTATCTCAGTGCCGCACGCGGCAGCCCGACCCACACTTATACCAGCCCGATCGTTTTTCATTACACCTTCGTCTTGTTTATGAGCCTCGCCGCGCTGATCCCGGCGAATACGGATTGGTCGCTCGCCGGCATCATCGGCGTGAGCGCGGCAATTGCGCTCGGATATTCCTGTTTCATTTTTGTCCGCGTCATGCGCGGCTCGGCAGTCGACCTCGACGATCGGCTCAGCTATGGCGCCAGTCCGCTTGCCGCTTACGCTGCAGTGCTTGCCGCCTCGATATTCATTTTCGAGCGATCCGATGTCGGACCTCCGTTGTTGGCGGGGGCGCTGATCCTTTTGCTGCTGATTAACATTCGCAACGCCTGGGATTTGACGCTGTTTTTTGCGCAACGGCGCGCTGCAAATTCGCCTCCCGGCGCGCGCACGAACTAGTCAACGGCCGTGACTTCCACCTTGGTGCGCCATCGGAGTGGCTAAAATTGGCGGATGACGCTGTCCAATAACCTACGCCGTCTCCTCCCCGGCGCGCTACTCTGCGTCGCCATCTCCATTGCGGCGACGGCCTTGCAGGCCGCCGAAGTCAAACTCGCGGGACAGCCTTACCTCGAAGCGTTGGTGCTCGCGATCCTGCTTGGCATCGCCGTTCGCGCCACCTGGACGCCCGGCCCGCGCTGGCACGCTGGTATCAATTTCGGCGCCAAATTCGTGCTCGAAGTCGCCATCGTGGTCCTTGGGGCCTCAGTCAGCGTCACCACTATTTTGGCGCTCGGCCCGGCGCTGATCCTCGGCGTCGCCTCGATCGTCGCGCTGTCGATCGGGCTTAGTTATGCCTTCTGCCGGGCCATCGGCCTGCCGCTGCGCATGTCGGTTCTCATTGCATGCGGCAATTCGATCTGTGGCAACTCCGCCATCGCCGCGGTGGCGCCGGTGATCGGCGCCGACAGCGACGACGTCGCGTCCTCGATCTCTTTCACCGCAGTCTTGGGCGTCGTCGTCGTGCTCGGTCTGCCGCTCCTGGTTCCCCTCCTGCGATTATCGCTGACGCAATACGGCGTGCTCGCCGGATTGACGGTCTATGCCGTGCCGCAAGTGGTGGCGGCGACGCTGCCGATCGGCGCGCTGAGCAATCAGGTCGGCACAGTCATCAAGCTCGTACGCGTCTTGATGCTCGGACCCGTCGTGCTCGGCTTCTCTCTGTTCGGACGCAAGCTTCGGCCGCATTCCGCACCGGTCAAGCCAAGCCGGTGGCCGCGCCTCAATGAAATCGTGCCGTGGTTCATCGTCGGTTTTCTCGTCGTGCTGACGATCCGCTCGTTCGGCTTGATTCCGCCAAGCGTGTTGCCCGCAACTACGCGCGCCGCGGCGCTCCTGACGACGGTCGCCATGGCAGGTCTCGGACTGGGCGTTGATGTTCGCGTGGTGGCGCGCACCGGCGTGCGCGTGACGTTGGCCGTCACCGTCTCGCTGGTCGCGCTCGGGGTGATGAGCTACGGGCTGATCCGTCTGGCCGGGATCGGGTAATCCCCACGTCAGTCCAGCAACGTCACGCCGACTTTGGTGCGCGAGCGCACTTTGGCGAGCGTCTTCACGTCGCCAACCGCTTTCGCCCAAATGTTGCAGGGGCTGGCGAGCCGCGTCTCGTCGCCTTGCGAGATCGGCGTGCGGCCAAAGCCGATGGCGATTGCGTGCCCCTCTGGCCAGTAAGCAATCTCACCAGGGGTGACGATCGCGCGTGCCCCTTTTTCGGCGGCAACCTGCACTGGCACTTCGAAGTAGACCTCCTCGCCCCAGGTCAGAGCTGAAGCGGTGATCGGCAGCGCCGCCGCGATGGCCTTGGCCGTGGGCGTGTCGAGGAGTTCGGCGTCAAGCATAACTGAACCGAAGTCGAAACGGAGACGCATCAGTGCAGGCGGAACTCGCCGTCAACGGCGCGGATTTCCGCCGGCTTAATCAGCCGCGCATGCGCCACCGTGACCGAGTGCAGCGGGCCTTCAAGCTTTTCCAGCCAGAAATTGAGGAATTTGTTCAGCACCGGAAAGTTCGGGCAGAGATCGTAGTCCTGCCAGACATAGGTCTGCAGGAGCCACGGGTGATCCGGCCGCCGATAGAGGATGTTAGCGGTGGTCAAGCCGTAGCCTTCGAGCTGCTTGCGGAACTCCGGCGAAACTGAAGCCTCTTTCGACACCATAGTGCCCTCCAATCCCATGGCGGGAATGTTTGAGACTCGCGCCTTCATTACAAGCCTCAAAATTAAATAAGTTGTGTATTTTCAAGGCACTAGCAGCATCACTGATGTCCGTGCTAACAGCTCGCTTGCGTCCAGTTCCATCGTCGAGTTCAACGGCCCTGATGGGGACAAGGTTTCCTCAGCGAGCGTCGCAATATTTTCGCGGCGCGGACGGAACCGACGGCGCCGTTAACCGCCGAAAGCAAATCTGTTGGCAATCACCAGGAGTGAGTGCTAAAAAATTTTCCGGCGCCTCTTGCGGGCCAAAAATTTCGCCCCATGTCGCTATCAAGCGATCACCGAGGGGGCACCCGAAGGGCGGACCCGAAGGGATCCGTTAAACTCGCAAAACTCAAGTCAGTTCAATATCTTAGGAGGATACCATGAAGTTTCGCCCGCTTCACGACCGCGTTGTCGTCAAGCGCATCGATGCCGAGGAGAAGACCACCGGCGGCATCATCATCCCCGACACCGCCAAGGAGAAACCCTCCCAGGGCGAGGTCATCGCCGTCGGCCCGGGCGGCCGCGACGAGACCGGCAAGCTCATCCCGATCGACATCAAGGTCGGCGACCGCGTGCTGTTCGGCAAATGGTCGGGCACCGAGGTCAAGATCGACGGCCAGGACCTCCTGATCATGAAGGAGTCCGACATCATGGGCGTGCTCGACGAGCCGGTGGCCAAGAAGAAGGCCGCGTAACCACCTTGTCTCGACACCCGCCCAGCTCGAACGACAACCGAATCAAACACAGGAGTGAATTCAAATGGCTGCCAAGGAAGTCAGATTTTCGGTCGATGCGCGCGACAAGATGTTGCGCGGCGTCGACATTCTCGCCAACGCGGTGAGGGTGACACTCGGCCCGAAGGGCCGCAACGTCGTCCTCGACAAGTCGTTCGGCGCTCCCCGCATCACCAAGGACGGCGTCACCGTCGCCAAGGAAATCGAGCTTGAGGACAAGTTCGAGAACATGGGCGCCCAGATGGTCCGCGAGGTCGCATCGAAGACCTCCGACATCGCCGGTGACGGCACCACGACGGCGACCGTGCTCGCCGCCGCGATCGTCAAGGAAGGCGCGAAGGCGGTTGCCGCCGGCATGAACCCGATGGACCTCAAGCGCGGCATCGACCTCGCGGTCGAGACCGTCGTCGAGGAGCTCAAGAAGAACTCGAAGAAGGTCACCTCGAACGCCGAGATCGCCCAGGTCGGCACCATCTCCGCCAACGGCGACAAGGAAATCGGCGACTACCTCGCCAAGGCGATGGAAAAGGTCGGCAACGAAGGCGTGATCACGGTCGAAGAGGCCAAGAGCCTCGAGACCGAGCTCGACGTCGTCGAAGGCATGCAGTTCGACCGCGGCTATATCTCGCCCTACTTCATCACCAACGCCGACAAGATGCGCGTTGAGATGGAAGACCCCTACATCCTCATCAACGAGAAGAAGCTCTCGGCGCTGAACGAGCTGCTCCCGCTTCTGGAAGCCGTCGTGCAGACCGGCAAGCCGCTTCTGATCGTCGCCGAGGACGTCGAAGGCGAAGCGCTGGCCACGCTCGTCGTCAACAAGCTCCGCGGCGGCCTGAAAGTCGCGGCGGTCAAGGCGCCGGGCTTCGGCGATCGCCGCAAGGCCATGCTGCAGGACATCGCCGTCCTCACCGGCGGCCAGGCGATCAGCGAAGATCTCGGCATCAAGCTCGAGAACGTCACGCTCGACATGCTCGGCAAGGCCAAGAAGGTGATGATCGACAAGGAGAACACCACGATCGTCAACGGCGCGCGGCAAGAAGAAGGACATCGAGGACCGCATCACCCAGATCAAGGCGCAGATCGAGGAGACCACCTCCGACTACGACCGCGAGAAGCTGCAAGAGCGGCTGGCCAAGCTCGCGGGCGGCGTCGCGGTGATCCGCGTCGGCGGTGCCACCGAGGTCGAGGTGAAGGAGCGCAAGGATCGCGTCGACGACGCGATGCACGCAACCCGCGCCGCGGTCGAGGAGGGCATTCTTCCGGGCGGCGGCGTTGCGCTTCTGCGCGCCACCGAGGCCCTCAAGAAGGTGCGCACCAGCAACGAGGACCAGAAGCACGGCGTCGAGATCGTGCGCAAGGCGCTGCAGGCTCCGGCCCGTCAGATCGCGACCAATGCCGGCGAGGACGGCTCCGTCATCGTCGGCAAGATCCTCGAGAACTCCAGCTTACGGCTTCGGCTTCGACGCCCAGGGCGGCGAATACGTCGACATGGTAAAGAAGGGCATTATCGACCCGACCAAGGTCGTGCGTCAGGCTCTGCAGGGCGCGTCTTCGGTCGCGGGTCTCCTCATCACCACCGAGGCGATGGTGGCCGAACTGCCGAAGAAGAAGGACGCCATGCCGGCCATGCCGCCGGGCGGCGGCGGAATGGATTTCTAAGTCCATCGGCACTTCAAAAATGCGAAGGCCCGGGAGTAATCCCGGGCCTTTTGCTTTGTCTCTTTGCCGAATGCCCTAAACGACGTCGCCGGGAACGGTCGAATGCTCGCGCGCCGCGCTGTGGTGGTCGGCCGTCGAACCCTCCTGCGTGAGCACCTGGTCGATGACGAAGAGCGGCCGCCGCTTGGTCTCTAGGTACATGCGCCCAACATATTCGCCGAGCAGGCCGAACAAAATGAGTTGCGTCGAGCCGAGGATCAGCACCACTGTCAGCAGGCTGGTCCAGCCCTCGACGACGCGGCCGAGCGCCCAGCTGCCCAGCGTGTAGCCAAGCGCCAAAATGCTCAACACGCCGAGAATGAGCCCGAGATAGGACGCAAGCCGCAGCGGCATGATCGAAAACGACGTCAACGCGTCGAAAGCAAGCCCGATCATTTTTGCCAGCGGATAATTGCTTTCGCCCGCGTGACGCGGCGCGCGATCGTAGGCGATCGGCACCTGGCGCAGCCCGATCCAGCTCACCATGCCGCGGATGAAACGATGCTGCTCCGGCATGCTGTTGAGAATATCGAGCACGCGGCGCGTCATCAGGCGGAAATCGCCGGCATCGACCGGTAGGTCGGCGTAGCCGATCCGGCGCATCAGCCGATAGAACAATGCCGCCGACCCGCGCTTGAGCACGCCTTCACCTTGCCGCTCGCGGCGAATGCCATAGACCACATCGGCATCGGCGCGTTGCATCAACCGCCACATCTCGCCGAGCAACTCGGGCGGATCCTGCAAATCGGCGTCAATGGTCAGAATACGCTCGCCACGGCACGTGTAGAGACCGGCGGTGATCGCCAGCTGATGGCCATGACGGCGCGAAAGATTGATCGCCACCACGTGGGGGTCGCGGCGCACCAGATCGGCCATGATCGCCCAGGTGCGATCGGCCGAACCGTCGTTCAACAAGACAAATTCGTAGTCGGAACCGACCGTCGCTAGTGCGACGGCCGTCATGCGGGCATGAAATTCCTCAACACCCTGCCCCTCGTTGAAGCAAGGCGCGACGATGGAAAGAAGTGGGCGATTGCGCGCGTCCAAAGCCACCGTTCAGACCTCCTCCACCCCCGCTCAGCAAGCTTTGCCGTTGCATTAAGCGCTTGCGCTGTCAATGGATTTACGGCGGATCGAGCGGCGGACCGATCGGGCCGGTTAACTTGTAGACGCTATAATCCTGGATCGGCACGCCGTGCCGCGACCGCGTCAAGTTCGCCGCAAACTCCACCGTCGTGAAGCGCTTGCGGATTAATGAAAGTTCGCCGCAGTCGCCGCGACAAACATACATGATCGCACCGCGAAACAACGCCGGGTCCGGCTCCGGTGCGTTCACATAGCGCACGCGCCCGTTGATCTGCTCGACCGGCGGATGCGACGGTAGATAAAATTCGAGCCACGCCGCCAAGCCATAATCCATCGTCAGCACGATCGGCGCGCCAAGGCGCCCGCGCACCGCGTCCATCTGCACACCCAGTTCCTCCCAGCCGGCGCCCAAGGCGCGCGCTGTCGGGTCGACGGAGCCGAGCGGAAGCACGCCGAACACCGCTTGCGCGTAGATGAAGGCGGCAAAGATCAGGCCGACCGGCACGGCGAGCCGACGCGACCAGCGGGCGACCGACGCCCATCCGCCCTTCCATTGAATCGTTTCTGCAGCAATCGCTGCCGCAATGACGAAGGCTGGATGCATCGGCTCCGGCCAATTGCCTTCGACCCGCCCGTGGAAAGTGTGCCAGCTGAAATAGAGGACGATCGGCCAGATCATCGCGTTGACCAGCACGCGCGCCGCGTCCGTCCCGGCCTTGCCGCGCAAGAGTGCCGCAACGCCCATGCAGCCAAGCAGGAAAATCGGCGGTGTTACCAATCCGATCTGGGTGAGAATAAGCTCACCGAGATAACGCAACGTCCATTCGTGCACGACCAGACGATTGTATTGGTAGAGAACCGAAGCCCAATGATGCTCCACGTTCCAGATCAGCGTCGGTGAAAACACCGCAAGCGCGATCAGTCCGGAAATCCACGGCCACGGCGTCGCCAGCCATTTGCGCAGTTCAGGCACCAGCAACAGCCAGGCAAGGATGCTGACGGCGAAAAAGATCGTGGTGTATTTCGACAACATGCCGACGCCGAAAGCGACACCGATCGCGAGCCACCATTCGCCGCGCCCGGTCGCTAGGAGCTGCACCAGCGTCAGCAGCAGGAAAGCAGTCGCCGCGACTACCGCATTATCAGGCGTCGACAGCACCGAGCCCAACGCCATGACAAGCGTCAAATTGAGGTAGAGCGCGGCCGTTGCCCCCACCCGCTCGTCGTTGAACAGGACGGCGGCGGACCGCCAAAGCGCCCAACTGGCGGGTAAGGCGAGCAAGACGTTGAAAACACGTACGCCGAACTCGGTATTGCCGAACAGCGTGGTGCCAAGCCGAATGAGGATAGGGTTGACCGGCGGATGGTCGTAATAGCCGCCGGCAATGTGCTTCGACCACACCCAATAGAGGCTTTCGTCGAAGCTTAACGGCGTAATCGCCGCGCAGACGAGACGAATGCCGACGAGAACGGCAACCGTGGCGGCGACCGTCAACGCGTACCGCCGTCCCGGCAAAGTGGCATCGCCGACCGCAACCAAATCGGAGTCCTTTCCTGGCGTTGCGGCGGGAGCTTGGGTCAGAGGGGTCGCCAGCCGTCGGGCGGGCTTCATAGCAGGAGGCCCGCCCCTGCGTCACCAAGGGCCCAATTCGCTGATGGAACGGAAAATACGAAGACCCGGACTCGGCCGGGCCTTCGTCAGTGGCGGACAACGCTTCGGTCAAACATTCGACCGGAAGCGGAAGGACCACGAATGGACGGCGCGCGTTCTTCCGGCGTCACCGTTCATCGTGCCGCGGCCGACGGTGGGTCGAGCGCCGGCGCGGACGCCACTATGGCGGGCAGAAGTGACGGCGATGTGACGGCTCCCCTGCACCGCATGCCCGCTGTATGATCGGTTATGGCCGGCACAAAAGTCTGCGCGAATTGCGGAAACAACATTCCGGACGATAGCCGTTTGCAGGCGGCAAAGACGCTGCTTGCCGCCTCGAGCTGAGGGGCGCCGCATGGCATCAAAGACAGGTCAAATCTATCTCGAAGTCGGCGGCTGGAATTACGCGCCGTGGCGTGGCGTGTTCTATCCCAAGGGTCTCGCCCAGTCCAAAGAACTCGAACACGCTGCAAGCAAGCTGACCTCGATGGAAATCAACTCCACCTTTTACGGCTCGCAGAAACCAGAAAGCTTCCGCAAATGGGCAAATACGGTCCCGGACGGTTTTGTTTTCTCGGTCAAAGGGCCGCGCTTCGCCACCAACCGGCGCGTGCTCGCGGAGGCCGGCAATTCCATCAAGCGGTTCCTCAATTCCGGCGTGCTGGAGTTGCGCGAACGGCTTGGACCGCTGCTGTGGCAATTTGCGCCGTACAAGAAATTCGACGCCACCGACTTCGGAAAATTCCTCGAGTTGTTGCCGGCAAAGGCCGACGGAAAGAAACTGCGCCACGTCGTCGAGGTGCGGCACCCAAGCTTTCGTACTGCGGAATTTGTCGCACTTGCGCGCAACTTTGGCGCTGCCATCGTGTTCACCGATCATGCGACGTATCCTTCATTTGCCGACGTGACCAGCGACTTCATTTATGCGCGCTTGCAAAAAGGGAAGGATACGATCCCAACCGCTTATCCGCCGAAAGAAATAAACGCATGGGCCGAGCGGCTGAAACTGTGGGCGCAGGGAAAAGAGCCGGGCGACCTGCCCCGCGTCGAGCCACCACCCGCCTCGAAAAAAACCGCGGTACGCGATGTCTTCGCTTACGTGATCCACGAGGGCAAAATCCGCGCGCCGGCGGCTGCTATGGCGCTGATCGAGCGGTTGAAGAAACCCGAATAGATTTCGCCAGCGGGCTAATAAATCACGCTGTTCGACGTGCGCAGGCGCTGCACCAGAACGCGCATGACGTTGAGAGCGAAATACGGCGTGCGGCTCACCATAAGCAAAAACTGCTTTTCAGCGATCGGCACTAGCGTCGAGTCGATCATCGCGACCGCAGTGGCGCTGCGCGGACCACGATCGATCAGCGCCATTTCGCCAAAGATGCTGCGCTCCGACAGGGTGTCGAGCAACCGGTTGCCAAGGCGGATCTCGACTGTCCCGGTCTTGACGACGAACATCTCTTCCGCCGGATCGCCCTCGCGGAAAATGACTTCGCCGGCCTTATAATCGCGGATCGGGGCGCCGGCGCCGGCCAACAGGCCAAAATCGATCGGCGCGTCCGCCATAGCCATCGCCATAATCCCATTCCTCGTTGCCTGATTATTGCAATCTCAAGACGACGGACGATTACAGCGTTTTGACAGCCGACGCGATGGCCCAGTACGTAAACACCGTCCGGACATGCTAACGGCCACGAAACGAAGGTGCGCGTACTTCCGGCGTCACCCGCGTAACCGTGGCCGTCCAACGACGGAGCCATAAGCATCAACGTCGCTCACCACAAATGGGGTCGGTTCAGGATTATGCAAGACCCCGTTTTTATGCAACTATTCGACTACTGTGCACGTTTCTTGGAGCGCTTTTAAGCGTTTGAGAGGGAGCGAAATCATGACCATGCCGCAACGGACCGATGTGGAAGCGATGGGGCGCGTATTCGCCAGCGCCGTCCACGAGCATTGGGGCCTGTTTCTAGCCGAAGGCATCATCCTTGTTATCCTCGGCCTAGCAGCCATCCTGTTGCCGCCGCTCGCCACGCTCGCTTTCACCATCGTCATTGGGTGGATATTCCTGGTGAGCGGCATCCTCGGCCTGATCACCACGTTCTGGGCGCGGCAGGCGCCCGGATTCTGGTGGTCGCTGATCTCGGCGTTGATCGGCATCGCCGCTGGCTTGGTCCTTCTGCTTTGGCCGTTGAGCGGCACGTTGTCACTGACTTTGGTGCTGATTGCGTTCTTCGTGATCGAGGGTGTCGCTTCGATCATGTATTCGATCGAGCATCGTAACCAATTGAGCGGACGCTGGGGCTGGATGCTGATCAGCGGTATTATCGATCTGATCCTTGCTGCGATCATTTTTACCGGGTTGCCGGGCACAGCGGTGTGGGCGCTCGGTCTTCTTGTCGGCATCAACATGGTGTTCGGCGGTGCGGCGTTGATCGGGATGGCACTGGCGGCGCGGCATCCGGCATCGGCGTAATCCGATCGGACCTTGACCCGTTGCTACCCGCGACGCCGGCGCTATTCGGCTGGCATGGGCTGCGGTACGCGCGCGCGTTCCACGCCGCTGGCGATATAAGCGATCGCCAAAACCGCGATCAGAAAGCCGAGCGCGGTTAAGGCGGTGACGCCCAGCACAAGCGCAAAGCCGCCGCGGCCATACAGCAACGCGATCATCGAGACCGCCACGCCGGAGACCATGAAGGTGAGGAAGTAGCGCACCGCGTACACGCGGCCGCGCCAGGCATCGGCGGTGTAGCGTGCGATGATCAGATCGTTCACCGTGATCTGCCCGTAAATCGCCGCCATAGTAAAGGCGAGCGCAACCAGCACTGTGACGCCGCTCGCATAGGCCGTCCACACCACGCCGGCGAACTGCATGACCGCGAGCGTGGCGAACAATACGTGCAGCCGGAAGATTTCGACCAGGCGGCCGACCGCAATTTGCGCCAGCGCGCCGCAGATAAACACCGCGGTGGTCAGCCCGCCAATCTCGAGCAGCGAAATGTTGCTGCTTACGCGCTCGTCCACGATTTTCGGCAGCGCCACCGACAGCGTGTTGAAGACGAGGCCGGCCGACAGCGCGACCACCACAAACAGTCCAAAGATAATTGCGGCGGTCATTTTTGAGAGCGCAACGTCGGGTGAGGCGCTGCGCGCGGCCTTGTGGCGTGTCTCGTCCGGAACGAGCCAAAGATAAATGGCGCCGGTGACGATACAGATCAGCCCAGGCACCAAAAACGCACCACGCCAGGAAAATGCCGCAGTCAGGACCGCGGTCGTGCCGGCGGCCAGCGACACACCGAGATTACCGCACACGCCGTTGAATGCGAGCGTGCGGCCGCGCTGGGTGGCGTTTTCGATTACCATTGCGGTGCCGACCGGGTGATAGATGGCGGCGAAGACGCCGAGCGCAAAAAGCGCAACCGCCAGCATGATCAGCGACGGCGCCAGCGCCGCGGCAACCAGCGACAAGCCGCAACCGATATAGAACGCCACCATCATGTTGCGTCGGCTCCAGCGGTCGGCGAGCCAGCCCGCCGGCAGCGAGAACAGTCCGAAAGCGATAAAGGATGCCGTCGATAGCGCGATGAGCTGCGCATAGGAGCGGCCGTAAGCGACCTGCAACTCAATGACCACGGTCGGGTAAACCAGCATTACGAAATGATCGAGCGCGTGCGCCCAATTGAGAAAACCGATCGCCAGCCGGCGCCGCGCCAGATCGGTAGGTTCGCCGGCTGAAAAGTCGGTTGAGACGTCGGTCGACATCGTGCAGGTCCAGGTTCGAGGGCGCAGATATAACGCGCGGCTGCGCCACCACCTATCCCACAATTTCACGGGGCAGCCCGTAACCCCTTTCAGAGACCATCCAGGCTCCGTCACCGACCCGCCGCCGTGCACTGGCGCAGACGCCGTTCACGAAGTGGAAACCCTTCCCGGCTAGCGTTTTGCAGTCGTCCCTGAGGAGGGGCCTCTATGGTCAGGTATAAGCGGAATAGCGCGCTCGTGGCCGGGTGCCTGCTGATCGCCGTTGTCGGCGCCGCCCACGCGGCCGGCGCGTTGGCCGTCGGCGCCTGCGGGGCCTACGGCTACGGCTATGACTTCCACAAACTCGCCGACGCCCGCGCGGCAGCGATGAAGCAATGCGCGGGATCGACTTGCAAGGTCGTGGGATCTCTTCGGCGCGGCTGCGCCGCCTTCGCTATTGACGCAAGGCAACCTTGCGGCTCGTTCGGCTGGGCCATTAATCCGCACCTCGGCAAGGCGGAAAACAAGTCGCTGCGGCGCTGCTACGACTTCGGTGGCCGCGATTGTGTCGTCCGCGCCTGGGCCTGCGACGAAAAGGGCTAAGCGCGCTCTCCATTTCGCTGTTCCTCAATGTCTCGCCGGATGCAAGCCGTCGGCGTCGCCGTCACGCGATTCCGCCGGACGCTCGATTGACGGATGCATCAAAGCCGGGTGTTGAAGCCAAGGCGGAGATACGGCCCGGTCCGCCCGAATGTTGGTTCAATCGCTAGTCCGGCCCGAGCCGAGACTTCGAGATTGTCGGCGCGAAAAGCCGTCACATGTACGCCAAAACGCAGTTGCAGGTAATCCGCGCACCAGATCGCCTGACTTTCAGGGCCTATAAAGTAACAAGTCGGTCGGCCGCCATCCGAAGGCAGCGCGCGCCAAGCCGATATATTCGATAGATGAAATTGATCCGTCCAGTGCGATCATGGTTTTAAAGTCGGGCTGATACCACACGTCGAATGCAAATTGACCGCCGGCGTGGGATCCGCGCAGGAAGGCGCCCGGATCGTAGGGCGAGAGCCGAAAACCTTACGCTACGGCTCCGGCAAAGACGTCGATCGTCAGGCTGTCGCGCACAATTCGCCAGCCGGGCAAAGCCGACGCCGAAAGCGCGGTACCTTGCACATTCACGCCGAGGTCGCTGGAAGGGTAGGCGTAAAGACCGCCGGCGATATTGAGACCTTTCGGGGACCACAACGTACCGCCGTTGAGAAATTCGCTGTCGCGCCACAAATCGCTGCCGGCGAATAGCAGAAAAGAAGGATTGGCGGGCCCATCGTTTTCAGCATGGGCCGCTATGCCGCAAACCATCAGCATCGCGGCCACGACCACCGCGCTGAAACAAATTCGCACGCGCACTGAGGCCACTTCCCCGCGGTGTGCTCCAACACCGCCCCTCGTACTGGCCCGTTTGCCCGTAAATCATTAGTACGCCAAGAGCAAATGGGGGGAGTGACGAAAAAGTCGCGTAGCTGCGCGCCACGCGGTCTGGTTTGGCGGGCTTCTAAAAGGCCGCCTTAAGTCCGCTCGAGTTCCGCCCGAACCGCTTCAAGCGCTTCCGGCGTGTCGATGTCGGTCAGCGCGGCGGTGCCGGACAGCGGCACTTCGGCCACGGCCTCGCTGTAGCGGCCGATCAGATGGCGCGCGCCGATATCGCCTTCGACCGCCATCAGTTCGGGGAAGAACCGGCGCGACCAGACGACCGGATTGCCGCGCTTGCCGTCGATGGTCGGCACCGCGATGAGCGCTCCCTTGCCGGGGTCGAGCGCGCCGATGAGCCGATCGATCATGGCGGCATCGACCTGCGGCATGTCGCCGAGGCAGACGATGACGCCGTCCGACGTGCGCCGGCAGCGCAGCGATGCCGGCCCGAGCGAAGTACCGAGCCCGTCGGCGAAATCCGGGTTGTGCACGAATTCGACCGGCAGGCCGGCAAGCGCCGCTTCCACGCGCTCGCGCTGGTGGCCGGTGACCACGATCACCGGCCGCGCGCGCGAAGCCGAGCGCCGCCTCGGCGACGATGCGCACGAGCGGCGTGCCCGCCGATTTCGGCCAAAAGCTTGTTCGGGCCGCCCATGCGGCTCGACCGGCCGGCGGCAAGCACCAGCGCTGCGATATTGCGCGCCGGCTGCACCGGCTCGTCGCGCGGCTGCGGCCGGGTGACGATCTCCATGAGCAGGCCGCCGACGCCCATGCCGGTGATGTCCTCGCGCGGCACCTGCAGGCCGGCGAGAAGCCGCATCAGCACCCAATCGAAACCGTTTTCCTTCGGGCTGCGCGCGCAACCCGGCGCACCCAGCACCGGATGTCCGCGCGGCAGTCGCCGATCAGCAACAGATTGCCGGGATCGACCGGCATGCCGAAATGCTCGATTCGCCCGCCGATCGCCTCCAAGCGCCGCGGGGATGACGTCGCGCCGGTCGGCGATGGCCGAAGCGCCGAACACGATGACGAGCTCGGCGCCCTGCTTGAGCACCTCGCCGAGCGCGCGCGCCAGCGCGGCCTGCTCATGCGGCACGCGCCGCTCGGCGACGATCGTGGCGTTGGCCGGCGCCAGCCGCTCGGCGGTGATCTTCAGCGTCTTGTCGATCACCTTCGGCGAAAGGCCGGGCAGTAGCGTCGAAACAACCCCGACCTTGCGCACCCGATAGGGCGCGATGCGAACGAGCGGCCGCTGCGCCGCCGCGAGCGCCGCGTCCCGCGCCGTCGGCGGCAACGGCGAACGGAATGATTTTCACCGTCGCGATCATTTCTCCGGCGACGACCGGCTTGTAGGCCGGCAAGCGTCGCAACGCGTGATCGCTTCATCGACGCGATTGAGGCGGTCGATCGCCTCCTTGTCGACCACCAGCACGCCGGCGCGTTTGCGCAAAAAGATTGGCGCGGCCGGTGAAGGCGCGATCGACATGCGATGCCTTCGCCGGCGATTGCCGTCGGCGATGTCGGCCGCCGCCACGTCTTCGGAAACATCGCCTGGCTCGAGCCGGGCCACCACGATGTCCTTGATGCCGGCCGCCTCGAGCGCGGCGGCCTCGACCGGGCCGATCAGCGTGCCCTTTTTGAGCACCAGCGCGCCCTGGCGGATGGTATGCACCGCGGTGGCGCCGACTGCCTCTTTGGGTGCGACCGCTCCGAATTTCATGACACCGCCTTGACCGAGCGGACGTTCGGCTTCGCGGCTCCTCGCGCAGCCGCTCGGTGATCTGCGCCATGATCGCGACCGCGATCTCCGCCGGCGAGACTGCGCCGATATCGAGGCCGATCGGCGCGTGGATGCGGGCAATGTCGGCGTCGCTCAATCCTTGCTGCTTGAGCCGCTCGACGCGCCGGCCGTGCGTCTTCCGCGAGCCGAGCGCGCCGATATAGAAACAATCGCGCGACAAGCGCGTGCAGCGAGCGCCGGATCGTCAATCTTCGGATCGTGGGTCAGCGCGACGAAGGCGGTGTAACGGTCGATGCCGAGCGGCGGCAGCGCCTTGTCCGGCCACTCGGCGATCACCTTCACGTCGGGAAAACGCTCCGGCGATCGCGAAGGCGGTGCGCGGATCGACGATGGTCACGTCATAGCCGAGCAGCTTGGCGATCGGCGCCAGCGCCTGGCTGATATGCACCGCGCCGATGATCAACAAGCTGCGGCGCCGGCACGTAAACGGTGAGGAAAACGCGGCCTTGCGGCGTCTCCTCCATGCCGCTTTTGCCGTTGCGCAGATGCTCGCCAAGGACGCCGCGAGCGGATCTTTGGCAACATCGGCGGCCTTCACCAGCCGCTGCTTGCCGGTGGCGACGTCGGTCACAACGATGGCCGCCCGGCGCGCTGCGCGCTCGGCATTCAGCGGCGGTGAGAGATCGTCAAGCTTCATAGCGTAATGGCGAGCTTAGCGCATCGCAGCCCTACTTTACTCCACCTTCTCGACAAACACCCGGATGGTGCCGCCGCAGGACAGACCGACTTTCCAGGCGGTCTCGTCGGCGACGCCGAATTCCAGCATTTTCGGCTTGCCGGAATCGATAACATCGAGCGCTTCGGTGACGACCGCGCCTTCGACGCAGCCGCCGGAAACCGAGCCAGAAAATTGCCCTCCTGGTCGATGACGAGATTGGCCCCGACCGGGCGCGGCGCCGAGCCCCAGGTCTCGACCACGGTCGCCAGCGCCACGGCGCGGCCCTCTTTGCGCCAATCCTCGGCGGCTTTGAGAATGTCGTTGTCGGTTGAGAGCATACGCGTCTCCGCTTCGACCCGTTCGTATCGCGTCGAATATAGGCCGTCAGGCGACTTTCTGCATCCACGCTTTCGGGTCGGCTGCCCGGCCGTCGCCGCGCTGAAACGCCGCCACCAGCGCCGCCATCGACTCGAGATTGTGGATCGGCCGGAATTCGTCGACATACGGCAACATGGTCTTGATGCCGCGCGCGCGCGCCTCGAAGCCCTCGAAGCGCAGCAGCGGATTGAGCCAAATCAGCCGCCGGCAGGAGCGGTGCAGCCGGTCGATCTCGAATGCCAGCGTGTCGTCGGCGTCGCGCTCGAGCCCGTCGGTGATGAGCAGCACGATCGCGCCCTGGGTGAGCACGCGCCGCGCCCACAGCTTGTTGAAGGCAAGCAGCGACGACGCAATGCGCGTCCCGCCGGACCAATCGGGCACGCTCGCCGAGCAGGCGGCAAGCGCATCGTCCGGATCGCGCTCGCGCAACGCGCGCGTGACATTGGTCAGCCGCGTGCCGAACAAGAACGTGCTGACGCGCTTTCGCGTATCGGTCAGAGCATGCAGAAAATGCAGAAAGAGCCGGCTGTACTGGCTCATGGAGCCGGAAATATCGAGCAGCGCCACGACCGGCGGCGGCTTGGTTTCGGCCCGACGAACCGCAGATCGATGAAATCGCCGCCGCCTTTGAGGCTGCGCGCGCAAGCGTGCGGCGGATGTCGATGAGATGTCCGTGCGGATGCGGCGCCAGCCGCCGCGTGCGCACTTCGGCAAGCGGCAGCACAAGCCGCTTCATCGCGTCCTTGGCGGCGGCGATTTCGGCATTGGTCATTTGCGCGAAGTCTTTTCGTTGCAGCACCTCGCGGTCGGAAACGGTCATCCGCGTGTCGAGTTCGATCTCGCGTTCTTTTTGAGCTTGTCGTCGAGACCGGCGAACAGCGCCTCATGGATGCGCGTAGCGCCGGCTTCCGGCGGGCGCGGCGCACTCGCCGGCGCCTGCGGCAGCATCATCGCCATAAGCTGATCGATATAGCCGCGCCGGCGGAAGAAAATACGGAAAGCCTGGTCGAACAGGACCGAGTGCTCGTGCCGTTTCACGAACACCGCATGCAGCGTCCAGTAAAAATCCTCACGCGTGCCGACGCCGGCCGCCTTTACCGCCTCCAAGCGCGTCAAGCACCGCACCGGGCCCGACGGGAATGCCGGCGGCGCGCAGAGCGCGGGCAAAGTAGAGGATATTTTCGGCAAGGCGGCCGTTCCGCCTTCGGCTGCATATGTTCATCGGCTGCCATCACTCCGCCGCCCGCAGCTCCGATTTGACCTCGTCCAGCAGCTCCTTGACCTTGTGCCTTCCAGCCGCGCGATGTCGTCCTGATATTTCAGGAGCACGCCGAGCGTATCGGAGACGGTTGCCGGATCGAGCGCGACAACGTCGAGCTCGGACAGCGCGCCGGCCCAATCGAGCGTCTCGGCGACGCCCGGCGACTTGAACAGATCCTGCTTGCGCAAAGCTTGAACGAACGCCACCACCTGCTCGGAGAGCTTCTTGCTGACGCCGGGTACCTTGGTCCGCACGATGGCGAGTTCGCGCTCGGCGCTCGGATAGCCAACCCAATGGTAGAGGCAGCGACGCTTCAGCGCGTCATGCACTTCGCGGGTGCGGTTTGAGGTGATGACCACGACCGGCGGATGCACGGCCTTCACCGTGCCCATTTCCGGGATCGTGATCTGGAAATCGCCGAGTACTTCCAGCAGGAAAGCCTCGAAAGCTTCGTCGGTGCGATCGATCTCGTCAATCAGCAGTACCGGAGGGCCGGCGGTGTCCGGCTCGAGCGCCTGCAACAGCGGCCGCTTGATCAGAAAGCGTTCGGAGAACACGTCACGCTCGAGCCGTGTGCGGTCGTGCTCGCCTTCGGCTTCGGCCACCCGAATGGCGATCATCTGTGCGGCGTAATTCCATTCATAGACCGCCGCCGCGACGTCCAGGCCCTCGTAGCATTGCAACCGGATCAGATGGCGGCCGAGCGTCGCCGACAGGACCTTGGCGATCTCCGTCTTGCCGACGCCGGCCTCGCCCTCGAGGAAGATCGGTCGGCCCATCTTGAGCGCAAGGTAAAGCACCGTGCCAAGCGAGCGGTCGGCTAAATAATCCGCCTGGGCGAGCAAAGCGACGGTGGCGTCGATGGACGCCGGCACCGGTCGAGAGGAGGTCTTTTCCATGCTGCCAATGTAAGCATCCCCGCAGGTTTTGTCCCGCGGGCCTTCCGGCACGGCAAAATCTGCGGAAGTGCTGTGACGCTTACTTCCCGACCGCCTCGGCAACCGCTCGGCGTGCCATCACGCCGATCAGGTGCGCCCGGTATTCGGCGCCGCCGTGGATATCGCTGTTGAGGCCATCGGCGGGAACCGTCAGCCCTTCGAGCGATTTCGGCGAAAACCGCTTCTTCAAAGCATCCTCAAACGCGGTGACGCGGAATACGCCATTGCTTCCTGCGCCGGTAACGGCAACGCGGATTTCGCTACCGCGTTTTCCGACGAACACGCCGACCAGCGCATAGCGCGACGCCTGATTGCGGAATTTCTGATACGCCGCCTTTTTCGGGATCGGGAAGCTCACCTTGGTGATGATCTCCGCGGGCTCGAGCACGGTGGAAAACATGCCGGTGAAGAAATCATCGGCTTTGACGCGGCGCTTGTTGGTGATGATGGTGGCGCCCAAGCCCGAGGCAAGCGGCCGGATAGTCGGCGGTCGGGTCGTTGTTGGCGATCGACCCACCGATCGTACCCATGTGGCGCACCGCCGGGTCGCCAATCATGCCGGCAAGCTTGGAAAGCACCGGCAAAGATTGCTGAACAACTGGCGAGGTGTGCACTTCGACATGCCGTGTCATCGCCCCGATGGTCACCGCGCGGCTAGCCGCCTCGATTCCGGCAAGGCCTTCGATGCGCGATAGATCGATAAGCATCGACGGACCGGCAAGCCGCAGCTTCATGGTCGGCAACAGCGTGTGTCCGCCGGCCAAGAGCTTGGCATCCGCGTTCTTGCTGAGCAGGTTGACCGCCTGCCGCAGCGTTTCGGGACGCTCAAAGGTGAAGCTGTACATTGTCGCTCTCCGTAATCTTTTGCGTCAGGCCGCGTGCGGCAGCGTGCGGCCGGATTTCTGTAATGCCGCCCACACCGCTGACGGCGTTGCCGGCATGGCGATGGCTTCGGTGCCGATCGCGTCGGTAATCGCGTTGATGACGGCCGCAGGCGAAGCGATTGCGCCCGCTTCACCGCAACCCTTGATACCGAGCGGATTGGACGGACATTTTGTGACCGTCATCGCCACATTCATGGGCGGCAGGTGATCGGCGCGCGGCATGCAATAATCCATGAGCGAGCCGGTGACGAGCTGGCCGTCTTTGTCGTAGACCGCGCCCTCGCACAGAGCCTGGCCGACGCCATGCGCGATGCCACCATGGACCTGCCCCTCGACAATCATCGGATTGATCACAACGCCGAAATCGTCGACTGCGGTCCAGGCGACGATCTCGGTGTTGCCGGTTTCGGGATCGACCTCGACCTCGCAGATGTGGCACCCGGCCGGAAAAGTGAAGTTGGTCGGATCCCAGAAGGCGCCCTCCTTTAACCCCGGCTCGAGTTCCTGGCCGTTAAATTTGTGAGCGATATAGGCGTTCAGCGCCACGCCGCCCCACGGCACCGATTTGTCGGTGCCGGCAACGCTGAATTGGCCGTTCTTGAACTCGATGTCGGCTTCCGCGGCTTCGAGAAGATGCGCTGCGACTTTCTTGGCCTTGGCCTCAACCTTGTCGAGCGCCTTCACTAGCGCCGACAAGCCGACGGCGCCCGAGCGCGAGCCGTAAGTGCCCATGCCGAACTGCACCTTGTCGGTGTCGCCATGCACGATTGAGATGCTTTCGATCGGAATGCCGAGCCGGTCGGCAACCACCTGCGCAAACGTCGTCTCATGGCCCTGGCCATGCGAGTGGCTACCAGTGAGTACTTCGACCGAGCCGGTCGGATTGACGCGGACTTCGGCGGATTCCCACAAGCCGACCGCCGCGCCGAGCGAACCGACCGCCGCGGAAGGCGCGAGCCCGCAGGCCTCGATGTAGGTCGAGAAGCCGATGCCGCGCAGCTTGCCGTTGCGCGCCGCGTCTCGCTTGCGCTTAGCGAATCCCTTGTAATCGGCAAGCTCCAGCGCCTTGTCGAGGCTCGCGCCGTAATCACCGGCGTCGTAGCAAACAATAACCGGCGTCTGATGCGGGAAGGTGTTGACGAAATTTAAGCGGCGGAACGCCGCCGGATCGCGGCCGGTCTCGCGCGCGGCGAACTCGACCAGGCGCTCGACCACGAAGGTCGCCTCCGGCCGTCCGGCACCGCGCACGGCGTCGACCGGCGCAGTGTTGGTATAGACCGCGTCGACCGCGCAGAAGATTTGCGGGATGTTGTACTGACCAGAGAGCAGCAACGCGTAGAGGTACGTCGGCACGCACGACCAGAACAACGAGGGATAGGCGCCGAGATTGGCGATGGTGTGCGCGCGCAAGCCAGTGATCTTGCCGCCGGCGTCGAGTGCAAGCTCGGCATGAGTGACGTGGTCGCGGCCATGCGCGTCCACCAGAAACAACTCGCTGCGTTCGGCGGTCCACTTGACCGGCCGCCCGACTTTCTTTGCCGCCCAGACGCAGATCGTTTCTTCGGCGTAGATGTAGATTTTCGAGCCGAAGCCGCCACCGACATCCGGCGCGATTACCCGCAGCTTGTTTTCGGGCGCGATACCGGCGAAGGCGGCAAGCACGAGCCGCGCCGCATGCGGGTTCTGGCTGGTCGTATAGAGCGTAAACGAGTCCGAACCGGCATCGTACTCGCCGACCGCGGCACGCGGCTCGATCGCCGCGGGAACCACGCGATTGTTGACAAGATCGATCTTGGTGACGTGGGCGGCGGCGGAGAACACGGCATCGGTCGCGGCCTTGTCGCCGAGCTGCCAATTGTAAACGACGTTATTGGGCGCGATATCGTGAATCTGCGGCGCGCCTGGTTTCATGGTGGTTTTGGGATCGATCGACGCCGGCAACACGCCATAGGTGACGACGATCTTCTCGGCAGCATCCTTGGCCTGCGCGTAAGTATCGGCAATGACAACGGCGACCTCGTCGCCGACGTAGCGCACCTTGTCGTGCGCCAGCGCCGGGCCCGGTGCAGCCTTCATCGGCTTGCCGTCGCTGCCGGTGACGGTCCAGCCGCAAATGTGTCCGCTGATCTTGGCGGCGGCGGCGTCCGCGCCGGTAAAGATGGCAACGACGCCCGGCATTTCGGAAGCGGCTTTCATGTCGACCGATTTGATGGTCGCGTGCGCGTGAGGCGAGCGAACGAAATACGCGTAAGCTTGGCCCGGCCTATTGATGTCGTCGGTGTAATGGCCCTTGCCGGTGATGAAGCGGTGGTCTTCCTTCCGGCGCACCGCGGCGCCGATCCCGGTCGCACTCATAGCGGCTTCCTCCGATAATTTTTCTTGATTGAAGTCACCTCCGCGTATGCGCGGCTTATTCAGCAGCCTTGGACGCAGCACCGCTACCCATCGCGCGCGCGCCGGCCGCAATCGCCTTGACGATGTTGTGATAGCCAGTGCAGCGGCAGATGTTGCCTTCCAGCTCCTCGCGGATCGTCTTGTCGTCGAGATTGTTGCCTTTGCGGCGCACCATATCGACCGCGGTCAGGATCATACCAGGCGTGCAATAGCCGCATTGCAGTCCGTGATTTTCGCGGAAGGCTTCCTGCATCGGATGCAGCGGGCCGTCGGCCGGCGCCAAACCCTCGATCGAGAGGACGTCGGCGCCTTCCAACTGCAAGGCGAGCACGGTGCAGGACTTCACCGCCTTGCCGTTCACCAACACAACGCACGCCCCGCATTGCGAGGTATCGCAGCCCACGTGGGTGCCCGTCAGCCGCAAATTTTCGCGCAAAAGCTGAACCAAAAGCGTGCGCGGGTCGACATCGACCGTAACGGATTTACCGTTCACTTTGAGGGAAACGGCTGCCATATGCGCCTCCTCGGATTCCCCAAAAAACGTCTCGTTTGCAGGACGGCTCGCGGCCGTTTGCTGCCGTCAAGGGTAAAACTCGACGATTTTGCCGATTTTCGACCTTGGAACTGGAATTAGTGTGAACCGTGATCTAGCCGCTGGTCAAGGGAACGCGCGCGGGGAGCGGCGAAACCGCGCCGTTATGGGCTCGGCGCGCTGACAGCGGCCGCGAATTTCTGAAAGAATTCGCCAGCCAGCTTATTCGCTGCGCCGTTGACCAGGCGCTGGCCCAGTTGCGCAAGCCTCCCACCGATCTGCGCTTCGACCGCATAGCTGAGCAAGGTGCCACCGTCCTTTGGTTCGAGCTTTACCGTGGCGCCGCCGGAGGCAAAGCCCGCGATTCCTCCGTCGCCCTGACCGGAAATCTTGTAGCCGTTCGGCGGATCGAGATCGGACAAAGTCACTTTGCCTTTGAATTTTGCCTTTACCGGGCCGATCTTCACGACCGCCACCGCCTGCATTTCGGTATCGGATAATTTATCGAGCTGCTCGCAGCCAGGAATGCAAGCTTTGAGTGTTTCGGCGTCGTTGAGCTTCTCCCACACCGTTTCCCGCGGCACTGGAAGCTGATACTCGCCGTTCATCGTCATAGCCATCGTGCGTCACTCCAGCCGCCTACTCGCGCATGCACCGGCGCCACGTCCAATATCGCCTATCGCTTCGCGCGTGGGAAGGCCGGGCTTTGCACGTCCGCCATTGGCGTGGCGCGGTCTCGGCGGGTAAAATCGCTGTCAGGGAGGAAACTTTCATGCCGGACATCAAAGCCGACGGCTGCACCATTCACGTCGAGGCCGAAGGGCCGGATCAAGCGCCGGTGCTGATGCTGTCCAACTCGCTCGGCACCAACCTGCATATGTGGGACCAGCAAGTGGAACAGTTCACCCGACATTTTCGGCTAGTTCGCTACGATCGACGGGGCCACGGGAAATCCGACGTGCCAAAAGGCCCCTACTCGATGGACCGGCTCGGCCGCGACGTCCTCGCCATCCTTGATGCGCTCGGGATCGCACGTACCAACTGGTGCGGGCTCTCGATGGGCGGCATGGTCGGGCAATGGCTCGGCGCACACGCGCCAAATCGCATCGACAAGCTGATCCTGTCCAACACCTCTAGCTACATGCCGGATAACGCGCTCTGGGATGCGCGCATCAAGACCGCGCAAGAGAAGGGCTTGGCGGGGCTCGTCGATGGCACCTTGGAACGCTGGTTCACCAAAGCGTTCCGCGAACGCTCGCCGCTAGCGATCGAACCGATACGCCAGATGTTCCTTGCCACCAAAGTGGACGGCTATGTCGCTTGTGTCGAGGCGATCCGCGCGATGGACCATCGGCCGCTGTTGGCGAAAATCGCGGCGCCCACATTGGTCATCGCCGGCCGGCATGATCCCGGCACCACGCTGCAAGCCGGCGAGTTCATCGCCCAGCATGTTCCCGGGGCAAAGCTCGCTGTACTTGAGGCGGCGCATATTTCCAATGTCGAACACCCGCAAGCTTATACGGACGCGGTGCTGAAATTTTTGCTGAGCAAGTGAGCGCGTCAGCCACGACGATCGCGAAATTCATGCGGCGTCGTGCCGGTATGCTTGCGGAAGAAGCGGGCGAAGTGCGATGGATCGGAAAAGGCCAGCTCCTGCGCAATATCCTGGATCGGTTGTGTGGTGAAGACCAGCTGGCGCTTGGCCTCAGTCAGCACACGTTGACGGATGAGGTGGCCGGCGGTGACGCCGGTCGCGCGTTTGACATGGTCGTTGAGGCGATCGACCGTCATTTCAAGTTTTTCGGCGTAAAAACCGAGCTGATGTTTTGCACGGAAAAAATCATCGACCAGTGCGCGCAAATGGGCGACGGTCGCGTCGGCTGGCTGCAAAGTGACGCTGCCGGTGCGCGCGCGGCTTGCTGCAAGCCGTGCCACGCCGACGGCAATAAGCGACAACAATCCGCGCATCGCCACTCGATAGCCTTCGCGCGCGAGGCCGCTCTCCTCGAACAAGTCGGTGCATAGCGCCGACAGGCGGGTGCGTTCTGCCTCGTCGGCGATCGGCACGATCGGATGGCTCGCGAGCGCTCGCAGCCGCGACAGCGCCTCATCGGCGCGATCGGCGAGCGCAACGGCTGCGTCCTCAGTGAAGCTCAACACCCAACCCTGCGTGATCTTGGGCTCGAAGCGGAAGCCGTGCGCCACCGCTGCCGGCACGAGAATGGCGGACGGCGCCGTGAAAGGCAGCCGCGCCGCTTCGAATATCATCTCGCCGCCGCCCTGCTCGATCAGCAGGATTTGAAACAGATTGCGATGCCGATGCGCGCGTATCGTCCAGTCGTGAATCGAGGAGCGCGACGCGACAGTTTCGACGTGGATGAAATCAAACGCTTGATCGTCAGGCGGATCGCCGTAAAGATGAAACAGCGGCAGCGCATTGGCCATGCCGGGAGCATAAGCCGATCGCGCGAAGAACAAAGAGTGGTGCCGAAAGACTATCGGCGCTGTACACAAAAAAACGGCAACCCGCCGAAGCGGATTGCCGTCCTTTGAAAGCGATCTTTTTAGCGGTCCGCGCCACCCTGCTGACCGCCCTGACCGGGCTTCGTCTGCCCGCCTTGCTGACCGGGCTTCTGCCCGCCCTGTTGCTGCTGGCCGGGTTGCTGCTGGCCGGGTTTCTGCTGCGGGTTCTGATTGTCCTGCTGATTGTGCTGCTGGTTTTGCTCGTTCGACATTGCGACGTCTCCGGTGATTTTGGGGGAAACCCTCACCCAATCCGACAACGCGCCTGAACCGCACAGGTTCCTGGTTTCGAACTCGGTACAATCAGCAACAAACTGTAATCACACGAAAAACACGTATGAAGCCGGACGTCGCTGCGTGGTGCGCCGCAACGTCCATCGTTTCGTGCGATCATGTGCGCGCGTTGTCGCATGTTCGAGCCCCTGTTAAGACACTTGGCGGGATTCGAAAGGCGCGGACGCATGGAATATTTCGTCCAGCAACTCATTAACGGCATCACGCTTGGCTCGATCTACGGCCTCATCGCCATCGGCTATACGATGGTCTACGGCATCATCGGCATGATCAATTTCGCGCACGGCGACATTTTCATGGTCGGCGCGTTTCTGGCCCTCATCGCCTTCCTGGTCTTGGTCGCGGTCGGCGTCAGCACCGTGCCGCTTGCTTTGTTCATCGTGCTGCTCGTGTCCATGGCGCTGACCGCGCTTTACGGTTGGACGGTTGAGCGGATCGCCTATCGCCCGCTGCGTCATTCATTTCGGCTCGCGCCTCTTATTTCGGCCATCGGCATGTCGATCGTGTTGCAGAATTACGTGCAGGTTGCGCAGGGCGCGCGCGTCAAGCCGCTGCCGCCGCTGGTGCAGGGCGGCTACACTTTGTTTGAGAGCAACGATTTCGCCGTGCGGCTGTCCAACATCCAGATCATCATCGTCATCACGACGCTCGTATTGATGGCCGGTTTTTCGTTTCTGGTCGCCCGCACGCGGCTTGGCCGCAACATGCGCGCCTGCGAGCAGGATCTGAAAATGGCAGCGCTCGTCGGCATCGACGTCGACCGCACCATTTCATTGACCTTCGTCATCGGCGCCGCATTGGCTGCGGTTGCCGGCTTGATGTTCCTGCTTTATTACGGCGTGGTGGATTTCTTCATCGGCTTTCTTGCCGGCGTGAAGGCTTTTACCGCGGCCGTGCTTGGCGGCATTGGATCGCTGCCCGGGGCCATGATCGGCGGCGTCCTCATCGGGCTTATCGAGACCATGTGGTCGGCCTATTTTTCCATCGAATATAAGGATGTCGCTGCGTTCGCCATTCTCATTATCGTTCTGATCTTCCTGCCAACCGGCCTGCTCGGCCGGCCTGAAGTCGAAAAAGTGTGACGGAGGCAGGGACGGCGTGCCGCGCGAAAGCGAGCCCGACAGACCGCTGGACTTTCCCGCCGCGGTGCAGGAGGCCGCCATCGCGGCGCTCGTCGCCTTCGGGTTATTCGTGCTGATGATTGGCATCCGCACCGATCAAGGGCCAACCGGCGCGCTTGTTTTCACCACACGCTTCGGTGCACTTGCCGTAATTGTTGCCGCCGTTTTCGTTGCCACGCTATTGCGCGCGCTGTTCTGGCGTCGCGCGACTCTATCACTCGGGCAAATCGCGACAGTTTCGATCAAGACTGCAGGGGCACGGCTCACAAACTATGCTGCGGCGGCGTTTCTCGGTTTTGCGTTGATCGTTCCGATCGTCTTTTACGGCAGCCGCTATCTGCTCGATCTCGGGATTTTGATTGTCACCTACACGATGCTCGGCTTTGGGCTCAACATCGTCGTGGGCCTCGCCGGCCTCCTCGATCTTGGTTATGTCGCCTTCTATGCGGTCGGCGCCTATTCCTACGCGTTGATCGCGCAGTATTTCGGCTTCTCTTTTTGGATCTGCTTGCCGCTTGCCGGCATTCTCGCTGCTTTCGCCGGAATCCTGCTCGGCTTTCCGGTGCTTCGCCTGCGCGGCGACTACCTGGCTATTGTCACGCTCGGCTTTGGCGAGATCATCCGTCTCATCCTGCTCAATTGGCAAAGCTTGACCGGCGGCCCCAACGGCATTCCGGGGATTCCGCGCCCGTCCTTTTTCGGCCTGCCGTTCAATACGTCCGAGCACGGCTTTGCGGCCACGTTCGGGCTTTCCTATTCGCCGACCCACCGCGTCGTATTTCTTTATTACGTCATTCTCGCGCTGGCGCTGCTGACCAATTGGGTAACGCTGCGGCTGCGGCGGCTGCCGATCGGCCGCGCCTGGGAAGCGTTGCGCGAGGACGAGATCGCCTGCCGCGCGCTCGGCGTCAACACCACGACGACAAAACTCACCGCCTTCGCGATGGGTGCCATGTTCGGCGGTTTTGCCGGCGCTTTCTTTGCCACGCGGCAGGGCTTCATCAGCCCGGAATTGTTCACCTTCACGGAATTCGCCCTGGTCCTGGCGATCGTCGTGCTCGGCGGCATGGGCTCGCAGCTTGGGGTCGCCGTCGCCGCGACCGTCATGCTCGGCGGTTTCGAACTTTTCCGCGAGTTCGATCAATACCGCATGCTGGTGTTCGGCGCCGCCATGGTCGCGATCGTGATCTATCGGCCGCGCGGCCTGGTGGCGACGCGCGCACCCTCGGTGTCCTTGGACGAATCCAAGGACATTCCGGCGTCGATCGTGCGAGACGCGCGCACGGAGACGCCGGCATGACGGCGCGCGGTCATCCTCACCGTGGAACACCTGACCATGCGTTTCGGCGGCTCTGCTCGCGGTGAGCGATCTTTCCTTCGCTGCGCGCGAGCGAACGAGATCACCGCGCTGATCGGTCCGAACGGCGCCGGCAAGACGACGTTGTTCAATTGCATCACCGGCTTCTACAAACCGACCGTCGGGAGATTGCGGCTTGCGCATCCCGGACGGCACAGCGTTTCTGCTCGAGCGCATGGCGGAATTTCGCATTGCGCGCGAGGCGCGCGTCGCCCGCACGTTCCAGAACGTGCGGCTGTTTGCCGGCATGACGCTGCTGGAAAATCTTCTCGTCGCCCAGCACAACACGCTGATGCTCGCGTCGGGTTTCACCGTGCTTGGGCTGTTCGGCTCGCCCGGTTATACGCGCGCCGCAAGCGCGCGCCATCGACAAGGCGCGCTACTGGCTCGATCGCGTCGGTCTGGCGAGCGCGCCGACGACCCCGCCGGCGCGCTGCCCTACGGCGCACAGCGCCGGCTCGAAATCGCCCGCGCGATGTGCACCGATCCGGTGCTGCTCTGCCTCGACGAGCCCGCCGCCGGGCTCAACAATCGCGAGAGCGCCGAACTCAATACGTTTCTGCGCGCCATTCGCGACGAGCACGGCACCTCGATCCTGTTGATCGAGCACGACATGGGCGTGGTAATGGAGATTTCCGACCATATCGTCGTGCTCGACTACGGCGTCAAGATCGCCGACGGCGCCCCGTGCGACGTGCGCAACGATCCCAAAGTGATCGCCGCCTATCTCGGCGTTGCCGACGAACAGGTCGCGCAAGTCGAGGCAAGCTTGTGACCGCGCAAACCGAACCCCTACTCTCGTTCCGCGGCGTTAAGGCCTATTACGGCAACGTCGCCGCGCTCAAAGGCGTCGATGTCGACGTCCATGACGGCGAGATCGTCGCTCTGATCGGCGCCAACGGCGCCGGCAAGTCGACCTTGATGATGACGGTATTCGGCAATCCGCGCGCCCGCGCAGGCGAAATTCGTTTCGCCGGCCGCGACATCACCGCGCTGCCGACCCACGAGATCGCCAAGCTCCGCATCGCCCAGTCGCCGGAGGGGCGGCGGATTTTTTCGCGCATGACGGTGATGGAAAATTTGCAGATCGGCGCCACCGTCACCGAGGCGGCAGATTTCGATGCCGACCTCGAACGGGTATTCACGTTGTTTCCGCGGCTGCGCGACCGGCGACAACAGCGCGGCGGCACGCTGTCGGGCGGCGAGCAGCAAATGCTCGCGATCGGCCGCGCGCTGATGAGCCGGCCGCGGCTTATTTTGCTCGACGAGCCGTCGCTCGGGCTCGCGCCACTTTTGGTGCAGCAAATCTTCGCCGCCATCCGCGCGCTCAACGAACGCGACAAACTTACCGTCTTTCTGGTCGAGCAGAACGCTTACCATGCGCTCAAGCTCGCACATCGCGGCTATGTCATGGTCAACGGTGAGATCACGCTGCAGGGCAGCGGCCGCGACTTGTTGCAGCGGCCGGAAATCCGCGCCGCCTATCTCGAAGGCGGCAGCGCTGACGGAAGCGTCATGGATACGCTGTACGCCAATCAAAATGCGACGCACATCGTGCTCGTAACATTCATTCTTGGCGGTGGCGCGGCGTGCCTTTCGGGCCGCGCCATCGCGCGCTGCTGGCGGCCGCCCTGGCAGGTGGCCGTGGCGGCACTTTTGCTCGGGGCTGCGGCGCGCTTTATCTATTTCGCATTGTTTCACGGCATACTTCTTTCGCCGGTCTCTTACGCCTGCGACACCTTGATCTTCCTGACAGCCGGAATGATCGCTTGGCGGGCGACCAGGGCGTCGCCAGATGGTGCGGCAATATCCGTGGCTTTACGCCCGCGCCGGCCCGCTGGGCTGGCGCGAAATCGGGCAAGAAAACAGCCGATAGCGGTGGTAGTTTTCACGTACCGTCCATACCTGCGCGAAAACCAGCGAGGGACAGACATGAACAAGCTGCTGCTCGGCGCACTTGCGCTTCTTTCAGTCGCTCTTCGCCGCGCCGGCGTGGCGCAGGACATCACGGTCGCCGTCGCCGGCCCGATGACCGGCGGTCAGGCGGCGTTCGGCCGACAGATGCGAGACGGGGCCGAACAGGCCGTCGCCGATATCAATGCTGCGGGCGGCGTGCTCGGGAAGAAGCTCAGGCTCGAGATCGGCGACGACGCCTGCGATCCCAAGCAGGCGCGCTCGGTCGCAGAAAAGCTCTCCGGCATCGGGGTCGCCGTCGTCGTCGGCCATTATTGCTCGTCGTCGTCGATCCCGGCGTCGGACGCCTATCTCGACGGCGGCGTTCTGCAGATCACGCCGGCCTCGACCAATCCGCTGTTCACCGATCGCGGCATGTGGAACACGTTCCGCACCTGCGGCCGCGACGACCAGCAGGGCGGCTATCGCCGCCGACCTATCTGGCGAAAAACTTCAAGGACAAGAACATCGCCATCATCAACGACAAGACGACTTACGGCAAAGGTCTCGCCGACGAGGTGAAGAAGGCGCTCAACACCGCCGGCGTCAAGGAGAAGATCGACGAATCCTATAATCAGGGCGACAAGGACTTCACCGCGCTGGTCTCCAAGCTCAAGCTCAACACCATCGATATCGTCTATGACGGCGGCTATCACCAGGAGGCCGGGCTGATCGTGCGGCAGATGCGCGACCAGGGGCTGAAGAGCCATCCTGATGGCGGGCGACGCGCTGGCGTCGCGTGAATTTGCTTCGATCACCGGCCCGGCCGGCGAGGGCGTGCTGTTCACCTTCCCGCCCGATCCGCGCAAGCGGCCGACCGCCGCCGCGATCGTCAAGGAGTTCAAGGACAAGGGCGTCGATCCGGAGGGCTACACGCTCTACACCTACGCCGCCTTCCAGGTGTGGGCGCAGGCCGCCGCCAAGGCCGGCACGATCGATCCGCAAAAGGTCGCCGCGGCGATGCGCACCGGCACGTGGGACACGGTGCTCGGTCCGATGTCGTTCGACAAGAAAGGCGACATCACCGGCGGCGGCTGGGCGGTGTACCGCTGGGACAAAGACGGCAATTACGACGAGATCACCGAAGCGTCCGGAGCTGACGGCTGGATCGTCAGCCGATCTTCCCCAGCATCGGGAAACGTATCCAGCAGCCAGAAGCTCGCTTGCGTCACCGCGCCGGTGAGAAAGGCGATGCCGGTGAGAACAAGCAAGCCCGCCCATCGCCTTCTCGACCAGACCGAGATGGGCGCGGAAGCGGGCGAGGAAGGCGGCGAACGGCTCGATCGCCAACGCCGCCGCGATGAACGGAATGCCAAGGCCGAGCGAATAGACCGCCAGCATGCCGGCGCCCTTGGCGACCGTTTCTTCCGACGCCGCAACCGCCAGAATCGCAGCGAGGATCGGCCCGATGCATGGCGTCCAGCCAAGCGCGAAGGCCAGCCCCATCAGATAGGCGCCCCACAAGCCGACCGGCTTGGCGACTTCGAGACGCTTCTCGCGCATCAGCAACGCGATCGGCGTCAGGCCAAGGAAGTGCAGGCCCATAATGATGATGACAATCGCCGGCGACGATGGCGAGCTCGCCAGAATAGGCGCGCAATACCGCGCCGATGGCGCTGGCGCTGGCGCCGAGCGCGACGAATACGGTGGAGAAGCCGAGCACGAACAGCAGCGCCGCGGCAATGCGTTTCGCGCCGCGACGCGCGGCTTCGGCTTCCGCGTCGGCAAAGCGCTCCA
This sequence comes from uncultured Alphaproteobacteria bacterium, assembly GCA_963845775.1. Classification (GTDB taxonomy): domain Bacteria; phylum Pseudomonadota; class Alphaproteobacteria; order Rhizobiales; family Xanthobacteraceae; genus BOG-931. Next base: position 79,534 of record CAWJTE010000006.1, read on the forward strand.
GCGAAGTGCCGGTGAGATAGACGAGATAGGGCGGCACCAGCGGCAGCACGCAGGGCGACAGAAAACTCAGCATGCCTGCGGCGAGCGCGGCGGCGATAGTGACATTCAGCATGGCGCACTCATGCCCGGCCGGTTACTGCCGCGCAAGCGCGGCGGCGGCGCGCCCGCGAGGATGTGATCGTTGCCGCTCGCCGGCGAAATCGTCTGCGTTGACCGGCTTACGAGGACGGCTTGCGCAACCTCATCACCGACGTCCCCGGACTGAAGATCGGTCACGCCGAGGATCTGCGACTCGGATCGGGCGCGACCGCCATCGTGTTCGACGAGCCGGCAGTCGCTTCGATCGATGTGCGCGGCGGCGGACCGGGAACGCGCGAAACCGCGCTGCTCGATCCGGCGCAGACGGTGGAGGGCATCGACGCCATCACGCTGTCCGGCGGCTCGGCTTTCGGCCTCGATGCGGCGTCGGGCGTGCAGGCATGGCTGAAGGAGAAAGGCCGCGGCTTCGCCGTGCGCACCGCGCGCGTGCCGATCGTGCCGGCGGCGATTCTGTTTGATCTGCTCGGCGCCGGCGACAAGGAATGGGGCCGTTTTCCGCCCTATCGCGAACTTGGCTATGCCGCCGCGGCCGCGCGCCGGCACCGATTTCGCGCTCGGCAGCGTCGGCGCCGGCACCGGCGCAACCACGGTCAATTGCAAGGGCGGGATCGGTTCGGCTTCGGCGCAGACGCCGGACGGATACGTTATCGGCGCGCTCGCCGCGGTCAATGCCGCCGGCAGCGTCACGGTCGAGCGCGGCCCCTGGTTCTGGGCGGCGCCGTTCGAGCGCAACGGCGAGTTCGGCGGGCTTGGCTGGCCGGCGGCTTTTCCGCCGAGCGCACTCGAGCCGGTGACCAAAGGCGGCACGCGCGAGAACACCACTCTGGTGGTCGTCGCAACCGACGCAATCCTGACCAAGGCGCAGGCCAAGCGCCTTGCCGTCATGGCGCAATCGGGTCTGTCGCGCGCCATCTATCCGGTGCACACTCCGCTCGACGGCGACGTGGTGTTTGCGGCCTCGACCGGCCGCCGGCCGCTTGCCGATGCGCTGCTCGGATTAACTACGCTCGGCGCAATCGCGGCCAATGTGGTGGCGCGGGCGATCGCTCGCGGCGTTTTCGCGGCCACGGCGTTGCCCTTGCCCGGCGCGCTGCCGAGCTGGAAGGATCAATTCGGCCGGTAACACAAGGCGATCGCGGCATCAATCTCGTCGCGTGCCGCGGAAACCACAACGCACATCTTTCACCGGCTGTGGCATGTGCCGCCGTTGACTTGCTCACCGATTGCGCCTTCACTTCGTGCAGTGGTCGTAGGTTTGTGGCAGAGGGTTGTGATGCGACTTTTCGTCATTGTCGTTGCCGCGTCTGTTGAGCCTTGGGCTCGCGGCTTTTGGCGTCGTGTCGGCGCAAAAAGCGGCCGACTGCCGAGTGCGTCGACGGCTTCGAATGTGCGCGTCGCATCGCTCGCCGAGCACGCGCCCGCGGTTCCGGTTCGTCGCCGGTCAGTCAAATCGCCCAGGCGCAAGCCGCCGAAACGCCTGCGGACGCAGCGCCAACGAAGACCCCCGTGCTGGCGCCACCCGCGGCGCCTACGCGCGTCGCGCAGAATCCGCCCGCTCCGACAACGCCGGCCCCGCCGGTCGCCGCCAAACCTGCGGCACTCGCCGCCGCTACGCCGTCGAGCGGCAGCACGCCCGATCCCACCGCCATTCCCGCCTGCAACAAACCGGGCGGCATGGGCCTTTCGCGCATCGTCGAGATCGACACCACCGGCGGCCCAGGTTTCGGCTTCGAGCATTTCAAGCAATACGACTTCCTTCGCGAAAAGGAGGTCGTGCTGACGTTCGACGACGGCCCCTGGCCGGAGAACACACCGGCCGTGCTCAAGGCTCTTGCCGACAATTGCCTCAAGGCCACGTTCTTCGAGATCGGCGAGCACGCGACGTGGCACCCGGAGATCACCAAGCAGGTGGTCGAAGCCGGCATGACGCTCGGCACGCACACTTGGTCGCACAAGGATCTTGGCGCGCAATCCTTACGCCAGCGACCTCGAACTCGCCAAGCAGGAAATCGAGATGGGCGTCAGCGCCGTGCATGCGGCCGCGGGCGCGCCGATCGCGCCGTTCTTCCGTTTCCCAGACCTGCAACACCCGCCGGAATTGCTCTCCTATCTGGCCGAGCGCAACATCGCGTCATTCTCGACCGACATCGATTCCTTCGACTTCAAAATGCATAAGCCGGATCAGGTGATCAAATCGGTGATGACCAAGCTGGAAAAGCACGGCAAGGGCATCATCCTGATGCATGACTTCCAGCGCGCCACCGCCGAAGCGATGCCGGAACTGCTCCGGCAATTAAAAGCGGCCGGCTACAAAGTCGTTCATGTCGTGCCGCATCAGCCGGTCACGACGATCGCCAAGTACGATGAGATGGTCACGCAGCAGGACAAGCTGTCGGCCAACAACACGCGGCCGGAATCCAGCGTCTTGCACACGATCGGTGAGTTCAAGGGCTCGCCGGCGCCCGCCTCGGCAACGACCGAATAGCGCGGCCTTTTTCGTCCGTCGTCACGGTATAAAGCGTTCCGCGCCATAGGGCTTCGGATCGCAGAACGGCGTCGCGCCGGTCATCATCTCGGCAATGAGGCGGCCGGTTACCGGGCCGAGCGTCAACCCCCAATGAGCGTGGCCGTAGGCGAGCCACAATCCGCGCTGGCGCGGCGCTGGCCCAATGACCGGCCGCGAGTCGGGAAAGCACGGTCGCGCGCCGAGCCACGGCTTCGCTTCGACCGGCGTCGCCAAGCGGAAATAGCTCGCGCGCCGCCGGCAACAGCCGATCAAGTTGGACTGGGGTCGGCCGTGCGTCACGGGCGGCGAATTCGACGCCGGTCGTGATGCGGATGCCCTGCTCCATCGGCGCCAGCACGTAACCGTTCTCGGCATCGAGAACCGGACGGCGAGCAGTCTCGCATTGCCGTGCGGACGGTAGTGGCGGTGATAACCACGTTTGACCGCGAACGGCAGCTTGATGCCGAGCGGCGCCAGAATGTCCGCACCCACGGGCCAAGCGCAATGCACGACATCGCGGGCATCGATCGGCCCGGAGGCCGTCATCGACGCGCCAATAAGGCTCGGCGCGATGCAGTGTGCGCGCGTCGCCGGTCAGCATCACCCCGCCGAGCGCGGCAAAGCGCGCGGCATAGGCCGCGTCAACGCCAACGGATTGTCGACGCTGACGGCGCCGGTCCAATGCACGGCGTGCCGGAAGACGCCGTTGAGCGCCGGCTCAAGCGCCAGCGCTCCGTCGCGGTCGAGCGCAGCATTGGCGATGCCGAAGCGTGCGGCAACATCGAGCTCAGGCGCGAGGTCAGCAAAGGACGCCTCGGTACGATAGAGCTTGAGCCAGCCGCGGCGGCTGAAGTGGCGCTCGGCGCCGGCTTCGGCAGCGAGCACTTCATGTTCGCCGACCGCGCGCGCCAATCAACGGACGCATCAATTGCGCGGTCTCGAGCAACCGCTCGGGCCGCGACGCCGCCCGGAAAGCCATCAGCCACGGCGCAATCCGCGGCAAATACGCGATGTGATAATTCGCTACCGGCGAACGTTTGAGCGCGATGCGAAGTAGTTCCGCAAAGTTCGAAGGAAAGGCCGGCGGAAAGATGGTATTGCCTTCGATAATGCCAGCATTGCCGTATGACGTACCCTTCCCCACACCGTGCCGATCGATCAGCACAACCGCGATGCCGCGCTTGGCGAGATGCAGCGCCACCGAAGTGCCGACCACGCCGGCCCCAAGGACGATGATATCCGTATGCGCCAGGACCGACCTCCGCTGCCGCTAGTTAATGCCGGCGGAGCCATTCCGCCAGATTGTGATAAACGCCCGCGCGTTGCCCGCTGGCGTGCCTCGTGTTAGTCGAACCCCGACCGTAGGAGAACCAGTTGCAGCCGCTCCTTATCGCCCCGTCGATCCTTTCCGCCGACTTCGCCAAACTCGGCGAGGAAGTTCGCGCGATCGAAGCCGCCGGCGCGGACTGGATTCATGTCGACGTGATGGACGGCCATTTTGTGCCCAATATTTCCATCGGACCGGACGTGGTGAAAGCGCTGCGTGCCTACAGCAAGAAAACATTCGACGTCCATTTGATGATCGCACCCTGCGATCCGTATTTGGAAGCCTTTGCCAAGGCCGGATCGGACATCATCACCGTCCACGTCGAGGCCGGGCCGCACGTGCATCGTTCACTGCAAGCGATCCGGGCACTTGGCAAGAAAGCCGGCGTGACGATGAACCCGGCGACTCCGACTGACACCGTCGAGTCGGTGATCGACCTCGTCGATCTCATTCTGGTCATGTCGGTCAATCCCGGCTTCGGGGGCCAGAAATTCATCCCAGCAGCAATCGATAAAGTCCGCAAGCTGCGCGCACTCGGGGGCGGCCGGCCAATCGATATCGAGATCGACGGAGGCATCACGCCGGAAGTCACGCCAGAGGTGGTGCGTGCCGGCGCCAACGTGCTCGTCGCCGGCTCGGCCGTATTCAAGGACCGCACGGCAGAATCCTATCGTAAGAACATCGCGGCGATCCGCCACGCGGCGTCGCTCGCCCGCGGGGAGGCTGCGTAGTGGGAATGCTCGTCGATGGCCGATGGCGCGGCGACGAAGATCCGTCGAGCGAGATCGGCAAATCCGGCAACTTTCAGCGCGTCGACAGCGTCTTTCGCGACCGCATCACCGCCGACGGCTCCTCCGGCTTCAAGGCCGAAGCGGGCCGCTATCATCTTTATGTCGCCTATACCTGCCCGTGGGCCCACCGCACGCAGATCTTTCTTGCGCTGAAGAAGCTCAAGGGCGCGATCAGCGTGGCCATCGCCGTTCCCGGGCTCCGTAAAGAAGGCTGGACGTTCGAGGCCAACGCCGCGTTTCCCGATTGTCCGCCCGACCGGGTCAACGGCTTCCGGTACCTGCATCAAGCCTACACCGCCAGCAATCCGCACTACACCGGCAAAGTGACGGTGCCGACGTTGTGGGACAAAAAGACCGGGCGGATCGTGAACAACGAATCCTCCGAGATCATCCGCATGCTCAATTCGGAGTTCACCGGCATCGGCGCGGATCCCACCGACTTTTATCCGCCGGCGCTACGCGCCGAGATCGATCGCGTCAACGCGCAGGTCTACGCCAATATCAATAACGGCGTTTATCGTTGCGGTTTCGCGCGCTCGCAGGCCGCTTACGAGGAGGCCTATGACGCGCTGTTCGCTACGCTCGATGAAATTGAAGCGCGGCTCGGACGGCAGCGCTACCTCGCCGGCAATCAAATCACGGAGGCCGATTGGCGTCTGTTTTCTACCCTGGTGCGTTTCGACGTCGCTTATTTTTCGCTGTTCAAATGCAACCGCAACCGGATCGCCGACTTCCCGAACCTATGGAATTATACGCGCGAGCTCTACGCCGTGCCGGGCGTCGCCGAGACGGTGAAGCCGCGCTATTACGTCATGGGCTATTATTCAATCGGCCGGCTAAATCCGACCCGCATTGTTCCCAAGGGCACGCCGGTCGATTTCCGCCAGCCGCACGACCGTGCCCGTTTCGCAGCCTAGAGGTTTTGGCTTCAGCGTTTGCGGTATTGAATACGCACCGACGACAGACGGTCGCCAAAATGCCGGTCCATCCAGCCAAGGAATGAGGAAAGCAGCCGCGCCTCGTCTCCCCGTTCCGGCGATTTGATCTCCACTTCGACCCCGTTCTCCATATCGGGATGCAGCTTGAGCGATCCCTTGTAGCGGACGTGCGTCCAGCGGGCGGCACGCTTGCTGGCGCTTGCCCGCATGAACGTGCCGCGGCCATGCTTGCGGATTTCGGCCTGTTTCCTGATCACTGCGCCATAGAGACCGCTGCCATCGCGCGGGACGATCTGAAGGAGCTTCATTGCCATGCTCCGGTGATTCGCTGCGGATTCTCCAGCATCGCACAGCGCGCCGCAATTGTTGAGGGTGGCTTGATCTGCTACAGCGCAGGCTATGATACCGCGTTACTCCAGGCCCGAAATGGCGGCGATCTGGTCGCCGGAGACGCGATTTCGCATCTGGTTCGAGATCGAGGCACACGCGGCCGACGCGATGGCCGAACTTGGGATCATTCCCAAAGCCGCCGCAGCAAAGATTTGGGCCAAGGGCAAGAACGCAAAATTCGACGCCAGCCTCATTGCCGAAATCGAACGCGAGACCAAACACGACGTGGTCGCATTCCTGACCCACCTGGCCGAGATCGTCGGCCCGGAAGCGCGTTTTGTACATCAGGGAATGACCTCTTCCGACGTGCTCGACACTTGTCTCAACGTTCAGCTCGTACGCGCCGCCGACATTTTGATCGCCGACGTCGCCAAGCTCAAAGGCGTGCTCAAACGCCGCGCGCGGCAATATAAGATGACGCCGACTATTGGCCGTTCGCACGGCGTCCATGCCGAGCCGACGACCTTTGGACTAAAGCTTGCCTACGCCTACGCCGAGTTCGATCGCGCCGAAGCGCGCCTCAAGGGCGCGCGCGACGAAGTGGCCACCTGCGCCATATCCGGCGCTGTCGGCACCTTCGCGCAGGTCGATCTGCGGGTCGAAGCGCATGTCGCGCAAGCCATGGGACTAAAGGTCGAGCCGATCTCGACCCAGGTCATCCCGCGCGACCGCCACGCGATGTACTTTGCCACTCTCGGCGTCGTCGCCGCCTCGATCGAGCGGCTGGCAACCGAAATCCGTCACTTGCAGCGCACCGAAGTTCTCGAGGCGGAGGAATTTTTCTCAGAAGGGCAAAAGGGCTCGTCGGCAATGCCGCATAAACGCAATCCGGTGTTGTCGGAGAATCTGGTCGGACTCGCGCGCATGGTCCGGGCCTATGTGACGCCGGCGCTGGAAAACGTGGCACTGTGGCACGAGCGGGACATCTCGCACTCGTCGGTCGAACGCGTGATCGGACCGGACGCGACCGTTACGCTCGATTTTGCGATCAACCGGCTCACCGGCATCGTCGATAAGCTCATCGTCTATCCCGGCAATATGAAAAATAATCTCGGCCGTCTCGGCGGCCTCGTTCATTCGCAACGCGTGCTGCTGGCGCTGACGCAAAAGGGCGTCTCGCGCGACACCGCTTATAAACTCGTACAGCGGAACGCAATGAAAGCCTGGGGCGGGAAAGGCGATTTTTTGACGTTGCTCAAAGCTGACCGCGACGTGCGCAAGCACCTCGGCGACAAGGAGCTTGCCGCCAATTTCGATCTCGATTTTCACTTAGCGCATGTCGATGCAATTTTTCGCCGCGTTTTCGGCAACCGGTAAAGTTTCAGCAGCCTGATTCGCATTCGTGGCGTGCTGTTAACGTTTGCCCAACTTACCGCTCCGGCGTAACGTCGCGCAACTTTTGCGCGGACACCTCTTTGGGAGACGGATAATGAGCCGATTGGTGCGCAAGCCGCAAGCTGCCGAAATCGATCTTCTCGCCGGGCTCGAAGAGGTTTTGCAATCCGGCGGCAACGTAACGCCGGCTGCACAGGCCGCCGCAGGCGACGGCTATCTCGAGCGGATGGTGAAATACGTTCCGGCCGAGATCATCGCGTTTTTGATGCTGATCAACGCAATCCTCGACCAAGCGATGCAATCGGGCGGACCGAACGCCGCCATGGCCGGCATTCCAGTGCCCATCATCGCAACCGTCATGCTGGTGATCGCCTGTGCGCTCACTCCGGTATTTTGTTGGTACGTCCGGCGCGAGGGCGATGCATGGGTGGTCAATGCCGTTGTTTCCACCATTTCGCTGCCGTTCTGGGCCTACCTTATGGGCGCGGTGGCGTTTGCCAACTTCCATGATGGCGACTTAGCGGCGATCCTGATGATCTCGTTCACGGTGATAAGCGGCCTAGTCGCGCCACGAACGGAAAAGCCCAAGCTCCGCCAACAGGCGTCCGAAGCGACACCGCGCGAAACGCCGCGACTCGTCAACGCCTTGACCGGCTAAACTCCACGCGCTCGCGGCGGTGCGATCGTTGCCCGGCCGCGTTTCCCATGTCATGTGTCGCCGATGGCGGCCCAAGAAGTTGTTTTAGTCTTCGATTCCGGCCTTGGTGGGCTCACCGTCTATCGTGAGATTGCGTCCGCGCGGTCCGGCACTAATTTCGTCTATGTTGCCGACGATGCCGCGTTTCCGTACGGAGCGATGGACGAGGCGGCGCTGCTGGCGCGCGTCGTGGGGCTCATGGACGAATTGATCCTGACCCATCGGCCCGATCTTGTCGTCATTGCCTGCAACACCGCTTCCACCATTGCCCTGCCCGACCTGCGCAGGAAATTCTCGCTGCCGTTTGTTGGCACCGTACCGGCGATCAAACCAGCTTGTGCAAGTTCGGTGACCCGGCGCGTGTCGGTGCTCGGCACTGAGGCAACCGTTAAACGTGAGTACACGCGCGCATTGATCGGCAAGTTCGCCGGCGACTGCCGCGTGACGCTGGTCGGTTCGAAGATGCTGGCCGGCTACGCGGAATTTGAACTTGCCGGCGAACCGGCCGAGGACGCTGCGCTTGTTGCCGAGATTGCGCCCTGTTTCGTCGACGACGGCGCGCGCACCGACGCCGTCGTGCTCGCTTGCACCCATTATCCGCTGCTGCTCGACCGGCTACGCCAACTCGCCCCATGGCCGGTGAATTTTTTCGATCCGGCGCCGGCGATCGCGCGCCGCGTCGGCGATTTGCTCGGCCCCCCGCCGCCGACGCCGCGTGTCGGCGCGACGCGCACTGTCTTCACCTCGGGTCACGTTCCGATTGCGGCGCTCGCGCGTTTCGGCATCGGTACAGGAATAGCCGCCGCGACTGCGCGCTGACGGCTTGCCGCTTCACGGCATGGCCCCTACGCTGCCGGCGGCGCCACCATCGCTGGGGGACGAGGGGACCAAAACATGACCGTTGCCGTCGAAGGCGAACGCAGCGCCTGGTATCTCAATCGCTGGAGCCAACTCATCCTCGGCATTATCGCCATGATGGCGATCTCCAGCCCGCAATACGTCTGGACCCTATTTACCGGACCGCTCAACGCGAAACTCGGTACGACGCTTACCGAGCTGCAATGGACGTTTTCGCTGTTGATCATCTTGCAAACCTGGCTGTCGCCGTTGCAGGCCTCTCTGGTCGATCGCTTCGGTCCGCGACTTCTGATCGCAATCGGCGCGCTTCTATCCGGCGGCAGCTGGGTGCTCTCCGCATACGTCGACAACATCTGGGCGCTCTATTTCACTTACGGCGTGCTCGGCGGTTTCGGCACCGGTATCATTTACGTAGGTATCGTCGGTCTGATGGTGCGTTGGTTTCCCGACCGGCGTGGTCTTGCCACCGGATTGGCAGCGGCCGGATACGGCTTCGGCGCGTTCTTCACCTCGTTCCCCATCGACAGCATGATCAAAAGCTCCGGCTACGCGCACACTCTGGTTGTGTGGGGCATCATTCAGGGCGTGATCGGCATATTGGCGGCGCAGGGATTGCGTACGCCACCGGAGAATTATTTCCCCCGGTGGCCCCGCGGTCTCTCCCCTTGCCGCGGTCCAGAGCAAACGCAGCTACGCGCCGCGTGAGATGCTGCAAAGCCCGATCTTTTACCTGCTCTTCCTCATGATGAGCATGATGTCGACCTCAGGGTTGATGGTCGTCTCCAATGTCGGACCGTTCGCCAAGGAATTCGGCGTCGCCAACATGCTGGTTTTCGGCATGGCGGCGCTGCCGCTGTCACTCACCCTGTCGCGCGTCACCAACGGACTGACACGGCCTTTCTTCGGCTGGGTGTCCGATCATATCGGCCGCGAGAACACAATGGCGCTTGCCTTCGCACTCGAAGCGGTCGCTATCCTAATTTTGTTCAAGTTCATCGATCGACCGGCGCTGTTCGTGGTGCTGACCGGTCTGGTGTTCTTCGGGTGGGGCGAGATCTTCTCGTTGTTCCCCTCGACGCTGACCGACACATTCGGTCCAAAATTTGCCGCAACCAACTACGGGTTCCTCTACATAGCGCAGGGCGTCGGTTCGATCCTCGGCGGACCGGCAGCGGCTTTCCTCAAACAGACGACCGGAAACTGGAGCGCGGTCTTCATCATTGTCGCGGTGCTCGATGCGTTCACTGCGATTTTGGCACTGACCGTTTTGCGGAGGATGCGGCGGAAGCATTTTGCCGCCAGTTGAGTCGGCCCTTGGTACGCATGGGTGCGGTTTGACAGCCCCGGCCTTTCCTCCTAAAAACCGCGCGCGGCGCGGGCCCAAAGTGGCCCGCGCGGTGTTTCGCGACCCGCGGTCGGTCCCGGCGCTTCGGCGGCCGACCTGTCGGTTCCGGTAAAATCCGGGACAGAGGAGGGCGCGATCCTCAGCTAACCTTTTAAATGAGGACGCGAATGACCAAGCGCCACCAGGCGAAGTACAAGATCGACCGTCGGCTGGGCCAAAATATCTGGGGCCGGCCAAAGTCTCCCATCAACAAACGTGAATACGGCCCCGGCCAGCATGGCCAGCGGCGCAAGGGAAAGCTCTCCGATTACGGCGTGCAGTTGCGCGCCAAACAAAAACTCAAGGGCTATTACGCCAACATGTCGGAGCGGCACTTCCGCGGCATCTACGACGAGGCGCGGCGGCTTAAAGGCGACACCGGCGCCCACATGATCGGGCTCCTGGAGAGGCGCCTCGATACGGTGATCTATCGTGCGAAGTTCGTGCCCACCGTTTTCGCTGCACGCCAGTTCGTCAATCATGGGCACATCAAGGTCAACGGGCGGCGCGTGACCATCCCGAGCTTCCGCGTGAAAGTGGGTGACCTGGTGGAGATCAAAGACAAGTCGAAGCAGCTGGCGCTGGTTTTGGAAGCGAATGCGCTCGGCGAACGCGACGTGCCCGATTACATCGAAGCCGACCACTCCAAGATGACGGCGAAGCTATCACGCGTGCCCACTCTGACCGACGTGCCATACCCGGTGCAGATGGAACCACACTTGGTGGTCGAATATTATTCACGCTGAGTGGCTGCACCCGAATTGGGCGGCGATTTTCCGTTGGCAAATTGATTTTTGCTGCGGTGCTTTCAGAAATCGCTGGCGTTTGTTGCAGCGCGATACGTGCAATGATTATCGGCGCGCTGCCAAGTTATGCACCTCTTTGTCGGGTGCAACCGCGCGCTAACTTGATAATCCAAAACCTGCCTTGTAGGCTCCGCGCCGCTAAATGGTGCACTCGCTACCGATTGCGTGCGCATGGGGCTTAACAAGCGAAGGGGAGAATGTACATGGACGCGTTAGGAAGAATCAAAGGCTGGATCGGCTCGTTGACGGAAATCGGGCTGGCGTTGTTGGCGCTCGCAATCGTTGCGGCGCTTCTCGTCGGATCGAAACTGCCGTTCTTCGGCGACGTCACCGCTAACATCACCGGTCTCGTGAAGAGCCTCGGCGATGCCGGCCTTGTTGGCCTGATCACAGTCGGAATTATCATCTGGCTGTTCTCGGGACGGAGAGTGGCCTAAGCCACTAAACGCCGTTTTCTGAAACGACACGCGTGATCGAGACAGCGTTGGGTGGCGAGCAAAGCTCCCACCCAACGCTATGAGGTTGTGTGATGCTCGACCACCTGCAAAGAGCCAAACAATACCTTTGGGCGTTCGTTGAGATCGGATTCCTGACGGTCCTGACCGTCATCTTGGTTTATCTGATCCTCGGCGCGAACTCCGGCGTTTTCGTTTCCGGCGTCGCGCAAAATGTCATCAAATTTGCTGGCGCCATTCCCGAGCAATCTTTGGTCGGACTCGCCATCGTGCTGGCGATTGTTTTTCTCATCGCCAAACGCATGCGCTAGGCGGCAGGCTTCACGTTTCCAAGCGACCAAAAGAATGGCCGGGCGAGCCCGGCCACAGCAAAATCGTTTTCGCGCCGCGCCAGTTAAACTTGCGCACGCTCCTTCACCGGGATGCCGCGCTCCCTGAGCAGCGACTGTAATTCGCCGGCTTGAAACATTTCGCGGATGATATCGCAGCCGCCGACGAACTCGCCTTTTACGTAGAGCTGCGGAATGGTCGGCCAGTTCGAATAGGACTTGATACCGCCGCGCAGCTCGTCGTTTTCGAGCACGTTGAGGCCCTTGTAGGCCACGCCGAGATTATCGAGGATCTGCACGACCTGGCCGGAGAACCCGCACATCGGGAACTGCGGCGTGCCCTTCATGAACAGCACGACCTCGTTCTTCTTCACTTCATTGTCGATGAATTGCTCGATAGACATCGCAAACTTCCTCATTGGTGTCGCGGATCGCCCCGCGCCGACTCTTTAGCTTTGACCAAATATATGTACCGCAAATCGCTGGCAAAGCCCATGCCGGGACTTCATGCCTGCTGATCAATATTGGGCCAGAATGAATTGGTCGTAACCTTGCCGCCCGTAGCAGAGGCTTCCACGGGCGACGCTCGCGGCAGAAGGCGCGGCTACCGCTACGGCGTGCCGGTTTGCAACGCGAGCGCGTGGAGTTTGCCGCCCATTTCGTCCTTGAGCGCGTCGTAGACGATCTTGTGCTGCTGGACCCGTGATTTGCCGCGAAACAACTCGGCAATAACGGTTGCGGCATAATGATCGCCATCACCGGCAAGATCGCGGATAGTCACTTGGGCGTCCGGGATGCTGGCCCGGATCAGGCGTTCGATATCGCTCGCGGCCATAGCCATGGCTACCCTCGAACCTTATTACCCCCGGCATTCTGGCGCTTACCAGATCGGCACCAAGCGGGGAAGTCGCCGCATGGGCGGTCCTGCGGCCCAATTCGGCTTTCCCACCGCATTCCGGCGAAAGCAGGTGCCGCTGGGGCGTTATGCCGCCGATGCCGACATGTAAGCCGGCAGCCACGCTTCGGAGCGGGCCAGAAGCTCGACAACGACGAGCGGCCGCTCCCCGTTGACGGCCAACACGCGGCCGCCAGTGGCGCCAAGCCGCATCAGCGGCACTCCCACGGTCTTGGCGAGCCGCGCAACGACGTCCGGGTCCTTAGCCGTAACGACGTAACGGGCCTGATCCTCAGCGAACCAGAAGGCATGCGCGGGTACGCCGGATGGCGCGTCCAACACCGCTCCGATCTTTGCTGCCATCGCCATCTCGGCGAGCGCAACGAGGATACCGCCGTCGGAGACATCGTGGGCGGCCGTAACGAGGCCGTCGCGGATCAGCGCCCGGACGAACTCACCATTCCGGCGCTCAGCGGCGAGATCGACCGGCGGCGGCGCGCCCTCCTCCCTCCCACAGACATCGCGCAAGAAAAGCGACTGGCCGAGCCGGCCCTTGGTCTCGCCGAGCAGCAGGATCGCCTCGCCTTCGGTCTTGAACGCCAGCGTCATCGAGGCGGTGAAATCGTCGAGCAGGCCAACGCCACCGATTGTGGGCGTTGGTAGGATTGCCTTGCCGTTGGTCTCGTTGTAGAGCGAAACATTGCCTGAGACGATCGGGAAATCGAGCGCGCGTGCGGCTTCACCGATGCCGCGGATCGCGCCGACCAACTGACCCATGATCTCCGGCCGCTCCGGATTGCCGAAATTGAGATTATCGGTCAGCGCTAGCGGTCGCGCGCCGACAACGTTGAGGTTACGCCACGCCTCGGCCACCGCCTGCTTGCCACCTTCGAACGGATCGGCTTCGCAATAACGCGGCGTCACGTCGGCGGTTAGCGCGAGCGCTTTGGGGCCCTCGTGGACGCGCACCACCGCGGCATCACCGCCCGGCCGTTGTACCGTGTTGCCGAGAATGACGTGGTCGTATTGCTCGTATATCCAGCGCTTGGAGCACAGGTCCGACGAGCCTATGAGCTTTTCGAGCGCCTCGGCGACGGTGAGCGGCGGCTTCAGCGCCGCGGCGTCACTCTCCGGTCGGGCCGCGGTTTCACGGAACGGCCGATCGTAAACCGGCGCCTCGTCGCCAAGCTCCTTGATCGGCAGATCGGCCATCACTGCGCCGCCGTGGCGGACAAGAAATCGTTTGGTCGGCGTGGTCTGGCCGACCACGGCGAAATCAAGCCCCCATTTGCGGAAGATCGCCTCGGCTTCTTTTTCCTTCTCCGGCTTGAGCACCATGAGCATGCGCTCCTGGCTTTCCGAAAGCATCATCTCGTAGGCGCTCATGCCGGTCTCGCGGCAAGGGACTTTGTCGAGATCGAGCGTAATGCCGAGATCGCCTTTGGCGCCCATCTCGACCGCCGAACAGGTGAGCCCGGCCGCACCCATATCCTGGATGGCGATGACGCAGCCCTCGGCCATAATTTCGAGACAAGCTTCGAGCAGGAGCTTTTCTGAGAATGGATCGCCGACCTGGACCGTCGGCCGTTTTTCCTCAGCGTCGGCGCCGAACTCGGCCGACGCCATGCTGGCGCCATGAATGCCGTCACGCCCGGTCTTCGAGCCGAGATAGACAATCGGCATGCCGACCCCCGACGCCGCCGAATAAAAAATCTTGTCCTTCTGTGCGATGCCCACGGCCATGGCGTTGACCAGGCAGTTGCCGTCATAGCGGCGATGAAACCGCACCTCGCCGCCGACGGTTGGAACGCCGAAGGAATTGCCGTAGCCGCCGATGCCCGCGACTACACCGGAAATTAACGCGCGCGTCCGCGGATGACTGGGCTCGCCGAACGACAGCGCATTGAGACAGGCAATCGGACGGGCGCCCATGGTGAACACATCGCGCAGAATGCCGCCAACGCCGGTGGCGGCCCCTTGATAGGGCTCGATGTAGCTCGGGTGATTGTGGCTCTCCATCTTGAACACGACGGCGAGCCCGTCGCCGATATCGATCACGCCGGCGTTCTCACCCGGGCCCTGAATGACCCACGGCGCCTTGGTCGGCAGCGTGCGCAAATGGATTTTCGACGATTTGTACGAGCAATGCTCGTTCCACATAGCAGAGAAGATGCCGAGCTCGGTGAAGCTCGGCGTGCGGCCGATGAGCTTGACGATGCGATCGTATTCGTCGGGCTTGAGCCCGTGTTCGGCAATCAGTTCGGGCGTAATGGTGGGTTCGTTGGAAATCAAAGGGCGAGAAGCCTAGTCTTATCCCTCTCCCCCTGCGGGAGAGGGTGGCAAAGGAGGCCTACGGCCGCCGTTTTCGATGATGCCGGCACCAAGCGCCGTCTACGAGGGTTGAATCGTGAGTGAGATAGAAACTCCTCACCCGGCTCGCAACGTCGTTGCTCGCCACTGTCTCCCACAAGGGGAGAGGGAAGTCATGCCGCCTGCTTGAAGTAATCCACAAGCCCGGCAAACAGACCGCGGCCGTCGGTGCGACCCATGGCGGCTTCGACGTGGTTTTCCGGATGCGGCATCATCCCAAGCACGTTGCCGCGCGCGTTGACGATGCCGGCAATGGCATTAATGGCGCCGTTGTGGTTCCAGTCCGGGTCGATCAACCCGTCCGGTGAGGAATAGCGAAACACCACCCTGCCCTCGCCTTCGAGCCGCGCGATGGTTTCGCCATCGGTAATGTAGTTGCCCTCGCCGTGCGCCACCGGCACGCGGATGACCTGTCCGGCATTGTAGCCGCGCGTGAACGGCGTGTCGGATCGCTCCACCCGTAAATACACGTCGCGGCAGATGAAGCGAAGCTGCGCATTGCGCATCAGTACGCCCGGCAGCAAGCCGGCTTCGCAGGCGATCTGAAAGCCATTACAAACCGCGAGCACCAGGCCGCCTCTGGCGTCGAAGGCGCGCACCGCGTCCATGATCGGCGCACGCGCGGCGATCGCGCCGCAGCGAAGGTAGTCGCCGTAGGAAAAGCCGCCGGGAATGACAACCAGGTCGGTGCCGAACGGTAATTCGGCGTCCGCGTGCCAGACCATCGCCGGCTCGCGCCCGGAGATCAGCCGCAGCGCCCGCGCCATGTCGCGCTCGCGATTGATCCCGGGAAAGACAAGCACCGCCGATTTCATTGCGTTCGCACGATTTTCATTATCCAGCCACCTCAACCCGATAATTCTCGATCACCGTGTTGGCGAGGAGTTTTTCGGCCGCGGTTTTCAGCGCAGCTTCGGCATTGGGGCGATCGGCACCCTCGATCTCGATGTCGAACACTTTGCCTTGGCGAACGCTGGCCACGCCGCGCACGCCGAGCGAGCGCAGCGCGCCTTCAATGGCCTTGCCCTGCGGGTCAAGGATGCCGGATTTCAACGTGACGGTGACGCGGGCCTTCATAGTGAAGCTCCACCTCGCCTGTTCAATATGGATAAATCGCAGGGGCCGCAATGGCCGACAGCCGCTCGTCCCGCGAAAGCGGGGACCAATTCGCACAGCGGAATAATTCGCTGGATTTCCCGCCTGCGCGGGAGTGAGCGGAGAGATTCTTCAGCCCTTGACAAGAACCGGGCCGGCGCCTTGCGGGCGCTCGCCCTCGCTCATAATGCCGAGACGCTTGGCCACCTCGGTATAGGCCTCCACCAGTCCGCCGAGATCGCGGCGGAAGCGGTCCTTGTCGAGCTTCTCGTTCGACTTGATGTCCCACAGCCGGCATGAATCCGGGGAAATTTCGTCGGCAACGACAATCCGCATCAGGTCGTTTTCCCAAAGACGGCCGGTCTCCATCTTAAAGTCGACGAGACGGATACCGACGCCGAGGAACAGCCCGGAGAGGAAATCGTTCACGCGGATGGCGAGCGACATGATGTCGTCGATCTCTTGCGGCGTCGCCCAGCCGAAAGCAGTGATGTGCTCCTCCGACACCATCGGGTCGTTGAGCTGGTCGTTTTTATAATAGAACTCGATGATCGAGCGCGGCAACTGCGTGCCTTCCTCGATTCCGAGCCGTTGCGCCAGCGAGCCGGCGGCGACGTTGCGAACGACGACTTCCAGCGGAATGATCTCAACCTCGCGGATGAGCTGCTCGCGCATGTTGAGGCGGCGGATGAAATGGGTGGGCACCCCGATATCGTTCAGGTGCTGGAAGACGTACTCGGAGATGCGGTTGTTGAGGACGCCCTTGCCCTCGATCACCTGATGCTTTTTGGCGTTGAAGGCGGTGGCGTCGTCCTTGAAATGCTGGATTAGCGTTCCCGGCTCCGGTCCTTCATAGAGGACCTTCGCCTTGCCCTCATAGATGCGGCGACGGCGGCTCATCGGCGTGTACCGTGGCTTGGTGAAATCCATGGGATGCCGTGGCTCCAGTTTATGACATCGAGATCCGCGGCGGCGGTGGGCGTGCGACTCAAACGCGGCCCCTCCGCAACCGGAAAGCTAGCTGAACACGGCGCGGAGTACAATCGACATAGACCTGCGCAGCCTCTGCCGCAACGTCGACGTTTCCGCAGCAGACTGGTTGCCTTGACGGGGCACCCTCGATATGCAAGGCGGCACCGCTTCGAGCCGTTCCACAGTAACTTTGGGCGTCAGCCATGACCACATTCGACAAGCGCGAGGACGCCTTCGAGCAGCAATTCGCGCATGACGAAGAGCTCAGATTTAAGGCGACCGCACGCCGCAACAAACTCCTCGGCCTGTGGGCGGCGGAAAAACTCGGCCTGGCCGGCTCCGAGGCGAACAGTTATGCCCTGTCGGTCGTCATGAGCGAGATCGAGGGCTCCCACGACGTCGCCGGCAAGATCCGCAAGGATTTCGATGGCAAGGGCATTGCCCAATCCGATCACCAGATCGCCCGCGAGATGACCGAGTTGATGGAAAAGGCGATTGCCGACATTAAAGGGGGACGATAACGCCGGATCCTGACCGTTCGCTCCAGCCCCGAGGTCGTATTACCCACATGGCCATTCCAGCCTTCACCCTCGCCCGCTCGCTGCGCGCAGGCGAAACTGTGTTCAGCGGCTGGTGCAGCCTCCCCTATCCGATCGTAAGTGAGACGCTGGCGCGCGAAGGCTTCGCGGCGGTGGTGCTCGAGGCGCAGCACGGCCTCTGGGATGTCGGCCAGCTGCTGACCGGGGTCGCCGCCGTGCGCCAGGGCGGCGGGGCGCCGATCGTACGTGTGCCGGTCGGCGATTTCGCGCTCGCTTCGCGCGTCCTCGACTTCGGCGCCGAAGGCATCATCGCCCCGATGATCAATACCGCCGCCGACGCGCGCGCCTTCGCCGCGTCGGCCAAATATCCGCCGGTCGGCGAACGGAGCTGGGGACCTCATCGCGTCACGGCGCTCGCCGGCCTGCCGGATCAGTCGGACTATCTGCGCGAAGCCAACGATCACATCATCACGCTCGCGATGATCGAGACCCGAACCGCGCTCGACAATCTCGAGGCGATTATCGACACGCCGGGCATTGACGGCCTTTTCCTCGGCCCCTCTGACCTTTCGATCGCGCTGTCCGACGGCAAAAGCCTCGATCCGCAGTCAAAGGAAGTCGACCGCGAGATCGACCGCATGGTCGCCGTCACACAAAAGGTCGGCAAAATTCCCGGGGTATTTTGCCATACCGCAGACCGCGCCGTGGGGCTGGCCAAACGCGGGGTGCGTTTCCTGGCGGTGATGAGCGATCTAGCCATGCTGCGCGCCGGCATTGGCGGCGCAATCAAGGTGCTTAGGAGCTAAAGCGGTCCGCCGCCGGCGTTACGGTCTCCGATTCGTCAACCGAGCGAGCGGTCGATCCGATCCAGCGCTGCGGCAATGTCCTGCTCGATCTCGGCGGCGGAGAGCGACACGATCCTGTATTGACGTTCGACGAGCCAATCGCGCTTTCTGACGCGAGCATCGGCCGCCTCCCCGGCTTCGTCGGCCGGCACGAGGTCAATGACGGCCCGCAGCGGGAACGACACGAAATCGCAAATGTGCGGTCCGATCGGCATCTGCCGTTTGAAGCCCTGGCCGGCGAAGCGGCGATCGTTAACCAGCGCCTGCCACAGCACACGCTCGGCCTCGGTCGGATTGCGACGCAGGAGCCGGGACAGCCCGCGCACCGGGCCGCGTTCAGAGGGCACCCGCCCGCCGCCATGCTCGGCCAAAAGCGCACGCAGCATCTCAGCCTCCTTGCCGTCGAGCACGCCGCCACGCGCCGGACCTTTGCGGCCTTCGGCGATGGCCATTATCACCCCGTGCAAGGTCTGGATATCCTGCTGGGTCGGCGCCATGCGGGTAAAAATGTTGCGCAGATTGATTTGCATGGTTTCGCGCTTGTCGGGCGGCCGAAAAAACTCGACCTTCTCCAGCTCGCGTTCGATCGAGGCAAAAAACGCAAGCAGTTGCTCCTTCGGCGCCGGCGCGGATTTTTCCGGCATGGCGAACGGCAGCTTGCCGTCGCTCGCCGCCTTGAGCCATTCATAGGCGACGATGCCCACCGCCTGCGCCAAATTGAGCGAGGCAAAGGCCGCATTGACCGGCAGCGTGAGAATGCAGTCGGCGAGCGCAACTTCGTCATTTTCCAGTCCGTTGCGCTCGCGGCCGAACACGATGGCGACGTTTTCGCCGGCGGCAATGCGCGGCGCCGCCAGCGCCGCCGCTTCCGCCGCGCCGACCACCGTTTTGGCCTGATCGTGGGCGCGCGCGGTGGCAGCGAATACCAAGGTGCAGTCGGCGATCGCCGCGGCGAGGCTGTCGAAAAGCACGGCCGCTTCCAGTACGCGATCGGCACCCGCCGCCATCATGCGGGCCTTGTCGTTCGGCCAGGATGGCCGCGGCGCAACCAGCCGAAGCCGGGAAAGGCCGAAATTGGCCATGGCGCGGGCGGCAGCGCCGATATTTTCCCCAAGCTGCGGCTCGACCAGAACGACAATCGGAGCTGGCTGCGCCGACCAGCGTTTGGTTTTGTCGGTCCCGGCTCCAGGCATCGATCGTTCCCCACGCGATTGCGTGACAGTGCGATCCCCGCGCAATGTCGGCTTTCTCAGGCGCCCCGCCAATGCTATAGCGACGCCGCCGGCAACCGCATATTGGGACGCCGTCTCGCCCAATCCGTCTTTTCCCAGCCCGGGGTGCAAAGGTCCGCACGCAATGCAAAAAATCAAGGTAGCCAATCCGGTGGTCGAGCTCGATGGCGACGAGATGACCCGGATCATCTGGCAACAGATCAAGGACAAGCTGATCTATCCGTATCTCGATATCGATCTGAAATATTACGATCTGGGCATTCAGAAGCGCGACGAAACCCGCGACCAAATCACCATCGATGCGGCGGAAGCCATCAAGAAGTTCGGCGTCGGCGTCAAATGCGCGACCATCACGCCGGACGAAGCGCGGGTGAAGGAATTCAACCTGCACGAGATGTACCGTTCGCCGAACGGCACCATCCGCAACATCCTGGGCGGCGTGATCTTTCGCGAGCCGATCATCTGCAAGAACGTCCCGCGGCTCGTTCCCGGCTGGACCAAGCCGATCATCATCGGCCGCCACGCCTATGGCGACCAGTACCGCGCCACCGATTTCAAGGTACCCGGCCGCGGCAAGCTATTTCTGTCGTTCGTGGGCGACAACGGCGAGGAAATCAAACGCGAGGTATTTCAGTTCCCCGGTCCCGGCGTCGCCATGGCGATGTACAATCTCGACAATTCGATCCGCGATTTCGCCCGCGCGTCGATGAATTTCGCCCTGAACCGCAGCTACCCGCTGTACCTGTCGACCAAGAACACTATCGTCAAAGTCTATGACGGGCGCTTCAAGGACATTTTCCAGGAAATCTTCGACAGGGAATTCAAGGAAAAATTCGCCGAAAAAGGCCTTACCTACGAGCACCGGTTGATCGACGACATGGTAGCGGCGGCGCTGAAATGGTCCGGCGGTTACGTCTGGGCCTGCAAGAATTACGATGGCGACGTGCAGTCGGATACTGTGGCGCAGGGTTATGGCTCGCTCGGCCTGATGACGTCGGTGCTCACGACACCGGACGGCACGGTGGTCGAGGCCGAAGCCGCGCACGGTACGGTGACGCGGCATTACCGCCAGTTTCAACAAGGCCGCGAGACATCTACCAATTCCATCGCTTCTATTTTTGCCTGGACGCGCGGGCTCGCGCATCGCGCCAAGCTTGACAACAATGCGGAACTGGCGAAGTTCGCGAACACGCTGGAAAAGGTCACGGTCGGCACCGTCGAAGCGGGCTTTATGACCAAGGATCTGGCACTCTTGATCGGCCCCGACCAGAAGTGGCTCAGCACAACCGGCTTCCTCGACAAAGTCGACGAGAATCTGAAGAAGGCAATGGAATGAACCACCGCCGGCGACGAAAGCGCGGCCCCACGGCGCCGCTGGCAGTGGCGGCGCTTTTATTGCTGGCGCGCGGGGTGGCCGCACAATCGCTGCCGGCCGCCATTGCCGTGCCCGGCGCGACGCCGGTGGCGACATTCCACGCCATGGGCGCGCAGATTTACGAGTGCAAGGCCGACAGTGACGGTAAGCTCGCCTGGGCGATTCGCGAGCCGATCGCAACACTGATCCTCGACGGCAAGACGGTCGGCCGCCATTATGCCGGGCCGACTTGGGAGCACGTGGACGGCAGCGCGGTGATCGGCAAAGCCGCCGGCAATGCCCCCGGCGCGACGGCAAACGATATCGCTTGGCTCAAGCTCGAGGTGGTGAGCCATCGCGGCATGGGAACGCTGGATAAAGCGAGCATCGTTCAGCGGACCAACACTTCCGGCGGCGTCTTGCACGGTTCATGCGACCACGCCGGCATGTTCATGAGCGTGTCCTATTCGGCCGATTATGTGTTCCTGCACACCGGCGGCTAAGACCAAGGCAAGCCGGCGTCGCTGAATTGCCTGCTGGCACGACGCCTCGACCAGGCATATCTGAAAGGTTATGAGCCGATGGAAGCTAGGCTTGGGCGGCATTGCGCTGATCGTGGCGCTCGTCGCTATTCTCGCGGCGGCGCTTTGGTTCGCCGCCGGCGCCTGGCTCACCGTACCGGGACCACCGATGCCGACGACCGGCTATGTCGCCATGGGCCTTGGTATTCTCTTTTCGCTGATCGTGGGCTGTGGCCTGATGGCGCTTGTCTTCTACTCGAGCCGTCACGGCTACGACGAACCCTGGCGCGCCGACGAAGAGCATGACTAAAGTGGCGGTTAATTCAAACCGGCGAACTTGCGGTATCCGCCAAACCCTTGGTCAATTCTTCGGCTTCCGCGCGGGCTGATTTGCGGCAATTTAGCGGCCCCCATCAACTGGATTTGAACACTTCCCTGATACCACCGCGCCTGCAGGGGCAAACCGCCGGTCCTTTGTGTCCGTATGTGAAAGAAAGCGGGACTTGCCCGCCAAGGTTCAGGGAAAAGGGAAGGCTGTCATGACTTGGAAAAACTGCGTGCGCGCAAGCGCCACCGCTCTGACGGTCGCCGCCATCGCGCTTGCGCCGGCGAGCGGCTTAGCCATGGCCCGCTATGACGGGGTCTGGAGCGTCTCGATCGTCACCAAAAAGGGCGACTGCATCGCCAGTTATCGTTATCCCATGCGCATCGCCAACGGCGTCCTTGGCAACGGGGGCGACATTGCGCTCAACATCAGTGGCAAGGTCACCGACGAAGGCGCGGTCCGCGTCTCGGTAAGCCACGGCGATTCCCGCGCCATCGGCTCGGGCAAGCTTGCCGCCAATACCGGCAGCGGCTCGTGGCGGACCACCTCGTGCTCCGGCTCATGGACGGCCGAGCGGCGCAACACGTAGGTTCTAAAACGCCAATGGCCGGGCAAAGCCCGGCCATCTACGACTACGCAACGCGACTTTCACCAACAGGTTACGCAACAGACTCGGGTCCTCATGCCCGCGCCAGCCACGAGCGAAGCGACGCCGTTCTTCGAACGGCTTTTGCGGGGCATGAAATATTAAACGCGCTTACCCTTCGGCGGCATCGTTATCGTCGTCTTGCTCGCCTTCTTCGCCGGCGAGGATCTTCTCGGCAATAAGGCCGGCATTTTGCCGGACCGCCGCCTCGATCTTTGCCGCGATATCCGGATTAGCCTTGAGGAAAACCTTGGCGTTCTCACGGCCCTGGCCGATGCGCTGGCTGTCATAGGAGAACCAGGCGCCGGATTTCTCAACCACGCCGGCCTTGACCCCAAGATCGATCAGTTCGCCGGTCTTCGACACACCTTCGCCGTACATGATGTCGAACTCGACCTGCTTGAATGGCGGCGCCAGCTTGTTCTTCACCACTTTGACGCGGGTCTGGTTACCGACCACTTCGTCGCGCTCCTTGATCGCGCCAATGCGGCGGATGTCGAGCCGCACGGAAGCATAGAATTTGAGCGCATGTCCGCCGGTGGTGGTTTCCGGCGAGCCGTACATGACGCCGATCTTCATGCGGATCTGATTGATGAAGATCACCATGGTATTGGAGCGGTTGATCGAGGCGGTGAGCTTGCGCAAAGCCTGGCTCATCAACCGCGCTTGCAGACCGGGCTGGCTGTCGCCCATCTCGCCTTCGAGCTCGGCGCGCGGGACGAGTGCCGCAACCGAATCGATAACCAGTACGTCGACCGCGCCGGAGCGCACCAGCGTGTCGGCGATTTCCAGCGCCTGCTCGCCGGCATCGGGCTGCGAAATCAAGAGATCGTCGACATTGACGCCGAGCTTGCGGGCATAGATCGGATCGAGCGCGTGCTCGGCATCGATGAAGGCGCAGATGCCGCCCTTCTTCTGGGCTTCGGCGAGGCAATGCAAAGCGAGCGTTGTTTTGCCCGAGGATTCCGGCCCGTAGATCTCGACCACGCGTCCGCGCGGCAGACCGCCGACGCCAAGCGCAATGTCGAGACCGAGCGAGCCGGTGGACACAACGTCGATGTCCATCGATTTGTCGTTCTTGCCGAGCCGCATGATCGAGCCCTTGCCGAAGTTGCGCTCGATTTGCGAGAGCGCGGCATCAAGGGCCTTCGATTTGTCCATGGACGATCCTTCGACGAGACGAAGCGCTGCACTCGCTGAACTCATGATCCGTGCTCCTTATGGCCGGGATTCGATAGCCTCACAACGGACGCCAAAGTGGACCCGAAACCAGCACCCTGGCCCCGTCACGGGCGATGATGATCGTTTCAATGTACACGATTTGTTCTAAGTTCGCAATATGTTCTAAGAATTTTTATAAGCCTATGTAATGGCAGCAACATTCTACCAAAAAAGCCGCCGAAACGGAACTAATTGGCATTGAACGCGTCATCAAGCCAGAGCATTGATTCCCCCAACAGCGATGACCCCGGGACTGTCTGCGCTCCAACGCAGTCTGCGCTCTAACGGAGGAGAGCGTCATGTCGATCATTCCGCTTTTAGCCAACACCTCATTCGATCCCGAAGCGATTGAAATTCTCAGCGCCGCTTTCGACGACGCCTGGGAGCAGCTCAAAGCTTCGAATTCCAACTACACGCGTCCGGCTTACGAGCGCGGTGCGCGCGAGATCCTGGCCAAATGCATAATCGAAACCGCGCAACGCGGCGAGCGCGACCGGCGCAAGCTTTGCGAATCCGCGCTCAAATTCCTGGCGCAAAATTACAAATAATGAACGCGGCCGCGCGCGCGCCGCGCTGTTGTCGCGCCATGGTTGCTGATTGACTCGCTATCGCTGCGGTGAAACGCTCAAGAGCATCACCCGACAGGGGAACTCGATGCGCCTATCGATCGCCGTTGTTGCACTGATTGCCGCCTTCTCGCTTGCCGGATGTTTCGAAGGCCCGCAAGGTTCGCCCGGACCGCAAGGAGCGGCTGGACCGCCCGGACCACAGGGACCAAAAGGCGACGCCGGACCGATCGGCCAAACCGGTTCGCGCGGCCAGCCCGGCGAAGCTGGCCCGATTGGTCCACCCGGACCTGCCGGACCGCCCGGACCTTCAGGCCCGACCGGTCTGGCTGGCTCGGGTGGCGGCGCCGCTGCCTCATTGAGCATGCACGCGGTCACCATCGAGGCCTGTGGTAAAAGCTGCGAGATCGCCTGTGGTCCCGGGAGAATCTGTTTCGGTGACCTGCCCGGGCGGCGTGATCCACATCGGCCAAACAGCAGCGCCGCAAACGGCGACGTGCAGCAAGGCCTCGGGCCCGGCGCTCGGCCTGTGCATGAAACCGTAAGCGTCGCACTACGCTTCGATCACGATTTTCGGCGCCGGCGGGCTTTCGGCGCGCAAGCCGTCGCGCACGCGCGCGGCGATATCGCGGAAAATCTTCGCGTGCATTCCGTCCGGATCGCTCGCCACCACCGGCGCGCCGGCATCGGATTTTTCCCGGATGTCGAGCGCGAGCGGCACTTCCCCGAGAAACGGCACCTTGAGCCGCTCCGCTTCGTGGCGGGCGCCGCCATGACCGAAGATATCCGTGCGGGTGCCGCAATGCGGGCAGATGAACGTCGACATGTTCTCGACGATGCCGAGCACCGGCACATTGACGCGGCGGAACATAGCGATGCCGCGCCGCGCGTCGATCAAGGCGAGATCCTGCGGGGTGGAGACGATCACTGCGCCCTTGAGCGGCACCTGTTGCGCCATGGTGAGCTGCGCGTCGCCGGTGCCGGGCGGCATATCCACCACCATCACATCGAGCTCGCCCCATTCGACTTCGCGCAGCATCTGGGTGAGCGCCGACATCACCATCGGGCCGCGCCAGATCATTGGCGTTTCCTCCTCGATCAAGAAGCCGATCGACATCACCGGAACATTGTGGCGCACGATCGGCTTTAATCGCGTGCCGCCTACGGTCTGCGGCTTCTCCTTGATCGCCAGCAATTTCGGCAGCGACGGCCCGTAGATGTCGGCGTCGAGGATGCCGACTTTCAATCCGAGATCGCGCAAGCCAAGCGCGAGATTGACCGCAACCGTCGATTTGCCGACGCCGCCCTTGCCGGAAGCGACCGCGATGATGGCGGCGACGCCGGGAATCCCGGCGGGTCCGCTTCCTGCCTGCGCGCGTGCGGCTTGCGCCGCCGCGCGCGGCGAGGTCGCGCCGCTTTTTCTGTTCGCTCCCCCGCTTGCGGGGGAGGATTGGCTGGGGGCGCTACCGGCGCGTTCGCCGGTGAGCGCAACCAAGACCGATTGCACGCCGGCAACCGCGCGCACCGCCTGTTCGGCTTGTTCACGCACGCTTTCCCACGCTTTGACCTCCGCGGCATCGACGGTGATCGAGAAAAACACCCTGCCGTCATTGGCGACGATGTCGGACAACTTGCCGGCTGCCGTCAGCGGGCGGCCGTCGGGCGTCGGTATGCCCGAAAGTTTCGCCAGCACCTCGTCCTTCAGCGAAGCCATACCCGATCTCCGCACTTGATGCCGTCTAGATAGGCCAGCATGCCGTCTAGATAGGCCAGCCCGGCATGGGGCTCAATTGGCCGTCCTCAAGTTGCTATAAAACCAACGGACCGATGGAGGACGAAGATGGCGAAGGTTGCGTTCGTGGGCCTGGGCGTGATGGGCTATCCGATGGCGGGGCACCTCAAGGCCAAAGGTGGCCACGAGGTCACCGTTTACAACCGCACTGCCGCCAAAGTCGACAAATGGGCGGCGCAGTTCGGCGGCAAAAGCGCGGCGACGCCGCGGCTGGCCGCCGCTGGCCAAGACTTCGTCATGGCCTGCGTTGGCAACGACAACGACCTACGCGAAGTGATGCTGGGAAAAGACGGCGTATTCGACGGTGTGCGCAAGGGCGCGATCGTCGTCGATCACACCACTGCCTCCGCCGAAATCGCCCGCGAACTTTATGCCGAGGCAAAAAAGCGCGGCTTCGAATTCATCGACGCGCCGGTGTCTGGCGGCCAGGCCGGCGCGGAGAATGGCGTGCTCACGGTGATGTCCGGTGGCGATGCGGGTCCGTTCGCACAGGCCGAAAAGGTGATCGCCGCTTACGCGCGTGCCTGCAATCTCATGGGCGCTTCCGGCTCCGGGCAGCTCGCCAAGATGGTCAATCAGATTTGCATCGCCGGCGTCGCACAGGGGCTGGCCGAGGGGCTGCACTTCGCGCAAAAGGCCGATCTCGACATCGAAAAACTCATCGCCACCATTTCCAAGGGCGCGGCGCAGTCCTGGCAGATGGAGAACCGTTACAAGACCATGGCCGCCGGCAAATTCGACTTCGGCTTTGCGGTCGATTGGATGCGCAAGGATCTTGCCATCTGCCTCGCCGAGGCGCGAAGGAACGGCGCCCACCTGCCGGTGACCGCGCTGGTCGATCAGTTCTACTCGGAAGTGCAGAAGATGGGCGGCAAACGCTGGGATACGTCAAGCCTGATCGCGCTGTTGCAGCGTTGAAATCATCCTGGCCCGCGAAGCGGGGAAGGGCGGTGGAAGGAGCGTCGGCGATCAGACGAACGGCCTTGCTGCGCGGCCCCCTATCCTTTTGATCGCTCAACCTTATCGCCCGCAAACCCGGACGGAAAGCCGCCTCGGGTAGCGGTCGGCGCCCCAAATATGAAGGGTTGCTTGCCATGAGCCCGGAAATCCGGGGCGGCTTAAGCCTGGTCTTAAGGAATTTGGGCGACTTTTGACGCAAATTATCGCCAGCCGCGGACAGTAATGCCCTCAACGACCAGCGAACCGCGCGAGCTTGCTACGCCAGGCGCCGCCGACGCGCCATCGACCAAGCGGCGGCTTGCCACCCAGCACGTGCGTGAAGCGCGCGACCGGCTGACCTCGACCAGCGGCACCAGGCCGGTGTTCGATTACGAATTGCTGCGTCAGTTCGCGCAAAACCGGCTGTCGGGCTCACTGGTGATTCTGCTACTGGTCGTCACCATCGGGCTTCTTTCTAGCCTGTGGACCGGCGCGCTCGCTTCGGGAACGTGGACCGGCGGCGCGCTGATCATTCATCTCGTCATCATCCGGCTGTGCCGGCAATTCCTCGACGAACCGGCGTCGACCGCTAACCTTAGCTCATGGCGTCTACGCTTTATCATGCTGGATCTGTTCTTTGGCGTGGCGTGGACCTTCATCCTCATCCATCCGCTCGGCGTCGATGAGCAATCCGGCACCTTTATGCTGTTCGTCATGCTGCTGGTGGTCGCCATCTCCAGCATGCTGGCGTCGAGCCTGCCGATCGCCGTGCTGGCGTTGACCTTGCCGGTAACGATCGCAATCGCGCTCAATTTCATCCTCAAAGCCACCCTGCATAACTATATCCTGGCCGTGATGGTACTCACCGCGGAGGGCTATTTCTCCCTGCTCGCCTATCGCCTCTACTCCACGACGTTGGCGACGCTAGAAGCGCGCGCGGAAAAGGATGCGCTGATCGGCGAGCTCGAACAGTCGAAGTCGATCTCGGACGAAGCACGCCGCCGCGCCGAAGCCGCCAATATCGCCAAGTCGCGCTTCCTTGCCCAGATGAGCCACGAGCTGCGCACGCCGCTCAATGCCATCCTCGGTTTCTCCGAAGTGATGAAGGGCGAGATTTTCGGCGCGCATGCGGTGCCGATGTACAAGGACTACGCCGCCGACATCCACAATTCCGGCGTTCATCTGCTCAATCTGATCAACGAGATCCTCGACCTCTCCCGCATCGAGGCCGGCCGCTACGAGCTCAACGAAGAGGCGGTGTCGCTCAATCGCGTGGTGGAGGATTGCCACCATCTACTCAAGCTGCGCGCAGGCAATCGCGGCATCACGCTGCATGAATTGTTCGAGCCGGACATGCCGCGGCTGTGGGCGGACGAGCGCGCAGTGCGCCAGATTTGCCTCAACCTTCTGTCCAACGCGATCAAGTTCACGCCGCAGGGCGGCGAAATCTGGCTCAAGGTCGGCTGGACCGCCTCCGGCGGCCAATACATGAGCGTCAAAGACACCGGTCCCGGCATTCCG
Source organism: uncultured Alphaproteobacteria bacterium (assembly GCA_963845775.1). Classification (GTDB taxonomy): domain Bacteria; phylum Pseudomonadota; class Alphaproteobacteria; order Rhizobiales; family Xanthobacteraceae; genus BOG-931. Next base: position 108,282 of record CAWJTE010000006.1, read on the forward strand.
GAAGAAGAAATCCCGGTGGTGCTTGCATCGTTCGGCCAGGGTTCGAATTCGATCAAGTCGGCCGAACAAGGCGCCGGCTTGGGCCTGCCGATCGCCAAGAACCTCATCGACCTGCACGGCGGCACGTTTACGCTGAAATCGAAACTGCGCATCGGCACCGAAGTCATCGTGACCTTCCCGCCCGAGCGGGTGATGTCGGCGCTGGCGCCGATTGCCGACGGCGCCGCGGCTCCGACGCAGCCACAAATGGATGTCGCCATACCAGCGTCAATGTCGTCCTCGTCGTCAGACGACTCCACCAACCGCGCGCGGCGGGCTCTGTTCGGCACTTAGCGCGCGCCTTGAAGTCTCCTACAGTGCAATGTAAATCGCGGCGGTAAGGAATGGCATCCGTGCGCCAACGCCTGTTGTGGTTGCTGCTGGCCGGGCTGACAATTGCCCTTCTCATCCTGATCGCCCGGCACAGCGACGGCTCGTTCAGCCTGCTGTCGGGCGCGCGATTCGGCTCGCTCGCTTACAAGATCGCGCTCTTGGTCTTTGCCGGCGCTGCGGTGCTGGTCATGTTCCGCGAGCGCTTCGCGCACGCGGTGACCGTGGCGCTTTTGTGGGTCGTGGTCGCGCTCGTTCTGGTAATCGGCTATTCGTACCGCTTCGAACTGCGCGGGGTCGCCGACCGTGTCATGGCCGAGCTCATTCCCGGCCACGTCGTGTCGCATGGCCGCAGCGTCGAGGTCGCCCGCGCATTCAACGGCGATTTCGACGTCAGCGCCGAGATCAACGGCGCGCGCGTCGGCATGGTGCTGGATACCGGCGCAAGCTCGGTGGTCTTGACCCGCGAGGATGCAAAAGCCGCGGGCCTGCCGCTGGAGGTCCTGATCTATTCCGCCGATATCGAAACCGCCAACGGACGCACCCGCGCCGCGCCGGTCACGCTCGACCGCATCGCCATCGGCGGCCTGGTCGAGCGCTCGGTCGAGGCGCTGGTGGTGCAACCGGGCCAGCTTAAAACCAGCTTGCTCGGCATGAGCTTCCTAAACCGGCTGCAAAGCTGGGAAGTGCGCGGCGACCGACTGCTGTTGCGCGGCTATCCGTAGACGAGGCCGATAAGGAAGCGCAGTGCCACCAGTTCGAGAAAACAGCCGAACGCGATCTCCAGCGTTCGCCGCGACAGGCGGTGCGAAAGGTGGGCGCCATAGGGCGCCATGAAGCTTGCAACCGGCGCGACCACGGCCACTCCGATCAGCGAAACGAAGCCCAGTGATAACGGCGGCAGCTCGGCCTCGTGCGGCAGTCCCGCGAGGATAAATCCGATAGCGCCGGCGATGCAGATCGGAACCGCGACGCCCGACGATGTCGCAACCGCGTTGTGGATCGGTTTGCCATAAAGCGTCAACACAATCGTGGAAATCGCGCCTCCGGTCACGCCCATCAACGTGCCGGCAAGCCCGATGCCGAGCCCATAAAGGATCATCGGGATGCTGCCGGGCAATTCGTTGCCAATGTTCCAGCGGTCGCCGGCGAACAAAAGCTTGAGCGCGATCAAGGTGGCGATGAGAACGAAGAGGAGCGTCATCAAGGTCGCCGGTGCAAAGGCGGCAATGGCGGAGGCGCACGCCACGCCCACAACGGCCGGGAGCGCCCATCGGCCGACAATACCGGGTATCGCAAATCCTTTCGCCCGATGCGTCAGATAGGAGCGGATGGTGGTCGGAATGACGATCGCGATCGATGTGCCGAGGCAAAGTTGCATGCGTACATCTTCCGACACGCCGAACTCGCGAAACACCTCGAACAGCACCGGCACGATGACCGAGCCGCCGCCAACGCCGAACAAGCCGGCCAGCAATCCGCTGATGACCCCACCAACGAGGATCGCAACGACAAGCCAGAGGATTTCGTGCGAGCCGACACCGAGGAGCATGTTGCGCTTAAGCTTTCCGGAAACCGACGTCAGGCCGCGATCAATTCGCTATCCAGATCGCGCACCAAAGCGAGCGCCGCAACAAGAAGCTCGGACCCGGCCTGGCTCGCGGTCGCGGCGGCAAGTTGCCGGCGATAGGCGCGCGCACCGGGCACTGCGCGAAACAGGCCGTGCAGATGCCGGGTGATAGCATGAAGCCGCGTGCCCCGCGCCAATTCGCGCTCGATGTAGGGGACCAGCGACGCGGCCGCGTCCTTCGCCGATGCAGAAGGGACAGTCTCGCCGAACACATGCGGATCAACATCGAGCAACCGCCACGGTTCCTGGTAAGCGGCTCGACCCATCATCACACCATCGACGTGCGCAAGATGCACCAGCGCCGCTTCGACGCTGCCAATGCCGCCGTTAATGACGATGGTCAGGCCGGGATGAGTTCGCTTGAGCCGGTAGACGCGCGTGTAATCAAGCGGCGGCACTTCGCGATTTTCCTTCGGCGACAGCCCGTCGAGCCACGCCTTGCGGGCGTGCACGATCAGCGCATCGGCACCGGCCTGCTCCACCGCGGTCGCAAACGCTTCCAGCGCCAATTCAGGGTCCTGCGCGTCAATGCCGATGCGGCATTTTACGGTCGCCGGAATCGCTACCGCTGCTTTGATCGCCGCCACGCAGTCACCGACAAGGCCCGGCTCGGCCATCAGGCAGGCGCCGAACCGCCCTTCCCGCACGCGGTCCGAAGGGCAACCGACATTGAGGTTGATCTCGTCAAAGCCGAGATCGGAGCCGATGCGCGCGCTGGCGGCGAGTGCAGACGGATCGCAGCCGCCAAGCTGCAGCGCCAGCGGGTGTTCTGCCGGATCGAAGCAGAGAAGCCGGGCACGGTCGCCATGGAGCACGGCGCCGGTGGTCAGCATTTCAGTGTAGAGGAATGTCTGGCGTGTCAATAACCGATGGAAGAACCGGCAATGCCGGTCGGTCCACTCCATCATCGGCGCAACCGAGAATTTACGGGCTCTATCGATCACTGCTAAACCATTATTGCGTTTGCCGGCTGGCAATAGCGAAATTTGCCGGCACAGTCACTCCTTCTATTGCGAAGCCAACTATCGTGGCGCAGGCATGAACGACAAGGAACGAGCCGCGCTCGGATCGATAGCGACCTCCGCGGGTTTGACCGCCGCGAAAGCGGTTGTCGGCCTGCTCACCGGATCGCTGGCGATCCTGTCGGAAGCCGGCCATTCGTTGCTCGATCTCGCCGCCACCGTGCTGACCTACGTCGCGGTGCGTGTCTCCGGCAAGCCGGCCGACGCCGAGCACCAATATGGCCACGGCAAGGTCGAGAGCGTGACCGCGTTGATCGAGACCGGCTTTTTGTTCCTGCTCGCCGCTACCGTGGTTTATGAAGCCGTGCAGCGGCTCGTGGGCGAACGTAAATACGCGGTCGAGGCGAGCGTTGCCGCTTTCGCCGTAATCGCCATGTCGGTTGTGATCGATTTTTTTCGAGCGCGGGCGCTCGACCGCGTTGCCAAAGCGACGTCCAGCCAGGCGCTGGAAGCCGACGCGCTGCATTTTCGCACCGACATGTTGTCGTCAATTGCCGTGCTGATCGGGCTTGGCGGCGTGGCGCTGGGCTATCCCCTCGCCGACGCCGTCGCGGCTTTAGTCGTCGCGGTATTTATCGGTGTTGCCGGCTTGCGTCTGGGGCGACGCACCATCGACACGTTGACGGACACGGCTCCGGCCGGCGTGAGTGAGCAGATTGCGGCGATCGCGCGGCGCGTTCCCGGCATTGTCGCCGTCGAACGCGTGCGGGCGCGACCCGCGGGAGCAGTGCTGTTTGTCGATCTCGGCGTCGCCGTGAGCCGTGCGCTGCCGCTCGATCGCGTCGCCGCTATCAAGGAGCGGCTCGCCGGTGACGTGCGTGCCCAGCTGCCGGAGGCCGAAATAACCATCACCACCGAGCCGCGCGCGCTCGACGACGAGACGGTGCGCGAACGCGTGATGCTGATTGCCCGCAACAACGGGCTGGCGGTTCACCATGTGGCGGTGCAAGCGCTCGCCGATCGTCTGTCGGTTTCGGCCGACCTCGAGGTCGAGGGCATGCTGCCACTTTCGGCCGCGCACGAAACCGCGAGCCTCTTGGAGGACGCGATCCGCGACGAACTCGGGCCGAACGTCGAGGTTGAAACCCACATCGAGCCGTTGCCGGCCGCGGTACTTGCCGGCCGCGATGCCACCGGCGCTCGTGTTGCCGAGATCGGCGCGGCGCTCTCGGCGCTCGCCGCCGAGTCAACTGGCCTTAATGAAGTGCATGACGTTCGCGTGCGCGAAACCGCCGACGGCGAGATCGTCAATTTTCACTGCCGGGTCGATCCAGCCCTTTCGGTCAGCGCCGTGCACGATCTGGTCGACGGCCTCGAGCGCGGACTCCGCCGGCACTTTCCCGGCATCGCCCGCGTGATCGGTCACGCCGAACCGCGGCGATGAATGAAGGAAAGCTGAACAGCTGCGGCACTGAGAAAGAAATCTGCCTTGTTGTCGACATGCGACGTCCATAGCTTGCAGCAGTCAAACAAAGAGGGCGTGACAACCTGCAAAGTGTAAGAGGACGAAGAATGACCGGGAACGGACAATTGCGAGCGCGCAAACTTTGACCGGCCTGTCGGCCGCTGGCGCTCTGCTCGGTGCGTATTGCGTCGCTACCGCCGGCTTATCTGCATTGCTGATGACGGCAACTGACATCTCCGCGCAAGCGCGTGGCCACGGTCACGGCGGCCACGGTCACGGCCATTGGGGCGGCCGCGGTCATTGGCATGGCGGCTAGGGTCGCGGCCGTTACTGGCATGGCCGCTGGTGGGGGCCTGGCATCGGTCCGTGCTGGCGCTGGACGCCGGTCGGCTGGGTCTGGGTCTGCTGATCCGCCGTTACGCTGTCGCACGATGCCGGTTCGCGGCACCATCTCATGAGGTGCCGCGGCCGGATCGCACCCGATTTCGGCAATATCGATCGGCACACCCGGTGAACGGCTCCGCTGAATAGTCTGGCGCTTTTCATCGGCGCGCAAAGCTTCTACATCAGACCAAGCCATGCGCACCGAAGAGCCGCGTCCCTTCCGCCTCAAGGATTACCGCCCGCCGGATTGGCTGATCGAAACCGTCGACCTCGACGTTTCGCTCGACCCGACTGCGACAACTGTTCGCGCCAAGCTCTGGCTTACGCCAAACAGCTCCGGCCGCCCGGCCCCGCTTATTCTCGATGGCGAAGACCTCAAGCTCCGTTCGCTCACGTTCGATGGTACACCGTTGCCGGAGGCGAACTTCGTCGCCACGTCGGACGGGCTGACCATCGCGCAGCTGCCGAACCGCGCGTTCGAGCTGGCGATCGAAACCGTCATCGATCCCGCCGCCAACACCCAACTGATGGGTCTTTACCGCGCCGGATCTACCTATTGCACACAATGCGAGGCGGAAGGCTTTCGCCGCATCACCTATTTCCTCGACCGGCCGGATGTGATGGCGGTCTACACCACGCGCATCGAGGCCGACAAAACCGAGGCGCCGGTGCTGCTCGCGAACGGCAACCTTATTGCCCAAGGCGACGTACCCGGCAGCAAAAGGCATTTCGCGGTTTGGCACGATCCGTTCAAGAAGCCCTGTTATCTGTTTGCGCTGGTGGGCGGCAAGCTCGCGCGCGTCACCAACTCTTTCACCACCATGTCCGGGCGCAAGGTCGCGCTGCATATCTACGTCGAGCCGGGCAAGGAGGATCGCTGCTTCTACGCCATGGATAGTCTCAAGCGCGCCATGCGCTGGGACGAACAAGCTTTCGGCCGTGAATACGATCTCGATATCTTCATGATCGTCGCGGTTTCGGCCTTCAACATGGGAGCGATGGAAAATAAAGGACTGAATATCTTCAACGACAAATACGTGCTGGCATCACCGGCGACCGCAACCGACAGCGACTACGCACATATCGAGGCAGTGATCGCGCACGAATATTTTCACAACTGGACCGGCGACCGTGTCACCTGCCGCGACTGGTTTCAGCTTTGCCTGAAGGAGGGCCTCACCGTCTTCCGAGACGAAGAGTTTTCGGCCGATCAGCGTTCGCGCGCGGTCGAACGGATCGGCGACGTGCGCGCGTTACGTTCGCATCAATTCGTTGAGGATGCCGGCCCGCTTGCTCATCCGGTGAGGCCGGAGGTCTATCACGAGATCAACAACTTCTACACGACCACCGTCTATGACAAGGGCGGCGAAGTTGTCCGCATGATCAAGGTCCTGCTCGGCGCCGAGCTGTTCCGCAAGGGTATGGACCTCTACTTTACCCGCCATGACGGCGAAGCAGCGACCGTCGAGCAATTCGTGCAGTGCTTCGCCGACGTAAGCGGACGTGATTTCTCCCAGTTCATGCTTTGGTACACCCAGGCTGGCACGCCCGAGATCCTGGCGGCCCCGCACTACGATGCGCGGGCGAAAGCCTTTCGCCTCGACTTGACCCAGACCGTGCCGCCGACGCCCGGCCAACCTAAGAAAGCCCCGATGTTGATCCCGCTCGCGCTCGGGCTTCTCGGTCAAAACGGCGCTGATTTGCCGCTTATGCTTGACGGCAAGCCGCTGGCGCGGGGCGTCATTGAGCTGAGCCAACCGAGCCAAAGCTTTGTCTTCACTGGCGTTGCCGAGCGCCCAATCCCTTCGCTCAACCGCGGCTTTTCCGCTCCGGTGAAGCTCGCACTGCCGGTCGAGCCCGACGATTTGCGTTTTCTTGCCGCGCACGATTCCGATCCATTCAATCATTGGCAAGCGGCACAGACGCTGGCGATGTCTCTGCTGACCGCCAACGTCGCGGCTCAACGCCGCGGCGCTCCTATCGGGGGGGATGATCGCTTGACGGTCGCGCTTGGCGCCGTTCTCGCCGACGCCACGCTTGAGCCGGCCTTCGTTGCGCTGACGCTGACGCCGCCGAGCGAGGCCGATATCGCCCGCGAGATCGGCCGTGACATCGATCCGGAGGCGATCTTCGTTGCACGCAAAAATTTGCGCGCGGCTATCGGCCGCAGTCTCGGCGTGACGCTGGCGGAAAAATATCGGCAGATGATGACACCAGGTCCCTATCGGCCGGATGCGGCCAGCGCTGGCCGGCGCTCGCTCAAAAGCGTGTGCCTCGACCTTCTGGCCGCAACCGAGGAAGATCAGGCGATCGCGCTTGCGTTCTCTCAATACCAGAGCGCCGATAACATGACCGACCGCATGGCGGCGCTGGAAACGCTGGCGTTACATGACCGACTGGAGCGCAAGCAGGCGCTGGAGGACTTCTATGCCCGCTACCAGGACGATCCGCTGATCATCGACAAGTGGCTCGCCTTGCAGGCGGCGATACCGGAACCGAGCACGCTCGATCGCGTGCGGGCGCTCACTGCACACCCTGCATTCTCGATGGCCAATCCCAATCGCGTGCGGGCGTTGATCGGCTCGTTCGCACAGGTCAATCATACGCAGTTCAACCGGGCTGACGGCGCCGGCTACGATTTCGTGGTCGATACGGTGCTAACGCTCGATCCGAAGAACCCGCAGGTTGCCGCCCGCCTGATGGGGGCGTTCCGCTCCTGGCGTGTCCTGGAGCCGCGGCGGCGCGAATGTGCCGAAGCAACTTTGCGCCGCGTCGCGGCAGCACCATCGCTATCGCGTGACGTCGGCGATATCGTTGCCCGGACGCTCGCCGCCGAAGTGTGACCGCTTTCGGTACCCTACACGGCGGAGCTCGGCGGGAAAGCGGGCTTGCGTTTTTCAAGATGGGCAGCGAGCCCTTCCGCCGATTCCGGGCCGGTGAAGCCCATAAACTCCAACGCCAACGAAGCGTCAAAGATCGGGCCGGCCTGGCGAAGCCAATTGTTGAGGGAAAACTTGGTCCAGCGAATGGCGCTTTGCGCGCCCTCGGCCAGCCGCGTCGCCACCTTGACCGCCTCGCCGTCCAGATCGGCATCCTCGACTGCCAGGCTGACAACGCCGATCCGCTCCGCTTCCGCGCCGAGTAACTGATCGCAGAGAAGCAGATAAAATTTGGCTTTGGCCATACCGCACAGAAGCGGCCAAACGATCGCAGCGTGATCGCCCGCCGCCACGCCCAGCCGCGTATGACCGTCGATAATGCGGCACTCTTTGCTGGCGATCGAAATGTCGGCCAGCAGGCCGCAGACAAGTCCCGCGCCAACCGCAACCCCGCGCATGGCGCTCACGATCGGTTTCGGGCAGTTGATAATGTTGTAGACGATGTCGCTCGCCTCCCGCCAGACGCGGGCGCGATCGTCGAAGTTACCCATGATATCCTGGATCATCCCGAAATCGCCGCCGGCGGAAAACATGGTGCCGGCGCCGGTAATGATCGCGGCGTTGATTTGGGGATCGGCGTCGACATCCCGCCAGATTCGCGCCAGCTCGGCATGCATAGCGCGATCCGCAGTATTGAACTTGCCGTTATCCATCGTGATGCGCAGCACTTTGGGATGCGGCGTATCAAATTTTAGCCTCGTGTAGTCGGAATAACGCCCGCTCATTTTGTAATCCGCCGATTGCCGTTGGTGCCCAAAGGCCACCTTACTCCTCAATTTCGCTACCGCTCAACCGAACAACTGCACTTTCACGTAAAGAGGATCGCGAGCTTCTGGCCTTCCTCGACCATTTGCTTCTCGTTGACGAGGATTGCAGTAACAGTGCCGGCTCCCGGCGCGGCCACCGGGATTTCCATCTTCATCAATTCGAGCACGATCAGCGTATCGCCCTCCCGCACACGATTGCCGGCGGTGACCTCGATTTTCAACACCACAGCATTGAGCTCGGAAAGGACAGGCACATCGGTCATCGGACAAAACTTTCAAGGACGCATGGGGAACGCGGAGGGCCCGGGAGTAAGGAGCTTATCGGAAAGCCGCGCGAACTCGCAGATAAGCGGCCGGGTCTCGCGCGGATCGATGATCTCCTCGACCCAGAACGCCTCGGCGGTGCGGAACGGCGACCGCAGCTTGTTCAGACGCTGCTCAATTTCGGAGAGTTTTGCGGCCGGATCGGGTGCAGCATCGATATCGGCCCGATAAGCGGCCTCGATGCCGCCTTCGAGCGGCAGCGAGCCCCAATAGCCCGACAGCCATGCGTAGCGCAGCGCCAAACGGCCGGCCGGCTGGTGAGCGGCTCCCGCTACGCCGAAACAATTGCGAATGATGACAGTGCACCACGGCACCGTGGTTTGATTGATCGCCGCCATGGCGCGCACACCGTGGCGAATCGTTGCCGCGCGCTCAGCCTCGAGCCCGATGAGAAAGCCGGGACAATCCATCAGATAGACAACTGGCAGATGAAAGGTCTCGGCGAGGTCAACGAAGCGCACGATCTTCTGGCAGGCTGCGGCCGTCCAGGAGCCGCCATAGAAATACGGATCGCTCGCCATTACAGCGACGGCGCGGCCGTCGAAGCGCGCGAGCCCGGTAACGATGGAGCGGCCGAACATCGTACCCATCTCGAAGAAACTTCCGCGATCGACCACGGCTTCGATGATCGGGCGGACCTTATAGACCTTGCGCCGATCCTTCGGGATCGCGTCCATGAGGCTCTCGTCGCGGCGCTCCGGATCATCGTCGCTGGCAAGCTTCGGCGGCAGCTCATGCACCGAGCTCGGCAGATAGGAGAGGAAGCGGCGCACGCACGCAAATGCTTCTTCTTCGGTGTCGACCGCATGGTCAACCGCACCGCTGCGCGTCTGGATCTCCCAGCCTCCGAGTTCTTGTTTGCTCAGGTCCTGGCCGACGCGGGCAACGACCGGCGGCCCTGCGACGAACATGGCGGAGGATTTCGTCATCACCGAATAGTGGCTGGCAGCGAGCCGCGCCGCCCCGAGCCCCGCGACCGAACCAAGGCCAAGCGCGACGATCGGCACCACGGCGAGGTTGGCGGTGGTGTAGTGGAACAGGAGCGACTGGCCGACGCCGCCAGGCAAGTTCGCGCGCCCTTGGTCTCGATCGTCTTTACCGAGCCGCCGCCGCCGGAGCCTTCGATGACGCGCATGATCGGCAGCCGAAATTCGGCAGCCATCCGCTCGGCCATCAGCGGCTTCTCGTGAATCGCGGCATCGGCCGATCCGCCGCGAACCGTGAAATCGTCGCCGACCACGACTATCGGCCTGCCATCGATGCGGGCGCGGCCGAAAACGCAATTCGAGGCCGTGAATGAGCTTCCAGCTCGCATGCTCGTCATAGGTTGCGCTGCCGGCGATCGCGCCCGTTTCGTGGAAGCTTCCGGCGTCGACCAGCCTGTCGATCCGCTCGCGAACGGTCAGCCTGCCGCCGTCGTGCTGGCGTTTGACCTTGTCCACCCCGCCCATTTCTTGGGACATTCGTTCGCGCAGACGAAGCTCTTCGAGCTCGGTACGCCAGTTCATCGGCATTTTCCTCTTCGTTCCGCGCACCGAGAATTCACACAGCGGTGATCGCAAAACCAGTGGCCTCGACACGTTGTTTAAGCCCGGACCCACTTGAGGATTTGGCAGTCTGCGCGCCCGTGAAACTTCCACATCGTTACGGCCGGATTTAGCCGGCTCACCCATATCCTTGATTTAACTCACGCTTTGCCGGCGGCGGTGCGAGCATCAAAAAGCATGGGATAGCGTTAAGAAAAATATTAAACTGCTGATTCTCGACAAATCAGCGCGCATCAATTCTTATCGGAGTGATTCGGAAAGAGCGGCGGTAATTCCTTCCGATCGCGGGTGCAGGGGACGTTCCGAAACGGAGGCAGCATGGCGCGCGCCGATTTGGCGAGTGCGTCTCTACGATCGGATTCGATCCAGGGCTTGGCAAAATCGATTGCCAAACCCGCCTACCGGCGCTTGTTGAGCGCGGAACCGCTTTTACGCCGCGCCGTCCCGGTTCTCATCATCGCCTTTTTGATCACCATCTGCGTCGGCGCCGCGGTGCAGGTGCTTGAACAGCGCCGGCAAGTCTTGCTGCAAGCACGCCAGGCAATCGAGGCGCTCGCCGATCAACTGGCGATCGAGCTTGATCGCGCCGGCCGCGAGGCAAAAGGAACGCCTAGCCGCACAGCGGCTGCTCTTGACCGGGCGCTGCCGCTTTGGGCAACCGCACGCAAGCGATCGATACTGGTCGCCGATTTAGATGGCACTGTTGTCGCCGCCAACCCGTCCGATCCGCAGAAGATCGGCCGCCGTATTCTCCACGTGCTTGGCCCTTCGCAAGCTTTGACCGCGTATGGCCGGGAGGGTGGCACGCCGGAAATCACCTTGCCCGACGGCGAGACGGCGTTGGCGACGGTGCGGGCGCTGCGCAACCCACTCGGCCTCGTCGCCATCACCGAGCGCACCAACGACGCACTCGCGGGCTGGCGTTCCGCTACCGCGCTCACCGTCACCTTGTCGGCCACGACCGGGTTTGTCGTCCTCATCCTCGGTTTCGCGTTTCATTGGCAGGCGACCCGCGCGCGCGAGGCGGACATCATTCACGACACGGTGCGTTGCCGGATCGATACGGCGCTCAATCGCGGCCGCTGCGGCCTCTGGGATTGGGATCTGGCCCGCGGCCGCGTGTTTTGGTCGCGCTCGATGTTCGACATCCTCGGGCTGCCCGCCAAGGACGATTTGCTCAGTTTCGGCGAACTTAACGCGCTGGTTCATCCGGACGATGTCGATCTTTATGAACTTGCCCAGCAGCTCGCCGATGGCGGACTTAGCTCGATCGACCATGCCTTCCGTATGCGGCATGCCAACGGTCACTGGCTCTGGCTGCGGGTGCGCTGCGAGCTGACGCGTCAGCAAGGCGACGCCGGGCCTCATCTCATCGGCATCGCGGTCGACGTGTCCGAGCAGAAGGACCTGTTGGAGAAAACCACCGCCGCGGATTTGCGCCTGCGCGACGCCATCGAGACAATCCCCGAAGCATTCGTCGTGTGGGACGCCGACAACCGGCTGGTGCTGTGCAACTCCAACTTCCAGGATTTACACCGACTGCCTGACGCTGCCGTCATCGCCGGGACACCTTATGAGGCCGTGGTCGCCGCCGGACGGAAACCAATCGTCCGCACCACCATCGCAAACGAGGACTGCCAGCGCCAGGGCGCACGTACTTTTGAAGCCCAGCTCAACGACGGACGCTGGCTGCATATCAGCGAACGCCGCACCAAGGATGGCGGTTACGTTTCCGTCGGCACCGACATCACGAAAATCAAGCAGCACGAACAAAAGCTCATCGAAGGCGAAAAGCGCCGGATCGCCACCATCAACGATCTACGCCACTCGCAGCAGGCGCTCGAGCGCCAGACCGGCGCGCTTGCCGATCTGGCGGAAAAATACGCCGAGGAGAAAACCCGCGCCGAGGAGGCCAACGCGGCCAAATCGATATTCCTCGCCAACATGAGTCATGAGCTGCGGACCCCGCTCAACGCCATCATCGGTTTCTCCGAAATCATGGAATTGGCGATGTTCGGACCGCTCGGGGCCGACAAATATCTCGAATACTCGCGCGACATCCGCGAGAGCGGCCGGTACCTGCTCGACGTCATCAACGACATTCTCGATATGTCGAAGATCGAAGCGGGCGGCGTTCACCTTCACCCGGAAACCGTGGAGCTTGACCGTATCCTTGCCGACTGCCTGCGCGTCGTCGTCGGCCGCGCCAACGAAAAACATCTGACCCTAAATTCGCAAGTTGCGCCCGGTATCAAGCTCACCGCTGACCGGCGGGCGCTCAAGCAGATCGCACTCAATCTCCTTTCGAATGCGGTGAAGTTTACGCCGGACGACGGGGCCGTGAGCGTTCACGGCCGCGTGCGCGGCGGCACGGTCACGATCGCCGTCGCCGATAGCGGCATTGGCATTCCAAATGACGCGCTGCGCAAACTGGGCCGGCCGTTCGAACAGGTCGAAAGCCAGTTGACCAAAAGGCACCAAGGATCGGGCCTCGGGCTTGCCATCGCCAAATCGCTTACCGAACTGCACGGAGGCAGCATGCGCATCCGCTCGGCGCTGGGAACCGGCACGACTGTTGTCGTGCGGCTGCCGCTCGCGCAAAGCGCGCCGGCACACGCCGACAATGATGCGACCTCCCTCCTCCTGGCAAGTTGACCGGCGCTTGCTGTCACGATGCCGCGTCTATAGATGTGGCATTACGTGGATTACCTGTCGGACGGTCTCGTCATGCCGCAGCAAATCAAAACTGGATTTCGCACGTTGCTCGACGCCGCCGAGCGCGAGATCGAGACCCTACCGGTCGAACAGGCTATCGCGCTGCATGGGCGCGACGACGTGAACTTTATCGATCTGCGGGATCCCCGCGAACTTGAGCGCGAGGGCCGCGTACCCGGCGCGTTTCATTGCCCGCGCGGCATGCTCGAATTCTGGATCGATCCGGAAAGTCCTTATCACAAGCCGCTCTTCGCCGAGGACAAGCGCTTTGTGTTTTTCTGCGCCGGTGGCTGGCGCTCGGCTCTCGCCGCCCAAACGGCGCACCGCATGGGGCTGCAGCCGGTCGCCCATATCAAAGGCGGATTTGGCGAATGGCGCAAAGCCGGCGGTCCGGTCGAGCCGCCGACGGCCAAGCCGAAATCCAGCTAAGGCGTCTTCCCTAAAATCCGCACGAAGCATTCGCGCACCTGCCGCTGCGTCTCGGTGAGATAGGCTTGCAGCGCGGGAAAATCGGGCAAATCGGCGGCGCGGGCGAGCAACGCAAGAACGCCAGCGCCCGCTGTCTTCGGATCAAACGCTCCGGGTAGACAAAGTCGCAAGATTTGCGTCAAGTCGTGCAGGAGCAGCACGGCTGGACGGAGCACGGTCGCGTTTTCCGGCTTAAGGATACCGGCACGCGCGGCCTTCTCCAGCATGCGCGCGGTCGACGTGTCGAGAATATCCGGCACTGCTGCGGCGTGCACAAGTTGGAGATATTGGGCGATGAATTCGATATCGACGAGCCCGCCAGCAGAGTATTTTAGATCCCAAGGATCAGCATCGCCCTTCTCCTTGGCGATCGCACCGCGCATTTCGATGACGTCAGCGGCGGCTTTGCGTGCATCGCGTTTCTTCGTCAATACCGCGTGGATCGCGGCTTCGACGCGCGCTGCGAAAGCGGGCGACGCCGAGATGACGCGAGCGCGCGTCAGCGCCATGTGCTCCCAGGTCCAGGCTTCGCGCTCCTGGTAGCCGACGAAACTGTTAACATGCGTGGCCAGCGGGCCGGAGCGGCCGGAGGGCCGTAGTCGCATGTCGACTTGGTACAGGACGCCATGATTGGTCTGCACCGTCAGCGCGCTGATCAACCGCTGGGTTAGGCGCGCGAAATACTGCGCGCCGTAGAGCGAACGCTTGCCGTCGGAGTTCGGATGTGCCGCATCGAAATCGTACACCACGATAAGATCGAGGTCAGAGCTTGCCGTCATCTCGCGTGCCCCGAACCGGCCGAGCGCTACGATGGCGGTCTCTTGCCCGCGCAGTCGGCCGTGGGCGGCGGCAAAGTCTGCCTCCACGCGTGCGTGCAGTGCGCGAACGAGAACATCGGCAAGGCCGGCAAAGACGTCGCCCGCCTGTTCCGCCGACAACGAGCCTGACAAAATGCGCGCGCCGATCAGGAACATATTTTCCTGGCCGAACAGGCGGATGGCGTCGAGCATGTCCTCGTAGCTGCGCGTATCGGCAAGCGAGCGCGTCAATTCCGCTTGCAGCCGCTTTGCATCGGGCAACCCGCCGAAGAAGCTCGGATCGATCAACGGATCGATGACGTGCGGGTGCTGCGCAAGAATATCGGCGAGTCGCGGCGCAGTACCGAGGATGAGCGCGATGAACCGAATAAGTTCGGGATTTTGCCGCAGCAACGACAGAAGGCGCCCACCTGCGCGCAGGCCGGTGAGAAAGTGGTCAAAGGCAGCAAACGCTTTGTCCGGATTTTCCGCCTTGGAGAACTGATCGATGACGACCGGAATGAGCTCGGTAATATTTTTTCGCGCCTGCTCGCCACGCAGCGCGCGATAAGATCCCGCCTGCAAGCGCCGTATCGCCGCGGCGAGCTCGCGCGGCTGACGGAACCCGATCTCAGTTAGACGATCGAGTGTTTCGCGATCGTCATCGCTTTCGCCTCCAGCAAACGACAGGTTCTGCCGCTGCGCAAGCAGGGCCGGCGCGCTTTCGAACAAGCGGACATAGTGCTTTTCGACCGCGCGCAAATGCCTAAGCAACTCGGCCGCGAAGGCATCACGATCGGCAAACCCGATAAACCGGGCGAATGTTTCGAAGGCGTTGCGCTCGGTCGGCAGCGTATGGGTTTGTTCGTCGGCCATCATTTGCAGCCGGTGCTCGATACGGCGCAAAAAGTCGTACGCCACGCCCAATTCCTCGCACGTCGCTGGATCGATCCAGCCGCCAGCCGCGAGCGTGGCCAAGGTCGCGATCGTCCCCCGGCCCCGCAAACCGAGATAGCGGCCGCCGGCGATAAGCTGCTGTGTCTGCACGAAAAATTCGATCTCACGGATTCCGCCGCGGCCAAGTTTGATGTTGTGGCCTTCGACCGCGATTTCTCCGTGTCCCCGGTAGGCATGAATTTGCTGCTTCATGGCGTGAACGTCGGCAACCGCGGCGTAATCGAGATACTTTCGCCAGATAAACGGCGCGAGCGCGGTCAGCAGCCTTTCGCCCGCGGCGAGATCGCCGGCGCTCGGTCGTGCTTTGATCAGCGCTGCCCGTTCCCAAGTCTGACCTCGGCTCTCGTAATAATCGATAGCGGCGTCCGTTGAGATGGCGATCTGCGTTGAGGACGGATCGGGACGAAGCCGCAGATCGACGCGAAAGACATAACCGTCCGTTGTTCGTTCCTGCAAAAGCTTGACCAAGTCGCGCGTGAGCCGAACGTAGAATTGCCCCGACTCGACGCCGGCAGCGAGCCTGGCGACGGTTGGATCGAAAAAGATCATGAGGTCGATGTCGCTGGAAAAATTAAGCTCGCCGGCGCCCATCTTGCCCATCGCGAGCACAACGTAACCCGAGCCCGCCGTCGGATCGTGCGGATCGATCGGCAAGAATTTCTTGCGCGCGGCTGCTTCGCCGAGAAGATGCTGAATTGTCAGGCGAAGCGCCACTTCGGCGATTTGCGTGAGCGCGCCCGTGACCTGCGCAACGGACCATACGCCGCCGGTATCGGCCAAAGCGATCAGGAGTGCCGCGTCCGCCTTGCCGCGGCGAAGAATGCGCGTGATTTCCGCCGAACCGCGCGCCGACGCAGCTGCGTCCCGCGTCACTCGCAAGACCCGCGCGAATGCCTGTTCCGGATCGCTGGTGAGGTAGCGGAGCGCGCGCGAAGGATCGGCCTCGATAAGATCCCAGAGATACGGCGCTGTTTCTGCGATACTGGATAAAAGTTGGCCGAGCTTGCGATGCTCCCCGACCAGGGCGGCGAGCGCGCGGCCATCGGCCGAGCGGGCCAGGCCTTTCAGCCACACCGACAGGCGACGACGCCCGGACGCCGAGGGATGCGGCAGAGCGCCGGCAAGTTGCCGCACGATCGCTGCCCGGTCCATCGTTTGTTTGCGCCGCTTGCTGGGCGCAGGCCGCCGCATTACGGCCCCGCCGGCCCGGCGCGCGGTAGGGCGATAATGCTACGCAAGCCGGGTTGGTTGTCTTCGAGCTTGAGTTCCCCGCCGTGCAGCCGCGCGACCGCAGAAGCGAGACTTAAACCAAGTCCCGAGCCGGGCTGCGAACGGCTTTGTTCCAACCGCACGAAGCGTTCGACTACCCGGCCGCGCTCGGATTCGGCAATGCCAGGACCGCGATCTTCCACTGTGAGTGTGATTCGCTCACCCTCGGCGCCGGCTTTGATCACGATCTCGGCCGGCACGCCGTTGATCTTGCTCGCATCCGGACCGGCATATTTGATGGCGTTGTCGATCAGGTTGGCCAGCGCCTGACTTACCAGCTCGCGATTGCCCCGCACCGGCGCCGCCAATGGCGCATCGACCTTGAGCGCAAGTCCGTTTTGCTCGGCGAGCGGCTCGTATAATTCACCGACGTCGCGCGCAATTTCGGCGGCGTCGAATTCGGTCATGTTATCGCGCGCGTGGCCGGACTCGGCGCGTGCAATCATCAACAGGGCGTCAAAGGTCCGAATAAGCTCATCGGACTCGGCAATGGTCGATTCCAGCGCTGCCCGGTAATCGCCATCGCTTCTGGCGGTGCGCAAGGCCTGCTCACAGCGGTTGCGCAAGCGGGTGAGCGGCGTCTTCAAATCGTGCGCGATATTGTCGGAAACTTCCTTTAGCCCCCCCATCAGCGCCTCAATGCGTTCCAGCATGGCGTTGACGTTTTCAGCAAGCCGGTCAAGTTCGTCGCCGGTGCCGGCGATCGGCAAGCGACCGGCCAGATCGCCGGCCATAATGGTGTGCGCTGTGTCGGTCATGGCATCGATCCGCTTGAGCACGCGGCGGCTGACAAAAAATCCTCCGGCCACTCCGAGCACCACTACCAGCGCGAATGACCAGCGTCCGGCAGTGGCGATAATGCCATAGATGCGCTCGCGCTCCTCAAGATCACGGCCCACCAAAAGCCGAAAACCACCCGGTAACTCAACGACCAGCACCAGCGCGTGGTGCTCGGTGTCGTCAGGCGCCTCAATCCGCCGGTAAAGCGTCTCTACCCAACCGGGATGATCGAGCGCCCCCGGCGCCAGCGCGCCGACATTGCCGGCGAGCGCCTCTCCGATAGGCGTCGTCACCAGATAAAGGTTTGAACCTGGACGCCGCGAACGCAGGTCAATGAACAGTACCAGTCCGCGAATGCCGGCTTCACGGTATTGCTCGGTCAGCCGCGTCACTTCAGACGTCACCGTGCGGGTAATCTGCTCGGTGATGAGCCGGCGCGTGTTCAGCGCGAAATAGCCGAGTAGCGAAACCGCGAACAGGACAAACACCAGCAGATAAACGAGCGTCAGTTGAAACGCCGTCGTGCGCAGCAATTTTCCCAGCGCCGTCACGTGCGGACACTCTCTCGCTCCAAGCGCAGCTCGTCCTCGGAGAAATCGTCTTCCCAAAATTCAAGCGGAACGCGCGCGCCGACATCGCGCTTGGCCGCCTCGCCGCGCCGCAGCTCGACACGGCGGATTTTGCCGGAGATCGTCTTCGGCAAATCGGCGAATTCAAGCCCTCTCACTCGCTTGAACGGTGCAAGGACCGAACGGCAATGGCGAAAAATCGACAACGCGGTCGCGCGGTCGGGGGCATGCCCGGGCGCGAGCGCAAGGTAGGCTTTCGGCACGGCAAGCCGCAGCGGATCGGGCGACGGCACAACCGCCGCTTCCGCCACCGCGGGATGTTTGATCAGCGCGCTCTCAAGTTCGAACGGGCTGATCCGGTAATCCGACGATTTGAAGACGTCGTCGGCACGGCCGACATAGGTCAAGTAGCCTTCGTGATCGAGGGAGGCGACATCGCCGGTGCGATAGACCGCGCCGGCAATCGGCACCACGCCGCCATCGTCGCCCTGATAGCCCTGCATCAGCCCGGTCGGCCGTGGAGTCAGCGTAAGGCAAATTTCGGCCTCCTTCTGCGCTGCGCCTTGGTGATCCAGCAGGGCGACTTGGTAACCGGGCAGCGGCCGCCCCATGGAGCCGGCTTTGATCTTTTGCCCTGGCGTATTGCCGACCAGGGCCGTTGTCTCGGTCTGGCCGTAACCGTCGCGGATCATGAGTTTCCAGGCCGCTTTCACCCGTTCGATCACTTCCGGATTGAGCGGCTCACCGGCGCTGATCAGCTCTTTCAATTGCACGCGCCAGGCCGCGAGGTCTTCCTGGATAAGCATCCGCCAAACGGTCGGCGGCGCGCAGAACGTCGTCACGCCGCAGCGCACGATGGTGTCGAGCAGCTCGCGGGCGTTAAATCGTCGCTGATTGACGATGAAGACGGTCGCACCGGCATTCCACGGGGCGAAGAAACAACTCCACGCGTGTTTCGCCCAACCGGGTGAGGAAATGTTCAGATGCACGTCACCGGGCCGAAGGCCGAGCCAGTACATGGTTGAAAGATGCCCGACCGGATAGCTTTGATGGCTGTGCAGCACGAGCTTTGGCGTCGCCGTCGTGCCTGAGGTGAAATAAAGAAGAAACGGATCGTCCGCGCGGGTCTCGCCGTCCGGCACAAACTCCGCCGGCGCCTGATAGCTTTGCTCATAAGCAGTCCAGCCCGGGACGCTTCCGCCGACGACAATGCGAGTATAATCGCCGGGCAATTCGGCGAATTTCGGCGCGACATCAGCCGCGGCGACGACATGGCGAACGCGGCCGCGCGCAAATCGGTCGGCCAGATCGTTGCGCGTAAGCAACAAGGTCGCCGGCACAATCGCCGCGCCAAGTTTCATGGCCGCCAGCATACATTCCCATAATGGGGCGACATTGCCGAGCATCAGTAGAATACGGTCGCCGCGGCGCACGCCGAGGGCGCGAAGCGCATTGGCGACGCGGTTCGACCGCTCGCTCAGTTGCGCGAATGTAAGTTTGACCTCGGATCCATCCTCGTCGGTCAGCCAGAGGGCCGCCTGCTCATTGCCGCGCGCCATGCCGTCGAAATAATTGAGCGCCCAGTTAAAGCGATCGAGCTTCGGCCACCGGAAATCGCGATAGGCGACCGCATAATCCTCGCGGTGGCGGATAAGAAAATCACGGGCCGCGAGAAAAGCGGTCGCGTTCCCCGAAGTCATGGCAATCTCCCGGCGCAGAGTGAGACCGAGCTTGCCTGTTGACAAGACCTCAGGCGCACTTTCCTCTTTGCCTGATCTTTGCAGAGCAAGTCCCAGGACGCCAATGAAAAACCGGAAAGGTTCGGGCCGGAGGGACATGAGGAGCAACCAAGCCATTCCGAATTGGCGATTAAAGGGCGACTGGTTCGACCTGTGCAGTTGCAACATCGGCTGTCCTTGCGTGTTCGGCGCCAATCCCAGCAGCGGGACCTGCGAAGGGCGTGCTGACCTGGATCATTCGCGAAGGGAAATTACGGCGACGTACCGCTAGGAGGCCTCAACGCCATCATCATCAGCGCATGGACCGGCGAATGTACTGGAACGCAACCGCCATTTCGGCTTCCTGATCGACGAGCGCGCCGACACGCGTCAGCGTCACGCGCTCGAACTGCATTTTTACCGGTCAAGTCGGCGGCCATTTCGCCGCTTGGCGCGACCTCACCGAAGAGCAGATGGGCGTCCAGTTCGTGCCGATCGACGTCACATTCAGCGACGAACAATGGAAGGTCGGGTGCCGGGCATGATCGACGGCGAAGGCGGCCCTTACCGCAATCTGATGGTGCCCGACGGCAAGGTCTGCAAAATCTCCAACGCGCCGCGGCCGGAAGTCGGCCCGGGCGACATCACCGTCGGTCAGGCGAAGAAGAATATCTTCGAGGGCTTCGGCATGAAATGGGATTGGTCGTCGCTAGTCGGCCAAGCACATTCCCTTCGAGCACATCGGTCCGGGAAAATTCTCCTGGCGAAAGCCGTGGGATCGGCAGACCCAAAACTAAGCGACACGGTGCTTTCGGTCACCGAGCGACTGTCCTTTACACGGCGCTGCTGCTGGCGACTGTGGCGGCGTGGTCGGTCACCTGGATGCAATCTTCCGATCTCGCAGGCATTGAGCCCGTTCCTGGCGCAGGCTTTGTGCGGCGGCGCGTGGACTGCGGGCAGCGCCGCATCTTCGTTCGCTGATGTGGCTCAGCCATGATGGTGGCGAATGATGTTGCCGGCGACGGCGCCGACAGTCGATGCTTACGCGACCATCGCCCGCCGGCGCCGCGCCCGAGCGGGCAGCCCTACACGCCAACATTCATATTCGTCGCCGGCTATTGTTCTGGTTGTCGGTCATTTTCCGCGCGGCGGCGCTCGCCCAGTGGCAGCTTTATCGCGCCGCTTTCCTGACGCCGACGATGCAAAACGCAAGCCCGATACTTGCCGGAGTGGCACTCTCATCGGCCGGGCTTTTATCAGTTCACGCCGGTCAAGGCAGCCTGCCTGCGCGGCTGTCGTCAGCCCGCTCGCTTTCATCATGGCGGAATGGCGGGAGGGCTATATCGGCGCGTTGCTGATGGGCCTGCGGCATGGCCTGATCTGCGTCGGTTGCTGCTGGGCGGTGATGTCGTTGATGTTCTGCGTCTCGGTGATGGATTTGCGCTGGGCCGCAGCGTTGGCCGTCTATGCCGCCGTTGAAAAATATTGCCGGGCGGCGACACGGTCATTGCGCCGGCTTTCGGTTCGGCGGCAATCTTGGGCGGAGCGGCTTTGCTCGGATTGACTTTGCTGTAAGCGCACGGTCGTCGCCTCGAGCGGTCGGGATGAGAAGATGGGACCACTCGCGGGCATTCGCATTGTCGAGTTTGCCGGCATCGGCCCGGGGCCGATGGCGGCGATGCTGTTCGCCGATCTCGGCGCCAGCGTCATCCGCATGGACCGGCTACCGCGAGCGGGCTCGGCATCGACGTTCCGACGCGCTTCGACCTACTGGCCCGCTCGCGGCCATCGGTCGCCGTCGATCTAAAACATCCTGAAGGTATTGCGCTCGCCGTCGATCTCATCGGCGAAGGCCGACGCGCTGATCGAAGGGTTCCGGCCGGGCACGATGGAGCGGCTGGGCCTCGGCCCCGATGTGGTGCTCGCGCGCAACCCGCGCCTCGTTTATGGCCGCATGACCGGATGGGGACAGACCGGACCACTGGCGCAAGCCGCCGGTCATGACCTCAACTACCTCGCGCTTGGTCGGCGCGCTGCACGCCATCGGCCGCGCCGGCTCAAAGCCCACGCCGCCGCTCAATCTGGTGGCGGATTTCGGCGGCGGCGCGCTCTATCTCGCGTTCGGCATGGCCTGCGCCATGCTCGAAGCGCAGCGCTCCGGCAAAGGACAGGTGGTCGACGCGGCGATGACCGACGGCGCAGCGTCGCTGATGACGATGTTCTACGGCCTGCACGCGGCGGGACGGCACAGTCTGGAGCGGGGAACCAATCTGCTCGATTCCGGATCGGCGATCTATGAGACGTACGAATGCGCCGACGGGCTGTTTCATCTCGATCGCGCGCGATCGAGCTGAAATTCCGCAAGGTGTTGTTCGAACGACTCGGCCTGCCCTACACCACCGACGACGGCCCGGAACTGCGCGGCAAGCTTGAAAAGCTTTTCAAGACGCGCACGCGCGACGAGTGGTGCGCGCTGCTTGAGGGAACCGATGCCTGTTTTGCGCCGGTGCTGTCCATGGCGGAAGCGCCGCAGCATCCGCACAACATCGCGCGCGGCTCTTTCGTCGAAATCGAAGGCGTGGTGCAGCCGGCGCCGGCGCCGCGCTTTTCCAGCACGCACACCTCCGCGCGACCCGACGACGCGCCGCAAGACCGGCGGCGAAGGCACCCGCCCTGCGCTGGCGGCTTGGGGAGATTGCCGCGCGAAAGGATCGAGGCGCTGCTCACGGATAGCGTGGTTGCAGAATCGCGACCCGAAAAAGCCGCCGCTGACTAAAGCGGCATGACTACTGCGCATCCTCACGGATCATATAGCCAGCGCCGCGCACAGTATGCAGCAGCGGCTGGCGCGAATCCCTTGTCGATCTTGGATCGCAGCGCGACATGTGCACGTCAATCACGTTGGTCTGCGGATCGAAGTGATAATCCCAGACGTTTTCCAGGAGCATGGTGCGGGTGACGACCTGGCCGGCATGCCGCATCAAATATTCGAGCAGCCGGAATTCGCGCGGCTGCAATTGCAGTTCCTGCCCACCGCGACTGACCTCGATGCGATAGCCGGTTAAGTTCGAGATCGCCAACCCGATAGACGGTCTCTTCGCCGCGGCTGCCGCGCCGGCGGGCCAACACTTCAATGCGCGCCAGCAATTCGGAGAATGAGTAAGGCTTGGCCAGATAATCGTCGCCGCCGGAGCGCAAGCCTTTCACCCGGTCGTCCACCTGTCCGAGCGCGGAGAGGATCAGCACCGGCGTTTCAATCGACTTTGCCCGTAACGTGCCGATCACCGAAAGCCCGTCAAGCTTTGGTAGCATGCGATCGACCACCAGCACGTCGTACTGGCCGTCCAGCGCAAGCGCCAGACCCTCTTCTCCGTCGGTCGCGCGGTCGGCGATATGGCCGACTTCGCGGAACGCCTTCACCAGATATTCAGCGGCGTCGCGGTCGTCCTCGATGACAAGTAGGCGCATAGGTGATCGCCGTACCGAGATGGCAGCGGGTAAGCCCGGCTTACTGGCTTCCTGACCGATGATATCGTCTAGCACGGTTCACCCGCCAACGCGTTTGCCGAAAACAGTGAGGGGGTGGCGAGGTTTGGCCCGCCACCCCCTCGACCGACTCCACCCCGGCGGGGGCGACGGATGCCGGGAGGCAGAGTTGGTGTTAGGCGGGGACGGGCCTTACGGCCCGCCCCCAGGGTACGCCCGCCAGCGGGGGCGACGGATGCCAGCGGATCGCCCCATTACTTGATCAAGCGTTGCCGAGCGGCAGCGCAACGAAGCGCGTGCCCTCAGTCGACTTCACTCGAAACAACAGAGCGTGCTTGCCTTCCTTGCGGGCATCCGCGAGTTGCTTGCGAACATCCGCAGGGTTGGTGACTGACTTGCCGCCGACGTCGAGAATGACGTCGCCGACTTGGAATCCGTGATCGGCGGCCACGCTATTCGGATCGAGCGCGGTGACGACAACGCCATTGCCGTCGGCACCTGCGACCTTGTTGCTCGGCGCGAGCGTAAGCCCGAGTTTGGACATGTCGTCGGGCGTCGCAGGGCGATTTTCCTGATTGGAAGCCTGGCGCTCGTTCGGCAACGTTCCAAGCGTAAGCGCGAGAGTTTTTTCCTGACCCTGATGCAACACGCCAAGCTTGACCGAGGTGCCCGGCACCATGGTGCCGATCCGCCGCGCGAGTTCGCGTGCGTCAGCAACCGGGTTTCCATCAACCGAGGTGATAGCGTCGCCACTTTCGATTCCGGCCTTTGCCGCAGGGCTGTTCGGCTGCGGTTCGGAGACCAGCGCGCCTGTGGCTTTTTTCAAGCCAAGGCTGTCGGCGATCTCAGGCGTTACCGGCTGGATCTGCACACCAATCCACCCGCGCGTGACGCTGCCCTTCTCGCGCAGCTGTGTGATCACACTCTTCACCGTATCGGCCGGAATGGCGAAAGCGATCCCGACCGACCCGCCGGACGGCGAGAAGATCGCCGTGTTCACGCCAATCACATTGCCATCGACATCGAACGTCGGGCCGCCGGAATTGCCCTTGTTGACCGGCGCATCGATTTGGATGAAGTCGTCATACGGGCCAGCGCCAATGTCGCGGCCCCGGGCCGAAATAATACCGGCCGTCACGGTGCCGCCAAGGCCGAACGGATTGCCGACCGCCAACACCCAATCGCCAACGCGCGGGGTCGCGTCGGCCAGCTTGACGTACGGAAAGTCTTTGCCGTCGACTTTGATCAAAGCGAGGTCGGTGCGCGAATCGGTGCCGATCACCTTGGCGCTGTAGGTCTTGCCGTCGTCGGTCGTGACCTGGACGTTTTCGGTGTTTTGCACGACGTGGTTGTTGGTCACCGCAAATCCGTCGGCGGTGATGAAGAAGCCGGAGCCCTGGCCGGTGATGATCTGGTGCCCGCCCTCACCCAAATTCGGTAGGCATGCCAAAGCGCCGGAAGAAGCGCTCCAGGCCGGGCGGTAAGTCCTGGTCGTCACGGCCGCTTAAAGAAGAGTTGGCCGGCCGGTCGATCTTGACGCGGACCGAAATCACCGCCGGTTTCACTTTGGCGACGATGTCGGCGAAACCGACCGGATGCTGCGGAAGTTTTTGCGCTTCCTGCGAAAGATTTTGCGCATGCGCGGGAGCCGCAAAGAATGCTGCGTCGGGCGCGAGATTTGGCGCGACGAAGAACGCCGCCGCCCCGAAACCGGCGATCGTTGTCGCCAGAAGTCCAAACCGCCGCGCGGAAAGAATACGGCGTGAGGGTTGTCGATTACCGTCCATTACCGTCTCCGAAATCGCTTGTCCGTTTTGCAACGGAAGTTGGCCCCGACGCCCGCATTGCCGGCCAATGTGGGACCGGGCGCCTTACCGCGCTCTGTCGGCTGGATTAAAACTTGGTAATGTCGGGGATGTGCGCTGGCCTATACGGACACAATTCCGTGACGCACGAGTCGCGAGAGGACTAGCTTTCTTCGCGCAAAAGTTCCGAAAGCCGGGCTTCTTCAGCCGGCGTCAGATTTTCCGCCTGCCCGGCGGTCACGGAAGAACCGCGCCGGCGCACGACCACGACCAGAATGCCGATGCCGAAAAGGCAGACTGCGGGCGGCAGACCCCACAGAAGCGCCGTGTGCCAGGAAAGACGTGGCCGCAGCAGGACAAATTCGCCATAACGCGCGACCAGGAAGTTGAGTATTTGCGCGTCGCTGTCGCCCGCCCCTAACCGCTCCCGCACGAGCACGCGTAGGTCATGAGCCAGCGGCGCGGCCGAATCGTCGATCGATTCATTTTGGCACACCATGCAGCGCAACTCTTTGGAGAGCGCACGCGCACGCGCTTCGAGCACCGGGTTCGACAACATTTCACCCGGTTCGACCGCCGGCAGCGGTCCGGACATGATCGACAGGATAAATCCAACGAGCAAAAGTAACGCCGTAAGGTATACGCGCTTCACGGCGCTCACTCCGCCGCCACTTGCAGTGCCGCCGCCTTTGCCGGGCGCGGCGCACCGATCCGCAGCCGCCGATCAGACAAGGACAGCGCACCGCCGATAAACATGATCACCGCGCCGAGCCAAATCATCAGAACCTGCGGTTTGAAATAGAGCCGTACCGGCACGCTGCCGTCAGGATTTGGATCGCCGAGCGACAGGTAGATTTGGTTGAGGCGCCGCGACATCAACGCGGCCTCGGTGGTCGCCATATTGCGCGCCGGAAATGTACGGCGGCTCGGCTCCATAGCGCCAAGAAGCTCGCCGCCCGCCCGATGCACAGTGAAGTGACCGACGAGATCGCTATAATTCGGGCCCGGGCGCGGATGAACGTGCCGTCAAAGGTAAGCCGGAAGTGCGCGATATCGATGGTTTCACCGGGCTTGAGTGCGGCGATGCGCTCGACCCCAGGCGGTTACCGCGACGATCCCCATGAGCGTGACGCCCATGCCGAAATGCGCAAACGCCGTACCCCATGCCGAGCGCGGCAATCCGATCGCGCGACGCACCATGGCGCCGGGCGGTATGCGCAGGAACATGGTTCGTTCCGCCAGATCGATAAGCGCGCCGGCCATAATGAAGATCGCAAGCCCAACGCCGAACGGAGCCAGCACCGGTCCGCCGTGCTGCAAGGCAAAACTAGCGGCAATCGCAAGGGCGGCAAGCGCCGCGGCGGTGAGGAGACGTTGGGCTGCCGCGAGCAGATCGCCGCGTTTCCAGCCGAGCAACGGCCCGAACGGCATGGCGATCAACAGCGGCAGAAACAGTGGTCCAAAAGTCAGATTGAAAAACGGCGGTCCGACGGAAATCTTGTCTCCGGTCAGGGCTTCCAGCGCCAGCGGATAAAGCGTGCCGACAAAGACGGTAGCGCAGGCGCTGGTCAGAAAGAGATTGTTGAAGACGAGGGCGCCTTCACGCGAGATCGGCGCAAATAATCCGCCCTGCTTCAGCAGCGGCGCGCGCCACGCATAAATCGCCAGCGCACCGCCAATGAAGCAGACAAGGATCGCCAGGATGAAAATGCCGCGCGTCGGATCGTTGGCGAATGCATGCACCGAAGTCAGCACGCCCGAGCGGACCAGGAACGTGCCGATCAGCGACAACGAGAAGGCAACAATCGCAAGCAGGATCGTCCAGATTTTGAGCGCGCCCCGCTTTTCCATGACCACCGCGGAATGCAATAGCGCCGTGCCGGCAAGCCAAGGCATCAGCGAAGCATTCTCGACCGGATCCCAAAACCAGAAACCGCCCCAGCCGAGCTCGTAATAGGCCCAATACGAGCCACCGGCGATGCCGAGCGTCAGGCACATCCACGCGCCCAGCACCCACGGGCGCGCGAACCGTGCCCAAGCAGCATCGATGCGTCCTTCAAGCAAGGCCGCGATCGCCAACGAAAAGACGATCGAAAAACCGACATAGCCGAGATAAAGCAGCGGCGGATGGAAAGCGAGGCCAGGGTCTTGCAGAACCGGATTGAGATCACGACCCTCGAATGGCGGATTGGCAATGCGCAGGAACGGATTCGAAGTGATCAGAATGAAAAGCTCAAAGGCCGCGGCAATCCAGGCTTGTACGGCTAGCGCGTTGGCTTTGAGCTTGACCGGCAAATTCACCCCAAGCGCCGCGATCAGGGCGCCGAACAACGTAAGGATAGAGACCCACAGCATCATCGAGCCTTCGTGGTTGCCCCAGATGCTGGTGAGCCGGTAAATCAGCGGCATTGTCGAATTTGAATTTTCGTAGACGTTGAGTACCGAGAAATCCGACGTGACGTAGCAAGTGGCGAGCGCCAGAAACGCAACGGCGACGAAGACGAATTGCGCGAGTGCCATCGGCACCGCCATGCTCATCAACACGGCGTCGTTATTGCGCGAGCCGACAAGCGGCATCACGCCCTGAATAAGCGCAAGCCCGAACGCCAACGTCAGCGCATAATGGCCGAGTTCAGCGATCACTTATTCGGTCCTCCGACCGGCATGGCCGCACGTTGGGCGTAGTCATCCTTCCAATGGCCAGACTTCTTAAAGGCGTCGGCGACCTCTTTCGGCATGTAAGTCTCGTCATGCTTGGCGAGAATGGTGTCGGCGTTGAACAAGCCCGCGCGGTCAAGCGCGCCTTCGGCCACCACCCCCTGACCCTCGCGAAACAGATCTGGCAGCACACCCTGATACGCGACCTTTATTTCGTGACTGCCATCGGTGACCTCGAAGCGGACACTCATGTGGTCGCCGCGCGCCAGGCTTCCAATCTTGACCAAACCGCCAAGCCGGATGCGCGTACCCGGCGTGATGTGCCTCTCCTCAACATCGCTCGGCGAATTGAAGAACACGATGCTATCGCGAAACGCATTGAGCATGAGCGCAACCGCAATGGCCAACACCCCGATGCTGCCGCCGGTCAAAATCAGGCGTCGCTGCTTACGCGTCATGAAGCTCGTCTTCCCGGCATGATTGGTCCGTCAACCCTCGATCCTGAGATCTTTGACCAGATCGTCGACCCGCTTGATCTCTTCGGGATGATCGATCAGCGCGCGGCGGGCATCGGCGGCGGCGTTCTTTGCTTTGTCGCGGTCGCCAAGCACCGCGTAGGCGCGCACGAGTCGCAGCCAACCCTCGACATCGGCGCCGTTGTCGTGCAACCGGGAGGCAAGACCGGCGACCATGCCGCGGATCATCTCGTTGCGTTGATCGCCGCTCATCTCCGCGGCGGCGGCGACATCGTTTGCATTTGGTCCCGATCCGATGGCCGTACCGCTCGCCCGCTCCAACGCCGCGCGTACGAATCCTGCCCAGGGCGCGTTAGGGGGGCGTCGGCTAAAAGCGTGCGCCAGATCGAAGCCGCCGCGTCGGTTTTACCGTCCTGCTCGGCAGCAAGACCGAGAAAATAGCGGGCTTTTGCTTCATGCGGATCGAGCGCCGTCGCGCGCTCGAACGCCGCTTTGGCTTCGGCAGTAACGACGCCATTGGCGGCCGCGACCTCCGCTTCGCCGAGATCGGCCTGTCGGGTTGCCGTCTCGCCCTTGAGCGCCAGGGCGTTCTTGCGCGCTAGGACCGCATTATCGAAACGGCCGAGCCGTAGATAGACCGGGGCGATCAATTCCCAGCCAGCGGCGTCGTTCGGGCTGCGCGCCAGATGCGCTTCGACCTGGCTAACCAGGCTCGCGATCGAGTCGCTGCCCTGCGAAGCATTGACGCGGGCGAAAGCCGGCTCGCCCGGCAATATTTGGAGACCCGAGCGCGACGTAGAGGACCGGCGCGCCAAACAGCAAAATTATCAACGCGGCGACCGCCGTGAACCGTCGCAGCCGCAAGCTCCGCAGCGTCGCGACGGCGGATTCTGCCGGTTGCTGTGTTTCGGCCGCGGCCAGCAGCCGGCGCGACACTTCCAGGCGCGCGGCTCCCGCCTCAGCGTCCCCGATCAGACCGGCCGCACGGTCGCGGTCGATCTCCTCCAATTGATCTTTGTAAACCGCCACGTCGCTACCGCCGCCGACCTTCTGCTGTCGGCGTCCGAGCGGCCACAACACGGCAAGAACAGCCGCGGCAGTCATCGACGCAAAAATGCACCACAAGGTCATCGTCGCCCTCTTGGTCGGCAAACGAAGAACCGCAGCAAAAGCGTGCAGTTGCATCGCGCGCGTTACATCATCACGGCGTCATTGCGGCTGCAATAGGAAGGGCGGCGCGGCAATTGCGCGCTATTGCCGAACCCTCGCCCACCGAAGCCGCAGCGGGCGTGGCGGCTCGCCGCGCTCAAGCCCGCGCCGGTTTTCGCTCGGCGTTGGCCGTCTGGACGGCAATCTCCGATGCTTTCGCCAGCAGACTTGCGTAGTCAGCGCCGAACACCACCCGACAAAATCGGATAGCGGCGTCAAGTTGCGATTGGCGGAACGGCCGGTCGGCGTCACCAGCATGGCGAAGTGCGTCGAGCAGGACCTTCGCTCCGCTTTCCAGGCAAAGTTGCAATTCCGAGTAGCTGCGCGCGGTCGCTTCGTTGACCGCTAGTTCGTTGGCGTAGTTGCGGCAAGCTTCGACAAATTCGACTAGCGTCTCGACCTCGCCGACGTCGGTGGCATCCAGCAAAGACCCGGCGACGATTTCCTTCGCCGGCCGCGGTCGCAGTAAACTCCGCACCCGGCCCGGCGTTGTTTCAATCTCCGCCTTGAGCAAGTTTGAGACTTCGGTGCGGATGGCGGTAAGATGGCGGCTCCAGGGCAAGTTGCCCGACAGGTCGATCTCAGTGCGCAAACCCCGCACGGTATCGTGAATGGCCTTGAGCAGGGCGGTGACCGGACGGTGTAGCTTTAGTTCAGCCCGCAAGTCGCCAACCATGCATTCAAGCTCGCCGATAACGATCGTCACCGCCACGGCAAACGGAGTTTCAGCGATGCGGCCGGCGGCGTCGCTCTCCGCCGCGTAAGTGGCTATGCGAATGAGTTGCCATGGCGCGGACAGCCTGCACATGACCAGAATAAAACCGTAAAGGAAAAGATCGGATTTAGCGCTGGCGCCGGCGGGCGTCTTCTGCGCCGCCGCCGCTTCCATCAACGACTTCACGCCCTCGATTTGATCGCGCTCGAACGAACGCAGATGGTTTGGCAGCCGCCGCGCCAGATCTGAAAGCGCGTCGCGTTGAGCCAGAACGGCGGCGAGGATCGCCAAGTCATCGAGCGCGCGCGGCGTACCGACCTGGACCGCGAGCCGACGACGCGCTTTGTCATCGCCGCTTACCGAAGCTATCGTTTCTTTGATGCGTTGCTGCGCGCGGTCGTGAAGTGCGCGCGTCAATTGCTCGGCTTTGGTCCGGTCATCCTCGGACAATGCGCGGTTGATGTCTTCGCCCATAGTCTTGATCTCGGCGGGCATCAGATCGCGGCCGATCCACTCCCAAATCGTATCGAGCGAGACTTGCGCGAGGCGTCCGAGCCGCTTGTGGTCGGCAGCCCCGTCGATAAAGAAGGGCTCAAACGGCAAGAAGAACAGTCGCGCCGCATCGCCGATGCGTTGTACCGGCTGTCCGCTTCCGCGAATGGCGCGACGCAGTTCCTCGAGGATGAATTCGCTGCCGGGGGCCTGCTCGCCGCGTAAGGCGGCCCGTTCGAGTTCGGCGACCAGCAAAGCCCGAGCTTCCGGCGCCAGCGTCCGCAGATAGTCGCGCAGCTTTTCAACGGCTGGACCGCCGCTGGTCATCGGCTACCCTTAAGGGATCCCCATGCGCCTACAGGGGCACTACGCCGTTTTTAGTCGTTTGGCGCTTAAGGACCCGTTACGCAAAACGCCGGGAATTCAGGGGCATAGGCCATTTTGGCGCTCCAGGGGCGGCTTCCCGACCCTGTCCGCCGGCCGTTTAGCTCACTGTCGTCCAGGTCCCGTCGGGATTACGGCAGGCGGTGCCACGCTCGCTTTGCGGCCGGCCGTCGATATAGACTGTGTGGGTGTATTGTCGGCAAGGCGCGCCGTTAACTTGATAGACCGGACCCGGAACGACGTTGCCATAACGGCCTGAATCCGGGTTTCGCCAGGCGACCGGTGCGCCCGAGGGACCGGTTTCCAAGGCCTGCATCTGCGCCGCGTAAGCGCGCCGTTTGTCGTCATCGTCGAGCGCGGCACCGATGCGGTTACCGAGGAAGCCGCCAACCGCGGCACCGACCAACGCGCCGGCGACCCGCGTGCCCGGGCTTCCGCCAAGAGCGCCGCCGATCAGCGCGCCTGTGCCGGCGCCCAAGACGGTGCCGCCGACTTCCTTTGGCCCAGAATTGGCCGAGCAGGCCGTCAACCCCACTCCGGCCAAGCCCAAAGCCAGAAATTTTGCCGCCAACATAGCGCCCCCACGCAACCGCGGCAGCATAGACACGCGACGATTAGGGCAAAACTCTGTCACCAACGCCGGTGGCTATTGGACCTTGTCGATGATTTTTTGCATCTCGGCTGCGGTGAAAGCGCGCATGAGGATTGTCTGTGCAATGCGGGCAATCGTAACAAATGCCGCGATTTTACCCGGCCGGCAGCGCGAGCTCGGCCCGCAGCCCGCCGATCGGTGCGGTGCCAAGCGTAAGCACGCCGCCGTAAAGACCGGCGAGCTCAACAACGATGGAAAGTCCGAGGCCCGAACCTGGCTTACTCTCGTCGAGCCGTCGGCCGCGCATCGCCACCTGCTCGCGCTCCGCCGGCGAAAGTCCCGGGCCGTCGTCGTCGACAATAACGCGTACTTTCGACTTGCCGTCGCTTGCCGGCGTTTCCGCCACAACTTCGATCGCGACGCGTGACTGCGCCCATTTGCAGGCATTTTCGACCAAATTGCCGATCATCTCCTCAAGATCCTGCTGCTCGCCGCGAAAGCGCGCCTGAGCCGGGACGTCGACCGCGATCGCAATGTCACGGTCGCGATGCAGCTTCTCCATCGTTCGAGCAAGCGCGGTGGCGACCGGAGGAACGTCGACCAACGTTCCAACAACGCCGGAGCGCGCGGCGAGCCGCGCGCGCTCAAGCTGCCGGGCGACCTGGTCGCGCATGATGTCGGCCTGTTCGAGCACCTTTTGCGCCAGCGGGTCGCCGTTGCGCGCGGCTGCCTCGTTGACGATGACCGACAGCGGCGTTTTCAGCGCATGCGCAAGGTTGCCGACATGGGTGCGGGCACGCTCGACGATTTCACGATTGGCTTCGATGAGGGCATTGGTCTCGCGTGCGAGCGGCGCGATCTCAACAGGAAATTCGCCTTCCAAACGCTCGGCACGGCCGGAGCGGATCGCCGCGAGGCTTTCCGAAATTCGCTTGAGAGGCGATAGTCCGAAGTGAACTTGCAAAACAGTTGTCAGAAGCAGCGCCGCCGCGAGCGCGGCGAAAATTCCGCCGACGGTGCGGTCGAAGCTCCGCATCTCGTCGTCGATCTCCGAGGCGTCCCCCGCCACTTCGATCAAATAGCGCCCGTCGTCACCGAGATCGATGTTGCGTTCGACTTGACGAAGGCGCACGTCCTCCGGACCTTGCGCATAGCCTTTGCGATAACCGCCGGAGACTTCTTCGGCAACGGTAAGCCGCGGCAGATTGGAGTCCCAAAGTGATCGCGATGAGTGCACTTCAGGCTTCGGGGTATCGAGACGGGTAACCTGCCAATACCAGCCCGACAGTGGCAATTCGAACAGTGGTTCGCCGATCGACTGCGGAAATTTGTCGGTGCCTTCCTCGGGCGACGCCACATCCGCAACAAGCGTGCGCAGGTAAACGTCGAGCCGGCGATCGAAGGCGCGCTCGACGGCGTGGCGGTAAAGCGACGACAGAGCTATGCCGGTGACGATAAGGATGACCACGGTCAACCCGGTCGCCCAGAGAAACAGGCGAAAGGCAAGCGAGTTAGCGCGCATCGGGCGGAGTGAGCAGATAGCCGAGACCGCGCACCGTTTGAATGACGTCGACCCCAAGTTTTTTGCGAATGCGGCCGACAAACACCTCGATGGTGTTGGAATCGCGATCGAAGTCCTGATCGTACAAATGCTCGACCAATTCCGTGCGCGACACCACCCGGCCGGTGTGATGCATCAAATAAGATAGCAGCCGGTATTCGTGGGACGTCAATTTCACCGGATTGCCCTCGACCGCGACGCGCCCGGTGCGGGTGTCGAGACGAACCGGCCCGCAGGTGAATTCGCTCTTCGCGTGACCGGCGGAGCGCCGCAACAGCGCACGCACGCGCGCCAGCACTTCCTCGAGATGGAAGGGCTTGGCGACGTAATCGTCGGCACCGGCATCGAACCCCTGCACCTTGTCACTCCAGCGGTCGCGCGCGGTAAGAATCAGCACCGGCATGGCGCGGCCCGCGCGCCGCCAGGATTTAAGCACCGAAAAGCCGTCCATTTTCGGCAGCCCGATGTCGAGGATAACGGCGTCGTAGGGTTCGCTTTCGCCAAGATAATGCCCCTCCTCGCCGTCAAAAGCGCGATCAACGACATAACCGGCGTCAGTCAGCGCGGTCGCCAGCTGTCGATTGAGATCGGGATCGTCTTCGACAACAAGAAGGCGCAAAAATGAGCTCCGCTCAGCGCTCGCCGACCAGCGTGCCCTTGACCGCGTCGACGACAACGCGGGTCACTTTGCCATCGTGGGCGAGAACTGTCAGCACATACACAAGCCCGTCGCCGCGATGGCAAAGCCGCGCGCGGACAAGCGCTCCAGCCATGTGGCCACGCACGCCACGCATGGCTGCTGCCAACCGCATTACCGTACCGTTATCGACCAGGCTGCGGCGCTCTTTCTGATTCAGGCAGACGTGCGCCGCCTCGGCGTGAGCCAGACGCGCAACCTCCTCGGCGCACGCCGGGGCAAACGTAAAGGCAAGCGCCAGGAGGGCGGCGACAGACGCGCGTTCGGCGATACCCATAACACTCTCCTGCCGAGCTATCGCTTAGGCGCTTGGCAGTGAACCGGACCTGAACAGGCCGATTTTGCTGCCCATTCGCCGGTCGGGAACCGCCAATTGGGCTATTCCGCCGCGTCGGCGAGCCGTACCGGGCCATGTAGCGGGCGCTCCTGCAGCGCCAGCAAGCAGGCGAGCGCGATGGCGACGAAAACCGCGGCGGCGACGAACACGAAACTGAAGGCCGGAGCGAAATCGGCATGTCCAACCGCGAGTTTCTCCAGGGCCGCGATGCCGCCGTGCCCACCAGCACAGCCAAGCACAATGGCGCCGAATACGGCCACGATAATGGCTCCGCCCAGCAACCGGAAAAAATTCAGCGCGCCGGTGGCGACGCCAAGCTGATGCAGCTTCACCGCGTTCTGCATGACGATAGTTGAGGTCGGATACATCGGCCCCATAGCGACGCCGAGCAAGCCGAGCACGGCGCAGAAAACTCCTAGCGAAAGGCCGCCCGCATCGAAGGCAAGGAACGCCAACGTAACGATGCCAATGATGAGTCCGGTGATCGGAACCCGCAGATAATGCGTCAGCCGCGCGAACAAACGTCCAGTTAACAGCGAGCCGATAGTGGCGCCGGCCATGAACGCGATCAACGCAATGCCGGAAACACTCGCCGATACGCCGAGCACCATCTGGCAATAGAGCGGCGTGAAGATCGTGATCCCGATGATGCTGCCAATGCTGAAAAACGCCGCACAGGTGATGGTGCTCGTAATCCGGCCGCGCAGGATGGCTAGCGGAATGAAAGGCTCGCGCGCGGTGAGAAGTCTGCCTGCGAACAGCGCCCACAGCACCGCGGACGCGGTGAACAGGCAGATGATCTGCCAGGACAACCAAGGGTAATAGGGGCCGCCCCAATCGAGCGCCAACAGCAAAGCCACCGAAGCAGCCACCATGAAAGTCAGGCCCGGAATATCGAGCCGATGCGGGTGATCGTGCCGCGGCAAACGGCGCAGTGCACGCGAGGTCATCAACAGCGCGATGGCACCGAGCGGCAGATTGATCCAAAAGATAAACGACCAGTGGAGATGATCGGTTAGTAAGCCGCCGAGTACGGGCCCGAGGATGCTCGCGCTCATGAACACGACCGAGGTGTAGCTCTGCGCCCTCGGTCGCTCGCGCGGTGTAAGCAAGTCGGCGATGATGGTCTGTGCAATCGGAATCAGTCCTCCGCCGCCGATTCCTTGCAAGGCGCGGCCGATGATCAGAACCCAAATACTCGGCGCCAGCGCACATACCAGCGAGCCCGCTATGAAAATGCCGATCGCCGCCAGCATGATGGTACGGCGGCCGTGAATATCGGAGAGTTTGCCAAACAGCGGTGTCGCCGCGGTCGCGGCGAGGAGATAAGCGGTAACGACCCAGGACAGATCGTCCAGATCGGAGAGGCTTTTGCCTATTGCCGGTAAGGCCGGCGCCACGATGGTCTGCTCGAGCGCCGATAGAAACATTGCGAGCGCAATGCCGGCGACGATGGTGTTGATGGCGGCATGATCTAGCGGCGGCAATACCGACGGATCGTGCGGACCGCGCGCGAACGCCGTGGATTTGACGAAGCGTCCCGAAGCAAGGCCGGGAACGAGGTTCTTGCTATCTTCGGGTATGAGGTCGCGAGGCATGTCGGCATTCATGTCGCGCGTCCCGGCACGAGGTATTTCCGTTTCAAATCGGCATCGCGTCGAAAAGCGTTTGCCGGTCACCGCCACCACTTGGCCGGGACGGTCACGCCGCGCAACCGCACTTTGCGCAGAGCAGGCTTGCCGTTTGGCGCGATGCTCGCGGCGCGTTTTTGAGAGACGGCCTTAACCTATTTGGTGTGCCGCCTCGCCCCCTTCGGAAACTTCAGTGGCCAGCTGACGATGTAGTCCTCAAGCATGTCGTCGGAAACTTGCGTTTCGCTTGCCCGCACGCGACCACGCACCGAGATGCCG
Organism: uncultured Alphaproteobacteria bacterium; assembly: GCA_963845775.1. Classification (GTDB taxonomy): domain Bacteria; phylum Pseudomonadota; class Alphaproteobacteria; order Rhizobiales; family Xanthobacteraceae; genus BOG-931. The sequence continues at coordinate 144,264 of CAWJTE010000006.1, forward strand.
GCGGCGTGAACGGTTTCGGAATCTCCCGATACCAGCGGGTGCCACCAATAAAGGTCCTTGCCGGCGGCGACGAGCACGTAGGCGCAAGTTGGCGGCAGCCAAGTAATGGATTTGAGGTTCTGTGGCGTGAGCCGCACGCAATCCTCGACTTTGTCGAGGCGATGGGCGTAATCGCGGCAGCGGCAGGTCTTGCCGTTGAGCAGCCGGCAGCCGATGTCGGTGTAGTAGGTGCGGTCGGTGCCTTCTTCCTCAAGCTTATTCAGACAGCAGCGGCCGCAGCCGTCGCAGAGGCTCTCCCATTCCGAATTGGTCATTTGATCCAGCGACTTATGCCGCCAGAAGGGACCCTTATCCGGGGTTTTTTCGCCCGCCATCCCGCTGCCCGCCGCCGATTCTCTCCGAAAAACCACAGGATGTCGGCAGTTAAGGTTTCCGGCTGCTCAGTGCAAAGGGTTTATGCCCAATTTGCCCCCTATTTTCGTTCACACTGTCGGCGGGCAATGATTGGCCAAGGCTGCCACCTCGGCTAAATGTCGTCCCCGCAGAAGCATAAGAGCGGGCAAGCCGCTCCGGGAGTGCGCACAGCGTGACCGACCTGTTCCCCGAACCGGGCGACGACTGGCAGATCAAGCTCAAGCGGCGGCTGCTCGACCTCGACGCGAGGATCGACTTCGCGGTTTTTCTGAGCGGCAAATGGGCGCGTGAACTCTATGAGCGCTTTACTGCAGTTATGGACCGCTTTCACATCGCCGGCTGGCGGCGCTGGCTGATCGTCGAGCCGCTGTCGGAAGCCGCAACCTGGGGCACCGCCAGCCTCCTCCTTATGTTGGCGCTCGCCCTCCCCGCCTTCCGCGAAACTTCAGACGACGATTGGCTGAAAAAGTCCGAGCTCGCAGTCACTTTCCTCGACCGTTACGGTAACGAGATCGGCATCCGCGGCATCAAACACAACGATTCGGTGCCGTTGGAAGAAATGCCCGACCATCTGATAAAAGCGGTCCTGGCGACAGAGGACCGCCGCTTTTATGATCATTTCGGCATCGACTTTCTTGGTACATTTCGCGCGCTGCTGACCAACGCGCGAGCCGGTGGCGTCGTGCAGGGCGGCTCCACGATCACGCAGCAGCTGGCAAAGAATCTATTTCTCTCGAATGAGCGAACTATCGAGCGCAAGATCAACGAGGCGTTTCTTGCGCTGTGGCTGGAAACCCGGCTGACCAAGAACGAGATTCTCAAGCTTTACCTCGACCGTGCTTATCTGGGCGGCGGCGCGTTCGGCGTCGATGGCGCCGCGCAATATTATTTCGGCAAGTCAGTCCGCGACGTGACGCTGCCGGAAGCTGGGATGCTTGCCGGCCTGTTTAAGGCGCCGAGCCGGTTCTCGCCGCTCGCTAACCTGCCGGCGGCGCGCGCGCGCGCCAACGTCGTGCTCGACAATCTGGTGGACGCCGGATTTATGACCGAGGGTCAGGTCTACGGAGCTCGCCGAAATCCGGCAACCCCCATCGACCGGCGCGACGAAGATGCGCCGAACTATTATCTGGACTGGGCATTCGACGCGATGAGGAAGCTCGTCGAAACCTTCCCCAAGTCTGTCAACGAACGCTATTTCGTCGTGCGCACCGCGCTCGACAGCAATCTGCAGCACTATGCCGATCGCGAGGTCGAATCGGCGCTTCGCCAATACGGGCATGACTACGGCGCCAGTCAGACGGCGGTCGTAATTGCCGATCTCGACGGCGCTGTGCGCGCGATGGTTGGCGGCCGCGATTACGGCGCAAGTCAGTTCAATCGTGCAGTTGACGCGTTACGCCAGCCGGGCTCGTCGTTCAAGCCTTATGTCTATGCAACCGCGCTTGCCAATGGGTTTACACCGCAATCCGTCGTCGTCGATTTACCGGTGTGTATCGGTAATTGGTGCCCGCACAACTATTCCGGCGGCTATTCGGGCGCGATCACACTGACGCAGGCGATCACCAACTCGATCAATGTCATTCCGGTAAAACTCTCAATCGCACTCGGCGACGGCAATCCCAAGCTTGGCCGCGCCAAAATCGTCCAGACCGCGCGCAATTTTGGAATTTATACGCCGCTTCCGGACACCCCCTCGCTGCCAATCGGCGCCGACGAGGTGAACGTGCTGGAGCACGCGGTTGCCTACGCCACCTTTCCTAATCTCGGCAAAGCGGTCGCCCCGCATGCGTTGCTGGAGGTGCGCACCGGCACCGGCGAAGTGGTGTGGCGTTTCGATCGCGACGGTAAACGTGCCGAACAGGTGCTCTCGCCGCAGGTAGCGCTCGAAATGGTCGGTATGATGAATTCGGTGGTAATGAACGGTACTGGCCGTCGCGCGCAACTCGACGGCATTCAAGTAGCCGGCAAGACCGGTACGACCAATTCCTGGCGCGACGCGTGGTTCGTCGGTTACACCGGCAATTTCTGCGGCGCGGTGTGGATGGGCAACGACGATTACTCGCCGACCAAACGCATGACCGGCGGCACTGTTCCGGCGATGGTATGGCATAACATCATGGCATACGCGCATCAGGGCGTTGAGTTGAGGCCCCTGCCCGGTTTGCCGCCGCCGGTTCACGCGCCCACCGTCGCCAATGTCCCGGCACTGCAAGGTGCACCGGCGCCACAGCAGATCTTGCTGACGCGCAAAGCGACCGAAGCGCTGGTTCATGCCGAGCATCTTCTCGACGATGCCAGTCGCGCCCTTTCCGCCCAGGGGTCGGCCGGAACATTCGGGGCGCTTGACGGTGGGATGAGCGACAATACGCAAACGGCAGCCAGTGAACTAAAACCTGCCAGTTTTTCCGGCGGCAACTGATCGTGCGCCTCTTCTTCGGCTCCTGCTTTACCTTGATCCTCGCCGCCGCTATTGGCCTTGGCGCCACTTGGCTGACGGTGACGCGTGGCATTGCGTTCGGGTCGCTGACTATCGGTGCTTGGACCGCGTGGCCCAAGAGTGGCTCGGCCGATATCGATCCCTATGCGCGCGCCGCCATAGCCCGCACCGGCGAGTTGCCCGTCGGCGTCGGCGACGGCGTTGCTTTCTACGCCCATACCGACGACACCGGAAATGTCCTCGACGGACGCTGTACCTTCATCGTCAGCGGCATCACCCCGGCGGCGCGTTTCTGGACGCTCACGCTGTACGATACACAGGGCCGCTTGGTCGCCAACACGCTCGACCGCTATGGCTTCACCAGCGCCGAGATCCTGCGCGAGGTCGACGGCCGCTTCGCCGTCAGCATCGGTCCGCGAGCGCGGCCAGGAAACTGGCTGCCAAGCGGCGGCGTTGAGCAATTCGTGTTGGTTTGGCGGCTTTACGATACGCCGATCGGCGTTGCGTCTCTGACGACAAAGGAAGGCCCGATGCCGGCGGTCGTGCGAAAGGGGTGCACGTGATCCGGCTTCCGCTATGGATTTTGGGGGCGCTTCTGTTGGGCGGCATTGTGCACTTGTCAACGGTGCTGGCGATGCCGCAAGCAGCGACGCAGGACGCCTATTCGCGGCTCGAACGTTTGTCGCCCGTCAATGCCGTGACGCAGCTTCCCGCGCCAAGTGCGCAAAATACGACAATGCCGTTCATGGACCCGGCTTTTGCGGTCGCGATCTGCCGCTACGATCTTTCGGCGGGCGCGCTCAAGCTTCGCGTACCGTTAAGTCAGGCCTATACCGCGATCACCTTCTATACGCGCAACAGCGTCGCTTATTACGCCATCAATGATCGCGCCGCCGGACGGCGTGTTATTGAACTTGACCTGATGACGCCCGAGCAACGCGCCCAGGTCCCCGAGGAAGAAGATGTTACCGCCGCCGATCGGCTCATCATTAGAATCGCCGACACGGCGCGGATTGATTGTACTGCGCGCTTTGGCGCCGGAGCCCGGCCTGATGCCGATGGCGCGTCGGGCGCTGGCTGCTGCGCAGTGCCACACCGAGCCAGCGCAGCGGCAATAATCTATTTGACGCTTGCGGCGGGCGCCAGCGCAGCAGCAGCGAGTTGCGGCAACGCAATGAGTTGATTACCGGCTACCGCCTGTGCAGTTGGGCGAGCGCAATATCAGCTTCCGCGGCGACGTTTTCCGGCTCGGAAATAGCCAAATGGTCGAGCGCAAACCGATACCCGGCACAGCGCTGCGCCAGCAATTCCTGTACCCAGGCGACGGTAAAGGCGTTCTCTCCGACGCGCGCCAACGCACCTGCTTTATCCGCCGGAGCAAGGTCGGAGAGGTATTGCATGCTCGCCGTGCGTTTGCGGTCAAGTTCGACGACGCGATGGGCGAGATCGAAGATAAGGACCCACCCGCACCACGTCGTTGCGGATGTCGTCGATCAACTTGTTGTAACGGCCCGCCGTTGATCGAAAGTTCGCCGCGAGAAGATGTCGATAATGTGCAGTCGGATCCGGTCGCCACAAATCGCGCTGCAATTTGCGCTTGATGCCGTATTCGTAAACGAGCGCGTCCCAGCGGATACGGTCGTAGGGCGGCTCAATCAGCGGAAGAGCAAGATCGCGCCACGTTCGCTCGTCGTCGGTCAGATTATTGAGCGAGATCGGCGCTCCGACGCGCACGGCAGCCTCCTGGCCGACCCAAGAATGGATGTTGTCGGAGACGAACGGTTGCTGCAAACGCCCAAATCGCCAATGCTCGAGCAAGCAGGCAGCGAGAGCAGCGTAAGAATGATTGCGGCCAGTCCGCTATCGCGACGGCAACGGACTCGCGACGAAAACGGCGAGCCTTAGCGCCGTCTCAAGCGTCGGCGACCGCCATTCTCCGCCGGCGGATGCGTGTGCGGTTCAGCCCCCGGCTCGTCGTGCCGTTCGATGCGCACAACAGGAAGGATGATGACGGTCGCGGAGTCTTCCGCCGCGTCGCCGCGACCGAAGCGCACAATACGCCCCTCGTCGGGGAATTTGACAATGGTGCCCATCTGGCGGCCCAGCCGTGGTCCGCTGCCTGCCGGCCGCGGATCCCCTGCATTCCGGTGCTACCGGCACCGGCCTCAGTGCAAATAAGCGGCACGCAGGGTTAACGCTCCGCTAACGGCAGCAACTTAAGACTGACGATGTGCCCGGGGGATGGCGCGCGGCGAGCGTGGGGTCAATTTCACCAACAATGCGGCTTAAGGATATCTTCGGTCTCCAAGGCCTTTCTGACCTCGGCGCACGCGGAGGCGCGGACATGCGTCCGACGTTGCTGCGGGTCCTCACCGATCTTTATGTTCACCGGCTCAACCACACGCCTGCAGAGGAGCGCCAATACACCGAACTTGCGCTGCGGCTGCTGGAGGCGGCCGATCCTCCAACCCGGATCGCTGTCGCACGGCGCTTTGCGCGCTATCCGTCGCCGCCGTTGCGCGTCTTGCAACGGCTCTCCGATGATCTGCCTGCCGTCGTCGCCGAGTTGCGTACGCATCCGCTGTTACAACCGCGCGTCGCCCCGACCGAACCGGTCGTGCCGAAACCCGCCGGGGCGCCGCCCCCAGCCATGAACATCGTAGGGCAGAGCGAACAGAACGCGGAAACCAGACGTCCCATCGACCGCACCATCGCCGCGGAACTCAACGATCAGTTTTTCGCCGCGACCGCAGAGGAACGGCGGCTCATACTGCTCAATCTTCCCGTCGTCGCTCCTGTTGCGGCAGGACACAACGACATTTCCCACGACCCACCTCTTGGACAGCAGCTCGAGGCCGCGGCGCTGACCGGCAGCCGGGACGATTTCGCCGTCGAGCTGGCACGCGCCTTGCGCATTCCACGCGAGCAAGCGCGCAGGATTGCGCGCGACGATCTGGGTGAGCCGGTGGTCGTGGCGGCAAAGATGCTCGGGATGCCGCGCGAGGTGCTTTACCGCGTTTTGATGTTTCTAAATCCCGCGGCGGGACATTCGGTCGAGCACGTCCACACGCTGGCCGCGCTCTACGATGAAATATCCGCGCCGGCGGCAACTGCCATGCTCTCGATCTGGCAGGCCCTGCAACCGCCCGAACGGCAGAGCGGCAAATATCGGCCGTCGTCGTATGACGACGAAACCCGCCGACGCGCACCCCCCGCGACGACGAGGCGAGCGCCTGCGCTTGGCCACTCACGGAACGCCGAAACTGATGGCGTCCTAGCCGGCGACCAAGTCCAGCAAATTACGGCCCGCCCGATCCTCGACTTCGACGATCCAGAGATCCGGGTCGAATTTTATCTGCCGCGCGAGATACACTTCGACGTCGACGTCCGGCGCCGACCGGCTGGCCATGCTTTGGGCAAATGCCCGGCCGCCCGACTGCGCGGCGTCGAACGCGCTTTGCGGCGCCGGCCCGAAGAGATCGGAAGTGCCATCGAGCCTGCACACACGGACGAAAACGGCGCCGGCCTCTTCAGCGCCACGTCGGCGCACAACCGCAAACAGGCCTTCGACTTGGCAGCGCCGCAGATAGGCGGCAACCCAAAGTGCGGTTTTCAGGCGCATCGCGGCTCGCGTGGTCCCCAGACCGAGATATGACTCGGTCCGCGCGACGTCGCAAATAAGCTCTGTGCCCGCGAGCTATTCGACCGAGTGCCCGACCATGGCGGCAAGTTCGGTTAGCAAGCGGTCGGAAACCCGGCCGGTAACCGGCATTTTGTGCTCACTCTCGAATTTCTCGATTGCCGAACGGGTCGGTTCATCCACAATGCCGGAAAACTTCATCTGACCGTAGCCGAACGCCGAGAGAACTCGCTGCACCGCCATGACTCGCGCCGACGGTGGGCCGGCCGGCGTTCCGATTAGGCCCGCGATCGGATCGTTGCCGCGCGTTGAAACCGCCTGCACGGGGCGTTGCGACGCCATCGGCCACGGGGCGGCAGCTTCCGCCGGCTTAAGCGTTGAAACTGATGCGGCGGCGGGATTTTCACCGGCCGGCGAATTACTCGGGGCAGCGAAGAACGGCGCCGGGTGCGCGTAGGACTGCAGAAAGACGGCGTTGACGATGATTACGACACTGGCGGCGATAGCGCCAAGAATGGCGACAAAATCGACCGGTCGTTGCATGATACGTCCGTATATATGCTGCGTTGCAGTGGTCGCGGTTCCGCCCGAACGCACGGCCGTGCGGCGGCCGCTGGTACGGCGGTCACGCACTTTTTTTCACCCTGATATCGGCGCGTGCGGCGTCGTCTTCGCGTTCGCTTTCGGAACTCAATGGCCGGGCCGACGCACCCACGGGCGAATGTGTCGGCAAGTGACGCATGACATCGATCGGAGCCTCACAACCCGCGCCGTCTGGTCTCGCGCCTTCGCAGTCCAGCGGCAGCCGCACACTGACGCGGGTGCCCTCACCCACGCGACTGCGGATGCTGATCTCGCCGCCGTGCAGCCGCACCAGGCCTTTGACGATCGACAGTCCAAGCCCCGTTCCACCGTGGCGCCGGTCATATGAGGCACGCGCCTGAAAATACGGCTCGCCGACGCGAGCTAGGTCTTCGTCGTTGATGCCGACGCCATTGTCCTCGACCATAAAGGTGACATGGCCGGCTTCGGCGCGTGCGCCGACCGTAACCTTGCCGCCACGGTCGGTGAAGCGGATCGCGTTCGAGATGAGATTGAGCAAGATTTGATTGAGCGCGCGTCGGTCGGCGACCATGTCCTGAAGGCCGCCGGTCGGCATTTTTTCCAACACGATGCCCGCCTCGCTTGCGCGCAGCGCCAGCATATTGCAGCAACTGGCGATCACCGCCGCAGGCGCAAATGGCTCCGACGTGATCTCGAAATTGCCGGTTTCGATTTTCGACATATCGAGAATGCCGTTGATGACGGCGAGCAGATGGTTGCCGGAATCGTTGATCAGACCAGCGTATTCATTTCGACGCTTGGCATCGAGCGCGAGGGCCGTTTCCTTCATCAGCATCCCGGAAAAGCCGATAATGGCGTTCAGCGGCGTTCGCAATTCGTAACTCATGGTGGCGAGGAAGCGGCTCTTAGCGGCATTGGCGCGCTCGGCTTCAGCGCGCGCGTCCCCGAGCGCCTGTTCCTGGCGTTTTCTTTCGGTCACGTCGCGCAACACGGCGACGATTTCGCACCGGTCCTGCCCGACCGCTTCGACTTGTTCGAGCGGCCGGCAACGCATCTCGACCCACAGGAATTGCGGCGTTGGGTGGCCGTCACCTGCGTCGCGCCGCACCCGGAATTCAACCGATCGGCCCTCCCCCAGCGCCGCCGTATCGCCGAGTGCAATCAAATAGGCAGGCCGGTCGGCGACGTGGACCCGATTGAACAAGCCTTGTCCTTGTAACTCGCCGATGCCGCAACCGAACAACGACTGGGCTGCCGGCGAAACGAAAAGCAACGCACCGTCGCGGCCGTAGCGCGTGATCACGTCAGTCATGTTACGCGCCAGCAATCGGTAACGGTCTTCTTCGGCATATAGAAGCCAGAAGCTTGTTCGCGTCAGCACCTCCGTACCGAGCGCCAAGCCGGCCGCGTATAGCGCGGCCGATGCGATCCCGAGTGTGGCGAGCGCGACGTGCCCGCCCGCGGCGGGGGGCGACAGGAGATCCAGTCCGCTCACTAGCGCCAGGACGCCAGCGGCGGCCAGGGCAAAGGTCGACGCCAACGCAACGACACGGCGCGACGCCGAAAGCGACGCTTCAAGCGGAACCACCACAAGCCAAATGGCCGCAAACGAGGCAATGCCACCGGTGGACATCGCGACCGCGGTCACCAGCCCGGTCAGAGCGAGCGAGGACAGGATATGCGCGCTTTCATAGCGTCCGGTGCGCGAGAGAAAGTAAGCAACAAGGATAGGCACCACGAGCCAACCGAACACGACGAGCTCAAGCGCGCTCGGGGGACCCCGCACAATCAAATAGACCGGGAAGGCAGCCAGTGCCACCATACTGCCCAGCAAACGCGGGGCAATAAACGCACGGTGTCGCGCAGCGGTCAGCGCATCCTGCTGCGCGGACGGGTGCACCAACAATTCAACATAGACGCGAACCGGCGCAAAGAGGCCCACGATCCCAATTGCACGCCCGGCTTTGCAGACGCGCTCCCCATTTTTCTATCATGGGATCGTCTCAAACGCGCCTTAAGCGAACGCTAAAGCGGCGTACTCGCAGGGTTGCGGAACTGCCCAGTAGGGCAAGTAGCGCGGGCACAAATGCCTGATTCCACCGTCATGGTGAATGGCTCGTTGACTTAGCGCGCTCGCTGGAGATACCTCGCTCGCTCGCCGCAACGAAATCACGCCCAGGAACGAAGCGTGCTTGGGCCTACCCGACCAACACCGACCGGCCGCGACTGCGTTCGCTCAAATTTTAAGCAAATTTTATTTTTTCGACTTGCGCGAAAATTTGCGGATTATTCTGCTCGATTATGCGCAAAAACGTCCCGGTGCCGCCAACGCGGTCTTCAACGCCGCCTGCTACGGTCGGCCCACATGCGGCAATACTGGCCGCCGGGGAAGTGAGCTTTATGTTCTTTCTCTTGCGAATGACGTTTTGGCTCGGCCTGGTGCTTGTGCTGTTGCCGATCGGCACTGCGCAGCGAAGCGCTTCGACCAACGAAGTCAGCGCCACCGAGGCAATTTCGGCGGCGTCCGCGACGGTTGGAGACGTGCGCGGTTTCTGCTCGCGGCAGCCGCAGGCCTGCACGGTCGGCTCACAGGTAGCGACTGCAGTCGGCTATCGGGCGCAAGCCGGCGCGAAAATGCTTTACGGCGCGCTGAGCGAAGCGATGGGGCCCCACGAGACCGGATCACTTGCGAGCGTAACACCGCAGAAAACCGGCAATACAAAAACGGCCTCGACTAAATCCGCGGCCGAACGGACCTCACAGAGCACATTAACGGCGACCGACCTGACACCGTCGTGGCGAGGACCGGCGCCGCGTCGCGACAACAAACACCCCGTCTAACCCGTTCTGAAAACATCGACCTCGGCGGCTCGACGCCCTATATAGGGTGGCGAGGAACGATCGCCGCGATGGCCGATATTGAGGAAATTATCGATAATTTCGCCGCCCTCGAGGATTGGGACGATCGCTATCGTTATCTGATCGAGTTGGGACGCGAATTGCCGCCGCTTACCGCGGCGGCGCATAACGATGCCAACAGGGTGCAGGGCTGCGCGAGCCAGGTCTGGCTCGATACCGATGTTCGCCCAAACGGCGCCGATGGACCAGTATTGAAGTTTGCCGGCGACAGCGACGCGCACATCGTACGCGGCCTGATCGCAGTTCTTTTCGCCATGTTCTCGGGTAAACCCGCCAAGGACATTTTGACGATCGATGCGCCTTCGCTGTTTGAGCAACTCGGCCTGCGCGAGCACCTTACGCCGCAGCGTTCCAACGGGTTTCGCTCCATGGTGGAACGCATTCGTTCTGACGCCCGCGCGGCGCTGACCGCCGCTGCGGTGTGACCGCGAAATGACATTGCTGACGGCATAGCGGCCGTTGTTGCCCTGCCAAAATTGGCCACGTCCGCGACCGTGTTATAAATCCCCTGGACAATTGAGGGCCGGAGAAAATCAAGCAATGGCCATCGGCGGTTTGGGGGCGGACCCCGCGTTCGTCGGCAAAGGTGTTCGGACGGCGCTGACGAACGTGTTCGCCGGGGCGATCTGCGGCGTCCTGTCCATCGCCTATTGCCTCTCCTACGCCGCCCTTATTTTCACCGGTCCCATCTCACATTTGTTGGCTTACGGCGTGGCCGCGACCTTCTTGTCCGCCGCGATCGGCGGGGCAATCGTCGCGTTGCGCAGCTCTCTTCCGTTCGCGGTCGCCGGACCTGACAGCTCCATTTCGGTCGTCATCGCGGCAATGGTGGCGACCGTTGTGCATCGCGTCGTCGCGCAGGGTGGCACCGGCCTTCTCGAGCCGACATTGATCGTTATGTCGCTGTCGACCGCGCTCACCGGCGCTCTTCTTTGCATTCTCGGTTTCACTCACGCCGGCCGCGCCATCCGCTTTGTGCCTTACCCGGTAATCGGCGGTTTTCTGGGCGCTACCGGCTGGCTGATGATGATGGGCGCAGTACAGGTCGCAACCGATCAGCCGGCGGCACTGATGAACATCGGTCCCTTTATCAATCTTGCCCTCGTCGTTAAGCTCGCTGCCGCTGTATTTGTCGCAATCACACTGCATTTTTCGCTGAGCCGATCCAAGAATCCCCTCATTTTGCCAGGGGTATTGCTAGTCGCGCTCACGGCAACCTACCTCGTGATCCTTTTGAGCGGCTCGTCATTCCATTCGGTTCAGACCGACGGATGGATGTTCCCGAGACTACCAGTGGCGCATCTGACGTTGCCGTGGAAAGCGGGCGCGCTGCAAAGCTTCTCATGGGCGACACTTCCCTCGCTCGCTGGCGATCTACTCGCCATCATGTTCGTCACCGTCAGCACCTTGTTGCTCAATACGACCGGCATCGAGCTTGCGACCCGGAGTGAAGCCAACATCGACCGCGACCTGAAAGTCCTGGGACTGGCAAACATCGTGACTGCGGCCCTGGGCGGATATGTAAGCTGCACGTCGCTCAGCCGCTCGATCCTCATCCGCACCGCCGGCGCGACCAGCCGGTTAGGCGGTCTTACCGTCGCGGCGGTGTCGGGGGCCATTCTCGTTGCAGATCCGTCATTCCTTGGTTACGTGCCAAAATTCATCCTCGCGGGCCTGTTGTTGTTCCTGGGCGCCGAACTCGTCCATCAGTGGATCGTGCAATCGGCGCGCCAGCTGCCGCTTATCGACTATTTATCGCTGCTCGCTATCGTCTTGCTGATTGTCAATTGGGGCTTCATTGCCGGCGTGCTCATTGGCGTCGTGATCGGCTGCGCGACCTTCGCGCTCAGCGCGAGCAGGGTGAGCGCGATCAAGTTCGGCTTTGACGGCTCGGAATACCGGTCTTCGCTCGACCGGGGCCCCCACGAGCGGGCGTTGCTCGCCGCCCACGGCCTGGAAATTCAGGGCATGGCCCTGCAAAGCTATCTGTTCTTCGGCTCGGCCAACCAACTCTATCAACACGTCAAGGGGCTGATGACGCGGCAGAGCGGATGCCGCTTCCTGATTTTTGATTTTTGTCGCGTTACGGGCCTCGATTCCTCGGCCATACAAAGCTTCGCGCAAATTAAGCAGGCGGCGACCGAAGCGGGCGCTCGCATCGTGCTGGTCAATTTGTCGCCCGAGCTGGAGCGGCCCTTTCGTATTGCGCGTTTCATCTCCGACGATGTCGGCGTCGCCTCCGATCTCGACCGCGCGCTGGAGTCTTGCGAGCAGGCGATCATCGAAGCTCATCAGGCCGAGAACGGCGACACGCGATCGTTACGTGCCTGGTTTTCGGAAGCCCTCGGCGACGCGCGGCTCGCCGATCGTTTGACTGAAAACTGCCGGCGTCTCGATGTCGAGGCAGGCGACATCATAGCCCGGCAGGGCGACGCGGCCGCGTCGATGCATTTCATTCTCGAAGGGCGCGTTGGCATCATGGTCGATCTGCACGACGGACGCACGACGCGCGTGCGCAGCCTCGGCCGTCACACGACGGTGGGAGAAATGGGTCTGATCGCCCGCTCGCCACGCAGCGCGACTATTCAAGCCGAAGCGACCAGCGTGCTCTATGAACTCGACGCCGAAGCCTATGAGCGCATCAAGCGCGATCAGCCGGCGCTTAGCCAGGCCTTGCTTGCATACGTAATCAGGGTAATGACCGAACGGTTGAGCTTTGCCAACCGGTTGATTGGCGTCCTTCAACGCTAGCAACTGTCCGCTTTCTTATTTGCGGCGCCGGCGCTGCTGGCCCAGACCCATTTGCTTGGCGAGCTGCGATCGCGCGGCGGCGTAGTTTGGCGCCACCATCGGATAATCGGGCGGCAGCCCCCATTTCTCGCGGTAGCGTTCCGGCGTCATATCAAACTGGGTCCGCAGATGGCGCTTAAGCGATTTAAACTTCTTACCGTCCTCAAGGCACACGATGTATTCGGGAGTAATGGAGCGTTTAACAGGCACCGCCGGCTTAAGCGTTTCTGATGGCGCCGCAGCTGCGCCATTCGCAATCCGTATCAACGCGGCATACACCTGACCGATCAAGCTCGGTATTTCCGCGCTTGAAACCGTGTTGTTGCTCACATAAGCGGAGACAATGTTCGCGGTCAGTTGAATGTAACTGCTGCTCTCAGCTGGATTTCAGCCATGTCAGGCCTGATCTCTAAGAGACTTTGCCGTCGCCCCCGCGCCGGATCCGCCCGCCCGTGTCATGCACAACCGCGACAAGGTGGGCACTCAGTTACAAACGGTTCTAAAGATATAGCACTTCAGAATTGAGAGCAATAAAGCGCAGTTCCTGGCATGACTTTCCAAGAAATAAGATTGCCCGGTACGGAATTTCGGCACGCTAGAATAGTTGAGCGTCGCGCAGTTTTAAGAAACGCCGCCGATCTGAACGTCAAATTCTCTAAAATCGCTAGGCGCCGCTATCGATATGTTCGCGCAGCGCCGTGATTGAGCCGAACCGCAACGTTCCTTGTGGCAACTGGGCTTCGATCGATCCGTCTGAATAAAGCGTATAAGCCATCCCTTCGACCACGCCTGACTTGAGAACAGACACCGCACCCGTCGGCGTGACCGGGGCAGACTGCGTTTCGGGCGCTGGCTTTTCACCGGGGTGTGGTATCGCGGCGGCGGTCTGGGCCGAAGCGCCTTGGCCGTCGCGGCGTGATTTTCCGGACAAGAATGCAGCCACACCGGACCCCTGCGTTGTGTCGGATGCCACGGCCGCGCGAGGCTTGATGTCGAACCGCGGCGCTACACGCGCCGGTGACGCCCCGTTCGCGCCGCGACCGGCCATGGCTGTAGCGACGGCGGGCTGCCTTACCTCCACGGAGTTTTCTTCAGCGACCGGGCCCTCTTCACGCCCAGGCAATGTTGGGAATTTTAGCAGCGGTTCGACGGCTGCTTCATCGGCTCGCGCCGGCCTCGATCGGGCATCGACTGACGCCGCCTGCGCGCTGGTCTTCGATTTGGACGGGAAGGGAACACGGACCGATGGATCGATGCCTTTGGCCGTATTGACGGGGCCATCGCCCGCGCGGCTTGTCCGCGGCATCGGCCTCGCCGCCAGGGCGCGTTCGATGCGTTGCAACTCACGAACAGCCAGTCCCATTCCGATCAGCAGAAGCCCGCCGATGGCAGCAACCGTCCCGGGCGTTATCGCCTCGGTGTCGAACGTTCCGTCGTGGAAAGTCAAACCTGAAGCGACAAGGACCGCACCGGCGATTGTTGTAACAACACCCAATAGCAACAAAATCAATGGCATCACGCCCCATCCCCGCGGCATCACGCCCCATCCCCGTCCCTACGCAACCGTTTGGGGCAACGAAGGAAAGGCATTTTGCTGGCCCTTACCGCGGGGCGCAAGAACATAAAATGGCCGCCGGCTTGGGTGGTCGCCTTGAGGGTGCGGCTTATGGCTGGTATTTCGCTTTCGCCCGGGCTCCGTGACGACCGTCGGCGCCACGGTCAATCCGTTGCACCGTATGAGAAATCGATCGGCCCCCGCGGCTTCGCCTTGGCACGTCATTGGGCGCCAGTAGGGCCCATTGCCCAAGCCGGCCGGTTAAGCCTATTTAGAAGAAACCTTGTCCTTGCCAGGCGGTTTTACCCGCGGCCCGCCCGTGACCATTCACATTGAGGAGTACGCCAATGGCATTCACCCTACCCGAACTGCCTTACGCCTATGACGCACTCGCGCCGAACATGTCGCGCGAGACGCTCGAATTCCATCACGACAAGCATCATCAGGCCTACGTGACGAACGGCAACAATCTGGCCAAAGGCACCGAGTGGGAGAACAAGCCGCTCGAGGAGGTGGTGAAGGGCACGTTCGGCAAAAATCCCGGGCTCTTCAACAACGCCGCCCAGCACTACAACCACATTTACTTCTGGAAGTGGATGAAAAAGGGTGGCGGCGGCGACAAGCTTCCCGGCAAACTGGAGAAGCAAATCATCAGCGACTTAGGCTCGATCGCCAAGATGAAGGAAGACTTCGCCCAAGCCGGCGCCACACAGTTCGGTTCCGGATGGTGCTGGCTTGCAGTGAAGGACGGCAAGATCGCGGTGACGAAAACGCCGAATGGGGAAAATCCACTGGTCCACGGCGGCAAGCCGATCCTAGGTTGCGACGTGTGGGAACATTCCTATTACATCGACTATCGTAACCGCCGGCCAGATTACCTCAAGGCGTTTCTCGAACATCTGGTCAATTGGGATTACGTCGCCGAGATGTATGAAGCCGCAATGAAATAGAGCGTAGACCAGGGCGGTTTGCCGAAAAGCGGGGCCATTAGCCCTGCTTTTTGCCTGCGACTTCGTGGCGCGCCTGACTATTCCCGCTGCGCCGCCTGCGCATATTCCCAATAAAGCTCGCGTGCTTTGCGATATACCGGACCCGGCTGCAAGTTCCGCTCGTCAATGCGCACGATCGGCGAGACCTTGGTGTAATTCCCGGACGAGAATATCTCATCAGCCGATTGAAAATCGGCATAGCTCAATGTCGCCTCGCTCACAGAAATACCGGCGGCGCGCAAAAGCTTCACGACGCGGGCACGCGTAATGCCCGCGAGAAAAGTACCGTTCGGCGCCGGCGTGTAAACGACGCCGTCCTTCACCATGAAAATATTCGCGGTGGCGAGCTCGGCGACGTTGCCCAGCATGTCGCACATCAAGCAATTGTCGAAGCCGCGCGAACGCGCTTCGGTCATGGCGCGGGCGTTGTTGGGATACAGGCAACCAGCCTTGGCGTCGACCGGCGCGGATTCCCGCGTCGGCCGCCGATACGGCGAAAGCGTGATGGCCGTGCCGGTCGGCTTTGGCAGCGGCGCCACATAAAGAGTAAGGCACCAGCGTGTTGTTTCGGGGTCCAACCGCACCGCCCCCCCGGTCGCGTCCTCCGGCCAATACATTGGCCGGATGTAAAGTTCGGCGTCACTTTCGAAATGCTTTAGGCCTTCGCGCGCCAGTCCCAGCCAGGCTTCGACTGGAACCAGCGGTTTGAGACCCATGGTTTTGGCGGACTCGTTGACGCGGGCAAAGTGCAGGTCAAGGTCGGGCGCGGTGCCTTCGAAGGCGCGCGCGCCGTCGAACACTGACGTGCACAACCACGCGGCGTGAGTGCGAACGCCCATGATCGGCACATTGCCCTCGTGCCAGTCATCGTCGAAAAAGGTGACGGTCTTCGACCAAGTGACGGAGCGGCTCATCGTATCAACCTGCGTCGCTTCTCTTGCCCTATCGGCGGGGCCTTTGTCACTATGTCGCGAGGAGATTGAGCCATGTTGAGCGCTTATGTCTTCGACGCCTACGGAACATTGTTTGACGTCCATGCCGCGATCGGTCGCCACCGGGCGGCCGCCGGTCCGGACGCCGATCGGTTCTCGGAGATCTGGCGGACGAAACAACTCGAATATACCTGGACGTTGACACTTGCCGGCCATTACGTGGACTTTTCAAAATTGACCGAACGCGCGCTCGACTTTGCCTTTGCGCGCGTTCCTTCGGTCGACCGTGGGCTGCGGGGAAGGCTGCTCGAAGCTTATCTTACGCTCGACGCGTTTCCCGATGCCCACAAGGCTCTGACCGACCTCAAGACCCGCGGCGCGCGCCTTGCCATCCTCTCCAATGGCACGCCGGGCATGCTTGCCGCGGCATTGGAGGCGGCCGCGATGCGCGGACTTCTCGACGGCGTTTTTTCGGTCGATGCGGTGCGCTGCTACAAGCCCCGGCGGGAAGTCTACGCACTGGTCACCGATTCGCTTGGGATCAAGCCCTCAGACGCCGGGTTTGTGTCGTCCAACCGATGGGACATCATGGGCGCGGTGTCATTCGGCTTCAAAGCGTTCTGGATCAACCGGACGCGCGCGCCGAATGAATACCCCAATCAAGCACCGGAGCAGGAAATTCCCGGCCTTGCAGCGCTTTTAGAAGCGGCTCGCTAATAGACCCGGAGTCCCGGCCCGTTAAGCCGCGTGGCCATGTGATTTGGGTTCTTCGGGATTCTTAAGGGCAGTCACGATTTGCTGTTTGGTCAGTCGGGTTCCGTCATCGCCCTCGATCAACAAAGCAACGCGACCGCTGTCGTTGATATGCCGGGCCCAGTTCATCGCCTCATCGAGAGAGCCGAGCTCCTTGTAGAGGTGACGATCCTTCTCCAGCGGGGAGATGGACTGTGAGCCGCGCGGGCCGGAATAGACGCGATAGGTCATCGTCGGGCCTCCTGTTGACAGCACCGTCATTCAAACACCCAGCTATCTGCTGGAAATGCGCCAGCTATGTGTTGCCGCAGGGCGGCGCGGCGCGATGACGCGGGGTGGATTATCTCGGCGCGGCAAAAAGCTGGTCGCCGTAGGGCAGCGACGCGGGGCGCTGAATGACGATGTAAGCGTGGTCCAGCATGGTGTGACAGATGTTGCAGCCGGCGCTCAGTCGATCGAAAGCCACAGTGAACGCCGCACGATCCTTGCCGTCGATGGCCTTCTCCAATGCGGAGAAGTCCCGGCCCGACGGTTTTCTCGACCGTATCGCCGCCGAGTTGCTGATGCAGTTTTTCAAATCCGTCTTTCAGCTTGTCGATTTCATAATCCGCCAGCGGCCAGTTGCCGGCGTGGCCGGCAAACCAAAGCTTAATGTGACGCATCTGCTGCGTGGCCATGACGTCACCGATCGTGGGTACCGCCGGCTCGTCGGCGCCTGTTGGCGCTGGCATATCGTGCGCCCGGGCGTTCGGCATGGCAAACAGAGCCGAGGCCAAAAACGCTGCGAGGACCAATTTCATCGGCTTCTCCTTTGGCGGGGCGCCAACCGTACCAGCGGTACGCTAGTTTGCCGCTGGTAGCGGCCGTGTGCATTGCTTGGGATAGGCTTCTCGGCAAGCCTGATATAGCGCCGGACACGGTTTCGCCGCCGCGAGCCCAGCCTCGATGGTTTTGACCCGCTGGCCGGCGGCGCGCGACTGCCCGTCGTAGGTGAGGACGGCGTCGGCGCGCTCGATGGCGCGGTCGGTCATAAGAAAATGCTCGGCTCCGTCGAAATAAGTCGTGGCGATCTTGATCGCGGTCGTAAGCTTTTTCGTATATTCGGCATTCGCTTTGGGATCTGGCTTGACGACACGGGCATTGACCGCCGCATCGGTGTAGAGGACGTTGATCTTGAAATAGATGCCGCCACACTCTGCTAGGGCGAGCCAGTAAGGCCGGTCGTTAAATGTTGCAGGCGCGGTGATCATGCTGTCGCGCTTGTCGACGGATATGGCCGGCGCGGCCGGCTCAGCCGGTTTCCGCGGATCGCGTTTGCGCACAACCTGCGCATGCGTGCTTGCCGCTGCGACCACAAGCGTCAACGCGACCACGGCGGCCCTGACAATCACTCCCGACATAACGCAACTATAGCCGGTGCCGGGCGCCGAACTCAAAATCGTTCGACCCAAGGCCGCAATTCGATTTCCCAGGCCCAAGCGCTGCGGTGCTGCTGCAATAGATTGAGATAGTTCTGCGCGATCGCGTTAGGGTCGAGCATGCTGTCGGGCTTGTCCGGCGGCTCGGCGCGGCCGGCGCTGCTGCGGATACCGCCGTCGATGACCACATGCGCGATGTGAATGCCCTGTGGCGAAAGTTCGCGGGCCAGGCTCTGCGCGAGCCCGCGTAGCGCGAATTTGCCCATCGCGAAGGGTGCCGATTGCGCATAGCCCTTCACGCTCGCCGATGCGCCGGTAAACAGGATCGCGCCACGCTTTTGCGGCAGCATGCGCTTGACCGCCTCCTGGGCCACCAGGAAACCGCCGAATGCGGAGACAATGATCGACTTCTCCACTTCGGCCGGATTGAGGTCGATCACCGGACCGCGCGTACGATAGCTTGCATTGTAGACGACAACGTCGGGCGCGCCGAAGGCGGATTCCACATCGGCAAAGAGCTTGACCACCTCGGCGTGCTTGGTCGCATCACAGGCGAAGGCCTTGCCGCCGATCTCCTTTGCAAGTGGCGAAAGCTCAACCCCCCGACGGGCGGCGAGCGCAACGGTCATGCCGGCCTTCTTGAAAATCCGCGCCACTGACGCGGAAAGACCGCCACCCACTCCAACGATCAACGCCGTCCGATACGCCCCTTCGGCCATGCCGCCCTCCGCTCTGCGCATTTTCAGTGTAGCAGAAGCGGCCTAGTCGATCACGGCAATGGCGTTGATCTCGACAAGGCAGCGTGGATCGGTCGCCAGCCGCACGACTTGCACTGTCGTAGTTGTCGGCTTGGTGTCGCCAAAATATTCGCCCCAGACGCGATTGAGCGCATCCTGGTCGGAAAGATCGGTGACGAAGCGATCGGCGGTCACAATATCGGCAAAGCGTGCTCCAACAGCCTCAAGTCCGCGCTTGAGATTCTCAAGCGCGGCTCGCGCCTGGCCGGCCATATCGCGCGGCATCGAGTCAAATTCCTGCGGTCGGTGCGGGTGATGGTGATAAACCGGTGCGGCAGTGACACCGGCGAGATAAACGATGGTGCCGCCTTTTACCTTGATCGCCGGCGCATACGGCATCCACACATCCGGCGCGTCCGGTCAGTGAATATGCTCAATAGTCTTGGGCATGGGCGTAAGCTCCGTCACTCGATGATCTCGGCGAGTGCCGCATTACATCCGGAATACACCGAACTTCGTCTCCGGGATCGGCGCATTGAGCGCTACCGAGAAACATAACGCCAGCACGCGGCGCGTTTCGCTGGGCGCAATGATGCCGTCGTCCCACAGCCTCGCGGTGGCGTAATAGGGATCGGCTTCCCTGTCGAATTGATCGCGAATGGGCTGCTTGAATTTCGCCTCTTCTTCGGCCGACCAGGTTTTGCCCGCCGCCTCGATGTTGTCGCGCCGCACCGTCGCCAGCACGCTTGCTGCCTGCTCGGACCCCATGAGCGCCACGCGAGCACTTGGCCAGGTAAATAAGAAACGTGGGCCATAGGCGCGACCGCACATGCCGTAGTTGCCGGCACCGTAGGAGCCGCCGATCACGACGGTGATCTTCGGCACCTGCGCACAGGCAACCGCCGTGACCAGCTTGGCGCCGTCCTTGGCGATTCCGCCGGCCTCATAATCGCGCCCGACCATGAAGCCAACGATGTTTTGCAGGAAGAGCAGCGGAATGCGCCGCTGGCAGCAGAGTTCGATGAAGTGCGCGGCCTTCAACGCGCTCTCCGAGAACAATATGCCGTTGTTGCCCAGAATACCGACCGGAATGCCGTGGATGTGTGCAAAGCCGGTCACGATCGTGGTGGCGTATAAGGCCTTGAATTCATCAAATTCGGAACCGTCGACCAGGCGCGCGATCACCTCGCGGATATCGAATTGCTTTTTGAGATCGTCCGGAAGGACGCCGTCAAGTTCGTTGACGTCGTATTGCGGTTCGGCTGGCTTGGCGAGCGGAATATCGACGGCTTTTTTTGCGTTCAGATTGGCAACAATGCGACGACAAACTTCCAGCGCGTGCCGATCGTTCTCGGCGTAATAGTCGGCAACTCCGGATTTCCTCGCATGCACGTCGGCGCCGCCTAAATCTTCGGCCGAAACCACCTCGCCGGTTGCCGCCTTCACCAGCGGCGGCCCGCCAAGGAAAATCGTGCCTTGCTTGCGCACGATGATGGTCTCGTCCGACATCGCCGGCACATAAGCGCCGCCGGCGGTGCACGAACCCATGACAACCGCGATCTGCGGCACGCCAACGGCGGACAATGTGGCCTGGTTGTAGAAAATGCGTCCGAAGTGCTCCCGATCCGGAAACACTTCCGGCCATTGTGGCAGGTTGGCGCCGCCAAAATCGACCAGATAAATACAGGGCAACCGGTTCTCGCGGGCGATTTCCTGCGCTCGCAGATGCTTCTTCACCGTCAGCGGATAATAGGTACCGCCCTTGATGGTCGAGTCGTTGCATACGATCACGCATTCTCGGTCGGATATGCGGCCGATGCCAGTGATGATCCCGGCCGCATGAATCGCATCGTCGTAAAGGCCGTCGGCGGCGAGCGGCGACAATTCGAGGAACGGCGCTCCGGCGTCGATCAACGTCAGCACGCGATCGCGCGGTAGAAGTTTTCCACGCGCCAAATGGCGCTCACGGGAACGGATTGGTCCACCCTCGGCGGCTTTACTGCGCCGCGCTTGAAGTTCAGCGACCAGCGCACGCATCGCGGTCTCGTTGGCGCGGAACTCTGTCGAAGTTGCATCGATGCTGGATGTTAGTGCTTTCACGAGTCCCCCTTCGAAATCGCCCTGCCCCGCACCGACGATGCAGCACGACATGAACAAATAGTCAGAGTTCAGTCGCGCGTCGATGCGCTTTTTCGCTTGCCGAAGAATTCCACCGGCGCATCGCAAATTATCACATGGAACCGAAACTTTCCTGCCAAGCGGGCGTTCGCCGGATGGACCGCCTTCGCACGTTCACCACGAGCGTCAGGCAAGACAGAGGAGACAGCTGAATGAGGACCCAACGAACAACCGTGCTAGCCGGCATTGCCGCGCTCGCGCTTTTGGCCGGAACGAGTTTGGTCTCGGCCCAGGAAAAACCCGACCAGAACGCCACGCCGCAGGCCAAGCGGGCGCAAGCCGCCCAGCAAATGGACAAGAACGCGCCTGCGGAGAAGATGGGTCAAAGTATCCAAGAGCGGAACAAAGCGGCGCCCATGGCGCCGAAATCGGCGCAGATGAATAACGAGAGCAAGGCCGCCGGCAAGAACAAGGC
Organism: uncultured Alphaproteobacteria bacterium; assembly: GCA_963845775.1. Lineage (GTDB taxonomy): Bacteria > Pseudomonadota > Alphaproteobacteria > Rhizobiales > Xanthobacteraceae > BOG-931. Next base: position 166,005 of record CAWJTE010000006.1, read on the forward strand.
CGCCGCCGAGAACAAGGCGACCACACGCAATCGAACGGCACAGTCGGAACAGCACAAATCAACCGGCAAGAAAAGTGCGATGACCCGGACTGAACCGTCCAAAACAAGCCGCACCGCCGCGGAACGTAACCGCGTGGGTCGGCAAAACACTGCTCAGGATCGCAATAGCGCGCAGGAACGGCAAAAAACCGCTCAGGACAACCGCGACGGCATGAAGGGCCTGCAGGGCAACGCCTCGGGCATGAACGTGCAGCTCTCAGACCAGCAGCGGGGCCAGATCCGGACGACGGTGCTCAATGGGCGCAACGCTGCGCGCATCGGTAACGTCAACTTTGACGTGGCGGTAGGAACCGCGATCCCGCACGGTTTCCATGTCGTGCCGGTGCCAACCACATTGGTACGCATCGAGCCGCGCTGGCGCGGATTTCTCTACTTCGTCTATAACGATGAAGTCGTGATCGTTAACCCGCGCGACATGAGAATCGTTGCGGTCGTGATGGTCTAATCCGCGACCGCCGCCGATAGACGGCTAAACGGAAACGAGGGCGGCAAAGGCGCCGCCCTCGTTTGTTATCCGGAGCCACGGAAGAAAGTGCTAGGCCCGCACTTCCTGACGTTGGAAAGTAACGTAGCTGATGACAAACAACATGATGGCGGTTGCTACCATACCGACGATTTGCGGCCAAACAACCAACAGACTTTGCAGGAACGGAAGCGGCGCTCCGGGCACGGAGCCTGGCTGCATCAACACCAGGCCTAGAGACGCCAGAAGAGGTTGTTGCGTGGAACGCACTGTTGGATCCAGAAGGGCTCCGACAATTTCTACATACATGTCCGCAGGCGATATGCGCGCAAAGGCCTGGAGAACGCCGAGATGCTTCAACAGGTCATCGGGCGTCGCTACCATGTTCGACACGAACAACGCGGCCACATACGGCGACAGCAGCGGCCAGAGCATGGTGAGGAACAGCCAAAGGCCCAAAGCCGCCAGAGCCGCCGTAGCGGCGGACCGGAACAAAATTGAAAACAAAAGGGCCAGCCCGAGCCAAACCCCCGCATAGACAATCGTGACGCCCAACATCATCAGCGCGCGCGCGATCTCTTCCGGTCCGGGCGGCAGTCCAAGGGTCAGTATTCCGAGGCCGATCACCATCAACCACAAAGCGAGCAGCATGATGGCGATGGTGATTATTCCGCCGAGGAATTTTCCGAACAGCAGCGCGTCGCGATAGATCGGTTGCGAAAGAATGCGCGAAAGCGTCCGTTGATTGCGTTCGCTGTTCACGAGGTCAAAGCCAATTCCGATAGCGACGAGCGGGACGAGGAAGGACAATACGGCCACGAATGACGGCAAACCTTCCCTGGCCCTTGTAAATAGGCGGAGGAACAAAAACGGATCTTCCGCGGAAACTTCGCGAATCTCCTGAATTCCGGTGAAAACGACACCGACCGCCAGCAGGACGACGATCCATTCCATAATGATCATACGCATGCCGGTCAGGTGATCCGACAATTCCTTGAGCACGACCACACCGAGACCGGCGAAGGCGGATCCCTCACGCTGCATGGCGGGCTCCTTCCTTCACGGCCGCGGTTTCTTCCGCCTTGCGCTCGAAATAGCGGGTGTAAATAGCATCGAGGCTCGGTTCCTGGACGCCAAGGAATTTCAACCGGCCCTGCATGGCGACTACCTCATTCGCAGCTTCCGGGCGAACGTCACGGTCGGCTTGCAGACGAAGCTTGCCGATACCGGTTCGCTCGACGCCGCTGACGCCGGGGATCAACGCCAGCCGCTCGGCCAGCCCCGCACCGTCGGCCTCGATGTCGACCACATAGCCGCCACCCAAAACCTCGCGGCCAAGCTCGGCAACCGTGCCCATCAGGGCGATCTTGCCACCGCTGAACAACGCAACTCGGTCGCAGATGCTCTGTACCCGCTCGAGCATGTGCGAGGACAGAAGCACCGAGACACCCTCAGCCTTGAATGCGCGGATAATGCCGAGGAGCTCGGAGGTTGCATGCGGATCAAGCCCCGTGGTCGGTTCATCGAGAATCGCCACCTGCGCGCCCTTCATCAGAATCTCAGCCAGCCCCAGCCGCTGCCGCATGCCGCGCGAGAACGTGCCGACGCGATTTGCGGCCTGCTCCGCGAGCCCAACGCGCTCCAGCGCACTGGCGATTTTTTCCTCGCGCTCGGTTTTCTTAAATCCGATAAGCCGCGCGGTATAGCGCAGATTGTCGGCGGCGGACATATTGTCGTAGAACCCAACCGTATCCGGCAGGTAGCCGACACGGCGCTTGACCGAAAGCGGCTCGCGCGCCGGATTAAATCCGACAACGCGCACTTCGCCGCTGGAAATATCGGTGAGGCCAAGCAGCATCAGGATCGTCGTGGTCTTGCCGGCGCCATTCGGGCCGAGCAAGCCAAAGATTTCCCCGCGCCCACGGTGAACGAGATGTGGTCAACGGCGACCGCGCTGCCGTAGGTCTTGGTGAGAGCCTTGGCGTCGATAACCGTCTGCTCGCTCATCGACGGCCGAACCTTGCAACCGCGCCGACCATGACAAGCAGCGCAATGCCGATAATGCCGACGCCCGCGATACCCCAAAGAGTCGAGGTTGTCACCGTGACGCGGAACGTCGTGGATGCCGAATTCGCCACGAGCCGCAGCGCGAATTGTCGTGACATAGTCACCGGCAATGGCCTTCTCGGTCGGCGCGATAAGCGCCTGCACTTCCTTGTTGGCGCCCGGTGCGATGTGGTCGACCGTCTTCGGGTCAAACGTGACTTTCCAGCCGCTCGGTGCCGAGCCGGAAAGCTCGACATTATCGGCCGGCGCGGTTCCGTTATTGGTGATGACGACCGGAACGCTGGTCTCTTTTCCCGCCGACGCCCGCGTCGACACAAGCCCTTCGCGGCCGCTGATATCGAGCCTCGGTTGGCCGCTGATATCCATGGTGAGATCGGCCGTGGCGGAGGCGTCTTCGGCGGCCACGCGCGCTGCCACCTTGTAGCTGCCGGCCGCGGCCGTATTCGGCGGGGTGACCTTCAGCTTGACGTTTTTGGTCTGGCCGGGATCGACCGGCACCGAGTTCAACTCCTGGCTCCATAGCCTTCGGTAAAGGACGCGTCGAAATACTGCGGGTTTGCGCCGACAAGCTCACAGTGAGTTTCTTGCCGCTGTCGTTCTTGATTCCGAGCTGAAACTCGAACGAAGATTTCGAATTGCCGCGCAATTCAGGAAGCTGCGGCGTGAGCGTCAGCTTGGCCGGCAAATCCTTGGCGAGGGTGATCGCGATCGGCAGTTGCGCGGTCGTCGTACCGCCGGTTGCCTTGACGGTGAGCGTTTCGGTCCCGACGGCGGCGTTTTTCGGCACATCTAGCCGCAGTTCAAGCGAAACGCTGGAATTGGTCGTGGGCATCGCCGCGGCAATCGGCTGACCGCCGCCCATCAGAGTGGCCGTCCAACCGGACGGAACATCGGCAACGGACAACGCCAGTCGCTCCGGCGCCAGGGCATAATTCTGCAATTTCAAATTGACGGTCGACGTCTCACCCGGCCGCACCGTGAGGGCCGGATAGTCGCTCATCAGATAAATGCCCTTGACGTCCTTGGGCGCGTCCTCGGCGCTGGCAATTGGAGCAAGCAAAGCGGCAAAAGCGACTAGAGCGGCGATAAATGGATATCGCATTGTTGTAGACTCCCGTGCAGGAAACGTTTTTGGTGCCCCTTCACAGCGCGCTCAGTGAGCGCGCGGGTGAGGAGGCCGCCATTGTGGGCGCAATCGTGACAAAATCATGCAGACGATAGCCTATTTGGCAAGAGCTGCGGTAGACAGCCGCAGTTTAGCGTTAAATTGCGCCGATGCGTCGCAGGTCAGAAATCAGTGCTGGTCTCGTGGCGTTCCGTCGCAGGAACGGTATCCAAGTGCTGCTTGCCCACCCGGGCGGCCCGTTCTGGACCAAAAAGGAGGATGGCGCTTGGACCATCCCCAAAGGTGAGGTCGAACCGGGCGCCGATCTGCTCGCCACTGCGCAAAGAGAATTCACCGAAGAGACCAACCTCGTCGCCGCCGGCGATTTCACGCCGTTAACGCCGGTCAAGTTGAAAAGCGGCAAGCTTGTACACGCTTTTGCGTTCGAGGCCGATTTCGATCTCACCGGCTTTACCAGCAATAGCTTCGAAATCGAGTGGCCGCCGAAATCGGGGCGGCGCCAGAGTTTTCCGGAAATCGATCGCGTGGGCTACTTTGCTCTGCCGGCGGCGATGATCAAAATCATCGCCTATCAGCTGCCGCTGTTGCACGAGCTCAGTGAGCGTCTTTGCTGAACTCCCGTCCCGCGCGCGTCCGGATAGTCCACCTCATCGTGCGGAAGACCCACGGCTCGCGGCGGGCTCCCTCGCGCCATTCATTCCACGCCGGCAGTGCCATGAGCGCGTTCATGTAGCCGCGCGTGGTGTCGCTTACCTTGATCGCATAAGTATGAAAGCGCGAGACAACCGGCGCATACATAGCGTCGGCCGCGCCGAAGACACCGTAGAGAAACGGACCACCCTTACCGAAGCGCGAGCGACATTCGCTCCAGATCGCCTCGATACGGGCGACGTCGGCGGCTGCTTCAGCATCAATTTCGCGAGGGATGATCCGCCGCTGAATATTCATGGGCAGTTGCTGGCGCAACGCCTGGAAACCGGCGTGCATTTCCGCAGCGATTGCGCGCGCACTCGCGCGCACGGCCGGCTCTCGCGGCCACAACACGGCGGCGGGAAACTTCTCGGCGAGATATTCGATGATCGCAAGCGATTCCCAAACGTGGGTTTGGCCATCGATAAGCACCGGCACCTTACCGGCGCCGCTTATCGCCAGCAGCCGCTTTTTGAAGTCGGGAGCGTCAAGCGAGATCAGCATTTCCTCAAACGCAATCCCAGCGACTTTCATCGCTAGCCACGGCCGAAACGACCAGGACGAGTAGGTTTTGTTGCCGATGACAAGGTGCAGCGCCATGGAATGTCAGATCGCAATTTGTGCGCGCGACATCAACACACCGCCCCGGCGCGGGCAAGTAGCCGCCGTTACACGATACCAGTCATGACGGCGACAAAAGAAACAAACAATACGGCTGTCGCGGCAAACAGAACGGCGACCGCGGTCTCGAGCCAGGCGCTCGACTTGGCTCTTACCTCAAGCGCGGCGTCCGGCGCCTCGACTAGCGCAACAGGCGATTTGGTTGACGTCATTGCTCTTCCCCCAGGGGAATCGTCGTACCCCAAGGGCTAAGAATATTCCGCCACGAATTGCGGATTGGTTAACGTCGATCTCAACCGGCTCGCTGATGCGACGGCGTGCACTTTGCCGATTTATGGGCCGGGAAACAGCGTGGACGTCTTGCCGGCGATCCAATAGGCCAGAAGACCGATCCACTCGTGCACGGCCGTATCCGTCTGCCCAGTCCCCCGCTCAACGAAGAAAACGGCCGCGTGGCGTCGATTGGCCCGGACGTGCGCCAATCGACCGGGTAGGCCTCGACCGGAAATGGGCGGCCCGAAAGGCAGCAATCGCCCGCGGCATGTGCGCGGCGGACGTGACCAGAAGCCAGCGTTCGCGGGGCTTCGGATTGGCAATGAGCTGCGAATAGGCAGCATTCTCGACGGTATTGCGCGACTGTTCTTCGGTTGAGATGCGGTCATGGTCAACGCCGAGGGCCTGCAATTGCCGTACGGCATACTGTGCCTCGATACCCTCGCTGAAAATGAGCGCATTGCTGCCGCCGCTAAAGACAATGCGCGCGTTCGGGTAACGGCGTGCCAGTTCAGCCGTAGCCGTGATGCGTTCCGCATTTTCGTTAAGCGACACTGCACCGCGCGCGGCTGAAATGTCTGGCGAAATTGCGCCGCCCAACACCACAATCCCGTCGGGCGGGCCGCGCGAAGAATCCCATGGTGGAAAACGCTGTTCGAGAGGCAGTATCAGCGCGTTGCCCAGCGGCGACAGCCCGGCGACCGCTATAAGCACGACGCTGGTCACGATCAGCCAACTGGCGAGTTGCGCGAACCGGGTCAGCAAAAGAACAAGACCGAGCAACCCGATCACGATCAACACGTTCGACGGCACGGTGAAGAAGGCAAGAATTTTGGAGGCGGCAAAGAACATTCGTCACCTACACGCTCGCGGCGCGTTTTTCGTCGCTCACGATCGCGACTTCCGCCAAGCCGCATACCGAGCCTTCGCCTCGTCGTTCGGCGGATAAAGACCGGGCAGCTTCACGCCGTTTTCGACTTCGCTGAACACCCAGCTTTCGTAAAGCTCATGCTCGGCGCCTTCCTTGGCAACGAACTCGATCATAGCTTGCGGAATAACCACCGCCCCATCATCGTCAGCCACGATCACGTCGTCCGGGAATATGGCGCATCCGCCGCAACCGATGGGCTGTTGCCAGCCGACAAAGGTCAGCCCGTTCACTGACGCCGGCGCCGCGATGCCAGCGCACCATACCGGCAGCGCGCTGGTCAACACGCCAGAGCGGTCGCGGACCGCGCCATCAGTCACCAGCGCGGTAACCTTGCGCTTTGTCATGCGGGCACAAAGAATATCACCGAAGATTCCCGCGCTTTGCACGCTCATTGCGTCGGCAACAACGACCGCGCCGGCTGGCATTTCTTCAACGGCAGCGCGCGTCGATATCGGGTTGCTCCAGCTTTCCATGGTCGCAAGATCTTCGCGCACCGGCACGAAGCGCAAGGTGAAGGCGCGGCCGACGACCCGCTCCCCTTTCGCCGCCAGCGGCTTCGGGCCGTTCATCCAGCAGCGCCGGATGCCCTTGCGCAGCAGCATCGTGGTGATGGTCGCCGTCGTGACCTTGCGCAGAATATCGAACAGCGCGTCGCTCATCGCCCACCCTGCCCGGCTCGATCTTTTCTCAGCCAATCCCCGACCCGCTCGACTGTTTCGCGCATATCCTCGTGTGCGCCGGCATAACACAGCCGCACGAAATTCCGGCCCCGTGATGGATCGAAGTCGACGCCTGGCGTAGCGGCTACGCCCGCCTCTTCTAACAAGCGTTTTGTCAACGCAAAGCTGTCGTCGGAAAATCGCGAAACGTTGACATACAAATAGAACGCGCCGTCGGCCGGCAAAAACAAATCCAATCCCACGCGCGGCAATTCTTCCATGAGAATTTGCCGGTTGTCCTCATAGCCGCGCCGAACGTTTTCCAGTTCGGCTCGCCCGTCGAAAGCCGCTTCGGCCGCAATTTGCGACAATGTCGGCACTGAAATCGCCAGATTTTGCTGCAGCCGTTCGATCGCCCGCACCAGCGGCGGCGGTACCACCATCCACCCGATTCGCCATCCGGTCATGCAAAAATATTTGGAAAAGGAATTGACGATCAGCGTATCGTCGGAAATGCGCGCGGCCGTTTCTGCAGCAAACGCGTAGTCCAGCCCATGATAAATCTCGTCGGAGATGACAACGATGCCGGCGTCCTCAGCGCAACGCACAACGTCTGCGAGCGCCGTCGCACTTATCATCGTGCCGCTCGGATTACTGGGCGAGGCGACGATCACGCCTTTGAGCGGCTTCACGCGATGATGAGCAAGCAAAGCCTCGCCCGTGATCGACCATCGCGTCGCGGCATCGGTCTCGATTCCGACCGGCTGACAGCCGAGAGCCGTCAGAATGTGACGATACGGCGGATAGCCTGGCAGCGGCACGGCCACACGATCTCCCGCGTCGAACGCCCCGAGGAAGGCCAGAATGAAGCCCGCCGACGAACCGGTGGTGACGACAATCCGCGCCGGGTCGATGTCGAGCCCATGCCACTCGGCATAGGCGCGCGCGATGCGCTGCCGTAATGACGCCACCCCCAGCGTTTCCGTATAGCGAAGCGGCGATGACAGCGCCGCGCGGGCGGCAGCAATCGCCGTCGCGGGCGCGCCCGCCGCCGGCTGTCCGACTTCCATGTGAATGATGCGGCGGCCCTGTGCTTCCAGCCGAGCAGCGGCGGCGACCACGTCCATGACCATAAACGGAGGCACAGCGCTGCGCGCCGAGGGTCGCAAGAGCCGTTTCGCCCTTTCAAGCATGCCTATTCCCCGGCGGTTCGCCGAACCTGTGAAGCCGCCCCGGTGCTGCCGTATTCACGAGGTTTTGTAGCGTGTTACTCCGTCGTCGCATCGCTCACCGGTTCCGCCCATAGCTTGGTCCTCGCACCGAGGGCCCGTCCGATTTGTCCGAGATGATTGCCGCCAAACCTCCTAGCAAGGCGTTTCCGGCGAGACCAGCGTCCCGAATCGTGGCACTCGCGATCGCTGCTGCACTCGCGCTGACAAGCGCGCCGGTCCGAGCCCAGACCGGCTCCTCCGCCGGCGTTCCGATGATTCGAGACGCGGAGATCGAGCAGCTGCTGCGCGACTACACGGGGCCGATTCTCCGTGCAGCCGGCTTGAGCCAGCAGAACGTACAAGTCGTGATCATCAATGAAAACGCGTTCAACGCCTTCGTGATGGACGCGCACCGCATTTTCGTCTTTACCGGCGCGCTGAAGCAGGCAACCACGCCCAATCAGCTCATCGGCGTATTCGCGCACGAAACCGGCCACATCGTCGGCGGCCATCTTTCCAAGATGCGCCAAGAGCTCGCCAATGCGCAGACGGTCGCGATTGTTGCCATGTTGCTCGGCGTGGGCGCCATAGCCGCTGGCGCGAAATCCGGCAGCGTCAGCACGGGGAACGCCGGAGCTGCGGCGCTGAGTGCGCCGCAGTCTGCTATAATTCACTCGCTTTTGGCCTACCAACGCGCGCAAGAGGAGCAAGCCGACCGCGCCGGGGTCCGCTTTCTGACTATGACGCACCAGTCGGCCAAAGGCATGTACGACACCTTCAAGCGCTTCGCCGACGAGATGATGTTCTCGGCGGCCTATATCGATCCCTACGTGCAAAACCACCCGATGCCCGCAGAACGCATGGCCGCACTGGCGGAGCTCGTGAAGACTCCGTATTGGGATCAGAAAGACCCTCCCGAGTTGCAGTTTCGTGACGACATGATGCGCGCCAAGCTTTACGGGTTCACAGAGCGAGCCGAACTGGTATTGCGCCGCTATCCCTTGTCGGACACCAGCATGCCGGCACGTTATGCGCGCGCCATCGCTACCTATCGGTTTGGCGATTTGCGTTCCGCGATCACGCAGATCGACAGCATGATCGCGGCCATGCCGGACTATCCTTATCTTTATGAGCTTAAGGGTCAGGCGCTGCTTGAGAACGGTCATGCACTGGAAGCGATCGCGCCGTTGCGCCGCGCCGTCCAGCTCGCGCCGAGCCCGGCGTTGATCCAGATCTTGCTGGGACAGGCGCTGATCGCGACCAACAATCCGCAAATGACCAAGGAAGCTATAGCGCTGCTGCGCACCGCCCTGACCAAAGAACCCGAATCCGGCGAAGCCTACGAGCAGCTTGCGATGGCCTACGGGCATAGCGGCGATCTCGCTGATGCCGATCTAGCGTCGGCCCAGGCTGCCTTTGCGCGTGGCGACAACAAGACCGCGCGGGAACTCGCGGCACGCGCCAAAACGAGATTTCCGGTCGGATCGCCCGGCTGGGTGAGGGCGGATGATATCGTTGCGTTCAATAAGGGGAAGCAGAGTCCCCTTCGAGTTGGCAATTGAATGGAAAAGGACCATTGCAATGAAATTTAGCTCACCCGCGGCGATCCTAGCGGCAACCGCAATATTCCTAGTCTTGCCGGCGATGACGCCGGCGCAAGCGCAGACATTCTCGGCTGACCAGCGCGAGGAAATCGGAACCATCATCAAAGATTATCTGTTGGCCCACCCCGAAGTGATGCAGGACGTGATGGCCGAGCTGGAAAAGCGCCAGCAGGCGGCCGAGGCCGAAAAGCATCGCACCGCGGTGGACGAAAACAAGGCGACACTGTTCGGCTCCCCGCATCAGGTTGTTTTGGGCAATCCCCAAGGCAGCGTCACGATGGTCGAGTTCTTCGACTACAATTGCGGCTACTGCAAACGCGCCCTGCCCGACATGCTTACGCTGATAAAGACGAATCCAAATCTCAAATTCGTTCTCAAGGAATTTCCTGTGCTCGGCGAAGGATCTGTCGAGGCCGCGCACGTCGCTGTTGCGGCACGCATGCAGGATTCCAGTGGAAAGAAATATCTTGAGTTTCACCAGAAGCTGCTGGGAAGCCGTGGCCCTGCCGACAAGATGCGCGCACTTGCCGCTGCCAAGGAAGTCGGCTTCGACATGACGCGGATCGAGAAAGATATGGGCAGCGACGAGGTGAAGAAGACGATCGACGAGGATCTCAAGCTTGCCGATGCGCTGGGCGTCAACGGCACGCCGAGCTACGTGGTCGGCGATGAGGTCGTCGTCGGAGCCGTCGGCCTCGATGCGTTGCGTGAGAAGCTGAAGGCCGAGCAGAAATAACCGCGCCACCGCTCGTTAACTAGATTTTCGCACGCTAAGGCGGCTCGCCGGAGCTGAGGAGCCGGCCGGCTCAGGCTTCCCCTTTGCGGGTGGCTTCCCTATAACGAGGCCACGTCGCAGGCCTCGTGCCGGGGGCGGCAGCCGGATGTAGCGCGTGAAATGCCGAAAACCATCTATGTCCTGAACGGACCGAATCTCAATCTGCTCGGCACCCGCGAGCCGGAAATCTACGGACGCGCGACCCTCGCCGACGTCGAGAAGCTGTGCCGAAGCACGGCGCGGCAACACGGACTCTCAGTCGAATTCCGCCAATCCAATCATGAAGGTCAGATCATCGATTGGATTCAAGAAGCGGGCGCCAGGAAGGCCGCCGGGGTCGTCATTAATCCGGCGGGATATACGCACACCTCGATCGCGATCCTGGACGCGTTACTTGCGCTTAAGGCGCCGGTCATTGAAGTGCACGTCAGCGACATAAACTCGCGGGAGCCGTTCCGGCGTCATTCTTACGTTTCGCAAGCCGCTCGAGCGGTCATCAGCGGACAAGGCATCGACGGTTATGCGCGCGCCATCGGCGATCTCGCTGCGATGATCGACGTCAAAGATCGCGCGAAAGTCTGATCGTGCCGCGCAAGCCGGGGAACCTGCCGATGCCTAAGACGCCCGCGATTGATCACGACGCGATCCGCGATTTGGCGAAGCTGCTTGATGAGACCGGCCTTTCCGAGATCGAGATCGAGCGGGACGGCCTGTCAATTCGGGTTGCTCGCAATTTCGGTGCACCCGTACCGCGGAAGCGTCCGTCCGAATCCTCCATTGCCCCGGCTCCCATAACGCTCGCAACGCCCGCTGCCGTTTCGATCGAGCCGTTGCAACATCCTGGGCTGGTCGCTTCGCCGATGGTCGGCACCGCTTATCTCGGCGCGACGCCAGGTGCGCGCCCCTTCGTCGAGATCGGCATGCAGGTCAAGGCCGGCGACACCCTGATCATCATCGAAGCAATGAAAACGATAAATCAAATTCCCGCCCCACGCTCCGGCACCGTCACCCAGATCCTGATCGAAGACGGTCGACCGGTCGAGTATGGCGAGCCGCTGATGATTGTCGAGTGATGGCGCAGCGTGAGTTCGCTACAAAAGCGACGGCCGCATGTTCGATAAAATTCTGATCGCAAATCGGGGAGAGATCGCTCTGCGCGTGTTGCGCGCGTGCAAGGAGCTCGGCATCCCGACGGTGGCCGTTCACTCGACCGCGGACGAGGACGCCATGCATGTGCGGCTCGCCGACGAGAGCGTCTGCATCGGACCGCCGCCCGCCAAAGATAGCTACCTCAACATCCCGGCATTACTTGCGGCCTGCGAAATCACCGGCGCTGACGCCGTCCATCCGGGTTACGGATTTCTCGCCGAGAACGCACGTTTTGCCGAGATTCTTGCCGAGCACAATGTGCAATTCATCGGACCGCGGCCTGATCACATCAGACTCATGGGTGACAAGATCGCCGCCAAACGCGCCGTCAGGGAACTCGGTATTCCAACTGTCCCAGGGTCCGACACCGGCATTGGATCGGACGCCGAGGCGTCGCGATTGGCGCACGATATCGGCTTTCCCGTCATCCTCAAGGCTGCCGCCGGTGGGGGTGGCCGGGGCATGAAGGTCGTTCGTGCGGAAAGTGAGCTCGCAAACGCCATTGCCACCGCTCGCTCGGAGGCCAAAGCGTCGTTCGGCGATGACACGCTCTATCTTGAGAAATATCTCGAACGGCCGCGGCACATCGAGATTCAGGTGCTCGGCGACGGCAAAGGGCGCGCCATCCATCTTGGCGAACGCGATTGCTCGCTCCAACGCCGTCACCAGAAAGTCTGGGAAGAGAGCCCCTCTCCTGCCCTCAATGCCGCCACCCGCGACCAGATTTGCGAAACCGTCGCACGCGCCATGCGCGACATCAAATATCTCGGCGTCGGAACCGTCGAATTCCTCTTCGAGGATGGCAAGTTCAATTTTATCGAGATGAATACCCGTATTCAGGTCGAGCATCCCGTCACTGAGATGATCACCGATATCGATCTCGTAGTGGAGCAAATCCGAGTCGCAGGCGGGAATGATCTTTCTTTGGCGCAGAGCGATGTGACCTTTCACGGTCACGCCATCGAATGCCGCATTAATGCGGAAAATCCGGTGTCATTCCGTCCGTCGCCCGGCAAGATCGTCCACTATCATCCGCCCGGGGGCCTAGGCGTGCGAATTGATTCCGCCGTCTACCACAACTACGTCATCCCACCATTTTATGATTCAATGGTCGGCAAGCTCATTGTCCACGGCAAGACGCGCGGCGAATGCCTGATGCGCCTAAAGCGCGCGCTCGACGAGTTCGTAATCGATGGAATTGAAACGACGTTGCCGTTGTTCCGCGCACTGGCGCGGGAAGCGGCAATCATCGATGGTGATTATCACATCCACTGGCTGGAAGAATTTCTCGCCCGCGGCGCAGACGAGCAATAGCACGCATGCCTTTCAAGCCGGCACGCGTTGCGCGGTTTCTGGCACTGCAGCCGCGAGCAGCCGGCCGATCAACTCCGGGACGTAAGGTTTGGCCACAAACAGCGAGCCCGAGACGCGCAGCCGCGGGTCGAGGTAGTTGATCCGCCCGGAAGTGTAGACCACCGGCAAATCGGGCAGCATTTCGCGCGCCTGCCGCGCCAATGCGGTGCCGTCGATGCTGCCGGGCAAATTTATGTCGGTGAACAGCACGTCCACCGGCGAGGATTTGAGGAGCCGCAGCGCATCAGCCGCGTTGGTCACCGCGCGAACCGCGAAGCCCTGGTCGGATAGGGATTCCGCCACCCACTCACTGATAAAAAACTCATCCTCGACCAGCAGAACCCGGATTGGCCGGACCTCGGTGACGGTCGTTTCCGTTGCGGCGGTTTCCAAGCGGGGCATGCAGGCCCAATGCGCGCGCAGAAAATGCGTTCAAGCTGGCGAAAATTTTAGCGAAAATGTAGTTTACGGGCGGTTAAGGTCTGGGGCTTGCCCTTGAAAGAGCCGTCTACCGACGGTTAAACCGAATTGATGGCCAGCCGCGAGTCCGCACTCGTCGAGATCACCCCGGAGGTGCTGCTAAAGGCCTATGCGTGCGGCATCTTTCCAATGGCGGAAAGCGCCGAAGACCCCGCTCTTTATTGGATTGAGCCGGAACGACGCGGCATCATTCCGCTGGACCGGTTCCACGTGCCCGACCGCCTCGCCCGCACCGTACGGTCCGGCCCCTTCACGGTCATGGTCGATCGCAATTTCGATGCGGTGATTGACGGTTGTTCGGAGCCCATGCGCGGGCGCACCCGCACCTGGATCAACGTCCGCATCCGCAACCTTTACCGCAAACTCTACGACCGCGGCGATTGCCACACCGTCGAGGTTTATCAGGATGGCGAACTGGTCGGCGGCCTTTACGGCGTTAGCCTTGGGCGCGCGTTCTTCGGCGAAAGCATGTTTCACCGTGCCCGCGACGCGTCCAAGGTCGCTCTCGTGCACTTGGTCGCGCGGCTAAAAGCGGGACGCTACCGTTTGCTCGACACGCAATTCGTCACCGAGCATCTGCGCACGTTTGGCGCGGTCGAAGTTACCCGGCCCGCGTACCACAAACTGCTCGACGCGGCGCTGGTTGGCGAGGGTGACTTTGGCGCATTGGCGGTCGATCGACCGGTTGCCGGGGCGGCGATCTCGACTCTCCTTCAAGGCCGCTGACCTGAGGATGCGTCGCGATGCGGGCACGCGAAAACGAGCAGCAAGCGGCGGCATCAGTGCGTAGATGAAACCGGTGGCGCCCCATTCTGTTCGCGAGCGGAAGCCGGTTGCCGAGTTCGAGCCGGTGACGTGCGCGCGGCCGGGACCGGGGCCGGTGGCGCGGCGGGCTCCGCGACTTTGATCGGCGAAGCGCAATCGGTCAGCCAAACGTCGTAGATCGGGTGTTCCACCGCGTGCAGGCCAGGGCTCGCGGCAAACATCCAGCCTGAAAAAATACGCTTCACTTCGCCCTGAAGCGTCACTTCATCAACCTGCACAAAGGAATCGGTGTTGGTCGCCTCGGTCGGAGGACGCGTGTAGCAAACTCGCGCAGTCACTCGCAGCGCGCCGAACTGCACCGTTTCGCCGATTGCCGCATCGAAGGAAATGATGCGCCCAGTGATTTTGTCGAGTCCTGAAAAAACCGCGCGCGAATTCTCTATCTTTTGCGCCGGCATCTCGGTGACGACCGTATCGTCGGGCTGCGGTGAAGTGTCCGCCGGCTGCGGTGGTGGTGGATTGGCCGGTTGGACCGGCGGCGGCGCTCCGGTGCGCGGCTGCTGCGCAGCCGGTAGGTTTTGCGGCTTGATCGCCTGGCTGGGTGTTTGCGCGGGCGCAAGCGAAGCGCCTGGCGGCGGCGGCAATGGCTGGCTCTGAATGCCCGATCCGGGCGAAGGTGACGGCAGAGGCGCCGGACCCGGGTATTGGACAGGCGGCGGCGGCGGCGGAAACGCCCGCTCCGGAACATCGGCTGGCGGTCGCGGCGGCGAATTCCCGAAGATCGCGCCAAGCTGCGCGCCGGCAGGTCGCGCTGCGAGCGCTCCGGCGAGCACGGCCAAGACGGCGGCGATACGGAGCATAAATCCCGGGCGTGCGATGAGGTTGAGCTTCATCGCGTTCGCGGCCCCGTTAACATGCTGAGTGCGGCGAAACTAGGGATCAGCTGCTGCCGGGCGTCCAGGCTTTGTAATCGCCTGTTGCCTTGGGACGGCGACCCTTCGCCAAAGTCGAGCCGCTTGGCCGCAGAGCAGCCGGTGTGCCGGTCGGATTAGGCCGGTGCGGCTTCTCCCATGGGTGCGGCTTGGTCTTGTCCTGCGTCGGCGGCAGGTCGACGACGTGATGCATCCATCCATGCCAGCCCGGCGGTACTTTCGAGGCCTCAGCCACTCCCCGGTAGATCACCCAGCGCCGCTCAAATCCGAGCGCCGGATCGATTTTGCCTTTCCGCGTGCGGTAATAGCGATTGCCGAATTCGTCCTCGCCGACAAATTCACCGTAAAGCAGCGTCCAGACTTGGGTGCCAAACGTCTGGCTGTTCCACCACGTAAAAAGACGCAGCAGGAAAGTTTTCATTGCCGCTCTGCCTGTCGTGCAATCGACGCTGTTAAGCGCGCGTTGATGCCATTTCGAACCCGTCCTGTCCAGGGAAACACGGACGGAACCAATCGCCCGCAAAGGCTGAAACGTTACCACCATGGGTTCGGTGAAAAATGTCCCGCCGCCTGCTCGATGACGGCACCGAGACCAAACAGCGTTTCCTCCTCAAACGGCCGTCCGATCAATTGCAGACCAAGCGGCAAACCTTGCGCATCGAGTCCGCCCGGCACCGAAATGCCTGGCAAGCCGGCCATGTTCACCGTCACCGTGAATATGTCGTTGAGATACATCTCGATCGGATCGGCGCGGCCTTTTTCGCCAATGGCGAATGCCGCCGACGGCGTAGTCGGAG
Organism: uncultured Alphaproteobacteria bacterium; assembly: GCA_963845775.1. Lineage (GTDB taxonomy): Bacteria > Pseudomonadota > Alphaproteobacteria > Rhizobiales > Xanthobacteraceae > BOG-931. Next base: position 181,961 of record CAWJTE010000006.1, read on the forward strand.
TAAGAACGGCGTCAATCCCCGACGCAAAGCATGTTTCGAAATCACGCTTGATCAGCGTGCGCACTTTTTGCGCCTGCAAGTAATAGGCCTCGTAGTAACCGGCCGACAGCACATAAGTGCCGATCATGATGCGCCGGCGCACCTCCTTGCCGAAGCCGGCCGCGCGCGTTTGCTCATACATATCGGTGACGTCGGCGCCGGGCAGGCGCAGCCCGTAGCGCACGCCGTCGTAGCGCGCGAGATTGGACGAGGCTTCTGCGGGCGCGACGATGTAATATGCGGGCAAGGCGTATTTGGTGTGTGGAAGCGAAATCTCGATCGTTTCTGCGCCGGCGTCATTGAGCCATTGCGCGCCTTGTTGCCACAGCGATTCGACCTCGGCGGCCATGCCTGGCATCCGATACTCCCTCGGAATACCGATGCGCTTGCCTTTAACCGACGTCCCGATCGCCATTTCGTAGTCAGGCACCGGAAAATCGGCGCAGGTCGTGTCCTTGGGGTCGGGGCCGGCCATCGAGCGCAACAGGATCGCGCAATCGCGCACGTTACGGCCAAACGGTCCGGCCTGATCAAGCGAAGAGGCGAATGCGACGATGCCCCAGCGCGAACAACGGCCGTAGGTGGGCTTTAGTCCAACAATGCCGCAAAAGGCCGCCGGCTGGCGGATTGATCCGCCTGTGTCGGTCCCGATGGCACCAACGCATAGATCCGCCGCTACCGCCGCCGCCGAACCTCCCGAAGAACCGCCGGGCACCAACTTCGTATTCGCGCCCGGACGTCGCCAGGGCGACACAACCGGGCCGAAAAAGGACGTTTCGTTCGACGAGCCCATCGCGAACTCGTCATTGTTGAGCTTGCCAAGGAGTACGGCGCCGTCGCGCCACAAATTAGCGGTGATGGTCGACTCGTAGGCGGGGACGAAGTTTTCCAGAATATGCGAGCAAGCCGTCGTGCGTATGTCCGCCGTGCAGAACAAATCTTTGATACCGAGCGGCAAGCCTTCCAGCGGACCCGCCTGCCCTTTCGCCAACCGAATGTCTGCGGCGCGTGCCATATCGCGCGCCCGGTCGGCCGTTTCCAGCACAAAGGCATTGAGGACCCGCGCCTTTTCAATCGCTGCCAGATGCGCGTCTGCGAGCTCAAGCGCGGAAAATTCCTTCTTGCGCAGCGCATCACGCGCTTGCGCCAGCGTCAGCGAGGTGAGAGCGGTCATCCGTTGGAGGGATCGTCGCGGGGAAACAGGTCTTTTTGCGCCGGATCGGGCGCGTTTTCTGTTTTCTTCTCGACCTGCGGCGGCTCCGGTTCAATCGGGTCGATGAGCGACGGCGGCCGTTCCACCAAATAGCCGTCGGGCGTGATCAGGCCGCGCCCCCGCAGATAGGCGAACCAAAGCCCGTCTTGTTCACAGGCAAGGCACATCATTCCACCACTTTGGGAACGAGGAAAAAGTGATCCTCCGTCGCCGGAGCGTTGCTGACGATATCGTCGCCAATGCCGCCATCGGTGACCTCGTCCTTTCGCATCTTCATCGCCATTGGGGTCACCGAAGTCATCGGCTCGACGTCTTTAACGTCAACCTCCCCCAGCTGCTCGACAAACGCCAGCATCACGTTGAGCTGACCGCGGAGATGCTCCACCTCGTCTTCGGCAACCGCCACCCGCGCCAAGTGCGCGACACGGCGGACGGATTCAGCATCAACGGACATGTGCGGCGGCCCTGGCCGATTGACAAGGACTCAATTTAGCAGACCAAAAAATTTACCGCCAACTGTCCGATTTTCCTTGTCGATTCTTAATCGGTCGGCACGGATTGTACGGGCGGCGTTACCCGCCTAGTTTCTGGCCATGACTAATACTGTACCACCGGGCGGGCTGAAGCCGGTCCATGTCATTGGCGGCGGTCTTGCGGGTTCCGAGGCCGCCTGGCAGGCCGCGCGCAGCGGCGTGCCGGTTGTGCTGCATGAAATGCGGCCGGCTCGCTCGACCCCCGTCCACAAGACCGGGCAATTCGCCGAGCTCGTTTGCTCGAACTCTTTCCGTTCAGACGATGCCGGCGGAAGCGCCATCGGTCTCTTGCATGCCGAAATGCGCCGGCTCAATTCGCTGGTCATGCGCGCAGCCGACGCCTGCAAGCTGCCGGCAGGCGGGGCGCTAGCCGTGGACCGCGACGGATTTGCCACAGCCATCACCACCGCTATCGAGGCCGAGCCACTGATCGACATCCGCCGGGAGGAAGTTTCGATGCCGCCGGCTGAATGGGATAGCGTTATTGTCGCAACCGGCCCGCTCACTTCCCCGGCGCTCGCCGATGTAATCCGTCGGCTGACCGGCGAAGACGCGCTCGCCTTTTTCGACGCGATCGCACCCATCGTCCATCGCGATACCATCGATTTCGGGATCGCCTGGTTACAATCGCGCTACGACAAGACGGGGCCTGCGGGATCCGGCGCCGACTACATCAATTGCCCTCTGACGAAAGAGCAATATGAAGCCTTCGTCGATGCGCTTGTTGCCGCCGATAAGGTGGCGTTCCACGATTTCGAGACGACGACGACCCCCTATTTCGACGGTTGTCTACCGATCGAAGTGATGGCCGAACGCGGACGTGAAACGTTGCGCCACGGGCCGATGAAGCCGTTTGGCCTCACCGACGCGCACCGTCCGGGAGTAAAACCCTACGCCGTCGTACAGCTCCGTCAGGACAATAAACTCGGCACGCTGTTCAATATGGTCGGATTTCAGACCAAACTGAAACACGGCGAGCAGCTTCGCATCTTCCGCACCATACCCGGCCTCGCCAACGCCAAATTCGCCCGGCTCGGCGGGCTGCACCGCAATACGTTCCTCAACTCGCCCAAGCTCCTCGATCAGACACTACGGCTCAAGTCCGCACCGCGGCTTCGCTTCGCCGGCCAGATCACCGGCTGCGAGGGCTATGTGGAATCCGCGGCAATCGGCCTCCTGGCCGGCCGCTTCGCCGTCGCCGAGCGGCGGGGCGAACAGCCCGATGTGCCGCCGCTAACTACGGCGCATGGCGCGCTCCTCGGCCACATCACCGGCGGTCATATTGAGACGATCGGCGCGGGAACCCGCTCGTTCCAGCCGATGAACGTAAATTTCGGCCTGTTCCCGCCGCTCGCGCGCCGTGCCCCACGTGGCGGGCAGAAATCGGCACTGAGCACTCGCGCGAAGGCCGATCTCGACCGCTGGATAAAGGGTGAAGTTCCACGTGCAGCGGAATAAGCAATCTTCGTGCTAAGCGTTCCGCATGGCCGGATTGCCCCAAGAACTCACTGAACGATGGCGCGGCGACGTCGTGCTCAAGCGCGACGTTTTCTCCGCCATCGAGCGCGGCCGCTTCGTCACCGAAGACGGCGAGGTCGAAGCGGTTTTGCGCCGCCTCAACGAAGTGCCGTGGTGGAGCCGCGGACTGGCTCGCCGCTTGTTTCGACGGGAGCGCGACGCGCTGGCGGCAGCCGGACCTTTGCGCATTGCGCCACCGCTCCTCTTCAGCGGACACGATGCGCTGGTGCGCGGCTGGATCGATGGGCTGCCGTTGCACATTGCCAAACCGCACGGCGACATCGGGTATTTCCACGCCGCCAAAGCCGCTTTGCGTGCCCTTCACCGTCAGGGGATTACCCACAACGACCTCGCCAAGGAACAAAACTGGCTCTATGCCGGCGGACGCCCCTTCCTCACCGATTTTCAGCTCGCCTCGCGTTTCCGCCGGCGCGGATTGCTGTTTCGGCTCGCGCGCTACGAGGATTTGCGGCATCTGCTCAAGCACAAGCGCCGCTACGCGGGCAGCGCGCTGACCGCCGCGGAGCGCCGCATCTTGGCGCGCAAAACCCTCGTGACCCAGCTGTGGATGGCAACGGGAAAGAAGCTCTATAACGCCGTTACACGAGGGCTCAATTTTACCGACCGGGAAGGCCGCGGCGTTCGTTTCACTCATGAGGCGCCGGCGATTGCCGCGCGTCTAAAGAACCATCCGCGCGTCCGCGATGTGGCCATCGTCGCCTTCCCCGACCGCCGCGCCGGGACCGGTCTCTATGCATTCGTCGAAGGAAGCGCGGACGACCGCGAGCTCAACGAATTTCTTGGCTCGATGGCGCCGGAGCGCCTCCAAGTGGTCGACGCTTTGCCGCGGACCCCGCAAGGCGAGGTGCGCAACGAAATTCTCGAACTAGTGGCGTTAAATCAGCTCGACCTGATCGGCTCCTTGATCAGGACCGACGCCGAGCGCGCCCTCATTGGCCGTATTATTTCCGGCCGGCGCAACCTCCGCGATCGCTTCGCTTTCTGAAGAACCGTTAGCCGGCGATCCGGGCGGGATTGCGTGCCGCCCGCCAGATCAACAATTGCCGCCGCCACGGCGGTAGTTCTGCCGGCGTCAAGGCGCCACTGCGTTCGAGGCGATTGAGCGCGGAGCGCACCAGTGCGACCGGCAGCAGGGCCGGTATCGCTGCCTGCGGCAGGCCGCTCAGATGCGGGCTTGCCGCCGCCAGATGCAAGCGAGCGGTCGCCCGCAACTCGGCCACCACCGCTTCCAGCCCGGCTGACGACCGGCCGGCAAACAAATCATGCTGTTGGACTTGGTGGCGTTCCAATAGGTCAACCGGAAGATAAAGCTGACCGCGCGCAAGCTGGATTGGAAGCGCGCGCAACAATCCCGCGATGGCATATGCGATGCCGGCCGGCTCGGCCGCATCCGTCACCTCAGTTGTCGCAATGATCCGTGCGCCGAGCGCTATGATCGACGACGAGGTTTTTCGCGCATAGCTTTCAAGATCGGCGACGCTGGCCATCGGCTCTTGATACAGATCGAACCGGCGCGCCTCGATCAGGTCGCTCAATGTCGCCGGCGACAATCCATGCCGCTCGATCGTAGCGAGCAACGCTGCAGCAACGGGACTGGCATTCGCTTCGTCGCGTCGCTCGCCGTTGATGATATCGGCCCACCATTGCAGACGGATTTCGCCCGGCAGCGCTTCACGCGCCACGTCGCGAACGCGCGAAAGCTCGGCATTGAACGCATAGAGCGCGTGCAAGGCGCCGCGCAGTTCGACCGGCGCGAACAACGAGGCGATGAAGCGGTCCCGATCCGCCGTTCGAACCAGCTCGCCGCAATAGGCGAACGCGTCCTGCATGGCGGCAAGTCTAACAGGATCAAACGGCCGTAATGAGCCTAGCGGCGGGCCTTGGCTCGCAGGGGCGGCGTTTTCGGCGGAGAGGGCACTTGCGGCGCGGTCGGCGGCGCTTCGATTTCGGTGCCTTCCGGTTCACCCTGCCGAGTGCGGCCGACGCCGAGGTAGATCAGGATCGGCGACGCGATAAACACCGAAGTGTAGGTGCCGACCAGCACGACACCGAACATCATCGTCGCCGTAAAGCTGCGGATCGCCTGCCCGCCGAACAGCAATAGCGCAAGCAGCGACAACGACACCGTCAGGTGGGTGACAATCGAGCGCGATAGTGTCGCATTGATCGACGCATTCAGCAGGTCCGGCATCGACATACGCTTGTACCGGCGCAGCATCTCGCGAATGCGGTCATAGATCACCACCGTATCGTTGAGCGAGTAGCCGAGAATGGTGAGCAGCGCCGCAATGCTGGTGAGATCGAAGTCGATGTGGGTCAGCGACATGAACCCGACCGTCAGCACCAAATCGTGCACGTTGGCAATCATCGCGCCAAGCGCGAACTGCCATTCAAACCGGAACCAGAGGTAAATCAGGATCGCGCCGATTGCGAGCACGAGCCCGATGGTGCCGTAGGACAGAAGCTCGGTCGAGACGCTCGGTCCGACAACTTCAACGCGCCGGTATTCAACTTCGCTGCCAAGCGCGTTGCGCACCTTCTGCACCGCTTCCTGCTGCGCCGCGTCGCCGCCAGGCTGCTCGGAAATACGGATCAGCACGTCATTGGGCGCGCCGAATTGCTGAAGCTGGAAATCACCGAGATGAAGCGCCCCGATAGTGCCGCGCATCTTGGCGAGGTCGGCCGGTCCCGCCTTGGTCTGTACCTCCATCAGTGTGCCGCCGACGAAATCGATGCCGAAATTCAGCCCGTGATAGAAGTAGAGCAGGATCGCCGCGATCGATAGCAATGCCGATATGGGGAAACTGATGCGCCGAAAGCGCATGAAGTCGAAACGGGTGTCATCGGGGACGATGCGAAGGAGACGCACGATGGTTCTTTCCGACGGCTAGATCGGCACAGTGCGCGGTCGCCACACGCGCACCCAATAGGCCACGATCAGCCGTGTCAGCGTGAACGCAGTGAACAGGCTGGTCAGGATACCGATGCCGAGCGTCACGGCGAAGCCCCGCACCGGCCCGGTTCCGATGTAGAACAGGACCGCCGCGGCGATGAAGGTAGTGATGTTGGAATTGAGGATGGTGGCAAGCGCGCGCGAGAAGCCGGCGTCGATCGCGCTGATTGCGCTGCGGCCGGCGCGAACCTCTTCGCGGATACGCTCGTAGATCAGCACATTGGAATCAACCGCAATGCCGACCGTCAGCACGATGCCGGCAATGCCGGGCAACGTCAGCGTGGCGCTGAGCATCGACAGCACGCCGAAGATCATCACTATATTGACGGCGACCGCGATGTTGGCGAACAGACCGAACAGCCCGTAGGTCACCAGCATGAAGAACACAACCAGCGCGGCGCCGACATAGGCGGCATGCTCGCCGGCATTGATCGAATCCTGGCCGAGACCGGGACCGACGGTGCGTTCCTCGATTACGGTCAGCGGCGCTGGCAAGGCGCCGGCACGTAGCAGGATGGCGAGATCGTTGGCCTGCTGGACGGTGAAATTGCCGGAAATCTGTCCGGAGCCGCCAAGGATGGGTTCGCGGATCACCGGCGCGGAGATTACCTTGTTGTCGAGTACGATGGCGAATGGCTTGCTGACATTTGCCTGCGTCGCTTCGGCGAACTTGCGGGCGCCGCTCGAATTGAACCGGAAGCTGACGATCGGCTCGCTGTTGCGCTGATCGAAGCCGGGCTGCGCATCCACGAGATCCGCCCCGGAGACCAGCACGCGTTTTTCGATCAGATATTTTTGTCCGGCCTCGCCGTCCAGGATTTCTGAATCTTGCGGCACGTGCGTCGCTTGCGCTTGCTCCGCCGTTTCGGAAAGATCGACCATGCGGAAATCGAGCTTGGCGGTCTTGCCGAGGATGGCTTTCAGGCGTGACGGATCTTGCAAGCCCGGCACTTGCACGAGGATGCGCGACGAACCCTCACGCTGAATGGTCGGCTCGACCAGGCCAAGCTCGTTGACGCGCCGCTCGATGATCTGAATCGATTGATCAACCGCCTGCCGGATCCGCTCCGTAATGGCTGCGTCCGAGGGCGTGAGGGTGATCAAGCCGCCGCTTTCGGCGATATCGACGCTGCGTTGACCCGATGTGCCAAGGATACCGGACAGTGGTTGTGACAGCTCGCGCAGTTTGGCGACCGCGTTATCTACGTCGCTCTCGCGCGTGATGCGAACCTCGGCGCCATTACCGTGAATGGATCGTCCGGTAAACGCAATGCGCGCCTGACGCAGCGTGCGCAGCACATCGTCTGCCAATCCCTGCAGCCGCTCCTTGCGAACGGCGGCGGTATCGACTTCCAGGAGCAGGCTCGAACCGCCTTGCAGATCGAGACCAAGCACGATGTGGCGCTGCGCCCAGGATGGCCACGCCCGCACCGCGTTCTCGGAGAAAAAATTCGGCAGGGCGAACAAGCACACGACCAGCGCCGCGAGCAAAATACCGGCCGCTTTCCACCGCGTAAAAAACAACATTGATGCGATAGTCCTCGTTACGACCGTGCCGGCGGCGAGAAGCCGGATTCAGCTTGCGCTTTCGTCCTTCACCGGCTCGCCCTTGGCACGCACCTCGGACACCATTGAGCGCATCTGCCGTACACGCACGCCGTCGGATATTTCGACCTCGATCTGGTCGTCATCGACCACCTTGGTCACCTTCGCAACCAGTCCGCCGTTGGTCACGACAGTGTCGCCGCGCCGCAGCGCCCTGACCATCGCCTGATGCTGCTTCACCCGCTGCTGCTGCGGGCGCAGCACCAGAAAGTACATAATAACGACGATCAAAATGAGCGGCAGAAGCGAGGTGATCATGCCGCTGCTGTCGCCGCCTCCCAAACCGAATGGCAGGCCTTGCGCGTATGCGGGAGTGATCAGCATAGCTCCTCCGGGTCCGCTGCGGGACGCGCCGGCCTTGACAATTAAGGGCCGATTTTGCGCGGGAAATCGGCGCGGACTATAGCTGCCGTTGGCTTAATTGCAACGTCGCGGCGCCCCCTGCCGGTGCGCTTGCGGGGGTTGCGGCGCCCCGCTACAGCATGAGCCGGAAAGTGGGCGTAACCCGGTGTAAACATGGCCAAACCTCCTGGACGGCAGCGCGGTAAAGCGGCCCAGCGCGCCGGTGGCGGATCGAAATTGCCGACCTCCGGTCGGCATGGTGATGAAGATCTTCTGCGCCGTATCGCCGACGCATTGGAACGGCTTGCTCCGGCCACGCCGCCCGAGCCCGATTTTTCCGCCGCCGAGGCATTTGTCTGGCATCCGGAGCGCCGAAGGCTCGCGGCCGTGGCCCGCGTGAACCGTGTCGAGATGTCACTGCTCAAGGGCATCGATCGCGTGCGCGATCTCTTGGTGGAAAACACCGAGCGCTTCGCGCGCGGGCTGCCGGCCAACAACGCACTCCTGTGGGGCGCACGCGGCATGGGCAAATCGTCGCTGGTAAAGGCCGCGCATGCCGCGGTCGGAGCCGCGCGTCGCGCCGCCGGACTAAAGCTCATTGAGATCCACCGCGAGGACATCGAATCGCTGCCGGAGCTGATGGGGCTTCTGCGCGACCGGCAGCAGCGCTTTATCGTTTTCTGCGACGACTTGTCCTTCGACGCGGAAGACACATCGTACAAATCGCTCAAAACGATGCTGGAAGGCGGCATCGAAGGTCGCCCGGAGAATGTGATCTTTTACGCGACCTCGAACCGCCGCCATATGATGGCGCGTGACATGGTCGAGAACGAGCGCTCTACCGCGATCAATCCGGGCGAGGCGGTCGAGGAAAAAGTCTCTCTGTCGGATCGCTTCGGATTATGGCTCGGCTTTCACCGCTGCAGCCAGGACGAATACCTTGCCATGGTCGAGGGCTACGTCGCGCGCTACCGTATTCCGGTTGCCGGCGAGGATTTACGCCGCGAGGCGCTCGAATGGTCGACGACCCGCGGCGCGCGGTCCGGCCGCGTAGCGTGGCAATACGTGCAGGATTTGGCCGGACGGTTGGGTGTCAGGACGGACGTCGTTTGACGCCGGTCCGGGCTACGCGCCGCTCAGATATTGCGCCGGATCGACCGGCGTTGCGCCTTTACGAATCTCGAAGTGAAGTTGCGGCGCGGTGACGTTGCCGGTTTGACCGGATTTCGCGATCACTTGCCCGCGTTTGACCGTGTCGCCCTTCTTGACAAGGATTTCGCTGGCATGGGCGTAAGCGGTGACAAAGCCGTCGCCATGGCGAACCAGCACAAGATTGCCATAGCCCTTGAGCTCGTTGCCGGCATAGGCAACCACACCGTCTTCGGCCGCCTTCACCGGCGTACCCTCCGGCACCGCTAGATTGATGCCGTCGTTCTGCAAGCCGTTCGGCTTGGGTCCGAAGCCGGCGATGATGCGACCGCGAACCGGCCAGCGGAATGACGGTAGACTGCCGGCAGGCTCCGCAGCCTTGACCGGGCTTTCCTGGCCCTGTGAGGTGACCGGAGCGGCCAACCGCGCGCTGTGCGGAGAATCGGCGGTGGCGAGCGATCCGACCGTGCCTTCGCCAGCCGGCGGCAGCACCGCAGCCGTATGCACGTCCGGAATGACAATACGCTCACCCACCCTCACCATCGCGTCGGGCGGAATATTGTTGGCCTTGGCGATCGCCATCACCGATTTGCGGTAGAGGCGCGCGATGCTGTGCAGCGTCTCGCCCGGCGCTACGACGTGAACGCTTGAGGACGGCGCCGGCGCCGTCTGCGGCGGCCCGACAGGTCCGGGCGGCATGCCGGGCGCCGTCGAAGCAATACGCGTCTGCGGGGCCGAAAGCGCTGCCGTCGGGCCGCGGCGACGCGGAATCACCAGATGCTGACCCGGATGCACAAGCGTCGGGTTGGTGATGTTGTTGGTCTCGAGGATGGCGGGCACCGGAACGTCGTAACGGTGCGAAATCGTTTCCAGGTTCTCGCCGGCACTCACGATGATCGGCGTACCGCCCTCCCAGGTCCAGGTCGGCGGCGGAGGCGCGGCCGGCAGTGAACCGGTGACGTCAGCGCTGCCGGGCCGATAGGAGCCCATGCCACGGCCGCCCCCGGAGGTGCCGTCGCTGGCCAGATGCGGCATCGGTTTGCTGTCAACATGGCTCGGGCTCTGCGAGATCGAGCCGGTCACGTCGCCACGGGGAACGCTGCTGTCGGAAGAACTAGAGTCGGAGAAGCGACCGGAATCGGCGCAAGCGGCCATACCCAGCCCCATTAACGCAATGGCAACCACTTGCGGCCAGATGGCCAATCCTCGCGACGCGCACATGATGACTCGCCCGCACGCAACTACAACTGAAAGCGAATAAACAACGTTGCGGTAAACAGGCGTTTAAGTAGCGGGGTATGACTTTAAGAATGTCGTAAGGATGCGAATATGGTTACAATTCTCGTGCCTGCCCCGGTAATAGGGGAACAAACCGGACGGCGATCAGATTTTGCTGGGTCGAGCCGCCGGGCGTCTTCGTCAATTTGACGATGTGCTGAACGCCGCCGCGTGGGCCGACCGGTATGACCATCCTGCCGCCTTCGCCGAGCTGATCGACAAGCGCTTGCGGCACGTCTTCCGCGGCCGCGGTCACCATAATGCGGTCGAACGGCGCATGCTCCGTCGTGCCGGCAAACCCGTCGCCCGCGACAATCGTCACATTGGCATAGCCGAGTGTCTTGAGCCGCTCGCGCGCGCTTTCGGCGAGCGTCCGGTAGCGTTCGACGCTCACCACTTCGCGCGCCATTCGCGACAGAATGGCGGCCTGGTAGCCCGACCCGGTTCCGATTTCGAGCACGCGATGCTCCGGCTCGACGTCAAGCTGCTCGGTCATGTAAGCGACAACGTAAGGCTGGCTGATCGTCTGCCCGCAATCGATTGGCAGCGCCTGATCCGCATACGCACTGTCACCGTATTCCGGCATGACGAAGTGCTCGCGTGGAACCGAGTCCATGGCGCGCAGCACCGCCCGATCGCTAATGCCGCGCCGGCGCAGCGCCAGCTGAAACTCCATACGCTCTACGTCGTCAGCGTGAATTGCGGCCACGATGTCGCCTTCTACCACTACAGCCCCACAGCCGGTACATGATTGCGCGAACGGAGCGAACCGACAATCCTCGGTCGATTGACGGAACCGATAGCGTGGTGGCGCGTTGACTTCCTCGCGCGACAGCACCGCGGCATATCGCCCGGCACCAGGTGTTGCAGCGAGGGGGAGCGCGGACGTATTCTGCCGTTCTCGCTGGAAAGCATCGGACTCCAAATGACACCTGGGCAGGAAACGAGCGCGGGCAAGCGCGTCCTCGTGGTCGAGGATGAATTGATGATCCGCATGTTGCTTCAGGACATGCTAACGGATCTCGGCTACACGCTCGCCGGCGAAGCCGGCCGCATCGAGGAAGCGGTGGCGCTGTCGAAACAATGTGAGTTCGACGTCGCCATCCTCGACGTCAATCTCAATGGCCAGCCCATCTCGCCGGTGGTTGAGATTCTGGTCGAGCGCGGACTACCGTTCGTCTTTGCTACTGGCTACGGCCAGCGCGGCGTGCCCGAGCCGTACCGGCAGACGCCGACCCTACAAAAGCCTTTCCAGTCGGACGCGCTCGCGCGAGCAATCGAGGCTGCGACAGCACGGGCGCGCGTTTAAAAATTTTTCACTCGAACAGTTCGGCGAGCTTCGCCATGTACGGCTCGTCGGTCATGTCGAGCTTGAGCGGCGTAACGGCGATGCAATGGCCTTCGAGCGCGGCGAGGTCGGTGCCCTCCGCCGCCGGGACGAAGCTGTGCCGCACATAGGCGATCCAGTAATAGGGATTGCCGCGGCCGTCCTTGCGCTGATCGATTTCCAGCCGCTCCTGCTGGCGCCGCCCTTGCGTGGTCACCAGGATGCGTTTGACCTGATCCGGCGGACAATCGGGGAAGTTCACGTTGATTAGCACGTCGCGCGGGATGCCTTCGGCGACGACGCGGCGGATGATGTCGGGCGCGAAGCGCAGGCTGGTCTCCCAATAGGGCGGCCGGCCGAGCCGCGCGGTGTAGGCTTGCGACAACGCCAGCGAAGGGACGCCGATCACCGTGCCTTCCACCGCGCCGGCGACCGTGCCGGAGTAAATTATGTCCTCGCCGGCATTGCGGCCCCGATTGACGCCGGAGAGAACGAGGTCCGGGCCTTTGCCGTTGAGCACGTGGCGCGCGCCCATGACGACGCAATCGGTCGGCGTGCCGCGCACCGCAAAGCGCCGCTCGGCCACCTGGCGAAGCCGCAGCGGGTCGTTGAGCGACAGCGAATGGGCGACGCCGGACTGGTCGTATTCCGGCGCGATCACCCACACGTCGTCGGAGATTTCGCGCGCGATCTTCTCGCAGACGTCGAGCCCCTCCGCGTGGATTCCATCGTCGTTGGTGATGAGGATACGCATCGCACTCACTGCTTCTCGATCGTTTTGATGCCGCCCACATAGGGAAGGAGCACTTCCGGCACCGCGATCGAGCCGTTGTCCTGCTGATAGGTTTCCATCACCGCAATCAGCGCGCGGCCGACGGCGACACCGGAACCGTTGAGCGTGTGCAGGTAGCGCACCTGGCGGCCTTCCTTGCTGCGATAGCGCGCGTTCATGCGCCGCGCCTGGAAGTCGCCGCAAATCGAGCAAGAGGAAATTTCGCGGTACATATTCTGACCCGGCAACCAAACTTCGATGTCGTAAGTCTTTTGCGATGCAAAGCCCATATCGCCGGCGCAAAGCGTCATCACGCGATAATGCAGATCGAGCCGGCGCAGGATTTCCTCAGCGCAGGACAGCATGCGCTCATGCTCGTCTCTCGATTGCTCCGGCATGGTGACGGAGACGAGCTCGACCTTGGTGAATTGATGCTGGCGGATCATGCCGCGTGTGTCCTTGCCGGCGGCGCCCGCCTCGGCGCGGAAGCACGGCGTGCAGGCGGTCAGCCGCATCGGCAGTTGAGCTTCGTCGACAATGGATTCGCGGACGAGATTGGTGAGTGGCACTTCGGCGGTGGGAATGAGCCACAAACGATCCGATTCAATCTCAGCTTCGTAGTCAATCTGCCCCTCTAGATCGTCAACTAGAGAGGCATCTTTCAAATTACGATCTCGAAGTTCGGCAAGGGACCTACTCAGAACACTCGCTCGTTCCTCCTGTAGAGAATGACGGGGTATGGTCGAGAATTGATCGTTTTCGAACTTCGGCAATTGCGCCGTACCAAACATCGTATCGTCTCGCACTAAAAGTGGCGGTGAAACTTCGGTGTAGTTATGCGGATCGCTGGTATGCACATCGAGCATGAATTGGCCGAGCGCGCGCTCGAGCCGCGCCAAGCCTTTCTTTAAGACCACGAAGCGTGCGCCGGAAAGCTTGACCGCGGTCTCGAAATCCATCTGGCCAAGCGCTTCGCCGAGATCGAAATGCTGTTTTGGCTTGAATGAATAGTCGCGCCTCGCGCCGAAGCGATGATGTTCGACGTTGTCGCCGGCGTCCTTGCCTTCGGGCACATCGTCGGCCGGCAGATTGGGAATTTCCGCCAAAGCGTCGTCCAGCGCCTTGGAGGCCGCCTTCTCCTCCACCTCCATTTTCGGGATGGATTCCTTGAGATCGGCAACTTCGGCTATCAGCGCCTGCGCCGTTTCTTCTTCGTTGCTTTTCTTCGCCGCACCGATGAGCTTTGACGCTTCATTGCGGCGCGCCTGCACGGTTTCGAGCGCGAGAATTTTCGCCCGGCGCTTCTCGTCGAGCGCGATCAGCCGCTGCGCCCACGGCTCAAGCCCCCGTCGCGCCAGCGCGTGGTCGAAGGCTCGCGGATTATCGCGGATGAAGCGGATGTCGTGCATTTGCTCAAAATCCGAACCGTCATGCCCGGCTTCATGCCGGGCATCCACGTCTTGATTTACGCGGGCAAAGACATGGATGGCCGGGACAAGCCCGGCCATGACGAATCATAAACGTGCGTCAATAACATTATAAGCGCCAATCACTCCGCGGGCTTCGAGGCCGCCGCCGCGGCCTCGGCCGCGCGTTCCGCCGCCGCCCGCTTCTCCACCCAGCGCACCGACCAGACCGAGCCCTCGTAGAGGGCGACCAGCGGCAGCGCAAGCGACATTTGGCTGAGCACGTCCGGCGGGGTGAGGATCGCCGCGATCACGAAGGCAATCACGATAAAGTAGCGGCGCTTCGATTTGAGCTGGGCCGAGGTGATGATGCCGACGCGGCCGAGCAGCGTCAGGATTACCGGCAGCTGGAAAGCGATGCCGAAAGCGAGAATGAGCTTCATCATCAACGCCAGATAATCCTCGACCTTCGGGAGGAGCTCGATCGACGCCTGGCCGGGGCCGCCCATTTGCTGCATCGAGAGCGAGAAGCGCGCCAGCATCGGCCAGACCATGAAATAGACGACCAGCGAGCCGAGCAGGAAGAATATCGGCGTGGCGACAAGATAAGGTAAGAACGCGTGGCGTTCGTTGCGGTAGAGCCCGGGCGCAACGAACATATAGATTTGCGTGGCGATGACGGGGAACGCGATGAAGGCCGCGCCGAACATCGCGAGTTTGAGTTGCACAACGAAATATTCGAGCAACCCGGTATAGATGAATTTGGAATTCTCCGGACCGGCCACCCAGATGTAAGGCCACGTCAAAATGTTATAGATCTGCTTGGCGAAGAAGAAGCAGAGCACGGCGGCGAGCGCAAACGCCGCGAGCGCCTTGATCAGCCGCCCGCGCAGCTCGATCAAATGATCCATCAGCGGCGCTTTGGTCGCCTCGATCCGCTTTTCGTCTTCGTCGCGGTTCATCCGGCCTGTCTCGTCGTTGCCGACTCGGCGGCGGGCTCAGGCGCTTGCGGCGCGACCGCTTCGGTTGTCGTCGCAACGCTGGCGGGCGCCGGCAGCTCCGGCACGGATGTTTCGTCGGCGACACTGTCGCCAGACGTCATCAGCGGCGGCAGTTCCAGCGAAGCGTGGATATCCTTGCCGGCAGCTTCAACGTCGGCACGAACGTCTTTGAGCGGATCGTATTGCTTGATGCCGGTTGCGATGTCGTCGACCTGCTTCTTCAGGTCGGCCATCTCCGCTTCGCGCATCGCCTCCTGGAACTGGCCCTGGAAATCGGCGGCCATGCTTCGCACCTTGCGGGTATATTGGCCAAGCGTGCGTAGAACCGCCGGCAGCTCTTTTGGCCCGATCACAATCAGCGCGACGACGCCGATGAGCAGGAACTCGGTCCAAGAGATGTCGAACATGGAAACTCCCCGGCCGGCTCAACCGCCATTCCGCTCAACCGCCGGCCGAATGTCCGCTGGCGCGAAAGCGCGTCAGGACAAAGTACCCCCGACCTTGCTTTCGGCATCGGCGCGCCGTTTGGCTTCGCTCGCCTGATGGTCGATGGATTTGACCGGCGCTTCGGACTTGGCGTCGGCGTCTTCCTCGGTCATGCCCTTCTTGAAGGCTTTGATGCCCTTGGCGACGTCGCCCATCATTTCGGAAATCTTGCCGCGCCCGCCGAACACCAGCAGCAGGACGGCACCGACGATCAGCCAATGCCAGATGCTCAGAGAACCCATGAATTCCTCCGTCCGCAGCAGCGCCCACGCGAGGCCGCGATTTTAACTGCAAACTAGGCGTCGGGCATGGCAAAAACAAGCGCAACGGCAAGCGCCGTCACGCCGCAGTTAACCTCAACGTCTGGCTTGAGAAACTCGGCTTATCCCTCGGTCCGGTCGGCCCGCGGAGCCAGTCCCAAATCGAGATCGCCCGGTTCCAGGGGGTCCTCGTCGTCCCGCAGCGCGGGATCGTCGGACGGCACCGGCATGCTAAAGCCGGCAGGCAGCGATTGCTCGATCAAGCCCGCCCCTTTCAGCTCATCGAGACCGGGCAGATCGGTGAGTGCATCCAGGCCGAAATGGGACATGAAGGCTTCGCTGGTGCCGTAAGTCACCGGCCGGCCGGGTGCCTTGCGGCGGCTGCGCAACCGGATCCAGCCGGTCTCCAGGAGCACGTCGAGCGTGCCTTTCGAGGTGGTGACGCCGCGGATCTCCTCGATCTCGGCGCGCGTAACCGGCTGGTGGTAGGCGACGATCGCCAATGTTTCGATGGCGGCGCGCGACAGTTTTCGCGTGACCACCATTTCGCGCGTCAACAGCCAGGCGAGATCGCTCGCGGTGCGCAGCGACCATTTGCCGCCGACGCGAACGAGATTGACGCCGCGCGGGGCGTATTCCTTTTGCAGCTGGGTGAGCAACGCGTGCGCATCGACGCCAGCCGGCAACCGCGCGGCCAACACTTTCTCGTCCAGCGGCTCGTCGGCGGCGAACAACAAAGCTTCGAGTATGCGCAATTCTTCGGCGCGCTCCTGCGTATCTTTCTGGTTGCCCTCGATCACCCGCATCTTTGCTACGCTCGCCCTCATTCCAGTTTCCCCCTCATGGATTTCCCAATTCCGCCGCGGCCCCTGCCCCGTCCTGATCCAGCCGCTTACGGACATAGAGCGGAGCAAATGCCGCGTGCTGATGCATCTCCATTCGGCCTTCGCGCACCAATTCGAGTGCAGCTGCGAAACTCGAGGCGCGAACCGTCGCGGCGAGCGACGGTTCGACCATATAGGCGATCAGAAACTCGTCGAGCACACACCAGTCGGCCGACTGCCCGATCAGGCGTTCGACCGCGGCGCGCGCCTCGGCCAATGACCACACGGTGCGCTTGGGCACGCGGACGAACGAGCGCGCCTGCGTTTGACGCCGGCCGGCATATGCGGAAAGAAGGTCGTAGAGCGTCGCCGACCATTCCGGTTTTTTGATCTCGGCGATCGGCTCCGGCAGCCCGCGGGCGAAAACCTGCCGGCCAAGTTGCGGCCGATTAAGCAATTGCTCGGCAACCTGGCGGATCGCCTCCAGACGGCGCAGGCGTTGCGCGAGCGCCGTCGCCATATCCTCGGCGCTCATGCCGTCCGGTTCGTGCAGATCGGGCAGCAACAGGCGCGACTTCAAATATGCGAGCCACGCCGCCATCACCAAATAATCGGCGGCGAGTTCGAGCCGCAGTTTGCGCGCTTCCTCGATGAAAGCGAGATATTGGTCGGCCAGCGCCAGTATCGAGATTTTGGCGAGGTCGACTTTTTGTTGGCGCGCGAGCATCAGCAGCAAGTCGAGCGGGCCTTCGAACCCCTCGACATCGATCACCAAAGCAGGCTCGTCGGTCGCCCGCTCGGGAAACTCTGCTACGAATTGGAATTCGTCTGGCGTCATGCGTTTGATTGCGGCGGCTGCCACGCGCCGGCCATTAGTTTGAGGAAGTTGTTGCGGCTCGCGATGGGGTCGATTGGATCCGGCGCCCGCTTGGCGGCGAGAGCAGCGGCAGCGCGACGCGCGGCGTCACCGGCGAGGACAGGCGCTTCGGCGGCAGCGGCCAACATCTCCGCCATATCGCCGTTGCAGTGAAGCACCAGGTCGCAACCGGCCGCGATCGCGGCGCGGCTGCGCTCGGCGATCGAGCCCGCAAGCGCTCCCATGGAGATGTCGTCGCTCATCAAGAGGCCTTTAAAACCAATCGAATCACAAATCACGTCACGCACTATAGTTGGTGAAACGGTGGCCGGGGCGATAGGGTCGATGGCTGTAAACACAACGTGGGCGGTCATGCCCAGCGGCAATGCCGCCAAAGCTCGAAAAGCTGCAAAATCAGTGGCTTCCAGAGTGGCCCGATCGGTGTTTACCGCAGGAAGCCGGGCGTGGCTATCGGCCGTTGCCCGGCCGTGGCCGGGCAGATGCTTCAGCACCGGCAGCACCCCTCCGTCCGAAAGCCCTTGAGCGATCGCTGCGGCAATGGCGGCGACTTTTCCGGGATCATTGCCGTAAGCGCGGTCTCCGACCACCGGGTCGGCGCCAGCAACCGGCACGTCCGCAATCGGAATACAATTCACATCGATGCCGAGCGCCGCGAGGTCTGCCGCGATCAAGCGAGCACCCGACCGCGCCGCCGCCAGGCCCTGTTGCCGATCCCGGTCGTAGATCGCGCCGTAGATAGCGCCGGCCGGATAGGCCGGCCAATGTGGTGGACGAAGACGCTGCACCCGCCCACCCTCTTGATCGATGAGCACGGGAGCCTCGCGACCGAGCGCCGTGCGCGCCTCCCCGATCAACCGTTTAAGCGGTTCAGGCTCCGCGACATTGCGCTGGAAAAGGATCAAACCCCAAGGCTGCGCGTCGCGGAGAAATGCGCGTTCTTTATTCGAGAGCAGAGGTCCGGCGACGCCGGTAATCAATGCGCGCATCGCGGCCGCTTAGCGCGCGGCCTGCGCCAGGGTCAAGCATAGTGCCGGGGTTAGTTTTTCTGGACCAGGCAACTGCCGCCCGCAGCCTTCAACCCGCTGCACATTTCGGCGGCTTGCTCCGCCGAGGCAAACGGTCCAATCAGCGCGCGATAGTAAGTGCCTTTGGGGCCGAGATCGGCGCGTCGGATGATTGGCTCACGCCCACCGAGCTGATTGGGAAATTTAGCGCGCAACTCGCGGAATGAGGCTTGAGCCTCGGCTTCACTGCGCTGAGAGGTGATCTGCACCGCATAGCGACCACCCGGACCCGGTGCGGCTTCGGCAACCGGACCGGCACTCGCGATCGATGTCGGTCGGGTGGCTGTCGGTGCCCGTGCGGTAGGTGCCGCGCCAACTTGGCCATCCGGTACGATCGATAGCGGTGCATTGGCCGGCGGTGCGCTCGCAGCCACGCTCGGCTTAGGCGGATTTGATGTCGGACGCGGCGCTGCGTGCGGCGCAGGCGCAGGGGCAGCCGACGGCGCGGGAGACGGCGGCGGCATCGCGGATGTCTCGGCCGACGCGGCTTGATCCGACCGTATGGTGACCGTGTGAATTCGCTTCGGTTGGGTCGCTGTCTGCGCTGGCACGGCAGCCGGAGTAGCGAGCGCTGCGGCCGGTGCTGGTGCGGGCGCCGTGTTCGGCATCGGCGGCGGCGGCCAGGGCGACGACGACTGAACGTTAGGCGCCATGCCGGCCGAAGTCTGCCCGACTGTCATGCCGGGCTGCGCCATGTTTTGTCCGCCAACAACCGGAATGCTTGAAATCACGCGCGGAGGCGTCTTTGGCGGTTCAATGCTGACTGGCTGTTCCTCCCGGGGAACGAGGGTTTCAGCCGCCCCGGAATTGGCCATGGCAGTCTGGCTTTGATTTGCTGCCGGCGCGCTGGAACTCGGCGTAATCCGGTTCGGACCATTGCTCGCCTTGATGATGGGCGGAAGGGTCGGCAGCACCGATCCACCGAACATGGCGCGATAGGCAAAGGCGCCGGCGGTGCCGATCACGGCCAAGCCAAGAACCGCCATTATGACGACGACGGCACCGCGCCGACGCGGCGCCGGCCGATCATCGTAATAGCCGTCATGATCCTGCTCGTACGATTCCTCACCTTCGCGATCCGCTTTGGCGAAGTCTTCCTCGTGTTCCGAGACGGCGTAGGCCGGCAACTCGCGCGGCCGCAACGCCGGCATCAACTCGTTGCGATAATTGCTTTCGGGTTCGCCGCGAAAACCGCCGAACTCGCGCGCCGCTCCGGAATAATATCGTCCGCTAGACGGCTGCTCGTCGTCGTATCTCGGCTCGGGAGGCGGCACCGAAACCGGCGGCGGCGCATAACGATCATCGGCGTAGTCTTCCGCGGGAGCTTCGTCGGCCGCCCAGTCTTGTTCGGACTCTTGCGGCGCCGCCGTATCGACGCGGCCGGAGGTGTATGCTTCGTTGCGGTGAGCCTCGGCATAGGGATCGGTCTGGCCAATCAACCGCGCCAACTCCGCAAGCGGATCCCCCGGGTCGCCCGCCGCGCGGTCGGCTTCGTCCCGCGGTAACGGCTCGAGGCTGCGGTAAGAGCGGAAATTGTCATCGGCCATCGGGCCAAGCTCCGACTCAGAACGAGTAAGTTATATCGAACAGCGGTTCCCTGCGACTGCATTGCCGCGTCCCTGCGGCATTAACGGGAACTATCGCATCTCGTTTGGCGCCCCGACGCCAAGGATCGCGAGTCCCGATGCAAGCACTGTGACCACGCCTTGTACAAGCACAAGGCGAGCCAAGGTCAGTTCTCGATCATTCTGGATAATGAAGCGTAAATGTGGCGATGCAGTGCCGAGGGTCCACAGCGCGTGAAATTCGCTGGCTAAATCGAACAAATAAAAGGCAATCCGGTGCGGCTCGCGGGAAGAGGCTGTGGCCTCGACGACCCGCGGATAGAGCGCGATCTGGCGCATCAAGGCGAGTTCCGCGGGGTCAGACAGTAGTTCCAGACTTGCGCTTGCAAGCAAATCGGCAATGCCGGCCGGCAGGTCGGGGAATGCTTGTCGGGCGTTGCGGAATACCGACTGGCCGCGCGCGTGGCCGTATTGGACATAAAACACGGGGTTGTCGCGCGACTGTTCGATCACTTTAGCGAGGTCGAAATCGAGCGGCGCATCGTTCTTGCGAAACAGCATCATGAAACGGACGGCGTCGCGGCCGACCTCATCCACCACTTCGCGCAGGGTGACGAACTCCCCTGCCCGTTTCGACATTTTCACCGGTGCGCCGTCGCGCAAAAGCTTCACCAGCTGGACGAGCTTGACGTCGAGATCGGCCTTGCCATCGCTCAGCGCGGCGACCGCCGCCTGCATGCGCTTGATGTAGCCGCCATGGTCGGCGCCCCAGACGTCGATCAACGCCTGAAAGCCACGCTCCAACTTGCTGCGATGATAAGCGATGTCGGAGGCGAAATAGGTATAGGAGCCGTCGGATTTCCTCAGTGGACGGTCGACGTCATCACCGAAGGCGGTCGAGCGGAACAGCGTCTGCTCGCGATCTTCCCAATCCTCCGGCGGCGCGCCTTTCGGCGGCGGCAACCGGCCCTCATAGACATGACCGCGGGCCCGCAGCCATTCAATCGTCGCGGCAACCCGATCGACCTTGCCGTGGATGAGCGATCGCTCGGAAAAGAAGACCTCATGGGTTATATTGAGTGCGGCAAGGTCGTCGCGGATCGTCGCCATCATTTGCTTGATCGTTTCGGCTCGGATGATCGGCAGCCATTCATCCTCTCGCTTTTTGGTCAGCGCGGCGCCGAATTCCGCGGCGAGCGCGCTTCCGACCTGCCGAAGGTATTCGCCAGGATAAAGCCCGTCGGGGATGGCGCCGATGTCTTGGCCGTGCGCTTCGCGATAACGCAGATAAGCCGAACGCGCGAGCGCATCGACCTGCGCGCCCCCGTCGTTGACGTAATACTCGCGGGTGACTTTGAAGCCCGCGAAATCGAGCAAGTTCGCCAACGCGTCGCCGAATACGGCGCCGCGGCCGTGACCGACATGCATTGGGCCGGTTGGATTCGCTGACACATATTCGACGTTG
Organism: uncultured Alphaproteobacteria bacterium; assembly: GCA_963845775.1. GTDB lineage: Bacteria > Pseudomonadota > Alphaproteobacteria > Rhizobiales > Xanthobacteraceae > BOG-931. Next base: position 203,659 of record CAWJTE010000006.1, read on the forward strand.
ACCGTTGCGCCCCGCCCGAGATCGTTCTTGCCGAAATCCGAGCTGTGCTGAGCGGCGGTGCGGAGCGCGCCGAGCCAGGCCGAGAGCTTGAGCGTGAGATTGATGAAGCCGGGTCCCGCCACATCGACCTTGGAGACCCATTCATCGGCACGAAGTTTCTCGGCATAGGCTTCGGCCAACTCGCGCGGTTTCTTGCCGGCCTCCTTGGCCAGCACCATTGCGACATTGGTTGCCATGTCGCCGTGGGTTGGATCGCGCGGCGGCTCGACCGTCACCCGCGACAGATCAATGCCGGCCGGCAAGACCCCCGCCGCAACCAACGCGTCGCTTGCGTTACGCACACGGTCGAGCATTACGGCAAAAATGTTGTGCGCGGCCATGAGCAATCAAATCCCGGCACCAAGCCAGTGCGCCGCGCGCCTAACGCAATTCCGGGGTCGAGTCAAAAAGTCGCGCATGCTCGGCGAGTGCAAAACGGTCGGTCATCCCGGCGATGAAGTCGGCGATACGGCGCGCGTGCGTCGTATCATCAGCACCGGCAAGGCCTTCCCGCCATTCCGCTGGGAGGTCGCCGAGATGTGCAGCGTAGCGGCCGAACACGTCGCGCACCACGCCGGCGGCCTCGTTCATGACTCGCTGGATGCGGGCATGGCGATACATCCGTATTTCGAGAAAACTTTTGATCGACCGCTCCGCCTCAGCGGTCGCTGGCGAGAACCCGGCCACTCCCGAAGGCGCATTGCGCACGTCGTCGGCCGAGCGGGGCGTCAGAGCGGCAAGCCGGCGCCGGGTCTCAGCGACGAGATCTTCGATCAAAAGACCGATCAAGCGGCGAATAAATTCATGGACCGTGCGGCTGGGATCAAGAGCGGGAAACGCCGCGCGAATATCGGCGAGAATCCTGCCCGGGAGAGCGACGGCGGCAATATCGTCAAGAGTGAACAATTCGGCGCGCAGGCCGTCGTCGATGTCGTGAGCATCGTAGGCGATGTCGTCGGCAAGCGCGGCCACCTGAGCCTCGACGCTCGGGAAGCTCCACAATTGCAAGTCCTGCCTACGGACATACTCGCGGACCGTCTCGGGAATGCCATGTGCGCGATAGCGCTCAACCGGCCTTCCACTGCGGTCGGTCAGCGGCCCGTTATGTTTGACCAACCCTTCGAGCGTCTCCCAGGTGAGATTGAGCCCGTCGAAGGTCGGATAGCGGCGTTCCAGCGCCGTCACCACGCGCAAGGTTTGGGCGTTGTGATCGAAGCCGCCAAAAGCGCGCAAGCACTCCTCCAGCGCCCGCTCGCCGGCATGCCCGAATGGCGGGTGGCCCAGATCGTGCGCCAGCGCCAGCGCCTCGGCCAAATCCTCGTCCAGAGCCAGCGCGCGCGCGAGTGCGCGGGCGACTTGCGCGACCTCAAGCGTGTGGGTAAGCCGCGTTCGATAGTGATCGCCCTCGTCGAACACGAACACTTGCGTCTTGTGCTTAAGCCGGCGGAACGCGGTCGAGTGGATGATGCGATCGCAATCCCGGCGGAACGGGCTGCGGGCCTTACTGGCAGGCTCCGGATGAAGCCGGCCACGGCTTTGCTGCGGGTCGCAGGCATAAGGCGCGCGAGTGTGAGGGACGATCATCGTCACAGGTCTGCCCGCAATTGACCTCGGCCATTTGTGCACTTACCTATCCGGTAGTGTCGTGGCAATGCGCGAATGGCCCGGCAGGAGCCCATTATGCCAATCAATGTCACCGTCACCGAGCGTGCGGCCCACCGGATCGGCCAGATTCTCCGCCTGGAGCCGGCCGGGACCATGTTGCGCGTCAGCGTCGAGGGCGGCGGATGCTCCGGCTTTCAGTACAAATTCGGCACTGAACGGACCAAGGCGGATGACGACGTGGTGATTGAGCGGGCCGGCGCCACGGTGCTGATCGACCCGATTTCGCTCGATTACATGGCCGGCTCGGAAATCGACTTCGTCGACGATTTGATCGGATCCGCCTTCAAGGTGAACAATCCGAAAGCGACCGCATCCTGCGGCTGCGGCACGAGCTTCGCGCTATAGCGATTCCGAGACAGGGCGCGGCCTGTGCGCATCGCCACCTGGAATGTCAACTCAATCAAGCAGCGGCTCAATTCGGCACTGATTTGGCTCGCCGAGCGCAAGCCCGACATCGTCTGTTTGCAGGAAACGAAATGCGTCGACGACGCATTCCCGCGCGAGGCGTTCGAATCGCTCGGCTACAATCTCGCCATCCACGGGCAGAAGACCTTCAACGGCGTGGCGCTGCTCTCGAAATTTCCGTTCGACGAAGTGAGCAATGGACTGCCGGGCGATCACACCGACGATCACGCGCGATTCATCGAGGCGGTGATTTCGACGGCGAAGGGCGCATTGCGGGTCGCGAGCATCTACTTGCCCAACGGCAATCCGCCGGACACCGAAAAATATCCGTACAAGATCGGCTGGATGAAGCGGCTGTTCGCTTACGCCCACGATCGGCTGTCGCTCGGAGAACCGCTAATCCTGGCCGGCGATTTCAATGTCATTCCGGAGGCAGCCGACGCGCGCAATCCGCAAAGTTGGGTCGGGGACGCACTGTTCCTGCCACAAACCCGCGCGGAATTTCGCGCGCTGATGAATCTCGGACTAACCGACGCTGTCCGTGCGACAAGCGACGATGCCGGCCTCTACACCTTCTGGGACTATCAAGCCGGCGCCTGGCAGAAGAATAACGGCATCCGCATCGATCACATGCTGCTCTCGCCCGAGGCCGCCGATCGATTGACCAACGTCGGCATCGACCGTCACGTGCGGACGTGGGAAAAGCCATCGGACCATGTGCCGGTCTGGCTTGACCTTGCGACCGACGAGGTCAAGCGGAGCTGAATACCTCGGAACAGTGGCGCTCGCATTCCGCCTCAATATCAATGCCCTAGCCCAAAAGCCTAAGTCCGCCTTAACCGAATATTCACGATACCGCCCAAGAGTGCATGGGCTTCCCGAGCGATAAGCCTCCCGAGCGACCGGCCGCCGATGCAATGGCTTTCCACAAAGCAGACGGAACGCGCCGAAGAAACGGTGCGCGAAACGACGGCGACCGCTCCGCCCGCCGCTGCGCCGGAGCAGCGCATCCAGGTCAGCAGCATCCGCGAGACTATCAATCTCTTGGAGGCCGATCTCGGCGCCATGATCGGCGCGGTTCACCAAGCTTGCGAGGTCGTGTGCCGGGAGGCGGAAGATTCGGCTACCGCAACCCAGAGAATTACGCAAAAGACCGATGGCCTAGTGAAACAGGCCGCCAGCGCCAGCCGCGACTTGACACAGCTTGCGGCGGCGATTGAGGAGCTCGCGCGTTCCTCCGATGACATCGGCTGCCGGGTTCGCAAAGCCGACGACCTCACGGTTCAAGCAAACAACTCAGCCGCGCTCGCTGGACGCGGCGTCGAAGGATTGAAGCGGTCGTCGACCGAGATCGGCAATGTGCTGAATTTGATTGCAACGGTCGCGCGACAGACCAATCTGCTCGCGCTCAACGCCACCATCGAAGCCGCGCGCGCCGGTGAGGCCGGTCGCGGTTTTGCGGTGGTCGCCTCCGAAGTGAAGAAACTTTCGCAGGAGACGCAAAAGGCCACCGAGGAGATTTCACAGAAAATCGATGCGCTGCAAAGCGACGCGGCGGATTGCTTTGACGCTGTTCAGCAGATCACGGAAGTGATCAAAGTTCTGCAGCCGCTGTTCGCGAGCGTCGCCACCGCCGTGCAACAGCAGAACGGAGCGACGACCGCCGTCGCACGCAACGCCAACGAAACGTTGCGCTTTACCGACGACGTATCGGAAGGCGCCGCGGAAATCCGCGAAGCTGCCTCGGGCGCGAACGCCCATGGCAAATCCGTCGAGCAGCACGGCCGGGACGTCATCACGCTTGCGGAAAAGCTTAAAATGCGGATGACGATCTTCCTGCGACAAAGCGAGGCCGGCGACCGGCGTCGGCACGACCGCTTGCCCTGCGAAATTGCGGTCGAATTGCGAACTCCCGAAGGGCTGCTACGCGGCCAGACCGCCGACATTTCCGAGGGCGGAATATTGGTCAGGCTTGGTGAAGTGCCGGATATGGCTCCGTTGGTCGCCGGGAGCATCCTGCACGCCAACGTCAACGGCATTGGCGCGGTGCGCGTTCGGCTTGCCGGCAGTTCGCCGCTTGGCCTTCACTTCGAGTTTTCGGAAATGGGTTCGTCGGCGCGCGCGGCGCTCGAGCATAAGCTTGCGTCGATCCGCGAGGAAAATCGGGAAATCATATCGCGCGCCGTCGATACGGCAAACCAGGTTTCGCGCGCGTTCGAGGAGCTTGTCGAGGCGGGAAAACTGACGCAGGGCGACCTGTTCGACAACGACTACATCCCGATTGAGGGCACGGATCCAGTCCAATACCGCACGCGGTTTCTATCGGCGCTGGAAGAGATATTGCCGTTGATTCAGGAGCCATTGCTGGCCGGTGACCCGCGCATGATTTTCTGCGCCGCGGTCGATCGAAACGGCTACTTGCCGGTTCACAACCGCAAATACTCTTTCGCGCAGCGTCCGGGGGAAAAGCTTTGGAACACCGCTAATGCGCGTAACCGCAGGATCTTTGACGATCGCGCCGGGCTGGCCGCCGGCCGCAACGTGCGCCCCTACGTTATTCAAGTCTATCCACGCGATATGGGGAACGGCGTTACCATCATTATGCGCGAGATTGACGCGCCGATACGCGTATTCGGCAAGCACTGGGGCGGCTTTCGCACCGCCTACCACATTTAAGCAATCGCGCGGTTAGTCGCGCCGGCCCTTCAGCCAGTTTTCCAGATAGACCAGCGCCATGGCACGCTCGTCGTCGTTCGCACGATGGAACGCGTTGTCGTAGATCGGTTTGACCCAAGCTTCTTCCGACCCGGCGCAATCCTTGCTGAGAGTGAGCCACATCAATCCGCGCGCGGCCTGTCGCGGCACCTTCTGCCCCTGGAACAGCAAATCGCCAAGCACTGCTTCGGCGCGGCAATCACCTTTACTCGCGGACAGCTGGAACCAACGCGCCGCCTGGTGCGGGTCGCTCGGTGTCCCGTCGAGATAGAGCCGGCCTAATTGATATTGCGCGTCGGCGTCGCCGAAATACGACGCGGCATAGGCAAACATCTCTCGCGCGCGCGACGGATCAGACACCACTGACGAATTCGGAATGCCCTTGAGGTAGTAGTGGCCGAGCGCGACGAAAGCATTGGCTACCATCCGCGCCTGCGGTGTGCCCGGCAGCTCATCCGGATGCGCATTGGCGATCTGGCTGAAATAGTCGAAGGCGCGCTGGTCATCCTGCGGAACGCCGTCGCCGATCGCGTACATACGGCCGACTTTCCATTGCGCGGCAAGGCGCCCCTGGTCGGCTGCATACTGCAACGCCGTCAGCGCCTTCGCCTTGTCGCTCGCGTCCGGCGCGGTCGATGCTCCGCGCATTCCGTCGCCTGGCGAAAGTAAAGCCGTGTTGGGGGCGCTCGTGCCGTCGAATGCGAAGAGCGGTCCGCTCGCAAAACCGCAAAGCGCAGCGACCAAAATGCCGGCAGCGGCAGCGGGAGTTATCCCTTTAGATGTCCGCATAGCACGCCCTCTCGACCGACCCGCCCGGGTGGGTAACAGCGCCGAGCCGCGCCGATCCGACCTGCTGGGCGTATTTCCACAAATACCCGGATGTGTATTCACCCGCTCGCGGCTTCCATGCGCGCGCGCGGCTTTCGAGTTCGCTCGCCGTCAGCTTGACGTTCAACGACCCATTCTCGGCATCGAGCTCGATAACGTCGCCGTCGCGCAAAAGCGCGATCGGTCCGCCCACGGCCGCTTCCGGTCCGATATGGGCGACGCAGAAGCCGCGGGTTGCGCCAGAGAAACGGCCGTCGGTGATCAGCGCAACCTTGCCGCCCATACCTTGGCCGTACAGCGCGGCGGTGGTCGAGAGCATCTCACGCATGCCAGGCCCGCCCTTCGGGCCTTCGTAACGGATCACCAGCACATCGCCTTCCTTGTATTTCTTGTTTTTGACCGCCTCGAAACAGGCTTCCTCGCCGTCGAAGCAGCGCGCCGGTCCGGAGAACTTCAGGCCCTCCATGCCGGCGACCTTCACGATCGCACCGTCGGGCGCGAGATTGCCCTTAAGGCCAATCACGCCGCCGGTCGGCAGGATCGGCTTGTCGGCCGGACGAACCACGTCCTGGTCTGGGTTCCACTTCACCGATTTGAGGTTCTCGGCCATGGTCCGACCGGTAACGGTCAGACACTCGCCGTGAAGGAAGCCGTGGTCAAGCAACGTCTTCAGCAAAAGCGGAATGCCGCCAGCTTCAAACATATCTTTGGCGACATAACGACCGGACGGTTTCAAATCCGCGATATAGGGTGTCCTTTTGAAGACTTCGGCCACGGCGAAGAGATCAAAATCGATGCCGCATTCGTTGGCGATGGCGGGTAAATGCAACGCCGCGTTGGTCGAGCCGCCGGTGGCGGCGACGACGGCTGCGGCGTTCTCCAGCGCCTTGCCGGTGACGATGTCGCGCGGGCGGACATTTTTGACGATCAAATCCACGATCATCTCGCCCGCCAGCATGCAGAATTTGTCCCGGATCTCGTACGGCGCCGGTGCTCCTGCCGAATAGGGCAGCGCAAGCCCGATCGCCTCCGAGACGGTTGCCATCGTGTTGGCCGTGAATTGCGCGCCGCAGGCGCCGGCCGACGGACATGCGTTCTGCTCGAGCACGTCAAGGTCGGCATCCGACATGGCGCCGACCGAATGCCGGCCGACCGCCTCGTACACGTCCTGAATGGTGACCGGCTTGCCTTTGAACGTGCCGGGCAGGATTGAGCCCCCGTAGATGAAGATCGACGGCACATTGAGCCGACACATCGCCATCATCATGCCGGGCTGGGACTTGTCGCAGCCGGCGACGCCGATCAGCGCGTCGTAGGAGTGACCGCGCACTGTCAACTCGATGAAATCGGCTATCACTTCGCGCGACGGTAATGAGGACCTCATGCCGGCATGACCCATGGCGATGCCGTCGGTCACGGTGATGGTGCAGAATTCACGCGCCGTGGCGCCGCCGACGGCCACGCCTTGTTTGACCGCCTGAGCCTGGCGCATCAGCGCGATATTGCAGGGGGCGGCTTCGTTCCAGCAGGTGGCGACACCGACGAAGGGCTGATGGATCTGCTCCTTGGTCAGACCCATCGCGTAATAGAAAGCGCGGTGCGGCGCGCGTTCGGCGCCTTCGGTCGCGTGACGGCTCGGGAGCCTCAGTTTGAGGTTGGTCTTCGCATCCATCGAACTCTACGGGCCAAACTGGCCCCCTCGCCCCCATCACTTCGCCCAAGGCCGGAGCCTCGGAAATCGAATGCACCACAACGGTTTGTATCGACCGTCCGGCCGTCGCGGTGATCGATGTCGAAAAATCCTATGGCCAAAAAGCGGCACTTTGGTCGGGTGCAGTGCGGTACGATCAAATGTTCTAAGCCTGTTGCGCCGGAGCCACAGATCGGTCGCCGGCGACCGCCTAGTTAACTCCCGATTTACCATCCGGTACCCGGGCTGCGACCATGCATCCATGCAGAAACGCCTGAGCCGGAGCTTCTTTCGACGAAGCGTGCACCAGGTCGCTCCCGATCTGATCGGTGCAACGCTGTTGTTCGCAGGCATCGGCGGCCGGATCGTCGAGGTCGAGGCCTATCACCACACCGACCCGGCGGCGCACAGCTTTCGCGGGCCGACCGAGCGCAACGCAGTGATGTTCGGCCCGCCCGGCTATGCCTACGTCTACCGTTCCTACGGCATCCACTGGTGCCTAAACTTCGTGTGCGAGGCGACCGGTTCTGCCAGCGCCGTGCTTTTGCGGGCGATTGAGCCGACCGCCGGGCTGGCCACCATGCGCCGGCGGCGGGGCTTGGCGGACGAGCGGCTCCTATGCGCCGGCCCGGGCCGGCTGTGTGAGGCTTTGGGTATCACCCGCAAGCAGAATGGCCTTGCACTCGACGCCGCGCCCTTCGCGCTGTTCGGCCGCCAAGGCGCGGTCGAGGTCGTGGCCGGACCGCGCATCGGCATTACCAAAGCCGTCGACAAGCCCTGGCGCTACGGGCTGATTGGGTCGCCCTTCCTCAGCAAGAAATTCAGCCCGCCAACCTGAAGGCCGGATCGAAGCCGAGCTCTCGGCGCGTCTTGTCGACGGCTACCGCGCCATCGTCCTCGGCAATGTTGTAAACGCCCGGCGCCCCTCTCGTGACGGCAAGGATGGCCGCATGTGCCGCGGCATCTACATGCAGCGGCGCGCAAGCGTTCGGCGTGTTCCAGGTGCCGGGCCCATAGAGCCGCCCGTAGCGCAGAATAATTCCGGCAACGCCGAGCGCATTGAGGACTGCCCCCTCAAGCGCGCGTACCCCTCGGGCGGTTATGGCGCCCGGCTTGTCGCCTTCCGCTGGCGCGATTGCATCAGTCTCCGCGTGCGGCTCCGCACCGTCGGCGTAAGCAAACGCGATGCTTTAGGCTATCAGCCTTCGCGCGCCGGCTGCTTGCGCCGCGGCGACCAGATTGGCGGTTCCCTCAATGCGCAACCGGGAATTCCGCGCCAGTACCTCGTTCAGCCGCGCCGGATCGAGCAGGTCCGGCAGGTCGGTCAGTTGGTGGATCACCACCTGCGGCCGCGCCCGCAGCACGGCATCGCGCAAGGCCGCGGCATCAAAGACGTCAACGACGACGGCTTCGCCGCCGAGCGCCTTGAGCTCCTCGGCTTTTGCGGCCGATCGCGTCGTGCCGGTGACGACGTGTCCAGCAGCGATGAGCAACGGTGTCAGCCGTCGCCCGATCGTACCGCTCGCTCCGGCAAGAAAAATTCGCACGCTCAAGCAAAACTCTCAGTGGTACGCGACAATGAACTCGCAGCCGTCCGCCGTTGGAAATGTGCGCGTGATGCGGCCGCTGGCCAACTCGAACTCGAATACGACGGCGTCATCGTGGCAACACAGATACGCATGCTTGCCGTCGGGCGCGAAACCGAAACCCATGGGACTTTTCTTGGTCGGGAAGGCCGCGATCGGCTTAAGTCCATTCGTGGCGTAGATCGCCGCCAGATTGCCTTTGTTCGACGACGTGACAACGTAGCGATTGTCCGGCGAGACCCGCACCCGCCGCATTTGCGGATTGACGGCATTGACTTCATCGATCGCAACGGTTTGCCGCACCACATGGGTGCGCGCATCGATGACGTAGAATTCGGCGCCGGTCTGCGCACAGACGTAAAGCGTGCCGCCGTCCGGCGAGATGGCAAGGCCCTCGGCTAGTCGCGGCACCTTGATGCGATCGAGGACGGCGCGGCGATTGACGTCGATGGCGACGACATAATCGCTCTTCACCGAGGCGAACGCTTTGCCGGTCGCGTGGCTGATCGCGACCCAATGCGCGGTATTGCCGACGTCGATCCGCTGTACTTTGTCGGTTGCCGGGTCGATCACCAGCACCGCATTGCCTAGCTCGGCCGAACACCAGACCGCGCCCGTCTCATCCATCATGACGCCGTGCGGCGCGTAGGTATCGCCGAGATCGATCACGCGCGTGAGCGACTTCGACGGCAGATCGATCACCACGATGCGACGGTCCGGATTGATGTGCTTGGTGAAAATTCCGTCGCCGTACACGGTACCGTAAGCGATGCGCCCGTCGGATGAGAGCGCAAGCTCGTGGGTCGAGCCGGGCATGTCGATGGTTTTCGAGACGGTCAGCGTTTCGGCGTCGAGAAAATGAACCTTGTGCGCCGTCTTCGCCGTCACGATCAGGTTGGGACCGCCGGGCCGATTGTTTACATCCAGCACCGTCATTCCTCCGCGGCAACAGGGTCTTGTTTGCGAACAAAGCTAATGGTCGGGGCGAGCAGGATCAACGGCAGCGCTGACAGCGCAATCGGCAAGAATGCAAAGCGTTCGATACCAGTGAGATCCCAGGCGACGCCGCCGATGACGGCGATGGCCATTGCGCTGGCATAACTGATGGTGAACATCGCGGCCGATACCCGGGCGACCTCGCCGGTCGCGCTTAACAGGGGCGGCAGCGTCAGACCCAGCGCGAAGGCCGCACCGATGACAAAGCCCAGCACGGCGGTCGCGGCCACGGTCGCCGCGTTGGCGGTCATGACGATGATGACGATGCTGCCGATGCTGATGAGACCGGTCAGCACGAATGGCCATATCTTGCGCTCGAGATGGCGCGCGAAGCAGATCAGCAGCAGTGACGCCGGGAGCTGACCGGCATTGAGAGCGGTCAGCCCCGGGTTGACGAGATCGGGACGGCCGACGCTAATCAGATAATCCGGCAGGAAGGCGTTGCTGCCGTAATAGAGCGCACTGGCGCCGCCAAAAATCACACCAAGCCGCAGGATGTCGCGCGCCGGCCAATCGGGCCACCATCGCTGAGGTCCGATCGCGCGCGGGCTGGCCGCACCCGGCGCTGTCACCAACACCACAAGCGCAATGGCGGCGATCGGCACCGCCCACAACATGAAGGTCGCGCGCCAGCTTTGGCCGACCAGGGAAATTAGCAGCGGGAACAGCACGACCGGCAGGATTTCGCCGACCAGCAAGCCATTGGTGTAGGTGCCGGTGCCGAGCCCGATGTTGCGCGGTAACCATTGATTGACGAGCGCCGGCACGGCCGGCTGGGTCACCGCGACGCCGATACCCATCAGCCCCGTTGCCGCAAGCAGGCTCAACAGGTCGGGCGTGATGCCGCGCAGCGCCGAGCCCAGGGCCGTCAGCACCAGCCCTACCACCACCGCTGCCACGACGCCGACCCGCGCGACCAGGCGGGAGCCGACCAAAGCCGCTGCTGCAAACAGAACGACCGGCAGGCCGGTGAGAATGCCGACGTCGGTGCCGGAAAGATGCAATTCGCTGCGCAGCGCCGGAATGACCGGCGGCACGGCGAGAATCGACAGCCGCAGCCCATTACCAATGAGCCACAGCAGAATGAGTGGAATCGCGAGGGATTGAGACTTCGGCACAAAACTTCCCGGCAGGCGCCGCTAGATTACGCCGCGCCTTTGAGACGTTCCAGTGCTTCGGCGAGCTTGGCTTTGCGTAACTGCGCGTCCTCGCGCTTTTCTTTTTCTTCTTCGATGATCTCTTCCGGCGCCCGCGAAACGAAATTCGGATTGCCGAGCTTGGCGTCAGCGCGCGCGATGTCGGCGTCGACCTTGGCCATTTCCTTGGCGAGCCGCGCTCGCTCAGCGGCGAGATCGATAACGCCGGCAAGCGGCAACGCCGCGACTTCACCGCGGATCACGAGTTGCACCGCGCCTTGTGGATATCTTGGCGTCCTGGCCACTTCGGAAATTCGAGCCATCTTCTTTATGAATTCCGACCAACGCTGCATCCTTTCCCAGACATGATCGCCCACACCAACCATGACGAGCGGCAGCAGCGCGTTGACGTTCATCTCCGCGCGTACCGAGCGAACAGCACTAATAAGATCGATAACCCATCCAATTTCGGCTTCCGCTTTTGGGTCGGCAATGTCTTCGAGTGAGGGCCATTCACCCAGAGCAAGCAAAGAAACCCGCTTCGGTGAAGCGGTCACCGACCATAATTCCTCGGTGATGAACGGCATGAATGGGTGCAACAGCTTCAGGATTTCGTCGCGCGCCCAAGAGACCGTGGCTTGTGTCTCATCCTTTGCGGCACCGTCGGAGCCAATGAGCACCGGCTTCACCAGTTCTAGATACCAATCGCAATAGATGTTCCAAACGAAACGATAGATGGCCCCGGCTGCCTCGTTGAACTTGTAGGACTTGATCGCTTCGGTGACTTCGGCCGCGGTTTTGGCCGTCTCGTGCGCAATCCAGCGATTGAGCGTTTCTTTCGCTCGGCGCGGATCGAAGTCAGGACTGCGCACACACCCATTGATCTCGGCAAAGCGCGCCGCGTTCCACAGCTTGGTCGCGAAATTGCGGTAGCCCTCGACGCGCTGATGCGAGAGCTTGATGTCGCGGCCCCGCGCCGCCATGGCAGCAAGCGTGAACCGCAACGCATCGGCGCCGTATTCGTCGATCACTTCGAGCGGATCGATGACGTTGCCTTTCGACTTCGACATCTTGGCGCCGGTTGCGTCGCGCACCAGTGCGTGGATGTAGACGTCGTGGAACGGCGCCTCTTTCATAAAGTGCAGTCCCATCATCATCATGCGCGCGACCCAGAAGAAGATGATGTCGAAGCCGGTGACCAGCGCAGTGTTCGGGTAGTAGCGCTTGAGTTCAGGCGTCTCATCCGGCCAGCCCAGCGTCGAGAACGGCCACAGCGCCGAGGAGAACCAAGTATCCAACACATCTTCGTCGCGGTGCAAATATTCATTGGCGAAGCGCGCGCGGCGCGCCGGGTCGGCGGCGATGTCGTGACCATCCTCCGCGGTGATTTCCTCGATGTCGGTATAGTGCGCCAGCGCATCCGCGACCGCATCATCCTCGGTTTCGGCGACAAAAATCTTGCCATCCGGCCCATACCAGGCCGGAATTTGATGGCCCCACCAGATTTGCCGCGAGATGCACCAGGGCTGGATGTTCTCCATCCAGTTGAAGAACGTCACCTCCCACTGCTGCGGCACGAAAACGGTTTTGCTGCCGCGCACGGCGTCCATGGCGGGCTGCGCCAGCGTTTTCGCGTCGACGTACCATTGATCGGTCAGGAACGGCTCCAGCACCGCACCGGAGCGATCGCCGTGCGGCACGACGTGTGTGGTCGGCTCGATCTTGTCGATAAGGTCGCGCAACTCAAGCTGCTCGACGATTAGTTTTCGCGCCGCCTCGCGACTTTTGCGCTCCAACATCTCCAATAAAGCGGGCTCGGGATGAGCGTCCTGCAAAAACGCGTCGTTGTTCTTGAGCGTCAGATGCGCCTCGTCGTCGAACACATTGATCAGCGGCAGACTGTGCCGTCGGCCGACCTCAAAATCGTTGAAGTCGTGCGCCGGCGTGATCTTCACCGCGCCGGAGCCTTTTTCCGGATCGGCGTAGTCGTCGTTAACGATGGGAATGCGCCGTCCGACCAGCGGCAGGATCGCGTGCTTGCCGATCAGGTGCTTGAGTCGCTCGTTGTCCGGATGGATGGCAACCGCGACGTCACCCAGCATGGTCTCCGGCCGGGTCGTCGCCACGATGACAAATTCGTCGCTGCCGTCGATCGGATACTTGATGAACCAGAGACTGCCTTTCGTTTCGACCTGCTGCACTTCGAGATCGGAAATCGCAGTCTTGAGTTTCGGGTCCCAATTGACCAACCGCTTGTCCTTGTAGATGAGGCCCTCGCGGTACAGCGTGACAAATACCTTCATCACCGCGAGCGAGAGCCCTTCGTCCATGGTGAAGCGCTCGCGTGACCAGTCGCATGACGCGCCAAGCCGCTTCAATTGGGCAATGATGGTGCCGCCGGATTGCGCCTTCCATTCCCAGACGCGTTTCATGAAGGCCTCGCGCCCCATCGCGCGGCTCGAACTCCTGCCGTTCCATCAATTGCCGCTCGACCACCGCCTGTGTCGCGATGCCGGCGTGATCGGTGCCCGGCTGCCACAGCACGTCCTTACCGCGCATCCTTTCGAAGCGGCAGAGAATATCCTGCAAGGTATTGTTGAGCGCATGCCCCATATGCAGCGAGCCGGTGACGTTGGGCGGCGGAATGACGATGCAATACGGCTTTGCCTTGGCACGCGCGGGCCGCCCGGCGCGGAACGCGCCGGCCGCCTCCCAGACCGCATAAATGCGGCCTTCGACCGCGGACGGCTGGTAGGTCTTTTCAATCGGCATTGCGTTGCTTTCGCCGCCTATCAGCACTCATCGAAACGTGGCGGTCTCCAGAAAACGGGTTTCAACTTTCACGACGGTGCCCTAAGAAACCCGCGCCGCGCATAGTGTCAACGCCCGCGCCGTATTTGCCGACCCTGCATCCTTCTCGTCGAGTTGAGCGCAACGTGTCCTCTTCAGCCGAAGATTCCTCGATCCCGGCGCGCAAAACGCCGACCCGCTCGATCGCGCTCCTCGCCGTCGCTGGCTTTGCCAGTCAGGCGCAAGTGCGGGTGACCAATTCGCTGTTGCCGCAAATCGCCGCCGATTTTCACACGACCGTGGGCGCCGCCGCGATCGTCGTCACGGCTTATGCGCTCACCCACGGTTCCATCCAGTTCGTCGCCGGCCCGGTGGCCGACCGCTTCGGCAAATTCCGCACCGTCGCGATCGCGAGCCTGATCGCCGCCCTCCTTGTTGCTATCTGCGGCACGGTCTCATCGGTCCCGCAACTTGCGCTGGCACGGCTGATGACCGGCGCGGTGGCCGGGTGGGTGATCCCGATCTCAATGGCCTATGTTGGCGACGTGACGCCGCACGAGCGTACGCAGGCGATTCTGGCGCGCTACGCCTCCGGCTACATTCTCGGCCAGCTATTCGGCCAAGCCGCCGGCGGCGTACTTGGCGACCTGATCGGCTGGCGCTGCGTGTTCTTCGTCCTCGCCGGTTTGTTCGGGATCGCTGCATTGGGCCTGGTGATGGAACTCGTTACCGACCCACGCACCCGCGCGAGCGGGAGACCCGCAAAGGATTCACGCGGCTTCATCGCCGACTACGTTATCGTGCTGTCGAATCCGTTTGCGCGCCTCATCCTTATCATCGGCGTGATCGAAGCGGCCTTGGCGTGGGGCGCCTTCGCCTATATCGGCGCCGACCTGCATGCACGATTTAGCCTTAGTTTCACGCTGATCGGCCTCACCGTCGCGTTCTTCGGCGCCGGCGGACTGATCTATTCCGCACTGGTCAAGCATTTTGTCTATCGGTTCGGACAGGCCGGCCTCACTCTTGGCGGCGGACTTGTCATTGCGGCCGCATACCTCGCGCTCGCGGTCGAGCCGGTATGGTGGCTTGCGCCGATAGCGACGACCGCGATCGGGCTCGGCTTTTACATGTTTCACAACACGCTGCAGACCAAAGCTACCCAGATGACGCCGGAAGCGCGCGGTACCGGCGTCGCCTTCTTCACCTCGGCGCTTTATCTCGGACAAACCATCGGCGTCGGCATCGGCGCGCTGGTGATCGATCGACTGGGCGCCATACCGCTCTATATCGGCACCGCGGTCGCGTTTCCGGTCCTGGCGTTCTGGTTCGCAAGCCTGCTGCGCCGCCGTTCATCGGAATAACGGTGGTCGGGCGGGAGACGCTATTCTTCTCTGATCTTGACCAGCGGCACCTTCGGTACCGACCCGCGGCCGCGCGGCAGCGAACCGTTGCCGCCGGACCCGCCGGGCGGTTTGCGCTTGGGCGATGCGCGCCGCTTCTTGGCGCGGCGCGGCTCGGGTAGCTTTTCCGGCCGCGGCTTCACCGGGCCGTCGGGATAGTCGAAGCCAAGCTTGCTGTTGCCCGCCTCGTCGGTGATGACGATGACGCGCACATGCCCGCCGGATTTCAGGCGCCCGAACAGTACCTCATCGGCCAGCGGCTTCTTGATGTGCTCCTGGATCACCCGCGCCATCGGCCGGGCGCCCATCAGTTCGTCGTAGCCGTTGGCGATCAGCCATTTCGCCGCCTCGTCGGTGAGCTCGATGGTCACATCGCGGTCGGCAAGCTGCGCCTCCAGTTGCAGGACGAATTTCTCGACCACCATCGCGATGACTTCGGGCGACAGGTGCGCGAAGGTGATGATGGCGTCGAGACGGTTGCGGAATTCCGGCGCGAACAGCCGGTTGATCGCCTCCACGTCGTCGCCCTCGCGTTTGGTGCGGGTGAAGCCGAAGGCGGCGCGCGCCATGTCGGAGGCGCCCGCATTGGTGGTCATGATCAGAATGACGTTGCGAAAATCGACTTGCTTGCCGTTGTGATCGGTGAGCTTGCCGTGATCCATAATCTGCAAGAGCACGTTGAACACGTCCGGATGCGCCTTCTCGATCTCGTCGAGCAAAAGCACGCAATGCGGATGCTGATCGACGCCATCGGTCAACAAGCCGCCCTGATCGAAGCCGACATAGCCGGGCGGCGCGCCGATCAGCCGCGACACGGTATGCCGCTCCATGTATTCCGACATGTCGAAGCGGATCATCTCGACACCGAGCGCGGCGGCAAGCTGCCGCGCGACTTCGGTCTTGCCGACGCCGGTCGGGCCGGAGAATAGATAGCAGCCGATTGGCTTTTCCGGCTCGCGCAGGCCGGCGCGGGCGAGTTTGATCGAAGCCGACAGCGCGACGATCGCCTTGTCCTGGCCGTAGACCACGCGCTTGAGCGTCGCTTCCAGGTGCTGCAGCACCTCGGCATCGTCCTTCGACACCGCCTTCGGCGGGATCCGCGCCATGGTGGCGATGGTGGTCTCGATCTCCTTGATGCCGATAGTGCGCTTGCGCCGGCCTTCCGGCAGCAGCATCTGCGCGGCGCCGGATTCGTCGATCACATCGATCGCCTTGTCGGGCAGCTTGCGGTCATGGATATAACGCGACGACAGCTCAACCGCTGCCTTGATGGCTTCGTTGGTATATCTGAGCTTGTGGTACTCCTCGAAATAGGGCTTGAGCCCTTTGAGGATCTCGATCGCATCGGGAACTGTCGGCTCGTTGACGTCGATCTTCTGGAAGCGGCGGACCAGCGCTCGGTCCTTTTCGAAATACTGCCGGTATTCCTTGTAGGTGGTGGAGCCGATGCAGCGCACCGTCCCCGACGCCAGCGCCGGCTTGAGCAGATTGGAGGCATCCATGGCGCCGCCCGACGTGGCGCCGGCGCCGATCACGGTGTGAATCTCGTCGATGAACAAGATCGCGCCGGGATAGGCCTCCAACTCTTTGATGACCTGCTTGAGCCGTTCCTCAAAGTCGCCGCGGTAGCGCGTTCCGGCCAGCAGCGTTCCCATGTCGAGCGCAAATACGGTCGCATTGCGCAACACGTCCGGTACTTCGCCGTGGACGATACGCCGGGCCAAACCCTCGGCGATCGCGGTCTTGCCGACGCCGGCTTCGCCGACGAACAAAGGATTGTTCTTCTGTCGGCGGCACAGAACTTGAATAGTGCGGCTGATCTCTAAATCGCGACCGATTAGCGGATCGATCTTGCCCTCGCGCGCCTTCTTGTTGAGGTTGACGCAATAGGCGTCCAGCGCGTCGCCCTTTTTCTTCGGCTCGTCGCCGTTCTTGGTGTCGGCGTCTTCGTCGGAGCCGCGGACCGGTCGCGCTTCCGACATACCCGGCCGCTTGGCGATGCCATGGCTAATATAGTTGACCGCGTCGTAGCGGGTCATGTCCTGCTCTTGCAGGAAGTAGGCGGCGTGGCTTTCGCGCTCGGCAAAGATCGCGACCAGCACGTTGGCGCCGGTGACCTCCTCGCGGCCGGAAGACTGGACGTGGATCACCGCGCGCTGAATGACGCGCTGGAAGCCGGCGGTGGGCTTGAAATCCTCGGCGCCGTCGGTGACCAGGTTGTCGAGTTCGGATTCGAGATAGGCGACCAGACTGCGGCGCAGCTTGTCGAGGTCGACATTGCAGGCCCGCATCACCGCCGCGGCATCCTGATCCTCGATCAGCGCCAGCAGCAGATGTTCAAGCGTGGCGTATTCGTGATGACGCTCGTTGGCAAGCGCCAGGGCCCGGTGGAGCGACTGTTCAAGGCTACGCGAAAAGGTGGGCATTTCAGTGTCTCTTCCTTTGTATTGGCCGTTCCCTCGGAATCACTTCTTCTCCATGATGCACTGCAAAGGATGCTGGTGTTTACGGGCAAAGTCCATGACCTGCGTCACTTTTGTCTCGGCCACCTCGTAGGTGAAAACCCCACATTCGCCAATGCCGTGCTGATGCACGTGCATCATGATCCGATGTGCCGATTTGTGGTCCTTATTGAAGAAGCGCTCGAGCACGTGAACCACAAATTCCATCGGCGTGTAATCGTCGTTGAGCAGCAGGACGCGATAGAGGTTCGGCCGCTTGGTCTGCGGCCGGGTCTTGGTGATGACTGCCGTCCCCGGACCGCCTTGGTCGTTCTTGCGCTTACGGTCTTCGTCCGCCATGCGCGTGGACGGTAGAGAGGTAAAGCATTCCTCGGGTGGCATTGCTTCGTCTGTCGTCCTGATTAGGTAAGTACTCACACACACAATATCATAGTATCGCGACGCCTTGCATTCCAGATCAATGGTTCAACAGCTTCCGCCGACGATTTGCGCGCGCCCACGACGGAGCGCGGTGATCGGTCCGCTATCTGACAGGCAATTTTTACGCCACCTGCTCGGCCCCGTCCGGTTTGGTGACAAACGCCGACTCGGATATTTATCCAGTGAGGCCGACAGGAGCCGAGCATGGCCGAGCCGGGAAGGCGCGCAAAACTATTGCGCGATTTGGAACTGGATTTTGTACCCGATTATGACGCGCAAAATATGCCGTCCGCCGACAAACGGACGGCCTATGCGCTCGAGCACATCGCCTTCCGTGTTGGCCGCATGGAGCAAAGCTTGGCCAAAATTGCCGCTGCCCTCGAAACCGTGCTCTCGAAGACATAACGGTCGGCGTCAAATTCGGCGCAACAGGCCAAAGCAAAGCCCGGCTCAATGGAGCCGGCGGGCCCGTCGAGTTATCTAAGCCCCTGCCGCCTTTATTCCACCGACGAGCCTTTCGCCATCACGCCTTCGAAAGGCTTGTAGGCTTCCTTGGCGAGATCGGCGTAGAGCTCGCCCAGCTTGATCGATCGGGCGACAAAATCCTCATACGAGGATTTAAGGTACTCGCTCTGCACTTCCATGGCGGATTCGAGGGTTTTCGCGCCGATGAGCTTTTCCCAAGCGGCGCTGGAATCTTCGAACGACTTTTTCGAACAGTCGGCAACCTCGGACGCAATCGGCTGCGCGTTCTTCGTCCAGGCGCCAAACGACGCCTGCGCCATATCCATGGCGCCCTTGCCAAACTTCTGCATCTGATCGTTGTTCATCGTTATTCCTTCCGGCAAGCGCGCTTTTGCCTTGGTTTGGGGTCCCACCACGCGCGGCCTGTTGCCTTGAAAAGGCCCGCTCCGGTGCTAATGGTAGCTATAGTGCAGTGCACAAAAATCCAACCAGTCAGGATTGCGCGAAAGGCCGCAGCCGCATTGATGCCGGCAATCGGGGTTAACGCTTTCGCAACAGCGATCCCCTAGCGTGCTCAACCGGACCTTGGCTGAGCGGACGCCCTACGCCGGGGAACGGCGGCTTCGGCAGGCCGCTCTGAAGGGGACGCTTCGTCCCAACAAGGAGCGGACAGGATCGGCCCCCATCGGGGGACCCTCCAACGTCAGGGACGGGGTGCGTAATGCGCGGCGTGCGTTTTGAGGCCTGGTACGGGCTTTGCTGTTCCGTTGTGTTTCTTGCCGCCATCGCCGCGGTTCTCTTCTCCACCAGCCAAAAAGCCGACGCCAGCGATCATCGTGTCCGCGTGCTCTGGATACGGCAGGCCGCGCGCGCGCCGAGTTATTCGCCGCCAACTGCCTCGATCGTCCTTGACGGTAACAACGGCAGCGTCTTGTACGCGTCCAACGCCGATGCTTCGCGCCATCCCGCGTCGCTCACCAAGATCATGACGCTCTATCTGCTGTTCGAGCGTCTCGACGCCGGCAAGATCAGGCTGGACAGCCGGCTCAAGGTCTCCGAACACGCGGCCGAGCAGGCTCCCACCAAACTCGGACTCAAACCCGGCCAAACCATCGCTGTGGAGGATGCGATCAAAGCGGTGGTGACGAAATCCGCCAACGACGCGGCGGTGGCGATCGCCGAAACTCTTGGCAGCGACGAGGATACTTTTGCCAAGCTGATGACGCAAAAGGCCCACGCGCTGGGTATGGCTAATACCACCTACGTCAACGCGTCCGGCCTCCCGGATGATGATCAAGTGACCACCGCGCGCGACGAGGCGTTGCTTGGCCGTGATATCCAGGAGCGGTTTCCACAATACTACAAGTATTTCTCCACGCGCGAATTCGTCTATCGCGGCCGCGAGATGCGCAACCACAATCATCTGCTCGGCGTGGTCGGGGGCGTCGACGGCATCAAGACCGGATACACCCGCGCCTCGGGATTTAACCTTGTCACCTCCGTGCATCGCGACGGGCGCCACATCGTCGCCGTTGTGCTCGGCGGACGATCGGCCTCGGAGCGCGATGCCCGGATGCGTGACCTGATCGGCGCCCACGTCAAAGACGCTTCAGTCAAGCAAGCCGCACCCGCCGTCGCCGAGAAATCCGACGCGCGGCGCGTGCCGCAGCCGATCACGTTCGCCGTTGCACCATTGGCCTCGCATGCGGCGCCGACGCAGGCCAATACGTCCGCGCAAGCAGGCGTTGGCTCCAGCGATCCGATCCAGCCAGTCACGGTGAAGACGGTTTCGTATCGCACCGCGCCCGCGCAACCGGGCTCGCTGTCGCCCTTGCCGAATTTAGTGCCGGTCGCCACACCCGTGCCGCAACCGCAACCGGCTGCGGCTTCTTTGCCGCAACCGATCGCCGCCATACCGGGTCGCGCGCCCGGGGCGCCGAAAAGTGAAGCGCCCAGTTCGACCGAACCAGCCGCGATCGCCACTTTAGCAAAAATCGAGCCGGCAAAAATCGAGCCGGAAAAAACCGAGCCGGAAAAACCCGATGCTGCCAAAGAAGTTGCCAAAACCGACCTCGCCAAGGCGATCACACCCCCGCCCCCAGCACCTGCGCACGCGCGCGGCGGGTGGAGCATTCAGATCGGCGCGTTCGACGGTGAGGACGAAGCCAAACAGCACCTGAGCGCCGCGCAGCTCAAGGCGCCGACCATGCTTGCCGCGGCGGACCCGTTCACCGAACGGGTGCAGAAAGGCGACAAGGCCCTCTACCGCGCACGTTTTATCGGCTTTGACAAAGCGATGGCCGAAGCAGCCTGCAAGCAACTCAAGCGCAGCGACATCACATGCATGGCGGTGAAAAACTAACGGGCATGGCCCGGAAGCCGGCACCCTGGTTTCCGGAAAAGATCTTGTCCGACAGTCCCGGATCAACCGGGATAGGGGCGGAACGTCAGACCGGGATGGGATGCCGCGCGAGAGTTCTAAGGGAAACTCAGCGATGGCGGCGAAGCAAAACATCCTTGGCTTGATTGACGCGGGCCGCGAGATACGTCGACCCCCCCTGGTCGGGATGCAGTTTCTTCATGAGCGATCGGTGAGCACGTCCGATCTCGCCGGCGCTCGCACCGGCCGCAATGCCAAGGATCTGATAAGCTTCCTCTTCCGTCATTTTGCCGCCCGGCGCGGGGCGGCTCCCCTCCCCCGCTGCCGAATCGTACTTGCGCGTGTTCACGCCAGCGGGGCTCCCGGCGGTCAAGATAAGCCATTAGCAGTTGGCGGCTATCGCTATCGATGTCGCCGATCAAGCCGACCAGCGTCAGCGGATCGAGCGCATCGAGCGATGTACCTTCATATTTTCCAGCGAGAATGCGGCCGCGCATCGCGCCGGTGTCGTGATCAAGCTCCATTTCCAGGAACGCAGAACGCACGCGCGAAGCTTGACCCGAACTTTTCTGCGTGCGTCCGCCGAAGGCCGCCGGCCACAGCGATATCCAGCCGAGCAAGCCGAGCCCAACGGCCCCAACCGGGACGGCGACACCGACCTCTCCGCGCAGCAGGAGAAATCCGGCGAACAGCAGCGCACCGGCGCCGCCGCCGAGGCGCAAAATCCGCGCCGCCTGCTTGGGATCGGCCTTGGAAAAGGCATTGATGGCCCACAACAGCAGGATAAGAACGACGACGCCGAGAAGGAACGGCATGGCTACTTCAGCTGTTCGATGAGCCGAGTGGCGCCGGACGAATGCTTCGCTTTCAGTTCGGCAAGCGCCTTCATGCCACCGGTGGCATATGCGGCCGCCGCGCGCAGGAGTTCACCCAGTTCATGCGCGGCGCCGGGGGTAAAGCGGCAATAAGCGCCGCGCGTCAGGCGAGCGACTTCGCGGAACGCCGCTTCGCAAATGGGATCGTAGCCCTCCTGAAACATGAAAGCCGGAATACTCCGCAGACCAAGCTCGCCGGCGCCGGCGCATAGATCGTCGAGCGATTCCTCCATGGCGTCACCGACAAACACCAATGCGCCGACCTTGGCATTGTCGTTCTCCCGCAGCGCGTGCGCGAGAACCTTGGCAATTTGCGTATGACCGCCGCGGCAATCGATACGCGACATCAATTTACCGAGCCGCTGCGGCTCCGCGATCCACGGCGAAGCACGGCATTCCGCAAGCCCGCGATAATAAACAAGTTGGATGTCAAGGCCGCCGGCTGCAGCCGCTTCCCGAAACATATCGGATTGCAGCACGCAGGCCTGATCCCAGGTCGGCTGCCGGCTCATGGTCGCATCAAGCGCGAACACGAGTCGCCCGCGCGGGCCCACCTTGACCGCAGCGCCGAGCTCGCCGACACGCGAGAGAAAGGCATCGAGCTCAGCGCGCGAGGACGTAACGGGTGCGGGCTTGGACGCGGCCCCGCGGGCCGATTCAGCGCTCGGCGCCGGCGTTTGGCTCGACCGGTCTTTGCTCATAGCTGACGCCTTTGCGGGGATCCCAAACCCCGCCATAAGGTGGCGTGCGGCCGCAATCGGCGCAATGGGCGGCAAAGCGTCCGCCGTCGCTGCGACGATTGATGCTAGGCGAGCAGATCGTGGGTATCGAGCGGCTTGTCGACCGAGGCAGCCCACTCAGCCCGGGCTGCGGCGCGGCGCCGGCCGCGATCGTCAATTGGAAGCTTCAGCGCGTCGATCAGACATTTGACTTCGTCGCGCGCGGTGTCATGCGACACGCTTGCGCGCTGGCCGAGGGCGCTTTCGTCGATATCGTCGAGCGCTGTGAGGCCGCGCGGAAAGTATTCCCGATAGACCACGCGTTCGGCAAAACCGTCAATGGTGCGGAAACCGAGCTGCTTGGAAAGCGCCTCAACACCCGCGCCCACCAGCCGTTTGTTGCGCGAGCCAAGCGTTGAAAGACGATTGCGCACGACGATCCAATCGGTCAGCCCGCCGTCAACAAGCCGCCGCTGCCGGCGCGCCTCGCGAACCATTTCAGCGTAATGGCTCACGCCGATAAGCTCGAAAGTGGTCGGGTCTATAATCCCAAGCACGTCGAAATCGACAAAACTGTCGTTGAGCGGCGTGATCAACGTGTCGGCCATCGAATGCGCAAGCCGCATGAGATATAAATCGGCGCCGGGCGTGTCGATGACGACGAAATCGTGCGTCTGCTCCACGGAGCTGACGGCCTCGGCAAAAGCAGCAAACTCTTGCGCTTCGATCTCGTCGAGCCGCATGCCGAAGCCGCGCGCGACGCAGAAATGACGCGGATGCTCGAGTTTGATACCGGCGCGCGTGGCCCAATCGCGCCGATTCTCAACGTAATGGCTGAAGCTGCGCTGGCGGGAATCTAGATCGATTGTAGCGAC
Organism: uncultured Alphaproteobacteria bacterium; assembly: GCA_963845775.1. Lineage (GTDB taxonomy): Bacteria > Pseudomonadota > Alphaproteobacteria > Rhizobiales > Xanthobacteraceae > BOG-931. The sequence goes on from CAWJTE010000006.1 coordinate 227,105, forward strand.
GCGCTGGCCACCCTGGAGCAGCGCGACAGCAATGTGCATAGCCGTAGTCGACTTACCCGATCCGCCTTTTTCGTTGCCAAGGACAATGACATGCGCCGAGAACGGCTTGCCAACGTCCGCCTGCATCAACATGGGTACGCAACCTCAGCGCGGCGATCCGTTCTCCAGCTTGCAACAGTTAGAATCAAGATACAGCATCGGTCTCGCTAAGTTAATCATTAACCACGCGGCGCATCGCTAAAACGCGCCCGGTGTGCTCGCCCTGCAACGCCATGGCCAGGATTTCCTCGACATCAAAGCTTCGGCGTCCGCGCATCGTGCATAATTTGACGGCGCTAAGCCGCACGCTCGCGGTGTGGCGAGGGCGCCGGGACACGATTGCGTTGGTCCCGACCATGGGCGCGTTGCATGCCGGTCATATTGCCTTGGTTAAACTTGCGGGTCGCCGCGCCGACCGGGTGGTCGTCTCAATCTTTCTTAATCCGACACAATTCGCGCCGCACGAGGATTTAACAAGCTATCCGCGTACATTGCGCGAAGACATTTCCCGGCTTGCCGCCGTAAAAACCGATGTGGTGTGGTCGCCGTCGGTGGGAACCATGTACCCATCCGGGTTTGCGACGCGCATTGTGCCTGAAGGCCCGGCGACTGCCGGTCTGGAGGACGCCTTCCGGCCGCACTTTTTTTCGGGCATGGCCACCGTCGTGGCCAAGCTTTTTATTCAGTGCCGGCCGGATATCGCGGTGTTCGGGGAAAAGGACTATCAACAGTTGAAAGTTGTTAGCCAGCTTGCACGCGACCTCGATTTGAAGACACGCGTCGTGGGCGCGCCGACAATCCGGGGGAAGGACGGGCTCGCGCTCTCGTCGCGCAACGCGTATCTGTCGGCGGAGGAACGCGCCGTTGCGCCCGTTCTGCACCGCGTCCTTAGCGACTGCGCAAAACGCATTGCCGCGGGCGGACCGATAAGCAGCGTCCTTGAAAACGGCCGTGCCGCGATCGCGCGAGCGGGCTTCGCGCTCGATTATCTGGAAGCTCGCCGTGCCGACACGCTCGCGCCGGTCGGCGCACGCGGCGAAGGGCCAATTCGTCTACTTGCCGCTGCACGCCTTGGCAAAACGCGGCTGATCGACAACCTCGCCGTTTAATACGCCCTACTTCGCGCCGCCGGCTTTCATTGGATCTTTCACCGCCGGATAGGTTGCAAATTCCACGCTATAAAGTTGGCCGTTTACTTTTTCGACCCTGCGAATGTAGATGTTCTGAACGATATCTCGGGTTTCCGCATCGATCGAAATCGGGCCGCGCGGGCTTTCCCAGGACATTCCCTTCATCGCCGCCAGCAGGGAGTCGCCTTCGGCGTTACCACCGGTCTTCTTCAGCGCTTCGTAGATCAGGTGCATGCCGTCGTAACCGCTCACCGATACGAAGTCGGGACGAAACCGGTTGGCTTTCTCAAACGCCATAACATAGCTGCGGTTAAGGTCGAAATCGTGCGCGGCCGAATAAAGTCCTGCGGTGATCATTCCGAGCATCTGATCTCCCATTGTGTTGAGGTCGTCATCGTCGGTCAGATCGCCGGTGCCGACGATTTTGATGCCGGATTGCGCAAGGCCGCGCTCGGCAAATTGCATGGCAAAGATCGGCGCTTGCGTGCCCGGAAAGTAGATGAAGGCAGTGTCGGGATTGATGTCGCGGATGCGCTGCAGGAACGGCGCAAAATCGGGATTTGCCAGCGGAATACGGATCGCTTCGAGAATTTCACCGCCGACTTGCGTGAAGCGGGTTTTAAATGCGGTCTCCGCCTCAATTCCCGGCGCCCAATCATTGACCAAAGTCACAACACGCTTGCTGCCATTTTTGGCCGCCCATTCGGCCATGATCCATGCCTGCTGGGTCTGCAGCCAGGCGGCACGCACCATGTAGGGCGACTTCGTAACCGTGATCGAAGCGCCAGAGCTCATAACCACGGTGGGAATTTTCGCCTGGGTTACCAGCGGCGCGATGGCAAGCGCTGTTGGAGTAATGCCGATGCCGACAAGATTCACTTTGTCGTTTACGATCATCTCCTGGACGATGCGGCGTGCATTGTCGGCGGCGCCGCCATCGTCGCGGACGATGATTTCGAGCTTTCGCCCCGCTACCACGTCGCCATGCTGCTGCGTGTAGAGCTTGATGGCGGCCGCGAGTTGCCGGCCGACGGCGTTAAATCCCGCGCCGGTCAGCGGAAAGCTGATCCCCATTTTCAGCACGTCTTGCGCGGCGGCGTGCCGCGTCAAAACACCTCCGGCGACGCTGGCCGCCATGCCCTGAAGCATCGTCCTGCGCAACATCGCAACCTCCATTGATCCGCCCTGCAAATGGCGAACGTTAGACCCGTTCAAGGTGCGGAATCTTCGGGCGTTCCCCTTCGGCCTTGCCGGTGATCGGCGCTCGCGGCAAGCGTGCCTCGCCGGCTTCCATGACGAAGTTATGCGTCAGCGAATACCACGGCGGATTGACGTCCGCAGCGGGCGCCGGTTCTGAATCGTGGCGTACAAAATTGCCCAGCAAATGCCGGGTAACGCCGAACTGCACGTCGCTGTCGATGTACTTGTCGTCGGGCGGATAGATCTGCGAGACGAGGGTTTTATATCCGATCTTGTAAGCAAGGAAATGCAGGTGCGCCGGCCGCATGTTGTGCCGCCCTTGCGCGCGTAACAGGTCGCCGACGGGCCCGTTGATAGGAATGGGGTAGCCGGCCGGCTTTACGCTGCGAAAACTAAAATGGCCCTGCGCGTCGGTGATAAACTTGCCGCGCAAATTCATGTCGGATTGGGTCGGATCCTGGTTCTCGTAAAATCCTTCCGGCGAGGAGTGCCAAACGTCAACTTCGGCGCCCTCGATCGGCTTACCGTGCACATCGCGATAGTAGGCGTCGACGAACAGCGCCGGGCCGGGCGTTGGCGACCGCACGATGGAAGCACCGCTCTGTGTTAGCGGTGAGTTCATCCGCCAGAACGGACCCAACTGGCTGGCGTCGGTCTCGGTCTGACCACGATCTCCGTTGTTAAGAAGGCAAACGAGCGCCGAGAAACCAAGCGTGCCGGACATCAGCACGGCCTCGTTATGATTTTCATTTGTGTGTTTGCCGATCGCATTGACGTAGGCGGCGGCGGCCTGAAGCTCCTGCTCGGTCAACCTTACCTCACGCGCAAAATCGTGCAGGTGGCGGACAAAGGCGGACATGATCTCGCGAAAACGCGGATTGCGCGCGCCTTGAAGCTCGCTCAGCACGGCTTTGGTGACGTCCGCCTGGGTTTCAATAATCATTCATTCCGCTCCCGCGTCCACGCGCATGCTGTTTTCTCGGATTGTATGGGATCGATACGCCTCGCGCCACGTACCGCCTGCTACATCAAGCCGAGTTCTCGCAGCTCCCGCCGCATTTTCTCGGGCATCGCGGCGGCACCGGGCGCCGCCTGGTCGAGGTCGGCTGGCGCGTCCTTTGCCTCAAGGTAACGCCAACCCTGGAAGGCACGAAATGGACGGGGCGCGATCAGGACGACTTTCCGGTCAAGCACGAGGCCGCAACGACCGACGCCGTCCTTGTCGCGAAACGGGCGCACGTCACGTATCCGTTGGCGGCAGGCGATCTCTCCGCGAATGACCCAATAGAGTGAACCACCATCGATGAGTTCCGCGGCCCGTTTGGGAACCATGCGGGTGCGATGAATGTGTTCGGGTTTTTCGCCGCGCTTACGTTTGTCCTTGAGCTTTTGCGCGATCCAATCCTCGAGGTCGTGGACCGAGTCGGCGCCGACACAAAGCTTGATGAGATGGAGCGGCATACTTGCAGACTAACCCGCATCGGCGACCTCGATCACCATGATCTGTGCGCCTTCCACAACTTGCTGACCGGCCGCGACCACGAGCTCCGCTACGCTGCCGGCGAACGGTGCGCGTAATGTATGCTCCATCTTCATCGCTTCAATCACCGCAAGCCGCTGGCCGGCTGCAACCGTTTCGCCCTTGCTGACGAAAAGTTCCAGCACCTTGCCGTGCATCGGTGCCTTGATGAGGCCGTCAGCGGCGCCGCCTTGCGTTGCCGCGCCGGAGACATCACGCACCCGGACCCGGGTCTGGCGGCCACGGCGCAAGACGAAAACCTCATCCTTACCGTCAAATGCGTTCGCGTCGGTTGCCGGGGACACGCCAGCGACGGCGACTTTTGCTCCACCTCCGCCATAGTCCACCACTGCGTCAGCATTCTCGCCGTCGACGAGCAATCGGGACCGTGACCGAACGCGGGCGGCCAAGTTGAAAGCCGTCGCGCGCGTCCCAGGGCGAATCGGGTTCGGCGGATTCTTCCGCCGCCGAGTCGTTATCCCGTGCGAGCAGATGCGTGAAGCCGGCCGCTGCGGCCGCATAATCCGGACCGCGCGGCTCGGCGCCAAGTGCAGCGAGATTGCGATCGATGTAACCGGTATCGACCTTTCCATCGCGGAACGCGGATGCACGGCAGAGCGCACCAAGAAAAGCCAAGTTGCTGCGCACGCCGGCGATCAACGTGTGATCGAGCGCGCCGGCCATTCGGTCAAGCGCAGCATTCCGGATCGGCCCATGCGTAACGATCTTGGCGATCATCGGATCGTAATACGGAGTCACCTCGCCGCCCGCCTCGACGCCGCTTTCCACCCGGACGTCGGGGGGAAACTCAAGTCCGACGATCTTACCTGTTGACGGCAGAAAACCATGCTCGGGATCTTCGGCATAAACCCGCGCCTCGACCGCATAACCGTCGAAGCGAACCTCATTCTGGGCAAGCGGCAGTTTCTCCCCTGCCGCGACGCGGAATTGCCATTCGACGAGATCTAGACCGGTGATCGCCTCGGTTACCGGATGCTCTACTTGAAGTCGCGTATTCATCTCGATGAACCAGAAAGCATCCGAACGCAGCTCGTCGGTGCCGTCGGCGACGAACTCGACCGTGCCGGCGCCGACATAGCCGACCGCCTTAGCCGCCTCAACCGCGGCGGTGCCCATTTCCTCGCGCAGCTTTTCGGTCATGCCGGGCGCCGGAGATTCTTCGATCACCTTTTGGTGCCGGCGTTGCAACGAGCAATCGCGCTCACCGAGGTGAATGGTGTTGCCGTACTTGTCGGCGAAGATTTGAATCTCGATGTGCCGAGGCGCCGGGACATACTTCTCGATCAAAACCCGGCCTGAGCCGAAGGCCGCGGTGACTTCGCGCAGGGCGCCTGCGAGAGCCGCCTCAAAGTCGGCCGCACTATCGATTCGGCGCAGTCCGCGACCGCCGCCGCCCGCCGCCGGTTTGATCAACACCGGATATCCAATTGCGTCGGCTTGCTGCTTGAGAAGTCTGGCGTCCTGTCGTTCGCCGTGATAGCCGGGCACGATCGGGACTCCGGCTTTTTCCATCAGAGCCTTGGCGCGATCCTTAAGACCCATGGCGCGGATCGCCGAGGCCGGCGGACCGACGAACACAAGACCCGCTTGCGCGCAAGCGTCGGCAAAATCGCCGCTTTCAGACAGGAAGCCATATCCAGGGTGAACGCACTCGGCGCCGGCATGCTTGGCGACTTCAATTAGTCGTTTTATGTTGAGATAGCTGTCGCGCGGCTCCGCGGAACCGATCACGTAGGACTCGTCGCATACTCGGCGGTGCAAGGCGTGCAAGTCGGCCGCCGAATAGACCGCGATCGTGCGAATACTGAGCCGTTTGGCCGTACGCGCGATCCGGCAAGCAATTTCGCCGCGATTGGCGATGAGGACAGACCTGAACATGGTGAACGATTTGCCGGAGAGCGCGGCCGCCCTCAACTCACTGCGTGCGTGCCGCGGCGGAGGAAGGCGGACTTAGCTGCATCGGCGCGGCGCTCGCAGACGCGGCAGCAGGCTGTGTGGCCGGCGCCGGCGGCGTGCCTGGCACCGGCGGCACGGGCTCGGGCCATATTGGCTCGGTTGTCGTCACGCCCGGGCTGGGAGGGGCAGCGCCGCTCGCTTGCTTTCGCGAATGATGCGGCGCAGCCGGCGGATTTGCATTGGCTGCTGCCGCCGCGCCGGGCGAAGCCGGCGCTGTCGGTTCGGGATTTATGATGCTCACCGCCGGTATCGACGCCGCGCTGGGAAAATCGACGTTCACCATTTTGTGCGCGCTCGATTGAGCGTTGGGATACGACGATTGCGCGCCTTCGACAGACGTACCATCGGGCGGTGCCGCCCAAACCGGGAGGTAATGTTCGAGATAGCGGTCGAGTGTCTGCGCACTCAAATTGTTGCGCACGCGACTGGCATCGTGAAGAACGGCCAATGGCTTGCAGCTTTGGCTCGTGCAGCCGTCGCGAGTTCGCAAGCACGTGGGCAAGGAAGCCGAAACGATCGGCCTCAAGCGAACGTCGAAGCGGGGCCATGACATCGTCGACGTCGGCACCGCCGCGCCTTACGTAAGTGGACATGCTTGAAAGAAGGCTCAGCCGCGCGGCGACATACGAAGACGCCGACGCCACGTTCGCCGGGGCGGCGAACAGTGCCTTCTCGCACGCCGCTTCCACGTTCTCGCCTACCACCCCGTCAAGGCAAGCGAGCGGTGACCCGGGCGCGAGCGCTCTGGCGCTGAGTTCTTCGGCTCGCAGCTCGAATGCGCGGCGCTCGGCGCTGCGATTGCCCAAGTCTCCGCGACCGAGAAAGGCCCAGACCATCGCGGCACCGAGAGCGGCAGGCACGAGAACGAGGACAACCTGTAACGTTCGGCTCGCGGGCAGAGCGGATGGCCGCCATAAGAGCGAAAAGACCGCGAATGTCATTAGCGCAGCCGCGGACCCGGCGGCCGCCCAGAGCCGCAATGCCGAAGTTCCCAACTCGGAATCAACGCCGAGCATCAAACCTAACCCCGCTGGGGACACCAAACTTCCGCGGAAGTATGAACCAGAGGGCCCGGCGATACCAGCCGCGAAAATTTCCGGACGGCCGCGCAGAAAATTCAGCGTTTAATGCTCGACTTCGAGCTGGCTTTCTTTGGCCACGCGTTCGAAGGCCTCACCCGGATTTTTGATCCGATATTGATAGTCGTCACCATCCGACGGCAACAGCTTGACGACCTTGTAAGATCCGCTGGCGCCAGGCCGGCTGATTGGACTTGACGTATAAAGAACCGTCTGGCCGACGCGATATTTGTGCGCCCGGAACATCGCGCTGCGCATGGCGACCTGCGCAACCGAAACGGACGCAAGCACAGTACCGATCGGCTCCGGCTTGCTCGAAACTTGCCGCGACGCAGACTTCCGCACCACTGAATTGCGGCTTGCTTTAGGCCGCCTTTTCACTGAACGTTTATTCATGGAACTCACTATATAGGCAATCGGCCTCTCAGGGCAAAAACATAGTGCCGGAAAATTGCATTTACGACGCTCAATTTCGGCAAACGATTAAGACGAAAAACTATTCATCTTCATATATATGCGCCAAAACCTTATAGCGGAATTGTATTTGCCGATTTCAGGTTTGACGCCGCCAGCCGCCTTTGTCGTCTGCCTGCCAATAAGTCGCCTCAAAGCCTGCTGACTTCGCCTCACTCCAGCGGACGCGGGCCGCCTCGACAGCGTCGGGATCGTCTCCGTTGAAAAGCAAAACCACGCGCTCGTAGGTGGCGGCATTTTCCGGCATCGTGGCGCCCTCGACGAGAAAGCGGACGACCGCACCATTTGGATTGTCGTCGTTGGGAGTAAGCACGATCGGTTGATGGGCGGCCTCAGAGTTGCGCCAAGTTCCATGGGGCAAAAACGAGTTGTCACGCCAAGTCCACAAATGCGCGTCGATCGCTTCGACACGCTCGTCGGAGGACGCCTGCACTACCACGCGCCAGCCGCGCTCCAGCGACTTCTGCAACAGCGTCGGCAATACCTGCTCCGGCGTCTGACCCTTGAGATGATAGAACAGGACTTCGGTCATGAGCGCACTTGGTGCATGATGAGCGGGACAGCGACCATGGTAAATCATAAAAACCACGCAACAAAGGCAGGCGTTTCGTGAACGGCAAAAGCAATCGGCAGATTAAATTAGCGGCCCGCCCAGTGGGCCTGCCGCAACGCAGCGACTGGCAGTTCGGCGAGGCGCCAGTACCGGAGCCCCACGATGGCGAAGTGGTGGTGCAGGTGCTTTACCTGTCGCTCGACCCCGCCATGCGCGGGTGGATGAATGAGGGAAAGTCTTACATAGCCCCGGTCGGTATCGGCGAAGTCATGCGCGCCGGCGGGGTCGGCACGGTACTGGCGTCGAAACACGCCGACTTCGCCGTCGGCGACCATGTCAGCGGCGCGCTCGGCGTACAGGAATACGCGGTGCTTCAAGGCAGCCAGCTGATCAAGGCCGATCCCAAGATTGCGCCACTGCCGAAGTTCCTCAACCCGTTGGGCATGCCGGGCATGACCGCCTATTTCGGTTTGCTTGATGTCGGCGCGCCGAATGAAGGCGACACAGTGGTGATTTCCGCCGCTGCCGGCGCCGTCGGCGCGACGGTCGGGCAGATTGCGAAGATCAAGGGATGCCGCACGATCGGTATCGCCGGCGGCGCAGCGAAGTGCCGCTATCTGATCGACGAACTAGGTTTCGATGCCGCAATCGATTACAAGGCCGATGACGTTCGCAAGAGCCTGCGGGCGAGCTCACCCAACGGCGTGAACGTTTATTTCGACAATGTCGGCGGTGAACTTCTCGACATCGTCCTCGCCCAACTTGCACGGCACGCTCGCGTCGTCATCTGCGGCGCCATTTCGCAATACAACAACACCACCCCGATCAAGGGGCCGAGCAACTACCTCTCTCTGCTGGTCAATCGCGCACGCATGGAAGGCATGGTCGTGTTCGACTATGCCTCGCGCTATCCGCAAGCGGTCCGCGATATTGCAGGTTGGATGGCCGCGGGGAAGCTTAAATCCCGCGAGGACGTCGCTGAAGGACTTGAAAATTTCCACGAAGTGCTCCTGAAATTGTTCAGCGGCGAGAATTTTGGCAAGCTCGTCCTGAAGGTCGCTTGAGCGGCAGCGGAGCCTAGCGCTCGTAATAGTCCGCGACCAGCTGATCGAGCAGTCGCACGCCCCAGCCGGCACTCCAGCTCTTGTTAATGTCGGTCTGAGGTGAGCCGAGCGCCGTGCCCGCAATGTCGAGATGCGCCCAAGGGGTTTTGCCGACGAAGCGTTGAAGGAACTGCGCGGCGGTGATGGAGCCCGCCCAGCGCCCGCCGGTATTTTTCATATCGGCGAATTTCGAATCGATGATCTTGTCGTATTCCGGGCCAAGCGGCATGCGCCAGACTTGCTCCCGCGTCGCTTCGCCGGCCTTCTCCAAACGCTCGACCAGCTTGTCGTCGTTGGAAAATAGGCCGGCATATTCCTGCCCGAGCGCAACCATGATCGCACCGGTCAATGTTGCCAGATTGATCATGAATTTCGGTTTGAAGCGCTTGCTGACGTAATGAAGCACATCGGCCAACACGAGCCGGCCCTCGGCGTCGGTGTTGATGATCTCGATCGTCTGTCCGGACATGCTGGTCACAATGTCGCCCGGCCTTTGGGCTTTGCCGTCCGGCATATTTTCCACCAGCCCGATCGCGCCCACGGCGTTCACTCGCGCTTTGCGAGTGGCGAGCGCATGCATGAGGCCAACCACGCAGGCGGCGCCGGCCATGTCGCCTTTCATATCCTCCATGCCGGCCGCCGGCTTGATCGAGATGCCGCCGGTGTCGAAGCAGACGCCCTTGCCGATAAACGCGATCGGATTGGCGCCACGTTTGCCGCCGTTCCAGCGCATGACGACAAGCTTCGACTCATGCCCAGAGCCCTGCCCGACGCCGAGCAGCGCACCCATGCCGAGCTTGCGCATGGCCGTCACATCGAGGACCTGGACGGCCACACCGAGCTTTCGCAATCCCAAGGCACGCCTGGCGAATTCGGCCGGATAGAGCACATTCGCCGGCTCGTTGATGAGATCGCGCGCCATCACGACGCCATCACCAATGCCTTCTACGCGCCGCCAAGCACGTTCCGCTGCCGTCGGATTAGCGCACGCGAAATTGAGCTCGACTTTCTCGGCATGCTCCTCGCCCTCCTTGCGCTTGGTCTTGTAGCGGTCGAACCGGTAGGCGCGCAGACGGGCGCCAAGCGCAAGTTGGGCGATCTGCTCGGCCTTGAGCGCGCCGCCAGCAAACTCGGCCAGTATCGTCGCTTCACCGGCAACTGTCGGCACGCCGCCCATGGCCACACCGCCAAGCCGCACGAGGTCGCGATCCCGCAGATCGCGCTCCTTACCGGTGCCGATCACAACCAGCCTTGGCGAGTTGAGACCCGGTGGGGCGATGATGGTGAGGGTCGAGGCAATTTTGCCGGTGAAGCGGTCGGCAGCGGCGGCCCGGCGCTGCAGTTCCCCGATCGGTGCAAGAGCCTTTTGGGTGACCGGCCCGAACCTGAGGCCGTCATTGCAGAACGTAACAAGAACTCCGCCCAGACGATTGAGCGCGGTAAAGCCGATCTTGAGACGGTCGGTCATGGTCCGGGTCCTTGTTGAGCTTGGCGGCGTTTTCGACCGGACTTATGGACTGGACTGCACGAGGCTGCAAAGCGCCCGCCGGCGAATTCCGGGCTCGCGTGCCGATGCAAAGCATTAACCCTTTGCTTTGCAAGTTCAATGGCTTTGCCTTGGCGAGGCCATTTTGTGAACGCATGGAATTAATGATGTTTCGGGGAGTTCGGCCCGGGCGGTGAAAATGTTTTTCGGGAGCCGGGGCGGCCATGGGCCCGTCAGCGGGGAAGTTCAGTCCGATGGGGTCGATCGGCCGCTACATGTTTCGCACCTCCATGGGTGCGTTCCTGATCATCTGCGTCAGTCTGACCATCGTGATGTGGTTCACGCAGGCGATACGCGAATTCGATCTGATCACCAGCCAACGGCAAACCGTCTTCGTTTTCGTGGGCATCACCAGCCTGCTCATTCCACTGCTGGTGATGATGATCGCGCCGATATCGCTGGTACTTGCGATAGCGCACATTCTCAACAAACTGAGCGGGGATTCCGAAATCATCGTGATGAACGCCGCCGGCGTCTCGCCCTGGCGGCTGGTTAGCCCTTTCATCGCCAGCGCGCTGGTGGTTTCGGCTGCTCGTCACCCTGATCGCCGCGTATCTTTCGCCGCTGCAGCCTGCGCGAGCTGCGTGATTGGGCCACTCAGGTGCGCGCCGATATTCTCACCAACATCGTTCAGCCGGGCCGTTTCGCCACGATCGGCGGCAATCTCACCTTTCACATCGCCGACCGGCGGCCTAACGGACTGCTACTCGGCATCTTTCTCGACGATCGTCGCGATCCGAAGGAGCACGCCACTTATCTCGCCGAGCAAGGCGAGATCGTGAAGAACGACACCGGCTCATTCCTGGTGCTGGAGAAGGGCAGCGTTCAGCGCCTGGAGGCTGGCCAGCGCGATCCGCGAATTGTGACGTTCGATCGTTACGCTTTTGATCTATCAAAATTCACCGCCGGTCCTCAAAGCGTCGTCTACAATGTGCGCGAAAAATATATCTGGGAGCTGATGTGGCCACGGGCCGACGATGCGCTCTATATCGCGCATTCGGGCGAATATCGCGCGGAATTGCACGATCGCTTCGCTACCCCGCTCTATCCCCTGGCGTTCGTCATTCTCGCTTATGCTTTTCTCGGTCCGCCACAGACCACGCGACAAAGCCGTACGCTGGCGCTGTTCGCCCTAGTCGGGGCGGTGTCACTGCTTCGGCTGATCGGATTCCTTAGCGTCATCATCGGCGTGCATGTCCCGAGTGTCATCGCCGCACAATACGTCGCGCTCATCGGGTCGATCGCCGCCGGCACGTGGCAGATCTCCCGTGGTCACGCGATCGAACCGGCGGCGGCGGTATCAAGATTTCGCCGATGCCATTGCCGAACGTGTTGCCAGAGCGACGGCGAGTTGAGGAGCGGGCCGATGATCGCCGGTACATTGTCCCGCTACTTCGGATTTCGTTTTCTCAAATCCGTCGTCGGCACATTTTTCGGCGTGGTCGCGCTCGCCGCAATGATCGACTACATCGAGCTACTGCGGCGCAGCTCTGATTGGCCGAACGCCACAGCACTGGTCCTTGCGGAAATTTCGGCTTTTCGCGTTCCCCAGCTTTCCGAACGCATCATGCCATTTGCCGTGCTGGTCGGCGCCATGTCCTGTTATCTCACGCTATCGCGCCGGCTAGAGCTCGTGGTCGCGCGAGCGGCCGGGGTCTCCGCGTGGCAATTTGTGGCGCCGTCGCTGGTCGCCGCCTTTCTCTTCGGCGTTGTCGCGACCACGCTCTACAATCCGATCGCCGCGGTGTTGCATGAGCGTTCCAAGCGCCTCGAATCCGAAATGATGGGAGAGCTTCCTGCATCGGTGCCGCAGGAAAGCTCGGGCGGCTTCTGGGTCCGTCAGCGAAGCGCCGACGGCGCTGCGATTGTCAACGCAAAGTCCAGCCGCGAGCAGGGTTCGCGTCTTGGCAGCGTCAGCGTTTTCACATTCGACAACGCCGGTCGCTTCCTGGAACGCATCGAGGCCAAGAGCGCAGCACTGGAACAAGGCTATTGGCGGTTTGATGAAGCCCGGATTTTTGCCACCGGCAATCCGCCCATCGTCCAGGACACCTATCGGCTCGCCACCAACCTGACCCTCGAGCAGGTCCGGGAAAGCTTTGCTACGCCGGAAACGGTTCCCTTCTGGCAACTGCCTTCATACATCGAGTTGGCGGATCGCGCCGGTTTGGTTGCCGCCGGCTATCGCCTGCAATTTCAGCAGTTGCTGTCGCGGCCCTTTCTGCTCACTGCCATGGTGTTGCTGGCTGCATCGGTCAGCTTGCGCTTCTTCCGCTTCGGCGGCGTGCAGAAAATGGTGCTTGGCGGAATCTCTGCCGGCTTTCTGCTGTTCATCCTGTCGAAGTTTACCGAGGACATGAGCAAGTCTGAACTCATGTCGCCGGTCATGGCGGCGTGGATCCCGGTGCTGGTCGGCGGTCTCACGGGCTTTGTCGTGCTGTTGCACCAGGAGGACGGATAGTGGCAAGTCCGGTCCGTCTTGTTGGTGAAAGTAGGCGTGGTCTTGTTCGGGTAAGCGTCGCGTTATTGACGGCGTTGCTCGTTTTTGCCTCGCATTCGGTGCTTTTGCCGGGCCCGTCTGCGGCGCAGTCGCCGGGCAGTTTGTTGCATTTCCCCGTACGCCCGCCGGCACCAAAGCCTCCGGCGCCGCCGCCATCCGACGCGCCGATGCTCGTACAGGCGACCGAGATCAGGTACGACTACACCAACAATACGGTTGCCGCCGTCGGCAATGTACAAATCTATTCACGGCTCGACGATCGAGGCCGACGAGGTGATCTACGATCAAAAAGCTAAGCGGCTGCAGGCGCGCGGCAACGTCCGCTTAACCGAGGCGGACGGCAAGATTACCTACGGCCAACTCATCGACCTGACAGACGACTATCGCGACGGGTTCGTCAATTCACTCCGGCTGGAAACCGCGGACGATGCGCGTTTTGCCGCGACGCGCGCCGACCGCGTCAAGGGCAACTACACCGTCATGCAGAACGGTGTCTATACCGCCTGCGAGCCTTGCAAGGACGATCCGAAAAAACCGCCGCTGTGGCAAATCGAGGCGGCGCGGATCATCCACGACAGCGGCGAGAAGATGATCTATTTCGAAGACGCGCGTATCGAGTTTTTCGGCATGCCGATGATGTATTTCCCGTTCATGTCGCAACCCGATCCATCGGTCACGCGCAAGAGCGGGTTTTTATTTCCGAATATAGTTTTCAACACGCCTTATGGTGCGGGTCTTCAAATTCCATATTTCTGGGCTCTGGCGCCGAATTACGATCTTACGACAGAGTTGATGGCAACAACGAAACAAGGCGAGCTGCTTCAGGGGATCTGGCGCGAACGCCTGGCGGACGGCTCTTTTTCGGTCAAGGCCGCCGGCATCTTTCAGCAGGACCCGGGTTACTTCGCCAACCGCGACGGCCCTACCAGCCCCACCGCTAATGTGTTCCGCGGCGCGATACAGACCGCGGGCCAGTTCGCCATCACCGACAAGTGGGTGTGGGGCTGGACCGGGCTTTTGATGACCGACAATCAGTTCCTCTACGATTATCAGCTCGGAGAATTTTTAAGTTCGTTCGATCCCTTTCACACCGGTGTCGCCACGGAAGGCGTTACGCAACTTTACCTGACCGGCGCCGGGGATCGCAGCTACTTCGACATTCGGTCGATCTATTATTACGGGCTCTCCGGCCAAGACAGGCAAACAGAGATACCTATCATCCACCCGGTCCTTGACTACTCCAACGTACTGCCACAATCACTGATGGGCGGTGAGACAAGCTACAAATTCAACCTGACCAGTCTCACCCGACAGCAGGCGGAGTTTGATGCCATCAACCAAAATGCCGCTGTCAATAATCTTTGCACGTCGGCAAGTCCGGCGCTCGTCAATGCCAATAATTGTTTGCTGCGTGGCATTCCGGGAACATATACCCGGGCCTCAGGCGAGGTCGATTGGCGGCGCACTTTCGTCACGGATACGGGTCAAATGATTACGCCATTCTTCGGCGTGCGCGGCGACGTCGCCCAGCTCGCGCTCATGAACGAGCCGGGCGTCTCGAACTTCATCAATCCGGGCGAACAGGAAGTCGGTCGCGCCATGCCCGACGTCGGAGTCGAATACCGCTATCCGTTCGTAGACGTGGAGTCGTGGGGAACGCAAACCATCGAACCGATCGCACAGCTGATCCTGCGCCCCAACGAAACACAGATCGGAAAATTTCCGAACGAAGACGCGCAAAGCGTGGTCTTCAGCGACAGCAATCTTTTCTCGATCGACAAATTCTCCGGCTGGGACCGTGTCGAAGGCGGCGGGCGCGTCAACGCCGGCCTGCAATACACGGCGCAAGTGAACCAAGCAGGATACTTTAGCGCGCTGTTCGGGCAGTCTTATCAGCTTTACGGATTGAATTCTTACTCTGCAATCGATCTGACGAATACCGGTCTGGAGAGCGGTTTAGATAAGACTCTTTCCGACTACGTCGCTCGCGTCATGTATCAGCCTAATCAGATTTTTTCTTTCACCGCCCGCGGGCGGTTCGACGAGGCGACCTTTACACCGGAGCGGCTTGAATTCGAAACGCGCGCGAATTTCGACCGCTGGACGCTGCAGATCATGTACGGTGACTATGCCGCACAGCCGGAGATCGGATTCCTCAATACGCGTTCCGAGATTCTCGTCGGCGCCTCGGTGAAACTCACGCAAAACTGGGTCCTGCTCGGCTCGGCACGCTACGACTTCATTGCCCACGAATTTGACCAGACCCGGATCGGCATCGGCTACACCGACGATTGCTTCCTATTGGCAGTGAACTTCATCACTTCCTATACCTACACGGGCACAAGTCCGACGCTGAACGAGGGCGTTATGCTGCAGTTGAGCTTGCGGACACTTGGACCCAATACACTGGCTCCGATCTCGTCGGTATTCTAAGATTTCTGGCCACGGCGATATTATCTAACGTCATAACGAAATGGGAAGCTCGCAGGGGTAGCGCGACGTTTTCGAAGAAGGAGCAAGGAGTGACCTCGCAAATCCCAGCCCATACCAGCTGGCAGGCTCTGGCTGCGACCCTGTTCGCCGTAGCCATCATACTTATCGCACCTGGAACCGCATCCGCACAGCAGGTGGTGGCATTCGTCAACGGCCAGCCGATCACGACGCTCGACGTCGAGCATCGCAGCAAGTTCCTGTTTCTCAGCTCGCGAAAGCAGGCGAGCCGGAAGGAGGTCCTCGATAGCCTCATTGACGAGATTCTGGAGGTTACGGAAGCCAAGCGTTACACCATCGATGTTTCAGATGAGCAGGTGGACACTTCTTATGCCCAGGTTGCGACCCGCATGGGTGTTGATGCTCAGAAGCTGACCCAAATTCTTGAGAGCAACGGCGCCAGCGCCGATACGCTAAAACGGCGGCTGCGGGCGCAGATTGCGTGGACCAATCTTGTACGCGGCCGTTATAAAGCAAGCCTTGAAATCAGCGACAAGGACATCGAAAACCAACTCCAGCTGCACAAGGCGGACGAGAAAAAGGATATCGGCTATGAGTACATCATGCGGCCCGTCGTATTTATTGTGCCACGAGGCTCACCCGATACCGTTTACGACGCCCGCAAGCGGGATGCTGAAACGCTACGTACGCGTTTTTTGAACTGCAATGACGGCGTTGCCTTTGCGCGCGCATTGCCCGATGTCGCGGTACGCGATCAGGTATCGAAATTTTCCGCCGATCTTGCCCAGCAACTGCGCGACATACTGGATGGCACAGCGGTCGGCCATCTGACGCCACCAGAGCAGACGGCGGAAGGAGTCCAGATGTTTGCGGTCTGCGCCAAGAAAGAGACGAAATCCGATACGCCTGAAATGCACGAAATTCGGGATCAAATGCTGCAGCAAAGATTTGGCGCGCAGGCTAAGCGGTATCTGGAAAATTTGCGACGGCAGGCGATGATCGAATACAAGATGCCGGAAAGCAAATAAACGATAGAAGAAAACTCGTGCAGCCATTGGCATTGACGCTCGGCGAGCCCGCCGGGATCGGCCCCGACCTTGCCCTTGCGGTCTGGTCTCGACGCGCCGAGTTTGACATTCCGCGATTTTATTTGGTCGCCGACCCGGATTTTTTACGCCGGCGCGCCAGCCGCCTCGGTCTTGTCGTGCCTGTTGCAGTCGTTACTCCGGCCTCGGCCTCTGTAGCATTTTCCTCCGCACTGCCGGTAGTCGCGCTCGACGTCGTGACCAGCGCCGACCCCGGCCGCCCGGACCGATCGAGTGCACCAGCCGCCATCGGCTCCATTCGGCGCGCGGTCGCCGACGTCATCGCCGGCCAAGCGGCCGCCATTGTCACGAATCCGGTCGCGAAGAATGTGCTGTACCGTTCGGGATTCGCGGAGCCCGGTCACACCGAATTTTTAGCAACGCTGGTGCAGGAAGCCACCAAAAAAAACCTGCGTCCGGTGATGATGTTGTGGTCGCCGGAGCTCGCCGTCGTACCAGTGACCATTCACCTGCCGCTCAAAGAAATTTTTCAGCATCTTTCGACCGAGCTCGTGGTCGAAACCGGACGCATCGTGGCGCGCGACCTCGCCGCCCGGTTTCGGATTCCGCGCCCGCGCCTCGCAGTCGCGGGAGTCAATCCGCACGCCGGCGAGAACGGCTCGCTCGGCGAGGAGGACCACGCGATCGTAGCCCCTGCGGTCGCGCGGCTCATCGCCGAAGGCATTGATGCAAGAGGGCCGCTACCGGCCGAACTCGCTGTTCAACAATCACGCGCGCCAGACGTACGATGCAGCGCTGTGCATGTATCACGATCAAGCGCTGATTCCGATCAAAACGCTGGCATTCGATCACGCGGTCAATGTTACGCTCGGCCTTCCCTTTGTGCGAACGTCGCCCGATCACGGAACGGCCTTCGACATTGCCGGTACCGGCACCGCCGATCCTACGAGCCTGATTGCGGCGCTGCGTCTAGCGGCGCGGCTCGCCATGGCGGATCGCTTGGCGCCGCTCACGGCGTGAGCACGACACCTGATGGCCTGCCGCCGTTGCGCGAAGTCATTCGCCGCCACGGCCTAATCGCCAAGAAATCTCTCGGGCAAAATTTTTTGCTCGATCTTAATCTGGCCGCACGTATTGCCCGGGCGGCGGATTCGCTTACGCAGGTAACGGTGCTGGAGATCGGCTCCGGGCCGGGCGGACTAACCCGCGCGTTGCTGGCGTCCGGCGCCGGGCGCGTGATCGCAATCGAGCGCGACGAGCGCGCTATTGCGGCCTTACGGGAGGTCGCCGATCGCTATCCAGGCCGCCTGGAGGTCGTCGCGGCGGATGCGCTCACCTTCGATCCGCTTCCTCTTCTCGATCGGAAGCCGGTGCGGATCGTCGCTAATCTGCCTTACAACATCGCGACGGCGCTATTGGTCTCCTGGATCACCGTCGAGCCTTGGCCGCCGTGGTACAACTCAGCCGTGCTCATGTTCCAACGCGAAGTCGCCGGGCGCATCGTCGCCAACCCGGGTTCAAGAAACTATGGTCGCCTCTCCGTGCTGGTACAGTGGCGCTGCGAGACGCGCATTTTGTTCGACGTTAATGCCTCGGCTTTTGTGCCACCGCCGAAAGTCACATCCTCTTTGGTGCACGTCCTGCCCCGGGCAGCGCCGTTGCCTTGCGATCGGGCGTTGCTCGAGGCGGTAACCCGGGCTGCATTCGGGCAACGCCGTAAAATGCTGCGTCAAAGCCTGCGCGCGCTTGGCGCCGATACGTCGGCGCTTTTGACGGCCGCCGCAATCGTTCCAACCGCGCGCGCGGAAGAAATTCCGGTCGCCGGCTTCGTGGCGCTCGCCCGAGCTCTCGCCGCGCAGCGTGGTCTGGGGCATGATGCCGGCATTTGACGCCGGGAGACCAAATCATGAGCCGCATGCGCCGCCAATCGCTCGTTGCTTACGGGCAAGCCCTCTGCGAGACAATTGTCGACCCACCGCAACCTCAAGGGCACGAAGTCCTCGTCCGTATCGAGCGTTGCGGCGTTTGCCATTCCGACCTGCATTTGCAGGATGGCTATTTCTCCCTGGGCGGCGACAAAAAACTCGACGTCAGCGCCGGTCGCACGTTGCCGTTCACGCTTGGCCACGAAATTGCTGGCGTTATCGAAGCCGCCGGACCGCAAGCCGACAATGCGGCTATCGGCCGGCGCGTCGCGGTCTATCCCTGGATTGGCTGCGGCAAATGCGTCGCCTGTACTGGCGGCGAGGAGAATTTGTGCTCGAACCATCGTCACCTCGGCATTTCAGTCGACGGCGGATTTGCAACGCACGTCCTGGTGCCTCATTCGCGCTATCTGCTCGATTTCGCTCCGCTCTCCCCGGATTTCGCCGGACCGCTGATGTGCTCCGGACTGACGGCCTACGCGGCGCTTAAGCGCCATACCAACCGGCCGGAGCGTGGGCCGCTGCTGCTCATCGGACTCGGCGGAGTTGGTATGATGGGCCTCGCGATAGCCCAGGCGCTTTTCCAAACGTCACCGATCATCGCCGACATCGATGCGGGCAAACGACAGGCCGCGCTCGCCGCCGGCGCGGCGCAAGCTTACGATCCGTCCGATCCGCAAGTGCGCAAGGCGATCACGACGGCAACCGGCGGCCTGCTCGCGGTCTGCGATTTCGTCGGCTCGGACAAGTCGCTGCAATTGGCGACCGGCCTGTTGGCCCGGGGCGGTAAGGTCGTGGTCACTGGACTGCTCGGCGGCAATTTTTCGATCGCGGCAGCCATGTTTGGCATAAAGGCGATGACGATCGAGGGCACGCTGACCGGCACGCTCGATGAAGCGCGTGAGCTTCTTGACTTGGTGCGCGCCAAAAACATTGCGCCGATTCCGACCCGCGGGCGGCCATTGAACGAAGCGCAGGCCGCGCTCGATGATCTGCGCGCCGGTCGCGTCGTCGGCCGTACCGTGCTGTCGGCCTAGGCGCAGGCCCTATAACTTCGCCTGCAAAGCCCGCACAAAGCCGGATAGTCCGACCTGCCGCTCGCGCTTAAGCCGCTCGGCGGCGAGAATGGCGCGCACTTCGGCAAACGCCTCGGCTTTGTCGCGGTTGACGATGACGTAGTCGTATTCCGGCCAGTGACTCATCTCACCTGCGGCTTTGGCCATGCGCGCACGGATGATGGGGCCACTGTCCTGCGCCCGACGTTTGAGGCGTCGCTCCAGTTCCAGCACGGTCGGGGGCAATACGAAGACGCTGACGAGATCGTCGCGCACTTTTTCGCGAAGCTGCTGGGTCCCCTGCCAATCGATATCGAATAGGACGTCCCGGCCGGCCCGTAGTGCCTTCTCCACCGGCCGGCGTGGCGTGCCGTAGCAATTTCCGAAGACCTCCGCCCATTCCAGCAGCTCGCCGGCTTTTACCATCCGCTCGAAGTGCGCAAGCGTGATGAAATGGTAGTCGTGTCCGTCAATCTCGCCGCGACGCTTCGGACGCGTGGTCACGGATACGGAAAGATCGACGTTGCGGTCCGCCCTCAGCAACATCCGAGAGAGCGTGGTCTTGCCGGCGCCCGACGGCGACGACAGTACCAGCATGAGGCCGCGCCGTGCGATCCGATTGCTTTTTCTGCCCGCGCGCCTCATGCCCTATTCCACGTTCTGCACCTGCTCGCGGAATTGCTCCACCGTCGCCTTGAGTTCGAGGCCGATGTTGGTCAGTTCTACGTCGCCCGCCTTGGCACACAGCGTATTGGCTTCGCGATTGAGCTCTTGCGCGAGAAAGTCGAGCCGCCGGCCGATCGGACCAGCTTGATCGATGAGAAGCCGTGCTTGCGCCACATGCGCCGCCAGACGATCCAGTTCCTCCCGCACATCGGCCTTGGCAGCGATCAGAATGGCTTCCTGGTGCAACCGGTCGGAGTCGAAGCGTTCAGACTGCGCCAGCAAGCTTGAAACCTGTTCGGCAAGTCGCACGCGGATCGCCTCCGGGCGGCGTCCGGGTGCAAGTTCGGCCCGCTGCGCAAGTGCGGCGATCTCACCAAGGCGCGTTTTCAACACATCCCTCAGGGCGTCACCTTCGCGTCGGCGCATCTCGGCCAGCGCGTCAAGTGCCTCGACAAAGCCGGCGATTGTAGCCGTCTCAGCGCTGCCCTTTTCCTCCTCGCTCTCTTCGGCATCGCCGATCTCCATTACCCCCTTTAGCGCCAGCAGACCGTCGAGTGACGGCGGTGAAGCATCGACCCGCCGCACAAGCTCGCGCACGGTCGCGAGAACGGCATCCAGAACGGCGGTGTTGATCCGTACGACCGGAACGGAGGCTGCGTGCTCTACGGTCAGACCGGCTTGAATCGACCCACGCGCAAAGTGTTCGGTAGCTGCAGCGCGGATCGCCGGCTCGATCGCGTCCCACCCCGGCGGCAAGCGAAGGCGCAAATCAAGGCCTTTGCCGTTGACCGATTTGATTTCCCAGGCCCAAGCGTAGGGACCACTGACGCCGTGGCGGCGAGCAAATCCCGTCATGCTCGACAGCGCCATGGAAAGCGATCCGGAGCGTGAATTGCGAAAAATCGAGCCAAACTTACCGGCGCCCACCACCGGTCACAAGGGTGATAACGGCGTTCCCCATCATAGTTTGACCGGTCACTAGTGCGTCGTAGCGGGCTGCGTCGTTGTCTGTGGAGTTTGCGCGCGATGAGGCGCCGCGCGATGCGGTGGTTGAGCCTGCGCCGGAGCGACCGGGGCTGGCTGCGGCGGAGACGAAACCAGTTGGGCGCCGGGCGACGCCTGATCTTTCTGATCGGTTTCCATCGCGCGCAGTCGCGCGACGTTTTTTTGATGCTGCTCGTAGGTCTCCGCGAAAGCATGCCCGCCGGTGCCATCCGCCACGAAATACAGTTCACGAGTCCGTGCAGGATTAGCGGCCGCTTCGAGCGAAGCGCGGCCTGGATTCGCGATCGGACCTGGCGGCAGTCCGTCGATCTGATATGTGTTGTATGGCGTGGGCTGATCGATTTCGTTTTTCATAATCGGCCGCCCGAGCGTGCCTTTGCCGCCTACCAGCCCGTAAATGATCGTCGGGTCCGACTGCAACCGCATCTTTTGTTTCAGCCGGTTGACGAAGACGGCCGCGACGCGGCTTCGCTCCTCGCGCGTGCCGGTTTCTTTCTCGACCAGAGAGGCGAGAGTCACCAATTGGTCGGGAGTTTTGATCGGCAAATCCTGAGAATGGCGATCCCAGATTTCCTTGAGCACGCGCTGCTGCGCCTGCTGCATGCGTTGGATCATTTGCTCGCGGGTCGTGCCGCGCGTGAAATTGTAGGTATCGGGCAACAGCGTACCTTCGCGTGGAATCTCCTTGATGTTCCCTGCCAGGATGTCGTCGTCGAGGAGTCGGGCTACAATCTGCTCCGATGTCAGTCCTTCGGGAACAGTGATCTGATGCGCCACCACGCGGCCCTCGAGGATAGTCGCGACAACGTCGCGCACGCTGGCATGCGCCTTGAACTGATACTCGCCGGCCTTAAGGCCTTCGCGTGCCTTGAGCGCGAGCACGCCACCAACGAACACCCACGGCTGATCGATGACGCCGTCGCGCACCAGCACGTCGGCAATATCGCGAATTCCCACCCCACGCGGGATGTTGACGACACGGTCTTCAGGAAGCGGCCCCGCGGCGTCGAACCGTTGCTTGCCGATAGCGAGCGCAATTCCGGCCACGATGGCCAGCAGCACGATGAGACTGATGATTGCGTTGCCGATCACTACGAAAGGATTCCGCGCGCTGCTGGAACGGCGTGTCGGTATTTCGACGGTGTCCGGTTCGATGGCGGTTCGCGGGCTCCGTGGCGTCATATGTTTGGAATTTCTCGCAGTCATGGAGTTACCGCCGATTCCATTCGCCAACCGCTGGGAAATGGCCGGATACGGCTCACCGGCGCCGGGGACGGCTCTTCCGGGCTCACGTGAATATAGCACAGACGCGCGCGCTGCCGGAAGTTCGGGCGCGGGCTTGGGCGGTGCGCCGGTTGCTCCGGCGACTACCGGCTTTGGCGCGGCCGGTGAGGTTCGAGCGAACGCGGAGGGCGCGACAGGAGCCGCACCACCGTCTCGCGTTGGCGGCGGCGGCAGTTTCGGCAATGTTGGCTGGGCGGGCGGGGCTGCGCGCTTGACCGGATCGACTTTATCACCAGCGCCCGCTTGTCCAGCAGGTGCAGATGCTGCCGGGCGATCACCACCGTCTGACGGTGGATCAGGCTTTGTCACCACCGTTTTTCTCTCTTTTTACACTCAGCATGATCGGTGAAGGCAGGTCCTGTTCAACGAACCGAAAGTCGCTGGATATTAGCGCGTGCGACCAAGAATAAAACGCTGCAGGCACTGTGCATCGCAGGCGAGTGCGGAACAAATGTGGCGAAACGGTGAACAGCGGCCCTAGTCCAGCATCCGGCGGAATATGAGCGAGGCATTGGTCCCGCCGAAACCAAACGAGTTCGAAAGCGTAACTTCCACCGCGCGCCTGCGCGGTTTGTGCGGCACCAGATCAAGTGCAGTGGTCACGGACGGACTGTCCAGATTGAGCGTCGCCGGCACCACCTGATCGCGAATTGCAAGCAGACAGAAAATCGCTTCGACCGTACCTGCGGCGCCGAGCAGATGACCGATCGATGATTTTGTCGATGACATGCTGATGTTGGCTGCAGCATTACCGACCAGCCGCTCGACAGCCTTTAATTCAATCTCGTCGCCGATCGGGGTCGAAGTGCCATGCGCGTTGATGTAGTCAATCTCCGCGGCCGAGACATTGGCGCGGCGCATGGCAGCCTCCATGCAGCGAAATGCGCCGTCACCGTCTTCAGGCGGACTGGTTATGTGATAGGCGTCGCCGGAAAGCCCGTAACCGATGAGTTCACCATAGATCCGAGCACCGCGCCGCCTGGCATGCTCGTATTCTTCCAGCACGACCGCGCCGGCGCCCTCACCCATGACAAACCCATCGCGATCGCGATCGTAGGGGCGCGAAGCTCGTTCCGGAGTCTCGTTGAAGCCCGTTGATAGCGCACGCGACGCGCAAAATCCCGCATAGGAAATCCGGCTCAGAGGCAATTCCGCACCGCCAGCGACCATGACCTCCGCGTCACCCAGCGCGATCAGCCTGCCAGCATCGCCGATCGCGTGTGCGCCGGTCGAACAAGCAGTGACGACGGCGTGATTTGGGCCTCTGAGCGAATGCGCGATCGAAACGTAGCCCGAGGCCAGATTAATGATGCGGCCGGTGATGAAGAACGGTGACACGCGGCGCGGGCCGCGTTCTTTCAATACCAACGCCGTCTGAGCGATACCCTCGATGCCACCGATCCCGGAACCGATCAGAACGCCGGTAGTGATCTGATCTTCGTACGTACTGGGATGCCAATCGGCATCGTCGAGCGCTTGCGTCGCGGCCGCCATGGCGAAGAGAATAAAGTCGTCGACCTTCCGCTGCTCCTTGGGCTCCATCCACTGATCGGCGTTGAAGGTACCGTCGGAGCCGTCACCGCGCAGGATTTGGCCACCAATTTTGCTTGGGAGATCGGAAACATCGAACTTGTCGATGCCGCGAAATCCCGCTTTTGCCGGCGAGCAACCGTTCCCAACTGGGCTCCAACCCGCAGGCAAGCGGCGTCACCATACCGAGACCAGTGACGACGACACGTCTCATCAACAACGCTCCCGGCGAACGTCCTGGCTGATGCCCTGTCTGTAAAGCCTGCCGCTAGGTGGTCCCCCGCCTACAACGCCGTCAAAAAGTCGCGCGTGAACGCGCCAGCGAGCGCCGCAGCGGAATTAAGTCGACAATCAGCTCTTGGCGTTCTTTTCGAGGAACTTGATGGCGTCGCCTACGGTGAGAATAGTTTCGGCGGCGTCGTCCGGGATTTCGCAACCAAACTCCTCCTCGAAGGCCATGACGAGCTCGACTGTGTCGAGGCTGTCGGCGCCGAGATCGTCGATGAAACTGGCGTTTTCAGTTACCTTGTCGGGCTCGACGCCGAGATGTTCCACGACGATTTTTTTCACCCGCTCGCCAATATCACTCATCGTTTCCAACCTCTTCTTTCAACGCGACCTGATCGATTGTGTTTCGGCCCCGTCGTGGGCGACGGCCGCGGGTGGACAACGATCGGAGACGGATGCTCTTTCCGTTCCCCTGCGTTCCGCCCCCTGCCAAGGTCCCGGTCCGGTTACCACACTTCATAAGCGTTGACCAGCGCGGCCAGGCAGCAGCAGCGCGCGCCGTAGCGCCTTCAAATCATGGCCATTCCGCCATTCACGTGCAACGTCTGGCCGGTCACATAACTGGCCTCATTGGCAGCCAAAAAGGCGACCGCAGCCGCCACCTCTTCGACCGTGCCGGCGCGATTTGCCGGTATCCTTGCTAAGATGCTTTCTCGCTGCTTGTCATTGAGCTTTTCGGTCATTGGCGTGATGACAAATCCCGGCGCTACGCAATTGGCGGTGACGCCGCGCTTGGCATATTCCTGCGCGATGGATTTGATCATGCCGGTGATCCCGGCTTTGGCGGCGACGTAGTTTGCCTGACCGGGATTTCCCGTCGTAGCAACCACGGAAGTGATAGCGATAATGCGACCGAAACGCCGGCGCATCATGCCGCGGACGGCGGTACGCGCGAGGCGGAACGCGGCCGAGAGATTAATGGCGATCACCTGATCCCAATCCTCGTCGCGCAACTGCACAAATAGGTTGTCTTTCGTTACACCGGCATTGGCGACCAAAATATCGAGCTGCCCCATTGCCTGTTCGGCATTCGGAACCAGCGCTTCCGTGGCGGCGCTATCGGCGAGATTGCATGGCAACACGTGCACTCGGCCGTCGAGGCTAGTGGCAAGCTGATCGAGGACGTCGCGCCGCGTGCCGGAGATGGCGACCGTCGCTCCTTGCGTATGCAGCGTGCGGGCGATGGCGCCGCCGATCGGACCGCTGGCGCCCGTGATCAATGCCGTTTTCCCGGTAAGTTCAAACATAACGTCCTCAAACGCGAAAGATTTAAGCCAGGGCCGCCTTGTATCGGGCGATGTCGTCAGGCGTACCGATCGATGAGGCGCTTGCTGTCTCGGCAATGCGCTTGATCAAGCCGGTGAGAATCTTGCCGGCACCAACCTCATAAAACATCGTCACATCCGCTTTCGCCATGTAAAAAACAAACTCGCGCCAGCGGACGGTACTCGTTACCTGGGTGACCAGCGAGCGCACGATGGCACCGGGATCGGTGATCGGCTCAGCCAGTACATTGGCGACCAACGGCGCGCTTGGCGGTTTGACCGAAACCTCGGCGAGCGCCTGTGCCATCACGTCCGCCGCCGGCTGCATCAGGGCGCAATGGAACGGCGCCGACACCGGCAGCAGCATTGCGCGTTTGACGCCGCGCGCCTTCGCGATCTCGACCGCCCGCTCTACCGCCGCCTTCGCCCCGGACAAGACCACTTGCCCGCCGCCGTTGTCGTTTGCAGCCGCGCATACTCCGGCGGAACCGGCTTCAACGGCAATCGATTTCGCCACGTCGAGTTCGACGCCGATGAGCGCGGCCATGGCGCCGGCTCCAACCGGCACTGCCTTTTGCATGGCGCGGCCGCGAGTGCGCAGAAGCCGCGCCGCATCGGCGACGGTCAGCGATCGAGCAGCGGCCAGCGCAGAATATTCGCCCAACGAGTGACCGGCGACGAAAGCCGCGTCGCGACCGAGATCAACGCCGGCCTCATTTTCAAGCACGCGTACTGCCGCGAGCGAAACCGCCATCAGCGCCGGTTGGGCGTTTTCAGTCAGCGTGAGTGTTTCCGGCGGACCATTCCACATGGTTTGGCTAAGTTTTTCGCCAAGCGCGGCGTCGACTTCCTCGAACACACGACGGGCCGGCGCGAAAGCCTCAGCGAGCGCTTTGCCCATACCCACGGCCTGACTGCCCTGGCCGGGAAAAACGAAAGCCACTGTCATTGCCTGCCCCTGGGAAGGTGCGAAAGATACCGCGACACCGGTCCTGTCAAGGTAAGAAAGCGACAACCGCAAGTCGGTAATCTCGACGAACCCGGCCCCGTGCGGCCGGGCAACCGCCGCCGATCGTTGTCGAAGAGCCGTTTTTCACCTGTTACCGAAGCCGATCTCGATCGCGCGTGGGAAGATCCGGCTTTCCGGTACAAGCTTTTGCAGCAAAATCTGGATGTCCTGCTTAGCAAGCTCCAAAAGCAACGCCAAAATGCACGCTCGGACACCGCCAATGCGAGTCAGATGCGAGAGGGCGTGACCCTAGCCGTACGCTTCGCGGAACTCATTCAAGGCGGCACCAGCGGGCCGTCCCGGACCAGCTGATCCGCCTTGCCTTTCCCGATGGCCCGCGTATAAGGCCTGCTTTTCCGCTCGACCCTGGCCGGGGGCTGAACGGACGGCCGCGCCGATACCGATATCAGCGCGGTAGGGCCAAATGGCCCGGCGTCCCGCGTTCCCGCCTTCAGAGCATTCGACCCTTTCCCGAAAGGTTCGAGGGGCTTGGCGCCGAGAGCGAGCGAAGCTGAAGGAAAGGGCATTTATGTCGCTCTACGAGCATGTCTATCTTGCGCGCCAGGACGCCAGCGTCCAGCAGATCGAGGAATTGACCGCGCATTTGAAAAGCGTGGTGGAAGGATTAGGCGGCACCATCGCTAAGACCGAGTATTGGGGCGTGAAGTCGCTGTCCTACCGGTTGCGCAAGAACCGCAAAGCGCATTTCACTCTGATGAACCTCAACGCCCCGGCTGCGGCGGTCAACGAGATCGAGCGGCTCGAGCGGCTCAATGAAGACGTGCTGCGCTATCTGACCATCAGGGTCGACGAGCACGAGGAAGGCCCGTCGGCGATGATGCGCCGGGCCGAGCGGGATCGTGATCGCGATGAGCGCCGCGGTGACAGGTTTGACCGCGGTGACAGGGGTGACCGCGGCGACCGAGGCGACCGACCACGCGATCGCGACCGGCGCCCGATTGAGGGCTCCGAAGAACCCGAAGCCACGGAGGAATGACCATGGCGATGTCACCGCAATCGGGCGGAGCGCGGCGCCCGTTCTTCCGCCGCCGCAAGAGCTGCCCCTTCTCCGGGGCCAATGCGCCCAAGATCGACTACAAGGACGTTAAGCTGCTGCAACGTTTTGTTTCCGAGCGCGGCAAAATCGTTCCAAGCCGCATCACCGCAGTTTCGGCAAAGAAACAACGCGAACTCGCCCAAGCGATCAAGCGCGCACGTTTTCTCGGGTTGCTGCCCTACGTGATCCGCTGAGCAAGGAGACGCCGCATGGACGTAATCTTGCTCGAACGTATCTCGCGACTTGGCCAAATGGGCCAGGTGGTGCGGGTCAAGGACGGCTTCGCGCGCAATTTCCTGCTGCCGCGCGGGAAAGCGCTACGTGCGACGGCCGAAAACCGTACCCGCTTTGAAACCATGAAAGGCGAGCTGGAGGCACGTTCGCTCGCGCTCAAGGGCGATGCGGGTCAAATCGCCGACAAGCTCAACGGCAAAAGCTTCACCGTTCAACGCCAGGCTTCGGAAGCCGGTCAGTTGTTCGGGTCGGTGTCGCCGCGCGATATTGCCGGCATTCTTGAGGCGGCAGGCTTTAGCCTCACCCGTAATCAGATCGCTCTCAATACGCCGATCAAGATGATCGGCCGGCACAACGTATCGATCGCGTTGCATCCGGAAATCGAGTCCTCGATCACCCTCGTTGTCGCGCGTAACGACGAAGAAGCCGCGCGCATTGAACGGGGCGAGGACGTCGCGCAATTGCGTCAACAGCCGACGGCCGAAGAAGCCGCAGCCATCGCGGCAGAAGCGTATTTCGACCCGGAGGCTGCTGCAGCGATCCGTGAGCGCGAAGGCACCGAAGCATCGGAAACACCCGCGCCTGCCGGCGACAAAAGCTGACCGCAGGCGTCCGTCCTCAGTCGGGAATGTTGTCGCGCGGAACCTGCGCATCCTCGCCCGATTCACCGGACGCTGCATTGGTCGGCGCCGTATCGCTTGGCGCTGGAGCCGGTGCGGCTTCTTGAGCTGGCGTCTCGGTTAAAGCGGGCTCCGCCGCGGCGGGAGGTGCGTTATCGACCGCCGGTTCGGACGACCGCGGCGGCACCTTCGTGTCCTTGCGGCGGTTTTGGTTGACGGTCACGGATCGGGCCGGCTTGCCGTGTTCCGGGGCGACAATGTTCGGCTGTTCGCTCGTAGGGGCGTCGTTTTTCGGCTTAGCCGCCTCGTGCGTCGGCCGCCGCAGCTGGGTATTGGCGGGCTTGTCCTCAGGCTCCGCCATAGGCTTCGGCGAAGGCTTGCTCGGCTTGGCTTCCTCGGTCGAAACACTGGCGTGTTCCGTTTTCGGCTTTTGCCCGCGACTTTGTGGCGCGGCGCCGATCGGCGCTGCCCCGCTTCCACCCAGCACGTAGGCCGCGAGCGCGGCCGCCTGGTCGCGATTGGTCGTATAATGCTCGCCCAGGAATTCGGCGAGAGCCGAGCTGCTCTTGCCGTGAGAAAGCCCGTGCGCGGCTTTGTGGCACTCCGCGCAGGCGCTGGCAAAGATTTGTGACGCCGATTTGCCTTGATCGAGATTGGTCTGGGCGTGCGCCAAGACCGGAGCCAAGGCTCCCAATAAGCCAATTATCGGCGCAAAATTGCGGGTCACCCTCTAACTCCCTGAATCGCCGCAGCCCGGCTTTCCTTACCCCAAATTCAGCCAAAAGTGGCGGCCTTTTGCCGCCTGCGGCCTCAAAACGGCATCCGGCTGCATTGCTGGTCAACGAGGATTTTGTTTTAATAACGGCAGCCGGAATTTCGGACCTCAGCCTCGATCGCGCGGTCGGTTCGGATTTTGCGCCCGCGGTCGCGGCCGAGTTTGTCGTGCGTGGAGATGGCCTTGGATCAGTTACTTTCGGTTTTCCTTCGACGCTTCATACATCATTGCTCCCTGACCGTAACGACCGCGGCGGGCAGGAGATACACGTTCGGCGACAACACCGGCCCCTCCGTCGCCGTACGCTTCACCAGCCCGGCTGCGCAGCGGTCGGTCCTGTTCAACCCCGAGCTGCGCCTCGGCGAAGCCTATATGGACGGCACATTCGTCGTCGAGCACGGCACGATTGCCGATCTGCTGACAATCCTGATGCGGCAAGATCATATCGCTCCGCCACGTTGGGCGTTGCCCGGGCGGCTTGGACGTTATTTGCTCAGGCGCCTGCAACAATTCAACCCGCCTTCCCGGTCACGCCGCAACGTAGCGCATCACTACGACCTGGACGGCCGGCTCTATCAGCTCTTCCTTGATGCCGACCAGCAATATAGCTGCGCCTATTTCGAGAACGCAGATCAGTCGCTCGACGACGCTCAACTCGCCAAACGGCGCCACCTGGCGGCAAAGCTTCTGGTCCAGCCTGGAAATACGGTGCTGGATATCGGATGCGGCTGGGGCGGGCTTGCCCTTTATCTCGCGGAGATCGCCGACGCCCATGTTACGGGCATCACCCTGTCCAAGGAACAACACGCCCGAGCGCGGCAACGCGCCCTCGAACGCGGGAGGACGCAAGACGCGGTTTTCCGCCTCGAAGACTATCGCGACGTTGCGGGAAATTTCGATCGCATCGTGTCGGTCGGCATGTTCGAACATGTCGGTGTCGGCTTCTACGATACGTTCTTCCGCAGGGGGGCGGACCTTCTGCGCGACGATGGGGTTTTCCTGTTGCACACCATCGGCCGCAGCGGCTCACCGAGCGTCACCAATCCGTGGATTGCCAAATACATTTTCCCCGGCGGCTACATCCCAGCTTTGTCGGAAGTTTTGCCCGCGATTTTAGCGCGCGCGGCTGGTCGTAACCGATGTCGAGATCCTGCAACTCCATTACGCTGAGACTTTGAAAGCCTGGCGCGAGCGTTTTCTGGCGCACCGCGAAGACGCTGAGCGGCTCTACGACGCACGCTTCGTACGCATGTGGGAGTTCTATCTCGCGGCTTCGGAAATGGCGTTCCGCGAGAGCGACATGGTCGTGTTCCAGATCCAAATGACCAAGCGCAAAGGCGTCGTACCCCAGACTCGGGACTATATCGGGCGCGAAGAGGCGCGGCTCCGCACCTTCGAAAACGGCCTTTCGAGACCGCTGCGCCTGGCCGGAGAATAACGGCGGCGCGCATCGGCGGGAATCAATGGGCCGTCAAGAGCCGGCGTATGGTTTAGCCACCGCGCGGCGGATACAGTGTGTAACGGGGAAAGCCGCAATGAGCATTTCCCAACAGCCGCCCGCTCGACTATCGACGATAACCTCGTGGTTTGAGAGCAACGGTCGCAAGTCTAAGCTCGGCACCGGCGTTGAGTAATCCGCGATGTTGAGTTACCGCAAATTAGCCACACGCAGATACCCTGATCGGACCATGGCCGTATTCGATTCGACTGCGCGCAAACAGCCTCCTGCGGAGCCGGCATTCCGAGCCCCGCCGCACAATATAGAAGCCGAGCAGGCGCTGCTGGGCGCGATCCTCGTCAATAACGAGGCGTTTTATCGCGTTTCCGATTTCCTCGAGCCGAAACACTTCCTCGAAACGATCCATCAGCGCATCTACGAGTTGGCGGCCGGGCTAGTCCGGGCCGGAAAGCTCGCGACGCCGGTCACGCTCAAGACCTTCCTGCCACCCGATCTCGACATTGGCGGTCTTGGCGTTAATCAATACCTGGCACGGCTTGCCGCCGAAGCGACAACGATCATTAACGCCGAGGATTACGGCCGAACCGTCTACGACCTGTCGGTACGCCGCGACCTGATCACCATCGGCGAGGACATGGTCAATCTCGCCTACGAGGCGCCAGTCGACGCGACACCGCAGAGCCACATCGAGGAGGCCGAACGCAAGCTCTACGAACTTGCCGAAACTGGCCGTTACGACACCGGCTTTCAACGCTTCGCCCAGGCGCTCACCACCGCCGTGGACATGGCGGCCCACGCCTACCAGCGCGACGGCGGTTTTTCGGGACTGGCGACCGGGCTGTCCGATCTCGATTCCCGCATGGGCGGCTTGCAGCCATCCGATCTGATCATTCTCGCCGGCCGCCCCGGCATGGGAAAGACCGCGCTTGCCACCAACGTCGCCTACAATGTCGCCAAGGCCTGGTCGGGCGAAGTGCGCGCCGACGGACATATGGCCACGGTCAACGGCGGCATCGTCGGCTTTTTCTCGCTCGAAATGTCGGCCGAGCAGCTCGCCACCCGTATTATCTCGGAGCAGACCGGGATTCCTTCGAACAAGATCCGGCGCGGCGCCATCGACGAAGCTGACTTCGAAAAGATCAAGGACGTTTCGATCGAGCTGCAAAATTTGCCGTTCTACGTCGACGAAACCGGCGGTTTTTCAATCGGGCAGCTGGCGGCGCGTGCGCGCCGGCTCAAGCGGCAACGCGGCCTCGACCTTTTGGTCGTCGATTACATTCAGCTCCTGCAAGGCACCAGCCGCCGCTCCAGCGAGAACCGCGTGCAGGAAATCACCGAGATCACCACGCGGCTGAAAGCGCTGGCGAAAGAGCTCAACGTGCCCGTTCTCGCGCTCTCGCAATTGTCGCGTCAGGTCGAAGGGCGCGAAGACAAGCGGCCGCAGCTTTCAGATTTGCGCGAGTCGGGGTCGATCGAACAGGACGCCGACGTCGTGCTGTTCGTGTTCCGCGAGGAATACTACCATCAGATGCGCAAGCCCACGGAAGCAAACCGTGAAAAATTCGCCGAGTGGATGGCCGAGGGCGAACGAGTCGCCGGCAAGGCCGAAGTAATTATCGGCAAGCAGCGTCACGGTCCGACAGGGTCGGTTGAACTGCAATTCGACGCGGCGGTGACACGCTTCGCTAGTCTGGACTTCGCCCACCGCTCGCAATTTTAGGCCGCTCGCCCAACCCGCTTTACCGCCGCCCCCGCGCCCGCCATAAGGCAGGGATGGCATTTGCTGAACCGTTGCCCGAATTGGCAAGTAACGCGACCGACCCCGAGACCGGCGGCACGCTCACTATCGATCTCGACGCCATCGACGCGAACTGGCGCGCGCTGTCGCGTGAACTCCTCACCGCCGAGTGCGCGGCAGTGGTCAAGGCCAACGCATACGGCCTCGGACTTGAGCCGGTCACCGCCAAACTGGCCAAAGCGGGCTGCAAGACCTTCTTCGTGGCCGACATCGCCGAGGCGCGTCGCGCGCGGGCGCGCGCCCGCGACGCCGACATTTATGTTCTTGGCGGATTTTCACCGCAGGCAGCCGGCGCGTTTCCCGCGCTGAACATTCGGCCGGTCATCAACAGCACGACCGAGCTGGCGGAATGGGACGCCTTCGTCTTCGCCCAGAACTGGCGCGGCGGAGCGGCGATCCATGTCGACACCGGCATGAACAGGCTCGGCGTTTCCCCGGATGAGGCGGCCGCCCTGGCGCTGCGCGTGCAGAGCGAGAACCATGGCATTACCCTCTTGATGAGCCATCTCGCCTGCGCAGATATCCAGGATCACCCCCTCAATGCGAACCAGATCCGGCTGTTTCGCGAGCTGCGCATGCTCTATCACGGCATACCGGCTTCGCTGGCCAACTCCTCGGGCATCTTTCTCGGCGATTCCGCGCATTACGACATGGCGCGGCCGGGCGCCGCGCTTTACGGCATCAACCCGACGCCGGAGCGCGCTAATCCCATGCGAAATGTGGTCGAGCTGACCGGAACCATCCTGCAGGTGCGCAAAGTCGCGCAAGGCGAAACAGTCGGCTACGGCGCTACCTGGACCGCGCCACGCACCACGCGTATCGCCGTGGCCACAATCGGCTATGCCGACGGCCTCATGCGTTCCGCCAGCGGCACCGCCCGGAAACCGGGCGGTGCGGCCATCGTCGCAGCGAGCCGCTG
The DNA here is from genome assembly GCA_963845775.1 of uncultured Alphaproteobacteria bacterium. GTDB lineage: Bacteria > Pseudomonadota > Alphaproteobacteria > Rhizobiales > Xanthobacteraceae > BOG-931. The sequence continues at coordinate 260,611 of CAWJTE010000006.1, forward strand.
CCCCATCGTCGGGCTTATTTCGATGGACCTCATTTGCATCGACACCACCGATCTCGCCGAAGGTTTGGTTCATCGCGGCGACGTCACTAGATTTGTCGGCGATGGCATTCCGGTCGACGAGGTTGCGGCCTCCGCGGGCACCAATGGCTACGAGATCCTGACCCGGCTCGGACCGCGGTGCCATCTCGTCTATCGTGGCGGCTGAGTCGCGGGCTTGCAGCGTTCAAATGGTCACACGCGCCAAAAATTATGTTTGCCAAAGCTGTGGCGCCGCCGCCGCGCGCTGGTCCGGCCGCTGCGACGGTTGCGGCGCGTGGAATACCCTGGTCGAGGAAGGCGCGGCCGCGCCGTCGCGCTCCGCACGCAAAGGCCGGCTGTTCGTTATCGAGCCCCTGCAGGGCCAAACACTTGAAGCGCCGCGGCTTGCCTCCGGCGTCGCCGAATTCGATCGCGTCACCGGCGGAGGATTGGTGCGCGGCTCGGTGCTGCTGCTCGGCGGCGATCCCGGCATCGGCAAATCCACGCTGTTGCTCGAAGTTGCGGCCGCGTATGCGCGCACCGGGCAACGCGCGATCTATATCTCCGGCGAGGAGGCGGTAGCCCAAGTCCGCTTGCGCGCCGAACGGCTCGGCCTTGCGGATGCGACCGTCGAACTCGCCGCCGAAACCTCCGTCGAGGACATCGTGGCAACGCTATCGCAAGGACGGGTGCCGCAACTCCTCGTCATTGATTCGATCCAGACCATGTGGACGCAGACGGTCGAAGCTGCGCCCGGCACAGTGACACAGGTGCGCGGATCGGCCGGTGAACTCATTCGCTTTGCCAAGCGCAGCGGCGCCGCCGTAATTCTGGTCGGCCACGTGACCAAGGATGGACAGATCGCCGGCCCACGGGTCGTCGAGCACATGGTTGACGCCGTGCTGTCATTCGAGGGTGAAGGCTCGCAACAATTCCGCATCCTGCGCGCGATCAAGAACCGCTTTGGCCCGACCGACGAAATCGGTGTTTTCGAAATGACCGGCACCGGGCTGCGCGAGGTCGCCAATCCCTCCGAACTCTTCCTGTCCGAGCGCGAACTTGGCAGCGCCGGTACCGCCGTCTTTGCCGGCATCGAGGGAACGCGGCCGTTGCTTGTTGAGATACAAGCGCTGGTGGCACCCACCACACTGGGCACGCCGCGCCGAGCGGTCGTCGGCTGGGATCCGAGCCGGTTGTCGATGGTGCTGGCGGTGCTGGAGGCGCATTGCGGCGTCCGGCTTTCAGGGTACGACGTTTATCTCAATGTCGCCGGCGGTTTGCGCATTGCCGAACCGGCTGCCGATGTGGCGGCTGCGGCGGCGCTGGTGTCCTCGCTCGCCCATGCGCCGTTGCCAGCGGATGCCGTTTACTTCGGCGAAGTATCGCTCTCCGGCGCGGTGCGGCCGGTGGCGCAGACCCCAGTCCGGCTCAAGGAAGCTCAGAAGCTCGGGTTTTCCTGCGCGGTGGTACCGGAGGCGGCACGCACCGACGCCCCCGACGGTTTCATGGTGTCCACCATCGGCACACTGGCTAATCTCGTTGCCGATATCGCCCGCGACGGGACGCCGGCTCTGCGCCGGATCGGCCCGAAAGAGGCATAAACCACGCGGTTGTTGAGCGCACGAGAAGGCGGATGACGACGCCGCCTCGCCCGGCTATACACGCGGCGGGCTTTTGTCTTCGGGAAACTGCACCGCGCCACATTTAAGGCCGTATCAGCGAGCGAACCAGCAGACCATGCCGATTACGCTGCTCGACGTCGTGCTTATTGTCGTGATGCTGATTTCCGGGCTGCTCGCCATGGTGCGCGGCTTCATGCGCGAGGTGCTGTCGATCATCGCTTGGGTGCTGGCCGCGGGCGCGACGCTTTACTCGTACGGCAAGCTCCTGCCTCTAGCCAAGCAGTACTTCAACAACGATGTTGTTGCCGCGGCCGCCGTGGTCGGCGGCGTATTTCTGATTACATTACTCGTGGTTTCGGTGCTGACAGTCAGGATTTCCGACATGGTGCTCGACAGCCGTGTGGGTGCGCTCGATCGCACGCTCGGCTTTTTGTTCGGTCTGGCGCGCGGGCTTGCCATCGTCGTGGTCGCTTTCATGTTCTTCACCTGGCTGGTCCCCGATCGAAGCCAGCCGGAATGGGTCAAGAGCGCCAAGTCACGCGTCGTCCTCACCGGAACCGGTCAATGGATTATATCGATGTTGCCGGAAGACCCGGAAACTACCATCTTGAAGAGGCTGAAGCGGCCTCGGCCGGACGAGAACGAGACGCCGGAGAGTGCGCCCGATCAGCACAGCGAACTGCCCGGGGTGAAGGGAACGGTGCATTGAAATGACCGCAGGCGCACCCGCCGCAGACGATGGCTTCATCGATCCGGACTTCGACCGACTCCGCGAAGAATGCGGGGTGTTCGGCATTTTCGGCCATCCCGATGCTGCAGCCATCACCGCGCTCGGACTACATGCCTTGCAGCACCGCGGCCAAGAGGCCGCCGGAATAGTCTCATTTGATGGCAAGCGCTTTCACTCCGAGCGCCGCCTCGGTCTTGTCGGCGACACGTTTTCAGGTCGCGAGGTCATCGACCGCCTGCCCGGCAATGCGGCCGTCGGTCACGTCCGCTACTCGACCACCGGCGAGACCATTCTACGCAACGTCCAGCCGCTTTTTGCCGAGCTTAATGCCGGCGGTTTTGCCGTCGGCCACAATGGCAACCTCACCAACGGCCTGACTTTGCGCCGCCAGTTGGTGCGGGAAGGCGCCATGATGCAGTCGACCACCGACACCGAGGTGATTTTGCATCTGGTAGCGCGCTCGCACCGCAACCGTTTTGTCGATCGCTTCATCGAAGGCTTGCGCCTGCTCGAAGGCTCCTACGCCTTCGTCGGCCTCACCAACAAAAAATTGATTGGCGCCCGCGATCCACTCGGTATCCGCCCGCTGGTGCTCGGCAAGCTCGACGGCTGCCCGATCCTCGCGTCCGAGACCTGCGCGCTCGACATCATCGGCGCCCAATATGTGCGCGACGTCGAGAATGGCGAAGTTCTGGTTTTCGACGACGACGGCGCCCATTCGCACAAGCCGTTCCCCGCAATGCCGCCGCGGCCGTGCATTTTCGAATACATCTACTTCTCCCGACCGGATTTAATCATCGGCGGACGCAGCGTCTACGATGTGCGCAAGACGTGCGGCGCCGAGCTCGCGCGTGAGGCGCCGGCGACCGCCGACGTCGTTATCCCGGTGCCAGATTCCGGTGTACCCGCGGCGATCGGCTACGCGCAGGCATCCGGTATTCCCTACGAACTCGGGATTATTCGCAATCACTATGTTGGGCGTACATTCATCGAGCCCACCCAGCAGATCCGCGCGCTTGGCGTTCGACTCAAGCACAGCGCCAACCGCGCCGTCGTCAACGGCAGGCGCATCGTGTTGATCGACGACTCGATCGTGCGCGGCACCACCTCGCTGAAGATCGTCCGCATGATGCGCGATGCCGGCGCGAGCGAGGTGCATTTCCGCATTGCCTCGCCGCCGATTACCCACCCGGATTATTACGGCATCGATACGCCCGAACGGGATAAGCTCCTCGCCGCCACGCATGATCTGGAAGGGATGCGCCAATTCATTGGCGCCGATTTGCTTGCCTTTCTGTCGGTCCAGGGCATCTATCGCGCCATGGGCGAGAAAGCGCGTAATCCGGATCGCCCGCAATTCACCGACCATTGCTTCACCGGCGAATATCCGACGCCGCTCACCGACCGCACCGCCCAAGAATCCCCACCCAGCCAACTCTCGTTGCTCGCCGAGGCGAGCTGAGGGATGGCGCTTCCGCTTGCCGACCGTATTGCGCTCGTCACCGGCGCCTCGCGCGGCATCGGCTATGCGCTTGCGCTCGCGCTCGCCCGCGCTGGCGCCCACGTGGTCGCCGTCGCCCGCACCGTCGGCGGCCTCGAGGAGCTCGACGACGCGATAAAAGCCGTTGGCAGATCGGCCACGCTGACGCCGCTCGATATACGCGATTATCCGGGCCTGTATCGGCTCGCCACCGCGCTCAACGAACGCTACGGCCGGCTCGACATACTGGTCGGCAATGCCGCGGTGGCCGGCGTGCCCTCGCCGCTCGGCCATATCGAACCGAAAGCATGGGATGACACGATGGCGGTCAATGTCACCGCCAATTGGCATCTCATCCGCGCGATGGACCCGCTACTCAAACGTTCCGATGCCGGCCGCGCGGTGTTCGTGACCTCAGGAATCGTGGCGCTGGCGCGCGCCTACTGGGCGCCCTATTCCGTCTCGAAAGCCGCGCTCGACGTGCTGGTCCGGACTTACGCCGCAGAAGTTAGTTCGACGCCCGTGCGCGTCAATCTGTTCAACCCCGGACCGACGCGAACTCGCATGCGGGCCATGGCGATGCCGGGGGAGAATCCGTTGACGTTGCCGGCGCCCGACGACGTGGCCGCGAAAATCGTCGATCTGTGCCTGCCGAGCTTTAATGAAACCGGCAAGCTCTACGATTTTCGCGCCGGCAAACTGCAAGAGTTCGTGCCGCCCGCCTAGAGCGCAAGGACCATACCTCCATCACCGGCGGCGCTTCCGGCCAGCGTAAGGATTGGCTTTGGCGCGCAGCACAAGCCGGATGGGCGTGCCGGGCAGATCAAACGCGTCGCGCAAGCCGTTGACGAGATAGCGCCGGTAGGTCTCGGGAAGCGATGATGCGCGCGAAGAGAACAGCACAAAGGTTGGTGGCCTGGATTTTGGTTGCGTCATGTAATCAAGCCGCAAACGGCGACCGGCGATTGCGGGGGGCGGATGTTCCGACACGGCTTGTGATAGAAACCGGTTCAGCGCTGACGTCGGCGCGCGCCGGTTCCAGACCGCGTACGCTTCGATCATGGCCGCCATCAGGCGCTCGACGCCTTCGCCGCTGCGCGCCGACATAGTGACAACCGGCAGGCCTGTAAGCTGCGGCAACAAACGATCGGCTTCCTCCCGCATCCAACGCCGCGCGTTCGGCTGTTGATCAATCAGATCCATTTTGTTGATGCCGATGACGACGGCGCGCCCTTCCCGCTCAACCAGATCCGCGATTCGGATGTCCTGTTCTTCAAATGGCGATTGGGCGTCAACGAGCACGATCACGACTTCAGCAAAACGGACGGCGTTGAGCGCATCGGCGACCGAGAGCTTTTCCAACTTTTCCGCGACCCGCGAGCGGCGCCGTAGTCCGGCGGTATCGTAGATGCGCAACGAATGCCCCTGCCAGGCGAGGTCGATGGCGATGGCATCCCGCGTGATCCCAGCCTCCGGCCCGGTCAGCAGCCGTTCCTCGCCCAGCAACCGGTTGATCAGCGTCGACTTGCCGGTATTGGGGCGCCCCACGACCGCAATACGAATCGGCTTCGGCTTGTCTTGGGCGACGGCGTCGGGGTCGGCCTGTGCCGTGGCTGCCGGAAGCGCCTCGCGTAGCGCCGCATAGAGGTCGGCTAGGCCCTCGCCGTGCTCGGCGCTCAACGCGACCGGATCTCCAAGGCCGAGACCGTAGGAATCCAAGAGATTGGACTTCGCCGGCGCGACCTTCGCTCTTGTTGGCGACAAGAATCGCGGGCTTACCCGACTTACGCACGAGATCGGCAAAGCCGCGATCCGCCGCCGTCGTGCCGGCGCGTGCATCGATCAAAAACAGAACGACGTCGGCCTGCCCCATCGCCGCCGCGGTTTGCGCCTGGATCTTGCCGGACAGGCTTTTGCGATCGGCGTTCTCGAGCCCCGCCGTATCAATGACCTTAAACGTCAAATCTCCAAGTTTTGCATCATCCTCTCGCCGATCGCGGGTGAGCCCCGGCAAATTGTCCACCAGCGCCCGGCGCGCACCGACGAGACGGTTGAACAAAGTCGATTTGCCGACGTTGGGCCGGCCGACGATAGCGACGGTAAAAGACATGGCGCGAAAGACCTGGCGCGGCGATCTGGCGGAACGTGGGATCGTCTAACGCGATGGTGATTAGCAGCGCCGCGCGTGCGATGCACGCAAGCTCTTTATCCGCAGGTCAGTGCGGTTGGCCCAAAGGCGTGGGATTGGGCCAGTTGGTCTGCGCTTGCGGCTGCTGCGGAGCGGGCCAGTTCGTCTGCGCCGCCGGCGCGGGGGGCGCGACTTGCTGAGCTTGGCCGGCCGCGGACGGCGCCGGCCAGTTGGTCGGCGCGGTCGCTGCGGGCGGGGAACTCGGCCACGCCGATTGCACCGGCCGCTGCGTCGGCGCAACCGCTGAAACCGGTTTCTGGTCAAATGCCGGATCGGAGGCCGGCGCGGGAGCACGCGCAACTTTCGGCTTCGGTTTTGGCTTTGCTTTCGGTTTTGCGACAGCCGGCTGTGCGGTCGCATCGGCCGTGGCTGCGGGTGGCTCCGGCGGGGGCTGATAACCCTTCACCAGGTCCGGCGGCACGCCGGTTTCCGCCCCGGGTACGCCTTGCGGGAAAAGCGGTTCGCGCTCGCCCTGAATTTTTTTCTTCGTGTCGAACATGTCGCCGGAAACAAGCTCGGTCGGATCGAACTGACCGCCCTTCGTGCAAGCAGTAAGACCGATCACCAGCGCCAATGCGCAAGCGGCATAAACCAGCGATCGAGAATTTCGCTTTCGCATCGATCAACCTTTGCCGCTCGCGGCAATGAGCTCGCTCAGCACTTCGGCACGGCTACGCGCGGCCGGCGGCGTTTGCGGGTCGGTAATGATCATGTCTGCCCATTTACGCGCTGCGCTCATATCGCCGGCCTTCCAAGCGGACAGCGCCAGCAATTCGCGGGCGCTGTAGCGAAAGGCCCGATCAGGCGCGGTCAACGGCTCAAGCCGCGCAAGCATGTCAGCGTAGGAAGAGCTATCGACCAGCAAGTATCCGGCGCGCAGATTGGCCAGATCCCGGATCGCCTGGCTGGCGCCGCCATCGCCGGCGATTTGTTCATAGGCTTTGACGGCGGCCGAGCGGTCGGTTGAAGCAAGTTCGGCGGCTTCGCGCAGCCGTGCCAGCACGCGATAACCGGCGGCACCGTCGCTCGCGAGCTTGCCGAATGCGGCCTCTGCTTCCTGATGTTTGCCGGCCTCGGCGAGGGTCACGGCCTGTTCAAATGCTGCGCCGGCTTCGGCCGCTTTTTTGGTTTCCCACCATTCGTAGCCGCGCCAGCCGCCGACAGCTGCGACGATCAGGACGCAGCCCGCGATGATGAAGGTGCCATAACGCTGCCACAGCTTCCTGAGCTGTTCGCGACGGACTTCCTCATCGACTTCCTGGAAAATATCGGCCACGGATTCTGCCCCAGCACGAGCCCGCGCTCGAACCGGCTTCCCCCTGCTGCCCGGAGAAGCCGTCAAACGCAGGGCCGACAAACCCAAGGAATTTCCGGCGGTTAGGTCGAAAATGCCTCGCCCGGAGCTAGAATAGTCATGTGGCATGAGCAAGGCAAAGGGCGGCTTTGCCTGCGGCCAATGCTTCCCGTCGTTAAGGTTTTTTCTTGCGCATCGGATAGACGTTATCCGGGCCGGGAAAGCTGCGCGCCCGGACCTCTTCCGCGTAGCTCTTGACCGCCTGTTCGATGGAGGGGCCGAGTTCGCCGAAACGCTTCACGAATTTCGGCACCCGCGGCGAAAGGCCGAGCATATCCTCCAGCACAAGGATCTGACCGTCACACGCGGGATTCGCGCCGATACCGATGGTCGGGATTGCGACCTGTCCGGTGATGCGGCGCGCCAGCGGTTCGGCGATCGCTTCCAACACCACGGCGAACGCGCCTGAAATCGGCCACCGCGTGCGCGTCTGCCTCGATCTGCGCCCAGTCGCTTTCGTCGCGACCCTGCGCGCGAAACGATCCGATGGTATTGATGGCTTGCGGGGTCAATCCGACGTGACCCATTACCGGTACGCCGCGTTGGACGAGGAACGCAATCGTCTCGGACATCCGGCGTCCGCCCTCGAGTTTTATGGCGCCGCAGCCGGTTTCCTTCAGCACCCGCGCCGCGGACGTAAACGCCTGTTCTTTGGAGGCTTCGTATGAGCCAAACGGCAAGTCGACGACGACCAGCGCTCGCTTTGAGCCGCGCATGACTGCGTGGCCTTGCAGGATCATCATGTCGAGGGTGACCGGCACGGTCGTTTCGAGGCCGTGCATTACCATGCCCAGCGAATCGCCGACTAGAATGACGTCGCAATGGCCATCGAGAATGCGCGCAGTATGGGCGTGATAGGAGGTCAGACATACGATCGGCTCGCCGCCTTTGTGGCTGCCGATGTCCGGCGCGGTAAGACGCCGAATGTCTTCGTGCACGGACATCCGTCAGTGTCCCAGTGCCGGCGAAGCGAAAGCCGGGAGGCCGATGACGACGGGATGAAACACGAAGCCGAGCGCCAGATAGAGAATGGTGCCGACGACGACCGCGATTATGTCGTTGCGCAGACCACCCACCGGAATCGGCGGAGAACCGGGATCGCTTCGCCGCTTGAGCGTAATGCGATCGTAAACCGCCCAGGCGAGCACGCCCCCGAACAGAATGATGCCGCCGAGATCGCCATTTGCGCAAAGATGCGCGGCCGCCCAGATTTTGACGCCGACCAGCATCGGGTGTTTCAGCACGCGCTTGATGTTGCCGGGAATATACGCGGCAACTACCGCAATGCTGGCCGGCCACATCAGCGCCACCACGATATGACGCGTCCAGGCCGGCGGATACCAGATCGGGACGAGGCCTTCCGCCCGGTAACGCGCGAAGCCAAAGCCGATCAGCAACAACCCGACGATCGAGACGAGCGAGAACAGGCCGAGATACGAACCGCGGCCGATCCGAGCAATCAAGGCTTCCCGGTGGCCTCGCAGCGAGACGAACACGTGCGCGCCAAGGAACACCACAAGACCGATGATTTCGACTACCAGCCCCATCGCCGATCCGATACGCGAGCGGACGCGCCGTGTCCGATAACAGGGGCGCGATCATGACGAGCGGACCGGGCTTGTCAATGACGGCACGGCCCTCGCGGTACAAGTGACGAGGCCCGCCAATCCGCCTTAAACCGCGACCGGCAGGGCGCAGTCAGAACCCGAAGCGTGCGCTATGGACCACCAAAGTGGAAATTGATGCCCGCCTTAATTTCCTGGACGTTGAGACTGGCGTTCGACGTGTAGGCCGGCTGCAAGGGCGTCGCAAAATTCAGCACTTGTGAGCCGAAGTTCAGATAGTCGTATTCGATTTTGGCCGACCAGTTTTTGCTGATGCCGTATTCGAGGCCGGCGCCGACGGTCCAGCCGGTGCGCATGAAACTCGTACTCGCGCTGTTGCCGCCAAGGTCGGTGAGGCCGCTTTGATCTTGAGCGAGCGCCAAACCCCCCTTGCCGTAGATTAACAAGCGATCGAAGGCCGCGCCCACGCGGCCGGTCACGGTCGACGTCCACTTGGTATTGGTGTTGATCGCGTCGCCGATCAAGTCGGTGCCGTTGCCATTGAGTCCCGTCCAGCTGAAATCGCCCTCAACGCCGAGCACGAGCGGCTCCGGCCTGCGCGCCGCCGAGGAAGCCGACACCGCTGTTAAATGTGTTGGTGCCGCCGGTGAACGGATCGCTCCACGACGAGCCGGCATAGCCGGCCCCGGCGTGACCGCCGATGTAGAATCCCGTCCAGTTGTAGATTGCCGCGGGCGCGTAGGCGACCGGTGCTACCGGGACTGGCGCGGGCGCCGGCGACAAATCGGCTGCTCCGGCTGCGACAACGGAAAAAACGGTGCCAGCGGCGAATACGGCGCCGCCAACCAAAGCGCGCAATGACATCTCAACCCCTCCGCCCACACCCCCAGCGCGCCCCACAGACGACGAAAAACTGAGCGTCCCGTCGCTCGGGACTAAGCCGCATGTGTTCGGGCAAAGCGTGGAGGTTCGGTGGCGGGAAAATGACGTTACAATCGTCGTTAATGAACCGGCACCGCGGTTCCAAAGCGCGGAACACCCGGCTAGAAGCGAAACATGCTAACGCATGTCAAAAGGGAGGCGGAAAATGACCGGAAGTTTGGCTCAGGGCGTTTATCAGATCGGCTTTGTCGTGCCCGACATCCACAAAGGAATGGATTTCTTCAAAGGAAAGCTCGACGTCCCCGAATTTCTGTTCATCGAAAAACCCGAGCTGCAAGATGAAACCTATCTGGGCAAACCAGCCCGGCTTCGCCTCCATCTTGCCTTCGGCTGGTGCGGCGACGTGCAGATTGAACTGGTGCAGCCGATCGCGGGCGTAAGCACCTATTCGAAATTCCTCGATCACAATCCGCAAGGTGGCATGCACCACTATGGCATCGAAGTTCCGAATTACGCGCAAGGCGTGAAAGATATGGAGGCGCGCGGCTACGGCCTGGTGCAAGGCGGCCGCCACAATGAAACGAGATTTGCCTATTTCGATACGACCGGCGTCATCGGTGCGCTGACCGAGGTCGTTTATCTGCAGCCCGAGGAAAAGGCCTTTATGTTGACGCTCAAGCACAAGAAATGAGGAAACTTCAAATCAGTCCAGCGTAGAGCTCTGGCGTGAAGCCGACCAGAAGCTTGCCGCCGCCAAGTTGGAGCACCGGTCGTTTGATCATGGACGGCTGCGCGAGTATCAGCGCCACGGCTTTTTTGGCGTCCAAGCCCAGTTTGTCCTTATCCAGCAGCTTACGAAACGTCGTGCCGTTACGGTTGAGCAGCGTCTCCCAGCCGACCTTCTTGCACCATCGTTGCAGGCGTTCGCGCTCGATACCCGCAGTTTTGTAATCATGAAATGAATAGGCGATGCCGCTCTTATCGAGCCAGGCACGCGCTTTCTTTATGGTATCACGGTTCTTGATGCCGTAACGGTAAGCGACAATTTTAACTCCCGCGCTCGCAAGATGCGCTCAGACGGGAGTGTCCTGACGAATGAAGCCTTGGGTAATGCCCATCATGTAATCGCGCTTGCCGAGCGGAATGCCGATATGGCGCAGGATGTCGTAGGCGGTCACGACGTGAAAATAGAAATGCGGAATCGACCAGTGCTGCACGAATTGCAGTCCATCCGCCTCGAAGATTCTCGATCCTTGCAGCGAAAGCTCAATCTTGCGGCCGTCGGCGCCTTCAAAAGCCTGCGCATTCGCGCCGGCCAGCATCCGAATGGTCTGCTCGATCAGCGCCTTGTGCTCGTCGAAGCTGAGTTCCTTGATGTCGATCTTCGGCGGGGCTTGGCCGGTCGCCCGCGCGGTGCCGTCCTTGGCATGATGGCACGCCAGCTGGATTTGCGAGGAGAGAGGAAACATATCCGGCGCCAATCGCTCTTTCAGCAGCGCCACCAAGTCGATGCCCTTGGTGCGCGCGTGCTCGGCGCCCTTGTCGAGCACACCCACTAACGTGCGAAGCGCCGGCACGAAAGTATTGGTCGCAAAGTCTGAGTTTTTCATCTGAACTCCTCCCCCGCGTGAACGCGGGCATTTACTCCCACTCGATCGTGCCCGGCGGCTTACTCGTGACGTCATAGACCACGCGATTGACGCCTTTCACTTCGTTGACAATGCGGGTGGCGACGGTGCCGAGAAAATTCATATCGAACTGATAAAAATCAGCCGTCATGCCGTCGGTCGACGTCACCGCGCGCAGTCCGACGACATAATCGTAGGTGCGAAAGTCGCCCATGACTTCGACGGTGCGCACCGGCAGCAGCACCGCAAATGCCTGCCAGATGTCATCATAAAGCCCGACGCGGCGGATCTCCTCGATGAAAAGCTGGTCCGCCAGCCGCAGAATATCGAGCTTTTCGCGGGTGATGGCGCCAGGGATGCGGATAGCAAGACCCGGGCCGGGAAACGGATGGCGGCCGACGAACGCCTCAGGCAGATCGAGTTCGCGGCCAAGCGCGCGCACCTCGTCTTTGAACAATTCGCGCAGCGGCTCGACGAGTTTCATGTTCATGCGTGCCGGCAGTCCGCCGACGTTGTGGTGCGATTTAATTGTCACCGACGGGCCACCGGTAAACGAGACGCTCTCGATCACGTCCGGATAGAGCGTACCCTGGGCAAGAAATTCGGCACCGCCGATTTTCTTGGCTTCCTCCTCGAACACGTCGATGAACAATTTTCCGATCGTCTTGCGCTTTTCCTCCGGATCGTCGATCCCGGCCAGCGCCTTGAGAAAGCGATCCTCGGCGGAAACATGCACGAGCGGAATGTTGTAATGGCCGCGGAACAAGGCGACCGCGCGCTCGCCTTCACCGAGCCGCAACAATCCGTGATCCACGAAAACGCAGGTGAGCTGATCGCCGATCGCCTCGTGGATCAGCACCGCGGCGACCGCGGAATCGACGCCGCCCGACAGGCCGCAGATCACCTTGCCCTTGCCGACCTGGCGGCGGATCTTGTCGATCGCTTCGTCCTTGAACGCGCGCATGGTCCAGTCGCCGGAGCAGCCGGCGATGTTGCGCACAAAGTTGCGCAGGATCGCCGCCCCGTGCGGCGTATGCATGACTTCGAGATGGAATTGCGTCGCGTAGAATTTGCGCTTCTCGTCAGCAATCATTGCAATCGGCGCGTTCGGTGACGTACCGACCGCAGTGAAGCCCTCCGGCGGCTTAATCACGCGATCGCCGTGGCTCATCCATACCGGATAACGCTGACCGACCTCCCACACGCCGTCATAGAGCGCCGACGGCTTGGTCACCTCGACCTCGGCGCGGCCGAATTCACGGTGATGCCCGGCTTCGACCTTGCCGCCCAATTGCTGCGCCATGGCCTGCTCGCCGTAGCAGATGCCAAGTACCGGCACGCCGGCCTGAAAGATTGCCTTCGGGGCAAGCGGTGCATCCTTATCGAGCACGGAGGCCGGCCCGCCCGAAAGGATCACGCCCTTCGGCCTAAGATCGCGCAGCGCGGCTTCGGCCTTCTGAAACGGAACGATCTCGCAATAGACGCTCTCCTCGCGCACACGTCGCGCGATGAGCTTGGTCACCTGTGAGCCAAAATCGACAATGAGGATGGTGTCGTGGGACGCCATGGCGGGTTTTATGGCAGCCGGTTCGGCCTGTCGAGTTTTCAGAGCAGAAGTCATCCGGCCCGCCGCAGCAAGCTGATGAAAAATCCGTCCGTATCGGTCCGGCGCGGCGTCATCAGCAATCCTTGATCCGAGATAAGCACCGCTCGGCTGAAAAGATAGGCGCGCTCGTCGAGCGCTTGTGCTACTTCCGCGGGCTTTTCCACGGAAAAATTCTCGTGCCTGCCGACAAAGGCGCTGACCTGGTCGCCGTTTTCCTCGCTCAGGACCGAGCAGGTGACATAGGCGATGCGGCCGCCGGATTTCACCAGCGTAGCGGCGCGATCGAGCAAGGCTTGCTGCTGCTTGAGACGCTCGGCCAGCGCACCCGGCCGCACCCGCCACTTGGCGTCCGGATTTCGCCGCCACGCGCCGGTGCCGGTGCACGGCGCGTCGATCAGCACGAGGTCGATGCGCCCATCGAGGTCGGCGAGCATGTCGGTCTGGCCGCGCGGCGTGCGCACCTGGACATTGCGAACGCCTGCGCGCGCAATGCGGTCATGGATCGGTGCAAGTTGCCGCTTGTCGATATCGGTCGCGTAGATTTGGCCGTGATTGTCCATCGCAGCCGCCAGCGCAAGCGTCTTGCCGCCGGCGCCAGCGGCAAGATCGACCACCTGCTCGCCCGGTTTGGCTCGCGCAAACAGCGCCGCAAGCTGTGAACCCTCGTCCTGCACCTCAACCGCGCCTTTGATAAATGACGGCTCGGCATGAATCGCCGGGCTCTTGGCATCGGCTGCAAGCCGAATGCGGAGACCGATTGGTGACCAGCGCGTCGGTGAAGCTTCGAGATGCGCAAGTTTCGCCGCGATGGTATCGCGTTCGGCCTTGAGCGTGTTGACCCGCAAATCGAGCGGCGCGCGGCTGGCCAAAGCCTCTCCCTCCGCCGCTCGTTCGTCGCCAAAGACACGGCCGAAATGCGGATCGAGCCATTCCGGATAATCGCCGAGGACGAAAGCCGGCGCCCCGGCGAGCGCGTCGCCGGCCAGCGCCGCCCGTTCCGCTTCGGTCAACGGAGCAGGCGCGAAGCGCGCACCGCTGCTCAGGGCGGCGATCGCGTCAACGTCGAGACCGCGCTCGCGGCGCAACATACCGATCGCCGCGGCTCGCGGCGTTGCCTCACCCATGAGCCATGCCGACGACGCCTTACGCCGCAGCGTATCGTAAACGAGGCCGGCAATGGCGGCGCGGTCCGACGATCCCGCGAAGCGATGCGCGAGGCCCCAATTCTTCAGCGCGTCGGTCGCCGGCCGGCGCTGCGCCTCGATGTCGGCAAGAACTTCGATGGCGGCGGAAAGACGCGCGGCGGGCGTCATGTGCTTTGGTTACACGATCACGCCGGTCACCACCTCGACGATATAGATCACCCACATAATCATAAGTACGAGCGCGCCGACGATGTAGAGCCTGCCGCGCCACTTCACGATATTGCTGGTCACATGGACATAGGCTTGCAACACGCGGCTGATGACGAAAATCCACGCCAGGATCACAAAAACATAGCCCGCCTGCCGCGTGACCCATTCGAGAATGGTCAACACGTAGAATAGAACCGGAAGCTCGAATTGATTGGAAAATGAATACGCCGTTTGAGTGGTGCGCGCCGGCCAGTTCGGCTGACGGAGCGCAATGTCCTGTGCCTTCACCGCACCGGAATGATAGTCCGCGTTGCGCAGTGCGGCCATACGGAGCATGAGCACGAAGGTAAGAACGACCTCAACAAACAACGGCAGCAGAACGGCTTGAAGCGACATTGATCCGGCCCTGATTATTGCCACACTCCTATCACGCGCCTCGAGCCACGGCCAATGCCGGCCGTTACAGCTTGACGCTGATCGCGGTCTCTCCCGAATCATCGACCAGCGCGCTGCGCCACGATTTGCCGGTGAAGAGCGCCTTGTGCACCGCGTCCGCGGTGCCGCCGTGGGTGAGATTGGCGGTCACCAGCATTCCGCCCGTACGCAGCAATTTCCGCAACTCCGTATGGAGTGCCGGTATCGGCGCATTGCCGTCGAAGAAAGCAAGGTCGTAGCCAGGATCGAGCGTTGGCAGAACCTTGGCAAATTCACCTTCATGCACGGTGATGCGATGGTCGAGCGCCGCCGCCGCGATATTCTCGCGCGCAAGCGCCACGTGCTCCGGATCGAGCTCGATCGTATCGACCGTTGACTCCGGCGCGCCGTAGGCGAAAGACAAAGCCGTATAGCCAAGCGCCGTTCCCAACTCCAGAATACGTCGCGCGTTAGCCGCCGCGGCAAGCGTGCTGAGTAGCGGACCGTTATCGTAAGGGTGCGCGCCGCAGCCGTGCTCGCCACGATGCCGGTCGGTGGCCTTGCGAATTTCCGCAAACGGGTCGGCGGACGGGCGTCTCATCGCCACGCATTTACTCCCGGCTTGGATAGTTCGGACTCTCGCGCGTGATGGTAACGTCGTGCACATGGCTTTCGCGCAGACCGGCGCCTGAGATGCGAATGAATTCGGCTTTGTCGTGGAATTCGCCGAGAGTCTTTGCGCCCACGTACCCCATCGCCGCGCGCAAGCCGCCGACGAGTTGATGCAGTACGTTGGCCACCGGCCCTTTGTACGGCACTTGGCCTTCCACGCCTTCCGGCACGAGCTTGAGCGTGTCCTTGATCTCCTGCTGGAAATAGCGATCCGCCGAGCCGCGCGCCATGGCGCCGACCGAGCCCATGCCGCGATAAGTCTTGTAGGAACGGCCCTGATAGAGAAACACCTCACCCGGCGTTTCGTCGGTGCCCGCGAGCAGCGAGCCGACCATGGCGCAATCGGCGCCCGCCGCCATCGCTTTGGCAAGATCGCCGGAATACTTGATGCCGCCGTCGGCGATCACCGGCGTGTCGGTGCGCTTGGCGGCTTCGACGGCGTCGGTGATTGCGGTGAGTTGCGGGACGCCGACGCCGGCGATCACGCGAGTGGTGCAGATCGACCCCGGCCCGATCCCGACCTTGATGGCGTCCGCGCCGGCATCGATCAGCGCTTTGGCGCCCTCGGCAGTGGCGATATTTCCGGCGACGACTTGCACCGCGTTCGACATGCGCTTGATGCGCGTCACCGTATCCAGAACACGCTGGGAATGGCCATGCGCCGTATCGACAACGACGAGATCGACGCCGGCGTCGACCAGCGCTTCACTGCGCGCGTAACCGGTTTCGCCGACGCTGGTTGCGGCGGCAACGCGTAGCCTGCCCTGTTCGTCCTTGCAGGCGTTCGGATTTGCCACCGCTTTCTCGATGTCCTTCACGGTGATCAGGCCGACGCAGCGATAATCGCCATCGACTACCAGAAGCTTTTCGATGCGGTGCTGGTGTAGAAGCCTCTTCGCTTCGTCCTGCCCGACGCTCTCGCGCACCGTCACCAGCGTGTCTCTGGTCATCAACTCGCAAACTTTCTGCCGCTTGTCGGTGGCAAAACGCACGTCGCGGTTGGTGAGAATGCCGACAAGCTTGCCTGCATGCCCGTTGCCGCCGCCTTCGACCACCGGGATGCCGGAGATATGATGCTCCAGCATCAACGCCAGCGCGTCGGCCAAAGTCGCCTCCGGATGAATGGTGACGGGATTCACAACCATTCCCGACTCGAATTTCTTGACCTGGCGCACTTGCCCAGCCTGGACCTCCGGATCGAGATTGCGATGGATGACGCCGATGCCGCCTGCCTGCGCCATGGCGATCGCCATATGCGCCTCGGTCACGGTGTCCATGGCGGACGCTACGATCGGGATGTTGAGCGCGATTCCGCGTGTGATGCGGGCACGAATGTCCACGTCCGAAGGCAGCACATTCGACAGGCCCGGCTTGATGAGCACGTCGTCGAAGGTGAGCCCTTCGCGCGGATTGCTTTTTGTCATTGCCAACTCCACTTTGCCGCAACGATCGCGGGTTTTCTGGTGCGGGCGCCTCGAGAAAGCCGATCGGATGGAAAAAGCTCCAGCGGGTGGGGCAGTCCCCTACCCGCCGTCCGACAGCCCGCTTTTGGGTTGGCGGCGGTTCCTAGCATGTCCGCGCCTCGATTCATAGATGGTGGCGCGCAGCTTGGCCGGCCAGTGCACAGCGGAGTAGATTGGCCGCAACCGAGACGGAGCAATGCGCAATAACAACAGTCGTTTCGGCCATTGGTGGGCCGCGATCGTACTCGCCGTTCCCTTGGCCCTGAGCCAGAGTACAAACGCGCAAGATTTGCCGGATGAACGCCGCTGCACGGGGCAATGGCGCGCCAGCAATGAGGAGCAAATCGCTTCCTGCACGGCGCTGATCAAGTCCGGCCGTTACCAGACGGCAAACCTTGCCATCTTGCATCATGATCGGGGTACCGCGCTGCGCGCCAAAGGCGATCTCGCCGGCGCGGTCAGCGATTTCAGCGAAGCGATCCAGATCAATCCCGACTACGCCCGCGCCCTGGCCGACCGCGGCAGCGCGCGGCTGGCGCAACACGACCTCGACAACGCCCTCGCCGACTTCGACAACGCAATCCGTCTTGATCCGACCGACGCGGGCTCGTTCATGGCGCGCGGGAACGCCTTCGACGAGAAGTCGGACTTCGACCGCGCTATCGCCGACTACAATGAAGCCGTCCGGCTCGCCCCGAATTACGCCGCGGCCTATTTCAATCGCGGGCTCGCCTTCCGCCGCAAAGGCGACTTCGATCATGCCATTGCCGACTATGATCAGGCCATCAAGCTCGATCCGAAGAACGTGTCCGCTCTCAACAACCGCGGCATCGTCTGGTTCCAGAAAGGCGACTACGACCGAGCGTTGGCCGATTACAATCAGGCGCTGCGCGTCGACGCCAATTTCGCCGCCGCCTATAACAACCGTGGCGACGTTTGGCGCGCGAGGGGCGACGCCCCGCGCGCGCTGGCCGATTTCGATCGCGCCATTGCGCTTTCGCCGCAATTCGCATTGGCGTTCGACAACCGCGGCCTGGTTTACTATCAGCGACACGACTACGACCGCGCGATCGCCGATTTCGACGCTGCGATCCGGTTCGACCCGGCGAATGCCGACGCCTACAGCAATCGCGGCAACGCCCATGACGACAAAGGCGATCGCAACGCCGCCATCGCCGATTACAACGAGGCGATCCGCATCGATCACAAGAACGCGCGGTTCCTCTACGATCGGGGGATCGCCTACCGGCGTGACGGCGACTTCGACCGCGCCATTACCGATCTCAACGAAGCGATCCGGCTCAATCCGCAACATGCCGGCGCCTACAACGAACGCGGCTACGCATTCTACCAAAAGCGCGATTTCGTGCGTGCCATTCCGGATTACGATCAGGCCATCAAGCTCAATCCGAAATTTGCCATTGCCTACAATAATCGCGGTAACACGTTTGACGACAAGGGTGACCCGGATCACGCCATCGCCGACTATAACGAGGCGTTGCGCATCGATCCGAACTATGCCGCCGCACTGTACAATCGCGGCATTGCCTGGCGACGCAAGGGTGACCTCGATCGCGCGATCGCTGATTATGATCAGGCGATCAAGCTCCACCCAACGGCTGCGTCATATAACAACCGCGGCAGCGCCTGGCTGGCCAAAGGCGAGTACGAGCGCGCCGTCGCCGATCTCGATCAAGCGATCAGGCTCGATCAGCGTTTGGCCGACGCCTACATCAACCGCGGCAATGCCAAGCGCGAGCATCTGGCTTACGCCGACGCCATCGCCGACTACACGCGCGCCATCGAGCTTTCGCCAAACGCCGCGCTTGCGTTTTACAATCGGGCCTGGGCGCGCTATCTCGCCGGCGACAACACCCAGGCGCTCGCCGATGCCGATCGCGCGATTGCATTGAACGCTCATTCGGCCAGCGCCTTCTCGACGCGCGGGCTGATCCGCGAACGGTCGGCTGATGCGGCTGGCGCGATCGCCGACTTCCGCAAGGCGCTTGAAATCGATCCCTCGTTCCAGCAGCCCGCCGAAGGCTTGCAACGGCTCAAAGCCGCCGCGCCCGCGGCCCATTAGGCTAAGATGCCGGTTAACCTGCCACCAAGCCCGTACAATCGCATTGTTCCGCTGATCGTCGCATTCGCGCTGTTCATGGAAAACATGGACTCGACGGTGATTTCGACGTCGTTGCCGGCGATCGCGCAGGCGCTCGGCACAAACCCGCTGGCACTGAAGCTCGCCGTGACCTCCTATCTCCTCGCCCTCGCCATCTTTATCCCGGCCAGCGGCTGGACTGCCGACCGGTTCGGCGCGCGTAACATTTTTCGCATCGCCATCGGGGTATTCGTGCTCGGTTCGATTGGCTGTGCGTTGTCCCAATCGCTCGAACAACTGGTCTTCGCCCGGATCGTTCAGGGCGCCGGCGGAGCGATGATGACGCCCGTGGGCCGCCTCATCGTGGTGCGCAGCATCGACAAGACGCTGCTGGTCAATGCGATGTCGTGGGTGACAATACCCGCGCTGATCGGTCCGATCTGCGGCCCGCCGCTTGGCGGCTTCATCACGACTTATGCGTCGTGGCACTGGATCTTCATTATAAATGTGCCGATCGGACTGATCGGCTTGATCTTGGCGACACGCTATATCCCTCACATCCACGCCGAGCCGCCGCCGCGGTTTGACTTTGTCGGTTTCGTTTTGTCCGGGCTTGGAATCGGTGGGCTCGCCTTCGGTCTCTCAGTCATGGGTCTTGAGTATCTGCCCGCGACCGTCGTCGCTGCGCTTCTCGGCGTCGGCGCGGTCGCAACAATGGCCTACATCGCACACGCTCGTCGCACACCCGCGCCGATTTTCGATCTTCGTTTGTTCAAGCTTCAGACCTTTCGCGCCAGTATCTTCGGCGGCTTTTTCTTTCGTCTGGGCATTGGCGCGCTGCCCTTTCTATTGCCGCTATTGCTGCAGATCGGCTTCCACCTGACGCCGCTCCAATCCGGCCTCATCACGTTCACCGGTGCGCTCGGCTCGATGTTCATGAAGGCTGCGGTTGCCGGCGTACTTAATCGTTTCGGCTATCGAACTGTGCTGATCTACAATGCTCTATTAAGCGCGGCGTTTCTGGCCGCCTGCGCCAGTTTTGTCCCCGGCATGCCCTTTGCAGCGATGATCGTTATCCTGCTCTGCGGCGGTTTTTTCCGGTCGTTGCAATTCACCGCCGTTAACACCATCGCCTATGCCGAAATCGAACCGCCGCTGATCAGCAAGGCAACGACGCTCACCTCGGTCGCCCAGCAATTGGCGCTGTCGACCGGGGTTGCCGTCGGCGCGCTGGTCGTCGAGCTCACACTGTGGGCAAAGCATGAGAGCGCGATGAGCGTTTACGATTTTCCGCCGGCTTTCCTGGCAGTTGGAGCGCTCACCGCATCGGCTAGCTTGATTTTTTTAAAGTTGGCGCCCGACGCCGGTGCGGAACTCGCTGGCCGCAAGAGGGTGCCAACCGCGACGGCAGAGGAAAGATCCTCGACCTAGGCCGCCGTCACGCCACGAAAACCGCGCGCGAGCAGATAAAGTTCGGCGGAATCGCTGCGGCTGGCCGGCGGCTTGACGTGCTTGACGCTCGCGAAATTACGCTTGAGCTCAGCGAGTAGCGCAGCCTCGGTGCCGCCTTGCAGAACTTTGCAGAGAAAATTTCCGCCCGGACCCAATACGTCGCACGCAAAGGCAGCCGCGGCTTCCGCCAACGCCAGGATGCGCAGATGATCGGTCTGTCGATGACCGGTGGTGTTGGCCGCCATATCGGAAAGAACGACATCGGCCGTTCCGCCCGGCCGGTCGCCGAGCAAGGCTTTCAGGCGCCGCGGCGCGGCCTCCTCCAGGAAATCCAGCAACAGGAATTCGACGCCCGCAATCGGTTTCATTTCAAGCACGTCGAGCGCAATGATCCGCCCATTTTGCCCGACCCTTTTTGTGGCGATCTCGCTCCAACCGCCCGGCGCCGCGCCGAGATCGACGACGTTCATGCCGGCTTTGAACAAGTGATGCTTGTCGTCGATTTCAGCAAGCTTGTAAGCCGCGCGGGAGCGAAAGCCTTCGCGCTTGGCCCGCGCCACATACGGGTCGCTGATCTGGCGCTCGAGCCAAGCCCGCGACGACGGCGTGCGACGTTTTTCTCGCTTCAGCCGCGCCATGATGCGTCAGGCTTCGCCCCAAACTCCGTCGGCGCGCATCATCTCGACGAGCATGCCCTCACGCAGCCCGCGATCGGCAACGCGTAGCCGCGGGCACGGAAAGAAACGGCGAATGGCGTCTAGAATGGCGCAGCCGGCAAGAACCAGGTCGGCGCGCTCGGCGCCTATGCAGGGGTTGGCCGCGCGCTCGTCAAAACTCATCGCCATGAGTTCGCCAACCACGAGCGATATCTGCTGGTCGGACAACCAGCAGCCGTCAACGCGGCGGCGGTCATATCGCCGCAATTTGAGAAACACCCCGGCAATCGTTGTCACCGTCCCGGAGGTACCGAGCATGTGAAAGTCGTCGAGTCCGTTGCAATGGTCGGCGGCGAACTTCTCAACGAAGGTGGCAACCTCGGCCACCATCGCGTCATAGACTTCGCGCGGCACGACCTTGCCGCCGTAGCGCTCGGCAAGCGTTACGACACCGACCGGCAGCGATGCCCAGCCGAGAATATCGGGCAAGGGCGGCCCGCGCCGACCACCATTTGGCCGCCCCAGTCGCACAAGCTCGGATGAGCCACCGCCAATGTCGAAGAGAATGACGCCGGAAGCCGCCGGATCGAACAATTCGGTGCAGCCGGCCGCCGCCAACCGTGCTTCGGTGGCTGAATCGACAATTTCAAGTTCAAGGCCGGCTTGTTCGGCGACACGCGTGCGGAATGTTTCGCCGTTTTCAGCCGCGCGGCAGGCCTCGGTGGCAATGAGACGCGCGCGCTTGACGCCACGCGCTCGCATTTTGTCGCGGCAGACCAAGAGAGCATCGACCGCGCGGGCAATGGCCGCCTCGCTGATGCGACGAGATGCGGCTACGCCTTCGCCAAGACGAATGATACGGGAGAACGCATCGACGACGCGAAAGCCTTCCGCCGTTGGACGCGCGACAAGAAGGCGACAATTGTTGGTGCCGAGATCGAGCGCCGCATAAGTGCTGTCAGCGTGTTCGCCCGTGCCGCTCCGGAATTCGTCACGACGAATGCCGTATGGCGTTCGACGAGGCCAGCGCCTGCGCGGCGCTCCACGCCCGTCGAGGCCTCCGGTGGGCGGGGCCTCCTCGCTCATTTCCATACCTTCCTGCCACGCCGGAGTTCTGCCGCTCTACGGCGGACGTATTTAATCGTTAAAGTCGAGGCAATGTAACAGGCGCGGGGCGAGCGGCCAATACTGTGCTTCTCGCGCCTACGAGCCATGTGCCCGACTGAAGCTTGTCCCACTCCGGCAAGTCCACTATGTCACCGTCATACGCCTTCTTGCGGATTGGACTGGAATGAATTTGCACGAACCTGCCGACCGACGGGCGGAAAAATTGTCCGAGACCGATTTGGCGGCTGAAAAGTTGGCGATTAAAAATTCGCTGTGGGACAATCTGTCCCTCGCAGCGAAGATCCCGATGCTTCTGCGCGGACACGGGCGTTATACCGACGACATCAATCTTCCCGGCCAAACCTACGCGGTAATGGTGCGCAGCCGCCATGCGCATGGTGTCATTCGCGCCATCGACGCCGACGCGGCACGCAAGATGCCTGGCGTGCTGGCGGTCTACACCGCAGCGGATCTGGAAGGCTACGGCCCGCTCAAATGCGTCGTTCCGCTCAAAAACCGTGACGGCACGCCGATGCGCAAGCCGTGGCGCGGCGCGCTGGCGAAAGACAAAGTGCGCTACGTCGGCGATCCGGTCGCGTGCGTCATCGCCGAGACCGTAATCGCCGCCAAGGACGCGGCCGAAGCGGTCGAAATCGACATCGAGACCCTGCCCGGCCGTCATATCCGCCGAGGCCGCCGCGCGCGACGGCGCGCCGCGCCTCTACGACGACGTGCCCGGCAACGTCCCGCTCGACTTTCACTACGGCGACGCCGCCGCGGTCGAGGCCGCCTTCGCCAAGGCCGCGCACGTCACGCGCATGAAGCTGGTGAACAGCCGCGTGGTCGTCAACGCGATGGAGCCGCGCGCGGCGGTCGCCGCCTACGATGGCGGACCGCTTTACATTATATGTCGGTTCGCAGGGCGTTACCGGAATGCGCGCCAACATCGCCGACGCATTCGGCGTCGACGCCAAAGCCGTGCACATCCTCACCGGTCAGGTCGGCGGCTCGTTTGGAATGAAGGGCGGCTTTTCCCCGAGTATGTCTGCATCCTTCACGGCGCACGCGCACTCGGCCGTCCGGTCAAATGGACCGACGAGCGCTCCGGAAGCTTTTTCTCCGACAGTCACGGCCGCGATCAGGAGTTCATGGGCGAACTTGCGCTCGCCGAGGACGGCACGTTTCTCGCCGTCCGCCTCACAGGCTTTGCCGACATGGGCGCATTTCTCTCGCCGATGGGGCCATTTCCCGGCACGGTCAACATCGTGAAGAACGTTCAGAGCATGTATCGAACGCCGCTGATCGAGGTGTCGTCGAAATGCGTGTTCACCAACACCACGCAGATCGGCCCCTATCGCGGCGCCGGGCGGCCCGAAGGCAATTATTTCATGGAGCGACTGATCGACACCGCCGCCGCGGAAATCGGAATCGATCGCGCTCGACGCTGCGCCGGCGCAATCAGATCCGGCCGCAGCGACTTGCCCTACAAGACCGCATCCGACGTGACTTACGATAGCGGCGACTTCGCCGCGCTGACCAAACAGGCGCTCGAACTCGCCGACATTAAGGGATTTGCCACGCCGCAAGCGCGAAAGCCGCAAGCGCGGCAAGCTGCGTGGCCTCGGCGTCGGCAATTTTCTGGAAGTCACCGCCCCGCCCTCCAAAGAACTCGCCGCCATATCGTTCGATGCCGACGGCACGGTGACGCTCGCCACCGGCACGCTCGATTTCGGCATGGGCCATGCCACGCCGTTCGCGCAGGTGTTGAGCGAGAAGCTTGGCGTGCCGTTCGAGAAGATCAGGCTGATGCAGGGCGACAGCGACAAGATCGTCATGGGCGGAGGCAGCGGCGGTTCAAAATCGCTGATGCACAGCGGCACCGCCATTGTGGAGGCCGCTGCGAAGATGATCGAGAAGGGCAAGGAGATCGCGAGCCATGTACTCGAAGCTGCGCCCTCCGACATCGAATTCGAACAAGGCCGCTTCGTCATCGCGGGAACCGACCGCGCCATCTCGATCATGGAGCTCGCGCGGACGCTTGCGTAACGGCAGCGCCAAGCTTCCCGCCGGACGCTCCGCAATCGCTCGACGTCTAGTCATATCAGCGACGGACCGGGGGCGCCGACCTTCCCCAACGGGTGCCACATCGCCGAGGTTGAGGTCGATCCGGACACCGGCGTCGTCGAGTTGATGAAATATTCCTGCGTCAACGACTTCGGCACAGTGGTCAATCCGATGATTGTCGCCGGTCAGCTTCACGGCGGTGTCGTGCAGGGCATCGGTCAGGCGCTGATGGAAATGACGGTCTATGACGATGACGGGCAATTGCTGACCGGCTCGTTTATGGACTACGCCATGCCGCGTGCGGCTGACGTGCCGTCCTTTGTGCTTGCCGAGCACCCGGTGCCGGCGACAACCAATCCGCTTGGCGTCAAGGGGTGTGGTGAGGCCGGCTGCGCCGGCTCGCTCGCATCGGTGATGAACGCCGTGCTCGATGCGCTCGCCGCTCGTGGCATCCGGCATCTGGACATGCCGCTGACGCCGTTCCGGATCTGGCAAGCGTTGCATGCAGGCGATAACGCCGGCGCAGGATCGCTTGCTCGATGACACAGGCGGTATCGGTACCCGTTCGCCGTTTCAGCGAATTACGGGTGGTCGCGCCGATTTGCGCCGCGCATTTTATCAGTCATTACTACATGATCATGCTGGCGCCGCTGTTCGCCTTCGTGCGCGCGGACTATGGCGTCAGCTACACCGATCTCGCGCTGGCGCTTACCGCTTTCAACATCGTGTCGGCAGCGCTGCAGACGCCGGTCGGCTTTCTGGTCGATCGCATCGGCCCGCGCGTTGTCCTGATTGCCGGCGTCACGCTTGGGGCCGCCGCGTTCGCAGTTGCCGGACTTGTTCACTCGTTTGTCGTGTTCATCGCCATGTATGCGGTCGCCGGGCTCGGCAACACCGCCTATCATCCCGCCGACTATTCGCTATTGTCGCGCACTCCGCCCGATCGTATCGGCCAGGTATTTTCATTTCACACCTTCTCGGGAATTCTCGGCGGCGCGGTCGCGCCGGTGACGCTGTTGGCAATGCAAAGCC
This sequence comes from uncultured Alphaproteobacteria bacterium, assembly GCA_963845775.1. Taxonomy (GTDB): domain Bacteria; phylum Pseudomonadota; class Alphaproteobacteria; order Rhizobiales; family Xanthobacteraceae; genus BOG-931. The sequence continues at coordinate 286,000 of CAWJTE010000006.1, forward strand.
ATTTCGGCTGGCGCGGCGCTTACGTCGGCGCCGCGCTACTGGGCCTGGCTATCCTTGTTCCACTGCTGATCTGGCGATCCGGCGATCAACTATGGGAAAAGCGCCGTCCTGCAGCGCCGGCCGATGATGCCGGCGGAGCGCAAACCCATGAGTCTGGCTTAAAGCTGCTGCTTTCGGCGCCGATTCTTCTCAATCTCTTCTATTTTATTCTTACGTCGGTCATGGGCGGACTCAATGCCTTCCTGGTTGTCGCTCTCGGCGCGCTCTACGGCACGCCGGACACCCTTGCCAACGGGGCGCTGACTGCCCTGCTCTTGATGAACGCGCTCGGCGTGCTGATCGGCGGCGCACTCGCCGTGCGAACGAGGCGTCACGCAACCGTCGCCGCTCTCGGCCTGGCTTGCGCTGGGGTCTCGACCGCTTTGGTGGGATTTGCCGGCGGGTATGCTTCTGCGCTGATAATATTGACGTCCCTGTCTGGATTGTTTGTCGGGATTACCAGCCCGTCGCGCGACATGCTGGTGCGCGCGGTAACGCCGCTTGGCGCCTATGGGCGGGTTTTCGGATTCGTATCCTCCGGCTTCAACATCGGCGCAATGATAGCGCCGACCGTATACGGAATGATGATGGACCACGGCGCGCCACGCGCGCTGTTCTTGTTTTCGGCCGCGTGCAGCATTCTCTGCATCGGTACGGTGATATTTGGTTTTTCCGGACGCGAGCAGCGCTGACTGCCGCCGAGGTATTGTGGTAATTTTTGCGCCGGTATCACTGGATGTAAGTTCTTTGCTTAGACGTTTGTACGTAGGCGCACGCTGATAATTCTCCGCATTGACGGCAGAGCGGCGGCCCTAAATGCCCAAGCGTTTTAGGCGCGCTTCGACGCTGCGACGTTGAGCTTCTTTCACCGGGGGTATCTCTAAAAATTCCAAAATGTCTTTGACATCCATAACGACGCTTAGGCCAAAATTAAACTCCGCATCCTTCAACAACTCCCGTCGTTCCTTGTCTGTTAGAGGAAAATCAAACGGGTCTTTGCCACCGAAAAGGTAGATAACCATGCCTATCAAAAGATAGGGAAATGCGTTTTTTCTTTTCTTTCCCCGGGGTCAGCGGCGGAAACTTCGGCAATGGGCCCAAATGAGCGCCTCCCGCGAACGCGGCCACTTTGAAGACTTAGAAAGACTGGCGAGCCACTAATCCCACCTATTGACCGTGTTTCGATCAAGTAGGCCGGGCGCTTTGGCGAAGCAATTTCAATTGGCTCTTCTGGCATCGCAGCTATATTTCCGATTTGCACAATCGGAATATTTCGTTGCACCCCCAGTCGATTTACAAACGCCCCGGTAACAAAAACCTCATCTCCAAGGCTGATGCCAGACCAAGCTGCTTTATCTGGCGTGTGTGCCATCCTTGGCAACGAAAGGTGCGCCCAATCCAATTTATCTTCGGTGTCGTCCAGCATGTCGATCGGAAGTACGCAGACATCGACGTCTTTGTCCGGATGAAATATCCATTCGGATCGCCTGGTACTAAACGTCCGTGGCTCACCCTCTTTTCTGTTCACCCTCACAAAGATTTCACCTTGGGGACTTCCTTCTTTAACTTCTGTCCGGTGAGGCCAAACAACATGACGGGCCGAAATGACGTAAAAGAAACTGTATTGTCCTTGTTCGATGACCACCGTAAATCCGGTGCCGTATCCGACGAATCCATGTTGTGCAGGCGTGCCTAGAAAAACGACGCACTTTCGGATAAAATCATCGACCTGCATTAACCGCTCCGGCGCTCAACATTTACAAAGAAAGCCGAGCTGGCGACCTGCTTCGTTCGATGGAAAAATGAGCTGATCATGGATACGCGCGACCGTGGCAAACTCGGGATGAATGTCCTGGACCGTGTCAAATCCTGGATAGGCTCCCTTACCGAAATCGGGCTTGCTTTTAGTGCAATCACCATTGTTACCGTCTTGACGATTGGTAACAATCTGCCTTTTTTCAAGAATTTTAGTTTTGCATTTTTACAATCAGGTGCAGCTTATATTTATTTTTTTAATGTGTGCCTGATGATGATGGTTGGATATTTCAGAATTGCAAAGCTGGGCCTAGGGCCAGCCAGTGAAGTTGAATCCGAGACCGCTGTCGAACTGTTCTTAGTGAGGATGCTGAGACAGTCGCTGTTAACCCCTGCTCTCCTTACCTCGCTATCTTGCTTGCTTATCTATTTTTGGGAAACCACCGCGGCAACATTGGCCTCTGTCGTAGCAGCAGTCATTTTGGGTCATTGTTTCGTTACGCAATACCGCGTCGGACGCGGACTTTTTGGTTCGAATAAGCAAGAAGCCGTCGAACTTATCGGTTTAATGATGCGCCACGCACACGATTCCGGAACCCCACCTGGTTCTCGATTGGCGAAGGCATACTCAACAAATGTCGTGGGGCAAGAGAGTCTTGGGCCAAACGCACCGGGCGTAGCGCGATGAACCAATTTGACGGTTCTGCGGTCATGAGACTGGCAACAGTGGCGCTAGGTGCGGGTTGCTCCTTGAGGTTGACGAACCAAATTTGCACTACCTCTTTATTACAACCAAAGAAATTAGGACACTTCGGCCGGCAAATTAGGACAAGGGGCTGGGACTTAGGACAGCACCCGGGGGCCTAAAAGGCTGGACCGTGAACAAAATCGGTATCTAATGTTCGCGCGGTTTTGCGGTAATTTGCAAAACGGATCGCCATATTTGCAAAACGAAAAGGAATAGTCTTTCATTTTCAAATCCTTAATTGGGGAATAGTTCAACGGTAGAACATCGGACTCTGACTCCGAGAATCTAGGTTCGAATCCTAGTTCCCCAGCCAGACCGCACGCCGCTGGCGGTGGAAAGCCAAAACCAAAAATCGAAATTGTGGATTTAGCTCGCGGATCTGTCGAAAACGGCACGCGGGACGGCGTACCTGTTACTGACGGAAGATGTTCGCAATCGATTGGTCGGGATAACCGGACACGTGCTGCCCATCATCAGCATCGGGCGGTGCTGCCGCAACCGGTCGTGGCGCCGTGCCTTGCGGAGGTCCGGCGGCGGGCTGGCTCGGCGGCAAATAAGGCTGACCGGACGGCATGTAAGTGCTCGGCGGACGCGGCACCGCCTGCGGCGCGGCCGGACTATAAGTCGGCTGACCTTGCGGTGGAACGTAAGGCTGGGCCGAGGGCGTATACGCGCTTGGCGGGTGCGGAACGTTTGGCGCCTGCGCCGAACCTAAATCCTGGAATAGAGAGAACAACGACTGTTTCGGATACGGCATATAGTCCGCCGCAGCACTTGATGTCGTCACTGGAGTCCCGGCTGCATCAGGTGGACGTGGCTGCGCCGGAGTATTCGCCTCATTCCGTTTAAAGAGTTCCGCAAGCGATACTTGCGGATAGCCCGGCACAGCAGGGGCCTGATCGGCGCCTTGCGAAGCCGCAGCGACCGCCGGTGTCGGCGACGGCACGGCGGCCGATTGGCTTGATCCGGACGACCATGACGAATTGGAGGAACAACCGGCCAGCACTGGCAACAGACAAAACGAAAAGATTGCAGCATGGAGCGGCGCACGCTGCCCCTGACCGGCAGCGCGGCGACGCCTCTCTAGGCCGCCATAAATCCCCTGCATCCCCATGGTTCTTTATAGCAATCGTATCGTGTCGATCTCAAGGCCAAGGGCGCAAAGGGTGAACGAGAAAAGGCGACTAAATCGTTGGAATTTTGATACTTTGCCTCAATCAACCAGCGGCGATTTGCACCAGCGTATTCTGCTATAATTGACAATATTACCGGGCTTTCGAATGATCGGTTGCGAAGCGGGCGATGAGCGCGATTGATAGCAGCGAACTTCCGGTCCTTACGGCTCGTCGGCCGCCGGACGGACCCACGAACCTGCGGCGATCGCTGCGGGCGATGCGTAAGAACGCGCAAACCGCCTATGGTCCGAAGGATTTCAGCGCCGACATTATCGCCCAGCGCATTCTCTGGCGGCGAATGTTCATCATCAACGAACCCAATGCCATCCGCCACATCGTGCTGGATAATGCCGCCAATTACACCAAGTCCGAGGTCGGACGCCGTCTGCTCGAGCCTGCATTGGGCCGCGGACTACTGACCAGCGAGGGCGAAACCTGGCGTCGTCATCGCCGCATCATGGCACCCGCCTTCGATCCGCGCAGCATCATCGGCTACGCGCCGATAATGACGAGGATGACGGAAGAACTGCTGGCGAAATGGGACGCGCTGCCCGCCCCGCGCGAGCTCGACGTTGCCGCAGCGATGATGGAATTAACGCTGCACATCATCTCGAATGCAATGTTCTCGTCCGATTCCGACGGAATCGTCGCTTCGGTCGAGCGCGGCGTCAGCACCTACCAGACGAAGGCGCGGCCCAGTCTGCTCGATCTGCTGCACTTCCCACTCTGGCTCTCGCGACTGCTTGCACCGCTACCGACGAAAATCTTCAGCGAGTTCGATCAAAAAGTCGACCGCCTGCTGACGGAGCGCGGCAAACAGCCGGACGCCGAGCCGAAGGATTTGTTGGCGCGCTTGATTGCCGCGCGCGACAGCGAAACCGGCGGCGGAATGTCGCCGGCCGAGGTACGCGATCAGGTGGTCACCATCTTCATGGCCGGCCACGAAACCACCTCACTGGCGCTGACCTGGACCTTTTATCAGCTGTCACAGCACCCCAAGGTCGAAGCCAAGCTCCATGCTGAACTGACGGACGTCCTCGGCGGCCGCACACCGGTCAATCAGGATGTCGCACACCTGCGTTATACGCGCATGGTGATCGAAGAATCCATGCGGCTTTATCCGCCAGCTCACACATTCGGACGCCAACCGATCGCCGACGACCACATTCTCGGCCATCGCATCCCGGCCGGCGCCGAGGTCTTGATCTTGCCGTGGCTAATTCATCGCAAGCCGTCACTGTGGGAAAATCCAGAGCTGTTCGACCCGGAGCGTTTTGCACCTGAGCGATCTGCGGTGCGGCCGCGCTTTGCCTACATTCCGTTCGGCGCCGGTGCGCGCATCTGCATCGGCGCGGCTTTTGCCATGACGGAAGCGGTGCTCATCCTTGCAGCCATCGCCCAGCGATATCGACTGCATCCTGCGCCGGGCCACCGGATCGAGGCACAAGGTTTGATTACGCTCCGACCCCGTTATGGATTGCGGATGAATTTGGAACGGCGGGCGCATTAAGATTGGTAGGCTGGCCGCGTGCCGTTTGGCTTTCCAATACGGCGGCCTCGCCTTCTACGCACAGCCTCACCACACGCTTTCCCTGCCTGGCGAGCCCCTTCATCAACGCGTTGACGTCGTCATCGTTGCCGGTGTTGCCGACAAGAAGCTTGCGCGCTTCCCGGCGCGCAAAATCAAGCACGGCGCCCGAGATCCCTTCATCGAACAAGATAATATCGGCCGATTGGAGGATGCGCACGCCCCGAAGCGTCAGCAACTCCGGATCATCGCACTCGACGCGCACCAGCGTGACCGAACCATTCGCGACAGCGGGCCCATAGCTGCGAACTTCGGCCATCAAACAATCGAAGTCGGCCTGAGCCGGCGTGCGGCCGGCGTGGATGACCGCGCGGGCAGCAAAGAGTTGCCAAAATTTTCGCCTGGCGGCCGTTTTCAATCCGGCGGCTTGAACGGCGGCGCGCCAACTCTGCGCGGCCGCGGCCCAGACGGCAAAGCCCTGCGGCAACAGTGTCTCAAACTTCGCGCGAATCGCCTGCGCGAGAACCGGCGCTGCGCCGTCAGTGGAAATCCCGATCACCAGCGGGGAACGGTTGACGATGGCGCCAAACGCAAAATCGCAGAAAGCCGGCTTGTCGATCACGTTGACGCAGACACCGGCAGCGCGTGCCGCTTCGGCAAAGGCGCTGGCCTCGGTATCGTCCTCGAATGTGCCGACGCCAACAGCGGCGTCCGCCAGGTCCTCCTTTCGCCAACTGCGTAGGTTAAGGACAATCCGCCCGCGTGGCGGGTCGGCGGCGATCGCCCGTAACGCATCAGAGATTTCTTCCGCATAGACATCGACATTAGCGCCAGCAGCCGACAGCAACTCCGCTTTCCAGGCTGCAGCGGCGCTGCCGCCGGCGACCAATGCACGCCTGCCCTCGAGCGCGAGGAAAACCGGCAACCGCGCCAGCGGCTCCATCCGACCGGTGCACGCCGCCGCGGACACGCGCCGAACAGTCGTGGTTTCGTTTTGACGGTTAGTAGACATCGGCTTGGTAGCGCCCCTTGCTCTTGAGCTCAGCGACGAATTTGGTCGCTTCCACGGACGTGCAACCGCCGTGCTTGGCAACAATCTCGATCAGCGCGTTTTCCACGTCTCTGGCCATGCGCGTAGCGTCACCGCAGACATAGACGTGCGCGCCGTCGTTGAGCCAAGTCCAAAGATCGCGGCCGACTTCGCGCATGCGGTGTTGGACGTAGGTTTTTTCGTCGGCATCCCGCGACCATGCCAGTGTCAGGCGCGTCAGCAGGCCATTTGCCCGCATAGCGGCGAGTTCGTCTTCGTAAAAGAAATCGTAGTCGCGGCGTTGGTGTCCGAAAAACAGCCAGTTTCTGCCTGGCGCAGCAATGGCTTGGCGCTCGTGCAGAAATGCACGGAATGGCGCGATACCGGTGCCAGGTCCAATCATGATGATCGGCTTCGACGGATCATCCGGCAGCGTGAAATGTTGCGCTTTCTGGACGTAGACCCTGATTTTGTCGCCGGGCTCGATGCGGCCTCCCAAAAAGGTCGAACAGACACCGAGCCGCGTGCGCTTATCGATCTCGTAACGGACCGCGTCGACGGTGAGCGAAATCCGGCCCGGATTCGACTTAAACGAGGATGAGATCGAGTAAACGCGGGGCTGGAGCGGATCGAGCGCCTCGATAAACGCTTCCGGATCGGGCCTGACGCCGGGAAATTTATGCAAGGCCGCAAGCACGTCGAGCGTGGCGGCGTCGCCATCGGGATCCTCACCGGCGGCAAGCCGCTTCGCCTTCTGCCTGCGCTCACCGCCCGTGAGATAGGAGATGAGCTCGAACAGCATATCGGGCGCCGGAGCCAGCGAAACCCCATCGGTAAGTACTTCGCGCAAGGTGCGAGCGCCGATGGAAAAGTCAGCGGGCATCTGCAGTTCGGCAAGTATGGCGGCCACCAAGCCGTGATCGTTCGCCGAAAAGATGCCGAAGGAATCGCCGACAACGTAATCGAGGGCGGTATCGGCCAGATCGATGTCGATGTGCCAGGTCTCCTTCTCCGAGCCGGGTTTGTTGAGTCGGCGGCGGGAGAGAAACGTGGCGTAGACCGGATTGTCGCGTGAACGGCCCGGCGCGGAAACCGGCGCGGGCTTTGCTTCAAGCAACGCAACCTTGGCGGCCGCTGTACCCGGCGCTGCCGCACCGTCAATCTCGGTATAGAGTTGCTTGAGCATACGGGAGGTTTCTTTTCCTCCCGGTACGCACAGGTTCAGCCGCTTCTCGGATTTGACGAACAGTGCGTCGGCGTAGTCCTTGCAGTTATACCCGCACTGGCCGCAATCCTGTTGCGCCATGGCCGCCATCAATCGCCGCGGTAGAGCTTTGCCTTCGGCGAGCTTCATCCGGTCGGGCATCGGCATTGCTGGATCGTGCCAAGGAGCACCATCGTCGGTTTCTGCCGGCCCCGTTGCCGGCAACGCTCCGCCGTCCAGCAAGCCGGCCAAAAGCTTTGCGGCTTCTTCGGTCGATACCGGCGTTATGTTCTCCGGCAGACCGAACAGTCCGGCGAACAGCCCATTTAACCAAGTACGCTGCTCCGGCGTGAACGGGGCTGATTCCGGTATTAGCGACGGGATCGGCGGCCGTGACGTCATGCTCATTCGGCCGCCTCGAGTTCGGTCAACGCCCTAAGTGCATCGATCTCATGGCGCCGCGTGAAGGCGAGGAAAGTTTCGTCGTGCGATTCGCGATGTGCGAGATAGGCTTTGAGGATGCGCGCGACCGTGCGCGGCGTCCCTTCTGCGACGACGTCGCGATAAAGTTCGCGGCCGAGCACGGCGTTCGGCCCAAATCCGCCGCCGACCAGAATGTGATAGCCCTCGACCGGATCGGCGTCTTCACTCGCCTGCACCTTGCAGGCGAGGAGTCCGATTTCCGAGATAAAATGCTGGGCGCAGGAATGGTGGCAGCCGGTGAGATGGATGTTGACCGGCGTATCCAGCGGCACGCGCGTCTCGCACCAGCGTGCGATGTCTTCGGCATGCCGCTTGGTGTCGGAGGCGGCAAACTTGCAGCCGATGTTGCCGGTGCAGGCGACGAGTCCGGAGCGGATGGCGTTGGTTGCGATCGCCAGACCAAACGCCTCGATACGCTCGGTCGCGGCCGCCACCTCTGCGTCCGACACGCCGGAGATCAGCAGGTTTTGCCAAACCGTCAACCGCAGGTCGCCATCGCCGAGCTCGCGCGCAACGTCGGCAAGGCCGCGCATCTGCGCAACCGACATGCGGCCAACCGGCACGACCACCCCGATCCAGTTGAGACCGGCCTGCTTCTGCGGATGAACGCCGAGGTGCGCCGTGCGGCTGAATGCCGGCCTTGGCGCCACCGCGCCCGGCTGCGCCCGATCGAACTTGCGTCCGAGCTTCTCCTCCAGCAGGGCGACGAATTGCTCGATGCCCATGGCATCGAGCACATATTTTAACCGCGCCTTGGTGCGGTCGGTGCGGTTGCCGTGATCGATGAATAGCCGCACGACCGCGTCAGCCACCGTGCAGGCATCCTTCGGTTGCACCAAAACGCCGGTTTCGCGGGCGAAATCCCGGTGGCCGGTGATGCCGCCGAGGCCAAGTTTGAACCGGACTCCGGGTGAAAGCCCGAAGCCGTCGTTCACTTGCACGGCTTGGAAGGCGATATCGTTGGTGTCTTCGAGCACGGCAGTGGTGCCGGCGCCGTCGAAAGCGACGTTGAATTTGCGGGGGAGACCGTAGAGCGACCGGTCATTGAGGATATGAAAGTGCCACTCGCGCGTGTAGGGGCGCGTGTCGATGAGCTCTTGCGGATCGATGCCGGCGGTGGGAGTGCCGGTGACATTGCGGATATTGTCAGCCCCTGAGCCACGCGAGCACAGCCCAAGATCCTGGATCGCCTCGACCATGGCGACGGCGTTACGCGCCTCGACTTCGCGGATTTGAAGGTTGGCCCGCGTCGTGACGTGGGCGTAACCGCCGCCATAACGCTCCGCCAGATCGGCAACGCCGGCGAACTGGCCCGCGTTGAGGATGCCGTTTGGCATGCGCAGCCGACACATATAGGAGTTCTGATTCGGCGCGACGTAGAACAGACCGAAGAACCGCCAGCGGAAATTGTCCGGCGGCTTCGGATATTCGCCCTTGACGGCATACTCCTTCAGCCGCTCGTAAGTGTCGAAGGGATGCTGCTCGCGCTTAAACTTCTCCTGATCGGAAAGTTTGCCGCCAGCAGCGAGGACACAATTCTGCGCCTTCAGCGCGGCGGCTTCTGGTCCGACCGGCTCGGGCGCCGCCGGAGCGGGAACCGTCCCCCCGCCGGTGACGCTTTTCGCCGCTTTGGCGATCTGCACACCGGCAACGAACCCTTCGAGGTAACGCTTCTGTTCGGGTTCGAAGTCTCCGGTCTGCCCGGCGGCGAGGGCTTTAAGATCGACCTCGATCATTCCGCCGGCACTCGCGTCAGCGCGGTCATAGGCGCGGGCGCCGTGGAGCGGGGCTTATGTGTAACGTAGAGCGCGAGCCCGGTGAAGACGAAGCCACCAACGAGGTTGCCGAGCGTCACCGGTATCTGGTTCCACAGCCACCACTGCGCCAAGGTCACTTTGGCGCCCATCATCATTCCGGTTGGAATGATGAACATGTTGACGACCGAGTGCTCGAAGCCTTGCGCGAAGAAGATGAAGACCGGCATGTAAGCGCAGGCGATTTTGCCGATAGTCGAGGAGGTGGTCATCGCCGCGATGATGGCAAGGCAAACCATCCAGTTACATAGGATCGCCTTGACGAACACGGTGATCATGCCGGCATGGCCGAGTGCCTCGTATCCCGCGGTTTTTGCCTCGGCGATGGCGATGATTTTCGCGGCGACACCGGCCGGCGCCGTGGCGCCGAAATTTGTGAGCGCGATTGCCAGCAACGCGCCATAGACGACGCTGCCGATAAGGTTGCCGAGGAAGATCCAGCCCCAATTGGCGAGCATGCTCTTGGAGCCGGCATCGTTCTCGAGCCACGGCAGCGGCACCAAGCCGAACGCGCCGGTCACTAGGTCGAGCCCGAGCAGCACAATAAGAATAAGTCCGACCGGGAAAATGAGCGCGCCGACTAACGGCTGGCCGGTCTGCACCGCACCGGTGATGGCAAGACTGGTCGCAGCGGCAAGAATTGCGCCGGCAAGTCCGCCGCGGATGACAAGATCAAGAGGTGGTAACGCGAGCTTCGTCCGCCCGGCAGCAACCATCGCGGAGGCGACGTCCGCCGGCTTTACGTAATCCATGTCTCGGCTCCCATTTGGCTTAATGGCTGCCGAGACGCCTTTCCCAAGTCATCCGGCAGACCAAGGCTCCCCTCGCCTGCTGCAAAGCAGCAAACAGCGTGCCAGTTCTACCGTATTGAAAAATTGAAGCTTGGAGCCGGCCCCTGCCTTGCATAGCGGCAGGGCCCGTCGAATTCTTGGGCAGGTCAAGAATGGAACCGGACAAGCCTCATTTTTGCTGGCTTCTCGACTGAATAGACAGCGGTTCTTTCTGCGGAAGCTATCTGAAGGGGGATTTGGCCGATGGGCGATATTTTTTCGACTCTGGCCGAGATCGATCGTTTTTGCGGGCAAGTTTCGACTGCGATGCATAGTGAGGAATTGCGGCTCTATGCGACGCTGATGCTCGTCGTGGTCTTGAGCATCCTTCTGTTTCCGCCCAGGGACGATCTGGATCAGGTCTGAGGGACCCCCCTCCCATTGGGAACCGCCCCGGGGTGCTCGGGAGTTTTGTCTTGGACATCGGACTTTGGGCATCGAATTTGGAGCAAAAAGATGTTGAGCCTTGTCGTTATACCTTTGATCATTGCGCTGATTGCCGCCGTGCTCGGATTTGGCGGGATCGCGGGCGCCGCGGTCGGCATCGCCAAAATCGTGTTTGTTGTCGCGCTAGTTCTTTTCCTGATTTCGCTGATCGCGGGCGGCATGCCCGGCAGCTTCGGCCGGCGGCTATAGCACGCTTTCACCTCGCGCTTGCGTAGGCGCCGATCCCGGCGGCGTCGGCTGTCTTCCGCTAGGGACTGGGTTTCGCATCATCTCCGGATGAGGCAGGAAGCAGGACTTTCGTAATCGCCTCCCAGGTCAGGTTTTTCAGATCGACCAGCGGCGGGTTGGCGACCACCGTTGCGGTGTCAGCACGCTGCCCGCATCCTTCGACCAGGACCGAAATTTTGATCTCGCCGTCCGTATAGTAACTGTCGCCTGCGGCGTTACCCCCATTGAGCGTCGGTCCGACGCCGGTCACTTCATAGATGCTAGTGACGACCTTGGCAGCCGCCAGATCGGCGGTCAGCAAATCCCGTTCGGCGTCGAGGTTGGGTGCGATGTGATGGGTGATGCGGGCGTCGCGGTGACTTATGCCCACGCCGCGATCGAAGGTAACCGCACCGAGCCAAACCGCCCGCCCCTCCTGACCGCGATCGAGCACTTTCCAGAACCGCACATGGTGCCGCCGGTCGGCGCTCTTTCCGACCGGCTTTTCGAATGCAAGATCTTCCCGCTTGCCCTGGAAGTATAGGCTGCTGACCGGCGCGTCGCGGTAGGGCCGGTCGAGCAAAACGCTGCCCGCAATTTCGATGCTCGAGCGCAAGGTGACCGGGTCGGCCGGATACCAGGTCGCGGCGGCCATGGCGCAGAGCAGGTCCTGCTTCGATCCGACCGTGCCGATGTTGATTGGGTCGCCGGGAATATTTTCGCTGTTGCGCGTCACCATGGAGAGACCGGCAAGGTCCCTTTGGTGCTCGTAATGCCGCCACGTCAACGGCAGCACGAAATAGGCCAACGCTCCGTACAGAACGGCAACGACGGCAAAAGCTGCAAACGCGAGTCTGGCATCCTGGCGCACTGCCTGAAGCATCCCGAACCTCTTGCGGCACGAAGCCCGTCCGACCAACTCGGCTTACGCGGGTCATTAGGTTCGTTTGCCGAACTACAGCCCTAGATTGTGCGGCCAGGAAGCGCTGTGAACAGCTTGGCGGCAGATAATATTGGGGCCAGACCTCCTGGAAAAATGGATTTGGCGATCCCTATAAATACGCGGGTTTGTTTGTTCGGCCGGGTGACGCGTCACCAGCCTCTATGGCCTGAAGCGCCCCGATTTCCGAAAGCCCCGGGCGCCAGTTGCAAACCACAAGCACCGCGGTAGCATCCCGGTAGCGGTTCGTTAGCGGCTTGGGGGTTAGAACAAAATACCCCCGCAGAACACGGCTCAAATCGGACGCTCATCGGTTTTTCATCGCCTCGCGATGAAAGAGCGCGCCCCTCTCACGTTAACGGACGCGCCATTAGTGCCCGGTCGCATAAAAACGATGCCCCGCCAACTCTCACTGACGGGGCAAATATTTAGCGCGTGGCGTCGGATGGCTAAGCCGCCATCTTCAAATCCTTGGCCGCACGGAATGCGACTTTCTTACCTGCTTTGATTTTGATCACTTCGCCCGTCGCGGGATTGCGCCCCATCCGGGCTGCGCGTTTCCTGACTTGTAGGATACCGAGACCCGCGATACGGACTTCTCGCCCTTCTTAAGATGCTTTGTGATCATGCCGACGAGATCGCCGAGGAGGGCTGCACCTGCCCGTTTCGTCAAATGATGTTCCTCGGCCAAGGTCGCAGCAAGATGCTTGAGTGTTACGGTGCGGCTGATTTTGGCCGCACCACCCGGTTTCTTTGCTTCAGCTGAAAGCGCCATGGCGGTTTCCCTCCAGAGAGCGCGGAATGCGCTGCAGAAGCAAGGAAGTGATTCGGCGACAAAAGAAAAGTAATTTAGAAGTAAGGAGAGCATTATTTTGCGCACTAACCGGTGTTTCCATTGCTCGGCGGGGCCACGGCATTCGGTTCGTGCTGATAAGGCCCTTACCGATTGCCTCCGATAATCCCGCTGTCGGAACCTATTTCGATTGAGCCGCTTAGAAGCCGCGTTTTGCACGGCAGAGGGTTCGTCCGCCTCCCCCGTTTGATCCGATTTCAGGAATTGGTCGCCGGCGTGGTTCGACCCACGAAGTTACCCACAAATGAGCAAGCCCTTGCGCACGGCCGGTGCCGCGCCGACGGAAAACGCGGCCTCAGGCGCGCAGCCGCGCCTTAATTTCGCACCACACACCGCTCGGCCAAAACTCTATCTTCGTTTCGCCGTCGAGCTCTTGCGCAAGCCCTCGTTCGATTAGGCGCGTCCCAAATCCTCGATGGCGCAGTTCCGATAAGCCCCTTCTAGAAACAAAAAGCGGACCCACTAGAAGTCGCTCAGTGTTTGCATTCGAAGTCCGCTATTACTCTGAAAGCGAACATCAACCGCGTTCACCGGAATGTCCGCCATGGGCCAGTTGCAGACATGCGCTACGCGCTTGCAGCAAACAAATCCCATCGGCCCGGGATGTCCTTTAACTCATAAGATCCGCGTTCGGAGAATTTCAAGCCCGCACCAGCCACAAGATCGGTTACGACCCTTGAAACAAGGACTTCGCTGGATTGGCATTGCGCCATGACGCGAGCCGCCACGTGCACTGCAATCCCGCCGATGTCACCGCCTCTTATTTCAATCTCGCCAGTGTAACCTCACGCGCCCAATAATGAGCCGTAGCGCAGGCTTCCATGCCGATAAGGCACGGCGACAAGGTTTTGAAGAACGCCAGTACCTGGCTGCGTCGGAGTTGCTTCCGAACGACGACCTTCTCGCTGGCGTCGATCGCGTGAACTTGGAATACATTCTTCGCGATATCCAAACCGATAGTGGTAACTTGCATTTGGACGGCTCCCCTCAATGTGGTGCGATTCGACGCAACCACCCTATGGCACTTCAATGCCGGGAGCGGGCGCCGTCCACTACATCAAAAGCGGACATGGGAGTAACGCGAACACCGAGGGCGTGAGGGTCGGTGCCCGCGTTTATTCTCACTGCGCCATCTGGCTCGATGCGCTCTGAATTTTAGTGATCGGCGGCGGGTTCCACTTGCCGGTGAGCGCTTCAGACTTCGGGCTGTAGAGGCGCATCGTCAGATTGAATGGCCCCTTCGGCGCGGGAAGCCAGTTCGCCTCCTTGCCGGTCCCCGGGCTGTCGTTCTGGAAGTATAGGTCAAGAGAGCCGTCGGGATTATATTTGAACGGCATCCAACTGCTCACCGCAAAGCGATTGAGACTGTTTGCCACCTGAAAGCCGTCACTGTCGTAGAGGGTGAGCGACCAAAAGGCCTTCACCGGGGGCATAGCACCTTTCTCGAAGTGGATCGTGTAGTTGCTTGCACCGTCGAGCGGCCGGCCGGTTTCGTCGGCGAGGTTGATTGGGTAGATCGCATCTTCTGGCAGGTTCGCGCCGAGACCAAACTGTGCGACGATCGCACGCTTGAGATAATAGTTGCCGTACACACCCACAGTGTCGGTATTCAACGACCAGTAGTTCACCACCCGGGCGAGGGTTGGCAATTTCCATTCCATGAGTTTCTGTCCGGTCGCAGGGGCGTCCTCCAACGCCTTCCTCGCCACAGGATCGACCTTGGTTATATCGAAGCTCTTGCCCGGCTCGATGCCGATCCGTTTCATCTGGGCAATAATCGGTTCATCGGTGAGGTGGGGAGCTTGCAGCTTGAGAAGCTCGGCCGCGTAGACGAAGAATTGATCGGCCTGCATGGTATCGATCTGCGTCTTCGGCGGGGTCTTCATGTCGACGCTTGATGCGATCTTCACTTCGACCGGCTTGGGCGACTTGCCCCACTCCGAGAGCGGCGTGACCTTATAACCCGCTTGAATTTTGTGGACCTCATCGTAATCCGGCGGACCATCGGTCTTGGTGCGGCCAATAATCCAGACGTAGGGAGTGGGTGCTTCGATTTGCGCAAAGCCTGCCGGTACCGTACCAGTCCAGCCCCGTGGCGTGACGAGGAAATTGCCCGCCCCCGTTCCCGTGGTGCGCCAACCCGGCGACGCGAACACGTCCGTCCACATGTCGAGCATCGGCAGCAGGTAATACCGCCCGTTCGTGTCCGGTGCGGAGACGATCTGCGGTTCCTTGGTAAGATCGAGCCACGCTATGGAATAGAGAGTGTCGAAATTTGAGCGGACGACCCCTTTAAAATCGGCCGGGGGATATTGCGGGACGTTCACGAACATATTCATTGGGCCTTTGCCAAATTCCTTGCCAGGCTCGATGTTCGTGGATTGCTTCCTAGTTAAGTCCATCAAGATGAGCGGATAGAAGTAGATATAGGCGTCCACGGCAATGGATTGCGCCTCTTGCTCGGTGATGGCGTTCTGTGCCTGCGCGGTGAGTGAAAAGACGGGGCTCAGAACAAGGCCAAGTATCAAGGCAATCGCGCTTCTATTCATGTGCTCTCCCACTGGATGCGGCCCGAAACCCCAGTTTAACACCTGACTGTACAGCCCTACTATGTCAGCCTTGGGTCATGCGTGGACGGCGCCTGGCAAGAACTTTCTGACGTTGCTGCAGCATTGGTCGGGTGCGGTCATGTGTCCGGCCTGTTTGTGCGGCCGGTGTGGCCGCTGGCCATAATGCTTTGCGCGGATCGGGTCCCAATCGTTCGCACGCACTTTAAAGTGCGATGACCCAAACGGGTTCTCCCGATCCCTGCAACGACCTTGTTTGCATTACGTCGTCTGTCCTCGCCAATTCCTTCAAACTTCTTTCCCTGTCGTCTCTGCCGCTGCCTGGCAGCCTCACCTCCTTGAATTTTCTTCCGCTTCAACGCAACCACACTATAGCACTCCGATGCCGCAGAGGTGGCGCCGTCCACAGCATCATCCGCTGACATTTCCCCACGTTGGCGTCACGTCTGATTTTAGCCCAGCAACCAGACATTGATCCGCTATTTTTGCGCGTTCGCGTTTGGCCCAACGCAGAAGACAGCGGAATAACTTGATCGCACAGCACCTCGGATTGAAGTCATATCCTGTTAGTCGATGGGTATATGCCGACTAAACGCGAAATCAGGACAGCGATATAGAAAACTCCCACCAATTGCTCCAATTGGCTCATCGAGCGCGCGAACGGAGCAACCGGAACGATATCACCGTAGCCGGTTGAGGTTAAAGTCGCGATGCTGAAATGAAGCATGTCAGAGAGCAAATACGCGCCTTGCGATGGCGCTGATGCAACGGTGGAGTTGGCACCGAGCGAAAATGCCCCCGGCGAGACAATTTCGATCAATCCGTAGATAAACGCCCAGGCTAGCGCCAAGAGAATGTAAACGCTCAGCGCCGCGTGCACCCGATCAGCATAGACCGGTCCGAACGAAAGGACGTGACGAAAAATGAGGAGTGCAGAGTAAAAGAAAAAAATTGCAAATATCGCTGCGTCAATGGCCTCAAATGTCGTGTTTTTGGTTTCCAGCCACACGAGTTGCAGACCAAGCGCGAAAGTCGCCAGAGCAAGGCCGATGATGCGATGCGCGCGCAAGCGACTGGCGGTCACGGTGCTCGATACGAGGATCACTGCGAGAATTATGCCGCCTGCAAGCCGTCCGGGAATTTCACCCAACAGCAGCGGATACAATCCGATAAATGCCAAAAGTGAAATCAGAAGAATGGTGCCGAAACCACCAAATCGGAAAACTTCACTGTCGCCCTGAGACTTGATCGGATCGATTGTCATCGGACGCCTTTTCGGTTGTTCTGCACGCTGCACTCTCGTTCAAGTAGCGGAGTTGTTGCGCTTACGCCAACGAGGCGTCCGCCTCGCCCCTTAGTAGGTGACTTCGAACCGCCGCTCTCGCAAGTCCAATAGGGGCCAAAGCCTGACATTCCGGGTTCCTGCAGGCGCGTCGTCAAGCCGGTCGTGAGCCCGCTAGCCGGGACTTGCCATTTCGAATTGGGTGCGGTTACGGCGCCGGTGCAGGAGCTGCGATCATTGTCTACGGAATGCCGTATTGCCGGCCAGTGCTGCTGTACATGGGAGGCCAGGCCATGCTGAGGGACTATCTAAGACAAAATTTCTTGCTCGCGGTGCTTGCAACTCTAGCTCTGAGCGTTCCTCCGGCGCTGGCGCAATCGCCGCAATCGTGGGCCCAGGGCGGTATGCTGACGTGCAAACTCAATCCAAGTATTGGCTTCATCCTATTTGGTCACAATCGATGGAATGTAAATTTCAGCCGGTCGCGGGGCCGGTCCAAGCTTATGACGGCGCAATCAACACTGTCGGCCTAGACCTCGGGATCAGTGGCGGCGGCGGGTTCGCTTGGGCCGTCTTCGGCTCGGCGACAGGAATACCCATCGGCGCACTCGCGGGGGAATATGTCGGGGCCTCCGGCGATATCGGTTTGGGGGTTGGCGTCGGCGCCAACGTGTTGGTGGGCGGCTCAAATCGCAGCGTCGCTTTGCAGCCGGTCTCCCTTGAAGGGTCAATGGCGGTCAACGTTGTTGCCGGCCTGTCGCAGCTGAAGTTGCGCCCAGTACAGATGTAGATGGCGCAGACGGTCTAACCGCGTATCGCGCAACAGCCCGCCGCGCGTTGAGGATTTCGATGCGTTTTTACCCCGCGCACTTTGCTGCCTTGCTCGCCGCCATGCTGTTTGTTGGACCCGCGGCTGCTGGCCAAGAAGGCACGGACATGAAGCTCGAAGATATGGGCTTCATCATGCGTCCCGCGACGACGCCGGCCCAGATGGAACGGCTGCGCCTGCTCCCGGCACGCAAGTTTGTTCGTCGCACAACAGGAGATCGCCGCTATTATCTCTACGCCGATCCCGACTTTTGCCAGTGCGTATTTGTCGGCAATGAACTGGCGATGAAAAACTATCAAGCGCTGGTTTCGCCGTCGTCCGCGCCGCCGATGCCGATAGGTCCAGACGGCGGACCCGTCGCGGGCTCGCTAGTTATGGAGCTCGATCCTTCCATCAATGTGATGATCGGAAACGGCGATATTCTCGACTATTCGGACTAGGTCACAAAGGACGTGAGCTGATCTTCCGTCATGTTGTATCGCGGCTTCCAGCGCGCCTTTGATGTCTGCTGTGGGTCTTGGTCGTGCAAAAACGTTTTGACTGAGGGAGTCAGAAGGGCGGTTGGGCGGGGAAGCCCGGTTATTGGACGAGCCTGGTTATGCCCTCATCACCGCCATCAGCGGCTGGATGCCGATGATGTTCATGGCGCGGGTGAGATTGTAGGCCAATACGTGAAGTGCCATCTCGGAGGCGACCCGCGGCAGCGTCTTCATCAGGAAGTGCGTCGCCCCCATCCTCATCTTCAGCGTGCCGAAGGGATGTTCGACGGTCTCGCGTCGCTGGCGCATCTTCTCCGGATGCTCGTCGAGTCGGCGTTGCACGGCTTCGAGTATGTGCTCATGCTCCCACCGCGTGATCCGTCGCTCCTTGCCAGTGGTGCAGCGATGCTTGATGGCGCAGTGCTGGCAGACGTTGGTCAAATAGCGGTGCAGGACCAATCCGTGCTCTTGGGTTGTGAATGAGTAGCCGAGGCGTTCGCCGGCGGGACAAATGTAAACGTTGTCCTTAGCCACATAGCGGAAGTCCTGCTTGCCGAAGCGCTTCGAGTTCGAGGCCATCGGCTTTGGCAGCGTCACCGTGATGCCGGCTTTGTCGCACTCAAGGATCTCCTCACTGTTGAAGTAGCCGCGGTCGGCGACGACATCGAGGCTCGCCGCTTCCAGGGTTGTCTTGGTCTGCTTGGCCATATGGGCGAGCTGTGCCCGGTCGCTGCCGACGTTGGTTACCTCATGGGTGATAATCAGATGATGTTCAGTGTCGACCGCGACCTGGACGTTGTAGCCCACTACGCCTGAGCCCCGGCCACTCGTCGCCATTGAGCGGGAATCAGGATCGGTCAGCGATATCTGCTGATCCGGCGCCGCCAACATCCGCGTCTTGAGCCCATGCAGGCGCTTCACTTCCTCCTTCAGCTTGGCGATCTTCTCCTTGAGCCGGGTTGTTTTGGTAGTACGCGCCTCCGCCGGCTCCTGCCGATCGGCGCTGTCGAGCTGGCGCAGATAACGGGCTACGCTCTCCTCGATCTGCGCCAGACGCCGTTCCATCTTCGCCCGCGTAAAGTTCTTGTCCCGATTGTTCACCGCCTTGAACTTGCTGCCATCAATGGCGACGCTCGCTTCGGCGAACAGGTCGAGACGCCGACACAGCACGATAAACCGGGCGCATACCTTGCGAATGGCCCCGCCATTGTCCTTGCGGAAGTCGGCAATCGTCTTGTGATCGGGCATAAGCCGACCGGTCAGCCACATTACCTCGACATTGCGCAAAGCCTCGCGCTCAAGCCGCCGGCTCGACTGAACCCGGTTGAGATAGCCGTAAATGTAGAGCTTCAGCAGCACGGAGGGATGATACGAAGGCCGCCCCGTTACCTCGGGAGCGACCCCGTCAAATCCCAGCGCCGCCAGATCCAGTTCGTCGACAAAGACATCGATCACCTGAACAGGATTGTTCTCGTCGATCCAGTCTGCCAAGCATTCCGGAAACAGCGTGTTCTGCCCGCGATCAATCCCCTCGACAAAGCGCTTCATCCGACCCCCCCGCAGCAGCAGAATCATACTGCGCAGTGAATCACAGACACCGCGTTTTTACACAGCCAGGGTCATCAACAGATGAGGTGGATGGCTCCCGCTCACGGCATCTAGGTGCCAGGGTGTGAAGGCTATCAAGCGTTCACGAGCAAAAATGGAGCCATCCGTCATGCAGATTACTACGATCGGGCTGGATTTGGCCAAGCGCATTTTTCAGGTTCACGGCGTTGATGCGACCGGTCAGGTCGTTTTCCGCAAGTCGCTTCGACGAGCGCAGGTGCTGCCATTCTTCGCCAAATTGCCGTCGTGCCTGGTTGGCATGGAAGCGTGCGGCACCTCGCATCACTGGGCGCGCGCTCTGATCAAGCTCGGCCACGAGGTCCGTCTGATGCCGCCGGCTTACGTCAAGCCATATGTTAAGCGCGGCAAGACCGACGCCGCCGATGCAGAAGCGGTTTGCGAAGCGGTCAGGCGTCCGACCATGCGGTTCGTGCCGGTGAAGTCACCCGAACAGCAGGCGGCGCTGTCGATGCACCGGACGCGCAATCTGCTGGTCAAGCAGCGCACGCAGCTAGTCAACATGATCCGCGGCCTTCTCGCCGAGTTTGGCATCGACATCCCCAAGGGTCTCGAACGGGCGCTACTGATGGCGCGACGGATAGTTGATGGTGAAGCACCGGACGTTCCGATTGAAGCCGCAAAGATCGTCGCCACCCTGTCACGGCAGGCGCTCGACATCCACCTTCGGCTTCGCCAAATTGATCGCGATCTGCTCGTTTGGCAACGTGGCAACGATGTCGCACGTCGTCTCATGACCATCCCCGGCATCGGGCCGGTCGGGGCGACGGCACTTGCCGCATCGGTCACCGACCCGCATCAGTTCCGCTCGGGACGACAGTTCGCCGCTTGGTTGGGACTAACTCCACTTCAGAAGTCGAGCGGTGGCAAAGAAAGGCTCGGGCGCATCACCAAGA
Source organism: uncultured Alphaproteobacteria bacterium (assembly GCA_963845775.1). Classification (GTDB taxonomy): domain Bacteria; phylum Pseudomonadota; class Alphaproteobacteria; order Rhizobiales; family Xanthobacteraceae; genus BOG-931. The sequence continues at coordinate 306,732 of CAWJTE010000006.1, forward strand.
TGGGCGACAAATATCTGCGCAAGCTGCTCATTGTCGGCATGACCTCACTTGTCCGCCGTGCAAAGTACAATCCCGAGACGATCGATCCACGGCTGGTCAATCTGCTGGCGCGAAAGCCGGTACGGGTCGCAACCGTCGCGATGGCCAACAAGACCGCGCGGATTGTCTGGGTAATCATGGCGCGGGGCGAGACCTATCGTGCCGGCCACCAGCCGGCACTGGCCGTATAAGGGCGACATACACAATAGCTGAAGAGGAGATCAGCTTCACGAGGTTGCGAGAGCGATGCGATGTGATGGCAAACCGGTCGGACCGGGAACAAGGACAACCCACCGAATGTCGAAGGCGTCATAGCCTGATTAACAGAATGGGACCTTGTTCGCGGACTCCATCAGGGCCAGCAGTCTCAATCGACTGCATCAACAGGCCGGACAGAAGACTGCACCCGACCCACCGCCACTACGTCAATTTATCTCTTGCAACGCGGGGGCCATCCACAGAAGACATTCCGCGCTCTTCGCGTCACGTCCGCTTTACCCCCGGTAAGCAGACATTCATAAGCGCCTCGCCTAGGTCAGCTAAGGGCCACTGATGGACATCGCTTCTGCGGTATGCGTGGCTTGGAGTCTTGCCATAAGACGGCCAATTCTAAACAGGTTCTGTGCTAGCTTGGTTGTGGCGGACATGTCATGACCGAAACCCGGAAACCTTGCGGCGATCTTGGCGGCGGATGTGGTCGGATGCCGCCTTGCTGACGCCGACGAAGATCGGACACTATCCACTTTCACGATGAGAAAGCCTTCCGGCCGGAAGCTCGTCGCTATAAGGACTAAGTCGGGTCGTAAAGAATGCTTGGCTACACACGACTACATTTGTTCGCGGCGATGAGCTTTCTGGCCGCATTGATCGCGGTAATCTGGATCGCCATGGGATTTGTCTTTCCGCCGCCGCCGCCGAAGGTCGATTTTGCAAGCTCTTACTTCGGCGGTCATTTCCAAGCGTTGGCCCAGCGCTACAAAAGCATACTGGTACGCTCCGGCGTCACTCTGAATATTATTGCGACCGACGGTTCGGGCGAGAACCTGAAGCTACTGAACGATCCCAAAAGGAAAATTCCAATCGGCTTAATGCAGGGCGGCGTCGCGAACGCCGAGACGGCGCCGGATTTACTTTCGCTAGGCCGGATCGACTATCAGGTCTTCTGGCTGTTCTATTCGGCGAGCGAAAATTTCCACGATCTCATGCAGCTTAAAGGCAAGCGTCTGGCGCTGGCTCCGGTTGGTAGCGGTGCCAGAATTGTCTGCGAGCGGATCCTTAACAAAGCCGGAGTGACATCAGACAACAGCATATTGTTGTATCTCGCGCCAGAACAGGCTTTCAGTGCACTGAAAAACAAAACGATCGACGCACTGTTTCTCAATTTTTCTCCTGAATCGCCCACTCTCGGCTCTTTGTTGAGAGATTCTGATTTTCAATTAATGAGCTTTAGCGATGCGGAAGCTCTTACTCGGGTTTTTCCCTACCTCGTTCGCTTGGTGTTACCGCGGGGCGTTATAGATTATGAGCTTAAAATTCCTCCGACAGATATAGTCCTTATCGGCACGACTAATGCACTGCTTGTCCGCAAACAGCTTCATCCGGCGATTATCGATCTTTTGACGCAAGCAATGGTGGAAGTGCATAGCGCACCCGGGTTGTTCCAGCGCGTCAACGAATTTCCGACCCTCGCCGATCCGGAATACACCGTCGCCGACGAAGCCCGGGATTTGCTCAAAAACGGTCCATCTGTTCAATATCTACCATTTTGGGTAGGAAATTATGTCAAGCGCGCCATTGGCGTTTTCATAACGGTCATCGCTATAATTCTGCCGCTCTTCAGCTATGGTCCGAGAATTTACCGGGCGTTTGTGGAATATCACTTGTTGGCCTTATACAAGCGGCTTAGGGTCATCGAACGTAACTTGAAAGATAATATCGAAGTCGAAGACGTAGCGCGGCTCAATGCCCAAATCGAAAGGCTCGACCGGGAAATGAGCGACATGGGGGTTCCGGTGCAGCATTCGGACCTCTATTTCATGATGAAGTCCCACCTTAACCTCGTGCGTAACCGGCTCGAAGCACTAGGCATGCAACTGCAGGGCTGACACTGGCGGTAGGCTGCAATCAGGGCCCCTCGGCAGACGTTATGCTTATGTGCTGTGCGCCCTTTTCTAGCGCCATCGAACACGACCGATGTCCGCTAATGGAATGGTCCGGCCGTGCTCCTGCCCCGCCAGCGATCGAAGCTGGCAAGGGGCGCCAAAGACAAGGAGCATGCTATGTCTCAGAATCCAAACACCGCGATTGCGATAGTCGGTATCGATATCGGCAAGAACTCATTCCACGTCGTTGGCCTTGATCAGCGCGGTGCGATCGTGCTGCGGCAGAAGTGGTCGCGTGGCCAGGTGGAAGCGAGATTTGCCAATATGCCGCCGTGCCTAGTTGGCATGGAAGCCTGCGTCGGCGCACATCATCTCAGTCGCCAGCTTAAGGCGCTTGGTCACGATGCCCGCCTGATGCCGGCGAAGTACGTGCGGCCCTACTCGAAGGGACAGAAGAACGACTTCCGTGATGCGGAGGCGATCGCCGAGGCGGTGCAGCGGCCGACGATGAAGTTCGTGGCGACGAAGACTGCCGATCAGCTCGACCTGCAGGCGCTGCACCGGGTGCGGGAGCGGTTGGTCAGCCAACGCACTGGCATCATCAATCAAATTCGCGCCTTCCTGTTGGAGCGCGGCGTTGCGGTACGGCAAGGGTTACGGTTTTTGCGCGCAGAGCTGCCGCGCATCCTAGCTACACCCCCCGATGTCCTGTCGCCTCGCATGGTGCGGATCATCGAGGATTTGACTGGCGACTGGCGGAGGCTCGATGAGCGCGTCCAGAATCTATCGGATGAGATCGAGGCGGTTGCGCGCCAGGATGCCGGTTGCGAGCGGCTGATGAGCGTGCCCGGCGTCGGCCCGATAATCTCCAGCGCGATGGTGGCCGCGATCGGCGCTGGAGATGGGTTCTCCAAAGGCCGCGACTTTGCCGCTTGGCTCGGGCTCGTCCCGAAACAAATGTCGACAGGAGACCGCACCATTCTGGGCAAGATATCGAAGCGCGGCAATCGCTACCTGCGCGTCCTATTCGTACAAGCGGCATGGGTCGTGCTGATTAAGCCGAAGAGCTGGGAGCGCCACGGCCTCAAACCCTGGATCGAGGCCGCCAAGAAGCGGCTGCACCGCAATGTCCTTGCGATCGCGCTCGCCAACAAGCTGGCGCGGATCGCTTGGAGCGTTCTGGCTCATGGCCGAAGCTTCGAGACAAGGTCGGCCGTGGCGTCAGCCGCTTAGTTCTGCATGAGAAATTGACTGTTACCTGCCGAGGTCTGCGAGAGGATGAGACGAAATGGAGGTTCGGTCTTCCCGGCGCATGCGAACACTGGTGACCCGAATGGCTCGATTGAAGCCTATCCGCTAATGAGATCGCACGCGCGCTGATATCCATGGTGGCCCGGAGCACGACACGCTCCAATCAGAGGCCGGATACATTGATGCAAGACCGCTCACCGCCAGCTCGACGAAGATCTCTTGCAACGCACGGCCGGACCATACATTGGGTCACGCAGACCTAACGCGGTCAAAGAATGATGTCTGCTTCTCTAATCGGCCGTTTGGGGTCAAGCACTTTCAGACCATCCGCCGCTGCAGTGTCGATGTCACTCACGGGCTCGTGCTTCTCTTCGGAATCGGCACCAAGGCCCTTCCATCATGGGATTGAGAACGAGGTGGAACAATCTTTACCGCGGTCTTGCCGTAGACGGACGGCAGATCCAAGCAGACATGCGATCTCACCTCATCCATCGTCCCGCGAGGGACATCATTCCACCGCTCGGTGGATCTCCAGTGTTCTCCTATTACATTTGATTGTGCACGGTTCTCATGCAGCCACGACCTCCCGGGTCCATCGGAACTCGGTGCCGTCAACCCAGATGCGGTGCATGATCACGGCCAACCGTCGCGCCAGCGCGACGATCGCCTTCTTCATTCCGCGGTGCCTGGCGATCTTCATCGCCCAGGCCTTGAGCCAGGACCATTTTGTCGAACGTACCAGCATGACCTGCGCCGCTTCGTAGAGCATCATCCGCATCATCTCGTCTCCGCAGCGCGATATTCTGCCGCTTCGATCGATCTCGCCGGATTGATACTTGGAGCACGTCAGCCCAAATACGGCACCGACTGCCTTGGATTTGCGGAACCGAGCCGGCACGTCAACGGTGGCGCGATAAGTCAGTGCCACTACCGGGCCGACACCCGGGGTCGTCATCAGGCGCCGGCACACGTCATCGTCCCGCACGATCGCCAGCAATCGGCGATGCAGGATGACAAACTGCTCGCGAAGTACCCGCCGGACAATGAGCAGCGGTTCGACCAGCACAGCCAGGTCGGGCAAGTTCTCGACCAGTTCCTTGATGCGGGCCTCAAACTTCACAGTACCCACCATGCCCACCTTGAGACCGAAGTTGCGCAAAGTGCCGCGCAGGTCGTTGTCAATGGCGATCGCCTTCGACTGCAGCAGCTTGCGATGGGTCAGCAGCATCCGCAGTTTCTGACTGCGTAGCGTCTTCACGTGCACCGGGCGGTAAAGTCCCGCCCGGATCATCTGCGCGATGCCGCGTGCATCGTTGCGGTCCGTCTTGTTGATCTGGGCCTTCAGCACCGCCTGCATGTGCCGCGTCTCGACACAGACCACCGCTAACTCGGCTTCGGCCAGCGCACTGTAAAGCCACTGCGACAGCGGTCCGGCTTCCAATCCAATCCGCTTGAAGCGGTAGGCCGGGTTCTTCAACACCGCCAGCAGTGCTTCAGGCTCGCTCGCAACCTTCACTTCCCGAACGATCTTGCCCGTGTCATCCACAATGCAGACGCTGGTCGCCTTGACCGACACGTCCAATCCAGCAAAATGGTCCATGCTGCGCTTCTCCTTCTGATGCTTGGGGCCCGTAACAACGGTGACCCCGTTTCACCATCAGCCTGAAGCGCAGCACCCAAAATCTTCAGCTATCCACAACAACGCCGGCCGATTACCCCATCTTCAACCCCCCAATAACAGACACTGAACGTTGGCCCTTACACGTCAGCTTTGGACCAGGAGCGACCTCACGCACCGCAGCGCAGTCGGGGAGGTTCTGGTCAGGCGTGCAGCTCGTCGAGCAAGGCCTTGGCCTCTTTCAGATCGAGCGTGTCGAAGCCTTCGGAAAACCAGCGTAGACCGGCGCGAGCAGTTTGCGAGCCTGCTACGGCTTCCCCTGATCGCGCCAGAGCCGGGTCATGCTCATCGCCGCGCGCAGCTCCCAGGACTTTGCTTGCTGTTGCCGCGCAACCGCGAGCGCCCGCTCGAAATATGCGCGGTATTGATCATTTGTAACCGTCTGACGGGTTTTTCTCGCTTAGGAAAGTCCTGCCTAAACGCTCCAATTCCAGCATGTAGCAGTAAAGCGAAAATAGACCTAACAGGAGCAGGAGGTAGCGAGAGGCCGGAATATGGAATCCGGGTTTTTCGACAAGAAACATGAAACCAAAAACCGAAGTTGCGAACACGAAACTCATGCGAGCCACAAACAACGTAATGTGGCCGAGCAGGACATTGACGAACTGTGGCGGTTGGGGACGAACTCGATAGGAAATCCAGTATCCTAATTGCATCAGTGCGATCGACGAAAGCGACCAGGTCAAATTCTCAATTCGCACCGCATGTGATGCCGGATCGGTGAGAATTTGTCGGTAAAGAGGAACCGCATTCCGTATCAGGATCGCTGTGCCGATAGTTTGCATGGCGAATAGAATTGGATAGCGCCAGCGACCAGCAGCGCCTCGCGCAGCTTTGGCGGACGACGCGTTTGAATTATTTGGGTTAATCATGGGGTGTGGCGGTCGGTGTTTTTTGAGCTCGAGAGTAATAGATTTTTCTGACGGCTAGTCGATATTAGAGCGGGACACGGCATTCGTGGTAGCGTGCCGTGCGTGAGCACCGAGTTACGAGATTGCGTTCGGTCTTCGCTCCGTGCGTTTGTCGTCGCGTGGGCGGTTGTCATCGGCTGTTGCTGCGCTCCTGCATTGGGTGGAACACCGGAGCCGACGCCCAACCAGGACCCCCAGACGCAACAGTCAAACCCCGAGGAGCAAAATCCCGGTTACAATGGTGAGGATTTTACGCGCCCGCAGCGAAGCTTCGAGACGCGTTTCCTCTATGAGACTTCCGCAGGGTCGACCAGCCAAACAGATCGGGGAACCTGGCTGCTGAGGCTCAATTGGAGCTCTCAACTTGGCGACGGCTGGAAAATCGGAATGCTGGGTCAGCTTCCGGTCGTCGATAAGGTGACGTTAAACCCGAACGGCACCGACCGAGAATTTGGTGTCGGCGATGCGGCGGTCCAAGCCGCACTCATTCGCGAGGTCGATCAACACTGGGCCTTCGGAATAGGCGCCCGTCTGGTCGCCCCGACGGCCGAAGATTCATTGGGAAGTGGCAAGTGGCAGATCATGCCGGGCGTCGGCGTGCGCTATTCCTTCCTTGACATGGGGCCGGACACCTATTTCGTCCCTGTGGTCCGCTACGCGATCAGCTTTGCCGGCGATCCTTCGCGGCGAAATATCAGCGAGCCACAGATCGCTCCGACATTGAACGTCGGTCTACCGGATCGCTGGTTCGTGACGTTCTATCCAAGCAACGATATCCGTATCAACTTCGGCGATCCAATTTCCGGCCAAACCGGCCGCCTCTTCCTACCATTTGACATGTCGGTCGGCCGCAAATTCGCCGACGGTTGGGTCATCTCGCTTGAGGCTGCTGCGCCTATCGTGAATGACTACCCGGTCTACAAATTCAAGACCGAGCTCCGGATCGTCAAACAGTTCTGAGCGGTGGCGGCGCCAACAAACCGCCCGTTGGACGCCACCGATTGTGTTGAATCCATGCTCAATGCCGGCGCCGCGCTAAGAAAGACTGCACTGTTCAGAAGGCTGCCTTTCGAATTGCATTCATTAGATTTTCGTTTTGGTTCTTGCGGCTCTTGCAGTATTTTTCGACGTTCTTTCTGTTGGTGGCAAATCTCGACAGGTCCACGATCGGCTGATTTCGCGACGCATTGAAGTAGCCGCTCATCCATGCTGCAATCAATTCCTGCCGGTCAGGAGCCGCCTCCATATAGTCCTTGCACTTCAGCAGGGACATATCGAGTAGGACTTGAGCGCGCGCGGGCCAATATGCGCTGGCCATCAAAAGGGCAATGGCAACGGACGCGCGGCGCACTCCGACTGTTGCTGTGGTCATGGCGCTCACCTACTTCGCTGTCGCACGTTGCAGACCGGTCATCAACCGCTCATTCGGATTTGAAGCGCACCAAGCTTTGACGTTTTGCACATTCCTCTCATAAGCTTGCAAGTTTATATACGTGTAGCCGGTCTTTTGATTGAACCACCCGCTCATCCAGGCGGAAAAGACCCGAGATTGATCGGGCGGCAATGCAAGATATTGGGCGCATGTTATAAGCGACATGTTGATCATGTATTGGGCGTCGGAAACAGTGGGTACCAAAGCCGCAGCGGCGGCTAAGCACCACACAAACGATGCCATTCGCAGTCTGTTCATGGTCCTATAACCTTTTTTGGCGCGGCCGAGATAGGCGAAGCCAGCGCTAGTTGGAAAATTTGGTGGCCAAATAAACGTGTCGAGTTTCATTCTTTTTGCCGCGAGACACAAGGTGTGGAATCGGGGCCAAAGCGGAAGCGTACGCTTTAAAACGACGCGGATGAACAAAGTAGCCCTCCCGCCGCGCGGAACATTCGATACTCGGTGACGCCATTGCACCCGTCATGCAGTGAAGCTAGCCTTGCAGTCGGCGCTGCGAGGAATGCTCGGTCGACAGTTGCGGCGGCCGAACTCGTACGACGAGGAACCCGTGGCCAGCAGTGTTGTTGCGTCGATTGACCCGGCAGAGCGATCGGCACAGCCGAGTATGGTCCTTATTCCCGGCGGCACGTTCCACATGGGATCGGACCGGCACTATCCCGAAGAGGCTCCGGTCCATCGCGTTACGGTCGATGGTTTCTGGATTGACCGCACCCCCATCACCAATCGGCAATTCCGAAAGTTCGTCGAGACCACCGGCTACGTTACGTTTGCCGAAATTCCACCCGACCCGAAGAATTATCCTGGCGCGTTGCCGCACATGCTTTATGCCGGATCGCTGGTCTTCATGCCGCCAAATCATCCGGTCGATCTGAGAAACTGGACCGAGTGGTGGTCGTTCGTGAAGGGCGCGGACTGGCGCCATCCCTACGGGCCGAAAAGCAACATCAACGCGCTTGACAATCATCCGGTGGTGCATGTCGCGTTCGCCGACGCGCTCGCCTACGCGCAATGGGCCGGCAAGGATTTGCCGACCGAAGCGGAATGGGAATTCGCCGCGCGTGGTGGCCTCGATGCCGCCGAGTTCGCTTGGGGCGACGAGCTCACGCCGGGGGGCAAGCAAATGGCGAATACCTGGCAGGGAAACTTTCCGCACGAAAATCGTTGCGACGACGGCTTCGACCGCACCTCGCCGGTGACGGCATTCCCGCCCAACGGCTACGGCATCCACGACATGATCGGCAACGTCTGGGAATGGACGACCGAATGGTATTCGGCGAAGCACCAAGCCGACGCGCCGAAGGCCTGCTGCGTTCCGGAAAATCCGCGCGGCGGAAGCGAGGAGGCGAGCTACGACCCGCGCCAGCCGCAAATCAAGATTCCCCGCAAAGTCATCAAAGGCGGCTCACATCTGTGCGCGCCGAATTACTGCCGCCGGTACCGTCCGGCCGCGCGGCATGCTGAGCCGATCGACACCTCGACGAGCCATCTCGGCTTTCGCTGCGTGCAGCGGAGGCAGAGCGGAGCGTCACCAGACGAAGGAAATCCGCATGAACAGGCGTAAACTGCTGCTCACGACCGCGAAGTCGGCGCTTCTCACAGCATTTGGAATGGTTACGGGAGCGCGAGCGCAGACCCCGATCGATAGCCGCACCGTCCTGCCGATCCCGCAGGCTTCGGTTAAATCTCCCCCGGCGCTCGATGCGCGCGATGCCCGTGCGCCGGCGATCCGTCCGCTGCGCGCGCCGCCGGGGGCTCCCAACATCGTTATCGTTCTGGTCGACGATATGGGCTTCGGCGCCTCCAGCGCCTATGGCGGCCCCTGCAACATGCCAGTGGCGGAACGTCTGGCGAAGGCTGGGCTCACCTACACGCGCTTCCATACGACGGCTTTATGCTCGCCGACCCGCCAAGCCCTGCTGACCGGGCGCAACCATCATTCGGTCAACATGGCCACCATCACCGAGGTCGCCACTGGATTTCCCGGCTACACATCGGTCCGGCCAGATAGCGCGGCGACAATCGCCCAGATGTTGAAGCTCAACGGCTACAACACGGGGGCCTTTGGCAAGATGCACCAAACTCCGGTGTGGGAAACGAGCGCCTCCGGCCCGTTCGATCGCTGGCCGACCGGTGACGGCTTCGAGCGCTTCTATGGTTTCCTCGGCGGCGAGACCAACCAATGGGACCCCACACTATTTGAAGGGACCACGCCGGTGCCGACGCCGGACGAGCCGAATTATCATTTCAGCGAGGACCTCACGAGCAAAACGATCGCCTATGTGCGCGAACAGAAGGCGATGACGCCGGACAGGCCGTTCTTCGTGTATCTCGCTTATGGCGCGGCCCACGCGCCCCATTCTGTCGGCAAGGAATGGATCGAGAAGTATCGCGGCAAGTTCGATGCCGGCTGGGACAAGCTGCGCGAACAGACATTCGCGCGGCAAAAGCAGCTCGGCGTTATTCCGCAGGACTGCAAACTGACCGAACGGCCGAAGGAAATCGCGGTGTGGGATACGCTGTCAGCGGATCAAAAGCGCGTAGCGGCGCGGCTGATGGAGGCCTATGCAGGTTTTGCCGAGCACATGGATGTTCAGGTCGGCCGGTTCGTGGATGCGCTGCAAGACATGGACGTGCTTAACAACACGCTGTTCCTCTACCTGCTCGGTGACAATGGCGCGAGCGGCGAAGGCGGGCCGGACGGAGCCTTCAACGAGCTCGCGGCCCTGAACAATGTCCAGCAAAGCGTGGCCGACGTTCTTCCTCACCTCGACGAGATCGGCGGCCCCATGGCCTATAACCACTTCAACGTCGGTTGGGCGCACGCTACCGACTGCCCGTACCAGTGGACCAAGCAGATCGCCTCCCACTGGGGTGGCACGCGCAACGGCATGATCGTGCACTGGCCCGCCGGTATCAAGGCGAAGGGCGAGGTGCGCAACCAGTGGTGCCATGTGATCGATATCGTGCCGACCATCCTCGAAGCGGCGAATCTCCCGGCGCCGGAATTCGTCGGCGGCATCCAACAACAGCCGATCGAAGGCACCAGCGTCGTTTATTCGTTTGACGATCCAAAGGCAGCTGAACGTCACACCACGCAATATTTCGAGATGTTTGGCAATCGCGGGATCTATCATCAGGGCTGGTCGGCCTGCACGCGGCACGGCATCCCGTGGGTGATGGCGGGGACTTTGCCAAAATTTAGCGACGATGTCTGGGAGCTGTACGCGCCGGGTGATTGGTCGCAGGCGAACAACATCGCGGCCAGCAATCCCGAAAAGCTAAAGGAGCTGCAGCAAATATTCCTGCTCGAGGGAGCCAAATACCACGTCTTTCCTTTGGACGATCGTAAGGCGGAACGTCTCAACTCCGATCTTGCCGGACGCCCCGATCTACTGGCCGGGCGCACCTCGCAGACGCTCTATCCGGGCATGAGCCATATGAACGAGAACACAGTTCTCAACATCAAGAACAAGTCGCACATCGTCACCGCGGAATTCATCGTTCCCAACGCCAAGGCCACCGGCGCCATCATCGTCCAGGGCGGCCGGTTCGGTGGCTGGGCCTTATATCTTAAAGGCGGAGTGCCGGCCCATTGCTACAATTACTTCGGCTTCGAGCACATCTACGCGCGTGGCACTCAAGCGCTGGCACCCGGCAAACACACCATCCGTTATGAGTTCAAGTATGACGGTGGTGGTGTTGGCAAAGGCGGCGTTGGCACGCTATTCGTCGATGGCCAGAAGGCCGGCGAGGCAATGCTTACGCGGACGGTGCCATTCCTATTCTCTGGTGACGATTTCACCGACATCGGCAAGGATTACGGGGCTCCGGTGACGGAGGATTACGAAACCCCGCACGGTCATTTCACCGGCGAGATATCGTGGGTGCGTATCGACATCGGCAAAGAAGCCTTCAGCGATCCCGCCGGGCTGGAGGAAGCGTTGGCCGGACGGTCATAGCCGGCTGCCGAGGCTACGTCGCGCAATCAATAATAAAGAAAGAGAGTAAGTCATGAGCAAAGACGACGAGCCTGTAACGTCCGCGGATGACATCACTCGAAATAGTGAAGGCCTCAAGCGACGCGACGTCCTGCTCGGCAGACCGTCGTCGATATGAAAAAGGACTGGAAGCGTATCTTCGCGTTCGAATAGAACATTGGCGCGCCGCCGGGTCGGCACATTTGGATGATGAACATGAACGCTCCTTCCCCCGAGACGACAAAAATTGGCCCGAGCGCCTCCGCAATCGGCGTAACGGCAGCGTCACAACACAATCTAAAAGAGCGGGCCAAAGACCAAATCAGAAACTTTGCGCTGATATTCGTCTATCTCTGGGTCACGTTCGGCATGCTGGCGGTTCACGAATCGATCGTTCTCGCACAGCATCAGATCGATTATCGATTTCATGGGCTAGCCATCATCAATGCTCTCGTTTTCGCAAAAGTTCTGCTCGTCGCCGAGGATCTGCGACTGGGCAACAAATTTAACGATGCGCCGCTGGCTTATTCGATCCTGGTCAAATCGTTCCTGTTTGGCGTCGCGCTGATATGCTTCCATGTTGTAGAGCGCGTGCTAATCGGAATGTGGAATGGCAAACCGGTTGCGCAAAGCATTTCGGAGATTGGCGTCGATAAATTTGAGGGCATCGTGTCGCTCGGAATCATTTCGACCGTCGCGTTGGCTCCCTTTTTCATTTTACGGGAGATTAGCCGCGTGATGGGGCCGGACAAATTTCGGTCGCTGTTTTTTCAGCGCAGAGGCTCGTGAGCCAGTGATCGAAAAAGTGGTTGCGCCGCCAAGCCACTGCTCAGATTCGCTTGTCGATATTGAGTCCACCCGGCCTCGAAAATGAAAGCGTTCTGCCGCGATTTGGGGAACACGCCATGAGACCCTTGTTGATCTCGGTGATCGTGTTTGCGTGCGTTTTGGGCGGCACGTTTCTCGGCACGTTGCTTCGGAACACCCTGCCCGAGCATCATCTGAGCAACCATACGAAGGATGTCGTCAGGCTGGGAACGGGTCTGATCGGGACCATCGCCGCCCTCGTGCTTGGTTTGGTGATCGCTTCGGCAAGCGGCACCTATCAAAGTCGAAGCAGCCAGATTCAGCAGCTGACCGCCAACGTTGTTTTGCTCGACCGCACGCTGGCGCAGTATGGGGCGGAGACGGACTTGGCCCGCAATCTGCTGCGACGCGCGGTCTCCACCATCGTTGATCGGATCTGGAGCGAGAACGGCGTCGTTGTCGGAAAAGACGAGCCGTTCGACGCGAGCGCGGCCGGCTTATCGCTTTACGATGAGATACTGAAACTATCGCCGCGGAGCGACGCACAGCGCTCTCTTCAAGCCAGAGCGATAAACACGGTCAATACAGTGGCACAAACGCGCTTACTGCTGTTCGCCGGCGCGGGGGCCGCAATTCCGATGCCTTTTCTCGTGGTGGTGATTTTCTGGCTGGCGATCATATTCGCAAGCTTTAGCCTGTTTGCCGAGACCAATGCAACCACCGTTGTCGCCTTGTGCACGTTTGCGCTTTCGGCATCTGCCGCAATCTTCCCGATCCTTGAGCCTAGTCAGCCGTTCGCGGGCCTCATGGCGATCTCCGGCGGCCCGCTGCGCAATGCACTTGCGGCGCTTAGCTCCTAGGGGAATTGGTATCGTTTCGAGGCCAAGTGAGTGTTATGCAAAGTTCAGAGCGGAAGAGGAGACCGGCATGATGACGACAACATTACGGGCGTTGGCAATCGTTCTCGTCTTTGCCATGCCGTACGCGGCGGTCGCACAGACCCCTGCCGCGACCCCGTCTGATGCAGGATCGCAGCTATTAAGCGGTGGAGAGCTCGAGGCGCTGGTGTCGCCAATCGCGCTATACCCCGATCCGTTGCTGTCGGAAATCCTGATGGCTTCGACCTATCCGCTCGAAATCGTCGAGGCGGAGCGCTGGGTAAACAAAAACAAAAGCTTGCAGGGCGATCAGCTCAAGGCGGCCGTCGACAAGCAGGGCTGGGACGATAGCGTGAAGTCGCTGACCGCCACGCCGTCGGTGCTCGATATGATGAGCGACAAGCTCGACTGGACACAAAAACTCGGTGACGCCGTGCTGGCACAGCAGGCCGACGTCATGGATGCGGTGCAGCGTTTACGCGCAAAGGCCCAAGCCAATAACAAACTCGCCTCAAACACCCAGCAGATGGTCACGACCCAACAACAAGACGGCACCCAGGCGATCGTCATTGCGCCGGCGCAACCAGACACGATCTACGTCCCCTATTACGATCCCTCAGTCGTCTACGGTGCGTGGCCCTATCCCGCATATCCGCCGTATTATTGGCCGGCGCCGGGTTATATCGCCGGCGGAATCATCGCCACCGGGATAGCGTTCGGCGCCGGTTACGCGCTGGGTCGCTGGGTCTCGGGCGGCTACCGCTGGGGCGGCGGTTTCAACTGGGGCAATAACAACATCAACATCAGCCGCTCAATCAACATCAATAACATCAACGCCCGTAATTGGACGCACAATCCGGCCCATCGCCAGGGCGTGCGTTACAGCAACACCAACGTGGCGCAACGTTTCAACGGCAATCGCAATGTGGGTGGCGGTGCGCAAAATCGCATCGATTTCCGCGGCAGAGACGGGCAGCTGGGCGGCAATCGTCCCAACGTCGGCACCGGCAATCGGCCGAACGCTGGCAATCTCAATGCCGGCAACCGACCGAACGCCGGCAACCTCAACGCAGGCAATCGGCAGGGCGGCGGTAACCGAGCCGCCGTCAGCAGACCGGCCGGCGGCAATGCGTTGGGCAATATAAGCTCGGGGAGAACGGCGACCAGGGAATTCGAGCCGCGGTCAGGCGAGTTTAGTTGGTGCTCGTCCAAGCGGTGGCGGTGGCGGTGCCCGTCCGAGTGGCGGCGCCGCGGCCCGGGGCGGCGGTGGACGGCGCTCCGATGCAAGGTTGAAACACGACATCACCCTTCTCGGTCGTCTCGACAATGGCATCGGCGTCTATCGCTTTATCTATAACGGCGGCACGAAAACTTACGTCGGGGTGATGGCGCAAGAGGTGCAAGCCGTGATGCCCGAGGCGGTCGCACGCGGGTGCGACGGCTATTTGCTGGTTTTCTACGACAAGCTCGGTCTGAAGTTCCAAACCTACGACGCATGGATCGCGTCAGGTGCGCGGGTGCCAGCTACTACGCCGCTTGCACATTGACCGTGCGGAATTCAAAAACACTGGACACATCGAGGATGCCATGATCACAACCCGCGCTCCTTCCGGTTCCCGCTGCACGCCGACACTTGGGTGGCTCGTCACAGCCGCGGCGGTCTTCTTATTTTCGATGGCGTCGATCGCCAACGCGCAGCAGGACTACAAGACGCCGCAGGAGGCCGTTGACGCGCTTGTCGCCACGGCGAGAAGCGACGATCAAAAAGCGGCGCTTGTTGTCCTCGGCCGCGACGGGCAGGACATCATCTCGTCCGGCGACAAGGTGGCAGACGAGACGGCGCGCAAGCGGTTCGTCGCCTCCTATGATACCAAGCACGTCATCACCATGGCAGGCGACCGCAAGGCCATCCTGGTGATTGGCGACAATGATTATCCGTTCCCGATACCGCTTCTGCGTAACAAAAATGGCACCTGGTCATTCGATACAGAGGCGGGCCGTGAGGAGATCCTCTACCGGCGGATCGGTCACAACGAACTAGACGCGATCCAGACCTGCCTCGCTTACGTCGACGCGCAGAACGAATACGCCGAGAAAGACCGCACCGGCGCAGGCGTAGGCGTCTATGCCCAACACTTCATCAGCGAGCCCGGCAAGAAAGATGGACTTTATTGGCCCGCTGCACAGGGCGAGGAGGAAAGCCCGCTAGGCGAACTTTTCGCCAAAGCCACGCGCCAAGGCTATCGCGCCGGCGAAGGCCGCTCGCCTTATCGTGGTTACTTCTACAAGATACTGAGCAAGCAGGGACCGGGAGCGGTGGGCGGCACCGCCGATTATGTCGTGCGTGGCAAGATGATTGGCGGCTTTGCGCTGGTGGCCTACCCGGCCGAATACCGCAACTCCGGCGTGATGACATTCATCGTCAATCACGCGGGTACCGTGTTTCAAAAAGATCTCGGGCCGAACACGGCCACCGTTGCTGAGGCTATGACGTCCTTTGATCCAGGACCAACCTGGAAGAAAGTCGAAGCGGCGAAGTGAGCGTGGATCACAGGCGACGAACGCAGCGCCTCACGAAAAGGCACGGCGCGCGGCATTCGGCAGTGACAAAGAATTTCTAAAGCCTTTTACACGCCGGGAGCGAAAATATGTTGCGGCGCGAATTCGTTTTTGGACTTGGAGCATCCGCAGTCGCCGAACGCCCCCTGATAGATTGGGGCGATGCCTTCAACAAAGCCGTAACGCGAATATCGCTGCAGAGTGAAAAAATAGCGTAAGCACGGAAAGCAATGGTGCGAATTGATGGCCGAGAACGATCAAAAGACAGTTACGCATGAACCACGAGCTGCCAACAATTCGGCATCGACGACCCGCAATGTTGCCGTCGCCTTGCAGGGAGGTGGCTCGCATGGGGCGTTCACGTCGGGCGTGCTCGATCGGCTGCTCGAGGAGCCAACTCTCAAGATTACGGGCGCTACCGGCACCAGCGCCGGTGCGATGAACGCCACGGTCCTGGTAGACGCATTGGTGCGAGGAGGCCCGGAGGAAGCTCGACGTGCACTGCGCCGGTTCTGGGCGTCGATCGGCAAGATGCATAGTGCTGCTGATGGCACGGTGAACCAGAGCGCTGTTAAGAGCACGGTGAACCAGAATTTGTCGCCATACGATCTCAATCCCTCCAATTTTTAATCCGTTGCGCGGCCTGCTCACCGAGATGATCGATTTTGGGCGTTTGCGCTCGCAAAACGCCGTTCACATCGCGGTGTGCGCGACCAACGTCTGGAGCGCCGTGCGGCGAGTTTTCAATAACAAGGACATCTCGGTCGATGCCGTTCTGGCGTCGGCATGTCTGCCCCACATGTCTCCGGCAGTTGAGATAGACGGCGAACCGTATTGGGACGGTGGTTGGACGGGGAACCCGGCGATAACTGCCGTCCTTCGTGACATAGATGTGCAGGACTTGATCGTCGTGAGGATCGATCCCAGCGTTCGCATGGAGACACCACGCACGCTCAATCAAATCAACGATCGGATGGTCGAGATCGGCTTCAACTCAACATACCGGCTTGAGATGGGCGCAATAGCGGTCATGCTCATGCTTTAGGATGCCGGGGTCCCTACCATCCGCACGCGCTTTCACTGCATCGAGGCGCCGCAAGAACTTGTAAGCCTTGCTTCGTCGAGCAAAATGAACACCGACCCGGCTTTCCTCGAGGACCTGTTCCATATGGGCAGGCAAACCGCGGATGCGTGGTTAGTTAAAAATAGTGCAGCCGTCGGTCACCGATCGACGTTTGATTTGAAGGCGCTATTGCCGTCAGGCTTCAAGCTGGAACATTCGCTCGCGCCCGATATTTCCAAAACCTAAGACAGCGAACTCGCTCAACCAGTGAACTCGTTTGCACTTCACAAGGCTGGGCCGCGTCAACGTCAACTAAAAGTGATTGAATGACTACCATCGTGCCTTTTGGCGGACACGCCCACCGTATTGGCGAAAGCTGCTTCCGAGCGAAAAGCAGACATCACAATTCCGAGAATAAATGTCCGTTTGTCGTGTTTCAAAACATGGTGCATGCGTCAAAGGACTGGGGATTGCTGTCACTAACCCGCGCAATCGCCCGGCCCGGTGCGAAGCCAGCCGGCTTGTGTCTCCTGCTGCTCGTGGGCTGTGCCACTTTCGACCCGCCGATCAATATACCAGTAGGAAGCGGGGCCAATCCGATGGCGCAATTGACGACACCGGATGTCGGCGGTGACACCGCAATTGCGCTTGCGTTCTCTGGTGGCGGAACACGCGCCGCGGCCTTTTCTTATGGTGTGCTGCGCGGCCTTGATCGACTTTCAACACAGGGTGGCAAAAGCTATTTGGATCGGGTTGTATTCGTTTCTGGTGTTTCGGGCGGCTCGGTCACCGCCGCCTATTTTGGACTGAAGGGCCGTGCGGCGCTGACCGATTTTCGCGAGCGCTTTTTGATACGCGATGCCGAAGAAGATCTGAACACCGGCGTCAACTTGCGAAATATAGCACAAGGACTTAGTGGGGGCGTAAATGACGCGAGCAAATTCTCCGGTTGGCTCGATCGCAATCTTTTTGATCACGCAACGCTTGGCGATCTGTTTCAGCAGGGCAGACCGATCATCTGGATCTATGCCTCGGACCTTTTCAACAGAACGCCGTTTCTCTTTTCTCCAGTGACGTTTGCAGCTTTATGTAGCGATATCAGGCAGTACCCCCTGTCGCACGCGGTTGCGGCATCGGCTGCCGTGCCGGTCGCCTTTGTGCCCATCGTGCTCGAGAGCTTTCCGACGGCCTGCGCCACACCTCTGCCGGTGTGGGTGGGTCGTGTCTTGGCCGATCGCAATGCCGGAGCACAGGTGCGGGCTTTTGCCGAAGCGCTGGTACGCTACCGGGATTCCGAGCGGATTAAATACTTGAAGCTCGCCGA
Source organism: uncultured Alphaproteobacteria bacterium (assembly GCA_963845775.1). GTDB lineage: Bacteria > Pseudomonadota > Alphaproteobacteria > Rhizobiales > Xanthobacteraceae > BOG-931. Next base: position 324,774 of record CAWJTE010000006.1, read on the forward strand.
CGGCGGCATCACCGACAATTTTGGCCTTTCGGGACTTGTGATCGCGCGTGCGGCCGCGGAAATGCCTTTTATGCCACTTACGCCGGAAAAGGCGGTGCAGCTGCGTCGCTTGATTTTCGTCGTGGTCAACGCCGGTCAAGCGCCGGCAGGAAATTGGGCTCGCACCGTCGACGGGCCGGCAGGTGCGGAGCTGCTCAACGCCGTTACTGACACGGCGATGAATTCCGCTGTCCGCAGCGGCTTTGACGCCTTTCGGCTGAGCATCGCTGATTGGCAGGAGGCGATACGCAAGTGGCGATGCGGACTATCGGGGACGGAGGCCCGCCGGCTCGGGGCTTTAAGGGATTGACGTTGTAGCGCCATCAGATTCGAAGTTGCCGAGGTAGGATTTGAACAATTCGACCCCCGGCGTGCCGCCAAATTGTCATCCATCCCGACACAATTTAAACTTGCGACTGAGGACGTTGACCTTTTGATCCAGTCCGGCACGGATGCCATTCTCGATCATCCGAGCTTTTCCGGGTTATAAGATGTCCACCGTTGACGCGTTCCGCAACGGATCGTGTCGAAACCGCGAGGCGGCTCACCGGCTATTTCGACAATAGCCCGCGATCGATGTGAGCGGCTCGCGCGGCGAAGGCACTTTTGGGTCGGCGTTCTAAACGCGGTGACATTCCATAATCTGCCATTAGGCGAATCGGACAGGAAGACGAGCCGCTTGGCGGAAAAGCGGACGGCCCTCCGCCTCAGGCGCGCTTATTACCTCGGCGCCGTGCCGATTGAAACAGAGGCGGCCGTCCTGTTCCGGCGGCGCCCACACGCGTCGCGATGAGAAGCTTGTGCAGTATGGCGCTCCTCGTCGATGAAGGTTGCGTCACCGTTTGTGACAGATTCCGAATAATGTACGCTAGGCGAGTCACCGAAAATGATGCTAATGATTCTTCAGCGACGCTATGGACGGTGCAATTCCCGATGGCACGACGGATTCGGGCGGCGCCGCCGAAAAGCGGCCTCTATCATGCTCGTGAGGCGCGCGGCATGTCGCGCTCCGAACTGGTGCGGCTTTCGGGAATTTCCAAGCAGCAATTGTCACGGCTTGAGAACGGTCAAATCCGGCTGCGGCTTGACCATCTCAGACCGTTCGCCCCGCATCTCGGCTATTCAGCGGAACAGATGCTGTTGTGGGGGCGCTTTCCCGGCACCAGCGGAGTGGAAGAAACGGCCGCCGCGCCTGGCCCGGCTCCGCATCAGGTAGCGGAGGTCGATACCCACGCCGGCCCGGCATCGCGCAAAGGCGCGCGCTACGGCAACTCACTCAAAAGCGAAAGGTGGGTTTTGCCGGAGAGCTTCGTGCGCGAACAATTGCACGCTTCACCCGAACATCTTCTGGTGCTGGAAGTAACCGGCGACAGCATGGCGCCTACCATCGGCGCCGGCGAGCGGGTGATTATCGATACCGGCCATCAACGCCCCTCGCCGGACGGACTTTATGCCATCCGCGATACTTTCGGCTCGATGATGGTGCGGCGCCTACAAGTGCTGCACGCCGCGCGACCGATGCGTGTGAAAGTCATTTCCGATAATTCCAATCACTCTAGCGAAGAAGCCCCGCTCGGTGATCTTGAGATCGTCGGCAAGGTGGTTTGCTCTCTCAAGCTATTTTGAGGCGCATACACGTTACGCCGGGCCAGGCGTGACGACTCGGATGTGCAGTTCACGCAACTGCTTGGCGGTCGCCTCCGATGGTGCCCCCATCATCAAATCCTCGGCCCGCTGGTTCATCGGGAACAGCACTACCTCGCGCAGATTGTCTTCGCCGCACAACAGCATGACGATGCGGTCGATGCCAGGCGCGATGCCGCCATGCGGCGGCGCGCCGAGCGACAACGCGTGCAGCATGCCGCCGAATTTCTGCTCCAGCACACTCTCGTCATAGCCGGCGATGGCAAAAGCTTTCTTCATCACGTCGGGCCGATGATTGCGGATCGCGCCGGAGGATAATTCCACGCCGTTGCAGACAATGTCGTACTGGATCGCTTTCAGAGAAAGCGCCTTGTCGCGGTCGGCCGTATCGAGCGCGAGAAATTCCTCGGCCGGCAAATTCGGCATCGAGAATGGATTGTGGGAGAAGTCGATCTTCTTCTCCTCCTCGTTCCATTCATACATCGGAAAATCGACGATCCAGCATAGCTCGAAGCGATCCCTATCGATCAAGCCGAGGTCCTCGCCGATCTTGCCGCGCGCCGTGCCGGCGAATTTAAAAAATGTTTGCGGTTCGCCGGCGACGAAGAACACGGCGTCGCCATCGCCGATGCCGAGTTGCCCGCGCAATTTATCGGTTCGCTCCGGTCCAAGATTGTTGGCGACCGGGCCACGACCAACCACGGCGCCATTGTCGAGCGCGAAAAAGATATAGCCGAGCCCCGGCTGGCCCTCGCCTTGCGCCCACGAATTCATCCGATCGCAGAACGCACGCGAGCCGCCCTTCGGCGCCGGAATCGCCCAGACGGCGCCCTTCGCATTGGTTTCGAGAATGCGGGCAAAAATCTTGAAGCCGGAGCCGCGAAAAGTCTCGGACACATCCTGCATGATGATCGGATTGCGCAGATCCGGTTTGTCGGTGCCGTATTTGCCGATCGCCTCGCTGTAAGAAATGCGCGGAAATTTCGGCGTTACTTTCTTGCTTTTGCCGAATTCCTCAAACACGCCGCGGATCACCGGCTCAACCGTGTCGAACACGTCGTCCTGGGTGACGAAGCTCATCTCCAGATCGAGCTGATAGAACTCGCCAGGCGAGCGGTCGGCGCGCGCATCCTCGTCGCGAAAGCAGGGCGCGATCTGGAAATACCGGTCGAAGCCGGAAATCATGATCAGCTGCTTGAATTGCTGCGGCGCTTGCGGCAGCGCGTAGAATTTTCCCGGATGCAGCCGCGACGGCACCAGATAGTCGCGCGCGCCTTCCGGCGACGACGCGGTGAGGATCGGCGTCTGGAACTCGAAGAAGCCTTGCTCCTTCATGCGCCGGCGCAGCGAATCGATAATCTGACCGCGCTTTATAATGTTGTTGTGCAAGTGCTCGCGGCGCAGATCGAGGAAACGGTAGCGAAGCCTGATGTCCTCGGGATAATCGGCATCGCCGAAGACCGGCAGCGGCAATTCGCCGGCCCGGCCCAACACCTCGATTTCGCGGATGTAGACCTCGACCGCCCCGGTCGGCAGTTCGGGATTCTCGGTGCCGTCCGGCCGGCGCCGCACCTTGCCGTCGATGCGAACGACCCATTCGGAACGCAAAGTTTCCGCGACCTTGAATGCAGGGCTGTCCGGATCGGCCACCACCTGGGTCAGGCCGTAATGGTCGCGCAGATCGATGAACAGCACGCCGCCGTGATCGCGAATCCGATGGCACCAGCCGGAGAGGCGGACCTCGCTGCCGATGTCGGTTGCTCGAAGTTCGCCGCATTTATGGCTGCGGTAGCGATGCATGCTCAATTCCGCCCGACCGAAAAGGGGTGAAAAGGTGGGGCACAACCACATCGGCGGCGCCGACTTGTCAAGCGTCGGGGCCGGCTGGGGGAAAGTCTCGACAGAACGCCACCGATCTGCACACTTCCCGGCCGCAAGGACTGAACATGAAAAAGAAGAAGACGCCCGATAAGGCTTCGGCAACGCCGATGACTGCTGCCGAGGCGGTGGTCGCGACGCTGATCGGACACGGTCTCGATACTGTCTATGCGCTGCCGGGCGTGCAGAACGATTTCCTTTTCGAGGCACTGTTTAAGTTCTCCGAGCGCCTGCGCACGATCCATACGCGCCATGAGCAGGGCGCCGCTTACATGGCGCTCGGCGCGGCGCTGGCGACCGGCAAGCCGCAGGCTTACGCGGTGGTGCCCGGACCGGGGCTGCTCAATTCGGCGGCGGCGCTACTCACCGCTTATTCGATGAACGCGCAGGTGCTGGCGCTGATCGGCCAAATTCCCGACGCCGATATCGGCAGAGGGTTCGGACATCTGCACGAAATCCGCGACCAGCACGGCATCATCAAGCGGCTCGTTGACCACGTTGAGCTGATCCGTAAGCCGCAACAAGCGTCGCGCGCGACTGCGCAGGCGCTGCGGGCAATGCGTACGGGCCGGCCTGGACCCGCTGCACTCGAATGCGCGATCGATGTGTGGGGAAAATTTGCTCCGGTGATGCTGCAATCGCCGCTGCCCGCGCCCGCGACGAAGATCAATACCGATGCGGTCCGGCGCGCTGCCAAGCTGCTTGGCGCCGCAAAGCGTCCGATGATTATTTGCGGCGGCGGTGCCCAGGACGCCGCCGCCGAGGTCACGGCGCTATCGGCCATGCTGCAAGCACCGGTGCTCGGCTATCGGCGCGGCCGCGGCGTCCTCGACAGCCGCGACCCGTTGAGCGTGACGCTGCCGCTCGGGTATGATCTGTGGGGCGAAGCGGACGCCGTAGTCGGCGTCGGCACGCGGCTGCTGATGCAATTTCGAGAATGGGGCGCCCGCCGCGATCTTACCGTCATTCGCATCGATGCCGATCGCACGGAACACAGTCGCCGGCGCAAACCCACGGTCGCGCTGACCGGTGACGCGAAACCAATTTTGCAGAAGTTACTGACGGAATTGCCGGCGTACAATGGCAAACGCCAGTCTCGCCGCGCCGAACTGCAAGAACGTCAGGCGGCATGGCGCAAGCGGCTCGGCAAGCTCGCGCCGCAGATGGCATTTCTCGAAGCGATCCGCGCCGAGTTGCCGGAGGATGGCCTATTTGTCGACGAAGTCACCCAAATGGGTTTCGCCGCGCGGCTCGCCTTTCCGGTTTACAAGCCGCGCACGTTCCTCTCACCGGGCTATCAGGACAATCTCGGCTGGGGTTTTGCCACCGCACTCGGTGCGCAAAACGCCCGACCCGACGTGCCGGTCGTGGCGATATCGGGCGACGGCGGATTTATGTTCACCGCCAACGAGCTTGCGACCGCCATGCGCCACCGCATTCCGCTTGTCACGGTCGTTTTCAACGACGGCGCTTTCGGCAATGTGCGGCGCATCCAGCAGGAACGCTTCGGCAATCGGCTGATCGGCAGCGACCTTGCCAATCCCGACTTCGTGCTTTTCGCTAGGAGTTTTGGCGCGGAAGCCGTGCGCGCCAACGGACCGCAGGAGCTACGCGCGGCGTTGCGGGGCGCTTTCGCCCATCGCGATGGGCCCACCGTCATCGAGGTACCGGTGGGCGCCATGCCGAGCCCGTGGGAATTCATCCACATGAAAATGTTGGTTTAGCAGCGCGGCGGTGGCTGCGGCGACCCTTGCCACCCGCATCGCCCCTGCACCAAACTATCAGGCTCAAATGGCGTTTGATTCCGCTACCAAAGCCGCGATTGAGCCGATCATCTCGACGTCGGAGCTTGCAGCCGTCTGCCGGCGCATGGCGTCGCACCCGTTCGTCACCGTCGACACCGAATTCCTGCGCGAGACCACTTACTATCCGCTGCTTTGCGTGGCGCAGATGGCCTCTCGCGACGAGGCCGTGGTGGTCGATGCGCTCGCGCCCGGCATCGATCTTGCGCCTCTCTTCTCGCTGTTGGCGGACGAGAAGGTCATGAAGGTGTTTCATGCAGCCCGCCAAGACATCGAAATCGTCTGGCACCTCGCCAAGCTCATCCCGCATCCGATTTTCGATACCCAGGTCGCCGCCATGGTGCTCGGCTACGGCGATTCCATTTCCTACGACCAGCTCGTTCAGCGCATCACCGGCGACACGCTCGACAAATCCCACCGCTTCACCGACTGGACGCGTCGGCCGCTGTCCGCAGCGCAGCTTTCCTATGCGGTATCCGACGTGACGCATTTGCGCGACGTCTATCTTGCGCTGGTCGACGACCTCGGACGGCGCGGGCGTGCCGATTGGGTGCAGGAAGAGATGAACGTGCTGACGTCGGCCGACACCTACCGCATGGATCCGGAAAACGCCTGGCGGCGGCTTAAGACCCGCGTACGCAAGCCGAAAGAACTTGCCGTGCTGATCGAAGTCGCGGCCTGGCGCGAGCGCGAAGCGCAGGCGCGTGACGTACCGCGCTCGCGGGTGCTCAAGGACGAAGTCCTCGCCGACATCGCAGTGCAGGCGCCGACCACGACCGAGCGGCTGAAGAATTTGCGTACGCTGCCGAAGGGTTTCGAACGCTCACGCTGGGGCGATGCCATCGTCGCCGCCGTGGCGCACGGGCTCGGGCGCGATATGAAAACGCTGCCGCATCTGGCGCGGATGCCAGCGTCCGCGAACGGCACCGCAGTGGTCGAGTTGCTCAAGGTGCTGCTGCGGATGATCTCGGAGCAGCATCATGTCGCCGCCAAGGTGATTGCTACCGTCGACGATCTGGAGCGCATTGCCGTCGATGACGGGGCGGACGTACCGGCGCTGCACGGCTGGCGGCGCGAGCTATTTGGCGAAAAGGCGCTCGCGCTCAAGCACGGCAACCTCGCGCTCGCCATTGAAAAAGGCAGGGTGGCCGCCGTCGAGCGCGGCTGACCTTCTTTCTTTCGGGGTAGAACCGCCGCCTACGTGCCGGAGAATTTTTTCGTGCCGGACCAAAGCGAGTAGATGTAGCCGAGCAGCAGAACAGCGTAGGTCACCACCAGCACCCAGCCGGCCGGATTTATAGTGTGGTCCAGCGTCGCCCAAAGTGAAACCAGGAAGCCGAGAGCGTAGCCGACCGTGCCGCCGATCAACAGACCGCGCAGCGCTGTCCAGTCGTGCGAGTACCTGACGAACCAGTTGATGAAGTCCGAACTCGATCAAGGTCAGGCCCAGCAACCGGAAGCCCAAGACCGCGCCGGCGCCGGGTGGAATGCCGTAGGTGACCAGTACGGCGTTCGGAGTAAGCAGCAGCCCAATTCCATTTAGAACCGAAATGAATGCGATTACGGCGAAGAACCGCTTAAGATTTTCCATGGATTCCCCTCCCCTGGGGTGTCCGCTTACGGCAAGCGCGCCATTCAACCTGAACATCGCAGATTAGGCAACGCGTCTGCGCAATACGACTAACCGAGCAGCATCACCGGCTCGCGCCCGATCAGCCGGGAGAGCGCCCGCAACCGGCTGAGCACGCGATCTCCGCCCAACGCCGCGAATTCGCCGGGAAGCCGCAGTGCCAGCCGGTGCCGCTCGACGCCGAGCCGGGTTTTCGGCAGCACGCCGGGCATGGCCACTGAAATGACATAAGCAAGCCGCAGCGCGGCACCATGCACCCGCGCGCGGTCGATCATGCGCGTCGAAGCAAGCTCGCGTAGCCGCGGCGACAGCTCGTCGTCGACGACCAAGCCGACATGGCGATAAAACACGGCCAAGGCCAGGTAGGCGCGGCCCGGATGATCGATGGCGGTGAAGCCGCCATAGGCGATGATATTGAGCGACTGCTCACCGCGATAATCCGGATGCGCCCGCCAGCCGATATCGGCCAACAGACACGCCGCATGACGAAGCCGACGTTCCTCAGACGTTTCATCGAGACCCGACGATGCCATGAAGCGATCCGTCCAATTGATCAATTCTTCGCCGTGGCGCGGCGAACGGGAGCGCAGATGGTTGAGATCGCGCGCCGCTTCGATGAGGGCGTCTTTCTTCTGCTCCTTTTTCTTGAGCAGCGAATAAAGCAACCCTTCGCGAACGCCGAGCGCTGAAAACGTCACTTGCTGCGGCTTGCCAATGCGCAGCACGTATTCAAGGACGAGCGCGGCGTAGGGAAGCAGCGGACGACGGGCATTATTCACCACTTCGATGTTGGACAGCGTGTCGACGTCAACTCGGTGCACCAAACGAGCAAATTCGAGCGCGTCATCAGCAGAAATGGTGTAGCCATGCATCACATGCAGCGGATAACCGGTCTGCCACATATGCAGCCGCGCCAACGCCCGCCAAGTGCCGCCGACCGCGTAAAAGGTGCGGTCCTTGCAATCTTTAAGCATCGGCAGAGCGCCGAGCGTTTTCTTCACATACTTTTCGGCCTTCTTGAGCGACTTGGAGGAAATGTCGACCAGGGCCAGACCGCCGAGCGGCCGCGTTAAGCCGCGCCGTGTTCGCGTGCCATGAACGTCGACGAGTTCAAGCGAGCCGCCGCCAAGGTCGCCGACCACGCCGTCGGCCTGATGCACGGCGGAGATCACCCCGAGCGCGGTCAATTCCGCCTCGCGCGGGCCGGAGAGAACCTCGATTTTTGACTGAATGATCCGCTCGGCGAGGCTGATGAAGGCGCGCCCGTTCTTGGCGTCGCGGCAGGCGGCGGTAGCGATCGCGAGGACCTTCTTCACGCCCATGGTCGTGCACAGGGCCCGGTAGCGTTTGAGCGAGGACAACGCCTGCTCGACCGCGTCAGCCGCGAGCAAGCCGGTGGTCTGCACCTCGCGGCCAAGGCCGCACAGCACCTTCTCGTTGAACAGCGCGGTCGGGCTGCGCGAAAGTCCTTCGTAGACCACAAGCCGTACTGAATTCGAGCCGATATCGACGACGGCAAGCGGTGGACCGTGACCGAGACGCCCGGGTGCTTCGATGACACGGCTCATCATTGCACTTGGCGCAGGGTCCGAGCCAAAGCGCGCCGTCTTCCGCTCACGTCCGCTCGGAGCGGGGTGGCAGCCGGGGAATGGAATCTTTGGGCGACTTTCCACGCCCGGACAAGCTTGGATTGGTCATGAAGTAGGTATGGGCATTGAACTTGTCCTCCTGCGCTCCGAACTTGATGCGCGAGGAAGTACCGTCAGCCAACAACTGCCAGCTTTGTTCATTGTCCTTCAAATTCGCCACCATGATTTGGTCGAGTACCTGCTCATGCACGGTCGGATTAAGGATCGGGCAGAGCACCTCGACGCGCCGGTCGAGATTGCGCGGCATCATGTCGGCCGACGAAATGTAAAGCGCGGCCTTGGCATGTGGCAGGCTGTGGCCGGCGCCGAAGCAATAGATACGGCCGTGCTCGAGAAAGCGCCCGACAATCGACTTGACTCGGATATTTTCCGACAGGCCGGGCACGCCTGGACGCAGGCAACAAATGCCGCGGACGACAAGTTCGATCGCCACACCGGCGCTGGAGGCCCGGTACAGTGCGTCAATGATGTCGGGATCGACCAGCGCGTTCATCTTCATCCAAATTCCCGCCGGGCGGCCGGCCTTGGCTTGGGCAATTTCCTGGTCGATATGTTCGACCATGCGTTTGCGCAAAGTCAGCGGCGACACCGCCATCCGCTCCAATTCGGCGGGCTCGGCGTAGCCGGTCACGTAGTTGAACACGCGCGCGACGTCGCGGGCGATGACCGGATCGGAAGTGAAGAACGACAAATCGGTATAGATGCGCGCTGTCTGCGGGTGATAGTTGCCGGTGCCGACATGCACGTAGGAGACAAGCGCCGAACCTTCGCGGCGGACCACCAGCGACAGCTTGGCGTGCGTCTTGAGTTCGATGAAGCCGTAAACCACCTGCACACCGGCGCGTTCCAGGTCGCGCGCCCAGCGGATGTTGGCCTCTTCGTCAAAGCGCGCCTTGAGTTCGACCACCGCAGTGACCGATTTGCCGGCTTCAGCCGCCTCGGCCAGCGTCTTAACGATCGGAGAGTCGGCCGACGTACGGTAAAGCGTCTGCTTAATCGCGACGACATTCGGATCGCGTGTCGCCTGATGTAGGAAGTCCACCACCACGTCGAACGATTTGTAGGGATGGTGGACGATGAGGTCCTTTTGCCGGATGGCGGCAAAGCAATCGCCGCCGTGATCGCGGATTCGTTCGGGATAACGGGGGTTATACGGCACAAATTCGAGATCGGGCCGGTCGAGCTTGGCGATCTGCGACATTTCATCGAGTGCGAGGACGCCGTCCACCTTGAACACGCTGTCCTCGGTGGCACCGAGCGCGCGCTGCACAAAGCGCTGCAACTCCGGTGGCATGTCCGCCTCGATGTCGAGCCTGATCACCAACCCACGGCGACGCCGCTTGAGCGCGGTTTCAAACAGCCGCACCAGGTCTTCGGCCTCTTCGAGGACTTCCAATTCGGAGTTGCGAATGACGCGGAATGCGCCGACACCCTTCACCGTGTAGCCGGGGAACAGCTTGCCGATGAACAGACTGGTGGCGCCTTCGACCGAAATCAGGCGCGCTGCGCCGCCCTCGCCCGCCTGCGGCAACCGCACGAAACGTTCGATGCGGTTGGGCATGCGGATCAAAGCGTTCATCGCCTTGCCGTCCTTCGCCCGCGCCAGCTGCAGGGCAATCGAGAAGCCGAGATTTGGAATGAAAGGGAACGGATGCGCCGGATCGACGGCGAGCGGCGTCAGCAACGGAAAGATGTGCGAAAGAAAATAATCTTCGAGCCACGTTTTTTCCGATTTGGCGACGTCCGGACCATCGATCAGAACGATCCCGGCTTGCGCTAGCGCCGCGCGCAATTCAAGCCATTGTGCTTGTTGGTCCCGAACGAGAAGCACGACGGCTTCGGCGATGCGCGTCAGCTGCTCCGCCGGCGTCAAACCTTCCGGGCTTTTGGTGCCGATGCCGGCGCGCACTTGGGCGCGAAGGCCGGCAACCCGCACCATGAAAAACTCGTCAAGGTTGTTCGCCGAGATCGACAGGAACTTCAACCGCTCGAGCAGCGGGTGCTCGCGATTGGCGGATTCTTCAAGAACGCGGCGGTTGAAATTAAGCCAGGATAATTCCCGATTGATGAAGCGGTCGGGGCTCGAGGCCAACTCTGAAGCCGGATGTTTTTCAGCCGGCTCGGCGAGCCGCACGGGCGCAACGAGCCGCCGTGCCTGGCTGCTTTCGAACGCAATGGCAGTGGCTTGGCCGCGATCGGCCATGGCTACTCCTGGTTCCGCCGCCGTCACCCTCGCCGCCCTCGGTAACGATTCTATGACGCCGCCAGAACTGAGATAACGCGGCGGGCTATCGCCCCGTCAAGCCTAGCCCGGCGGCATCTCCGGAATAGGCAGTTTTCAAAGACAATGGTCGATAAAAATCAATGGGTTACGTCGGCCGCCTTGGTTGCCCGGCAACGCTACAAAACCGACCACGATCCGCAAGCAAAAACGGCCGGGACGATACCCGGCCGTTTCGCTTCACAGAATATCGGTTTACCCGGCAACCTGAGAACCTCCCGGCATTGATCAGGCGAGGTCGAAGCGATCGGCGTTCATCACCTTGCTCCAGGCCGCTACGAAGTCCTTCACAAATTTCTCCTTCCCGTCGGCGCTCCCATAGACCTCCGCGATGGCGCGCAGTTGCGAGTGCGAACCGAAGATGAGATCGACGCGGGTGCCAATCCACTTTATCGCCTTCGTCTTCCGGTCACGGCCTTCGTACGCGTTCTCGCCGGAGGGATGCCACTCCGTACTCATGTCGAGCAGGTTGACGAAGAAGTCGTTTGTCAGCGTCTCCGGCTTTTTGGTGAGAACGCCGTGCTTCGACCCGCCGGCATTGGCGCCTAGCACGCGCAGGCCGCCGAGGAGAACCGTCATCTCGGGCGCGGTCAATTTCAACAATTGCGCCTTGTCGATCAACGCCTCTTCCGGGGACATCAGTAACTTACTGCGATAATAGTTGCGAAAGCCGTCAGCGACCGGTTCGAGCGGCTTAAACAATTCAACGTCGGTCTGCTCCTGCGACGCATCCATACGCCCCGGCGCGAAGGGGACTTTCACGTCATGGCCCGCCTTTTTTGCAGCTTTCTCGACGGCTGCGCAGCCGCCCAGAACGATCAGATCGGCGAGTGAGACCTTCTTCTTGCCTTTGTTGAAGGTCTTTTGGATCGCTTCGAGTTTCTGCAGGAGCTTCGCCAGCTCGGCCGGCTGGTTGACGGCCCAATCCTTCTGCGGCGCAAGCCGAATGCGCGCGCCGTTCGCGCCACCGCGCTTGTCGGAGCCGCGGAAAGTCGACGCCGACGCCCAGGCCGTCGAAATCAATTGCGAAACCGACAGACCGGACGCGAGGATCTTCGCTTTTAGATCAGCGATATCCGGCTTTCCGAGCAACACATGGTTCACCTTGGGGATCGGGTCTTGCCAGATCAGCGTCTCCCTCGGCACCAGTGGGCCGAGATAGCGCTGGATCGGGCCCATGTCGCGGTGCGTGAGCTTGAACCACGCGCGCGCGAACGCATCGGCGAACTGATCCGGATGCTCATAGAAGCGCCGCGATATCTTTTCATAAGCAGGATCCATCCGCAGCGAGAGGTCCGTGGTCAGCATGGTCGGCACATGCTTCTTCGACTTGTCGTGGGCATCCGGGATCGTGGCGGCGGCGCCTTTCGCTTTCCACTGCTGCACGCCGGCCGGGCTTTTCGTTAGCTCCCATTCGTTGTTGAACAGGTTGTCGAAGAAATGGTTGCTCCATTTCGTCGGCGTCTGCGTCCAGGTCACTTCCGGGCCGCCGGTGATGGCGTCGGCACCGATGCCGGTGCCGTGCTTGCTCTTCCAGCCGAGGCCCTGATCCTCGATCGCGCCGCCTTCCGGCTCCGGGCCGACCAGCGACGGATCGCCGGCACCGTGGGTCTTGCCGAAGGAGTGTCCGCCGGCAATCAGCGCGACCGTCTCCTCGTCATTCATCGCCATGCGGAAGAAAGTTTCGCGGATGTCTTTGGCCGCCGCGATCGGATCTGGCTTGCCGTTCGGCCCCGCCGGATTGACGTAGATCAGCCCCATCTGCACCGCACCGAGCGGATTTTGAAGCTGGCGCTCGCCGCTGTAGCGTTCGTCGCCGAGCCAGGTGCCTTCGGGACCCCAGTAGAGCTCCTCGGGCTCCCAGACGTCGGCGCGGCCGCCGGCGAATCCGAACGTTTTGAATCCCATCGACTCCAGCGCGACGTTGCCGGCTAGAACCATGAGGTCGGCCCAGGAGATTTTCCGTCCGTATTGCCGCTTGATCGGCCACAACAGCCGGCGTGCTTTATCGAGGTTAGCGTTGTCCGGCCAGCTGTTGAGCGGTGCGAAGCGTTGCTGGCCGGCGCCGGCGCCGCCGCGGCCATCGGCAATGCGGTAGGTGCCCGCACTATGCCAGGCCATACGGATGAACAGGCCGCCATAGTGGCCGAAGTCGGCCGGCCACCATTCCTGCGAGTCCGTCATCAAGGCATGCAGATCCTTGATCACCGCATTCAGGTCAAGGCTCCTGAATTCCTTGGCATAGTCGAATGCCTTGCCCATCGGATCGGACAGTGACGAGTTGCCGTGAAGAGCATGCAGGCTCAGCTGGTCCGGCCACCAATCACGGTTCGTGTGTGATTGGGAAAACGGGCATTTGCCCGCGCTCTTGTCGTCGGATTTTGCGTCCATGTCTGTCTCCCATCGCGTTCTGCAATTTTCTTCGAGTTGTTCCGTATGGAACAATTATGACTGTCTCGTCACGTCGCTAGCGGGGCTACCGCCTTTTAAACCCATTCTGGCGATCAGGTCTAATCGTATTGTTTAGGGGGGACGATAAGCATAACTTATCGACGTGATCACTTTGCGCCAGTTGCGATATTTGGTGTCGCTCGCCCGTCATCGGCATTTTGGGCGCGCCGCGGATGATTGCGCCGTGACCCAGCCCGCTTTGTCCATGCAAGTGCGGGAGCTTGAGCGCGAGATCGGGGCCGAGCTGGTGGAGCGGCGGACCGGCGTAATCGCCCTCTCAGAGATCGGCGTAGAAGTGGCGCGCCGCGCCGAACATATCCTCGCTGCAACCCGCGACCTCGTTGACTTTGCCCGCCATCGCGATGTTCTTTCCGGCAGGCTTCGCCTCGGCATCATCCCAACGCTGGCGCCTTACGTGCTGCCCCGCGCACTGCCGCGGCTGCAAAAATCTTACCAGCTGCTGCGTTTGGAAGTACGGGAAACTCAGACCAAAACGTTGCTCGAGGAACTCGCCGGCGGCGAGCTCGACACGGTGATGCTGGCATTGCCGGTCGATGGCGCCGACTTGGAAACGCTGCCGCTGTTCGACGACCGCTTCATGCTGGCGATGCCGGCGTCCGATCCGCTTCCGGCGCTCCGGCGGGTCGCCGTAGAGGATTTCGATCAGCGTCGGCTCATTCTGCTGGAGGAAGGTCACTGCCTGCGCGACCAGGCGCTGGCGTTCTGTGGCACGGCAAGCAGCGACGCACCGGCGAGCCTCGGCGCGACTTCGCTGGCAACGGTCATGCAAATGGTGGCGAACGGATATGGAGTGACGCTTCTGCCGGAAGTCGCCGCCGAAATGGAGGCGCGCGGCGGTCGCGTCAAGCTGTTGCGTTTCGTCGAGCCGCAGCCGGCGCGCACAGTCGGGCTCGCCTGGCGACGCACGTCGCCGCGCAAGCGCGATTTCACGGCACTGGGCGAGATCGTCACCGAAGCGATGGGCCTCGCAACGAGGCGGAGCGTCAGCCGCGGAACAGTTCGGCGGCAAGCGCGCGCGTAACCGGTCGCCTCTGTCGTAGCGCCTCGCCGTCGAGGGCTGCAACCGCCGCACGCGCCGCGGCAAACGAGCGCTCGATATGCGTCGATAGATATCCCACCACGCCTTCGTCGAGCGCGAGCTGCCGGTCGCCGGCCAATTTGACAATGACGGCGCGCAATATCGCATCGTCGGGCGCTTGCAGCGACGCCACCGGCAGGGCGCGCAGCCGAGAAGCGAGATCGGGAAGCACCGTCGGCCAATTGGGCGGCATCGCACGCGCGGTGAGCAGCAGGAACGCCTTTTCCTCGCGCGCAAGATTGATCAAATGGAACAGCGCCCGATCGTCGGCGTTTGTTGCGGCATCCTCAACCACCAGCGCCCCGGTGGCCAGCGCCGACGGGACGTCGGCTTCGCTGAGCGCACGCGCCGTGGTCACGCGAGCTCCCGCCGCAGACGCCCACATCATGGCCAGATGGGTCTTGCCCGAGCCCTCCGGCCCGACCAGCGCAACGGCATTCGCCGGCCAATCCGGCCAGCAATCCACCAGCGCAAGCGCCTTTTCATTGCATGGTCCCGACAGGAAATCCTCGCGCGCATAGCTCTCGGCGTGGTCGAGTGCGAGCGCGAGCTGACGCGGGCGTTGAGCCACAGCACTCAATTTGGTCGCTCTCCCGTATAGATCGGACTTGCGCGGTAACGCCGGATGGCGAACCGCGTCAGCACGCCGGCCGCGGCCGCCAGCGGAACGGCGACCAGTAGGCCGACAAAGCCGAACAGATAGCCGGCAGCCAACAGCGCGAAGATCAGCCACACCGGATGCAGCCCGACGCTCTCGCCGACAAGCTTGGGCGAAAGCACGTTGCCTTCGAGAAATTGGCCGACCAGCACAACGCCGACGACGGTGATGATGTGTGTCCAGTCGGGGAAAAATTGCGCCAGCGCGATGCCGGACGAAATCACCAGCGCGGTGAGCGAACCGACATAAGGGACGAAGGTGAGAAAGCCGGAAACCGCGCCGATAAGCAGCCCGAAACTTAATCCCACGAGCGTCAGTGCGATCGCGTAGTAAGCGCCGAGAATGACACACAACAGAAGCTGGCCGTGCAAATACCCGGAGATCGCCGTGTTGATTTCGCGCACCAGGCCATGAACGGTTTTCCGCTGCCGCAGCGGGATCAACTGATCGAACGCGTTGATTGCGCGGTCCCAGTCGCATAGCAGATAGAACGCGACAACCGGAGTAATGACCAGCAGTGACAAGATGGAGAGGAGCGCTTCACCCTTGGTCAGCAAAGTCGGCAGAGCAGTAGTCAAATAGCTAATGGATTTATTGACCAAAGTAGCGGCCGACCAATCGCCGCTGCCGGAAGCGCCGCCGATAACGCGCTGAAGCCAGTGATGACTTGGATCGCTGAGAAAAGACTGTAGCTGACGCACATAGCCGGGAATGTGAGCGACAAATGCCGACAGCTGATTGGCCAACAGCGGCACGATCACGACCAACAGCGCGACGAGAACGATAATGAAACCGCCCAAAATAATCAGCGCCGCAACGACCCGGCTCAGCCCGAGTTTGGTCAACCGATTGGCGAGCGGGTCGAGCAGATAGGCCAGCACTGCGCCGACCACAAACGGCAGGAGGATCGCGTGCAGCAACCACAGCAGGCCGACAAAGACCAGGAACGCGGCGATCCAGAAGACGATATGCCGCTCGAAACGCATAACCCACGTCCTTCAGGCGATCAGGCGATTAGTGCCCGGTCCCGAACGAATTCATGTGGCGGAGCCACTCGGCGAGATAGAAGGCGATCGAGAGCAAGGTCAAGACGGCAACCAGTCCAACGCCGATCGCCGTAACCGGCGTTACGTTCAAGCCGAAGGCGTATTCGGCCAACACCCAGGCCGCTAGCAGGATTTGCGCCAGCGTATTTGCTTTCGAAACCGGCAGCGGCTTGATCGGCATAGGTTTCCCCACCACCCAAGAAAGCATGAAGCCAGCGATGATCATGATGTCGCGCGAGACGACGAGGATGACCAGCGAAATCGGCAAGCGCGGCGGCGATACCAAGCGCAACGTAAATCGAAACGATCAGCGCCTTGTCGGCCAACGGATCGATGTAGGCGCCGAGTTCGCTCGCCATATGGAAGCGCTTGGCGAGAAAGCCGTCGACGGCGTCGCTGATGCCGGCGGCCAGAAACAGAAAAAAAGCAACGCGCATCTCGCCGGACGTGATCGCCCAGACCACGATCGGCACTAAAATGATGCGCCCCAATGTGATGAGGTTTGGAATACTCAAAACGCGGCCCCGGCTCGCCGTGCCCTCATTATATAGGCGCCTGCCCGCGCTTGCGCACCCGGCAATTCCGACGTAGGAGGCGCCGAACCGCCCGTTCCTGCGGGCAAGGAGCCATCGGCCAATTGGTGCGTCCGTGAAAGAGGCACGCTACGCGGCTGCCGGCGTCGATATCGATGCCGGCAACCGCATGGTGGATTTGATCAAGCCGCTGCTGCGCCAGACCGCGCGCGCGGGCGCGGACGCCGAGATCGGCGGCTTCGGCGGCCTGTTCGATTTCAAGGCGGCCGGCTTCTCCGATCCAGTGCTGGTCGCGGCGACCGACGGCGTCGGCACCAAGGTCAAGATCGCGGTCGAGACGTCGCGTCACGACACGATCGGCATCGATCTCGTCGCGATGTCGGTGAACGACCTCGTGGTGCAGGGAGCCGAGCCGCTGTTCTTCCTCGACTATTTCGCCTGCGGCAAGCTCGATCCGGCAGGTGGGCGCAGCGGTCGTTACCGGCATCGCGGCCGCTGCCGCGAATCCGGCTGCGCCCTGATCGGCGGCGAGACCGCGGAAATGCCGGGCATCTATCAGCACGGCGATTACGATCTTGCCGGCTTTGCCGTCGGCGCGGTCGAAGCGTGGGGATCTGTTGCCGCGCGCCGATATCGCGCGCGGGCGATGTGGTGATCGGCCTCGCTTCGTCGGGCGTGCATGCGAATGGCTTTTCTTTGGTGCGAAGGATCGTCGCCGCGTCCGGGCTCGCCTGGGACGCGCCCGCTCCGTTCGAGCCGCTCGCGAAGCTTTGGCGAAGCCTTGCTGACGCCGACGCGGCTTTATGTGCGGTCGTGCCTCGCTGCGATCCGCGGGATCAAAGCCGTCAAGGCGCTCGCCCACATCACCGGCGGCGGCTTTACCGAGAATATCCCGCGGGTGCTGCCGCGCGGATTTGCGCCTCGACTGGATCTTGGACCGCGTGCCGGTCCTTCCGGTTTTCAAATGGCTGGCGGCAGCGGGCGACGTCGAGCGAACCGGAAATGCTGCGCACCTTCAATTGCGGCGTCGGCATGGTGGCCGTGGTGGACGCGAACGAAGCCGCCGCAGCGAGCGAAGCATTCGCGGCCAACGGCGAGATCGCCGATGCGCTCGGGAGAGTTGATCGCGGCGAACGGCGAAGCGCGCGTCGAAGTTTCGCGGACAGCTCGATCTGTCCGTCGGCAAGGCGCATGACCACGCAAACGCGTCGCTATGCTGATTTCCGGCCGCGGCTCGAACATGGCGGCGCTGATCGAGGCGGCCGAGGCCAAAGACTATCCCGCCGAAATCGCGCTTGTCGTTTCCAACCGTGCCGATGCCCCCGGCCTTGCGCGCGCGCGCGACGCCGGCATTCGCGACCGCGGTCGTCGATCACGCTCAGTTCGGCGCGGACCGCGAGGCGTTCGAGCGCGCGCTCGATGCAAAGCTTCGGGACGCACCGGATCGATCTGGTCTGCCTCGCCGGCTTCATGCGGCTTCTGACGCCGTGGTTCGTCAAGCGCTGGAGCGGCCGGATGCTCAACATCCATCCGTCGCTGCTGCCGCAATTCAAAGGGCTTCATACGCACCGCCGCGCGCTCGAAGCCGGCGTGAAACGGCACGGCGCGACCGTCCATTTCGTCGTGCCGGAAATGGATGCGGGACCGATCGTGGCGCAGGGATCGGTCGCGGTGCGCGAAGGCGACACCGAAGCAACGTTGGCCGAGCGCGTACTCGAAATCGAGCACCGGATCTACCCGCTGGCGTTGCGCGCGGTGGCGGAAGGAAACATTGGCTTGGCCGTCGGCAGACGGCAAAGCCAAAGCGACTAGACGCAAAATCCCCGGCGAGATCGAGCCGAGGGCTACGGGATGCGGAAATTCGTCCGGTAAACCGCTCAAGCTACTTTGAGATTCTCCGCGGAGCTGCGGCCGCGATTGGTCACGAGCTCGTACTCGACCTGCTGGCCCTCATTGAGCGTGCGCAGACCGGCGCGCTCCACCGCCGAAATGTGGACGAACACGTCCTTGTCGCCGGTCTCCGGTTTAATGAACCCATAGCCCTTGGTCGGATTGAACCACTTGACGGTGCCCTTTTGCATCGTCTGTCTCCTCGGTAGTCCCAGACGCCGGCGAAGACGCTGACCAGCTACCGCACACGAGTTGCGAACGGTGGCTTTACGCCACAAGCCAGATTTTGGGGAAAGTCCGAAACGATCGTGTCGCAAGGTCGCCTGCACCAAGCTCGGTGTTAATGAAAAGTCTCGCGGTCGCCATGACCCGCGGCGCACCGGCGCGGCGTCTTTCAACCGACGATTTCTTTGCCGGAGAAGAATTGCGCGATTTCTTTTTGCGCGGTATCGGCGGCGTCGGAGCCATGCACCGAGTTTTCGCCAATCGACCGCGCGAACGCCTTGCGGATGGTATTCGCGGCCGCCTTTGCCGGATCGGTCGCTCCCATCAGGTCGCGATACCCGGCGATCGCATTTTCCCCTTCAAGCACCTGAACGACCACCGGACCGGACATCATGAAGTCGACAAGCTCGCCAAAAAACGGCCGCTGGCGGTGGACCCGTAAAAAGTCTCGGCTTGCGCATGGCTGATCAAGACGCGCTTCTGCGCGACAATGCGCAGCCCCGCCTTTTCGATCATCGCATTGATCGCGCCCGTAAGATTGCGGGCGGTGGCATCGGGTTTGATGATCGAAAACGTGCGCTCGATCGCCATCAAAATTTATCCTTTGGGATTTTCGAACCAAGCGAAAGTTCGCGGCTTATAGCTGCCGCCAATCGTCCCGACAAGCGGAGCCCAGTCGCCGTTAAACATGGCCGAAACCTTAGGTCTTATCGGCAGCGTTCGGCGGCTCTTTGGGTTTTGCCGGCTTTTTCTTTGCGATCTTTTTCTTCACCGGTTCGGGCGGCGGCGCCGGCACGTCGATGCGGTCCATCTGGGTCAACCGGCCGGCGACGAAGCGATAATCGCCCGGCCGTGTTCCGCTGCTGTAGGTGAGGACCACGCTTCGATTTCCGTTCGGATTACTGGCGAAATTGATCGTGGTTGGCTGGCCTAAGCGGCCTACCACGTCGCATTCGCTCATGCCGATGGCGACGCCGGCACCGAATAGGGAGACCATATCGGCTGACAGTTCGGCGGCGTCCGCAGCGTTTGAGCTGTTCGCCTGCAGCGGCGATTGGGGCGCGGTTGCGCGACAGGGTGTCGCGGGCGCGCAGGACGGCGCCATTGGCGTCGATCAGATCATTCGCGGTGACGGGCCGGGCTGTTCCTTCGTGCTGTCGAAGGCTGGAATAGGTGTAGTTGCCTTTGTTGCCGGAACGTCAAACGGCTTCGCGAATATCGCGGTGCTCGTATCGAAATCTTTGGCGCAGCCGCTGAGGGCAAAGGGCGATGTCAACACCACAAACGCCGCGGAGCAATTTGATCTTCCAAACACCCGCGTCCTCTCATAGACAATCAGTCAGCATTGCAGTTTGCGCCGGTTTATGTTGTGATTGTGGTATGGCCCGTGCGCGAGCCTTCCCCGCTATACAGCGACATTGCAGGTTATAGAGTGAAATAGGGTAAAGGTAAAAAACGATGATAAAACTATTTGTTAGCAACGTTTATAATCGCCGTCAACTCCATTCGGCATGTGACCTGTATCACTGACCAACTTCCTAAACGCCGGCAAAATAACATCCGCCCAGAACACCGTCGCAAGCCGAACAACCCCCCCAGGGATCATTCATGCAACTGCAATTCGTCGGCTGCGGCGATGCATTCGGATCGGGCGGACGTTTCAATACCTGTTTCCATCTCGTCGGAAGACATATCAATGCGCTGATCGATTGCGGTGCGAGCTCGCTCATCTCGATGAACAAGCTCGCGATCGATCGCAACGAGATCGAAGTCATCTTCCTCACGCATTTCCACGAAGATCATGCCGGCGGCTTGCCTTCTTCATGCTCGAGGCCAACTACGTGCTCAAGCGCAAGCGCGCGCTCACCGTCGTCGGGCCGCCGAGCCTCACATCGCGCTACGAAGGGATCATGGAAGCCGCTTTCCGGGCAGCAAGAACCTGGAATTACAGTTTCCCTTGCAACTGCGGGAGCTTGAGATCGGCAAGCGCACCGAGGTCGGAGCGCTCCGGGTAACCTCGTTTCACGTCGTGCACGACGAACGTGCCGGACCTTGCCTCGGGTTTCGCTTCGAAGCCGAAGGCAAGGTGCTCGCTTTCTCTGGCGACACCGAATGGACCGGCACGGTCATCGAGATCGGGTACGAGGCGGATCTCTTCATCTGCGAGGCCTACACGCGCGATAAGCCGATCGCCACGCACATGGCGCTGTCGTCGCTCGAGCAGCACCTCGACCAAATTCGCCCAAAGCGTCTGATCCTCACGCACATGAGCGACGACATGCTGGCACACCGCGCCGAAATTCGGTTCGAAACCGCCGAGGACGGGATGATCGTCAAGGTGTAAAGCGCGTTCAGGGCCGAGGCAGCGGGCTTAACCAGCTTTTTGATGGCAGCGAGTGCTGCCGGCGCCGCGTCGCCGTTGGGTCCGCCGCCTTGCGCCATGTCCGGCCGGCCGCCGCCGCCTTTGCCGCCAAGCTCGGCGACACCGGCCTGAACCATCTGCACGGCATTGTTTGTGCTGGTCAGATCATTGGTGACGCCGACGACGAGCGCCGCTTTGCCGTCGGCGTCGTTGGCAACAAGGATGACAACGCCGGAGCCAAGCTTCTTCTTTCCCTCGTCGGCGAGGCTCCGAAGATCCTTCGCCTCAACTCCGGTCAAAGCCTTCGCCATGACCTTGACGCCGCCGACGCTCTCGACGCCATCGTCGCCGATGGCGGAACCGCGACCGCCGCCCATGGCAAGCTTCTTCTTCGCCTCCGCCAGTTCGCGTTCGATCCTTTTGCGCTCGTCGAGAAGCGCTGCGACCCGGGCCGGCATCTCCTCGATCGGCACACGCAATTCCGAAGCCGTGGCCTTGGCCAGCCGCGCAAGATTGTTGGCGTTGGCCCGCGCAGCCTGCGCCGTGAGCGCCTCGATGCGGCGTACGCCGGCGCCGACGGCAGCTTCGCCGACGACGGAGATGGTGCCGATGTCGCCGGTGCGGTTGACATGGGTGCCGCCGCACAATTCGACCGACCAGCCTATCGTGTTGCCGCCACCTTCGCCCATGGCGACCACACGCACCTCGTCCCCGTATTTCTCGCCGAACAGAGCCCGCGCGCCGGAGGCGATGGCGTCGTCACGGCTCAACAGCCGCGTGATCACCGGCGTATTCTGCAGCACGATGCCGTTGGCGATATCCTCGACACGCTCGATCTCAGCGGGGTTCATCGGCTTTGGATGCGAGAAATCGAAACGCAGGCGGTCCGGCGCGACCAGCGAACCTTTCTGCGCCACGTGATCGCCTAGCACCTGGCGGAGCGCTTCGTGCAGCAAATGCGTCGCCGAATGATTTTGCCGGATTGCAGCGCGCCGGCTATGATCCACATTCAAATCAAGTGGGGTACCGACTTTGAGCGTGCCTTTCTCGACCGCGCCGAAATGCACGAACAGATCGCCGGCACGCTTTTGCGTATCGGTCACGGCAAAACGCACGCCGTCGCCCGTCATCACGCCGAAGTCGCCGACCTGGCCGCCGGATTCGGCGTAAAATGGCGTTTGATTCAGAACCACTGCGCCGCTCTCGCCTTTCTCAAGAGCGTCTACTTCCTTGCCGTCGCGAAGAAGCGCGACAACGACCCCTGCCGCAGTCTCGGTCTCATAGCCGAGGAAATCGGTGGCGCCGAGCTTCTCGCGCAACGTAAACCACACCGCTTCGTCAGCCGACTCGCCCGATCCCGCCCAGGAGCCGCGCGCCTTCTCGCGCTGGCGCTCCATCGCATCGGTGAACGACGTGATGTCGACGCCGATGCCGCGCGGCTTGAGCGCATCCTGTGTCAGATCGAGCGGAAAGCCGTAGGTATCGTACAGCGTGAACGCGGTGACGCCGTCGAGCATGTCGCCTTTCTTCAGCGACTTGCTCTCCTCGTCGAGGATCGCGAGGCCCCGTTCCAGCGTCTTGCGAAAGCGGATTTCCTCAAGCTTGAGCGTCTCGGTGATCAGCCCGTCGGCACGGTGCAGTTCGGGATAGGCCTGCCCCATCTCGCGCACCAGCACGGGCCAATCGCCACATCAGCGGATCCTTCGCGCCGAGAAGCTCGGCGTGCCGCATGGCGCGGCGCATGATGCGGCGTAGCACGTAGCCGCGGCCTTCGTTCGAGGGCAGGACGCCATCGGCGATCAGGAACGAACTGGCGCGCAAATGGTCGGCAATGACGCGATGCGAAACGTTGCGCCTCCGGGTCGACGCCGGTGAGGTCGGCGATGGCCTCGACGAGCGCGCCGAATAAATCGATCTTGTAATTGTCGTGCGTGCCTTGGAGCACCGCTGCCATGCGCTCGAGGCCCATGCCGGTATCGATCGACGGCCGCGGCAGGTCGACCCGCTCACCGCCTCTGGCGAGCTGCTCGTATTGCATGAATACTAGGTTCCAGATTTCGACAAAGCGGTCGCCGTCGGCATCGGGACTGCCCGGCGGGCCGCCGGGTATATGGTCGCCGTGATCATAGAAAATCTCCGAGCATGGGCCGCACGGGCCGGTGTCGCCCATGGCCCAGAAATTGTCGGAACCGGCAATGCGCAAGATCTTGTTGTCGGGGAGACCGGCGATCTTCTTCCAAAGCTTGAACGCCTCGTCATCGTCGATATAGACGGTGATCGTCAGCCGTTCGGCCGGCACGCCGTATTCTTTGGTGACGAGCTTCCAGGCAAGCTCGATGGCGCGCTCCTTGAAATAATCGCCGAACGAAAAATTGCCGAGCATCTCGAAGAAGGTGTGGTGGCGCGCGGTGTAGCCGACATTGTCGAGGTCGTTATGCTTGCCGCCGGCGCGTACGCATTTCTGCGCCGTCGTCGCCCGCGTATAGGGGCGTTTTTCCAGGCCGGTGAAGACATTCTTGAATTGCACCATCCCGGCATTGGTGAACATCAGCGTCGGATCGTTGCGCGGCACGAGCGGGGACGATGGCACGATTTCGTGCCCTTCGCGCGCGAAAAAGCCGAGGAAGTTCGACCTGATATCGTTGACGCCGCTCATTTCCGCAACTCTCTAGCGGTACGGGTTTGTGTCCAGAAAACACGCAATTGCAGGGAACTGGCAAACCATATAAGCGCTTCTGTCTCCGACGCGTGCCCCTTCGAGTTTGCCATGCACGATGCAAGCGCCCTCTTCCCCCCAGTCTCGCCAAACGGCTGCGGGCAGGCCGTTTTGTCATGACCGCAGAAGTGGCTCCGCCGGTGTCGTGCGACGCGCAGGATCTGCTCCGCAAGGCGACGCCGCTACGCGATCTCGCCGACGCGGTCAATGTCACCGACGGCGCCGGCGCCCGCGCTCACATGAGCGCGTTGGCTGCGTCGACTATTTTGCTCGGCGCCGGAATCGAGCCGATTTTGCAGATTACCTGCCGCGACAAGAACCGCATCGCCTTGCAAAGCGAGCTGATGGGGGCGGCCGCGCTCGGCATCAGCAACATGCTGGTGCTGACTGGCGACGATCCGAAAGCCGGCGATCAGCCCGACACCAAACCGGTGTTCGACATCAATTCGCGGACGCTGCTGGAGACCGCGCGCCGATTGCGCGACGAAGGCAAGCTGCCGACCGGGCGCGAGGTGGCCGGCAAGGCGTCATTCTTCCTCGGTGCCGCCGACATGCCGATCGATCCGCCGGCGGATTGGCGGCCAAGCGGGCTGCAGGCCAAAGTCGCCGCCGGCGCCCAGTTCGTGCAGACCCAGTTCTGCATGGATGCGGCGCTGCTCCGCCGCTATTCGGCGCGCTCGGACGCTCCGGCCTGACCAAACAACTCGCGATGATCATCGGCGTCAATCCGTTGCGCTCGGCGAAATCGGCGCAATGGATGAAGAGCCACCTGTTCGGCACCATCATTCCCGACACGATCATCGCGCGCATGGAGAAGGCCGCCGACCCGGCCCGCGAAGGCATCCGCATCTGCGTCGAGCTGATCGAGGAGTTTGCCGCCATTCCCGGCATCGCCGGCGTGCACATTATGGCGCCGGGCAACGATGCGGCGATTCCGGAAGTCATCGCCGCAGCGAGGAGCCGCGTGCAAAAAGCGGCGGGTTAAATCGAGCCCGGCGGCCACTCCACGGTACGAATGTCGACCTCCGACTTCAGCGTGCGATGCACCGGGCATTTGTCCGCGATCTCCATCAAGCGCGCGCGCTGCGCGGCGGTCAGCTCGCCCTCGAACGTGATCGTGCGGTCGATGCGGTCGATCCTGCCGTCCTTGGTTTCGCATTCGGCACAGTCTTGGGCGTAGATCTTCTCGTGACGGAGCCGCACCTGCGTGCGCTTAAGCGGAATCTGCTTTTGATCCGCGTAAAGGCGAACCGTCATCGAGGTGCACGCGCCCAACGCGGCGAGCAGCAGATCGTACGGACCCGGGCCGCTGTCGAGGCCGCCGGCTTTGACCGGCTCATCGGCGAGGAAACGGTGCGGACCGGTGATGATCTCCTGCTGAAACTGGCCGGCGCGCGTTTCGCGCACCCGCACGATGCCAGGCTGGGTGTCGTCGGCCATCTGCGCCTCGACAGCCATGTCGAGATAGCGGTCGGCCCAGGCCGAAATGACACTCGCCACATAGGCGTCGTCGCTACGTCGGCCGAGCAGATGGTCGGCGTCAGCGAGCGAGATGAAGCTCTTGGGGTGCTTCGCAGTGGTGAAAATGTGGCTGGCATTGTCGATGCCGACGATCTCGTCGGTTGGCGAATGAAAGATGAGCAGCGCCTTGTGCAGATTGGCGATGCGCGCCGAGAGATTTTGTTGCGCAATGTCGTCCAAAAGCGTGCGGCGGATGCGAAACGGCCGGCCGGCAAGCTGGACCTCGATCTCTTTTCTCTCGCCAAAATCCGGGTTTTGACCGCCGAACAGGCCGGCCACATGCGCCGGGTCGAACGGCGCGGCAATCGTCACCACCGCACGCGCCTCCGGTATTTGATGCGCCGCCGCGAGCACAGCTGCGCCGCCAAGACTGTGACCGATCAGGATCGCCGGCGGCGCGAGTTTTTCCCGCAAATGATCGGCGGCGGCGACAAGATCATCGACGTTCGAGGAGAACGTAGTGTTGGCAAACTCGCCTTCGCTAGCGCCGATGCCGGTGAAATCGAAGCGCAGCACGGCGACGCCGTGAAGCTTGAGGCCCTCGGCGATGCGGCGCGCCGCCCTGATATCCTTGCCACAGGTGAAGCAGTGCGCGAACAAAGCGACTGCCCGCACAGCACCTTCCGGCCGGTCGAGCAGCGCCGCAAGCTGATGACCTTCGGTGCTGCGGAAGTCGAATTTTTCGGCGGGCATGGGTCGGCTCCTGCACAAATTGAGAGCTTTATTGCGTGGTCAAATAAGCTGCTTGGCGGCTGCAAACCGTCGTTTGCGAAACACTTCTGCGTCATGCCGCTGTGAAGCCGCACGGGCAGAAATGAACTACCGGCCCAACTCCCGCATCGCGGCGTCGAGGCCTTCGAGCGTCAGCGGATACATCCGCCCGCCCAGAATCTGACGCATCATCTTGATCGAGGCAGTCATCTCCCATTCGCGCTCGGGCACCGGGTTGAGCCAGATGCAGGACGAATACGTGGCCGCGACACGCTGCATCCACACTTGGCCGGCCTCCTCGTTGAAGTGCTCGACCGAGCCGCCGGAGCGCGACGATTTCGTAGGGCGACATCGATGCGTCGCCGACGAAGATCACTTTGTAGTCGTGCGGATAGGTGTGCAACACCTCCCAGGTCGGCGTCGTCTCGCTCCACCGGCGCGCATTTTCCTTCCACACTTTCTCGTACAGGCAATTGTGGAAGTAGAGATGCACCATGTGCTTGAATTCCGACTTGGCCGCTGTGAACAATTCCTCCGTCGCCTTGATATGCCAGTCCATCGAGCCGCCGATATCGAAGAACAGCAGCACCTTGATGGTGTTGTGGCGCTCCGGGCGCATGAGGATGTCGAGATAGCCCTTATGCGCGGTGCCCTTGATGGTGCCGTCGAGATCGAGTTCATCGGGGGCGCCGGTGCGGGCGAATTTGCGCAAGCGCCGTAGCGCAATCTTGATGTTGCGGGTGCCGAGTTCGACATCGCCGGCGAGATCCTTGAACTCGCGCTTGTCCCACACTTTCGCGGCGCGGAAGTTGCGGTTGCTGTCCTGGCCGATACGCACGCCTTCGGGATTGTAGCCGTAGGCGCCGAACGGCGACGTGCCGGCGGTACCGATCCATTTTTTGCCGCCTTGATGCCGGCTCTTTCTGTTCCGCCAGCCGCTGGCGCAACGTTTCGAGAAGCTTTTCGAGGCCGCCGAGTGCCTCGATCATTTTCTTTTCTTCGTCGGTTAGGTGCTTTTCGGTGAGCTTCTTGAGCCATTCGAGCGGAATTTCGGCGGTAAGCGCCTCCTCGATAAAATCGAGGCCCTTGAAGACGTGGCCGAACACACGATCGAAACGATCGAGATTGCGCTCGTCCTTCACCAGCGCCGAGCGCGAAAGATAGTAGAACTCCTCGATGCGGCGGCCGGCGACATCCTTCTCCATCGCCTCCATCAGCGTGAGATATTCGCGCAACGTCACCGGCACGCCGGCTTGCTTCAGCTCATGGAAGAAGGTCGCAAACATCGTTGCTGACGGGCTGGTTTCCGCAGAGTCGAGCGCAATGATGGGGCTCACTCTTTGCTTACGCAACCAAACGATCCCGCGGCTGTCGAAAGATATATCTTGCGTTACATCAAATCATGAGCTATCTAAAGATATATCTTAATACGCGCAGGAGAACCAAAATGCATGGAAATTGTGAGAGTTACGGCGAGAAAGGTGGGGCGCCGGCCGTCATCGCCGCGGCCGATTCGGCCACGGTTTTGGCGGACGCCATGGGATGGGCGGCCGCGGCGGCATGGACCCCGACGATATGCGCGCCGGGCGCATGCTGGCGCAGGGCGATCTGCGCCTGATCGCGCTGGCGCTGATCGCGGAAGAGCCGCGCCACGGCTACGAGATCATCAAGCTGCGTGGAGGAGAAAACCGCCGATTGGTACAGCCCGAGCCCCGGCATCGTCTATCCGACGCTGACCTATCTGGAGGAAGCGGGCTACGTCACCGCCTCGACCGAAGGGTCAAAGAAGCTCTACACCATCACCGACGAAGGCCGCGCCTATCTCAAGGCCAATCGCGACCTCGTCGACGTGGTGCTGGCCCGCCTGAGCGCGCTCGGCGAACGGGTGAACCGCTGGCGGCGGACGGCACGCGGCGAGCGCGACAATCGACCTCCGTCTGCCGCCGCTTGACCGAAGCCGCGCTCGATCATTTGCGCGAGACCGTCGGCAAGCGGCTCGAAGGCGACGCCGAGGCCGAAGCGCATCTGGTGGAAATCCTCGCGCGCGCCGCCGCGGACTTGCAGCGGAAGTAAGCGCGTCGTCAGACCGGCACGCGGACCGTCGCCCGCAATCCGCCGAGCGGCGAGTCGCCGAGCGTGATGTCGCCGCCGTGCGAGCGCGCGATGTCGCGGGCGATGGCCAAGCCGAGGCCGGTGCCGCCTTCGTCCTGATTGCGCGCGTCGTCGAGCCGCAGGAACGGCTTGAACACGTCCTCGCGCAGCGGCGCCGGGATGCCCGGCCCGTCGTCGTCCACCGTCACCGTGAGCCAGCGATGATCGCGATGGCCGGTGATCGCGACCGTCGGAGGCAAAGCGCGCGGCATTGGAAACGAGATTGGCGAGGCAGCGCTTGAACGCCGCCGGCCGCACGGTGACTTCCGGCTGGCCGTGGAAGGCGACGGTCGCCCGATGGCCGTGGCGCTCGGCTGTCGAGCTTCGAGCTCCTCGAGCATGGCGGCCATGTCGGTCGGCGCCGATTGCTCGCCCATGTCGCCGCGCGCAAAGGCGAGATAGGCCTCGAGCATGCCCGCCATTTCGTCGACGTCTTTCTTGATCGCCTCGACCTCGGCGCTGTCGCCGAGCAAGGCCAGTTCAAGCTTGAAGCGCGTGAGCATGGTGCGCAGATCGTGCGACACGCCGGCCAGCATGGTGGTGCGCTGCTCGATCGCGCGCTCGATGCGGCTCTTCATTTCCAGGAACGCCGCCGCGGCGCGCCGCACTTCGCGCGCGCCGCGCGGACGGAAATTCGGCGACCTCGCGGCCCTTGCCGAAAGCCTCGGCGGCGTCGGCAAGCCGCACGATCGGCCGGATCTGGTTGCGCAGGAACAGGATGGCGATGGTCGAGCACGACCAGCGAGGTCGCGACCATCCACAGCAGGAATATCCAGGAATTGGAATCGTAGGCGTCGGCGCGCCGCGCGAACACGCGCATGATCGTGTCGTCGAGCTTGATGCGGATTTCGACGATCGAAGAGCGGCCGACGCGTGTCGATCCAGAACGGCAGCCCGATCTGCTTGCGGATCTCGTCCGACAGCGCCGCGTCAAGCTGCGAGAAGAACGGCTTCGGGCCGGGCGGCGGCAATTGCGTCTCGGGCAGGAAATCGACCACGAGACCGAGCCGATCCTGCGCGATGCGGCGCAATTGCGCGCGGTCGGCGCCCTGCGGATAGGTCTTATAGACGTCGATCAGCGTCGCGATTTCCCGCGTCACCGCCGAAGACAGGTAATAGTTGACCACGCTCCATTGCCGCTCGACGAACATGAAGGCGACCACCGACTGCAACACCACCATCGGCATGATGATGATCAGCAGCGCGCGGGCATAAAGCCCCTTCGGCAGCACCGACTTGAGCCAGTGCGTGAAGCGGCCCCACGGCCCGGTGATAGGCGCGGCGATCGTGCCGGCGGCGGCGGCCGCGTTGTTCGCGGCGTCAGCAGATGGCTCGCCGCGCTGCGCAGGCGTCCGACGCCATCGTCGAAACTGGTCATGGCGCCGCTCATGGCGCCGCCACCAGCCGATAACCTACGCCGCGCACGGTCTGAACGATCAGCGGATTGGCCGGATCGCGCTCGATCTTGCGGCGCAGCCGGTTGACCTGCACGTCCACGGTGCGCTCGCTGACGCTCTCGCCGTTGCCGGCAAGCGCCTGCCGCGGAACGGTCTCGCCGACGCTGGTCGTGAGCACGCGCAACATCTCGCGCTCGCGGTCGGTCAGGCGGATCATCTCCTCGCCGCGGCGCAATTCTCCGCGCGCGAAGTGGAACACGAACGGGCCAAAGCGCACCGATTCCGCCGGCGGCGCGCTCGGCGGCCGCGCGCGCCGCAGGATGCTGGCGACGCGCAGCGACAGTTCGCGCGGCTCGAACGGTTTCGCCAGATAATCGTCGGCGCCGATTTCGAGGCCCTTGATGCGGCTCTCCTTCTCGTCGCGCGCCGTGAGCATCAGGATCGGCACCGCCGAGTCCGGCGCGAATGGCGCGCGCAAAATCGAAACCGTTCTCGCCCGGCATCATGACGTCGAGGATGAGGAGATCGAAATTTAGGCTCTCGAGCTTGGCTCGCGCCTCCCGCGACGGTCTCGCGCGGTGGTGACGCGGTAGCCCTCGCCGAGCAGGAAACGCAACAGCAGCGCGCGAATGCGGCGATCGTCGTCGACGACGAGCAGATGCGGCGCGTCGTCGGCCGGGTTCGCGGCGGCGCACGTCATGAGCTTTCATCTCGGCCGTTCGATCCGCACGCGATCGGCGCGCGCAATCAGGCGCAGGACGCGCTCGCGATCCTCGGCACCGATCATGCCGGCAAGAAAACGCCGCGCCGTCTCGCGGCCGCCGGCCCAAGTTCGTCCAGCACGCGCCCGATGCGCGCGGTTTGCAGGCCGGCAAGCTTCATCGCCAGCGCCTCGCCCGCCGGGCTGACATAGAGAAGCCGCTGACGGCGATCGTCGGCGCCTTCCTTCTGCACCACATAACCTTCGTCGATCAGCTGCTTGAGCACGCGGCCGAGCGATTGCTTGGTGATTTTCAGAACGTCGAGCAGCTCGGCAACCTTCATGCCGGGATTGCGGTTGACGAAATGCAGGACGCGATGATGGGCGCGCCCGAAGCCGAGCTTGTCCAGCACCTGGTCGGGATCGCCGACGAAATCGCGATAGGCAAAGAACAAAAGCTCGATGAGATCCCAATATGGCTCGCGCGCCCTCGGCGACCGGCTCGGCGTCGCGCGGCGGAGCGCGGCTTGTGCGGCGTGGTCAGACTGATATCGGCCATTATGTCAGCTATATTGACATATTTCGGTTTGATTGTTACCCCCAAAAGCGCAATGTCACGGCAACATGCTCCCGGTTCGTGCCGCGCGAGATTGCCCGGGCGCCAAAAGGCGCTCTCATAGGGCAACAGCGACCATACCGGGAGTTCGCTCCCGACGCAAAAGCCCGCGGCCGAGCGCAAAGGCCCTAGAGCGCGGCAAAAATCCGGCACGGAACGGGCCATCCATGCCCAGGGAGGCAACGCCATGGCAGTGCCCTTCGACCAACGTCCCGATCTGATCTGGCTCGACGGCAAGCTCATTCCGACCGCCGACTGCAAAATCAACGTGCTGACGCACGGTCTGCATTACGCGAGTGCCGTGTTCGAGGGCGAGCGCGCCTATGGCGGCGAGATTTTCAAGGGCACCGAGCACTCCGAGCGCCTTAAGCGCTCGGCGCAGCTGATGGACTTCGAAATTCCCTACAGCGTGGCCGAAATCGACGCCGCCAAGCGCCTCGTGCTGGAGAAGAACAATCAAAAGGACGCCTATGTGCGGGCCGATCGCCTGGCGCGGCTCCGAGCAGCTCGGCGTTTCGGCGCAGAACAACACGATCCATCTCGCCGTCGCGACCTGGGAATGGCCGAGCTATTTCGATCCGGCGCAGCGGCTCAAAGGCATCAGGCTCGATCTTGCCGAGTACCGCCGGCCCGATCCGAAAACCGCGCCGGCGCTCGCCAAGGCTTCCGGCCTCTACGCGATCTGCACGATCTCCAAGCATCGCGCCGAGCGGCGCGGTTTCGCCGACGCGATGATGCTCGACTGGCAGGGCCGCGTCGCCGAATGCACCGGCGCCAACATCTTCTTCATCAAGGACGGCAAGATCCACACGCCGATCGCCGATTGCTTCCTGTCCGGCATCACGCGCGCAACCGCGATCGCGCTGGCGCGGCGGCACAACATCGAGGTGATCGAGCGCCGCATCATGCCGGAGGAACTGGCGAGCTTTTCCGAGTGCTTCATCACCGGCACCGCCGCCGAAGTGACCGCCGTTTCGCAGATCGCCGAGTGGAACTTCACGCCCGGCCGCATCACCCAGCAATTGATGAGCGACTACACCGCCGAGGTGCAGCCCAAGGGCAAGGCCGCGGCGGCGTAGCGTTTCGCCGGTGACGATCGACCAAACCCGATTCGCGCGGCGGCAAGGTTTTCGCCGAAGCCGAAAACGCGGTAGGATGCCAACGAGATGAATCAGGCCGTCCGCCCGCGCATCGCCGCCTCGGCCTGTCCGCACGACTGTCCATCGACCTGCGCGCTCGAGGTGGAGGTTTTCGGCAACAACACGATCGGCCGGGTTCGCGGCGCGCGAAGACAACGATTACACGGCCGGCGTCATCTGCGCCAAAGTCGCCCGCTATGCCGAGCGCGTACATCATCCCGACCGGCTGAAGCAGCCGCTGCGCCGCGTCGGCGCGAAGGGCAGCGGCCAATTCGCGCCGATCTCCTGGGATGACGCGCTCGATCTGGTCGCCGAGAAATTCGTGCGCGCCGAACAGGCGCACGGCTCCGAAGCCGTTTGGCCTTACCTTTACGCCGGCACAATGGGCTACGTGATGCGCGACGGCATCCATCGTCTGCGCCACGCCAAGAAATACTCCGGCTTTTTCTCCACCATCTGCGTCAATCCGGCCTGGACCGGCTTCATCGCCGGCACCGGCAAACTCGCCGGTCCCGATCCGCGCGAAATAGCGAAGTCCGACCTGGTGGTGATCTGGGGCACCAACGCGGTGAATACCCAGGTCAACGTGATGACGCACGCAACCCGCGCGCGGAAACGGCGCGGCGCCAAGATCGTCGTCGTCGACGTCTATATGAACGGCACCATGCGCCAGGCCGACCTGCCGGTCCTGATCCGGCCCGGCACCGACGGCGCGCTCGCCTGCGCGGTCATGCATTGCCTGTTCCGCGACGGCAAAGCTGACTGGGATTATCTCGAGCACTACACCGACGCGCCACGCGAGCTCGCCGCGCACGTAGAAAGCCGCGATCCCGTATGGGCGTCGCGGATCACCGGCTGTCCGACCGAGACAATCGAAGCCTTTGCCCGGCTAGTCGGCGAGAACAAGCGCGCCTATTTCCGTCTCGGCTACGGATTTTCACGCTCCCGCAACGGCGCGATCAATATGCACGCGGCAAGCTGCATCGCCGCGATCACCGGCGCGTGGCGCCACGAAGGCGGCGGCGCCTTTCACAACAACGGCGCGATCTTTCACCTCAATGCCAGTCTGATCGAAGGCACCGATTTGCGCGATTCCTCGATCCGCATGCTCGATCAGTCGCGCATCGGCGCCATCCTACCGGCGATGAGGACGCACTGCGCGGCGGGCCGCCGGTCACCGCCATGCTCATCCAGAACACCAATCCGGTTTCGGTCGCGCCCGATCAGGGTACTGGTCAAGCGCGGCGTTGCCCGCGATGATCTGTTCGTGTGCGTGCACGAGCAGTTCATGACCGACACCGCCAAGATGGCCGATATCGTCTTACCGGCGACCATGTTTGTCGAGCACGACGATTTCTACACCGCCGGCGGCAGCCAATACATTCTGCTCGGCCCGAAGCTGATCGATCCCCCCGGTCGAATGCCGCTCGAACCATGACGTTATCTGCGGGTTGGCTAAGCGGCTCGGCGCCGAACATCCGGGCTTCGGCATGACGCCGCGCGAATTGATCGATGCGACGCTGCAAAAATCCGGCTGGGGCACGCTGGCGGAGCTGGAGGCCAAACGCTGGATCGATTGCCAACCGGATTTCGCCGCCGCGCACTATCTCAACGGCTTCGCTTATCCGAACGGCAAGTTTCGCTTCAAGCCGGATTGGCCGACCGTGCCATTCCGGCGTTGGCATCGGACGCATGATGCCCCCTCCATTCCGTCATTGCCCGACCATTGGGACGTGATCGAGGAAGCGGATACCGAGCATCCGTTCCGCTTGGCCACCTCGCCGTCGCGCGGCTTCCTCAATTCGAGCTTCACTGAGACGCCGACGTCGCTCGCCAGCGAGCACCGCCCAACGGTGATGATCCATCCGGGCGACGCGGCGGCGCTTTCCGTCGTAGACGGCGAAGAGGTCAAGCTCGGCAACCGGCGCGGCGCCGTACGGTTGCATGCGCGGCTGTTTGATGGCGTGCGCCGCGGCGTCTTGATCGCGGAATCGCTGTGGCCCAACTCGGCCTATCCGGACGGGCGCGGCATCAACACGCTGACCGGCGCCGATCCGATCGCGCCGTTCGGCGGGGCGGCTTTCCACGACAATAAGGTCTGGCTACGCAAGCTGGCGAACTAATTTCAAATCGCGCGTAAAGGAACGAACAAATGCCGCGACTGCGTTACATCGAAGAAAAAGAAAAAGACGCCGCACACGCGCGAGCTGATCGAGTTGGCCAAGCGCACCGGCGCGCCCGATCCGCGTGTTGTGAGCCTAATGACGCGCGGCAAACTGGGCACCGCCTGGGTCGAGTATTGGAACAAGTTGCTGTACCAGGGCGTCTTGCCGCACAAGCTCAAGGAAATGTGCCGCATCAAAATCTCGGTCGCGCATCAGTGCGGTTATTGTTCGACCGTGCGTTCGACCGTCGCCAAGGCCGAAGGTTTGACAGAAATCATGATCGGCGACCTGTTCGACTTTGCCGGCAGCGGGCATTTCACGCCGCGTGAGAAAGCCGCCCTGCACTACGCCGACTTGTTCAAGCAGGACGAACACGCCATCGACAAGGATGAGGTTTACGCCGATCTCGCCAAACACTTCAGCGACGAAGAAATCATCGAGCTCGGCCTGTTCTTGCGCCGAGGTTGACGGCGTCGGCAAGTTCGTCAAATCGCTCAACGTGGTGAGTTGGGAAGAAGCCCGCGAGCTCAATCCAAGACTTAAGGACGTAACGCCACTGGCGGCTGAGTAGCAATCCCAGTGGTCGGCTAACGATTAGACGTCATCATTTTGAGCGCGGCGCTACCCAAAAAGCCGTAAGGGTTTGCCAGCGTTTCCAGCATCTCAAAGTGGTTATAACCTTCGGCAATCAAAAGCTCGGCCGATTTGGTCCCCGCTTTCGCCGCCGCAACGAAATCGCGAGCCTGGCGGATAAACTCCGGGCTCTCCAACGTCCCGTGCGAGACGAGGATCGGGCAGTTCAGCCGGTCGACATGACGTATGGGACTAAGAGCCTCGACTATGTCGTCGGTGAAGTTGACGTAGTCGGAGCGCGCCGAGAGCCGCACCGGTTGAAGGTCATACATTCCGGAATTGAGCAGACCGCCCTTGAAGACGTCCGCCGGCAGATCGAAAGCGCGCGGCCAGTCGGTAGTCAGCACCACGCCGGCGAGATGCGCGCCGGAGGAATGGCCGCACACATAAAGCTGGCGCGGATCAGCGCCCAAGGTCGCCGCGTTCGTGTAGACCCAGGCAACTGCGCGACGCACTTGCTGGGCAATCGGCATCAGGTCGCCTTTCGTCGCCAGCACGTTGTCGAAATCGAGCGCGGCAAAGTGCACACCCGCGCCGACAAACGTCTCGGCTGCAAACGCGTAAGTCTTGGCTTCGCCGGTTCGCCACGCACCGCCGTGCAGGAATACGCAGATCGGCGCATTGGCGCGTGGCGCGGCGTAGAGGTCGAGCTGCTCCGTCGCAGTGGAGCCGTAGGCGAACCGCCGTGGATTGCCCAGGCGCGCGCGCATGGCGGCGCTGTTCGAGGCATAGCGCGCGAGAATTTGCGGCTGGTTGGGCGCAAAGTTGATCTGGGTATAGGCGTCGTCCAGCTCCTGCTGGTCCATGTCGAGAAAGACGCGCGGACCTTTTTGCTGCGGCGAGGGTTGCGCAGAAGTCGCGGCAGCAGCCGATCCGGCTTTTAGCGCCATTTGCCTCACCGGGTGGGATCCGTGTGTTGGGGGCCGATCAATTGCGCATCGTCCGGTCACTTGACGTTTTCGTGCCGCCGCGGCGGCGCCGACCAGCGTTGGGCGGCCGTGTCATCGGCCGCTTTGGGGTTGACCCACGCGGTTCCTTCCGCGCTCTCGACCTGCTTCCAGAACGGCGCGCGCGTCTTCAGGTAATCCATGAGAAAGCTCGCCCCAGCAAACGCCGCCTCGCGATGACTCGACGCCGTCGAAACCAGCACGATAGCTTCGCCCGGCGTTATCCGTCCGTGGCGATGAATGACCGTCACCTTCAGCAACGGCCAGCGCTCGCGCGCTTCTTCAACGTGGCGCGCGATCTCGGCATCGGCCATCCCGGGATAATGTTCAAGCGTCAGTGCCGCGATCGGTTGTCCGTTTTCGTCGCCGCGGCAAATCCCGGTGAAGGTTACCACCGCGCCGAGCTCCGGTCCGCCATGCGCCATCTTCGCCGTTTCCGAGGCGACGTCGATTATTTCGCGTTGCAGGCGGATCGTAACGGTCATCGATTTGCCGGCCTAGCCTCCAGTCATGGGCGGAAAGAAAGCGATTTCACGCGCACCCTTGATTGCCGCATCGGCTCGCACATGGCGGTGGTCGATGGCAGCCCGGATAACTTTAGCATTCTCGAAGGCGTAGGCGGATTGCTCATCGCGGCGGCCCAGCCACGACATCAGGTCGCCGACCGTAACGACACCGGCAGGCGGTTCAATCAGCTCTTCCGCCTTGCCGGCGCGTTCCCGCACCCAGGCGAAATACAAGACCTTCATGCATCCTCCCGGGTCAGATGATGCAGCCCCGCCTGCAAATAGTCCCACCCCGTGTAAAGCGTCAGCAAAGCCGAAAGCCACAACAGCGCGATTCCGACATCCGTAAGTCCGGGCACGATCGCGTTCCCCGCCCCGCCGGTAATGAGAAATCCGACAGTGACGAGTTGCAAACTGGTCTTCCATTTGGCGAGCCGCGTCACCGGCACGCTCACGCGCAGCTCAGCCAAATATTCGCGCAACCCGGAAACTAGAATTTCACGGCAGAGGATAACGACCGCCGCGAACAGCGACCAGCCGTGGATGGTCTCTTCGGCGGCAAGCATCAACAGACAGGAGGACACCAGGAGTTTGTCGGCGATCGGGTCGAGCATGCGGCCAAGCGACGATTGCTGATCCCACATGCGGGCAAGATAGCCATCGAGGAAATCGCTCACCGCCGCGGCGACGAAGAACGCAAGCGCGACCCATCTGAGCCAGAACCCTCCGTGCAGAATGTTTTGCCAAAACATGCAGCCGACCACGATCGGAATGGCGACGATGCGGCCGTAGGTCAGAATGTTGGGAAGCGCGAGCGGACGTGCGCGCAGCCCGCCTGATGCGGTGGTTGAGTTCATGACCGCACCATAACGCCGGCGCGCACAGGCGGACAGGCCCTTGCCGCGCATCCCTGCCGCGGCGCCCAAAGCCTTTGCCCAGCTGTCACGTCGATGTCCGCTCACGCCGTCACCTCGTGGAAGAATTCGTATATACGCCGCGCGGTCTCGGCGCTGATACCCTCGACCTGCATCAAGTCGGTGACCGAAGCGCGCTCGATCGCCTTGAGCGTACCGAAGTGGTGCAGCAACGCGCGCTTTCGTGTCGGCCCGATGCCCGCGATCTCCTGCAGGCCGGCCTCGCGCAGATCGCGCATGCGGCGGGCCCGGTGCGATCCGACCGCGAAACGATGCGCCTCGTCGCGCAGCCGCTCGACGAAATAGAGCACCGGATCGCGTGGCGGCAGCTTGAACAAGTCGCGGCCGGGGATAAAGAAGGTTTCGCGTCCGGCGTCGCGGTCCGGTCCCTTGGCGATAGCGGCCAGCGGAACATCAACTCCGAGTTCCGCCAGCACCTCTCGCGCCACCGTAAGCTGCCCCCGGCCGCCATCGACCAGCACCAGATCGGGCCACGGCGACTCAGGGTCATCGCCCGGGGCCGCCGATTGCAGAATGTCGATCTCCTCGCGCGGCAACGGCGGCTCATGCGTCGCCGCGGCGGTAGAAGCGGCAAGATCGGTGACCGCAGATACGCGCGGCGCTTCCGCGAGCAGCCGCCTGAAGCGACGGCCGAGGACTTCGCGCATCATGGCGAAATCGTCGCCGGGGGCGAGATCGGCCGAGCGGATATTGAATTTGCGATAGTCGCGTTTGCGGAAGCCCTCCGGCCCGGCCACGATCATCGCGCCAACCGCGTTCGATCCCTGGATGTGACTGTTGTCGTAAACTTCGATCCGCTGCGGCGGTCGCGCCAGGCCAAACGTCTCCGCCAGCTGCCGCAACAGTCTTTGCTGTGACGACGTCTCCGCGAGCTTGCGGCCCAACGCTTCGCGCGCATTGGCCAGCGCGTGCTCGATCAAATCTTTTTTCTCGCCGCGACGCGGCATGGCGACTTCGATTTTGTGCCCGCTCTTGATGCCAAGCGCTTCGGCGAGCAAATCACGGTCTTCGATGTCGTGTGAAATCAAAATCAGGCGCGGGCATGGTTTATCGTCATAGAACTGGGCAAGGAAAGCGCCGAGGATTTCGCCAGCCGAAATCGACCGGTCGGCTTTGGGAAAGTAGGCGCGGTTACCCCAGTTCTGGCCGGTGCGGAAGAAGAACACCTCGACGCAAGCGAAACCGCCTTGCTGATGCAGCGCGAAGACGTCAGCCTCCTCGACACCACGCGGATTGACGCCTTGATGCGCTTGAATGGCCGACAATGCCGCCAAGCGGTCGCGGTAAACGGCGGCGTGCTCGAAGTCGAGCGCGGCCGAAGCTTTTTCCATCTCGCCCGCCAACTCGTCCTTAACCGCTTTGCTGCGGCCGGAAAGAAATTCGTTCGCTTCGCGCACTAACCCGGCATATTCGTTGAATTCGATATCGTCGGTGCACGGCGCAGAGCAGCGCTTGATCTGATAGAGCAGACAGGGCCGCGTGCGGCTTTCAAAAAACGGATCGCTGCACGAGCGGAGCAGGAAGGCGCGCTGGAGCGCGTTGATCGTGCGGTTGACCGCCCATACCGACGCAAACGGCCCGTAATAGTGACCGGCGCGCGTACGGGCGCCCCGGTGCTTGAGAATTTGCGGCGCCCAGTGATCCGACGTGATCAAGATGTAGGGAAACGACTTGTCGTCGCGCAAGAGCACGTTGAAGCGCGGCCGCAGACGCTTGATCAGATTGGCTTCAAGCAGCAGCGCCTCGGTTTCGGTACGGGTAACGACGAATTCGAGCGCTCGCGTGGCCGCGATCATGCGCTCAATGCGGGTATCGAGCCCGGCTGGCCGAGTGTAGGCGCGAATGCGATTGCGCACATTTTTTGCCTTGCCGACGTAGAGCACGTCGCCGCGCCCATCGATCATGCGATAGACGCCGGGCTGCGCCGGTGCGTGTTTGGCGTAGCGCAGGATCGCTCCGCGGCCGGCTGCAAGCGAGTGTTCGCCGCGATCTTCTGGCTCTTTAACGTCGGTGTCGTCGGTGGACGGCAGCGTTGCTTCTTCGTCTTCCTCGACGATCTCCACCTCGGGCTCGATGTCTTTTTTCGGAACGCTCATGCTAGCTTGCTTGTCGAAATGCGCTCACGCGCCGCGCGGCCGGCGGGCAGCGGCGCCTGCCAAGATCCGCAAGGGTTCACTCTCGACAGACTTTCTTAAGGCTAACAAATTCGCGGTACTTAGCGCTTCATCAAAGCTTAACTTAAACATCGCGATAAATCTTTCAATCAAAGGACATCTTTGTCCTGCGATGACGCCCTTCTTTTCGTTGCTGCTGCTTGGCGTTTCACACGTTGCGTTGGGAAGCCGTCATGAGATCAGTTCTGTGTGCGGCGATGCTGCTAGCGATGACGGGCGTGGCAACAGCCGCCGATTATTTCGCACCGTCGCCGCTTGGCCCGTACAGCTGGATCGGCCCATATATCGGCGCGACCGCGGGCTACCAATGGGGCTGGGTCAGCAACAGTCCGACGCAGCCCGCCGGTCTCGAGGGTGGCATCGAAGGCGGCTACAATTGGCAGCGCGGCAACTTCGTCTTCGGCGGCGAAGCCGACCTCAACCTCTCTTCGGCCAGCGCCACAGTTGCGCCTCTGGAATTCTCCAGTCCCTGGTTCTCGACGGTGCGCGGCCGTGGCGGCGTTACTTTCGGCAATGTTCTCGTCTACGGCACCGCCGGTCTCGCCTTCGGCGATCTGCGGGCCGACGCGGCGGGATTGAGCGAGTCGCACGCCAATATCGGTTGGACGGCAGGGGCCGGCGTGGAGGTCGGCTTCACGCGGAGCTGGTCGGCAAAGGCCGAATGGCTCTACCTCGATTTGGCGGGCAGCAATTTCTCGGTGTCCGGTGTCAATAACGGGCTCACCGCCAACCTGCTTCGTTTTGGCGTCAATTACCGGTTCTAACCATTCGTTCCCGGCGTTCGGATAGTTGGGACGGTTCTAGCAATTGGAACCGGCAAAAGTTGCCATTACTTGGCTTCGGCTGTAATCCAAAATCACTCACCCCATCATTCCGCTGGCATTAGAACATAATTAGCTATAATCATGACGAGGCGAAGTCGTTTCTCGCCGTATTATTGCCAATATAGAGAAGCGACCTGTGGCTATCCTGCACTAGAACAAAAATCAACCACGAATACTATCCGAGGACCGACTGCAATGGAGGTCTCTCAGATGAAGCGTATGTTGTTTGCGGGCGTTGGCTTGATCGCGCTGATTGGCGCCGCGGCGGCGGCTGATCTGCCCCCAGGTCCGCAAAATTACTACAAAGCGCCTGCGTATATGCCGCCTCCCTACAGCTGGAGCGGATTTTATCTCGGCATCAACGGCGGCGGCGGCCTTGGCAGATCGAACTGGGACACTGCCGGCGGCTTCAACGTCAGCGGCGGCGTGGTCGGCGGGACCGTCGGCTATAATTATCAAATTGCGCACGCGGTGTTTGGCATCGAAGGCGACGTCGACTGGAGCGGCATTCAGGGATCCACTGGCGGGACCTCCACCAGCAACTCGTGGCTCTCAACCGTGCGCGGACGCATCGGCTACGCCGCCGACCGCTTCATGCCCTACATCACCGGCGGCGGCGCGTTCGGTACCATCAACGCGTCAGCTCCTGGTCTCGCCGGCGGCAGCGCGACCAATGCCGGCTGGACGCTCGGCGCCGGACTTGAGTTTGCTATCGCCGGCAACTGGACTGCCAAGGCGGAATATCTGTATGTCAGCCTCGGCCGCTTCAATTGCGGCGTGGGCTGCGGCGCGGCGACCGACAATGTGTCGTTCAACACCAACTTGATCCGCGGCGGCATCAACTATCGGTTCTAAGACTTGCTTGAACATCGTAAAAACGTAACATTGCAAAAAGCCTCGAGACCGCGTCTCGGGGCTTTTCGCTGTTATGGCGACCTGGTTTGGCGCGCAACGAGCGACAGCGCGGCTAAGCTGTAGCCGCGGTCGCTGCGAATGCCGGCACGCGCGCCGCGAAGTCATCGAGCCAGGCAACAAGTCGCGGATCGTCGCCCCGCCAGTCTCCGCCAAAGCGGAAGTCCCGATAACCGAGCGCGCAGGCGAGCGCGATATGACCGACGTTGGGAAGAGCGGGCATCGGATCGAGCGCTGGCGGCGATTTTTCCAGCGCGGCAAGAGCGCGTTGCACCTTGCCGGCCTGATGATCAAGCCATTTTGGCTCGTGTTTTTCCGACGCGCGCCAGCGACCTTCGTAGATCGCCAGGATCGATGCGTCGAGAATGCCGTCGCATAACGCCTGTAGGCGGAGCGCAGCGAAATGCCGTCCGGGCTCGCGCGGGATGATTTTGCCGCCGCCAGCAAGGTGATCGAGATATTCAAGGATCACGCGTGAATCGTAGTAGGCCGCGCCATCCTCGCCGATCAGAACCGGAATTTTGCCGAGCACATTTTGCTGCCGGATCGTGTCGCGCGGATCCATGGTATCCGCCGGCTCGATCTTGACGTCGCTTAAGCCCAGCAAAGCGAGTGCGATCCGTACCTTGCGGGCGAATGGGGAAGCCGCCGCGAAACGCAGGATCATCATGGCGACACCTTCGGTTTCGGCAATCGATCTGTAGCAGGCGCGACAAAACACCAGCGTCGACAGCTACGCCGTGCACAGCGCCGCTCTTCGTCGCGCTTAGTCAAGCATGAGCGTTTGGAAATCCGGCTCGCCACGTTTCCGGATCACGCTGCTAGCCAGTGACGACTAGATTAACCGCCTTCGGCCCCTTGCCCTTCTTGTCTGGTTCGACATCAAAGCTGATGCGCTGCCCCTCGATCAGCGACTTCAGCCCAGCACGCTCCACGGCAGTGATGTGTACGAACACATCGCGTCCGCCGTCGTCGGGTTTGATAAACCCGTAGCCACGCTCGCCATTAAAAAATTTGACCGTACCGGCCATTGCCATCGAGCAACTCCTTCCCCGTGGTTGCTTCGCCGCCGGCCCCCACGGCGCGACGGCTTGGCCGGACATCCACACAGGCAAGGCTTTCGGCCGCAAGCGGCCTTAAGTTACTCCGCCGGCCCCCACAGGAGGCGGAACGTCTGCCAGCAACACTTCAGTTAGCCACATTTTATGCCTGTGGAAAAGTGGGCGCGCCCGCCCTTCGACCACCGTTCAGCCGCCGGGCCGCCCCGGCCAGACCAGCCAATCAGTCCTTACCGAGGCCTGCAGCGACAGCAATTTGCCAAGCGCGGGCATAAAAGTCCGCAACTCCCGTTCGAGCGTATGAGGCGGATTGACCACAACAAGACCTGAACCGACCAGCCCAGCTTCTTGCACGCGGCGGTCCGAACAAAAGTTCGCCCCGCAGCATGTTCGAAATCGCGCACCGGCGTAGTCGCCGGGCGAGCGTATCGGGCGCGGCGCGTTCCGTGATTGGGTACCAAAGCATGTAAATGCCCGTCGGCCATTTGCGGTATGCGGCAGAGAGCACCTCCAGCAGACCGTCGAATTCGTTTGCATCCTCAAACGGCGGATCGATAAGGACGAGCCCGCGGCGTTCCTTGGGCGGTATGTAGGCGCCAAGCGCCGTCCAGCCGTCGATTGTCACGGCCTTGCCATTGGCATGGCCGCGGAGAGCTATTGCGAGCGACCCCGCGGCATTGGGCTCGACCTCGCACGCGATCATGCGGTCCTGCGGCCGCAATAGGGCGGCAGCGATCAGCGGGGATCCCGGATAGAAGCGCAGGACGCCGTCGGGATTAAGCGCTCTCACCACGTCGAGATAAGCCGCCAACAAAGCCGGCAACTCGTTGGACGGCGCCTCCCACAGTCGTCCGATGCCCGCGCGCCACTCACCGCTGCGGCTCGGCTCGGAGGCCAAAAGATCGTAACGGCCGGCGCCGGCGTGGGTGTCGATGGCACGAAAAGGCGCGGGTTTTAGGCGCAGATGCGCCACGATGCGCACCAGCACGCTGTGCTTATGCACGTCGGCAAAATTGCCGGCATGAAACGCGTGGCGATAATTCAGCGCGTCAACTCCCGCGCGTCGGCGGCATAATTAGTCGATCCCGGCGGCAACTCCGACGCGCGATCTCTCCGCAGTTGCGGAACTTAAGCTCCTTCGACAGACAAATTCTGACCTCGGTCAACCGCTTTTTGTCGCATCCAATCGCTATGCCGTCGGGCGTCAGTTCGGGATTAGCCTTCACGAAGGCCTCTTCTACGCCAGTCGGGATGACGTTGAGCGGCTCTTGCAGGTCGACATATTCAGGCGGGATTTTGACGACCGCACGCGCCTTGCGCACGAGGTGAAAGTACGCGCGCGGAGCCAAGCCTGAGCAGGTGCCGTGCTTATCCCATTCGTTGAAGATCAGATGCGGTGCCGGCATTAGATCGAGCATGGAGGAAACTATGGCCCGGTCGAGCCGCGGAGCCGGGACCTGGCAGAATTCTGGAAAGCCACGGTCGTATTGCGGCCATAGGCCATGGACAACGAACGAATAAGGCCGCGCCCCACATTGCAACGTGGGTGCCCGGTTGGTGTTACGCTCGCCGGCCGCCGCACAAAACGACGGCGACCAGGAAAGTGAGAGCACGTAGAAATCGAATTGGCCCGGATTCATTCTGCCGCGCTTCCTGCGCCAGCGTCGGCACGAGCGGATAGACGAAGAGTACCGCCAACAAGACGCCACGAATGACGCGCCCGCTCATAATCAACTCCCTTGCACGACAACTGCGCCAGACTGCCCGTAGGCTAGTTTTTGCTTTATAAGCAGCTGCGGGAACAAATCAAGAACTCAATGTACAAACGGATAATCACCGCTCCCAACATTGCCAAATTTCCATGGCCTCATGACTTTGGCTATATTGACGGAACGGGGTCGTCACCAGCGGGCGCCTTGTTTCGACGCCGATCGGAGCCGAGGGGTGGGATGATGAGACGGTTAACTGTCCACTTGGCTGCGG
This sequence comes from uncultured Alphaproteobacteria bacterium, assembly GCA_963845775.1. GTDB lineage: Bacteria > Pseudomonadota > Alphaproteobacteria > Rhizobiales > Xanthobacteraceae > BOG-931. Next base: position 369,049 of record CAWJTE010000006.1, read on the forward strand.
CTTTGGCGCTGACAGTCACGACAGTGGCGGCAGAAGCCCAGGTGAACCCCCAACAATCCCAGATAAATAACGCCAGTCGGCTTGGCCAAAGCGCTTCGCACGTGAACGATGCTCAAAAGAACAACGCGCCGAAGGCAAACGACAAGGCTTACGACGCGGCGCTAAAGAATTTACCCGATAAGCAATACGATCCCTGGCACGGCGTGCGCTGATAGCTGAGCGAAGCGCGTTAGGCCCTTAGGGTCGGGCTGCGCGGCAGCGCGGGCCATAAGCCCAACTCCGATCCAGTCCAACGACGCAAAAATTAACGTCCCAATCCATACCGGCGCCGCCGGTATCTTCGGCAATCGAATAGTAGATCGAATGGCGCGCGCCGTCGTTGATGAGGGCCGTGCCGGCGCAGAAACGGCGGGGAATGGCCTGTGCGGCCCATGGCATCAATGCGGTCTCACGGATGTTCTCAAAGCCCACGATCTTCAGCTCGGAGTTCCAGAATCGCGCTTCTTTGACTTCGAAGTCCCCAACAATGCGGCCGAGCGCCCACGGGTAGTCGCACGCGGGCACGTCCCGATCGTAACGAGGACCCGACAGCCAGAAGTTCTTTTCCAGCAAGTTCGCCGCTTTCGGTTCGGAAGGTGACGCGGCACTTAAAGCCAACGAAAGCAGAACGAGCGCGATACAGTTTCTCATGGCGACAGCCCCGCGCGACTTCATTTGTGCGCGTGGGCCTAACCGTGCCGCACCGACGTTTCCCGGTCAAGGGCGCGAAATCCGAAGCGATCAGAGCGCGCGGCCGCCACGGAAATCACTCGGGACGGGGCAGCGCGCAGATTTCTCCAATCCACAGAATTTTGCCGAGCGCCGGCCGTTGATCACAGGTTTTTTTGCGACCGCGGCAGTGACCAAACTACCGGCATCTTGGTACCGCTCGTAAGCTGTTGCATCTGATTCGTAGAAAAAAGCGGGCGTCGCGTGCTCAACCGCGATTGGCGCCTTCGGCTGTGTTCGGCCGGTGTCGTGTGGTGGCACCGACGCACAGCTGGAGGCGCCATGGGATCCACTCGCAGGCAAATTGCGCACCGGCGTTCTGGGGGATGCGAGCCTCAAATCGTTTGTTCAAGAGGGCGCAAACCCTCGAGGGATTGGACATGGGTGAGGTACATCAACTTGTAACTTCAGAACCCTCGTTCGGCCTCCAGGCCGCCGGACGCTTGATGACCAAGGTTTTCGCGCCTTGGGTTCTGGATTTGGCATTGTTGATAGAAAGCGTTGAGCCGTTCCGGCCGCCCGGAGCATTGCCAGATTGGCAGCCGGGCGCCGTCGTCCGGCTGCCGTTCTCAAAAAGGATCTGTTCCGACGGACAGGTTTGCAGCCAGGCGCTGATGGCGCTTGCGGACAGCGCCATGGTCATCGCCTGTTCAGCGGCATGGAACGGCTATCGACCAATGAGCACGATCGACCAGACCAGGCATTTCCTCAGGCCGGCTACCTTCGATGTCGTCGCGGATGCCCGCGTGGTGCGGATCGGCCGCCATACCAGTTTCGGCCGAGTGATGCTGCTGGGCGCGGCCGACAAACGCCCGGTGGGCATGGTCGCCAGTGCCTATTCGACGTCGTAACGCCGCGCCGGGCACCACGGGCGCGTACCATCACACAACCGGCGGCTTTTCATTTACCTGGCGAACTCCTAAGCTTATGGCCGGATTTTGGTAACGGAGACGGGCGATGCGTCGAAGATTTTTGGCTTGCTTGGCAGCGCTCGCCTTGCTGCCGTGCGTAGGGCACGGCGCCTTGGCGGGCGCTGTGGTTGTTGGCCCCGGACCTGGCCTTACCGGCAACGATACCGGCGGCATCATCGCCTATACGCCCGAGTTGGAGCACGGCGTTTATCGCACAATGATGGCCGAGTGGTGCGCGCGTTGGAATCGGCTGTCTTACGTGACCAGCGTCCATCGCAGATACGGCGATTACGTCGGCTTCGTTTGTATCGATCGACCGCGCATGATCCACTGATTGCCGTCGGGCTTAAGCCCAGTCGCCAACAACCGCTTGAACGAGAGCAAATGCCGCCACGGCGGCAGTATCCGCGCGCAAGATGCGCGGGCCCAACGAAAGCTGTACGACGTTCGGAAGCTTGAGCAAGGCCGCGCGCTCGTCGTCGGCAAAGCCGCCTTCCGGACCGATCAGCACTGCAAGCGGCCCGCGAACCACGCCGCCGAGCGCAGCGACCGGACTGGCTACTTCGGCATTTTCATCGCAAAAAATGATCCGGCGCCGCGAGTCCCACGCTGCAATCAGTTGCGCCAGCGGTAGCGGCTCCATGATCTCGGGCAGCGCAAGAATACCGCATTGCTCGGCGGCTTCGACGGCGTTTGCGCGTACGCGTGCAACATTGACGCGCGTAATTTGGCCATGGCGCGTCAGCACCGGCTGTAGCCGCGACGCCCCCATCTCGACCGCCTTCTGCGTCATGTAATCGAGGCGGGCGGCTTTGAGCGGGGCGAACAGGTAGTGGAGATCAGCCGTTCCGGTTTGGACGCGGGTCCTGACGTCCACGGCCAGGGCGGCGGCGCGCCGAAGGACAGTCAGTTCCGCGCTCCATTCACCGTCACGGCCATTGAATAAGAGGACACGATCGCCAGTGGCCAGCCGCAGGACGTTGCCAAGATAGTGGGCCTGGGCCGGATCAAGTGCGACATGTGCGCCCGGTGCCAACGGCGCCTCGACGAATAGCCGCGGCCTGCGGAAGTCGTATTGCGGCATGGAAATGTGAACAAAAACAGTGTTGCGGATGCCAAGGGCTTGTGTATCACCTTGCCCAAGCGCTTCAACGTCGCATGTATCGACGAATGTCTGCCGCAAGGTCGCCGAAATCAACGCGCTTTTTACCGGTCGGGAGGCTTAGATCACGGCACCATGCGAACCGAGATAGAGATTTGACGTGAGGAAACCGCAGTCTTGGCGTTAACCGCCCTCACCATCGCGGTCGCATCGTCTGCCGCGCTCGCGCAGGTGCCGCCACAATGCAATGCGTTCATGCCGCTCAGGGAGGACGCGCAGAAAAAAGCTTCCGCCGTGCGTGAGGCGATCTCGCACCACGCCGAACGCAAGGAGATTTGCGCTTTAGTGACGCGGTTTTATGCGGCCGAAGCAGGCGTGGTAAAATACCTCGACGACAACAAGACGTCCTGCGGGATTCCCGAACAGGCGATTACGGTTGCAAAAGCCAATCACGAACACACGCTGAAATTCCGCACCGCTGCCTGCACCGAAGCACCGGCTGCGAAGCCGCGCGCGCCGTCGCTCAGCGACGCCATTGGCACGCCGTCGGTGGATACCAGCACCAACACAAAAACTGGCCACGGTACTCTCAATTCGCTCAACGGTAATCCGTTGGCAAAATGAGCCCGGCGGGCGGTTCGGTCGCGGACGCGACCGGCAATTGGGTCGACTTCCTTGCACCCGTCTGGTCTCGTCCATACTTGCGGCTGGCACGGCTCGATCGTCCCATCGGCTCGTGGCTTCTGCTGTTGCCCTGCTGGTGGTCGGCATCGCTCGCCGCCGTCGCCGCGCATAGAGCAGCACCGAACCTCGTCCATCTCGCATTGTTTTTGGTCGGCGCTTTCGCCATGCGCGGAGCCGGTTGCACTTGGAACGATATCGTCGACCGCGACCTCGATCGCAGCGTCGAACGCACGCGCTCGCGGCCGCTCCCCTCTGGTCAAGTCAGCATATTAAAGGCCAGCCTGTTTCTCGTGCTGCAGGCCTTGGTAGGGCTAGCCGTGCTCCTTTCCTTCAATGCCTTTACCGTCGTGCTCGGCGTTTGTTCGCTTGCGATCGTGGCGATCTATCCGTTAATGAAGCGCATCACTCATTGGCCACAGATCGTGCTTGGCCTGGCCTTCTCCTGGGGCGCGCTGATGGGCTGGGCGGCGGCGTTCGGTCGGCTCGATGCGCCAGCGCTGTTGCTTTATGCCGGTTCGATCTCCTGGGTGATCGGTTACGATACGATCTACGCCCATCAGGACCGCGAGGACGATGCGCTGATCGGCATCAAGTCGACAGCGCTTTTGTTCGGCGAACGCACCACGCCGATGCTGGCCTTGTTCTACGAAATCGCCGTCATTCTCGTTGGAGCAGCCGGATTCACCGCCGGAGCTGGCGTTATTTTTTGGCTGTTTCTGGTCGCATTCGCCGGGCATTTAGCCTGGCAGATCGTCAGGCTCGATATCGCCGACCCAGATCGCTGCCTGGCGTTGTTCAAGTCCGACCGAGACGCCGGCCTGATCCTGTTTGCCGGTCTGCTGCTCGACGCGGCTATGCGTTCACTCGCCTAGGCCGACTTAATTCTGGGCGATAATTTCGCGCTCCCCTCGATAGATCGCCGGCTCGCGCGACAACTTGGCGACACGGCGGCGCATCCGAATTGAGGGACGGCGTCGGGCAATCGCGCTGCGACGTCGGCGGCGCCAGATCGGCGCTTCGATACGGACTGCGCCCATGCGCGCGAAGGGCTCGCGCAAGGTCCCGTCGCCTTCAGCGACCAGGAGCGGTAGGCCAAGAACGCGGCTCCAAGACTGCCATTCAACCACGATCTCGTCGCTCGCATTCGACGAGAAGAGTGGAAGCGACAGCGCCGGATCGGCGTGCTCAAGCATCACCGAAATCGCGCTCGGCGGCTCGTCTACTTTTCCGATCAGACGGATGGCGACACCACGAAACCCGGCGACCGGTAAATTCAGCGCCATGCGCATGCCGCGCACGGAGCGCCGCACAACAACACGCTCGCGATGTAGATCTATCACGCGCCGACATTCGTCAGCCGCCTCATCGGCAGCCTCGAAACGTACAGGCAAAGAGAAGGGGTCGAGCCGCCCTGCGCGGCTCGACCCGGCAGCAATCCTGCCGGCTTCCATTTGACGCCCCGAAACACAAGCTCCCGCCGGACTGTTGCCGCCCGGTTGCCGCCAACATGCCACGGCGCGGTCGTTATGGGCTTAAGAACCTCGGTTAAGAGGCGGTATCGCGTCCGCCAATGCGGCGCATGATTGACGAGGCGTTGCGTTGCCGGCTGCAATTTGCCTACTGCGTTGCTAATGCGCGCCGGTTAGTGGGTTAAATCACACGCGGACGGTCACATCTTGAACCTTGTGTGTCAGTGCATGTCCGCTTAAACCGCTTTTAGATGCCCTCCCTCCTCGACCAAACCGACCTCACCGATCTTGCCGAACGCCTCGTCAGCGCTGCCAAACGGGCTGGCGCGGATCAGGCTGACGCGCTCGCGGTCCGCTCAGTCTCGCTGTCGGTCGAGGTACGCGACGGCGCCGTTGAGGAATCGCAGCGTTCCGAAGGGGACGATCTCGGCCTGCGCGTCATTGTCGGCCGTAAGCAGGTCGTGGTTTCGACAAACGATCTCAAGAGCGACGGCTTCGAGGCACTCGCCGAGCGTGCGGTCGCCATGGCGCGCGTAGCGCCGGAAGATCGGTTCGCCGAACTCGCCGATCCGAAGCTGTTGGCGGACACCTTGCCCGCTCTTGACCTCATTGATCCACAGATGCCGGACGTCGAAGCACTGGAAGGGCTGGCGCGCGACGCCGAGACGGCGGGCCTGGCGGTTGGCGGTGTCACCAAATCGGGCGGAGCTTCGGCCTCAGCCGGGATCGGCGGGTTTGTCCTGGTGACCAGCCATGGTTTTCGTGGTGCAACCATCGCGTCTCGGCACGGCATCTCCATGACAGCGATCGCCGGTGATGGCACCGGCATGGAGCGGGACTACGATTTTTCCTCGACGCTGCACGCCGCCGATCTCGAAAGCGCGGCAGTGATCGGGCGGCGGGCCGGCGAGCGCGCGGTCAAACGGTTGAACCCCCGCAAGGTCGCGACGCGACGCGTGCCGGTGGTGTTTGACTCCAGAATCTCCGGCTCGCTGGTGGGTCACGTCGCCAGTGCCGCGAATGGCGCCGCGATCGCACGCAAAACCAGCTTTTTGCGCGAGAAACTTGGCGAAAGGATTTTTGCGTCGGGCATCAACATCATCGACGATCCGTTGCGGCCGCGCGGGCTGCGCTCGCGCCCGTTCGACGCTGAAGGACTACCCGGCCGCCGACGCAATATCGTCGAGGACGGCGTATTGAAGACCTGGCTGCTCGACTGTGCGACTGCCCGCGAGCTTGATCTGGAAACGACTGGTCACGCCCAGCGCGGCGTTTCCTCGACGCCATCTCCCGGCGCCAGCAATCTGCATCTCGAGCCCGGCGGCAAGACGCCCCGCGAGCTTATCGCCAATATCGAAGACGGCTTTTACGTCACCGACATGATTGGCATGGGCGTCAATCTGGTGACCGGGGACTATAGCCGTGGCGCCTCCGGATTCTGGATCGAGCACGGCGAATGCACCTATCCGGTGAGCGAAGTCACTATCGCCGGGCATCTTTCCGAAATGTTCGCCAATCTCACCCCGGCGAACGATCTGGTCTTTCGCTACGGCACAAACGCGCCGACCTTGCGCGTTGAGAGTATGACCGTTGCCGGCCACTGAGGCCGTCGATCCCGCCGACGCTGCCGCGGAACTTGCCGCCTGCGTGCGCGAAGCCGGCACGCTCGCACTGTCGATGTTCGGAAGCCCGATCAAGACGTGGACCAAGGCCGGATCGTCGCCGGTCAGCGAAGCGGATATCGCGGTCGACCGATTATTACGCGAACGCCTCACCGGCCGGCGCTCAGGCTTCGGTTGGCTATCCGAGGAAGGTGCCGACGACGACGCGCGGCTGGCCGCACGCTTTGTCTGGATCGTCGATCCGATCGACGGCACGCGCGCCTATCTGGCCGGCCTGCCGGACTGGGCCGTGTCAGCCGCATTGGTCGAAACCGGCCGGCCAATCGCCGCTTGTCTGTACGCGCCGGTGACCGAGGAGTTCTTCATCGCATCCGCCCGCAACGGCGCCACCTGCAACGGCGCTGCCATGGTCGCTTCGCCCGGGACCTCGCTCGCCGACACCCGCATCGCCGGCCCAAAAGGCCTTCTGGAGCGATTCGCGGCGTTCGCCCCACCGTTCACCGTCGTACCGCGGGTGCCTTCGCTTGCGCTGCGGCTCGCCCGCGTCGCTCAGGGAGCGATCGACGTTGCGATCGCCGGCGTCAACAGCCACGACTGGGACCTTGCCGCGGCTGATCTTTTGGTGCACGAAGCTGGCGGTTTGCTTACGTCCTTCGCTGGGCGCGCGGTGACCTATAATCAGCCTGTGCCACGGCATGGAATGCTCGTTGCCACCGGCCGGGACAGGCACGCGACAATTATCGAACTTCTTAGGGATGAACGCCTCGCCTCTTGACCGACCTCAATAGCGCGGAGCGCGTGCTATGCCCGACGTCCCTAAGCAACCAGCCAAACAATTGCTCCATCTCGTTTTCGGCGGCGAATTAAATCACATCGCGAGCAGCGAGTTTAGGAATCTCGACAAACTCGACATCGTCGGCATCTTTCCAAACTACGCGAGCGCATATTCGGCATGGAAGGCGAAAGCGCAGGGCTCGGTCGACAATGCCGAGATGCGCTATTTCATCGTCCACCTGCATCGATTGCTTGATCCGGAAACTCAGGCGCGATGAGAATATGCTATGCAGAAACATCGGGCGACAACGATGAAATCGGCTGAACGTGGTGATGCACGGCGTGTTTGAAGCCGCCAGGCAGCCGCAGGGAGAAGACTAAGCGTGCGCGATCGACTGCCACTCGCGCTGCGATTCTACCGGGTCGCGTCGCTAGCCGTCGCTTCGCCGGTGGCGGCGCGGCTTTTGGCTTGGCGGCTCAAGCGGGGAAAAGAAAATCCAGCTCGCCTTGGCGAACGTTACGGTCAGGCGAGCCTGCCGCGCCCATCCGGACCGCTGATTTGGCTGCACGGCGCGAGCGTCGGCGAAATGCTGGCCGTTATACCGCTCATCGAACGTCTCCGTGCCAAAGACTTTGCAGTCCTGGTGACCTCGGGCACGGTCACCTCGGCCGCCCTCGCCCAACAGCGTCTGCCCGCCGGGGTCTTGCACCAATTTATTCCGCTCGATGCACCGCGATTTGTTAACCGCTTCCTCGACCACTGGCGGCCCAGCCTTGCGCTGTTCGTCGAATCCGATTTTTGGCCCAATTTGATCCTTGCCTGCGCCGACCGCGACGTTCCAATCATCCTGGTCAATGGTCGGGTGTCGGAGCGGTCATTCAGCCGTTGGCGGCTTCAGCCCGGCCTGATCACCGCGCTGCTGCGGCGGTTCGATCTCTGCCTGGCGCAATCCAAAGCCGACGCGGATCGCTTCGGCCAACTCGGCGCGCCGCGCATCAGTAGCATCGGCAATCTCAAACTCGACGTACCTGCGCCACCGGTGGATTTGCCGACGCTGCGCAAATTCAAAACAGTCATCGATGCACGTGTGGTGATCGCTGCCGCTTCCACCCACGACGGCGAAGAAACGGCCGTCCTCGACGCCCATCGTCAGCTGCGCGCAAATTGCCCGTCGCTTTTGACGATCATCGCACCGCGCCATCCAGAACGCGGCGCGGGAATAGCGGAAGCGGCAAAAGCCGCCGGGTTTTCGGTGGCGTTGCGCTCGCGCGACGACATACCGAAACCGGATAACGATATTTTCGTCGCCGATACGCTTGGCGAGCTGGGACTGATCTATCGGCTGGCGCCGGCCGTTTTCATGGGTGGTTCGCTCGCCAGTCATGGCGGCCAAAACCCGATCGAGGCAATCAGGCTCGGCGCTGCAGTGGTACACGGTCCGCACGTTTGGAACTTCGGTGAGATATATGGCGCGCTCGATGCGGCAAATGGCGCTGAACTGGTTGCCGATGCCGCGGAGTTGATGGCTTGTTTGCGCGGCTGGCTTGCGAACCCGGCGGCGCGCAAGACGCTCGCGGATGCGGGCGCCATTACGGTCGGCAAACTCGGCGGCGCGCTCGAACGAACCATGGCCGCGCTTGAGCCGTACCTGATGCAGCTTCGACTTCAGCAAAGAGCGTCGTAATGCGGGCGCCCGCCTTTTGGTGGCGGCCCGGCAGCGGCAGCCTGTTAAGCCCGCTGGCCGGCATCTATGGAGCGGTCGCGGCGTTGCGTGTGCGGGCGCCGGGTCGAAGGGTCGGTGTCCCGGTTATCTGCCTTGGCAATCTCACCGTTGGCGGAGCCGGCAAGACACCCGCGGCGCTCGCCGTGGCGCATCTTCTGCTGACGGCGCGCGAACGTCCATTCTTCTTGAGCCGCGGCTACGGCGGACAATCGCCGGGCCCGCTGCGCGTTGATCTGGCCGCGCATTCGGCCGTCATGGTCGGCGACGAGCCGCTGCTGCTCGCGCGCCTGGCTCCGACGATTGTGGCCCGTGACCGGATTAAAGGGGCCGAAGCCGCTCGTGGTAGCGGCGCAACCGTCATCGTGATGGATGACGGTTTCCAAAATCCGGCGCTCGCCAAGGATCTGGCCATCCTGATGGTCGACGGCCGGCGCGGCATCGGCAACGGACGCACGCTTCCGGCCGGCCCGTTGCGGGCGCCGCTAGAGACGCAGATCGCGCGAGCACAGGCGATTGTTTTTGTTGGACAACCGGTCGGTCTCGCGGCTTTGGAGGAGCGCGCGCGACACTACGGCGTGGCTATTTTCCATGGCTGCCTCGAACCCGACCGGCAAATCCTGGCTGCGCTGAGCGGCCGCAAGGTCCTCGCCTTCGCCGGGATTGGCGATCCGGAAAAATTCTTTACCACGTTGACCGACGCTGGAATCGATGTCGCCGCGCGGGTAAGCTTCCCGGATCATCACCGTTACACGGCGCACGAAGCACAGTCGCTGGTCGCGCAAGCCGATGCGGCGAATCTGATGCTCCTGACCACGGAAAAAGATTTAGCGCGGTTGTCTGGCGACCCGGACCCATCGTCGCTTGCGGCGCGCGCCAGCGCGTTGCCGGTGCGCCTTGTAATCGAAGAGGCGGACGTTTTCCGCGGCCTGGTCCTCAACGTGGCACAGCGCCGGTAGCACAAATTCGCTTCGAAATTCCACAGACCCATCCAGTTCGACCATGCCCTCTACCCCGCAGACCGACCTCCAGAATCCTGTTCAGGCACCGGCCTTTCCTCTTCAATTTTTTTGCACGCGGCCTCTCGGAGTTTTCCCGGCAGGTCGCCGCCGTGGCCGTAGGCTGGCAGGTCTATGCACTGACCAATAGCGCGTTCGACCTTGGCATTGTGGGCTTGATGGAGTTCATTCCCACCGCGTTTCTGGTGTTTCTCGCCGGGCACGTGGCGGACCGCTATGAACGCAAACGCATCGTGCAAATCTGCCAGATTGCGGTGGCGCTGACGGGCGCTTTCCTCGCTTGGGGTAGCGTCGGCGGTTGGCTCAACGTGCCGGAGATTTTTGCCGCCGTAGTGCTGCTCGGTACCGCCACGGCATTCGAGAGCCCGGCGGCCGCATCACTGCTGCCGGCCGTGACACCGGAAGGAACGCTGCAGAAAGGGACCGCGCTTTTTACTGGGGCGTTTCAGGTGGCGATGATCAGCGGGCCTGCGGTGGGTGGACTCGCCTACGCCTTATCGCCAGGTGCAGCCTACGGGATAACGGCGTTATTTGCGATACTAGCGAGTATCCTCAACGGCGCGATCAAGCTCGACCGACCGGTTGTCGAACGCGACACCCCGACGATGAGCGGCATGTTCGCCGGCATAAGCTTCGTGCGCCGCAATCCGGCAATTCTCGGCACCGTATCGCTCGACTTGTTCACCGTGCTGCTCGGCGGCGTGACGGCGTTGCTGCCGATATATGCACGCGACATCCTGCATACCGGGCCGTGGGGATTAGGCGTGCTCCGCGCTGCGCCGGCGGCAGGAGCGTTGCTGATGGCGACCGTACTCGCTCGCCACGCCATTCAGCGCCGAGTCGGCATGCGGATGCTGCAAGCGGCGATGGTCTTTGGTGCCGCGACGATCGTGTTTGCGGTTTCCCACTCGCTCTGGCTCTCGATAGTTGCGCTGGCGTTTCTGGGCGCCGCGGACACGGTAAGCATGGTGATCCGCATCTCGCTCGTGCAATTGGCGACCCCGGACGAGATGCGTGGGCGGGTTGGTGCAGTGAACTTTCTTTTCGTCAATGCATCCTATCAGCTCGGTGAATTCGAGAGCGGCGTCACCGCCGCTTTGCTCGGCGCCATGCCGGCGGCCGCCCTTGGCGGCGCCGCGACCATTGCCGTCGCGTTGCTGTGGATGAAATTGTTTCCGGCGCTGCGCCAGATCCAGCGGCTTGAGTAGAGTTCGCCGGTTACTTACGCGCGTAGGTCCCGCTATGCCGTTGCAGCACCGCCTCCGGCGTCGCATACGCCTCCTGCAGGTCGACGCTCCAATAGCGGAGCTCTTCCAGCGGTATTGACACGCCCGTCACCGCACAACGCACGAAGGCTCCGGGTCGCACGACGCGGAAATCGCCGTCGAGGTATTTGACCTCGGCCTCGCCGGGTATCGGGGATGGACGATCGGTGCGATTGAGCAACGGAAACCTCCGTGGCGACTGATGACTCTGCGAACGCCGCTACCACAGCAAGATAATCATTCCCGTGGTGGAAAACCAAGCGCCGCCCCCGAGCATGGGAGCGGCGCTTCAAGACCTTGGGGGCCGGCCTAACAGCGGTGCCAGCGGCACCAGCGGTACCGATGACGACAGCGCCAGCCACAATACGCTTCAACGACGTGACCGGAGGCTGCCTCGCTCGCGACCCGCGCCGGTAGCGGAGACGCGGGAGCAGCGTAGGAAATTCCGGGCGCCGCGAAAGCCAGGGCCACGATCGCCGCCGCAAACGCCATCCAAATCACGCTTGTCCTCCTGGACCAACTTGCTCCTCGCCCAACCAACAATACAGACGCTCGATGTCGGTTCCACCGCGGCGCAATTTTTCGCGCAATGAACAAAGTGTCAGCTTATACGAAGAAAAATTCCGACCACAAACGAATGGACCCGTTTTGCCGATTTGGCCGCGACGACGCTAAAAAAGGTTGCCTTGTCCCGGGTCGCTTCCGCGACGCACACGTCGTCGCACCGGTGCGGCACTCGGCGCAGTTGACGCTTGCACCACTTCTGCACGCGCGCCGACATGTCCGTCGGCAAACTCGACGTCAATGGACATGCCGACCGTCACGCCTACCGCGGCGCGGACCGGACGTCCGGCACGATCGCGCACCAATGCAAAGCCGCGCGCCAACACGCCGCGATACGAGAATGCCGCCAAAAGCTGCGTGTCGCGCTCGTAGCGAGCAAACCGCGCGTCGAGAAGCGCGTCGATCGCTCGCCCAGCACGCGCGGCAAACATGGCGACACGCTCGCGCTCACGCGTAATTCGGGCGCGTTGCATTTCGATATTTGCGGTTGCGCTCGCTCGCAGGCGCGTTGCAATCCCGGCATAGCGTTCGCGACGGCGCTCAACATGCGTGCGCAACAAGTGCGGACTGAGCCTAACTCCGATCCGAGCAAAACCTACGCGGTGTACGTGCGCGTTGGCGCGCATAGCGCGCGATAATCCGGCGGCGGCATGGTCGAGCCGTTGCCGCGGTACCGCCACAACATCCTCAACATTCGGCAGAGCACGAGCGGCAGAGCGCACCTCGTTCCGGCGCGCCTCTTGATTACGCCACCAGGAAGCGAACCTGCGTCGGCTCAGGCCCTCGATGTCCAGCAGCAACTCGGCGCGGACCGGAACCGCTATTTCGGCGGCGGCCGTCGGCGTCGGCGCGCGACGGTCGGCGGCAAAATCGATCAACGTCACGTCCGTCTCATGGCCGACAGCGGAAATAAGCGGGATCATGCTCGCCGCCGCCGCCCGCACCACGATTTCCTCGTTGAACGACCATAAGTCCTCGAGCGAGCCGCCGCCGCGCGCCACGATCAGCAAATTGGGGCGCGGTATCGGCCCGCTCTCCGGCAAGGCGTTGAAGCCGGAGATAGCGGCGGCGACCTCCGCCGCCGAGCCGTCGCCCTGCACCTTCACTGGCCAGACCAGCACGTGACGCGGGAAGCGGTCGGCCAGCCGATGCAGAATGTCGCGGATAACGGCGCCGGTCGGCGAGGTGATAACGCCGACCACCTTGGGAAGGTAAGGCAGGAGCTGCTTGCGCGCCTCGTCGAACAGGCCCTCCGCGGCCAGCTGTCGTTTGCGCTGCTCGAGCAGCGCCATCAGCGCGCCAAGGCCGGCAGGCTCGAGCGTTTCGACGACGACCTGATACTGTGAGCGATTCGGATATGTGGTCAGCCGCCCGGTGAGCACAACTTCAAGGCCCGCTTCCAGCTTGAGCTTGATGCGCGTGGCGGTGGTGCGCCAGATGACGCCGGCAATGGAAGCGCGCTCGTCCTTGAGATCGAAATAGACGTGCCCGTTTGAATGATAGCTGACCTTGCCGAGTTCGCCGCGCACGCGCACGTACCCGTAAGAATCCTCGATCGTACGCTTGAGCGCCGCCGAGAGTTCGGAGACCGTCAGTTCCGGCAGGTTGAGACGTGGTTCATTCATCACGGCAACAGTAAGTCGAAGATGTAAGTTGGCGCTGTGCGTCGGCAGCCCCGATCAAGACCCTGGGACAACCCGCGTCCCGATCTTGCGCGGACGCTCTTACATGCTACAGGGGCCTCGGCAATGTTTTTCAACCCATGAACATTCTACTCCTTGGCGGCGGCGGTCGCGAGCATGCGCTGGCCTGGAAGATGGCGGCAAGCCCGCTCACGGATCGGCTTTTCTGCGCACCAGGCAACGCCGGCATCGCTCGCGAGGCCGAATGCGTCGATCTCAACATCGCCGATCATGGGGCCGTGATCGGCTTTTGCCGCGATCAGCGCGTCGATTTCGTGGTCGTCGGACCGGAAGGGCCGCTCTGCGCTGGCATCGTCGACGATCTGGAATCCGCCGGCATCAAAGCCTTCGGGCCGAGCCGCGCCGCCGCACGGCTTGAAGGCTCCAAAGGCTTCACCAAGGATCTGTGCCGGGCCAACGGCATCCCGACGGCGACCTACGAGCGCTTTCGGGCCCCGGATCAAGCCAAAGCCTATGTGCGCGCTCGCGGCGCGCCAATTGTCGTCAAGGCCGACGGGCTCGCCGCCGGCAAGGGTGTCGTGGTGGCAGAGACGCTCGCCCAGGCGGAAAGCGCGATCGACATGATCCTTGGCGGCGATTTGGGCGTGGCGGGAGCTGAGCTTGTCGTGGAAGAGTTTCTCGACGGCGAAGAGGCCTCTTTCTTCGCGCTCTGCGATGGTGATGCCGCGCTGCCGCTGGCGTCGGCGCAAGATCACAAGCGCGCCTTCGACGGCGACAAGGGGCCGAATACCGGCGGTATGGGCGCCTATTCGCCGGCGCCGATCATCGATCTGGCGGTGAGCGATCGCGTCATGGCCGAAATCGTGCGGCCGACGCTGAGCGCCATGAAAGCGATCGGCGCTCCCTACAAGGGCGTTCTCTATGCCGGTCTGATGATTACCGCAGAAGGGCCAAAGCTCATCGAATACAACGTGCGGTTCGGCGATCCGGAATGTCAGGTCCTCATGCCTCGACTGTTGTCGGACCTCCTTCCCGCGTTGCTCGCAAGCCGCGACGGCGTGCTCAAATCGATCGATCTGCGCTGGCACTCCAACGCAGCACTGATCGTGGTGATGGCGGCGAAAGGCTACCCGGGTAACTACATCAAGGGCTCCGTCGTCGAAGGTCTCGACGCGGCCGCCACCGTCGAAGGCGTGGAAATCTTTCACGCCGGAACCAGACAAAACGGCGGGCGCATCCTTGCCAATGGCGGACGCGTGTTGAACGTCTCGGCTCTCGGCGCAAGCGTCATGCAGGCGCGCGACCGCGCATACCAGGCGGTGTCCCGCATCAACTGGCCGGGAGGTTTCTGCCGGCACGACATCGGCTGGCGCGCGGTCGAACGCGACAAAACAAAATAGCGGATCGCGCGGCAGGGGTTTTGGAGCATAATAGACTACCGGGTGAAGCATGACCGTCAGCGATCGCCAGAGTACCTTTTCCGGCACCAAGGAAGTCGCCGAGCGGCTCCGTTTCGACGTTGGCCGCCTCGAGGCGTATCTGCGCGAGCATGTCGAAGGATTTGCCGGACCGATCACGCTCAAGCAGTTCAAGGGTGGCCAGTCTAATCCGACCTATCTCGTCGAGACTCCGGAGCGGCGCTATGTGCTGCGGCGAAAGCCGCCGGGCAAGCTGTTGCCGTCGGCGCATGCGGTCGACCGCGAATATCGCGTGATCAGCGCGCTTTCCGCGCAGGGATTTCCTGTCGCCAAGCCGGTCGTGTATTGCGCCGACGAGACCATCACCGGCACCGCGTTTTTCGTCATGTCGTATGTCGACGGCCGCGTGTTCTGGGAAGCGGAGATGCCTTCGTCAAATCCGCATGAGCGGGCGCAAGTTTACGACGCCATGAACGCGACGCTTGCCCGGCTGCATAATTTCGATCCTGCCGCGATCGGGCTCACCGATTACGGCCGCGGTGAAAACTACGTGGCGCGGCAAATCGAGCGCTGGTCGAAACAATACCGAGCCTCGGAGACCGAAAAGATCGAGGAGATGGAACAGCTGATGGTGTGGCTGCCCGCCCACATCCCACCGCCGCAGCCGACGCGGCTAGTGCACGGCGATTACCGGCTCGACAACATGATTCTCGCACCGGACGCACCAGAAGTCGTCGCCGTGCTCGATTGGGAATTGTCGACGCTTGGCGATCCGGTAGCGGACTTCGCCTACCACCTGATGCAGTGGGATATGCCGCCGGCGGAAGCCGGGACCGGATCGCTGGTGGGACAGGATCTGGCGGCGCTCGGCATCCCCTCCCGCGAGGCCTACGTCGAGGCTTATGTCACACGTACCGGGCTCGATCCCCGACCCCATTTGCCGATGTATTCAGCCTACAACTTCTTCCGCATTGCCGCGATCCTGCAAGGTATCGTCGGCCGCGTGCGCGACGGCACCGCCACCAGCGCACACGCAGCAGCAAGAGCTGCGCTGGTGCGGCCGCTTGCCGCCAAGGCCTGGGAATTCGTCCGCCAGGCCGGCCCTTAGCGCTACCGGCGTTCCTGAAAAAAATGTTTGAGCAAGGCCGAGGACTCGGCCTCCGCCAGGCCACCATAGACCTCGGGCCGATGATGACAGGTGGGCGAAGCAAAAAATCGCACGCCGCTGTCGACGGCGCCGCCCTTTGGGTCAAGGGCGCCGTAATAAAGCCGGCGGATGCGGGCAAACGCGATGGCGCCGGCGCACATCGCGCACGGTTCGAGCGTGACATAAAGGTCGCAATCGGCAAGGCGCTCGGAGCCGAGCGCGGCGGCCGCCGCACGGATCGCGATCATTTCAGCGTGCGCGGTCGGATCCCACCCGGCGAGCGTCCGATTGCCGGAGCGGGCGATGATACGGCCGTCATGCACGAGTATGCAGCCAATTGGCACCTCACCCCGCTGCCCGGCCGCCCGCGCTTCCTCCAGCGCCGTTTCCATGAATGTGCCGGGCATGATTGGTGCCATCGAGATTGCCTGATCGATCGTCCGGGGTTATTGCCGGGCGCAGCCATGGACGACAAGAACAAATTCGACAAACCGGGCGAGCGGATCGCCAAGATGATCGCCCGCGCCGGGCTCGCTTCGCGGCGCGAGGCCGAACAATGGATCGCCGCCGGCCGCGTCGCGGTCAACGGCACGATCATCGGCTCGCCGGCCCTCAATGTCGGCGCCGCCGATAAGGTGACCATCGACGGCGAGCCGCTGCCCCAGCGCGAGCGTACGCGGCTATTCCTCTACCACAAGCCCCGCGGACTTTTGACCTCGCACAGCGATCCACAACGCCGGCCGACCATCTTCCAGCGTTTGCCGAAAAATCTGCCACGCCTCATCAGCGTTGGGCGGCTCGATTTCAATACCGAGGGGTTGCTCCTGCTCACCAACGACGGCGCGCTCGCACGCGTTCTGGAATTACCGGCGACCGGCTGGCTGCGGCGCTACCGCGTGCGGGCACACGGTTCGATCACGCAAGCCCAGCTTGACACATTGCGCGACGGGACAACCGTCGGGGGGATTCGCTATGGAGCGATCGAAGCAGCGCTGGAGCGTGTCCAGGGCTCCAATTTGTGGCTCACGTTCGCCATTCGCGAAGGCAAGAACCGCGAAGTTCGCAATGTCCTTGACGATCTCGGCCTCGCGGTTGCTCGGCTCATCCGGGTTTCGTTCGGCCCGTTTCAGCTCGGCGAACTCGCCGAAGGCGCGGTGGAGGAAGTCCGCACCCGCGTGCTGCGCGAGCAGCTCTGCGAGCACGTGACCTCACTCGCGGGCCTGGAGTTTTCCGCGCCTCGGCGCGAAGAAGCGCGCGAAATTTCTCCGCAGCAGGCAACCGTGAAGCATCCGACCCATCACGTCTGGCGTGCCCGCGAAGACGAACAGCCGGCCAAAAAGCTGCGGCGCAAATTTCGCGGATCGCGCCGTGACCAGCAGCCGACCCAAGAGCGGCCGGCCGGCAAGGCCCGCGCCGGAATCCTCACCGACAGAAAGGGGCGCTTGGTCCCGGTCGAGCGTCATGGCAACGACAAGCGGGCCGAGCTACCCGAACGGCAGTCAAGGGATTGGCCGCGTAAGCATCGTCACCGTCGGCCACCGGACCGCTCCACAGGTCCGCGTCCCCGCCATCCGCGGGGACGCTGATGCGCATTGTCGGCGGACGGCTGCGCGGGCGTTCGCTCATTGCACCGAAAACACAAACCATCCGGCCGACCGCCGACCGGCTGCGTGAAGCGCTGTTCAACATCCTGGTGCATAGTTTTGACGACCCAATTACCGGCGCGCGCGTGCTCGATCTGTTTGCCGGCACCGGCGCGCTTGGCATTGAAGCTCTCTCGCGCGGCGCGGAATTCGCCTTGTTCGTCGATGATAGTGCGGATGCGCGCGCGCTGTTGCGGGAAAATGTCGCCACACTCGGCCTCGGTGGAATTTCACGGATTTTTCGCCGCGACGCGACCAAGCTCGGACCGGCGCATCCAGTTGCGCCGTTTTCGCTCGCATTCCTCGATCCACCTTATGGGCAGGGCCGCGCGGCGGAGGCGTTGGGCTCGGCCCGCTCCGGCGGATGGCTTGCGCCCGCCGCGCTGATCGTTGTCGAAGAGGCAACGCGGCCCGGCTTCACCGCGCCCGAGGGTTTCAACGAAATCAACCGGCGCCGCTACGACGAAAGTGAGCTGATTTTTCTACGGCCGATGTAGGATTTTAACGCCGCCCGAACAGTTTTTCGATGTCGGCGAGCTTTAATTCGACGTAAGTCGGACGGCCGTGATTGCACTGGCCAGAATTGGGCGTGACTTCCATCTCACGCAGCAAGGCGTTCATTTCTTCGGCCCGCAGCCTACGCCCCGCGCGAACCGATCCATAGCAGGCCATAGTCGCGGCGACATGCATCAGCCGGCGTTCGAGCGGCACGGTCTCGTCCCATTCGTCGATATGCTCGGCCAGGTCGCGAACAAGGCCAACGCCATCGACCTCGCCAAGCAGAGCCGGTGTTTCGCGCACCACTACCGCGCCGGGTCCGAAGGATTCAATCACGACGCCGTATTGGGCAAGCTCTTTTCGATGATCGAGCATCCGCTCCACCTCGCTCTCGTCGAGTTCAACGACTTCCGGAATGAGCAGAATTTGACGGGCAATGCCGCTCCGTGCGATCGCCGCCTTGAGTTTTTCGTAGACGATGCGTTCGTGCGCGGCATGCTGATCGACGATGATCAGTCCGCCCCTCGTTTGCGCCACAATGTAAGTGTCGTGCACCTGCGCACGCGCCGCACCAAGCGGATAATCCAACGCAGCCGTGGTGGGAGTGACAAACTCGACGTCATCCTGTTCGTCAGAACGCAACGCGGCCGCCGGCGTCCCAACGTCGAACGCGGCCTGCGCGGCCTCGGCAAAACCCACTCCCCGGGGCGCGCTCCAAAGCGGGTGGGCGCCGCCCGGGCGCGGACGAAATGCCGCGATGGTCGCGCTGCCACCGGTCGTCGCCGCGCGGGTGCCTTCGCGCGCCAGCCCCTGCTTTAGCGCTTGAACAATGAGTGTGCGCACAAGCGACGGATTGCGAAAGCGCACTTCGGCTTTGGCCGGGTGAACGTTCACGTCGACCTCGCGCGCAGGAAGCTCGACGAAGAGCGCGACGAGCGGGTGCCGGTCGCGCGGCAAATAGTCGGCATAGGCCGCCCGCACCGCGCCAAGCAGAAGCTTGTCGCGCACCGGCCGGCCGTTGACGAACAGGTATTGGTCGAGCGCATTCGCCCGCGTCAGCGTCGGAAGCGCGGCAAACCCGCTCACAACGACGTAGTCGCGCGCAGCCTCGATCGCGACGGCATTGGCGCGGAAATCGGCACCAAGCACGTCGCCCAGCCGCGTTAGGCGTCCGGTCGCACCCGGCAGCGTTGCCGCAAAAGTGACAGGCGTCCGCTCCTCGCCAGCGATGGTAAAAGCGACATCCGGCCGGCTCATGGCCAGCCGGCGCACGACTTCGCGGACAGCTTCGGCCTCGGTGCGATCAAGCTTTAGAAATTTGAGCCGCGCCGGCGTCGCGTAAAACAGATCGCGCACCTCGACGCGCGTGCCTTCCCCAAGCGCCGCGGGCTTGGGCGCTGATTTCATACCGGCGTCGACTTCGATCGACCAGGCGTGCGGCTCGGTCTTGTAGCGCGTGGCGATCGAGACCGCGCCACGGCGCCGATCGATGGCAATGCCTCGCCACGAAAGCCGAGGGTGGAGATGGCAACAAGGTCGTCGTCAGCAAGTTTTGAGGTGGCGTGTCGCTCGATCGCGAGTGCGAGATCCGCGCGCGTCATGCCCTCGCCGTCGTCGGTGACCCGAATGAGCCGCCGACCGCCGCCGTCGGTAAGAACTTCGATTCGGCTCGCGCCGGCGTCGAGCGCGTTCTCGACCAGCTCTCTGACCGCGCTCGCCGGACGCTCGACGACCTCTCCGGCGGCGATGCGATTGACGATGGTTTCGGAAAGCTGGCGAACGGGCATGACGACTCGCGTGAAGCAAGCCCGAGACTAGCGGGCGCGCAACCAAAGGCGAATAGCGGCGGCGGTCAGGCCGCCGTTATTCCTCGCAATTCACGCAATACAATATCGGCTATTCCGCCCAGCCGTGATGCACGTCGAAGATCCGTGCGCCTTCCTTGACGTCGGGCAGTTCGAACACGCGCGGCTCGCCAAGGGCGATCTTGGTATCGTCGTAGCCGGCTTGCCAATGTTCTTCCATCGCCCGCCGCGAAAACTCGAACATTTTGCCGGCGGTCTCGAATTTATTCGATTGGTATTTCAGCTGCACAACTGTCGCAACCTTCGCCCGCGTTTGCTCGGACAGGAATTGCACCTCAGGATCGTTCTGGCATTGCTCGGGAAGTTGTTCGAGGAACCGCCGAAGCGCGTGGCGGAATTTTTGCATCTTCTTGTATTGATCGAGCGAAACATTGATGCGGCTGGCGCTATGGATTTCCGTGGCCCGCAAATTAGCCGAGGGAATATCCAGCGGCGGCTTCCCGTTCGCGTCCCAAAGATCGACCTGGAAAACTAGCGCAGTGTGCTGGCCGCGGTTATCGATGACGAATTGCATCGGCGAGTTGGAGACCACTCCGCCGTCCCAATAATATTCGCCGCCGATCTGCATCGGCGCGAAGCTCGGTGGCAGGGAGGCGCTCGCCAGGATATGGTCGGCGGTTATTGTCTGCTCACGATTGTCAAAGTAAGCCGGCAAACCAGTCCCGACATTGGTCGCTAGCGCGGTGAAGCGCATCGTGTCGACGTTGATCAGGTCGAAGTCGACCAAACGGCTCAGCGTCTCTGTTAGCGGCGAAATGTCATAATAACTCGCAAGCTCAGGACTGTCAGCCTGCGAATTGATCGGCGGAAACGGCCGTGGTGAGAAGAAGCCGGGCGCGCCATTGATCATGGTGGTGAAAGCACTGATCTTGTTGGTCCAAAGGCGAGCCTGGCCGTTCCCGTTCCATGGCGCATCCGCAAGCCATGAAAAGCTCGGCAACCGCACCGGCGGCTTGGTGACGGTTTCCCAAAAGTCGCGCAAGCGCTCGACGCGGCTTTCCGGTGGGTTACCGGCGATCAACGCGCCGTTGATGCCGCCGATCGAGGTGCCGCAGATCCAGTGCACCTCGATCTTCGCCTCGTGGATCGCTTGGTACACGCCTGCTTGATAAGCGCCAAGTGCGCCACCGCCCTGCAATACCAGCGCCACGCGTTCAAACGGCAGCACGCGCGTCGCACCCTTCGCCATAATTTCCGGTGAAGGCACCTGATTCATTGAATTCTCCCGACTGTCCAAAAGTTCTCAACGGCAGGAAACCACCCGCCTCCACCGCCGCTCTCAAGGTTTTTCTGACGGTACGCAGACAACGACAGCGCCAGCTTTGCCAAATTCTTATCGAGGCATTTCCCCGCCACGCAGGTAGTTGCGCCGCGCACGTCGCGCAAGCGCCCGTCGACGCAATGCAGACAGTTGATCGCTGCAGCGGCAAATTTGATTTTCACGTCACAAAATTGATTCGGCCGCCGCAATATTGCCCCGATGGCTTGCGGGAACGGACCGTCGAGCCCGACTGATTCCAATTTTTGCCTACATAAAAGGCTTAAGGCAGCACTGCCGCTTATCTTCGCAGCGACGCATTGAACGCCACGCCGGCAACGTCAGGGATGCGGCAGGTAGTCGAAGCGCCGCGCGGAGCTGAAACAGATGCCGCTGAAGCCGCGCACGGATAGCTGACAATTCAATCGAATACCGGCTTGACGCGCCGCAGCCGTTTGACACCGGAACGCCGTTTTTTCGTTTCGACCCGGCGCTCGCGCGACGCCCGGGTCGGTTTGGTCGCCCTCCTCGGCTGTGGCGCGACCGCGGCCTCACGGATCAGATTGATCAAGCGGTCGAGCGCGTCCTGGCGGTTGCGTCTCTGGGTTCTATGGCGCTGGGCGATAATGATCAGCACCCCATCACGCGTGAGCCGGCTGCCGGCGAGACGCTCCAGTCGCTGGCGCACTTCCGGCAGCAAAGACGGCGAACTTCGCACATTGAAGCGAAGCTGAACCGCAGTCGATAGTTTGTTGACGTTCTGGCCGCCCGGACCCGAAGCGCGGACAAAGCTTTCTTCAATCTCGCGCTCGTCGATGCCGACAGATGCGTTGATCCGGATCATGCCGGAGCGTAGCGCGGATCGGAGACGGACGAAATGCGGCGTGCGCGCAGCCTATTCGGCGCTGGTCGACAGCAGACCGTCGGGTCGCCCAACCACGGTGACCAAAAGGCCGCCGCCCAGCAGTCGTTTGGCGACGCGGCGGGCATCGTCGAGCGTTACCGCATCGATCATTTGCGGACGCAGCGTGACGTAGTCTATGCCGAGATCGTCGACCTGCAGCTGCACCAGTAAGGCCGCAATCTTGCTCGACGTGTCGAGGTTGAGGGGAAACGAACCCTTCAAGAAGGATTTCGCCTCGGCAAGCTCATCCGCCACCGGACCGTTGTCGGCGAGGCGGCGGATTTCCTTTTCCACAACGTCGAGGGTCTCGGTCGTCCGTTCCGCCCGCGTCGCGGTGCCGCCAAGGAATAACGGGACGTGCTTGAGCCATACGAGGGAGTCCTGGACCGAATACGCCAGGCCGCGTTTTTCGCGCACCTCCTGATAAAGTCGCGAGGAGAATGAGCCGCCGCCAAGAATATGATTGACGATGTAGGCGGCCATGAAGTCCGGATCCTGGCGCGAAATACCCGGACCGCCGAACATGATTACCGTCTGCGGTACGTCGAGTCTGGTTACAATGCGTCGACCAAGCCCTTGCGGCGAAACATCGGCGACGGCGGCAAGCTCCGGCTGGGCGGGCAACCCGCCGAATACGCGGTCGAGCATCGCCTTTACCGCATCGGCGTCAATGTCGCCGACCACGGCAACCTTGAGATTCCCGCGTGCCAGAACGCGATGGGTGTATGCCTTAAGGTCGTCGATGCTGACATTCGGCACCGATTCCAGCGTGCCGTTTACCGGACAACCATAAGGGTGGTCAGCAAACGCCGTCTGCCACCAGTGGATACTGGCTATTTCACTTGGACTGGTCGTGGCACGGCGTAAGTTTGAAATGATCTGCGAACGGTTGATCTCGACATCGGCCGGATCGAAGCGGGGCGCGGTGATCGCTAGCCGCAGATCCTCAAACGCTTCCTCGCGATTTTCCGTCAACGTGCGCAAGGTGCCGCGCAACGTGTCGCGTTCCGCCTGAAAGCCCAATTCAATCGCCTTGCGTTCAAGGCGCGCGTGAAAAGCCTTTGAATCGAAATCCCCAACACCCTCGTCGAGAAGGGCGGCTACGAGGCTCGCTGTTCCGGCTTTGCCGGCCGGATCCTGAGCGGAACCGCCGGCGAAGGAGAAATCAACAGCGATCAGAGGCACGGCGGGCTCGCGCACCAGCCACGCTACTATACCACCCGGGCTCACCACGCGCTCAATCGTCGTCGCCATTCCCGGCGCGGCGGCAAGCGGAAGGGCAAGAAACGCCACAGCGACGCGGCGGACGAACCGAGTAGACAGCGCCGGCTTCGCGCTCAGTACGAGTGCTTCTCCGCCGCCTGAAAGCTATTCACCAGATACCCGGTCACCGAGGAGCGGCGCTCGAGCCATTGCCGGGCCGCGTCACGCACCGCGTCGGCGGTTACCGCGCGAATGTCATCGGGCCAGTGTGCGGACCATCTCAACGGTCTCCCCGGTTGCCAAGCAGCGCCGTACCACCGCGCCAGCGTCGCCTGATTGTCCTGGGCGTAGACTGCATCCGCGATCAAACGGTTCTTGGCCAGGGTGACTTCATCGGTGGTAACGCCGTTTTCGCGAACGTCAGTCAGCACCGCATCGATCGCCGCTTCCACATCGTGCAGCGTCTTACCCGGCTGCGGCGAGGCGTAAATGCCGAATTTGCCGTAATCGAGAGCTGTGTCGGAATAAAAGCGCCGGCATTGAGCGCGAGGTTTTGCTCGACGACGAGCGTCCGATACAGGCGACTATTCGCAGCCGAGCCGAGGATATGTGCGAGCACTTCCAGAGCCTGGCTTTCGCCGGGCTTGGCGGTCGTGCGGGACGGAGCGAGATAGTAACGGTTCACGCTCGGTTGCTCACCCGGGCATCGGCAAACGTCACAGTGCGCAGCGCTTCCTGTACCGGCTCATGCGGCCGTTGACGCGGCACGATATCGGCGCGCGGCGCAACTTTGCCGTAGGTGTCCTCCGCATCGGCCTTGACCTCCTCGGGCGTGACGTCGCCGGCGACGACCACAATGGCGTTATTCGGCGTGTAAAAGCGCCGGTAAAACGCCAACGCATCGTCGCGATTGAGCTTTTCGATTTCGGCCGCCAGCCGATCACCGGCCGGCCATACGGATGATTGAGATAAAGCGCCGCATCCATCTGCTCGGCCAGCCGGCCGTTCGGATTGTTGGCGACCCGCATATTCTGTTCTTCCAGCACGACGTTGAGTTCGGGGCGCACGACCGCATCGGTCAGCACCAGGCCGGTCATCCGGTCGGCTTCGAACGCCATCAATTCCTTGAGATGCTCGCGCGGAACGCGCTGGAAGAAGCCCGTGTAGTCGCTCGAGGTGAAAGCGTTCTCCTGCCCGCCGATGGCGGCGACCGCCTGCGAGAACGTATTGCCGGGATTCTTCGCGGTGCCTTTGAACATCAGGTGCTCGAGAAAGTGCGCCAAGCCGGATTTGCCCGGCGTCTCGTCGGCGGCGCCGACCTTGTACCAGATCATGTGGGTGACGACCGGAGCGCGGTGATCGGGAATAACCACGACTTCGAGCCCGTTCGGTAGAGTGAAATGCGTAACTTCAGGATCGGCGATGGCGCTTCCGACCGGCCCGACGGTGCCGACAAGCGACGACCAGCGGCAGGATTTTTAGCATGATCACAAGCTCCAGGCGCAATCCGACACGCCGATCGTTCGCCGGCACAGACGAGCCGCTGCTAGCCGCAAGCGCAGCCCGCGGCCATCGCCACGCAAACGCCCGGAGGACGACCAGACCGCGCGCGGTACGCTTTTGTCGGTTCGCGGCTATTTTCCGGATTGGCTCCCGCCGACTTGCGTACCTAGCCGAAATCGGCTTATCGGCCGTTGCGCCGCTGGCACCTTTGTTACGGTCGGAGATGCCGTAGGGCTGCTCGGCGATGGATCGCGATATCCGGCCGGCGGATCGGTCAGAATTGGCGCACCGGTTCGCCGGCAAAGTTCGCGTATTCTGTTTTGTTGAACCAGCCCGGTCGGAGTGTACCAGGGCTTTTTCTGGTAAGCGCGGATTTGCGAGTCTTGCACGTGCAGTATCCGGGATCGATCGCCGTTTTGCCTTTGCTTCGCTTGACCTGATTGCGGATGTCCGGATCCTTCGGCCAATTCGGCCGGCACGCCGCGTTCGCCACTGGCGGAGGCAAATCGCGCTCGGCGGCACAACGAGCGGCGAACGCTCGCTGTAATTGATATCTGCATCCGCCCCACTGGCATCCGGCGGTTTTCTGAGGCCGAGCACTTGTCGTGAACTTCGACCCGCCCGAGGCCTGGGCCTCGCTGTCGTCATCGCCCGCACGCGCCGGCGCAACGCCGATGACGGCAACAAGCAAAGTCGCGGCCCAGAACGCCGAAAAAGCGTCTCGTGCTTGCGTGCTCGGTCGGCCCGATGGCCGAGATCGAAATGCTGCGGCATACCCTCACCCAAGGCGCCAAGAATGCCACGCCCCAAGACCATGTGTTTCATCCGGGATCAGGGCGCTTTTGCGGCACCCCCGGTCGCAGCAAATTCGTACAATAGTCCCACGACCCCCGCAACAATGGCCACGTCGGCAAGGTTAAAGACGTACCAGCGGAAGCTGAAGGTCGCCGTTTCGACGTGAAACAGCACAAAATCCATCACGCCCGGCCAATGCAGCCGGTCGATGGCATTGCCGACCGCGCCGCCGATGATCAGCCCAAGCGCCACCGCCGTCAGCCGCGAGGACGCCCGCGCCAGCCAGATCCACAAAAACACCACCGCCACGACCTTGAAGGCGAGCAGCGCCCAGGCGCCGACGGCCCCTGCTGCGGAAACAGGCCGTAGCTGATGCCGGTGTTCCAGGTCAGCACCAGATCGAGAAACGGCGTCACCGCGACCGCGCCCGCGCTCGGCGAGATCGAAGGCGTACAAGAAGCCAAAACTTCGACGCCTGATCGACGATGCCGGTGACGACCGCGACGCCGAGTCCGAACGCGCTCAACGGCCCCCAAGCGTAGGAGCCTGCCGGCTTGCCGTGCGCCGCCTCGGCCATGCCGACCCCTACTCCGCCGCCTTGCGCATGGCTTCCCATTCGCGCAGCGCCTGGGCGTCGCGCGGCGTCACGTCGGGATATTGCGGATCGAGCCGACCGCTGGCGAGATTTTCCAGGAGCGGGCGCATTTGCGGCCCTCGGCGCGGCGCGGCTCGACCGCGACCGCCGGCACATCGTCGAGCCGGAACGCCGAAGCCGGCCCCTCGCCTTCCACCAACGTCGCGCGCCGAAGTGATGCACAGTTCGGCAAGATCGACATCGACCGCGGCGGCGAACAGATCGGGATCGGCGACATAGATGATCGGCGCCGCCTCGAGCGAGGAGCCGATGCGCTTGGCCGCGCGCTCGAGTTCGAGCGCGCCGGTGACGACGCGGCGCAGGTTGCGCAGCTTGCGCCATTTCTCCGCCAGCGCGTCGTCGCGCCAGGCTTGCCGGCACGGCCGGGAAATGATTCAAGATGAACGGAAGTCGCCGCCGGATCGCGCGCCAGCCAAGCTTCCTCGGCGGTGAAGCACAGCATCGGCGCCAGCCAGGTCACCGTGCAGCGGAACAGCTGATCGAGCACGGTCAGGCAGGCTTTGCGCGTGAGCGACGAATAAGGATCGCAATAGAGCGCGTCCTTGCGGATATCGAAATAAAACGCCGAAAGATCGACCGTCATGAACGCGTTGAGCGCGGCGAAGATGCGCTTGTAGTCGAAATCGGCGTAAGCCGCCGCGAATCAGCGGATCGAGTTCGGCAAGCCGATGCAGCATCAGCCGCTCGAGCTCCGGCATCGCGTCGAGCGCGACCGCGTTCGGCCGGTGCGAAATGCGCGAGATTGCCGAGCATCCAGCGCAGCGTGTTGCGCAGCTTGCGATAGGTCTCGACGGTGGTTTTCAGGATTTCCGGCCCGATGCGCAGATCGTCGGCATAATCGGCGGCGCACACCCACATGCGCAGGATATCGGCGCCGGATTGTTTGATCACGTCCTGCGGCGCGGTGACGTTGCCGAGCGACTTCGACATTTTGTGGCCGTCCTCGTCGAGCACGAAGCCGTGGGTCAGCACGACGTCGAACGGCGCGCGGCCGCGCGTGCCGCAGCTTTCCAGCAGCGAGGACTGAAACCAGCCGCGATGCTGGTCGGAGCCTTCGAGATACATCACCGTCTCGTTGCCGCCGTCGGCCTTGCGCTTGAATGCCGGCGAGCGCCGGGAAAGTGCTGCGGGTCTTCCAGCACGAAAGCGTGCGTCGAGCCGGAATCGAACCAGACGTCGAGAATGTCGTCGACCTTCTGCCAGCCTTCGTTGGCGAGCTTGCCGAGGAAGCGCTCGCGCGCGCCCGGCTTGTACCAGGCATCGGCGCCCTCCGCTCGAACGCCTCGATGATGCGGACATTGACGTCCGGATCGTCGAGGATGTCGACCGAGCCGTCCGGCTTTTCCTTGATGAACACCGTGATCGGCACGCCCCAGGCGCGCTGGCGCGAGATCACCCAGTCGGGCCGGCTCTCGATCATGCCGTTGATGCGGTTCTCGCCCTGCTCCGGCACCCAGCGCGTCGCCTTGATCGCTGCGCGCGCAAGTTGGCGCAGCGTCTTGCCCTCGCCGTCGCCCTGCAAGAACGATGGGCTTGTCCATGGCGATGAACCATTGCGGCGTATTGCGAAAGATCACCGGCTTCTTCGAGCGCCACGAATGCGGATATTGATGCTTGAGCCGCCCGCGCGCGATCAGCATGCCGGCTTCGATCAGCGCCTTGATCACCGCCTCGTTGGCGTCGCCCTTCTCGCCTTTGTCGGTGAGCACGCGCTTGCCGGTAAAGCCCGGCGCCTGATCGGTGAAGCGGCCGTCGGCGTCGACGGTGTAGGGGATGGTCGTGTTGATGCCGCGCGCGGCGAGTTCGCGCGCATTCGCCGTCCAGACGTCGAAATCCTCGCGCCCGTGTCCGGGCGCGGTGTGCACGAAGCCGGTGCCGGCATCGTCGGTGACGTGATCGCCGGCAAGCAGCGGAACCTCGAAAGTCGTAGCCGCCGGCGAAGCCGCTGCAGCGGATGCGCAGCAAGACAGTCGCCAGACGTTCGGCGTGAACACTTCGCGAAGCTTCTTGATAGCCGTAACGCGCGCTTGCCGCAGCACATCGAGCGCGAGCTTGTTCGCCAGAATGAAACTGGTCGCCCTTCTTCGCCCAATTTCCGTCAGGCGCATCGGTCACTTCGTAAAGCCCATACTCGATCTTCGGCGAATAGCTGATCGCGCGATTGCCGGGAATCGTCCACGGCGTCGTCGTCCAGATCACGATCGCTAGCGCCGGCAAATCGTGCGGCGAACTTGCGCGACCGCTTCGTACGCCGTCCGCAATCGGAAACTTCACCCACACCTGATCGCAGACATAATCCTCGTACTCGACCTCGGCTTCGGCGAGCGCGGTCTTCTCCACCACCGACCACATCACCGGCTTCGAGCCGCGATAGAGCGTGCCGTTGGCGGCAAATTTCATCAGTTCGCGCGCGATCTGCGCTTCGGCGAAAAAATCCATGGTGGTGTAGGGATGCGCCCAGTCGCCGACGACGCCGAGCCGCTGGAATTCCTCGCGCTGCACCTCGATCCAGTGCTGCGGCGAAGGCGCGGCATTCCTGGCGGAATTCGACCAGCGCGGCGGGATCGGACAAATCCGGCTTCGGCTTGCCCTTGGCGCGGTAATTCTCCTCCTCGATCTTCCATTCGATCGGCAGGCCGTGGCAGTCCCAGCCCGGCACGTAGTTGGAATCGAAGCCGAGCATCTGCTGGCTGCGCGTCACCACGTCCTTGAGGATCTTGTTGAGCGCGTGCCCGATATGGATGTTGCCGTTGGCGTAGGGCGGCCCGTCGTGCAGCACGAACTCGGCCGGCCCTTCGCCGGCGGCGCGCAGCCGCCCGTACAGGTCGAGCCTCTGCCAGCGCGCGAGGATCTCCGGCTCCTTCTGCGGCAGGCCGGCGCGCATCGGAAAATCGGTCTTGGGCAGGAACAGCGTCTCGCTGTAATCGCGCGCTTTGGTCGGCGTGTCGTTCATAGCGCGCCTTCTAACAAGCGATGTGCACTGCGGAAAGGGCTCCGGCTGCGGAGGGGCCAGGCAGCGCCAGGCGGAACCTGGCGCGTCCGCACTGGCGTTGATACGGCAGACAGGCCATGCGGCCGCGGGGCCGAGAGGACCTTTTGTGGAATATATCCGGCCCAGCCGTGAAGCCCGCCACGCGCTGGTGATCAGCGATCCGCAGCCGGTCGGCAGCGTCGGCAGCATGTGGGCATCGGCCGGCCAGGCGGCGACCATCGGCATTTTCCTCCTGCTGTTCGGCGCGTTCCTCTATGTCGGCCGCGCCATCCTGCTGCCGATCTGTCGCCGCCGTGGTCGCGCTGACGCTGGCGCCGCTGGTCAAGGCCGGCAAGCGCCACGGCATTTCGCCATGGATCACCGCCATCCTCATCGTCGCGTCTGCGTCGGCGCGCTAAGCCTTGGCGGCGACCGCGATGGCCGGCCCGGTCAGCGAATGGATCGGACGCGCGCCCGAAATCTGGACGCAGCGTCAAGCAAAAGCTTTCCGTGCTCGAGCAGCCGCTCGCGGCGCTGCGCGAATTGGAGACCGCGCTGTTCGGCGGCCGCCGGCGCGAGTGCGCAGCATGGCACGGCTCCGAACGTGGTCTTGCCGGTCGTCGCCTTTCTCACGCCCGCGGCCGGCGAGCTCCTGCTGTTCTTCGGCACGCTGATCTTCTTCCTGGTCGGCCAGATCGAACTGCGCACGCGGCTCGTCTCGCTGTTCGCCGAGCGCGACGCCAAACTGCGCTTTCTCAAAATCATGAACGACATTGAGAGAAACCTCGCCGGCTATCTGCGGTGGTGACGATCATCAACGCCGTGCTCGGCATGATCGTCGCGATCGGCGCTGGTTGCTCGGATTTCCCAACCCCGCGATTTTCGGTCTGCTGGCGGCGTTGTTGAATTACGTGCCCTATGTCGGGCCGGCCAGTCATGGTCGTGGTCCTGTTCGGCGTCGGCCTGGTGACATTTCCTTCGCTCGGCCACGCGCTTTGGCGCCGATCGGCTTCATCGCGCTGACCACGCCGAAGGCCATTTCATCACGCCGACGATCGTCGGCCGCCGGATAACGCTCAATCCGCTCTTGGTCTTTCTGGCGCTGGCGTTCTGGACCTGGATGTGGGGGCCGATCGGCGCGTTTCTCGCCGCGCCGCTGTCGATCGTCGGCCTCGTCGTCTTCAACCATTTGTTTCCGCACGAAGACATCAAACTTCCGGATTGAATGGAACTTTTCCGCGTTGACCTTATCATGGAACTTGTCGCGGCTGACCTTACGGGCTTAGTTCGATGCACGGAGAATAGACATGAATACCGCGTCGACGGCTTCGCAAAATGCGCGTGAGACGGCCAAGGATGCGCGCGAGGCCGTACGCGAAGTTCGGCAAGGCCGCTTCTGACTGCATCCGGCAACTTCGAGAGCGATCTGCAGGCGTTGCGCGATGACTTTCGCCCGGCTCGCCGAGCAGGTCGCCGACATCCTCGCCAGCAAGGGCAGCGCCGCCTGGCAGCGCGCCAAGACCAGCGTCGACGACGCCGTCTCCGAAGCGCAGGACAAAGGGCACGAGGCGGTCGACGCCGTGCGCGAGGTGTCGGACAATTTTGTCGAGGCGGTCGATGAAGTCGATCAAGACGCGGCCCTACACGACGCTGGCGATCGCCGCCGGGCTGGCTTTCTGTTCGGAGCGGCGTGGCGCCGGTGACGCTTCGGTGTCGGTGCGGCGGCGTCCAGCGCATCGGGAGGCTACTCGTGCTCAAAAGCTGGATGCGCGACATCACGCTCGCGATCCAGGCGCAGAGCGGCGCTGAACGCCGGCCTGTTGGTCTGGCTCGCGCTGATCGCGCTTGCATCGCTGACGGCATTCGCCTTTCTCTGCGTCGCTGCCTACGCGTGGCTGGTGATGCAGTTCGGCGCTATTTTCGCCGGCGCTGATCATGGCCGGCGTATTTGTCGCTGATCGCCCTGATCGCGGCGATCGTCTTCGCCGTATCGCGCCGGCGCGCCAGGGAGCGCGCCATTCTCGAGCGCGCCGCACGCGCGCACGGCGCGTCGTCGTGGCTGCTCGATCCGAAAATTCTCGGCGTCGCCATGCAGGCCGGCCGCGCGCTCGGCTGGGAACGTATCATGCCGGTGGCGCTTCTCGGCTTGCTCGCCGCGCAATGGGCGCGCGAGCGTAAATCGGGCGATAGCGAGGCGAGCTAAATCGGGGGGAAAGTA
>CAWJTE010000007.1:0-542557 GCA_963845775.1 uncultured Alphaproteobacteria bacterium
CCGAAATCCAAGGTTTTTTTCCTTGGATTTCCTTGGATTGGCTTGGAGAAATTTGGCGGCGCGAGCGCCCCGGCTACCTTCCCGCGACGAAGAACAGCCGCGGAAAGGGCAATAGCACCGCGCCGTCCGCTTCCACCGGATAGGCCTCGGCGATCGCCGCCTCGTAGCGCGCGAGGAAAGCGTCGCGCTCGGTTTCGTCGAGCGGATCGAGGAAAGGGCGCAGGCCGGTCGCTTTGAGCCATTCGACGACCGCATGCGCGCCGCCGGGGAGCGGATGATGATAAGTCGTGCGCCAGACGTCGACATAGGGCGCATGGGCGCGAAGCAGGCGAAAATACCAGTCGGCCCTGTGACGCTCGGCGCGCGCCCTGCCGGCGTCAGCGAGCTTCGCCGCCCAGGGTCCCGCGGTGGCAGTCTCGCGCATAAGGCGATGCGACGGCTCGTCGAGATTGTCCGGCGTCTGCACGGCGAGCGCGCCGCCTGGAGCAAGCTTCGCCATCAGCGCCGGCAACAACGTCTCGTGGCCGGGGATCCATTGGAGCACGGCGTTGGCGAGAATCACATCGAAGGGCCGCGCCGCGCGCCATTCCCGAATATCTGCGACCTCGAAGGCGATGTCGGGAACCCGCTTCCGCGCCGCTTGGATCATGTCGGCCGAACTGTCCATGCCGACGATGTGCGCTTGCGGGTAGCGCTCGCGCAAAACCTCAGTCGAATTGCCCGGACCGCAGCCGATGTCGGCGGCGCTCGCGACCTCGGCGTTCGGAATTCGCGCGATGAGGTCGCGCACCGGCCGCGTGCGCTCCTCTTCAAACTTGACGTACTGAGCGGCTGACCAGGACACGGGAGACATCCCCAAGGCGAAGGTCCGCGATCCATGCGGCGCCGTTGAGCGGGGCGCAATCCCGTCGGTCTCGTCTTGCCTTTGTCGCGCCTCGGCGCCTAACTTTCGCGCAAGACGGCCAATTCTCTCATCAAGGCGGATCCCGCATGGCGATTCTCGTGCTCGGCCTCGTGCATCTTTCTCGGGCTCCACTCGATCCGCATTGTTTGCGGAACCGCTGCGCGCGCAGGCGATCGCGCGGCTCGGCGAGGGCCCATGGAAAGGGAGTCTATTCGCTCGTATCGGCTGATCGGTTTCGTGCTGATCGTCTGGGGATTCGCTGCAAGCGCGCTTCGGCGCCCCCGCGCTTTGGACGCCGCCGCCAGGGGCTCGTCACGCGACCATCCTCTTGATGCTCGTCTCGATGCTGCTGCTCGCCGGCTATCTCTTCAAGCAAAGCCATATCGCGGTCGCGGTCCATCACCCGATGGTCTGGAGCGTCGCCGTCTTCGGCTTCGCCCATCTCATCGCCAACGGCTCGGCGGCGGATGTCGTGCTGTTCGGCGCGTTCTTCATCTGGGCCTTGGCCGACCTCATGAGCTCGTACGCTCGGGACCGCCGGAACAGCGTCGTCTATCCCGAGCCGAACTGGGGCGCGACGATCGGCGCGATTGTTGTCGGCCTAGCGCTCTGGGCCGTCATCGCCTTTTGGCTGCATCTACTGGCTCTTCGGCGTGTCGCCGCTGCCGGGATAGACGCGGAACGGCGAGAAAGAACCGCGATCGGCCGGCTTGATGGGGTCAAACCCAAGCCGGCGAAACGTTGATTCGCGACGCCTCGCGCCCCATACTGACCTTATCAGAGCGCGCCGGCGACCGGCGCGCCAGGGAGGCGACGAGCGATGGCGGAGAAGTCCAAGAGCACAATCAAAGGGCGAGTCCAAGCGGTTCTTGCGTTCGCGCCTCTGGTTCGACAATCCGGAGAATCCGGGCATGACGGCGCTCTACCTCGAGCGCTATCTCAATTTCGGGCTTGACGCCCGCCGAGCTCCGCTCGGGCAAGCCGATCATCGGCATCGCCCAGACCGGCTCCGATCTTTCGCCCTGCAACCGCCATCATCTCGAGCTCGCCAAGCGCGTGCGCGACGGGATCACGGCGGCCGGCGGAGTGGCGTTCGAGTTTCCGGTCCACCCCATACAGGAGACGGGCAAGCGGCCGACCGCGGCGCTCGACCGCAATCTCGCCTATCTCGGCCTCGTCGAGGTGCTGATGGGCTATTTTCTCGACGGCGTCGTGCTGACGACCGGCTGCGACAAGACCACTCCGGCCTGCATCATGGCGGCGGCGACGGTCAACATTCCCGCGATCGTGCTCTCGGGCGGCCCGATGAACAACGGCTGGCATCACGGCGAGCGCAGCCGGCTCGGGCACGGTCGTCTGGCAGCGCGCGCTCAGGATCTCGCCGAAGGCAAGATCGACTATGAGCAGTTCATGGAGATCGTCACCTCCTCCGCGCCCTCGGTCGGCCATTGCAACACGATGGGCACCGCCTCGACCATGAACGCGCTCGCCGAGGCGCTCGGCATGAGCCTGCCCGGCTGCGCGGCGATCCCCGGCGCCCCATCGCGAGCGCGGCCAGATCGCCTACGAGACGGGCAAGCGCATCGTCGAAATGGTGTGGGAGGACCTGAAGCCGTCGGACATTTTGACGCGCGAGGCGTTCGAGAACACGATCGTCGTCAACAGCGCGATCGGCGGCTCGACCAACGCCCCGATCCACATCAACGCCATCGCCCGCCATATCGGCGTGACCGCTTTCGATCCAGGACTGGGAGACGGTCGGTCACAACGTGCCGCTGCTCGTCAACATGCAGCCGGCCGGCAAATATCTGGGCGAGGAGTTCCATCGCGCCGGCGGCGTTCCGGCGGTGGTCAACGAGCTGATGAAGCGCAAGCTCATTCATGAGAAGGCGCTGACCGTCAACGGCAAGACGATGGGCGAGAATTGCGCCAGGCGGCCGTTCCGACGATCCCGACGTCATCTTTCCGATCGACAAGCCTTTGAAGGAGAACGCCGGCTTCATCGTGCTGCGCGGCAATCTGTTCGACGACGCCATCATGAAGACGAGCGTCATCGACGATGAGTTCCGCGCCCGCTTCCTTTCAAACCCGAAGGACCCGGAGGCGTTCGAGGGACGCGCGATCGTGTTCGATGGGCCGGAGGACTATCACCACCGCATCGACGACCCGAAGCTCAAGATCGACGAGCACTGCATTCTGTTCATTCGCGGCACGGGGCCGATCGGCTATCCGGGCGGGGCGGAAGTCGTCAACATGCAGCCGCCGGCGGCCCTCATCAAGAAGGGCGTCCACGCGCTTCCCTGCGTCGGCGACGGGCGGCAATCCGGCACCTCCGGCTCGCCCTCGATCCTCAACGCCTCGCCCGAGGCGGCGGCGGGCGGCGGCCTCGCGCTGCTCAAGACCGGCGACCGCGTGCGCATCGATCTGAAGAAGCGCACGGCCAATATCCTGATCTCGGACGCCGAGCTCAACGAGCGCCGCGCTCGCGCTCGCCAAGCACGGCGGCTACACTATCCCAAGAGTGAGCTCCTCGAACTCGCCGACCGGCTGGTCGTGATGTTCCACGGCGAGCTTGTGTACGAGACGCGCGCCAGCGAAGCCAATCTCACCGAAATCGGCCGGCACATGGCCGGGCATCAGACGTCGTCGGCGCGCTAGGCCGGGATCAGACGCCGGTAGATCGGATGATCGGCTCCCACATCATCGATTTTACCGCAGCGGCGAGTATCCGGGAGCGGATCGGCCAAGCCGTCGGCTACCGCTGCTTGGCGACCGCGATTGCGACATGCAGCGATACTTTGCGTATTTCGCGTAGCGGCGGCA
This sequence comes from uncultured Alphaproteobacteria bacterium, assembly GCA_963845775.1. Classification (GTDB taxonomy): domain Bacteria; phylum Pseudomonadota; class Alphaproteobacteria; order Rhizobiales; family Xanthobacteraceae; genus BOG-931. The sequence goes on from CAWJTE010000007.1 coordinate 3,728, forward strand.
ACAGGTTGGCGTGCGGGTCGTGCTTGGCCGGCGACAGTTCGGCGATCGTCCGCGCCGCGGCCAGAAACATGCCGTCGGAGATCCGGCGCGCCTCGACGGCGATCGCGCCAAGGCCGATGCCCGGATAGACATAGGCATTATTGGTCTGGTCGATGCGGAAGGCGTGGCCGTCGCGCGATACTGGCGGGAAGGGACTGCCGGTGCCGATCACGGCTCGGCCGCCCGTCCAGGCAAGGAGATCTTGCGGGGTTGCCTCGCTTCGCTCGGTCGGGTTCGAGAGCGGAAAAATGACCGGACGCCGCACCTGCGCGGCCATCGCGCGCACGACGGCGCTTCGGTGAAGGCGTTGGCCTGACCGGACGTGCCGATCAGAACGGTCGGGTGGGCGTTGGCGGCCACGTCGGTGAGATCGATCCGATCGCGGCGATGTAAGCTTCCAGTCGGCGATCGCGCTCGGCGGCTTTGCGCGAACGGCACCTGAAACGGCTGCAAGCCGGTCATGCCCTCGAGCAGCAAGCCGTCGCGATCGACGAGATAGAAGCGATCCCGCGCGTTCCGCTCGGTAAGGCCGGCATCGACCATGGCGCGCAGCAGAAGCGAGCTGATGCCAGTGCCCGCCGAGCCTGCGCCGACCACCGCGATGCTCTGTTCGGTCAAGCGGCACGCCGGTGACGTTGATCGCGCTCAGGATCGTGCCGATGGCGATGGCGGCGGTACCCTGAATGTCGTCGTTGAAGCTGCACAGCTGGTCGCGATATCGCTCCAGCAGCGGTTGGCGTTGCCGATGGCGAAGTCTTCCCAATGCAGCAGCACATGCGGCCAACGCGCATGCACTGCATCGACGAACGCGGCTACAAAGTCGTCGTAGGCGGCGCCGCGCACGCGCTCGTGCCGCCAGCCGATGTAAAGCGGGTCGGCTAGCAAGCTCGTGATTGTCGGTGCCGACGTCGAGCAGGATCGGCAGGGTGGTCGAAGGATGCAGGCCGGCGCAGGCGGTGTAGAGCGAGAGTTTACCGATCGGGATGCCCATGCCGCCGGCGCCCTGATCGCCGAGGCCGAGAATGCGCTCGCCGTCGCTGACAACGATGGCCTGGACGCCATCGAAGCGCGGATTGCGAAGGATGCTTCCGATGCGGTCTTTCAGCGGAAAGCTCAAGAACAATCCGCGCGGCTTGCGGAAAATGCGGCTGAATTGCTGGCAGCCGAGGCCGACCGTCGGCGTATAGACGATCGGCATCATCTCTTCGATGTGCCGCGCCAGCAACGCGTAGAATAACGTCTCGTTGGTATCCTGCAAGCCGCGCAGAAAAACGTACTTATAGAGATCCGCGGTGATGGTGCGAAAAGCTTCGAACCGCCGGTCGACCTGAAGGTCGAGGCTCGTGACATAAGGCGGCAACAGGCCGTGCAAATTAAACTCGTCGCGTTCGGCCTCGGTAAAAGCCGTGCCCTTGTTGAGCAGCGGATCGTTCAAAAGCTCGTATCCGCTGAGCGCGGTCTCGATAATGCGATTCGCTCGATTTCGACGTCATTACACGCCGGTAAATGCGAGCAATGCTTCTTTGACTTTCGCCATCGCGTAATGGCCGATCTTCTCGAGGTCGAGATGCGGAAAATTCGGCATTTCGTCGGCCGCAACCACACAATCGACAATCGCCGGACCGTCAACGTTAAGCGCCTCGTTGATCTCGGCGTGCAGCTCGCCGGGCTTCGTGGCCCGAAAGCCATGACCGCCGCAAGCGCGCGCCAGCTCGCAGAAATCCGGATTGGGGAATTCGATGCCTTTCTTGTAAGCGGGCAGGCCAGTGCTCTCGGCCTCAAGCGTGATCAGCCCGAATGCCGAATTGTTGTAGACGATGACCTTGACCGGCAGCTTGTGATGCACGGCGGTCAGAAACTCGCACATCAGCATATTGAAGCCGCCATCGCCGCAAAGCGCGATGACTTGGCGCGAACGATCGAGCGCCTGAATGCCGTTGGCTTGGCCGAGCGCGGTTCCGACCGCGGCATTGTTGAACGAGCCGATGATACGCTGCGAGCCGCTCTGGCGGATCCAGTTTGCCGACCACAGCGTGTTCAGCCCGGTATCGAAGATGAAGATCGCGTCCCGCTTTGCGAGATCGCTGACCGTGCGCGCTACCGCCTGCGGATGAATGCGATCCTTGCTGCGGGCCGGATCAGATTGCTTGTCAAGCTTCTCGTCCCATTGCCGGCGTTCCTTGGTCACCTCGTCCAGAAATTTGCCGTCGGTTTTGGCGCGCGACCTTGCCAAGCAGCTGATGGAGCGTCGGGCGCACCGAGCGCGACGATCCCAAGCGCGGTCGGCGTGCGGCGTCCAAGAACGCGCGCCCGGTCGTCGACCTGGATGACGGCACCCTTGCGGGGCAGAAATTCCGAATAAGGGTAGTCGGTGCCGAGCATCACCAGCAGGTCGCAATGCATCACCGCGTTGTAGACGGCTTTGGTGCCGATCATGCCGATGCCGCCCATCCAGCGCGGATCGTCGTACGGCAGGATGTCCTTGCCTTTGACCGAATGAATAAGCGGCGACTTGAGCCGGTCCGAAAGCGCCTGCAGCTCTTCCGCCGGCGCCGTGGCAGCCGGCGCCGCACATGATGACGACGCGATCAGCCGCATCGATGCGGCGAGACATGTCGGCGATGTCCTCTGCGCGCGGCAACGATCTCGGGCCGCGGCTTCAAGGTCGCGACGCTCGACACTGCGCCTTCGGCTTTTGCCTCAAGCACATCCTGCGGCAACGTCAGATGGGCGACGCCGCGCCCCGCGTAGGCGGCCGCAATCGCCTGGTGGATGACCGCCGGCGCCTGCGCCGGCGAGGAGATGGTTTCGGTGTAGAGCGAGACGTCGCGAAACAGCAGATCGGGCTCGGTGGTCTGGATGAAGTCGGTGCCGTGCATCTTGCGCGGCATGTCGCCGGAAAGCGCCAGCACCGGCGCGTGGTCGCGGGCTGCTTCATAGAGGCCGGCGACGAGATGCGTGCTGCCGGGCCCGGTGGTGCCGCAGCATACCGCGAGCCGGCCGGTGAGCTTGGCCTGGCCGGCGGCGGCAAGCGCTGCGCCTTCTTCGTGGCGGACGCCGATCCATTCGATGTCGCTGCGGCGAACCGCGTCGGCAAGCGGGTTGAGCGAGTCGCCGATCAGTCCGAAAATATGCTTGACGCCGATCTGCTCGAGCACGCCGACGAGAATGTCCGCGACTGTTTGGGACATCCGCGCCTCCTGCCATTCTTATCCGGCCTCGTTTGCGTGAGGCCATAAACCAAAATAGTGACGGCTGAATGCAATCCCACAGCTGCGCGCCGCGCAATCCTGCCACTTCGCGTCAGCCGACTTCAGGTACAGGTCTTCCCCGCTGTCCGGACCGAACAGTTCCAAAGACCACGCCCTTGGCTTCGGTTCCCAGCGCCGTGAGTATTGCGATCACCACCGCGACCATTCCCGCCACGATCGCCAGCGCGAAAGCATAATCGCCGCCGTAATGCGCGGCGATGCCGGCCTGCAATGTGGCGTTGACCGAAGCGATCAGATTGCCGAGCTGATAGACGAAACCCGGGAAAGTGCCGCGCGCTTCGTCGGGCGATAGCTCATTCAGATGCACGGGCACCACGCCCCACGCTCCCTGGACCATCACTTGCATCAGAAATGCGCCGACCGCGAGCCAGACCGCGGTCGCCGCAAACGCCCATAGCGGCAGCACGATAAGCGACAGGATGGCGGCGATAATGATCATGCGGCGGCGGCCAAAACGCTCGGACAATGAGCCGAATGAGATGCCGCCGATGATGGCGCCGATATTATAGATCACGGCGATCAGGCCGACCTCGTGCGGCGAAAACTTGTGCTGCTCTTGCAGGAAAGTCGGATAGAGGTCTTGCGTGCCGTGACTGAAGAAAGTTGAATGCGGTCATCAACAGGACCGCGTAGATGCCGATCCGCCAGTGCGATTGCAGCACCGTCCACGTGTTGCTTTTCGTCGTTGTCGGTTTCCAGCTCGGCGATTCCGGGACGCTGCGGCGGATGTAAAGCACCAGCAGCGCCGGCAACACGCCGATCATGAACATTCCGCGCCAGCCGATATATTGGAACAGGAGCGCGTAGACGATCGAGGCGAGAAAATAGCCGGCGGGATAGCCGGACTGCAGCAGGCCCGATACAAAGCCGCGCGCCTGCGGCGGAATGGATTCCATGGTCAGCGATGCGCCAACGCCCCATTCGCCTCCCATTGCGATCCCGTAGATCGCCCGCAAGATCAGCAAGGCCGTCAGGCTCGGCGCAAAGCCTGAGGCTAGTTCGATGGCCGAATAGAGCAGCACATCGACCATTAGGGTCGGCCGCCGCCCCCAGCGATCCGCCGCGCGACCGAACAGGAACGCCCCGATCGGCCGCATGGCCAGGGTCAGCAAAATGGCAATAGTGACTTTGGTAATGTCGGTCTGAAATTCAGCCGCGATGTCCTTGAGGACGAACACCATGAGGAAAAAATCGAAAGCGTCGAGCGTCCAGCCAAGGAAACTCGCCGCGACCACGTGCTTCTGTTCGGTGGTCCAGCCGGAAAGGGCTGCGATACTCATTTGGTTGTGCTCCTTGGTTCGCTCCCAGCCGGTGATCGCATTTCTGGCGCTTTTGGCACGAAGCGCTGCGCCACAAAACCGTCTTCCTTACGCAGCTGTTGCGGGCGACCGGCGCGGCACCATCACATTGGCAATAAGCTCCTGGACGACCTCGCAATTTTGATTGAGCGTGCGCGTGCGGATTTTCATGAGCCCGCGGTCGGCCCGGGACTTTGACGGCCGCATCTCCATCACTTCGGATTCGATCCGCAACTCGTCGCCCGGATAGACCGGCATCGGCCATCGCAGTCCATCGAAGCCCAATCCAATAGCGCCGCTGGCCGGCCGGTACTCGCTCGAGGCCACGAGACTCATGGTCAGCGCCGCCGTGTGCCAGCCGCTCGCCACCAGCTGTCCGAAGATCGACTTTCGTCCGGCCGCGTCATCCAGATGGAAAGGTTGTGGATCGTACTTCTTGGCAAAGGCGATGATGTCGTCTTTTTCGACCCGCACCCGGCCGCTCGGCCTTTCTATCTGTCCGACGACAAAATCCTCGAAATAACGGTCGCTCATGCGTTATCGGCTCCTGGCAGGAAGCGCGGCGCAACCAAGCATCCGGGGCCGCGTTGCCATCAGATGAACTCGTCTTGCCGCCTTTCCTTTTGGCGGCAGCAGCAGTTATCATCTTGCCGGCGCAAGGGAGCAAGACCATGACGTGCAAGGCTGCCGTGTTTGCAGGCGTGGTTCTCGGTGTCGCCTGGTTAGCCCCGCCCGCGATGGCGCACGAAACCGGGCATGGCCATGGCGGTCACTGGCGCGCGACCCACGCTGCGATCTACGCGCTGGAGAACCGCATCGCCTTTCTGGAGGCGGACCCGGAAATCGACGATGGCTATAAGGCGCCGATCATCGGCAAAGCGCGGGCCGACATCCTCGAATTGCGCGCCACCTTGCGTCCGGCGCATTGGCGCTGGGCGAGCCCGTGCTGCTATAGCCGCCGGCCCATTCGCATCCGTTAGCTATCGGATTATTCTGCCGGCGCGCCGAGCGGTCCGGGCAGCCGACCCATCATCCGCTGCCGCGCAGGCCCCCACCAGCCGCTCAACCGGTCGAGATAAAGATAAAGCACGGGCGTCGTGTACAGCGTCAGCAATTGGCTGATGAGAAGGCCGCCGACGATCGAGATGCCGAGCGGCCGCCTGATCTCTCCGCCGTTGCCGAAGCTCAGCGCCAGCGGCACCGCGCCCAGGATCGCCGCCGACGTCGTCATCATGATCGGGCGAAACCGCAACAGGCATGCTTCGTAAATAGCGTCGTAGGAGCTCAAATGGCGCGATCGTTTCGCGTCGATGGCGAAGTCGATCATCATGATGGCGTTCTTCTTAACGATGCCGATCAGCAAAATCACGCCGATCAGCCCGATAATGTCGAATTCCACGTGGAACAGCATGAGCGCCAGCAAGGCGCCCACGCCGGCTGACGGCAGCGTCGATAGAATTGTGATTGGGTGGATGTAGCTCTCGTAGAGGACGCCAAGCAGGATGTAGACGGCGGCGATGGCGGTCAGAATCAGGATCGGCTCTTGGCTGAGCGATTGCTGAAACAATTGCGCCGTGCCGGCGAGTGTGCCGCGGATCGAGGAGGGCATGTGGATGCGGGCTATCGCCGCGTTGATCTCGTCGGAGGCTTCACCCAGTGACTTTCCGGCGCGCAAATTGAACGAAATCGTCGAGGCGACGAACAATCCCTGGTGATTGACCGACAGCGGCGTGTGTCCGGGGTGGTAGTGGCTGACGGCCGCGAGCGGGATCATGGTTTCCAGCGTCGTGCTGACCGCGGCGCCGGCCGACGTTGAGCCGTGGCCGGTATTGGCGAGTGAATTGGTGAAGGCATTCCGCGTCGAACTGGTGGCATTTGCCGAGGCTGTTGCGATCGCCGTGGCTGATCCGCTGGTGCCGGAGGGCGAAGACGTTGCTAAACCTATCGAGGTCGAACTGGCTGCCGAATAGGCCGTCGACGGCGCAGTGGTGTTCGAGAACGCGGACAGTGGCGGAGCGGGAGGAGTAGCTGCGGTGCCGTGTGAGGTCGCCGCCGTCACCGCTCCCGGCAGTACGTTGGTTGTCGCACTTCCAGGCGGCGTTGCCCCGGACAGCGAAACGTATACGTCGCGCAGCGAATTGGGATACTGCGTGTAGCGGGGATCGATCTCCATCACGACGTGGTATTGATTGATGGCGCTGTAGATCACCGACACCTGCCGCTGCCCAAAAGCGTCGTACAAGGTATTGTCGATCTGCAGCGGACTAATGCCGAGGCGCGAAGTGGTATCGCGGTCGATGTCCAGATAAGTCTCCAGACCGCTTTGCTGCTGATCGGAACTGACGTCGGTCAGGGTCGGGTTGTTGTGTTCGAGTGCGTCGACCAGAAGCGGCGTCCACACGTACAATTCGTTCACGTCCTCGGATTGCAGCGTGTACTGATACTGGGCGTTGCTTTGGCGGCCGCCGGCGCGCAAATCCTGAACGGCGGCCATGTACAGACGCCCGCCGGGAACCTGATTGAGCTTCGGCCGCAGGCGCGCGATCACCTGATCGACTCCGACGCGCTGCGACAACGGCTTCAGCGAAACGAATACGTTGCCGGTGTTGATCTGCGCATAGCCGCCACCGCTGCCGACGCCGGTATAGCCGACGACATTTTCCACCGCCGGATCCTGCTGGACGATCTCCATCATTTGCCGGAGCTTCTTGCTCATCGCCTGAAACGAGATGCTTTGATCGGCCTGCAGCGAACCGAGCATCCGGCCGGTATCCTGCTGTGGGAAAAGTCCTTTCGGGACGACAATGAAGAGGGCGACGTTCAGTGCGATCATGGCGAAAAAGATGAGCAGCACCAGGCGGCTATGGTGGAGCGCGACGGTTAACGTGCGCGCATAGCGGTCGCGGATTTTCTCGAAAAGATTCTGGCCGCGCTCAACCTGATCCGCCGAGCGCGGACGCAGAACAAGCGCGCACATCATCGGTGTGGTGGATAGCGAGATAGCCAGCGAAACGAGAATGGCAATCGACAACGTCACCGTGAATTCACGGAACAGCCTGCCGAGAATGCCGCCCATCAACAAAATCGGAATGAATACCGCGATCAGGGAGAGACTGATCGAGAGCACGGTGAATCCGACCTCGCGGGCCCCGCGCAGCGCTGCCTCCATGCGCGACATTCCGTCTTCCATGTGCCGGGAGATGTTTTCGAGAACGACGATTGCGTCGTCGACGACGAAGCCGGTGCTGATGGTCAGCGCCATCAGCGACAGGAGGTCGAGGCTGTAACCGAGAAGATACATGGCGCCGAACGTGCCGAAGATCGAGATCGGCACCGCGACGCTGGGGATCAGGGTTGCCTGGAAATTGCGAAGGAAAAGAAAGACAACGACGGTCACCAATATGACGGCCATCACCAGTGTCAGCTCAGTATCGTGCAGCGAGGCGCGGATGGTTGTGCTGCGGTCGATCGCGATAGTGACGTTCATGTCGGCCGGCATGGCCGCTTCCAGGCGCGGCAATTCATCTTTCACGTTATCGATGGTCTCGATGATGTTGGCGTTCGGCTGCCGGTAGAGAATGACCAGCACCGAAGGCTGTCCGTTCGACATGCCGAGATTGCGCAAGTCCTGGACTGAATTTTCGACCTTCGCGACATCGGAGAGACGCACTGCCGCGCCATTGCGGTAAGCGATGACCAGCGGAGTGTAATCGGCTGCCACCGTCGCCTGGTCGTTGGTATAGATCTGATAGCGGCGGTCGCCGTCGTCGATGGTGCCTTTCGGGCTGTTGGCATTGGCCGAGGCGAGCGCAGCGCGTACGTCTTCCAGCCCGATGCCATATTTGTATAGGGCCTGCGGATTGAGATCGACGCGCACCGCGGGCAGGGTCGAGCCGCCGATAATGACGTTGCCGACGCCGCTGAGCTGGGAGAGCCGCTGCGCCAGGATATTGCTCGCGGCGTCATACATTTGACCTTGCGTCATCGTCTTCGATGTCAGGGCGAGAATGAGTATGGGCGCGTCGGCGGGATTAACCTTTCGGTACGTCGGATTGCCGGGAAGATTGGCGGGAAGATCGGCGGCGGAAGCATTGATCGCGGCCTGCACGTCGCGCGCGGCGCCGTCGATGTCGCGGCTCACGTCGAACTGGAGCGTGATGCGCGCCTGGCCGATGCCGCTTTGCGAGGTCATTTCGGTCACGTCGGCGATCTGGCCGAGGTGGCGTTCGAGCGGTTCGGCGACGCTGGTGGCGACCGTGTTCGGGCTGGCGCCGGGTAGCGTCGCGGTGACCGAGATGGTCGGAAAATCAACTTGCGGCAGCGGCGACACCGGCAATTTGGAAAATCCGAGGACGCCCCCAAGCGCAATCGCCAGCGTCAGCAGCGTGGTCGCCACCGGCCGCGAGATAAATGGCGCCGAGATATTCATTCGGCCGGCTCGTGCGGCGCCAATGGACTGGCGGGCTGCCGCCCGGTAAGACGAATTGCCAGCCGATCGAAGTAGAGGTAAATGACTGGCGTGGTGAACAGCGTCAGCATCTGGCTGACGATCAACCCGCCGACGATGGCAATGCCGAGCGGTTGGCGCAGTTCGGAACCGGTCCCGGTCCCCAGCATCAGCGGCAGCGCCCCGAGGATGGCCGCCATCGTCGTCATCATGATCGGCCGGAAGCGCAGCAGACAAGCTTGATAAATTGCCTCACGCGGCGGCAGTCCCTCGTTGCGCTCCGCGTCGAGCGCGAAGTCGATCATCATGATCGCGTTTTTCTTGACGATGCCGATCAACAAGACGATGCCGATGATGGCGATCACGTCGAGGTCGTAGCGAAGCAGCATGAGCGACAACAGCGCGCCGACGCCGGCCGACGGCAAGGTCGATAGGATGGTGATCGGATGGACGAAGCTTTCGTAGAGAACGCCAAGCACGATATACATCGCGATAACTGCGGCGAGCAGGAGGAAAACCTCGTTCGCCAATGAGGACTGAAAAGCCGCGGCGGTGCCCTGGAACGCGGTGGTGAAACTGATCGGAAGACCGAGATTTTTCTCCGTCTGTTCGATGGCGTCGACCGCCGCGCCGAGCGAAACGCCCGGTGCGGTGTTGAAGGAGATGGTGGTGGCCGGCAACTGCCCATAATGCGTGACCAGGAGCGGTCCGGTGTGCTCCTCGAGATGCACGATCGCCGACAGCGGCACCTGTCCGTTGGTCGATGACGAGGAGGAGGGCAGGTAGATCATCGACAGGCCGTTGAGCGAGCGCTGCAACGACGGATCGACTTCAAGGATGACGCGATACTGATTCGACTGGGTGTAGATGGTGGAAATAATTCGCTGCCCAAAAGCGTCATAGAGGGCGTTGTCGACCGTCGCCGGTGTGATGCCGAAACGAGCCGCCGTGGCGCGGTCGATTACGATGTTTAGCGTGAGCCCCTGTTGTTGCAGATCGCTGCCGACGTCGGAGAGTTGCGGTAGCTGCGCAAGTTGCTGCACCAGCCGCGGAACCCACTCGTTGAATTCCGTCGAATTGGCGTCCTCAAGCACGAAATGATACGGCGCGCGGTTAATCGTCGAATCGATGGTCAAGTCCTGCACCGGCTGCATGTAAAGCGCGATGCCGACGATACCCGAGACATCTTTTTGTATACGCCGGATGATCTGGGTCGCGGTGAGACTGCGCTCATCATGCGGCTTCAGGTTGATGAGGAAACGGCCGGTATTTTGCGTTTGGTTGGTGCCGTCCACGCCAATGAACGAGCTTAAGCTCTCAACGTCGGGATCGCGCAGGATCGCTTCTCCGAGCTGATTTTGCAGGTTCGCCATAGCCTCGTAGGAGATGCTTTGCGATGCTTCGGAAATGGCTTGAATCATCCCGGTGTCCTGCACCGGGAAGAAGCCCTTGGGGATCAAGACGTAGAGAATGAGCGTGAGCGCAAGCGTCAGGATAGCGACCAACAGCGTCAGCGGCTGGCGGTCGAGCACCCAATTCAGCGCGCGGCCGTAAAGCGCGATGGTCGCGTTGAAGACGGCCTCGGCCTGCAAGTCGAAGCGTGAGCGATCAGCGTCCGGCTGGTGGCGGATCAGCTTGGCGCACATCATCGGCACCAGCGTCAAGGATACCACCGCCGAGATGACGATGGTGACGGTAAGCGTGATGGCGAATTCGTGGAACAGCCGGCCGACTACTTCGCCCATGAACAGGAGCGGGATGAGCACGGCGATCAGCGAGATCGTCAGTGATATGATGGTGAAGCCGATCTGCTGCGAGCCGCGCAACGCGGCCTCGAGGGGATCCATTCCGCCTTCGACGTAACGGGCGATGTTCTCGATCATGACGATAGCGTCGTCGACCACGAAGCCGGTGGCGATGGTCAGCGCCATAAGCGACAGGTTGTCGAGGCTAAAACCGAGCAGATACATTGCGCCAAGCGTGCCGACCAATGACAGCGGCACTGACAGGCTGGGAATGACGGTCCCAGGGATCGTGCGAAGAAAGAAAAAGATCACGATCACGACCAGGACGACGGCGAGACCGAGTTCGAATTCAACATCGGCCACCGATGCGCGAATAGTGACGGTCCGGTCGCTCAACACGCCGACGTCGATGGCCGACGGGAGCTGGGAGGTAATGCGCGGCAATAATGTCTTAATGTGATCTACCACTTCGATGATATTGGCGCCCGGCTGCCGCTGGACGTTGAGAATAATGGCCGGCGTCGTGTTCGCCCAGGCGCCAAGCTTGGTGTTTTCCGTTCCGCTGATGACATTGGCTACGTCGGAAAGCCGAACCGGATCGCCGTTGCGATAGGCGATAATGGTTTTGGCGTATTGCGCCGCTTCGGTGATCTGATCGTTGGCGTTGATGGTCGTAGCCTGGGCGGGACCGTCGAAATTTCCCTTCGGCGTGTTGACGTTGAAATTGCCGATGGTGGTGCGGACGTCGTCAATGTTGAGCCCATAGGCGGCCAACGCTTGCGGTTTGAATTGGATGCGCACGGCCGGCCGGTGTCCGCCGCTGATGCTGACCAGTCCGACGCCATTGAGCTGCGAAATCTTCTGCGCCAGCCTGGTTTCGCTCAAATCTTCAAGGTCGGTCAGCGACATGGTCTTCGAGGTGACCGCCAGCGTCAGGATCGGCGCGTCCGCCGGATTGATTTTGGCGTAAACCGGCGGAATCGGCAGATCGCTCGGCAGCAAGTTGTTGGCCGCGTTGATCGCGGCCTGAACTTCCTGTTCGGCCACATCGAGGCTGAGATCCAGGCTGAACTGAAGGGTAATGACGGAAGCGCCGGCAGAGCTTGCCGACGTCATCTGATTTAGTCCCGGCATCTGTCCGAGCTGCCGCTCCAGCGGAGCGGTGATCGAGGACGTCATCACCTCCGGGCTGGCGCCGGGATAGAAGGTCGAGACCTGGATGGTCGGATAATCAACCTCAGGCAGGGTGGAAAGCGGCAAGAACGTATAGGCGACGAAGCCGGACAGCATGATCGCCGCCATCAGCAGCGTTGTCCCGACCGGCCGCAGAATGAATGGCTCGGAGACGTTCATCGCACCGTTTCATTGCCGCGCATGATCGTGTGCCAGTTCGCGCTCGCCGCCCCGGGCAATGCGCGTTATTTCAAGTCGAACAAGACCTTTTCGGATAATCAGCCTCCGTTTCCCGGATCAGTTCTACTGATTGCCGCTATTGGGCCGATTTTGCGAATGACCAGGATTTCGCTGGCGCAGTAGCGGTTGCCGGTGTCGCTCCGGGAACCGTCACGCGGGCTCCGTCGCGCAGACGGTCCATGCCGTCCACGACAACCTGCTCGCCGGCGGACAGGCCCGAAGTGACCGCGGTCATCGGACCATCCGTCGGACCGGTCTTGATCGTCCGCACTGCCACTTTGCCGTCGTTGATCACGTAGACATACGTGCCGGGCGCGCCACGCTGGATCGCTGCCGTTGGAACTGTAACCACATTGGTCAGCGTTTTCACCAGGAGTTGCGCATTGACGAACTGATTCGGAAACAGCGCATTGTCGGAGTTCTCGAACTGCGCGCGTACCTTCACGGTTCCCGTCGTAGTGTCGATCTGGCTATCGAGCGCAATGACGCGGCCGGTTGCCAGCAGCTTGACATTGGCGCGATCATAAGCCGTGACCAGAAAAGTACCGCCGGAGTTGAGCGTCGGCTGGATGTCCGGCAAGTCATCTTCCGGGATCGGAAAGATTACGGTGATCGGCTGCAGCTGGGTAATGACAGCGAGACCGGTGCTGGTGGCGGTTTGCACGTAATTTCCCGGATCGACCAGGCGCAGCCCGACACGGCCGGTTACCGGCGAAACGATGTGGCAGTAGATGACGTTGAGCTTCTGCTGATCGACCTGCGCTTGATCGAGTTTCACCGTGCCCTGATCCTGTTGCACGATATAAACTTGATCCTCGTATTGCTGGCGGGCGATCGAATTCTGTTCCGCGAGTTTTTGGTAACGCGCCAAGTCGACCTGCGCCTGCGCGAGCAGGCCCTGATCGCGGGCGAGCTGGCCTTCGAACTGTGCCTGCAGCAGCTGATACGGCCGCGGGTCGATCTGCGCCAAAAAATCGCCCTGCTTGACCAGTTGCCCTTCGATAAACGCAACTTGCTGCAGCTGGCCATCGATCTGCGTTTGCACGGTGACCGTCGCGACCGGCGTGACCGTGCCGAGTGCATCGACGATGACGCGGATGTCGCCGGTGCCGACGGTGGCGGCGCCGACCGGTTGCGCGGCCGGCTGCTGATTGCGCCCCCCCGACGGGGCTGCCCCGACCGATCGATGAAATCAGATAGCCGACAAGCAAGATGCCGATCAGAACGATCAGGCCGATGACCACGCGACGTCTGCCGCCGGGTCGAGGCTCAATGACGGGCGCGGGCACCGCTGGATGAACATTCGGAGCCGCCTCGTCACCCGTTCTGCGTGTTCGCTCGTCCATCGGCTCGATCGTTCATGGCAAGGCGTCAGTATATAACGGCAGCGGGCGCGGCCCGCCTAATGAAAATTCGCTAATATGGCCTCAGTCCACCTGTAGGCGCGCACCGGGCTGGAGAAAGTTCCTATTGTTTGTCAACGGTTTGCTGCGGCCGGCGGTTCCAGCCGCAAGCCGGCGCCATTTGGCGGCAAGCTGCGGGAGCAGCGAGATGTCGCTCTCCAATTCTTTCTTCGTCGGCAGCAGGCTCTTGTCCCAGCCGCCGCCAAGATCCTCGATCAGCGTAACGCTGGCGAGAAAAAGGTTCTGCCGGTAGGTCAGTTCCGTCTCCTCGTCGGCCAAGAGCGTGATTTCCGCGGTGACCACGGTGGTGAAAGCTATCGTTCCCGCCTGGAACTGATTCAGATAGACGTCGACGGCCTGCTGAGCGTCTTTGACCGCTTGCTGCTGCACGGCGAGTGCCTGGGTTAACTGGCGTATTGCCACGAGTTGGTCCTCGACCCCTTGAAACGCTGTGAGCACGGTCTGCCGATAATTGGCGACGCTCTGCCAATAACCGGCGCGCGCCGCATCGACTTGTGCCGACGTCAACCCGCCGTTGAAGAGAACTTGCGTGCCGGCCGCACCCAGCGACCACACCTCATTGGCGACGTTAAACGGCAGCGGACGAGTTCCGGTCCAAGATAAGAGACCAGATAGGCTGATCTGCGGAAAGTAAGCGGCAACCGCAACCCCGATAAGTGCGTTTTCCTGCTGCATGGTTCGTTCGGCGGCGGCGATGTCCGGGCGCCGCTCGAGCAATTCGGAAGGCACAGTCACCGGAATCTTCGGAATTCTGCCGGCGAGCAGACGGCGGCCAACCGACAATTCTGCGGGCGGCCGGCCGATCAGCATTGCGATGGCGTGCTCGTATTGCGCTCGTGTGGCGGCGACGCTCTTTGCCTGCGCTTCGGTGATTTCCAGTTGCGCGCGGGCAGTAGCGACATCGCCAAGCGTGACCGAAAATCCAGCCTTGAACTGATTTTGAACGATATCGAGCGTTTTTCGGTATTGCACTGCTGTGCGTCCAAGGAGATCCAGGAGCGAATCGGTTGCGCGCAAATTGAAGTAAGCCGTAGCCAGCAGCGCCTGCTCCGAAAGCTTGACGTTGTCGAGTGTCGCGAAACTCGATTGCGCGGCGGAAGCATTGCTTTCGATTTGGCGGCGGACTTGGCCCCAGACGTCGAGGTCCCAGGTCGCCGAGAGCTGCGGCACGAAAGTCGACGAGTATGTGCCCAAGCGCGAAGCGCTCGCGATTGCGCCGGCGACGCCAGATCCCGGCCCACTATAGGCGCGTGTAGCGTTATAGGCCGCGTTCAGCGTTGGGAACAACGCCGCCTGCGCTTCCCTGATTAAAGCGCGCGCTTGCTCGTAAGCCGCCGCCTGCGCCGCAACTGTCTGATTGGAGATTTCGACCTGTTTGATCAGAAGATCTAGTTTCCGGTCGTGATAAAAGGCCCACCAGTCGCCGCGCGGAAGGTGATCGCTCGGCGTTGCGACCTTCCAGCCTTTCAGCTCCTTGAAGCTAGTCGGCGTCGGGGCCGCCTCGGGGATGTAGTCAGGTCCGACCGAACAGCCGCAGAGCGTACCGACAATCGCCAATGCCGCGAGGAAGGCTGGCGTGCGCAAAAGCGCTCCGCATCGCACCCAAAAGCCTTTTGCACAATCAGCATGGGCCAACGCAACCACTGCCGCAAACCCGTCGCTGTGCCCGGTGGAACGGGGCGATGTCGCGCCAATCCCCGCGGCGGCGCCAGCCCGGCGAAACCGCGATTATCCGGGCATTTTTCGCTGCGACCTCTGCCCCCAGCGATCGCGTTAATGGTAACCATGCCCCACGGTCGGGCCAATATCAACACTGCGACGACGTTGCGAAATCGCCGCGGAGGTTTGGCGCGTACGTGTGTTTTTCGGGCGACACCCGGGCGATGCGCTTGCGGCGGCCGCACACCGGCGCGTCAAAGCCAGAAACAGAACAGACCTGACGAAAAATCGCAGCGCGCAAACAAACGCGGCAAATACCGATCGATCAAACGCGCACCAGAGGCAGGCGCGCTTAATAAGTCGTTAGTGGATTTCCGTCCGTTGCGCGGAGCGCTTGCGTTGCACCGGGGGTGGAGCGGGCGGAGGGTTCGGGCCGCCGAAAAGCCGCGAGAAGAATCCGCCGCCGCCGAACCGGCCAAAGGCTCCGTCGGGCATCGCCAGAGCCTCTCGGCGAATGACGTTGTCCTGGCGCGCGATCGGAATGTCGGCGACTTTGCGCTCGTCGCTTTTGAGTATCGCCAGCAGCACCTTGTCGCGGCCATAGACATCGTCGCGGAATTGGAGCTGGCCCTCTTCATCGACGAAAGCGGTTTGATAGGTCAGGTGAACCGGAATGAATTGCGGAAACTGGATGTCCAGTTCGCTGTTGCCGAACATCTTGCGGATTTTGTCCTGCGTGTAGTTGTCGCGCGCGCGCACCAGCGACAGCAGCACTTCGGCGTATTTCACCGGATCCTGCACCCGCATGCAGCCATGGCTGAAAGCTCGCCGGTCATAGGCGAACAGATGTTTTTCCGGCGTATCGTGCTGATAAACCAGGAACTTGTTGGGGAAATTGAAGCGCAGCCGGCCGAGCGCATTTCTCTCGCCCGGCGGTTGCGAGATATGCACGGTACCGTCCGGGTTGGAGCTCACTGACAGCCCCATTCGTTCCAGTGCCGAGAATCCTGTTGCAGCACCGGCATGTATTCCTTGGCGACGATCGAGGGTGGCACGTTCCAGGTCGGATTGACCGTGATGTATTTCATCTCCGCGCTCATGATCGGCGTCGGCATATTCGGCTTGCCGTCGACGATCCTGGTCTTCCACAATTCCTCGCCGTCATGCATCACGCGCAGCGTGAAATCCGGAAGATTGACGATCACGTAGGTCTTGCCGAGATCGTGCGGCATCCACCGCCAGCGCTCCAAATTGGCGATGATCGTGTCGATCGGCCGATCCGGCTGGCGGCCGTTGAGCGCTTCGATCGTCTGCGTCGACGGCGTGCCGGTGACCTTTAGATCGTGCTGTTGTTGAAATTTCTTCACGGCGTCAGACAGCGCCTTGTCGAAGGTCGTGCCATCGTCGGCGGCAATGCCAAGTCGCTGGCGCAGGAGCGGCACGCGGTCGTCTGGCGCGCCAAGCCTCGGCGCCGGCCCGTTCGGAATCTGAGCCTGTCCCGGTTCTTCTTTGCCGGCGCGCAATTCCGCAAGCTTCGCCTTCAGCGCCATATAGGCCGGATCATGCGGCTCGTAGGAATCGAGCATTTCGCTGACGTCTTTGGCCTCGGCTAGAGCGGTGAGAACTTCGGCCGGGGCTGGCTGCTTCTGATCGTAGTAGATGTCGCCGCTCACGCGCGTCCAATGCACACGCCCGACCGACGCATGATGCGCGTAAGTGCCAACCGAGGTCGTCAGCTTAAGCTCGGCCTCGGCAAGTGCGGCCGGATCGCTCGCCGACGAGAAATCCGGCACCGGATAATCCGCCGAATCGAGACCGTCGGCGGCGACTTTGCCGAGATATGCGATCGCGGCAGTCGCCCGTTCATTCGGCTTGCCGTCGGTGAGCCACAGCGGCGCGTAGTTGCGGCCTGAGTAAAACGCCTCGATGCCAGCTCGCTCTTTCTTGCCGCCGGCGATGCGGTCGAATTTGCCGTTTGCGAGCTCGCGTAATTGCTCGGTGACCGCCGCATCGGCATCGGCAACCGCGCTTGAAGCAACCGGCACTGTGGCCGCGGGGACGGGGACTTCGTCGCCGCCGGACGCGACGGCCGGTTGTGGTGGTGCGGCCGGGGTTTCGGCAGTCGCTGGCGCGGCCACTTGTTCGCTCGTTGCCGTTGCCGCGGCCGGTGGAGCGGAATCGACCTGCGGCTTGCTCGGCGTGCCAGCGGGTTGGTCGGACGCCGCTTCAGGTTTGGCCGGAGCCACAGGCGGCGTGCTCTCGCCCGCGGGTGCGGGAACTTTCGCGGCGGGTTCGGTGGCATCGCTTGCAGGGGCCGAAGGGGCGGCCGCCGCTGGCGCCGCCATAGCCGAGCCCGTGGTCGAACCGGATTTTGGCTCGGCAAAAGCGCCGATAGTGACGCCGGAGAGCAGAATTGCGACAGCGGTCGAGGCCAAAAGCCGGTCAAAGCGGACGCCGGGCATTGCGAAAGTCTCCTTTGCAGCTGCTACAAGCGGGCCGCACCACTGCGAACTCGGGTCGGGGTTTATCGTCCCCAACCGCGTCAATTTTACGGACCTAAGGTCCTGGTTTCGGCCATACCTTACGTCAAGGGGCGGGGGCTTGTCCTGACGCCGGAGCGTTGGCCGCGCCGAATTCACGCAATTTTCCGGGGATGTCGCTCTTCGGCCACGCTTTCGGGTTCCGCCTCGTCGCCGCCGCCGATGCCCAGCGCTTCGAGCTTACGATAAAGTGTTGAACGGCCAATTTGCAGGCGTCGCGCCACTTCCGACATCTGCCCGCGGTAATGGGTGACGGCGTACCTGATAAGGTCGGCCTCGATCTCGTCCATCGGCCGCACATCACCCTCGGTGTTGAGAAGCGGTACGGCGTCCGGCGGGACAATGGGAGCCTGTAACGGCGGGGGTTCCGGCAAGGCCGGCAGCGACTGGGCGACGTATTCCGGCGGTTCTTCAACCTGCCCTAGAATTAAGGCGGGCGGCGGCGCCGCAATTTGCGCCGTTATCTGTGGATATTCGTCGACGCCGATGCTGTCGCCCTCGGCCAGTACGACGGCGCGGAACACCGCGTTTTCGAGCTGCCGGATATTACCGGGCCAGCGATACGACGACAGCAACTGGAGTGCTTCCGGCGCGATCTGACGGATGCGCTTTCCTTCCTCGGCCGCAAACAGCGCCAGGAAATGCCGGGCAAGGGCGGGAATATCGGCCGACCGGTCGCGCAACGGCGGGACCGTAATCGGAAAAACGTGCAGCCGATAAAACAGATCCTCTCGAAAGCGGCCTTCTTTGACGTCAGCGATCAGGTCGCGGTTGGTGGCGGATATGATTCTGACATCTACTTTCAACGGCTTGCGCGCACCGACCGGCTCGACTTCGCCTTCCTGAATGGCGCGCAGGAGCTTGACTTGGGCGGCCAGCGGCAATTCGCCAACCTCGTCGAGAAACAGCGTGCCGCCGGACGCTTCGACAAACTTGCCGACATGACGCTCGGTCGCGCCGGTGAACGAGCCTTTCTCATGGCCGAATAGGATCGACTCAACCAGATTTTCCGGCATCGCTCCGCAGTTCACCGCTACGAATGGTTTGGTCCGCCGCTCTCCCGAGCCGTGGATCGCGCGCGCGATCAGTTCCTTGCCGACGCCGGATTTACCGGCGACCAGCACCGGAATGTTGGACGCCGCTGCTTTCTCAGCCATCCGCAGCACAACATGCATCGCCGGGCTTTTGGTGATGATGTCCTTGAAGCCGAGCGTCCCCGACCGGCTGTGTTTGATGCGATTGAGTTCGCCCTCCAGCGCGCTGGTGGTGAGCGCGTTGCGCAGGCTCACCTGCATGCGCTCGGCGCCGACCGGCTTGACGACGAAATCGACCGCGCCCGCGCGTATAGCCGAGACGACATTGTCGATGCCGCCGTGGGCGGTTTGCACGATCACCGGCACGTTGATCGCAGCTTGGCGCAATTTGGCCAGCACGCCGAGGCCGTCGAGATTCGGCATCACCAGATCGAGGATCACGCAGTCGATGCGAGCTCCGTCTGCCCCGGCAAGCAGCGCCAGCGCCGCGTCGCCGTTGTCGAGCACCGTCGTTTCATAACCGAATTTTTGCAGCATGCCCTCGAGCAGCCGGCACTGCACCGGATCGTCGTCGACGATGAGGATGGCCATTGGTTCCTCGGCGGTTCGGCACCGTTACGCTGTACCGTTTCGGGTCACTCTGGCCGAGGAGATTTAAGAGGATATTAACCCGCACGGAACCGCGGCAGATAGCGGACGTTGGCACATGGCGCAGGGCCATCCGTCCCACTGTCATCGCCCCATGCACACCCCCTTACCTCATCGTCGCACCCGGCTGCGTGTCGCTGCCGCGCGGTACCGCAAAGCGCGGCGGGCGCTGCACACCCCGGCTTCGACCCAAAGCCGGCGCGGCCTCGATTGGATGAACTTTTTCATTGCTGACGTACAAACCGGCTTCGGCACCTTCGTGGCATTCTACCTGGCGCAGTTGGGCTGGTCACAGGGCAGCATAAGGGTGGCGCTCGCCGCCCGCGGCATAGCGGGCGTGGTGAGCCAGATCCCCGGCGGCGCGCTCGCCGACGCAACCACCTGGAAGCGCGGACTTGGCCGCGCTCGGCATCCTGATGACCGGCGCGGCCGCGCCCATGCTCGCATTCGCACCGAGCTACGCCTCGGTTTTTTTGGCACAAGTACTCCAGGGGGCGACTGCCGGAATCATCACGCCTGCGATCGGCGCCATCGGTCTTGGCTTGGTCGGACGCCGCGCCATGTCGCTGCGCACCGGCCGCAACTACCGCTACGCCGCCGGCGGCCATGCCGTGACGGCCGCCCTGATGGGGGTCGCCGGAGCCTATCTGACGAAAAGCGCGATATTCGTCTGCGCCGCCATGCTTTGCGTGCCCGCGTTGATCGCGCTCGGCTTCATCCACAGCAACGAGATCGATTACGCCAGGGCGCGCAACGCGAAAACCGGCAAGCACGCAAAGGACGTCACGCGGATTCTCGACCTTTGCCAGAATTGCCGGCTCGTCCTGTTCACCGGCGCGGTTGTGCTTTTTCAACTTGCCGACGCTTCGACGCTGCCGTTGGCCGGCGAAAATCTCGCAACCTAGATCCACGATCACGCCGCGTTGTGGATGTCCGGCCTGATCATCGTGCCGCAGATCATCGTGGCCTTGCTCGCACCATGGGTTGGTTTCCATTCGGAGAAACGGGGGCGCCGGCCGCTCCTGCTCATCGGCTTTGCACTTGAACCGATCCGGGCGGTGTTGCTTGCGTTCACGGGCGGCTATGCGTTCCTCATCGTCGGCCAGGTATTGAGCGGCATCACCGGCGCCATGATCGGCGTGCTCACTATCCCGGTGATCACCGACCTGACCGCCAACACCGGGCGCTTCAACCTGGCGGTCGGAGTTGTTGGCGCGCTGAGCAGCATCGCTGCGGCGCTTAGCACCAGCAGCACCGGGCCTCATCTTCCAGGCTTTGGGTCCGCGCATCGGCTATCTACCGCTTGCCGCCATCGCGGCGGCGGCGACGGCTCTGCTCTGGGTATTTCTGTCGGAGACAAAGCCGGCAAAATACGACGATTGAAAATTGCGCGTTGTATCTAGGCTGCCCGCGCACCGAGCCGACCGGCGAATTCCTTCGCGAATGTGTGCGCGTCGCCGGGCCAGCGAGCCGAGATATAGTTGCCATCGCGAACCACGAACGCGGCCCGATCGTCCTCCCAGGTGTCGCGGGTCATGCCGCTCGTTTTGCGTTTGAAGTCGGGGGCGTCTGCGGGGACGTCGAGAAAGTCGGCGGGATGAGCCAGCGCGCGCGTGATTTCCTGCTGCACCGACATATACCCCTCGGGCTCGCCAGGCTTTTCGTCGTAGGTGCGATAATAGCTCGGGTCCCAGAAGCGCACGATGCGGCCGACCCGCCAGCCCGCGCGTTCCAGCGCCCAGGTTAGCGCCGTGGTGCGGCGTCCGAACAGCACTGAACGGCCATCGGCGGTGCGGCTGCGCGCGGCTAGTAGGACGCCATGACAAATGGCGGCAACCGGCTGTTCAGCGGCGAAAAATTGCGCCACCAGCTTCTGCAAAACGTCACTCTCGAGATATTGCCGCATGCCGCGCGCGCGGTGTCCGCCGGGCAGGAGCAGGCCATCGAAATCCTCGCGGTGGAGCTGCCGCCATTGTAGGGGCGATTTGAACGCCGGATCCTCCCGCATCTTCGCATAGGCTTCGCGCGCTTCGGCATTGGCCCGCATCAATCGGCCGACCGCGGTGAAGCGCTTCAGTCCGGGGATGAAGCCCCAGAAATCGAGCCCCTCGCCGGAAATCATCATGTCGTCGGCCTCTCCCGGCTGTCCGTCAGGCGTGGCAAACACAACCGAATGGCCGAGGCGCTTGAGCACACTCCAGCTGATGGCAACTTCGCTTGGATCGAAATCCTTGCTCGGGATTGGAATGAGGACTTTCGCCATGGTCAAACTGAGGCCCTGTCCGGCCGCGGTCTTGCGCAGGCATAGGCGCTGCGCCACATGAATAGCCGGTGAGACGAACGATTCCACCCCGGACGTTGCGGCACAATGGCAAAAATAACGGCCGCCAGAAGGCGGACTAAGGGCCGGGCGTCGGCTGTTCGAAATACCCCGCTCGCGGCTCTGCCGGAGTGGAATTTGGCCGACCTTTATTCCGGTCTGGACGATCCGGCGATCAAACGCGACCTCGATCGCGCCGACGCCGAAAGCGTCGGCGTTCGAGAATGACTACAAAGGCAAGCTCGACGAGATCGCGCGCTCGCGCGCAGGCCGGCGCTGCGCTGGCGCAGGCGGTGCGGCGCTACGAAGCGATCGACGATCTCATGGGCCGGCTCGGCTCTTATGCCGGGCTCATGCATGCCGGCGACACGCGTCGATCCGGCGCGCACCAAGTTCTACGGCGACGTGCAGGAGCGGCTGACCGCGGCCTCGACGCATCTGTCTGTTTTTCTCGCTCGAACTCAACCGCATCGACGATGCGCTGCTCGAAGCCGCGATGGCCGATCCGGCGCTCGGCCATTACCGGCCTTGGCTCGAGGACGTGCGCCGCTACAGGCCCTATCAGCTCGAAGATCGCGTCGAGCAGCTGTTTCACGAAAAGTCGATGACGGCGTATTCCGCGTGGAACCGGCTGTTCGACGCGACCATCGCCAATCTGCGCTTCAAGGTCGCGGGCAAGTCGCTCGCCATCGAGCCGACGCTCAATCTGTTGCAGGATCGCTCCGGCGCAAAGCGCAAGGCCGCCGCCCAGGCGCTGGCGCAAGACGTTCAAGGACAACGTGCAGCAGTTTGCGCTGATCACCAACACGCTGGCCAAGGACAAGGAAATCTCCGACCGCTGGCGCGGCTTTGCCGACATCGCCGACGCGCGGCACTGGACAACCGGGTCGAGCGCGAAGTGGTCGATGCGCTGGTCGCGGCGGTGCGCGCCGCCTATCCGCGGCTGTCGCATCGCTATTATGCGCTCAAGGCCAGATGGTTCGGCAAGAAGCGGCTGCCGCATTGGGACCGCAACGCGCCGCTGCCGCAAGTGCCGACGCGCACGGTCGGCTGGACCGAGGCGCAGCAACACGGTGCTGACCGCCTACGGCGCATTCTCGCCGAAGATGGCGGAAATCGCCGAGCGGTTTTTCGCCGAGCACTGGATCGACGCGCCGGTTCGGCCGGGCAAGGCGCCCGGCGCGTTCGCGCATCCGACGACGCCGTCGGCGCATCCTTATGTGCTGCTCAACTATCAGGGCAAGCCGCGCGACGTGATGACGCTCGCGCACGAACTGGGCCACGGCGTGCATCAAGTGCTGGCCGCGCCGAATGGTGCGCTGATGGCGCCGACGCCGCTGACGCTTGCCGAAACCGCGAGCGTGTTCGGCGAAATGCTGACGTTCCGAAAGCTCTTGGCCGACACGACCGACAAGAAAGAGCGCAAGGCGATGCTCGCCGCCAAGGTCGAGGACATGATCAACACGGTGGTGCGGCAGATCGCGTTCTACACCTTCGAGCGTTCCGTCCACACCGAACGAAGGAAGGGCGAACTGACCGCAGAGCAGATCGGCGAACTATGGCTCGCCGTGCAGCACGAGAGCCTCGGTCCCGCCATCGAACTCAAGCCCGGCTACGAAACGTTTTGGGCCTATATCCCGCATTTCATCCACTCGCCGTTCTACGTTTATGCCTATGCGTTCGGCGATTGCCTGGTGAATTCGCTTTACGCGGTCTACGAGAACGCCGCCGATGGTTTCGCCGAGCGCTATCTCGCCATGCTCGCGGCCGGCGGCACCAAGCACCATTCCGAACTGCTGGCGCCGTTCGGCCTTGACGCCCGCGATCCGAAATTCTGGCAGGGCGGGATTGGCGTTATCGAGCGCATGATCGAGGAGCTGGAAAGGCTGGGTTGACGGGGCCTGGTATTTCGTCTGCCGTACCACCTGATGACTAAATCGGAAAAGCCTGACCGCGAAAAGAACCGCTTGTCCGCGCGCGCGGCGCGCTACGCGCGCGTCGGCGCCAATATCGGCGGCGTGGCGGCGCGGTATGCCGGGCGGCGCCTTGTCGGCGCCAAACCCGATCGCGCGGGGGAAGCTTCGGCGCTATCGTCCGCGCTCGGTCGGCTCAAGGGGCCGCTGATGAAGGTCGCGCAATTGATGGCGACCATTCCCGATCTGCTGCCGCCGGAATATGCAGTCGAGTTGCAAAAGCTTCAGAGCGAGGCGCCGCCCATGGGTTGGGCTTTCGTGAAACGGCGGATGAACGCCGAACTCGGCCCCGACTGGCAAAGCAAGTTCGCCAGCTTCGAGCACCATCCGGCGGCGGCCGCTTCGCTCGGCCAAGTGCATCGCGCGCGCTCGCATGATGGCTCAAGGCTTGCCTGCAAGCTGCAATATCCCGACATGCAGTCGGCGGTCGAAGCCGATTTGCAGCAACTCGGATGGCTGCTTGCCATCCGCCGCCGTCTCGACGGCGCGCTCGACACCACCGAGATCGGCAAGGAAATCGGCGCACGTGTGCGCGAGGAGCTCGATTACCGGCGCGAAGCCAAGCACGTCGCGCTTTATCGCGCCATGCTCGACGGCATCGACATCGTACGGGTGCCGCGCTCGTGGCCCGAAGTTTCCACCGGACGCTTGCTGACGCTCGATTGGCTCGACGGCAGCCGCATGCTCGCCCACAAGAACGATCCGCTTGCCGTGCGCAACGCATTGGCGACCGCCATGTTCACCGCCTGGTGGTTGCCGTTTAGCCGCTTTGGCGTCATTCACGGCGATCCGCATCTCGGCAACTACACGGTTTTCGGCGTGGACGGTGCGCGCAAAACGTCGGCGCCGATTGGCATCAACCTGCTCGACTATGGCTGTATCCGGATTTTCCCGCCGAAATTCGTCCGCGGGGTTTCCGATCTTTATCACGGCCTCTTGCACAATGATGAGAACCTCATCGTGCGTGCGTATGAGACGTGGGGCTTTCGCCGGCTTTCGCGGGATTTGATCGAAACGCTCAACATCTGGGCGCGCTTTATTTATGGACCGCTGCTCGATGACCGTGTGCGCACCATCGCCGACGGCGTGGCGCCGTCTGGATATGGCCGCCGCGAAGCATTTCGTGTGCACCAGCTGCTTAAACAAAAGGGCCCGGTGACGGTGCCGCGCGAATTCGTATTCATGGACCGCGCCGCCATCGGCCTTGGTGCGGTGTTTTTGCATCTTCGCGCCGAACTCAACTTCTACCGGTTGTTTAACGAGGCGATCGAGGATTTTTCGATGGACCGTCTCGCCAAGCGGCAACAGTCAGCGCTGGCGGCGGTGGGCTTGCAGTGAAACTTCCGGCGCTCGTTGACGTATTGCTGAATTCGTAGAAGGTCGCTCCCATGTCTGGAATCTGGGCGCGCAAGCCGCTGGCCGTGTTGGAGGCGGAGGCCGAAGAGCCGGAGATACAGGCGCTCACGACCCACAACGGCGTCCCGCTCAAACGCAGCTTGTCGGCGCTCAACCTTGTCGCGCTCGGTATCGGCGCGATCATCGGCGCCGGCATTTTTGTGCTGACCGGACATGCCGCCGCCGCCAACGCCGGGCCGGCGATTACCTTGTCCTTCGTGGTCGGCGCGTTTGCTTGCGCCTTTGCCGGACTGTGTTACGCGGAAATGGCCTCGACCGTACCGATCGCGGGCAGCGCCTACACCTACGCTTACGCCACCATGGGCGAACTGATCGCGTGGATTATCGGTTGGGATCTGATCCTCGAATACGCTCTTGGCGCGACAACAGTCGCCATCGGCTGGTCGGGTTACGTGGTGAGCTTTCTCAAGGATATCGAAATCATCGTTCCGCCGGTTTATGCGGGCTCGCCATTCGCCTACGACCCCGGTGAACAGGTCTGGCATGCGACCGGCGCGTTCTTGAACGTTCCGGCGATGGCGGTGATCGCCGGGATTTCGGCGCTGCTCGTCGTCGGCGTTCACAAATCGGCGAGAGTCAACAATGTCATCGTCGGCATCAAACTCGTCATCGTCCTGGTATTCATTATTGCCGCTGCGCCATTCGTCAGCACCGCGCATTGGATAACGGCCGGCAATCCGCACGGCAGCTTTATCCCGCCGAATGCCGGTCCCGGAGAATTCGGGATAAGCGGAGTCATCCGCGGGGCGGCCGTCGTGTTCTTTGCCTATATCGGTTTCGACGCTGTCTCTACAGCCGCCCAGGAAGCGCGCAATCCGAAGCGCGATATGCCGATTGGAATTCTCGGTTCGCTGGCGATTTGCACCATCCTTTATGTCGCGGTCGGTTTTGTGCTGACCGGCATCGTATCCTACGACAAGCTTAACGTGCCGGATCCTATCGCGGTCGGCATCGACGCGATCGGCCTGACGGCGCTTTCGCCGATCCTCAAACTCGGCATCATTCTCGGCCTGACATCGGTCATCTTGGTGATGCTGCTTGGGCAGCCGCGGATTTTCTACTCGATGGCGCGCGACGGCCTGTTGCCGCGCGCCGCCGCAAAGGTGCACCGCCGTTTTCGCACGCCCTATGTGACGACGCTGATCACGGGCGGCGTCGTGACGGTGCTGGCGGGTCTGCTGCCGATTGGATTGGTTGGCGAACTGGTCAGCATCGGCACGTTGTTCGCTTTCGCCATCGTCTGTTTTGGGGTGCTGGTGTTGCGCATCAGAGAGCCGGACTTGCAGCGGCCGTTCAAAACTCCGGCGGTTTTTGTGATTGCCCCGCTGGGCACGATCGCCTCCGTGTTCCTGATGGCGGGCCTCCCGCTCGACACTTGGCTCCGCTTCGGAGCGTGGCTGGTGGTCGGGCTGTTGCTGTACGTATTCTACGGCGTCAGGCACGGCCGGGGCGCCATGCAGGGCAGGGTATAGCGCGTCCGCTTCCCGGATTACCGACAACGTGGTAGCACGGCGTCGCATTTTGCCCACGCAGACAGCGATGGCTTCGACCTTCATTGCAAACGGGACGGCGGCGGCGATCCCGATCTGGTTCGTCACCGCGGCGAACTACCCGGAGCTGCGCGAGCGGCTTCAGCCGGCTGCCCGCGCTTATGCCGACGCGGCGGGTTTCGAACCGAAAGCGGGCCGGTATCTTTTGCTGCCGGCGGCGGACGGATTGGGCGCCGTGCTGTTCGGGCTTGAAGGCGCCGATGAGCCGAAAGATCTTTTTCTTCCGGGCCGTCTGCCGGAACGGTTGCCGGACGGCGTCTATCGCTTTGCCAACGAACCGCACGATGCGCGGCTGGCCGCACTTGCTTTCGCTCTCGGCGCTTATCGATTTACTCGCTACCGCAAAGCCGAGCGGCACCAGGCGCGCCTCGATCTGCCGCAAAGCGTCGATCGCGAAGAACTGGATTGCATCGTCGAGGCGGCGACGCTGGCGCGCGACCTGATCAATACGCCGGCGAACGACATGGGTCCGGCGGAGCTTGAAGAAGCGGCCCGCAGTCTCGCCAATCGCCACGGCGCCAATGTCGACGTGGTCGTCGGCGACGCTCTACTGACTGAGAACTTTCCGCTCATCCACGCGGTCGGGCGCGCCGCGGCGCGGCTGCCGCGGCTGATCGATCTACAATGGGGTGAGGCAAGTCGTCCGCGCGTCACACTGGTCGGCAAGGGTGTCTGCTTCGATTCCGGCGGGCTCGACATCAAGCCGGACGCGTCCATGCTCAACATGAAGAAAGATATGGGCGGGGCGGCGACCGCGCTCGCGCTTGCGCACATGATTATGGCGCGCGGGCTGAAGGTGCGTCTGCGCGTGCTGATTCCGGCGGTGGAGAATGCGATCTCCGGCGGGGCGTTTCGGCCGCGCGATATCTATACGTCGCGCAAAGGTATTACCGTTGAGATCGGCAACACCGACGCCGAGGGTCGGCTTATTCTTGCCGATGCGCTGTCGCTCGCCGACGAGGATCAGCCGGCGGTGATCGCCGATTTTGCCACGCTGACCGGCGCCGCGCGGGTCGCGCTCGGTCCCGAGGTGCCGCCCTTCTTCACCGACGACGACCAACTCGCGGACGATCTGACCCGCTTCGCGGCATCCGAGAACGATCCGCTCTGGCGGATGCCGCTGTGGCGTCCCTACGAGGCCATGCTCGAATCCAAAGTTGCGGACATCAACAATGTCGGCAGTGGCGGCCAAGCCGGCGCCATCACCGCAGCTTTATTCATGCGCAGGTTTGTCGCTGCGCCATCCTGGGTGCATTTCGACATTTTCGCCTGGACGCCGAGCGCCAAGCCCGGCCGGCCTGAAGGCGGCGAACTGCAAGCCGCGCGCGCGCTGTATGCGCTGCTTGCCGACCGTTACGGCTGAGCGGAACGCGATGCCCGCTTTCGATCCCCGCCTGATGCCGGCCCGCGCCGATCTCGCGGCTAAGGAGCTCGAGGGCAAGGTGACGGCGGCGCGTTATGTCGATGGCCACGCCCGCGAGGTGATCGAGCCGCAGACGCCGCTCCGACTCGATCCATCGCCGGAAGCGCCGCTCGCGACCGAAGCTCTCAAAGGCGAACGCGTCACCATCTACGATACCAATGGCGAAGGTTGGGCCTGGGGCCAACTGGCGGCAGACGGCTATGTCGGTTGGCTGCCGGCGAACGCGCTCACAACACCCGGCGCTTCGCCAACGCACAAAGTGATTTCGCTGCGGACTTTTGTTTTCCCTGTTCCGTCGATCAAGGCGCTGCCGCTGGAGGCGCTGCCGTTCGGAGCGCGCCTGGTCGTGGCGCGCTCCGAAGGCGGTTTTGCCGTCACCGCGTCCGGCGCCTTTGTGCCGGCGGTGCATCTCGCTCCGATTGGCGCATACGAAACCGACTTCGTGGCGGTGGCGGAGCGTTTCGTCGGCGCGCCTTATCTGTGGGGCGGCAAGACCATGCTCGGCCTCGATTGCTCCGGACTCGTGCAAATCGCGCTCACTGCTTGCGGCATTTCGTGTCCGCGCGACAGCGATATGCAGGAGCAGGCGCTCGGAACGGCCGCGGAACCCAGCGATCCGCAGCGCGGCGATCTTTTCTTCTGGAAGGGTCACGTCGGTATTGCGAGCGATCGGGAAAGCCTGCTGCACGCCAACGCATTTCATATGGCGGTGGCGATTGAACCGCTAGCGGAGGCGATCGCCCGCATCCGCGCCTCGGGCGCCGAGGTTTCGAGCGTCCGCCGATTAAGCCGTGGGCGGTAGCGCGGGGCGCCTTTGTGAACTACGCTGAGGCCTGGAGCCATGCGATGAGCAGCACCGACCCGCCACCCTCCGAGCACTTGGCCGTTCCGCACGTGCGGCCGCTGCACCAATTGCCGCATATGAGTTTCTGGATCAGAGAGCTGCCGTTCAGCCTGGTGCTGCTGCTAACGCTCGGCGGCGTTGGCTATACGAGTTTTTCCAAACATCCGATCCTGATCTTTTGGGAAATTCTGGCGCCGATCATCGGACTGGTCTGCGTCTGGTATGGATGGCAGGACGCGCGCGACAATAACGCGCGCTTGCGGCTGATAGCGACGCAGGCGCTGCACTGGCTCGCCTTCATCCTGGTCATGAATATGCTGTTCCTGCCGAGCGTGCAGCGGGTTTTCACCGCCAGCTCGACCGGGCTCGGCATTTTCACCTTGCTGGCGCTCGGCACCTTTACCGCCGGCGTGCATATTTTGTCGTGGCAGGTCTGTCTGCTCGGCCTGATCATGGCGTTCGGCATCCCGGCCATTGCCTGGATCGAAAACTCGGCTTTGCTGCTGGTGCTGGCGGCGGCGGTGGTTATCGGAATCGGCGTCGTTATCTGGTGGCACTTTCGCCAAAGGCGCGCGGCCTAACGTCCAAAATTTTCGTTGGGAAGAAGCGTCTCGGCCGGACATTCACAAAAGGTGGGCTGCCGCCTCACGCGCCGGCGGCGCTTGTGCTTAAGGCCAGTCGGTATACCCTAGCGAGCACCGAAAGTGCTGCACGCGATCGGGATCGCGTAGCTCAGACGCATTAGGGGAGGGGCAATTATGCGAGTGTCAGGTTACGTCACCTTCGCGGCTGCGGTTGCCGCAATGGCTGCGGCGGCCAATCTGCTGCCGAAAGCGCACGCGGAAACGCCGGCTGAACGCGGCCACTATCTTGTGGTGGTTGCCGGCTGTAACGACTGTCACACACCCGGCTTCTTCTTCGGCAAGCCCGATCCTGACAAGTATCTCGGCGGATCGGATGTCGGATTCGAAATTCCCGGTCTCGGCGTGTTTAACGGCAGGAATATCACCCCGGACAAGGAAACCGAAATCGGCAGCTGGACCGACGAGCAAATCGCCGCCGCGATTACCACCGGCATGCGTCCGGACGGCAGGCAGCTGGCGCCGATCATGAACTATCAAGCCTTCGTCAACATGACGAAGGACGACGTCAAGGCAGTGGTCGCGTATCTGCGCACCATTCCGGCTGTTCATAATGAGGTGCCCGGACCGTATAAGCCGGGCGAGAAGGTTACGATCTTCACGTTCCGTATAGAGCCGCCCGGCCAGACGGCGGCGGGGCCGCCGCCGAAGTGAATTTCTGATACCCGCTCATATCTTCGCGGGGAATCCAGTTCCGAACGAGCGGGGCCCGCTTGCGCGGGACGAGTAGAATTTATTCACTCCGCCACGACGCCGGCGGCCGCGCTTTCCAGATTGAAGGCGGCGGCAAACAGCGCGCGCGTATAGTCGCTCTGCGGATGCTTGAACAGATCGGCGGCGGCGCCGGCTTCCACCACTTTGCCTTGCCGCATCACAATGAGGCGGCTCGCCAATGCGGCGACCACACGCAAATCATGTGAGATAAACAGGTAAGTCAAATTGCGTCGCTTCTGTAGGTCACGCAACAGATCGACCATTTGCGATTGAATGAGCATGTCGAGTGCGCTGGTTGGTTCGTCGAGGACGACGAACGTCGGCTCCAGTACGACGGCGCGTGCCAGCGCGATGCGCTGCCGCTGACCACCTGAAAATTCGTGCGGAAAGCGAAAGCGCGTGGCCGGATCGAGGCCGACGTCCGCAAGCGCGCGCACCACACGCTGATCACGCTCGTGCTCCGGCATGTCCGGATGGTGTACCTGCAATCCTTCCCTGATGATTTCGGCGACAGAAAAGCGCGGCGACAAGGAACCGTAGGGATCCTGGAATACGATCTGCATATCGCGTCGGAACGGACGCATCTGCTTGAAGCGCAGCCCCTGCAGCGCGTTGCCCATGAACACGATGGGGCCTTCGGAGGAAATCAGCCGGAGCAAGGCGAGCCCGAGTGTCGTCTTGCCGGAGCCGGATTCGCCGACCACGCCGAGCGTCTCGCCCTTGCGCAAAGCGATACTCACGCCATCGACGGCCTTGATATGACCGACAACCTTGCGCAGCACGCCGCGCTTGACCAGAAACCATACTTTCAAATCTTTGGCTTCGAGGATCATCGGCGCGTCGGGCTGTGGCGGCGCCGGATCGGGTTTCGGCTCGGCGGCGAGCAACGCGCGGGTATAGGGATGGGCGGGTGCGGCAAAGACTCGCTCCACGTCGCCCTGCTCGACGATCTTGCCCTGTTTCATCACGCAGACTTTTTGCGCGATTTTCCGCACGATGCCGAGATCGTGGGTAATGAACAAAAGCGACATGCCGAGCCGCTTCTGGATTTCCCGCAACAATTCGATGATTTGCGCCTGCACGGTGACGTCGAGCGCGGTGGTCGGTTCGTCGGCAATCAGCAGATCGGGCTCGTTGGCGAGCGCCATGGCGATCATGACGCGCTGGCGCTGGCCGCCGGAGAGCTGATGCGGATAGCTGCCGAGTCGGCTTTGTGGATCGGGAATGCCGACTTGCGTCAAGACTTCGAGCGTTCGCGCCCGCGCAGCCGTGCCGGTCAACCCGCGATGCAGCAGCAAGATTTCGCCGATCTGCTTTTCGATGGTGTGCAACGGATTAAGCGACGTCATCGGCTCCTGGAAGACGATAGTAATGTCATCGCCGCGCACGCGGCGCATGGCGCGCTCGGAGAGCGGCAGCAGATCACGGCCCTTGAAAAGGATGCTGCCTGAGGGATGGCGCGCCGCCGGATAGGGCAGGAGCTTGAGGATCGACAGCGCCGTGACCGATTTGCCAGAGCCGGATTCGCCGACCAGCGCCATGGTCTCGCCCTTGCCGACGTCGAACGAGACGCGGTCGACCGCCAGCGTTTCATGGCCGCCGGCGCGGAAGGTGACCGAGAGGTCGCGGATGGAGACGAGAGGTTCCGCGCTCATTGGAATGTTTTTCGTGGATCGAATGCATCGCGCACCGCCTCTCCGATGAAGATAAGGAGCGAGAGCATCAGCGCGACGGTGAAAAAGCCGGCCAGGCCAAGCCACGGCGCTTGCACGTTGGCCTTGCCTTGCGAAAGCAGTTCGCCAAGCGACGGCGAGCCGGGCGGTAGTCCGAAGCCGAGGAAATCGAGGGCGGTCAGCGTCATCACCGACGACGACATGATGAACGGCAGGAACGTCATCGTCGCGACCATGGCGTTCGGCAACAGGTGACGGAACATGATCACGGCGTTCGATACGCCGAGCGCGCGGGCCGCCAGGATGTATTCGAAATTACGGCCGCGCAGAAATTCGGCGCGCACCAGCCCGACTAAGCGCACCCATGAGAAAAGCAGGAGAATACCGAGCAGAACGAAGAAGCCCGGCACCAGCACCGAGGAAATAATGAGCAGGAGATAAAGCTCCGGCACCGAGGTCCAGATTTCGATGAAACGCTGGAACAGAAGATCGACCCAGCCGCCGAAATAACCTTGTACCGCGCCGGCCGCCACGCCGATGATCGACGACACAATGGTCAGGATCAGGCCGAACAGAACCGAGACGCGGAAACCGTAGATCAGGCGCGCCAACACATCGCGGCCCTGATCGTCGGTGCCGAGCCAGTTATATTCGAGGTCGCCGCAGCTTTTGAGATGTTTGCGCTCCAGCGCCGGCTTGCATTCCTTCTCGGTCAATAGCCAGGTCGGCTTGGACGGCGCCGGCGTCGGCATATCGAGGTTGTGCGTGGCGTAGGAATATTGGATCGGGGGCCAGGTCATTCTGCCGCCCTTGTCCGCAATCAGCTTCTGCACAAACGGGTCGCGATAATCGGTAGCCGTTTCGAAATCGCCGCCGAACGTGGTTTCCGGGTAGGTGAAGACAGCCGGAAAATACGATTGGCCCTGGTAGCTGATGTAGAGCGGCTTGTCGTTGGCAATGACCTCGGCGAGCAACGAGATGACAAACAGGACCAGAAAAATCCACAGCGAAAAATAGCCGCGCCGGTTGGTCTTGAAATTGCGCCAGCGCCGCTGGTTGATCGGGGACAACTCGAAACGCCGCGGTGTGGGAGAAAGTCCGATGGGCCCGGTTGGCTCGGCGTCCGGCGTCAGTCGGATCGGCGGTTTGATCGCGCCGTCGGGCGCCGGCTCGATCGCTTTGTCCGCGCGGGTCTTGACGTCCAACTCAGACCTCCCGCGTCTCGAAGTCGATGCGAGGATCGATCCAGGTGTAGGTGAGGTCGGAAATCAGATTCACGACCAGCCCGACCAGCGCGAAGATGTAAAGGTTGGCGAACACGACCGGGTAGTCCCGGTTGAGCACGCTTTCGAAGCTGAGCAATCCGAGCCCGTCGAGCGAGAAGATGGTCTCGATCAGCAACGCTCCGGCGAAAAACGCGCTGACGAATGCGCCGGGAAAGCCGGCGACGACCAAAAGCATGGCATTGCGGAAGATGTGGCCGTAGAGCACCTGGCGCTCCGAACAGCCCTTGGCGCGCGCGGTTAGTACGTATTGCTTGCGCAGTTCCTCAAGGAACGAATTTTTGGTGAGCAGCGTCATGGTGGCGAAAGCCGCCAGGCCCATCGATATAATCGGCAGTGTCAGGTGCCAGAAATAGTCGAGGATCTTCTGCCACCAGGGAAATTGCGACCAGCCGTCGGAGGTGAGCCCGCGCAGCGGGAAGATATCGTAGAAGGAGCCGCCGGCAAAAAGGATGATCAGCAGGATGGCGAACAAAAAGCCGGGAATGGCATAGCCGACGATGATGACACTGGACGTCCAAACGTCGAATTGCGAACCGTCACGAACGGCTTTGCGGATGCCGAGTGGAATCGAGATCAGATAACTCAACAGCGTCATCCAGATGCCGAGCGAGATCGAAACCGGCAGTTTCTCCTTGATGAGCTGCAGAACGCTGACGTCGCGGAAATAGCTCTTGCCGAAATCGAAGCGCAAATAATTCCACAGCATCAGGAAAAAGCGTTCGTAGGCTGGCTTATCGAAACCAAACTGCTTTTCCAGGCTTTTGATAAATTCCGGGTCCAACCCCTGCGCGCCGCGATACTTGGCGTTGATGTCCATCTGCGCGCCCGACTGCAGCGCGCCGCGCGCGCCGAAGTCGCCGCCGGCCGAGCCGGAGATGCGCGAGGTGGCTCCGGTGTCATTCCCGGAAAGCTGCGCGATGATCCGTTCGACCGGGCCGCCAGGAGCGAATTGCACTACGACGAACGACACCAGCATGATCCCGAAGATGGTCGGAATCATGAATAGGATGCGGCGGATGATGTAAGCAGTCATGCGATTCCGTTGCTGGGCGCCCCGAGTATCTACCCCGCCCGCCGGATTTTCGCTGCCTTATCGCGATCGTACCACCAGGTCTCGGGAATGCCGCGGAAGTAACGTGGCTGCGCCGGGGGCCGGCCGAAAACGTCCCAATAGGCGATCCAGTGTGAAGCCTTATACCAATGCGGAATCCAGTAGCGTCCGGCACGTAGCACCCGGTCGAGCGCGCGGCAGGCGGTGACCAACGCCGGTCGAGTTGGCGCGGCGATAATAACGTCGATTAGGGCATCGACGGCGGGATCGGCGATCCCGGCAAGGTTGTTCGAGCCCTTGAGCGCGGCCGCCTGCGAGGAGAAGAACGAGCGAAGCGAATCGCCCGGCGTGGCCGAGAAGCCGAAGCGATCGACGGTGATGTCGAAGTCGAAGCCGTCGCGCCGCGCACGATACTGCACCGGGTCGACGATCCGCAGCGAGGCGTCGATGCCAAGCGTACCGAGATTCTTGATGAACGGCATGTGATGCGGCTCAAAGGTCGGTTCGTCGATCAGGAATTCGATGCTGATCTGCTCGCCATTCGGCAAAACCCGTTTGCCGTCCTTGATGGTGCAACCAGCATCCTTGAGAAGCTGCGAGGCCTTGCGCAGCAAGCGCCCGATCCTGTCCGGATCCGTCGGAGACCGGCGGTATATGGGGCTCGCCAAATACTTCGTCGGCAACGCGGCCGCGGAAGGGTGCAAGCAGCTTGCGCTCGTCGGCGCTCGGAGGACCGACGGCCATCATGTCTGAATTCTGAAACACCGAGCGCGTGCGGTCGTAGGACGAATACATGATGGTTTTGTTGGTCCATTCGAAGTCGAAAACGTCGCACAGCGCCTCGCGAAGCCGCGGGTCGGCGAATTTCGCCCGCCGCGTATTGATGAACCAGCCTTGCGCGCCGGACGGGGTGTCGTCGGGCAACACGTCCTTCTTGACTCGGCCGTCCTTGATGGCCGGGAAATCG
Organism: uncultured Alphaproteobacteria bacterium; assembly: GCA_963845775.1. Lineage (GTDB taxonomy): Bacteria > Pseudomonadota > Alphaproteobacteria > Rhizobiales > Xanthobacteraceae > BOG-931. Next base: position 39,105 of record CAWJTE010000007.1, read on the forward strand.
TAACGGGAGGCCCAGGTGCGCGAGGTAAATTCCTCGCGGAACAGGTAATTGCCGGCGGTGAATCCTTCGAAGCCCACCTCGCGGTCGCGGTAATATTCAAAGCGCACGATGTCGAAATTATTCTGCCCGCGCGACACCGGCAGTTCCGCTCCCCACCAGTCCTTGACGCGCTCAAATTCGATGTAGCGGCCGGCTTCAAAGCGGCCCACTTTGTAGGCACCGGATCCGAGCGGGGTTTCGAGCGTGGATTCGTCGAAGTGTTTCGTCGAATAATAAGCGCGCGAGAAGATCGGCAGGCCGGCGACCAAAAGCGGCACATCGCGCGCCCGGTTCGGCGTGAAAGTGGCGACGACGCTTGCATCGTCGTCGGCCTTGGCGCCGACAAAATCACGCAGCGACTGGGTGATTAGCGGGTGGCCTTTTTCCTTGAGAATGTTCAGCGAGAACGTCACATCGTGCGCGGTGAGCCGCGTGCCGTCGTGGAATGTCGCCTCGGGCCGGATGTAGAAACGGTAGCTGATGCCATCGGGCGAGCGCCGAACCGTCGCGGCGGCGAGGCCATACATGGCGTCGGGCTCGTCGCCCGAGCGCGCCATCAGAGTGGCGAAGGTGAGCTCCATGCCCTGCGCCGCGTCGCCCTTGAGGATGTAACTATTAAGCGAGTTGAAGGTCAGGAAGTTTTGATTGAATTGCCGGTTCGGCCCGATCTGGGAGAACACGCCGCCTTTCGGCGCCTGTGGATCGACGTAGCGGAAATGCGCGAAATCCGCCGGATAGGCGAGGTCGCCGAACGCCGAGAGACCGTGCGATTCGATCTCATCAGCGTGCGCAATGTGCAAGCCCGCGCCGGCCGCCGCGGCGCCGGCGGCAAGTGCAAGGGTGCGCCGGCGTGTCAGCGCGGTCGTGCGTGAAATTCGGCGGGCGTCCTGGCCGATCACTAGCGGCTTCCCGTTTTCGCCGCCTTATCGGCGTCCCACCACCACACCATCGGAAACGCCGATGCCCCATATTTCGGCAGCGGATCGGGTCGGCCGAATCTGTCCCAGCGGGCGCTGCGCACTTTGCCGTAGGTCCATTGCGGCACGACATAGTGATTCCACAACAGCACGCGATCGAGCGCACGCGTTGCGGCAACGAGGTCGTCGCGGCTTTTCGCGAAGATAACCTGATCGATCATGGCATCGACCGCCGGATTTTTGATGCCGATGTAGTTGGCCGATCCCGGCTGGTCGGCGGCCTGTGAGCCCCAAAAGCCGCGCTGCTCGTTACCCGGCGACAAGCGATTCGCGGCCAACTGAACGTAATGATGTCGTAGTCCCATCCGCGCAGCCGGTTCTCGTATTGCGCGTCATCGACGGTGCGCACGGTGACCGTGATGCCGAGCCGGTCGAGCGACGGCTTGTAGAACAAAAACACCCGTTCGAAGCTCGGATCGTCGGCGAGAAATTCGACCGCGTACGGCTCGCCGGTCTTGGCATTGACCAGTTTTTCGTTGCGCACTTCGTAGCCTGCTTCCTTGCAGGAGCCGCACCGCCTCGCGCAGATTGGTGCGTACCGCTTCCGGATTGCCGCCGACCGGATTGGTGTAGGGCGTCGTGAAGAGTTCGGGCGGCACCTTGTCGCGAACGGTTTCGAGAATTTCCAGCTCGCGCCCGGCAGGTACGCCGGATGAGGCAAGCTCGGTGCCTTGGAAGTAGCTCGCGATGCGCGTGTATTGCCCGAAGAAAATCTGCTTGTTCATCTCCTCGAAATCGAACGCGTAGTTGAACGCGAGCCGGACGCGCGGATCTTGAAATTTTGGCGCGGCGGATGTTGAAGGCGAAAGCCCTGCATCACCCCGATGGCTGAGGATCGGAAATTCTTCTTTGACGACGCGCTTGTCGTGCGACCGCCGGAAAATCGTAAGCCGTCGCCCAGTTCTTGGCGCTGTTCTCGGTCCGCCAATCGACGGTGTCGGCCTTGAAGGCTTCGAGCGCGACGGTCGAGTCGCGAAAATACTCAAAGCGCAGTTCATCGAAATTGTCGCGGCCGACATTCACGTTGAGGTCTTTGCCCCAATAGTCCTTCACCCGCTCAAAAACGACGTTGCGGCCCGGCGGAGAACTCTTTGATCCGATAAGGCCCGCTGCCGAGCGGCGGTTCGAGCGTGGTCGCGCCGATGTCGCGCTTCTTGCCGCTTGTCGTCGTTGCCTTCCCACCAGTGCTTGGGCAGCACAAGAAGCTGGCCGACGATCTGCGGCAATTCGCGATTGCCGGGCGTATCGAAACGTGAATGTGATTTCGCGATCGCCGGTTTTTTCCGCCTTGACGACATGGCGATAATAGGCGGCGAGCTGCGGGCTGTATTTTTTGAAGGCATCGAAGGAAAAGATGACGTCCTCGGGCGTGACCGGTTTGCCGTCGTGCCATCTCGCTTCGGCGCGCAGCCGATAGGTGACCGAGGAAAAATCGTCCGGATAGCTGCACCGCCTCGGCAAGGAGGCCGTATTCGCTCGAAACTTCGTCGAGCGACGAAACCAGCAGCGTGTCGTAGATGAAATCGATCCCGATCGCGAGCGCGCCTTTGACGCCGGCGACCGCCCGGTTGAAATTGTCGAAGGTGCCGAGCGCGATTTGCCGCGCACGTCGCCGCCTTTCGGCGCTTGGGGATTGACGTAGTCGAATTGCTTAAAGCCCGGCGGATATTTCAGATCGCCGAACAACGACACGCCGTGGCGCCATGCCGGCCCCGATGCCGATTCCTCGGCCGCCTGCGCGGCGGAACCCAGTCGGGCAATGGCAGGCGTCCGGCGCCGAAGGCGGACAGGGCGGATAGTGAGCAGGGTTCGGCGGTTCACGGAACAGGCGCTCCCATGGATTTTCGAGGTCACTAGGGGCCGGCACATTTGCCAACGCGAGACATAACCCAATTGCAGCCGACTAATCGTGGTGACGTGCCTATGTGCTTTTCAACAGCGGCGCCAGCGTGCTTGCAGCCGCCGCGACGAAATGGACTTCACATCCCCGTGCACGAGGATCAAAAAAGCCGTGAACCGTTATTCCTTCGCGGCCGGCGTAGGCGCGGGTGCCTTGGGTTCCGCAGGCGCTGCGGCGCGGTGCGGCTTGGCCGGGTGCAGCGGCCGCCGGCCCACTGCGAAGCCGTCGGCAGCGGCACCGGATTATTCGACAGTGAATTGAGATAGGCGATCACGTCGGCGCGCTGCTTCTCGCTCGGCAGGCCGGCAAACGTCATGGCCGTGCCGGGAACCATGGCGCGCGGGTCGGTAAGCCATTTATTCAGCTCGTCAAATGTCCAGGTGCCGGCCCTTGCCTTCAACGCGCGGCGTAAAGTTGAAGCCGGCTACGGAGGCGATCTTGCGGCCGACAACGCCATACAGATCCGGGCCGATCTTTGGGCCTTGGCCCTTCTTGGAAGTTGTGGCAGATCCCGCATTGCTTGGCGACTTGCGCGCCGTGTTCGGCGGAAGCGCTGGCCAGCAGCTTCTCGATCGGCTCCTCGGCCGGTTTCGACACTGCGCCTTTGCGCCTCGCCGCTGCCTCCTCTTTGACGGCGATCTCATAGCCGGGCTTCGCTGGCACCGGCGGGGTAAAGATCGCGCCGGCGGCGATATGCACCGCCAGCAGAACAAGGCAGGTTCCCAGCAACGCGCCAAGAATCTTGTTGATTTCGAACGAATTCATCGCCGAATGGCTCCGCGGCGGCAGAGTGGAGGGCAGCGCACAAATAGCCGGTTTGCCGCGCCTCTTGCAACCCGTATAAGCGACGCCAAGCGCGGCGGATTTGCCCAATCGATGGCTGACGTTCTCATTCTTATTCCGGCCCGCATGGCGGCGACCCGGCTGCCAGGCAAGCCGCTCGCCGACATCGCCGGCAAGCCGATGATCGTGCATGTGCTGCGCCGCGCCGAGGCGGCGGCTGTCGGCCCGGTGGTGGTCGCGACCGATTCGCCCGAGATCGCGGCGGCGGTGGAGAGGGCCGGCGGCCGCGCGGTCATGACCCGCGCCGACCATGCCTCCGGGTCCGACCGCATCTTCGAAGCGCTCGGCAAGCTCGATCCGGCCGGCGCGGATAAAGATTGTCGTCAACGTCCAGGGCGATCTGCCGACGCTCGACCCGCCGCAATTGCCGCGGCAGTCGCTCTGCTCGCCGACCAGGCGGTCGACATCGCGACGCTGGCGGCCGAGATCAGCGAGCGCCGAGGAGCGCGACAGATCCGAACGTGGTCAAGGTGGTCGGCACGCCGGTCGGTCCGGCGCGGCTGCGCGCGCTCTATTTCACCCGCGCCACGCGCCTTCCGGTGAAGGGCCGCTCTACCATCATATCGGGCTTTACGCCTTTCGCCGCGCCGCGCTCGAGCGGTTCGTCGAAGCTGCCGCCGTCGCCGCTGGAACAGCGCGAAAAGCTCGAGCAATTGCGCGCGCTCGAGGCCGGCATGCGCATCGACGTGGCGATCGTGGATACCGTGCCGCTCGGCGTCGATACGCCGGAGGATTTGGACGCGCGCGCGCGCCATGCTATCGGGTCGGTCATGAAGCAAACGCAAAAGAATCGCATTCCAGGGCGAGCCGGGCGCCAATTCGCACATCGCCTGCAGCGAGGCCTATCCGGACTACGAGCCGCTGCCTTGTCCGACCTTCGAGGATGCCTTCGCCGCGGTGCGCACCGGCCGCGCGCAGCTCGCCATGATCCCGATCGACAATTCGGTCGCCGGCCGGGTGGCGGATATCCATCACCTGATGCCGCGATCGGGGCTGCACATCGTCGCCGAGTGGTTCCTGCCGGTGCAGCATCAGCTGATGGCGCCCAAGGGCGCGACGCTTGCGAACCATCAAGACCGTCGAAAGCCACGTGCATGCGCTCGGCCAGTGCCGCAACATCATCCGCAAGCTCCGCGTCAAGGCGGTGGTCGCCGCCGATACCGCCGGCGCGGCGCGCGAAGTGGCGGAGGCCGGCGACATCTCGCGCGCGGCGCTGGCGACCAAGCTCGCGGCGAAGATCTACGGCCTGCAAATCCTGAAGAAGAACGTCGCCGACGCCAAGCACAACACCACGCGCTTCGTCGTGCTGGCGCGCAAGCCGAAATGGGCGAGCCGCAAGGAGAAGCGGGTCATCACCACTTTCGTGTTTCAGGTGCGCAATATTCCGGCGGCGCTCTACAAGGCGCTGGGCGGCTTCGCCACCAACGGCGTCAACATGACCAAGCTCGAAAGCTACATGGTCGACGGCAGCTTCGCCGCGACGCAGTTCTACGCCGACGTGCAGGGCCATCCGAAGGACCGCGCGCTCGAACTGGCGCTCGAAGAGCTGGAATTCGTGTCGCAGCCGAAGACGTTGAAGATTCTCGGCGTCTATCCGGCGCACTCGTTCCGCGAGACGTTCAAGTAGAATATAGGGGGGCGGCGATCGCGTGGCGGCACGGTTTGCGGCCTGTTAAGGGATGCAGCGATGAGCAACGAGGAACGCAAAGGTCCGGCGGACGCTGCATTTGCGGTTCACGCTGCCGGGCGCGGATTCCGAGCAGCTTTCGCGATGATCAGGGCCGCGGCGCCGTTCTATCAGATGTTCGGCAACGCCCAGGTCCGGCTCCTGCAGCAACGTCGACGATCCGGCCAAATTCATCCAGGTGATCGAATACGAGGCGCCGGAAAGCTTGGAGCTCAACCGGCAGTCGCATCGCGAGCGACATGCGGATTGCAAACCTATCTGCAGGCCTGGCGCGCCATGTTGCCCGGCGCGCTCGAGATCGATGTCTATCAGGAGGTTAAAATCTTTGCTGTGAAGCCGCGCGACCGGTGCAGCAGAAGCTTCAAATCGTCTGATTATACTCGCCGACTTCCTTGTGCGTGCGCAGCACCGCGTCGACCGCCTTGAACATCTCGCGCATGCGCGCCTCCGACACCGGGCTTTCGACCACGACGACCAGCTCCGGCTTGTTGGATGAGGCGCGAACCAGGCCCCAGGTGCCGTCCTCGACCGTCACGCGCACGCCGTTGACGGTGACGAGATCGCGGATCGGCTGGCCGGCGACCTTGCCGCCCTTTTTCTGCTCGCGCCTCGAAATGCTTCACCACCGCGTCGACCACGCCGTACTTCTCCTCGTCGGCGCAGTGCGGCGACATGGTCGGCGACGACCAGGTTTTCGGCAGCGCGTTTTTCAGATCGGCCATGCTCTTTCCGGGATTGCGGTCGAGCATGTCGCAGACCGCCAGCGCGAAGATCAGCCCGTCGTCATAGCCGCGGCCGAACGGCTTGTTGAAGAAGAAGTGGCCGGATTTCTCGAAACCGGCGATGGCGCCGATCTCGTTGACCCGGCGCTTCATGTAGGAATGGCCGGTCTTCCAGTAATCGGTCTTGGCGCCGTTCTTGATCAGCACCGGATCGGTCGCAAACAAGCCCGGTCGATTTCACGTCGGCGACGAACAGCGCATTCTTGTGCTGCGCCGAAATATCGCGCGCCAGCATGACGCCGACCTTGTCGGCGAAAATCTCCTCGCCCTCGTTGTCGACCACGCCGCAGCGGTCGCCGTCGCCGTCGAAGCCAAGCGCCACGTCGGCCTTGTTGCGCCAGCACGGCGTCGCGCATGGCGTGCAGCATTTTCATGTCTTCGGTGTTCGGATTGTAGTTCGGAAAGGTGTGGTCGAGCTCGCAATCGAGCGGGATGACTTCGCAGCCGATCGCTTCCAGCACCTGCGGCGCGAACGCGCCGGCGGTGCCGTTGCCGCAGGCGCAGACGACTTTGAGGTGGCGCTTGAGCTTCGGCCGGTTGGTGAGGTCGGCGATGTAGCGCGCCGGAAAATTCTCGACGAACGCGTAGGCGCCGCCGTCCTGCATCTTGAAGCGGCCGCCGAGCACGATGTCCTTGAGGCGCGTCATCTCGTCGGGGCCGAAGGTGAGCGGGCGGTTGGCGCCCATCTTCACGCCGGTCCAGCCGTTGTCGTTATGCGAGGCGGTGACCATGGCGACGCAGGGCACGTCGAGGTCGAATTGCGCGAAATAGGCCATCGGCGTCACCGCGAGCCCGATGTCGTGCACCTTGCAGCCCGCGGCCATCAGGCCGTTGGTCAGCGCCATCTTGATCGACGCCGAGTAGGAGCGGAAATCGTGGCCGGTGACGATGTCGCGGCTTGACGCCGAGTTCGTGGATCAGCGTGCCGAGCCCGAGGCCCAGCGCCTCGACGCCCATCAGGTTGATCTCGCTGCCGAACAGCCAGCGCGCGTCGTATTCGCGAAAGCCGGTGGCTTTCACCATCGGCTCGGATTCATAGGCGTAGGTGTTGGGCTTGAGCTGAGGTTTCGGCTTGGGAAACATTGCAGACCTCTGGACCGGCGGCGCATAGGGAATAGCGAGTAGGGAGGAGAGTTCCAATCAAATTCGCTTTCTCGTACCTCGCCATGCCCTCACGTCGCTAATCTTTGCGTTTTGTTGCCGCCGCAATCATTGCAAGTTGTTCCGCGGCGACAAGGTCGAACGGCTCGAACGATCGCTCGGCACGCGCTAGGATCACGGCGCCCTCGCAGGCGGCGACAAGGGTCGTCGCAGCCGTCGACGCGCGCCTTTTTGGCATTCCTGCCTCAGTAAATAGGGTAACCAGCCGCGCGCGCCAACGGCGAAAGATATCGGCGGCCCGCTCGCGCAGCGCCGGCGCATCGGTGGCAATCGTGACGGCAACCACGGCGCATCCGGCGTCAAAATAGGACGCGCCGAGAAGCGAACGCGCAGGGCGAGGAACGCTTCGGTCATTCGGTTGGCGACTTGCCCGACAGGCCATTGAGCCCTTCCAGAACCTGATCGCCTGCAAAGCCAAGTGCAGCGAGAACCAACTCTTCCTTGCCATTGGGGAAATGATGATAAAGCGACCCGCGCGGCGCTCCCGATTTGGCTAGGACCTCGCTGAAGGACGTGGCCTGCAACCCTTTTTGGGCCAGCAGGATGGCCGCGCGCTCAATCATGCGTTTCTTGGTCTTACCGGTCAAAGCTGCGCTCATTGACTATGATGATCGTCATAGTATCATCTATGATGATTGTCATAATTCATTGGAGGATTTGTCACCATGCCTATGATCGATATTTTCGCAACCGCCGGCACGTTCGGCGATCCTCACAAACTAGCAGCGGACGCAGCTGCGACGGTCAAGACAATCGAGCAGGTGCCGGACATTCCAATGTTTCGCAAAAACACGGCGGCGTTCGTCCATGAATTGAAAGCTGGCGGGCTCTCCAATGTCGATAGCGACAGCAACTATGTTCGCGTTCAGGTTCTCACCAACACCGGGGCGCTTGATCGGGCCAAGCAGATCGCGGTCGTGCGGCAGCTCACCGACTTGATCGCAACCGCTGCCGGCGACGAAACACTCAAGCAACGAACATGGGTCTTGCTGACGGAAGCCGTCGACGGCGGCTGGGGCCTATGGGGTCACGCCCATAAGAACGAAGAGATCGTCGCTGCGGCCCGAGCAGAAATCGCTAAGCTCCGCGGATGAGCGCGGCGATCACACATTAGCGGCTTCTTTTGGCGCGTCGCGTGGGCGGCGCCGTGAGTGGATTGTCCGGCCAGGGATGTTTCGGATAGCGGCCGCGCATCTCGGCGCGCACCGCGGCGTAGCTGCCGCGCCAGAAGCCGGGCAAATCGCGCGTCATCTGCACCGGCCGGTGCGCCGGCGAAAGAAGTTCGACCAGCAGCGGGATTTTCCCGCCGGCGATCGCCGGATGGCGGTCAAGGCCGAAAAGCTCCTGCACGCGGATCGCGATTTTCGGGCCGCCTTCGGCTTCGTAATCGATCGGCACTTGCGAGCCGGTCGGCGCGGTCGAAATGGGTCGGCGCCTCGGCGTCGAGCCGGCGCCGCAGCGGATAGGGCAGGCGCGCGGCGAGCGCGCCGGCAAATTCGTCGGCCGAAAGTTCGGCGAGCGACGTCTTGCCGGCGAACGACGCCGCCAGCCAATCCGTGTCGGCGGCGAGCGCGGCGTCGGACAGATCGGGCCATTGCGTCGCCTTCGGCCGGCGCGCAGAAACATGACGCGGTCGCGCCATTGCCGCAGCGCCTTGGTCCACGGCAGCCGGTCGATGCCGAGCGCGCGATGCCTTCGGCCAGCATGCGCGCGGCTGTCTTCGTCGGCGTCGACCGGCATCGGCTGCTCGGCGAGCGCGATCGCGCCAAGCCGCTGAGCCGGCGCACGCGCAGGCTGGCGCTTGCCGGATCGAAAGTGATGTCTTCGCGCGGTGTCGATGCGGTCGGCAAAGCGCGCCTCGATTTCGGCAAGCGTGATCGGCGCCGCGAGCAGGATGCGGCCGGCGGCGGCACTGCCGGTCGAGTTCGGCGACCGCGAGGTAAGGTTCGCGCGCCAGCGCCGAGGCGGGATCGATCTGCGCGCCGCGGCCATTGGCCAGCAGAAATGCGCCCGCTGCGCCGCCGCGATTCTTGGCAATGCGCTCGGGATAAGCCAGTGCAAGCAGCGCGCCGGCGCTGATCTCGCCTCCATCGTTGCGGCGCCGGCTGCGGGTTTCAGGATTTGCGATCTCGCGCCCACCGCTGCCGCCATGGCGCGGGCGTCGCGCCCGCGCGCGCGAGCGGTCGCGGCGCAACGCGTCGAGACGGGCGGTCAGGTCGACATCGTCGCCGCCGAGGCCGCGCTCGCCGATCAGCACGGCGATCTCGGCGGCGGTGCAGCGCCGCGCCTTCCGCGGCCGCGTCGACCACCATGCGCGCCAGCCGCGGCGGCAGCGGCAGGCGACGCAGCTTTCGGCCTTCGTCGGTGATGCGGCCGTCGCCGTCGATGGCGCCAAGTTCGCGCAGCAAGGCTTTCGCCTCTGTCGAGCGCCGGGCGCGGCGGCGGATCGAGAAAGGCGAGCTGCTCGGGCGCCGCTGCCCCAAGCCGCCAGATCGAGCGCGAAAGACGAAAGATCGGCGGACAGAATTTCCGGGCGGGCGAAACGGTTCGAGCGACGCGGTCTGCGGCTCGTCCCACAGCCGGTAGCAGATGCCGGGCTCGGTGCGCCCGGCGCGGCCGCGGCGCTGATCGGCGGCCGCGCGCGACACCCGCACGGTCTCGAGCCGCGTCACGCCGACATCGGGCTCGTAGCGCGGCACGCGCGCGAGCCCGCTGTCGACGACCATGCGCACGCCCTCGATGGTGATCGAAGTCTCGGCGATCGAGGTCGCGAGCACGATTTTGCGCCGGCCGGGCGGGGCGGGCGCGATGGCGCGGTCCTGCTCGTCGCCGGCGAGCGCGCCGTAGAGCGTGACAACATCGGTCGCCGGATCGAGCCGGCCGTCGAGCAGCGACGCGGTGCGGCGGATTTCGGCCGCGCCGGGCAGAAACGCCAGCAGCGAGCCGGATTCAGCGCGCATCGCGCGCACGATCGCGTCGGCGACTTGCGGCTCGATCGGCCGCGCATCGCGCCCGAGGTATCGCGTCTCGACCGGAAACGCGCGGCCTTCGGCTGCGATCACCGGCGCATCGCCGAGAAGCTTGGCGACCCGCGCGCCGTCAATCGTCGCCGACATCACCAGAAGCCGCAAATCCTCGCGCAAGCCCTGTTTGCACGTCGCGCGCCAGCGCGAGCCCGAGATCGGCATCGAGCGAGCGTTCGTGGAATTCGTCGAACAGGACCGCCGCAACGCCTCGAGCATCGGATCGTCGAGGATCAGCCGGGTGAAAACGCCTTCGGTGACGATCTCGATGCGGGTTCGCCGCGACGTCTTCGAGCCAAAGCGCACCCGCAGGCCGACCGTATCGCCGACATGTTCGCCCAAGGTCTTGCGCCATCCGCTCGGCGGCGGCTCGCGCCGCGATCCGGCGCGGCTCCAGCACCAGAATGCGCCGGCCCGCGGCCCACGGCTCCCCCGCAAGCACGAGCGGCACCCGGGTGGTCTTGCCGGCGCCCGGCGGAGCGACCAAAACCACAACATTGCGCGCGCGCAACGCTGCGGTTAGCTCCGGCAGCGCCGCGTCGATCGGCAACGGGGAGGCATTTCCCACGCCTTGTTTTGCGAAGTTATCCACAGTGATTATTCCCGCCGGACACATATATTAGCGGTCATCATGCCCGCCGCACAAAAGTCGAGGCCCGGTGCGGCCACCACCGCGCCTGCCGCCAAGCCGGTGAGGAAAGGCGATCACGTCTTCCTCGTCGACGGCTCGGGCTATGTCTTTCGCGCCTACCACGCGCTGCCGCCGATTACCCGCAAATCCGACGGGCTGCAGCTCAACGCGGTATTCGGCTTTTGCAACATGCTGTGGAAGCTTCTGCGCGATATGAAGGCGGACGAAAAGCCAACCCATCTCGCCGTGGTGCTCGACAAGTCGGAAAAGACCTTCCGCACCGAGATGTATGCCGACTATAAGGCGCACCGGCCCGACCCGCCCGACGACCTCAAGCCGCAATTCAAATATATCCGCGAAGCCGTACAGGCCTTCGACCTGCCCTGCCTGGAACAGGACGGCTTCGAGGCCGATGACCTCATCGCGACTTACGTGCGCGAGGCCAGCGAGGCGGGCGCCACTGCCACCATCGTTTCGTCGGATAAAGACCTGATGCAACTCGTCGGCGACCGCGTGGTCATGTTCGACGCGATGAAGGACAAGAAGATCGGCCGCGCGGAAGTGATCGAAAAATTTGGCGTGCCGCCGGACAAAGTCATCGAGGTGCAGTCGCTGATCGGCGATTCGACCGACAACGTGCCAGGCGTGCCCGGCATCGGTGTCAAGACCGCAGCGCAGCTGATCGGGGAGTATGGCGATCTCGAAACGCTGCTCAAGCGCGCAAACGAGATCAAGCAGGAAAAGCGCCGTCAGTCATTGATCGAGCACGCCGAGGCGGCGCGGATTTCGAAAAAGCTCGTCACGCTCGACGCCAACGTCACGCTCGACGTGCCGATCGGCGATCTCGCGGTCCACGAGCCCGATTACAAACGCTTGATCGCCTTCCTCAAGGCGATGGAATTTAACGCACTGATGCGACGGGTGGCGGAGTTCGCCGGCGTAGAGGCGGGCGAGATCGAGGCCGACAAGAAGTTGGCGGGTGGTGCCGGGCAAACAGCCGCGCCGGGATCAAGCGTCGCCGCTCCGCAGTTGCCCCTTGGCCGCCCGGCGCAGCCTGGGGACTCGTCGCGCACGGGCAGGCCGGAAGCGCCGGCTTACGCCTCCCTTACGCCGCAGGCGCTCGTTGCCGCCCGGGTTGCGACGGCGCGCAATGCAAAATTTGACCGCTCGAAATACCGGACATTGCGCAGCGTCGAAGAGCTCAATGCCGTGCTCGCGCGAGCGCGCGATGCGGGCTTTATTGCGATCGACGTGCTCACCACAAATCCCGATCCGATGCAGGCGGAATTGTGCGGCTTTTCACTCGCCGTCGCGCCGAACGAGGCCTGCTATGTGCCGTTGACACATCGGCAAGGCGCCGAAGGCGGCGCGGAAAGCCTGTTCGCCGGCGATCTCGCGCCCGAGCAGATTGCCGAGCGCGCAGTGCTCGATGCGCTGAAGTCCGTGCTGACCGACCCCGGCACGCTCAAGATCGGCCACGATTTGAAATTCGCCTGGCAGATTTTCGGGCAGCGCAGCATCGAGATCGCACCCTATGACGACGTCATGCTGATGTCGTACGCGCTCGACGCCGGACGGCAAAATCACGCGCTGGACAAACTCGCCGAAGCCGTGTTCACCCACGCCGCCATCGACATCGACAAGCTGCTCAAGCCGGGCAAAACCAAAATTTCCTTTGACCTTCTCGGCATCGACAAAGCGACCGAATACGCCGCCGAGCGTACCGACGTTATTCTGCGGCTGTGGCAAGTGCTCAAACCGCGGCTGCCGGCCGGGCATGTGCTCACCGTCTATGACACGCTGGAACGGCCGCTCCTCGCCGTGCTGGCGCGGATGGAGCGTCGCGGCATTTCCATCGATCGGCAAATATTATCGCGGCTTTCGGGCGAGTTCGCGCAGGAAGCCGCCGCGCTCGAGGCCGAGATCAACGCGATTGCCGGCGATACGGTCAATCCCGGCAGCCCCAAGCAGCTCGGCGATATTTTGTTTGGCAAACTTAAGCTTGAGGGCGGCACCAAAACCAAGACCGGCCAATGGGCGACCGGCGCCCGCGCGTTGGAGGAACTGGCGGAGCAGGGCCACAAGCTGCCGCAAAAAATTCTCGACTGGCGGCAAGTCTCGAAGCTGAAATCGACCTATACCGATGCGCTGCCGGGTTTCGTCAATCCGGTGACGCACCGCGTCCACACCAATTATGCGCTTGCGTCCACCACCACCGGCCGACTGTCGTCGTCCGATCCGAATTTGCAGAATATTCCGGTGCGAACAGAGGACGGCCGCAAAATCCGCCGCGCGTTTGTTGCCGGGCCGGGCACCAAGCTCGTCTCCGCCGATTACTCGCAGATCGAGCTGCGGCTCCTCGCCGAGATCGCCGGTATCGAGCCGCTGCAAAAAGCCTTTCGCGAAGGCCTCGACATTCACGCCATGACCGCGTCGGAAATGTTCGGCGTGCCGGTGAAGGGGATGCCGGCCGAAATCCGCCGCCGCGCCAAGGCGATCAATTTCGGCATTGTTTACGGCATTTCCGCCTTTGGGCTCGCCAACCAACTCGGCATCCCACGCGAGGAGGCGGCCGCCTACATCAAAAAGTATTTCGAGCGCTTCCCGGGCATCCGCGATTATATCGAGACGACCAAGGAATTCGCCAAGCGGAACGGCTACGTCGAGACGTTGTTCGGCCGAAAGTGTCACTACCCGGAGATCAAGGCGTCCAATGCTTCAATCCGCTCGTTCAACGAGCGCGCCGCGATCAACGCGCGGCTGCAAGGTAGCGCCGCAGACATCATCCGCCGCGCCATGATCCGCATGGAAGGCGCGCTCGCCGAGCAGAAGCTCGCGGCACAGATGCTGCTGCAGGTGCACGACGAGCTGGTGTTCGAGGTGCCGGATGCCGAGGTAGAAAAGTCGCTGCCGGTGATCCAGAAAGTGATGGAAGACGCGCCGTTGCCGGCGGTGTTGCTGTCGGTGCCGCTGCAGGTCGAGGCGCATGCCGCCGACAATTGGGATGCCGCGCATTAATCGGTGCAACATGAACACGCTGCTGACGCTGACCGGAATTGTTCTTTTGCTCGCGGGATTTGTCTTTATGGGACAAGGATCGGGATATTTCCCGTGGCCGGCCGAGAGCTTCATGATCAGCCAGACCAGATGGGTTTATTACGGCGGCGTCATTGCCGTCGTCGGGCTTGTTCTAATTTTTCTGGCGCGCCGGTAGTCGGATTTTTGCGTGTCGGCGCGGACTAGGCCGTAAGATTTTCGACCACTTCTTCGGCAAGCGACAGCGAGGCTGTCAGTCCCGGCGATTCAATGCCGAATAAGCATACGAGCCGCGGCAGGCCGTGCTCGCGGTGGGCGGCGATCATGAAATCGGATTGCGGCTGGCCGGGTCCGCTTAGCTTGGGACGAATGCCGCAATAATCGGGGATCAGCGAACCGCCCGCCACGCGTGGCCAGTAGGCGCGGATGCGTTCATAAAACGCATCCGCCCGATGTGGATCGACGGTGTAGCTTTCGTGATCGATCCACTCGACGTCCGGGCCAAAGCGCATCCGCCCGGCGAGATCGAGGGTGACGTGCACGCCAAGCCCGCCGTCGACCGGTGTCGGATAGATGAGGCGTGAAAACACCGGCTTCCCGGCGAAGGCGAAATAATTGCCCTTCGCGAGAACGAGGGGAGGGACCTTCTCGACCGGGTATCCTTCGATCCGGCGCGCGAGTTTTTGCGCACCGAGGCCTGCGGCGTTGACCACCGCGTCGAATACGGCGGTGCCGGCGTCGTTGCCGCCGAACTGCACCTGCCAATGCGGGGCCGCGAACGCGATGCGCTCGACCGGCGTCTCGAAGGCGATGCCGCCGCCGCGATCTTCCAACTCGCCCCACAGTGCCAGCATGAAGCCGTGGCTGTCGACGATCCCGGATTCCGGCGACAACAATGCGCCGATACAAGAGAGCTCCGGCTCAAGGGCGCGCGCGGCGTTACCGCCGATCAGCTCAAGTCCTTCGACACCATTCTTGAGCCCCTGCGCCAGCAGCGTTTCGACCTTGCCCTGCTCGGCCGCGTCGGTCGCGACGACGAGCTTGCCGCACTTGTTGTGGGCGACATTGTGCGAGGCGCAGAAGTCGTAGAGCATACGCCGTCCACGGGTCGAGTGGCGAGCGCGCAGCGATCCGGTCGGATAATAGATGCCAGCGTGAATGACCTCGCTGTTGCGCGACGACGCGCCGTTGCCGATGCCGCCGGTCGCTTCGGCAATAACCACGTCGTGGCCGTGGCACGCCACCGCCCGCGCCACCGCGAGCCCGACCACGCCCGCGCCGACCACGAGAACTTGCATGCGTCCTTCCGATCTCATTGCTTTTATTGTAAGCGAGAATTGCGAGGGAGGTAGCAACGATGGCGGACAATAGCGACAGTTTCGTGCGTGTCTGCGCGAAGTCCGATGTGGCGCCGGATTCGGTCAAGGCATTCGCGGTCGGCCCCAAGACACTGGCGGTCTACAATATCGGCGGAACATACTACGCGACCGACGACGAATGCACGCATGCGGCGGCAAGTCTGGCCGACGGTATGCTCGAAGGCGACGTGATCGAGTGCTGCATGCATATGGGATCGTTCCGCGTGCCCACCGGCGAGGTGGTTGATCCGCCGTGTGAAGTGCCGCTGCGCACCTATCAGGTGGTGCTCAAGGGCGACGATGTCCTCGTAGACCTCAACCGTACTGCCGCTGGCGAACCGGCGTGACCGGCCCGGTGCCGAACAACATCGCCATCGTCGGCGCCGGCATCGGCGGCCTTACGGCGGCGCTGGCGCTCGTTCGGCGCGGCATCGACGTGGAAGTCTACGAACAGGCGCCGGAGCTGCGCGAGCTCGGCGCCGGCGTGCAGATCAGCGCCAGCGGCACCCGCGTCCTGCATGCACTTGGCCTGAAAGCGGCGCTGGAAAAGGTGCAGGTGCTGCCGGCCGGCAAGGCGATCCGGCTTTGGAACACCGGGCAATGCTGGAAAGTGTTCGATCTCGGCGTAGAATCCGAGGCCCGCTACGGCGCTCCTTACATCACCATTCATCGCGGTGACCTGCACAATGTTATTGCGCAGGCACTGATGCGCGCAAAGCCCGGCGCAATACGTCTCGGCCGCAAATGCGGCCGCGCGCGGCAAACGCCCGATTGCGTCGAACTCTCGTTCGAGAATGCGGAGCCGGTGCAGGCGAAGCTGGTCATCGGTGCGGATGGGCTGCACTCGGTCGTGCGTGCAAGTCTGTTCGGAGCCGCGAAGCCGCAATTCTGCGGCATCACCGCTTGGCGCGGCGTCGTGCCGATGGAGACGCTGCCGCCCACGGTGTCCCGCACCGTCGGCACTAACTGGGTCGGGCCTGGCGGCCATGTGGTGCACTATCCGCTGCGTAGCGGCAGCCTCCTAAACTTTGTTGGTATCCGCGAACGCAGCGACTGGCAGGTCGAAGGCTGGAACGTTCGCGGCACCACCGACGAATTACTGGAAGACTTTCGCGGCTGGCACGAAGACGTGCATGCGATTATCCGTAACATCGATGTCCCATATAAATGGGCGCTGGCGCTGCGGCCGGTCATGGAAGTGTGGAGCAAAGGCCGCTGCACGCTGCTCGGCGACGCCTGTCATCCGATGGTGCCGTTTCTCGCGCAGGGCGCGGTCATGGCGCTCGAGGACGGCTTCGTGCTCGCGCGCTGTCTCGAAAAATGCCCGAGCGATCACGAAACCGCGTTTGCACGTTATGAATCCGCGCGTCGCGCGCGCGCCAACAAAGCGGTCGCCGGCTCGGCCGATATGATCCCGCGCTTTCACAGCCATGCGTTGGCGGACGCGGAAGCCGCTCAGGCTCATGTCGCGCGCGAATGGCAGGACCAGCGCGTCAAGGAGCGCTACGACTGGCTTTTTACCTACGACGCGACATCGGTTCCGGTATGAACACGGCGATCAGTGCCATGGCCAAGAGTCGCAAAATCAGCATGGCGTCTTTATCATATCGGTCATGAGGGAGCCCATGCGGGTCATCGGCCTTGCCGGCTGGAGCGGGTCGGGAAAGACCACGTTGATCACCAAGGTGATCCCGGTCTTGGTCGGGCGCGGGTTGAAGGTTGCGACCGTCAAGCACGCCCATCATGAGTTCGATCTCGACCGGCCGGGCAAGGATTCCTGGCTGCACCGTGAGGCGGGCGCGTCCGAGGTCGTGGTCGCGTCGAGCCGGCGCTGGGCGCTTATTCACGAGCTGCGCGGCGAGCCGGAGCCGCAGCTTGCCGAAATCTTGAACAAACTCAGCCCCGCCGACCTGGTGATTGTCGAGGGTTTCAAGCGTCACGCCCATCCGAAGCTGGAAGTGTATCGGCCGTCGGTCGGCAAGCCGCTTCTGCATCCCGACGACGATTGCATTGTCGCGATTGCAACCGACGAACCGCTGCGGCAGGCGCCGCTGCCTGTTCTGATGCTCGACGACATCGAAAGTATCGCCAACGTCTTGCAAGCCGAGGCGCTGCCACGCGACCGGATTGGCGTTCAGGCGTCCGGATAGCGTGCCGCAAGGCGTGCGGTCTTCGCCGCCCATGCGGCGAGCACGACGCCGAGGGATATAGCCCGCGCGATGCCACCCATTTAGTCCGCCTCCGCCTCCGGCACCGGGACTCGGCGGCGCCGTGCTTTCCGAATGCTTGCACGGCCTCGCGGTAAACCAATTCCGGCAACGTGCCATGATGAAGCAACGACGACGCCACATCGTAAGCGACCGCTTCTTCATGAGTTAGATCGGCCGGCCGCTGGCCGGCCACGACAGTTGTGAGCTTGTCGTCAGGCAGCCCGCGTCGCTCCGCGGCGATGACATGAGCGTAGAGTTCGTAAGCGGAATGGAATGTGGCCCCGGTGACCAGGATGGCCACTTCTCTCACCGGCCGCGGCAGCGACGGCGAGATCGACAGCGCCAGCGTCAAATCCCAGATCGGCTTGCCGAATTTCGGCTCATGCAGCCACGGATTCCACGGTCCCATCAGGGCGCCGTTTTCGGCGATAGTCTTGAAGCCGGAAAAGTTCTTTTCGATGCCCGATCGCATATCGTCGTAGACCGGGCGCTGCTCTGGCGTGAGATCGGCGGGGGCGATCAATGGCAGACGCATGCGATTTCTCCTCGAAACGGCTGGCGGTTCACGCTGTCTCGCCGGGAACCGCCAGCGTTTTGATGAAAATGGCGGTGGAGACATAGTGGCCAATCAGCATAGTCAATTCGACAATTTCGCGCGGAGAAAAATCCCGCCGCAACAGGGCAAACGTTGCGTCATCCACCGACGTTCCTCGCGCCGCCCTTTCGGCAAATCCAAGCGCGGCCATTTGCGCGGGCGTGAAAACAGGGCTTTCCGGCCAGCGCGTAATCTCGCTGATCTGTTGCTCGGTCACACCGGCGGCGCGCGCCAAGGGCACATGACGCCGAAACACATAGTCGCAGTCGACGATCTGTGCCGTCCGCAAAACGACCATCTCCGCTACGCCGCGCTCGAGCCCCGCGGCGTGCCGGAAGGCGGCGGCCATTTCGCCGGATGCTTTCATGAGTGGCGGGGCATGCGCCATCATCCGGTGCAGGTTCAGGATGCCGCGTCCGCTCGCGAGCTTGCTGAATTCTTCTCGGGTCACAGCGTCATCGGGTGTCTCGACCAACGGCAAACGCGGTGGCGATTTCGCGGTCATGGAATCACCAGAAGCTTGCCGGTCGTGGCGCGCGACTCGATCGCCCGATGCGCGTCGGCGGCTTCTTCCAGCCGATAAGTCCGGAAAATCGTCTGCTTCAGCCGCCCGGCCGCGACCCAGCCGAAAATTTCGCCGGTCCGCGCGAGCAGCTCGGCGCGGTCGGCAATATAGTGATCGAGGCCGGTGCGGGGTGAGATATAGATTGGCGCGATAGAAGTTCACGCGGATCGATTGGCGGAACGAGCCCGCTCGCCTCACCATAAAGTGCGAGCGTTCCGCGTGGCCGCAGCGCATCCATGCTGCGGATATAAGTCTTAAGCCCAACCGCATCATAGACCACGTCGACTCCGCGACCTCCCGTAACGCGCTGGGCGGCGGCGGCGAAGTCTGCGTCCGCGTAAACGACAACGTGTTCGGCGCCGGCCGCGCGTGCGATCGCGGCCTTCGCGGATGTCGATACCGCGCCGATGACTTCGGCGCCGCGGATTTTCGCGATCTGACACATCAGAATGCCCACGCCGCCGGCGGCGGAGTGGACCACGCAGCTCGATCCGGGCGTAAGCGGAAAGGTCGAGGTCGCCAGATAATGCGCGGTCAGCCCCTGGAACAGGACCGCGGCAGCGGCCTCGAAGCTTATGGCGTCGGGAAGTGGTACGACGCGGTCGACCGGTGCAAGCACGTGCGTCGCGCGCAAAGATCAAGGCGACGCGATCGCCGACTTTAATGCCTGCCACATCCGAACCGAGTGCGCGGACGATTCCGGCGCCTTCAAGCCCAAGCGTGAGGGGCAGTTCGCGCTTGTAAAGTCCGCTGCGCAGTTGCGTGACTTCGACGAGCACTTGGCCGGGGTTGGGTGACGGCAGCGGCAAATCCTCAAGCTGCATTGTTTCAGGACCGCCGTGAGCGTAGACGCGGATCGCCCTCACGGTTGTTGCTCCGGGCGCGTCACCTGCCCCGGCCGCACAAAGTGAAGTCGATGGCCTGAGGGACGGTCTTGAAATAAGCGTCGCGGAATTCGGCCGGATCGGCGAACGAATTGCGATCAACCTCGCGCCTTACCAGCTGTACGCGCAACGGATTGACGTCGAATGGAAACGGATCAATCTCGACCCGGTTCGCTTCGATGGTTTTCAAGGCGAGCTTCACCGGGTGCGAGCGGCCGTCATACGACGTCGGAACCGGCTCGATATAGTCGTCGACGATATCTTTGTTGCAGAGAAACAGCGAAATCAGATCGAAGACCTGGAGGAGCCGATAGTTGGTCCAGAACTCGCCCTCGTCATACTTGCGCAATGCGGCAGCCTGCGCCGCCTCGTTGCGCGCCAAAAAATCCTCGTTGTCCTCGGGCAGGTTTTGCGCGTTGAAGAATTTCGGATGCGCGACCTGGTCGTAGCGGCCGCGCTGTAACCCGGTGCGGTGCTTGCTGATAAGTAGGCCTGAATACGGATCGATGCGGCTCATCCAGTCGATCGCCCACTCGAACGCGTGCCGCTGCGGTTTGCCCCAGGCGACTTGCATGAAGTTGAGCGGTTTGCCGGTGTCGGGCGCGATCGTCGGGCTCGCTTCGTAATCGTACCAGCCACTGTCGTGAAACATTGCGGCGCGGATCACCGCTTCTTGGGGCTGCGGACGCGCGAAATCCTTATTGCCCCAATGCGCCGCGCACTGTCCCGACAGTTTGGCGTGATCGGTCTGGCAAATGAGAACCAGGGAACCGTCAGGCCGTTCGCGCACGATCATGTTTTCGCTCGTCAGGCTTTCTTTACTGTCGGGCGACGGTACCAGATGCCTCGCGACGCGCGCAAACGCATTGCATTTGCGGCTCGGGTTGTGCCGCCAAGCGGGCTCGTTATATTGCGCGTCTCGCGCGCCGGAGGGATGGCCGAGTGGCTGAAGGCGCTCGCTTGGAAAGCGTGTATACGGGAAACCGTATCGTGGGTTCGAATCCCACTCCCTCCGCCAGGCGCCCTGTTCGCGGCCATTCGTCAGCGGCCGCATTTATTCACATAGCTCGATCACC
Source organism: uncultured Alphaproteobacteria bacterium (assembly GCA_963845775.1). GTDB lineage: Bacteria > Pseudomonadota > Alphaproteobacteria > Rhizobiales > Xanthobacteraceae > BOG-931. Next base: position 59,872 of record CAWJTE010000007.1, read on the forward strand.
TTCGATCAATGCGCCAAAGCTTACATCGGTGCGCATGAAATAAGCTGGAAAAACGAAAAACATCGTCAGCAGTGGCGTAACACGCTGGCGACGTACGTTTCTTCGGTCTTTGGCAGCGTTCCTGTGCAAGCAGTCGATACTGATCATATTGTGAAGGTGATTGAGCCAATCTGGAGCAAAAAGACGGAAACGGCACGCCGCCTACGCGGGCGGATTGAAGTCATCCTTGATTGGGCAAAGGTGCGAGGCTTTCGGAACGGCGAGAATCCGGCGCGGTGGCGAGGTCACCTAATCCACTTACTGCCGGGCCGAACAAAGGTGCGGCCGATCAAGCATCATGCCGCCTTGCCGTACGATGAGATACCAAGCTTCATGACCGAGCTTCGGGGGGTTGAAGGACGCGCTGCCGCAGCGCTTGAGTTTCTTATCCTCACCGCAGCGCGCACCGGCGAGGTGATTTACGCCCGCTGGTCCGAAGTCGATCTCAAGAAGCGGGTCTGGGTTGTTCCCCCGGAACACATGAAGGGTTACCGCGAACACCAAGTCCCACTTTCAAAGGCGGCAATGCTGACCTTGAACCGAATAAAAGAACCGAAGGGACTTTATCTTTTCCCCGGGCGCACGCCGGATACGCCGCTATCGAATATGGCGCTGCTCATGACCCTGGGACGCATGAATAGCGGCAATATCACTGCGCATGGGTTTCGGTCTACGTTTCGAGATTGGGCCGCCGAACAGACCAACTTCCCCAACGAGGTAGTTGAAATGGCGCTCGCCCATGCGGTGGCCAGCAAGACCGAGGCGGCTTACCGGCGTAGCGATCTTTTCGATAAGCGGCGCCAGCTCATGGACGCGTGGGCGGAATATTGTAAGCGCAAGTCGGCGGGCAAAAGCGTAGCCACGGATTCTGAGTAGCGGCGGTGAAATCACTCACTGATAAGGAAACTGCTATTTCCTTATCAGTCAAAGCACGCAACAAATCTCCAGGTGCCTGGTCTTCGCGCTGAATTGTCAGGTGGGGCCGGCGGTCACTGATTACAAAAATACGATTTCTTCATCAGTTTTCGATCCTTGGCAGGCGGTCGACAAAACGGCTCGTTTTTCTGGGATTCGCGGTTACGGTCGGATTGTGCCGCCGAGCATGCAGCAATTCATACGGCAGCGCTTTCGATAAAAAGGCGTTTTAGAGGTTGCAATTTCTTAATCAGTCGGTCGCGAGAAGTTCGGGTCTGGTGTCGATCGCGACCGAGCGGCAGAGATCAGCAGTTGCGGTCAGCTGAAATGTCCGGCTGCGCTGCACAGCGAATTCAGCCACGTGAAATAACGAAGTGCGCAGACATTCGCGAATTCAAGTTTGAATGCTGAGATTTGGCCGCGCCGTCCGACACGGTGCTGGCTATTTGGAGGGTTAGGGTATGGCCAATGCCATCAATAACGTCTTTGTTTTGACGCTGGAAAATCGGTCCCTCGACCACATGCTGGGGTTTTCCGGAATTACCGGGACGGACGCCGTTACTGGCCAGCAGACGGCTCTCAAAGGCCTTTCGGGGGTGGAGTCCAACAGTTATCGGGGTCAGACGTATCAGGTTACGAAATCAGCCGACGCCACGATGCCTGTGGACCCCGGACATGAATTTCTCGATGTACTCGAACAACTTTGCGGGACAAATGCAGCCGATCCGGCGGGGGGTACCTATCCTGAAATAAACAACAGCGGCTTTGTTAGCGACTACGCCATCTCACACACGTCAGACGAAGGCGACGCACCGGGTAATTTCGGCGAGATCATGAAATGTTTTTCGGCCGAACAGTTACCAGTCCTCAATAAGCTGGCAAGAAGTTTCGCCGTCTGCGATGGTTGGTGCGCTTCAATACCGGGGCCGACTTGGCCGAACCGCCTTTTCGCATGCGGGCCCTCATCCGGCGGATTGGATCACAGTCCGACGACTGCCGAAATTATAACCTGGGAGACGGTTGACGGCTTCGAGTTTCCAAACGGCTCCATTTTTGACGCGCTCCGTAAAAAGTCGCAACCTGGCTGGCGAATCTTTTCCGGTGACAATTTTCCATTAGCGGCAGCGCTCAAGAACATCACTCTTTCCGACGTTGCGCACTTCGATCAATTTGCCGCCGCGGTGGCGAGTGCCAATTATCCCTGGCTCTATACCTGGATCGAGCCAAACTACGGAGACATGGCAAACGGCACTTACGAGGGCGGAAATTCCCAACACCCACTCGACGGCGTTACGCAAGGCGAAGCGCTGATCAAGGCGACCTACGAGGCGATTCGCAATTCGCCTCATTGGGACAGTAGTTTACTGATTGTCACATGGGACGAGCACGGCGGATTCTACGACCACGTCGCACCGCCGTCTGCCGTGCCGCCTGGTGACACGGCACCGGGCTCAAAATGCAACCAGTATGGCTTTACATTTGGCCAGTACGGCGTTCGCGTTCCTGCCGTGGTCGTTTCGCCACGGATTCCAGCTGGTGTTATCGATCATCGACCATACGATCACAGCTCGATACCCGCTACGGTCGAAGCCGCGTTCGGATTAAAACCACTCACAAAACGTGATGCGGCCGCCAACCATGTGCTACCACTTCTGTCACTTCTGGCGCCCAGAGCCGACGCGCCACCTTCTTTACCGGATCCGGTTTCCCTAGCTGGAATTCCGCTAGTCGCCCGACAGGTACCGTCGCCGGGCGCTACGGTAGACAGCGGCAATCTGCCGAGGCTTGTGCATGTCGCGATGCGCTACGACTTGGCGCTTTCGCCGCCGTCTAATAGGCACGCCATTCTCGCTCGCGCGCAATCGATTCAGACGCGCGGCCAGGCGGCGCAATACATCACAGAAGTGCAAGACAAAGTTCGGATCAGGAAGCTCGCAGGGTGATGAATGGCTCGAACTTTATGGGATGGGCAATAATCGATCACGCGGCTGAAAAAGAAAGTACACTTTTGCCACCACTCGGCTGACTGATTAAGAAAGTCATATTTCTTAATCAGTTGTGGGGCGGCGACGCCGTTGCGCTGACTCGCGTAGGATCGTTCGCATAATGACGGTTTATGGAACGGCGGCAGTACCGGTTGCCCATCGCCTTTGCGAGTGGCTTTATCGAGCCTTGCCTGCCCAGTTTCGCCAAGACGCCGCCGACGGGGCCTGACTGGATTTACGAGATCAAGCACGACGGTTTTCGGGTCATCGCCCGGCGCGACGGCAAAAAGGTGCGACTGGTCAGTCGGAAGGGCAAAGACCTCACCTACCGCTTTCCCGTCGCGGTGCAAGCGGTCGCCGCGTTGCCGGTGTATTCGTGCATCATCGACGGCGAAGCCATCATCAGCGATGCAACCGGTTTAGCCGTTTTCAGCTTGGTCCGCAGCTATCGCAACGGGCCTCGCGCGACGCTCTGTGCGTTCGACCTCATCGAGATCGACGGGGAAAACTTGCGCTGGCGAACGATCGAGGACCGCAAGACTGCGCTCAAGAAGCTAATTGACAAGGAGCACCCCGGCATCGCGTTCAACAAGCACTTCGACGTCGAAGGCTCGGTTTTGTTCCATCATGCGTGCAAGCTCGGATGCGAGGGCATCGTGTCAAAACGCCTCGGCTCGCCATATCGGTTGATCGGCACGGGTACTGAACGCATCGGTCGAAAATGGGCCAGAAGGAGACATTCCCGTCGCTCGGAGCACCGTTCCGCCATAAGCTGCCCCCGATGATGGAGTGTGGCTGGTGCCGGAGAAACGCTTTAAATTAGCGCGCGGGCGCTCTCATTAGCGGAAAGGCCTCCGATGCGCCGGTTCGCAGCCTCATCCGATCGTCGCGCGGCGATGCGCCGAACGCTTCTTTGTAGCGGCGGCTGAAGTGGCCGAAGTCGGCGAACCCGCAGGCCAGTGCAATTTGCGCGATGCTGTCGCAGGCGCGCAGCGGATCGGCCAAGTCGCGCCGGCTTTTCTCCAGCCGACGTTTCCAAATCCAATCGCTTACGGTGGTGCCTTCGGCGTGGAAAAGATCCTGCAGGTAACGCGGCGAAATACCGACAGACTGGGCGACCCTCTCAGTATTGAGCGCGTGGTCGTGCAGATTGCTTTCGACGATCGCCTTGGCGCGGAAGATCAGCGCCGTGCGCGCCGAAGTGACGCCTTCGGCAATGGCACCCAATCGCTCGCCGAGCGCCGACGTGATCAGCGACAGACAAGTCTCCGCAAGCCGGCTCGCCGTCGCCGGCGCTACCTCGGCAACGATGGACGCGGTCCGCTGGACAAATGGGAGCACCAGCGACCCGACCGGACTTGCACCCTCGACCGTTCGCGCAGTCCACATTTCCGTGCGGCCGATCCGGCGCACCATCGCCTCGCGCGGCATGTGCAGCACCAGTTGCTCGAACTCGGCGTCGAAGTTCAGCGTGTAGGGCCGCGTGCTGTCGTAACAGGCAAAATCGCCCGGGTTGAGCCGGGCTTCGCGGCCGTCCTGCGAAATGATGCCCATGCCGCGCACCTGCACGCTGATGAGCATGACTTCTTCGCGAGCGCGGCGGATGCGGGAGTGCGTGCGTTTTACGATCTGGCCCTCGGTGTGCACGCTGGAGAAATGCAAACCGTCGCACTGCGCTGTCTTTATCTCGCCGAAAAACGGGCGATCCGCGCGCGCCCGGCAATCGAGTTCGACGAAGGTATCGCAGACGGCATCCTGCCAAAATTGAGCGCGTTTGCTTTCGGCAATGTCGGCCGTCGTCCACACGGTTCTCATTTCACCAAACCTGCTTAGCGCCACACCTGATTAGCGCGACCGGGCCGGCTTTGCAGCGTAGCACCCGTGCGCTGGGCCTGCAAAATCCGGGGGAAAGCTGGGGCAGAAGCCATTGCGCCGCCAGCCAATATTTACTGCGCGCGCAGCCAAGAGCGCTGGCGGCACGCCCCTAAACTTGTCGCCCATGGGCTTTGCGAGGAGAACTTGGCTCCGAGCTAGAAAAACTTGGCTCCGACCGGGGAAAGGACCCACCATGGCCGTCGCGCATCCGAAATATAAAGTCGCCGCCGTTCAGGCGGCGCCCGCCTTTCTCGATCTCGAAGGCTCGGTCGAGAAAACAATTCGGCTAATCGACGAGGCCGGCGCCGCCGGGGCCCGCCTCATCGCCTTCCCGGAAACCTGGATACCGGGCTATCCGTGGTGGATCTGGCTCGGCGCCCCGGCCTGGGCCATCATGCGCGGCTTCGTCTCGCGCTATTTCGACAATTCGCTGCACTATGACAGTCCGGAGGCGGAGCGGCTGCGCGCCGCCGCAAAACGTAACAAAATGTTTGTCGCGCTCGGGCTGTCAGAGCGCGACGGCGGCAGCCTCTATATCGCGCAATGGATCATCGGGCCCGACGGCGAGACGGTCGCCAAGCGCCGCAAGCTCAAGCCCACCCACGCCGAGCGCACGGTGTTCGGCGAAGGCGACGGCTCTCACCTCGCGGTGCACGATCTCGACGTCGGCCGGCTCGGCGCCTTGTGCTGCTGGGAGCACCTGCAGCCGCTGTCGAAATACGCGATGTACGCCCAGAACGAACAGGTCCACATCGCCGCCTGGCCAAGTTTTTCACTCTACGATCCGTTCGCTCATGCGCTTGGTGCCGAGGTCAATAATGCAGCAAGCAAAATCTACGCGGTAGAAGGCTCGTGCTTCGTGATCGCACCGTGCGCCACCGTCTCGCAGGCGATGATCGACGAATTGTGCGACACGCCGGAGAAGCATCAATTTCTGCATGTCGGCGGCGGTTTCGCCGTGATCTATGGTCCCGACGGCGCGCCGCTGGCGCAGCCGCTGCCGCCTGACAAGGAGGGCCTGCTCTACGCGGATATCGATCTTGGGATGATTTCGGTCGCCAAAGCGGCCGCCGATCCGGCTGGACACTACGCCCGGCCCGATGTGACGCGGCTCCTGTTTAACAATCGTCCCGCCAACCGGGTCGAGACGTTCGCCTTGCCGGTCGATGCCGAGCCCAAAGCCGAAGCGACGGCAAAGCCGGAAACCAAGGCGCCGAATGTAACGGCCTTCGCGCCGCCACAAGCCGCCGAATGAGGACGCCATGGAATCCGCAATTCCTCCGCACCTTCAAGTAAAGCGCGCGCGGCCTCGTCGGGTGCCGGACGATTACCAGCCGCCCTATCCCTCCTTCGTCGCCCGCCATCGGCCGGCGGTCGAGCGGATGGTGATGGCCTATTTCGGTCTGCAGTATCGCGGCGAGGTGCCGCCAGCACGCGCTTCAGCGCTCAAGTGGATCGCGGATATGTTCGCCGTTCTCGGCGGTCCGAAGCATTGGGATCGCGCGGAATATGTCGATGAGGCCGGTTATTCCAATGTGGTATCCGTCGCCTATTGGGACGATCAGAAGACCTTCGAGGCGTGGTTTCCGGCCGTTCGCGACGGGTGGACCGGCGGCAGGCAAGACTTTGCCGGCTTAGGTACGTTCATCGAAGTGCTCAGCCCCTCCGTCAATGACTACGAAACGCTGTTTTCCTCGCTAGGCCGGCCCGAGGGCGTGGCAACACTCGCCGACAGTTTGAGCGGCGAGGTGTTGGAGCATGCTTATTGGGGCGGCATGCGCGACCGCATTCCGAATTCGCAGACCGGCGAGATGGCGCCGGCCGACTCGCCCAGCCTTCTTCACAACGGTGACTGTTTACGCGTCAGGCCGCACGAGAATATTTGTCTCATCCGTTCGGGCCAGGATTGGAGCGACACCGAAGCGGCCGAGCGCAAAATGTACCTCGGCGACGTGGAGCCGGTGCTGCGCGAGGGCATGGAATTCCTTCGCAACGAAGGCGTGTCCATCGGCTGCTTCGCCAACCGTTACATGACCGTTCTCGATCGTGAGGGACGTCCAACCGAGAAGACTTACGGCATGAGCTGGTGGAAAAGTCTCGCGGCGCTGGAGCGCTGGGCTGAATCGCATCCGACGCATGTGCGCATTTTTGGTGCAGCGATGAAATATCTTTCGACCCTCGGCCCGGCGGCTAAGCTGCGACTCTATCACGAAGTGACGGTGGCAAAGGCGGCGGACCAGTTCTTTGAATATCGGGGTTGTCACGAACGCACCGGCATGCTCAACGCCGTGACGGATGCCCCCCCAATGCGAGCGCCTAATCCGGCTGCGGCCTTATTGGCCAGGACTTAGCTGATGGTGCGCAACGCACCAAGTCAATCATTGCTTCGGCGTCTTAACCGCTCAAGAGGAGACTTCCATGAAAAAGACAGAGTCAACCATTGGCGACGTGTCGCACGCTGTTGGCAGCTCGGCAATTCAGCGCAGAAGCGTGGTGAAAGGACTCGGAGTGTTGGCCGCTTCCGCCGGTCTCGGCGGATTAAACAAAGCATGGGCGGCTGATAAGGACACGATCCGCATCGGATACATCAGTCCCGTGACCGGTCCGTTTGCGCCCTTCGCCGAAGCAGACAACTTCACAATAGATTCGGTCAAAAAGGCAGTAAGTTCAGGCCTGACGATTGGCGGGAAACATTACAACGTCGAAATTCTGGCCAGGGACGATCAAACGAGCTCCGATCGAGCGTCAAATCTCGCGGCACAACTGATTACACGCGACAAGGTCGATTTGATCTTGGCACAAGGCGCCCTGACAGTAGTCAATGTCGCGCAGCAGTGCGAACTCAATGGAGTGCCCTGCATCACCACGATGACGCCGTGGCAAGCCTGGATGTTTCCTCTCAAAGGCTCGCCGCAAAAGGGCTTTAAGTTCGTGCACCACTTCTTCTGGGGCATCGAAGACATCGGATCCGTTTATCTGGATATTTGGCACGGCCTGCCGACCAACAAGGTTGTCGGCACTGTGTGGTCCAACGACGTTCCGGGGAACGCATTTGGTGATCCAAAGCTAGGGCTGCCTGCAGCATTTTCCGCGGCCGGCTATCGCATTGTTGACGTGGGACGCTTTCAAACTGGTGCGGATGATTTTTCAACTCACATCCAAGCCTTCAAAAAGGAAGGAGTTGAGATCGTCACGGGACTATTTAATCCGCCTGAATGGGTGACCTTTTGGACGCAATCCGAGCAGATGGGGTTCCACCCGAAGGTCGCCACTGTTGCAAAAGCTTTGCTCTTCCCGGGCGGGGTCGCTGCACTTGGCAACCGCGCCGATGGCATGTCCACTGAAATTTGGTGGACGCCGGGATACCCATTCGAATCCTCTCTCACTGGGCAAACGGCTGCCAAGCTTGCAGAAGCCTATACAGCAGCGACGAATAAAGCTTGGACTCAGCCGCTCGGAGTTGTGCATGCTCTTTGGGAACTGGGAATCTATGCGCTGAAAACTTCATCGGATCCTAAGAATCCTCAAGCTGTGAGCGCCGCGATTGCCAAGACTGCCACCGAGACCGTCATCGGCAAGATCGACTGGGCCAGTAGCCCGATCAAAAATGTTGCAAAGATGAGGATCGTCGGCGGTCAATGGCGTTTAAATCCCGATCACAAAATCGAGCTATTCATCACCAACGATAGCACGGCGCCTGAGATTCCGATCCAGCGCAAGTTTGAAATGCTGAGCTGAGAACGTAATTCATGGCGCCAATGTTGCGCGTCAGCAACGTATCGAAGCGATTTGGGTCTAATCCAGTAATCGCAAGCCTATCCGTTGACGTAGCAAAGGGCGAACTACTCGGCATCATCGGCCCGAACGGCGCGGGAAAAACCACGCTGTTCGGTCTAATTTCAGGATTTACCAAGCTCGATGCAGGCTCCGTTATTCTTGATGGATGCGACATCACGAGTTTGTCTGCATATGAGCGATGCCGGGCGGGAATTGGACGAACGTTTCAGGTGCCCCGTCCTTTTCTTGGTTTGACGGTTCTTGAAAATGTAAAGGTCGCCGCGCGGTTCGGCGCCGGTGAAAAAGGCCGCGCCGCCGCGGAACGAGCAATTCACGCGCTAGAACACGCGCAACTTCTTGATCGCGTTGACCAGCCCGCGGAGTTGTTGACCCTCCTGCAGCGTAAACAACTAGAACTTGCCCGCAGCGTGGCAACGAACCCAAAGGTCCTACTGCTAGACGAAGTGGCTGGCGGACTAACCGACGCTGAAGTTCGTCAGCTCGTCGATTTCGTGCGCGCTCTCCACAGTGCGGGCACAACCATCATTTGGATCGAACACTTGGTGCACGCCCTCGCGTCAGTAGCGCAGCGGCTGTTGGTATTGAACTTTGGCGAGCGCGTCGCCGATGGCGCGCCAGCGGCAGTGTTGGCCGACCCAAACGTTCGCGCGATCTACATGGGCACAGAGAACGATGCCGCTCCTCTGCACGCATAATCTGAACGCCTTTTACGGTGTCTTTCAGGCCCTATTCTCGGTCGATTTAGAGATTGAAAGCGGCGAGTTGGTTGCCCTGATCGGGGCGAACGGAGCAGGAAAATCGACGCTACTCTCGGCTCTCGTTGGTGCCATTCCAGCGGCGGCCGACTCAGTTCGCTTTAACGGGCGTTCTGTTGGTGGCATTGCGACTTACGATGCCGCCCGTTTTGGAATCACGCTAGTGCCTGAAGGTCGGCGATTATTTCCGAGCCTTTCAGTTGAGGAAAATCTTAAAGCGGGCGGGCTTACTCGCCGCGCCGGGCCCTGGTCGTTGTCGCACCTGTATCGCCGATTCCCGATCCTCCAAGACTTACGGCACAGGCCCAGCATGACCCTATCAGGCGGGCAACAGCAGATGGTGGCGATCGGTCGTGCGCTGATGGCCAATCCCATACTGCTACTTTGCGATGAGTTGTCGCTAGGCTTGTCGCCTGCGGCGACGAAAGAAGCCTACGAAGCCATCAACGTCGCTCGGAGCGAAGGAACGACGATCGTTCTCGTCGAACAGAATGTTAGCCAAGCGCTAGCGCTTTCAAACCGTTTTTATTGTTTGCAAAAGGGACGAAAGGTTCTCTCCGGAGCTTCCTCGGCGGCTAGCCTCGAGACGATTGCGCAGGCCTACTTTGGGGCGGCGGCATGAGCGCCGGCGCAGAGCTCATTCTCAACGGCGTGTTTCTTGGGGCGCTATATGCACTGTTCGGACTGGGCCTTTCCTTGGCCTTCGGCATCATGAAAATTATCAATTTGGCGCACGGCGATTTCATTGTTGTGGCGGCCTTTATCGCGACCAGTGCGACGGCGCTAGCGGGCATTAATCCCTACCTGGCTTTGCTGATAGTCGTGCCGGTGATGGCAGTGCTCGGTTATCTGCTGCAGGACTGCATACTTAATCGGGTTGTTGGACGAGGCGTTCTTCCGCCACTGCTACTTACCTTCGGACTATCGATCATCATTCAAAATAGCCTGCAAGAAATCTTTTCGGCCGACACACGTAGTCTATTAGCAGGCCCTTTAGTCCAAGCCTCAGTCACCATCGGACCGATATCCATTGGCGTTTTTCCACTTTTGATAGCCGCCATTTCCCTCGCGGTATTCGGATTGACGCACTTTATTATCTCACGGACGAGCATCGGATGGACGCTACGTGCAGTCGCCGACGATCAAGCGACCGCAAGGCTGATGGGTATCAACGACCGTCGCGTGTTTGCGTTCGCGATGGCCTTTGTATTCTCGTTAATCGGAATCGCTGGAGTGTTTTATGGAATCCGCACGCCGTTTTCGCCCAGCGCTGGGCCGGAACGCCTCCTCTTTGCCTTTGAGACCGTGGTGCTTGGCGGCCTCGGCTCGATCTGGGGAACGTTTCTGGGCGGTCTCGTGCTCGGCGTCGCTCAAGTCCTCGGCCAGCAAGTTAATACTGGGCTAGGACAATTTGCCGGTCATCTAGTGTTTTTCGTTGCTTTGCTGGTGCGACCGCAAGGCCTCTTCGCGAAGAGTGTCGCATGAAAAGCGATCGTCCAGCGGTGTCGCTCGCTGGTCGCGCCGGTCTGGCGCGCGCGTTCCATCAGTCCCGGTGGAGACTTTCCGCGCTCGCCGTGATGGCGGTGTTGGGCGCCGCCGGTCCAATGCTGTTCGATATCTCGACCTTGCGGCTTGCAACCGAATTGTTGACGCTCTTGGCGTTCGCCCAAATGTGGAATCTGCTTGCCGGCTATGCCGGTCTTGTTTCGGTCGGGCAGCAGGCTTTCGTCGGCATCGGAGCCTACGCTCTTTTTGCTTCGTCTGATCGACTTGTCGTCAATCCGTTTGTCTGCACCGCGGTTGCAGTCGCGGTTACCGGTCTTCTCGCAGCCGTTTTTACTCCGCTTCTGTTCCGTTTACGTGGCGCATATTTCGCAATCGGCACTTGGGTCCTTAGCGAAATGCTGCGCATTGCTTCGCTGAACTCAGAGTGGCTGGGCGCTGGGGCGGGAATGAACCTCGAAACCGTCGGGGACATGGACCGATGGGTGCGCGCGGCCGGCGCGTACTGGTTAGCGTTTGGATCCGCGTTAGTTTCAATTCTACTGATAATCGGGCTCAACTGCAGCGACTACGGCTTAGCGCTAACGGCCACGCGCGACAATGAAGAAGCTGCTGCCAGCCTTGGAGTGAATGTCGAACGGCTGAAAGGGACATTATTTATCATAGTCGCTTCCATAACCGGTGGCATCGGCGGCATCGCCTATATCAATGTGCTCCAAGTCAATCCGGACGCTGTCTTCTCGGTAAACTGGACGGCTTACGCCATCTTCATTGTGATCATCGGCGGCATTGGAACCATCGAAGGCCCGATTCTCGGCGCCGTTCTATTTTTTGCTCTGCGCGAAACATTTTCAGACTACGGGGCCTGGTATCTGATCGCGATAGGTACGCTCGCCGTCGCGACGATGATGTTTGCGCCAAATGGAATTTGGGGCCTTCTGAGCCAAAAATTGCGGCGGAACGTTTTTGCCGGCAGGCGAGATGTGGGCGGCGAAACCGAAAAGCCATACAACACAGTCGCTGCCCGGGCGCAGCACTGAAGCAGGAAAGAAAAATATGGCTACAAGACTGATTTCTCAACAATCATCCCGCACTGCGCCTTCCCCAAAAGTTGAAGTTGGCGCTTCCACCGTTCGGTGGCCTAGTTACTCCCAAAAAGGCCATCTCCACTGGACCCCGGTTCGCTTGCGCGAACTGGGGTCATTTTACCGAGAAATGCATTTGATGCGACCCGATCGCTTGAGCGTGATTTGGGCGACGGAACGATCGTCATGCTGAAGGAAGTCGATGCGCCAATTCAAATCCTCGGCAGGCACTGGGGTGCCTTTCGAACCACCTACAGCCTCAACAGCGGGCCGTTCGCGAGGCATGCCAAATAGGGTTGGCAAATTGGCAGTGGCGTACGCGTCGAGAGATAGGAATCATGGAAGTCGATTACAAAGAGGCTGCCTTCAAATACGCCATGTCAACTGACCAGGATGCGCCAAAACCTGTCCATCACCCAGTCATAGTCGTTGGTGCCGGCCCGGTCGGGCTGTCGGTGGCTATCGACCTCGCCGGTCAAGGCATCAAAACGTTGTTGCTGGATGACGACGACAAGCTTTCAGCTGGCTCCCGGGCAATCTGCTTTGCGAAACGCACGCTGGAAATCTGGGATCGCCTCGGTTGCGGCGATCGCATGATTGAAAAGGGAGTAGCTTGGAATGTCGGCAAGGTCTTCTTCCGCGATGAGTTGATCTACACGTTTAATCTGCTCCCTGAAAATGGACACCGCCGGCCCGCGTTTATCAACCTGCAGCAGTATTACGTGGAGGCTTTCCTACTTGAACGCGCGCAAAATCTCGCAAATCTCGAAATTCGTTGGAAGAACAGAGTCAAGGATTTGGTGCGCGAGCCGGCATGCGTGTCACTGACCGTCGAGACCCCAAGGGGGCCTTACAAGCTGACATGCGATTATCTGGTAGCGGCGGACGGCTCACGCAGTACCGTCAGAGAGTTGCTGCATCCTGCGTCGAAGGGCCAGACTTTTCGCGATCGCTTCCTCATCGCCGACATTAAGGCGAAAACCAACTTTCCAGCCGAGCGCTGGTTTTGGTTTGATCCTCCATTTCATCCGGGGCAGTCGGTGTTGCTTCACCGCCAGCCCGATAACATCTGGCGAATCGATTTTCAGCTTGGCTGGGAAGCCAATCCTACGAGCGAGCTAAAACCCGAACGTATCGTTTCGCAAATCAAGGCAATGCTGGGAGAAGATGCCGAGTTCGACCTTGAATGGTGCAGTGTCTACACTTTCGCTTGCAATCGGATCGAAAAATTTCGCCACGGCCGCGTACTGTTTGCAGGTGACTCAGCTCACGGTGTTTCACCCTTTGGCGCGCGGGGGGCCAATAGCGGGGTTCAGGACGCCGAGAACCTAGCCTGGAAATTAAAGCTCGTACTTGAAGGCAAAGCGCCCGATCGCCTACTCGACACCTACGCCTCCGAACGCGAATACGCCGCTGACGAAAATATAATAAATTCAACAAGATCGACCGATTTTATAACGCCCAAAAGTGATGCGAGCCGTGTGTTTCGCGACGCCGTACTGAGCCTCGCTCGACATTGCGCCTTCGCCCGCAGGTTCGTGAACTCTGGTCGTTTATCAGTTCCGACAATCCTGCGTAACTCGCCGCTCAATACGCCTGACAGCAACTCCTTTGCCGGCCTCATGTCGCCTGGAGCACCGGCTGCTGACGCTCCGATCGTCTTTGACGGCAATCCCGACTGGTTTTTGTCCAAAACCGGCAGCCGATTCACCTGCGTTGTATTCACGGACGGCTCCAAACTTTCTGCCGCACGAGTAAGAGAGATTGAGCGCCTGCACGGCGCGCAAATGCAGGTTGCCCCGATCGTTGTCGCTCCCAAGGGCGCAACAATCACGCAAAACTCTAAATTTCGGACCATCGAGGACGCTGAAGGCATTTTAGCCAAACGGTTCGATGCGTTGCCGGGAACCGTTTATCTGATGCGACCGGATCAACACGTTGTCGCTCGCTGGCGGCAGTTCAATCTCGATGCCGTGAAAAGGGCGGTCGCTCGCGCCACGTGCAACATATGAAATCGGCAATATCAATGACGACGAAGCTCAACACCGAACCAAATATCGAGACCGCCGATGACTTCTACGAGAAGCTTATCGAAATGCACCAAGGCTTAAGCGACGAGCAAAGTCGCGCTGTCAATGCAAGATTGGTTCTGCTGCTGGCCAATCACATCGGCGACCCAAAAATCCTGCAAGAGGCGATGGACCGTGCAAAAGCCAACGAGACCGGAGCAGATGATGCCAAACACAGTACTTGATCGTCCTAAACGAGAAAGCGCCGGTTCGATCACCGAAGGCAATCGCGGATACCTGTCGGGCTTTGGCAATGCTTTTGAGACCGAGGCCTTGCCGGGCGCCCTGCCGGTGGGCCGCAACAGTCCGCAGAGGTGTCCTTATGGACTCTACGCTGAACAATTGTCTGGCTCGCCGTTTACTGCGCCGTGCGTCACGAACGAGCGATCCTGGCTCTACCGCATTCGCCCGACTGTCAAGCATTGGGGACGCTTTGAGAAGGTTGACGGCGGATTGTGGCGTACTGCGCCGTGTTCCGAACATGAGATACCTATTTCTCCTCTGCGTTGGAGTCCCACGCCGATCCCAGCCGACAAACGAACCTTTCTGCGCGGCATTCGCACGATGACAACCGCAGGCGACGTGGATGGTCGAGCAGGTATGGGCGCACACGTCTACACCATAACCGAGTCAATGATTGACGAGTACTTCTTCAACGCCGACGGCGAACTCTTGTTCGTACCTCAGGAGGGAGGTCTCAGGCTTGCTACCGAATTTGGCATCATAGACGTCGAGCCGTGCGAAATTGCAGTGATCCCGCGCGGGGTAAAAATGCGCGTGGAGTTGTTGAGTGGCCCGGCACGCGGTTATGTTTGCGAGAACTATGGAGGCGCGTTCACGTTACCCGAGCGAGGCCCTATTGGTGCCAACTGCCTCGCTAACCAACGCGATTTTCTAACTCCCGTTGCCGCCTACGAGGATCGCGAGATCCCTGGTGCGTTGTACGTCAAATGGGGAGGCACGCTCTGGCGCGGGGAAATCGATCAATCTCCATTAGACGTGGTTGCGTGGCACGGGAACTACGCACCGTACAAATACGACCTGAGGCATTACTCGCCGGTTGGCCCGGTGCTTTACGATCACGCCGACCCGTCAATTTTTACTGTTCTGACCTCACCGTCAGAAACAGCCGGCACCGCGAATATAGATTTTGTCGTCTTCTCCGAACGCTGGATGGTGGCGGAAAATACATTTCGCCCGCCCTGGTATCACATGAATGTCATGTCGGAGTTCATGGGACTGATCAAGGGGACCTACGACGCAAAGCCCCAAGGCTTCTCCCCAGGGGGCATGACTTTGCACAACTGCATGCTGCCGCACGGACCGGACGCCGTAGCGTTTCAGCAAGCGAGCTCCGTCGAACTGAAGCCGGTTCGCCAGACCGACACGATGGCATTCATGTTTGAGTGCCGCTTCCCTCAGCGGGTTACGAGGTACGCCGCGCAGCTTGAAACATTGCAAGGTGACTACCTCGACTGCTGGGCGGGACTCAAAAAGCACTTCAATCCAAATAGCCGGTAGGCATCCGGTAGTAATTTTTGCGCCGGTTATTCTGTGTGCCTTGATCTGCGCCAGTAAAAAGAGATCGAAGATGGCGGCTTACGCCGATTTTAACGACCAAAGCTGGATAGCGGCGGCCAACAAAGAGGTTTGCCACTTTTCGCTTAAAAACCTGCCATTTGGGATCTTCAATACTGGGGATCGTCCGCTCCGGCGCGTCGGCGTCGCTATCGGCGACCAAATTCTTGACCTTGCCGTATTGGAAGAGGTTGGATTTCTGACGGCAGTTCAGGGAGCGCGGGTCTTCAATCAACCCAGCCTCAACGCATTTATGGCGCTGGGGCCGGAGGCCTGGAGCGAAACTCGCGGTCGAGTTAGCGCGTTACTGCGCAATACCGCTTCGGCGTTACGCGACGACGCGGCGCTACGTGCCAATGCGATCGTGCCCATGAGCAGCGCGACGCTGCATTGTCCCGTCGAGATTTGCGGCTATACCGACTTCTACGCTTCAAAGGAGCATGCAACGAATGTTGGTAGCATGTTTCGAGACCCAAAGAACGCGCTGCTTCCTAACTGGCTCCACATTCCTATCGGCTATAACGGCCGCACCAGCACGGTAGTGGTTAGCGGGACACCAATTCGACGCCCGCTCGGTCAGATTAAGCTGCCGGGGGCCGACACGCCAGCACTAGCACCTTCCGGCAAGCTCGATTTTGAAATTGAAATAGGCGCCATTGTCGGCGTGCCAAGCGCAATGGGCGAGTTCCTGTCAATTGAGCAAGCCAAGCGATCGATATTCGGGTACGTGCTGCTCAACGACTGGAGCGCGCGCGACATTCAGCAATGGGAATATGTCCCGCTCGGTCCCTTCCAAGCAAAAATCTTTGCAACGTCAATTTCCCCGTGGGTCGTCACCGCCGAAGCCTTGCTCCCATATGCAGCTCATTTCCCGATTGTCCCCACAGCTCTAGCAAGTCTTTTGAAGGCACCCCAACTACCACGGCATACACATGAGAACGGGCGAGCTAGCATTGAGGGGAAAGTCAAGTAGTCGTTTGCGCTCGCACTTGCTTAGCGGAGCGGCGCGGATGGAAGAGGCGCTAACGACCTTGAAGCCGCAATAAGGAGCCCACCGTGGCCATCATTCCGAAACCGCTGCATGAGCACATCAATTCGGCCTTCCCGGCCAACGTGTGCCTGGTAGCCACCGTGTTGCCGAGCGGGTTCGCGCAAGTGAGCCCGCGGGGCAGCACCTTGGTGTACGATGACGAGCATCTAGCCCTGTGGGAGCGGGGCAAGGGGTCCGTCAATGCCAATCTCACTGACGGAACTAAGGTCACGGTATTTCTGCGCAAGGTGGCACTGCGCGAATCCGGTCTGCTACCGAAGGGCGGCATCGCACGCTTCTACGGAACCACAAAGATTTACAATTCGGGCCCGGTTTACGAAGAAATCTGGAAACGGCTTATTCAGCCGGAGAAGGACCGCGATCCACTGAAGAAGGGGTTCGGGGTGCTAATCAAGGTCGAGCGCGCCGAAGATTTGGACGGCAAGCCGCTCGATATCAAATGACGCCGGGACTAACCGGTAGCCCGGCAAGTAGAGCGGGCGAATAAAAATGCCGCATCTGTAAATTGTCGAGCTATTGACGTGGCCGCGAAGATGCAAAGATGGGTACTACTCCAACCAATAGATGACCAATAAAACGCCGCAACCAAACGCGAACATTCGTCAGCAAACCTACACGAAACTGCCAGTATTTATTGGTTATTCCGACGAAGGTAGCGCGCTCATATCACTGCGAACAATGCACTGCGTGGTGGGCGCTGTAGAGATTGAACCTACGACCTCTCCCGTGTGAAGGGAACGCTCTCCCGCCGGTTAAATCTAAAGCTCGCACTGATCAGGAAAGTACACTTTTGTCACCGCTCGGCTGACTGAACAAGAAAGTCATATTTCTTAATCAGTTGTGGGGCGGCGACGCCGTTGCGCTGACTCGCGTAGGATCGTTCGCATAATGATGGGTTACGGAATGCAGCGACGGGTTAGCCGTAGCCCGCAAGCAGGGCGTGGAGCACGAAAAAACACCAAATGCCGATGATCGGCCCCTGAATGCCGACGACGCCGTCGGCACAATGAGGGTCACGTCCGCTGCCCAGTCCATGACACTGTCGACGCCGCGTAACGGCGATATCCCTGGCCGGCTATTCCCCAGCTTTGCCGGCGTAGCTGGCGCTTTTCGTTCGTGTTGTCACCAATTCCTCAGCCGTGGTCGGATGAGCGGCGCGCCGACCTGAAACGATGTAAGGCCCATCTTTAAAGACGTGATGAAAACTATTGTTGGGTGCCAACATGTGCTTCTAAACCCGACCGAGGGCCGACAAAATCTATACGGCAGTCCTGCCGCCATCGACCGGGAGAATTGCACCCTGGATGAAACTGGCGCGGTCGGTCGCTAGGAAGACGATCGCCTCGGCAATCTCCTCAGGCGCCGCCGGACGCCCGGCCGGCGCTTGCGCCGCGAGCTGTTGAAGCCCGTCGCCCATTGCCGCCGTGCCTTCGGTACGGGTCGGCCCGGGACTGACCGCATTCACGCGGACACCCTTCGGGCCATATTCGGCCGTCCATGCCTTGGTCAGCAGATTGATGGCGGCTTTGCTCGATCCGTAGAGGCTCATGCCCGCCGCGCCGTAGTCAGCGACCATCGTCGAGACGTTGACGATTGCTCCGTTGCCTCGCTGCGCCATCAAAGGGGCAAGCTCGGCGACGAGGAAATAGGGCACCTTCACATTGAGCGCGTAGACGTCGTCGAATGTCTCCTCGCTCATTTCGTGGGTCGGGCCGAACGGAAAAATTCCGGCGTTGTTGATCAGGATGTCGACATGGCCGCCTCCTAGCTCGACGGCCTTCCTTGCGACCGCACGGGCGCTTGCAGCGTCGCGAAGATCAGACGAAATGAAATCAGCTTTCCCGCCCGCCGCCCGTATTTCGTCAATCGTCTTTTCGCCGCGTTTCACGCTGCGGCCCACGACCACAACATGAACGCCTGACCGCGCCAGTTGGTCAGCTGCCGCGCGTCCGATTCCGCTGGTCGCTCCGGTGATGAGAGCTGTCGTCGTCATTGGTGCGCTCCTTCTCTCGTTCCTTTCAGCCCGCTGGTCTCTGCTCGTGCCTCGTAACGGCCGGGAACCAAACCTGCGTCCGCCGCGCGAACCAAATCGCCCGTGGCGAGAACTCGTCCGGTTGATCGAGGATGATTTACCATGACTTGTTCAATCTCGCCCGAAATCAGCTTGGCGCCATTTCCTGACTAGCTGTCGCTGGTCGCAGTTGAAACTAAAACCTTAAGAAGCGTGCGCCCATTTCAAGCCAGCGACCATGCGGTGTATGGACTGACCTCATGACGATGCTATCGCAGTGGGTACACCTTAAAACTGCCCCCATGGGGGCAGCATACAGATGCAAAGCACCTATCGCGGCTATTGAGTTCGCATGCGTCACACTGAATCTGCGCGATCGTTATCTCCGGAACAAAAAATTCCTGAAGGGTTCCTGCGGCAGCATTGCCATCCAGCACGATCTCCAGGCCTTTCTCTACCATGGTGCTTATCCTCCCGTGGGTCCGAAGCGTTCTGTCTTAATGGTTGGCGGATCGTGTCCGAGTTCAACCAGAAGCCTTGCGACGCTTTCCACCAACGGAGTTGGTCCGCAGACAAAGATCTTAGGATCTTGCTCAGGCGTAAAGGACGCTTCGGCGAGCATTGCGTAGTCAATTCTTCGCCGGTAGCCCGCCCAATCTTCCGGCCAGTTTCGGGTCAGCGTGTTGATGACACGCAAATGAGAATCGCGGCGCGCCATTTCGTCGAGTTCTTCCCGATAGATGACCTCTTCCAGGCTTCTGGATGAGTACAGCAGCAGCGCCGAGGTTCGAGTGCTCTGCTTGTCGCGGTGACGGAGCATTGCCATCAGGGGTGCAATGCCCGATCCACCTGCAATGAGATATAGAGGTCCACCCAGGTCGGCGGTCCAAACGAAATAGCCGCCGATTGGCCCTCTCACTTGGAATTGATCACCGGCACGAAGGTCGCCAACGAGATACGGAGAAACCTCGCCATCGTCTACTCGCTCTACAGTCAAGCTAAGAAAGTTCTCTTCGGGTGGTGATGCAATCGAATAGCTGCGCTGCGCCTGGTAGCCGTCTTCCGCCGTGAGCCGGATATCGACATGCTGACCGGGTCGGTGCCCCTGCCAGTTGGCCACATCTAGCAGAAGGCTCTTGACGCGAGACGTTTCAGCCACGATTTGGCGCACTTTAGCCAGTTGCCACTCGAGCCGGCGCGCCGGCACGGCGACTGCCTCAGTCGCCGTCATATCTCTGCTCCTTCCAGGGGTCTCCGTAATTGTGATAGCCGAGCGATTCCCAGAAGCCTCGCTCGTCTTTTTTTATAAAGCGCAACTTTCTTGCCCACTTGGCGCTTTTCCAAAAGTAAAGGTGCGGTACGAGCAGGCGAGCTGGGCCGCCATGCGCCGGCAGAATCGGCAAGCCCCCATAACGGGTTGCGACCATCCCCTGGCCGTTCACCAGATCGGCCAGCGGAAGGTTTGTCGTGTAGCCACCGTCGCAATGGGCCATGATGTAGGACGCGGGGGGCACCGCGACGCCGGCGGCCTTCAATAAATTGTCAAATGTTACGCCTTGCCAGGTCGTATCGAACTTCGACCACTTGGTGACGCAGTGAATGTCCGTTTTGATGGTCGTTTGAGGAAGTGCCTCGAATTCCGCCCAACTCCATTTGCCGAGCAGGGGCCCGTCAAATTGAAGAGAAAAATTCCATTTCTCCACCTTTATTTGCGGGGTTGGTCCCGCCGAAAGAACCGGGAAGTCCGTCGTCACATATTGTCCGGGCGGTAACCGATCTTTTGGGGCTTGTTCTTGGCGCCGAGATCTGAAGCCGCGAGAGATTGGTGCTTCGTTCATGAGTCGTCTTCCTTTGCTTTCATCCATTTCTCTCCGCCGGCGGGCAAAGACTTGCGCCCTTACGCATCTATCCCGTCGTCACCTCCATAATTGATGCAAAGCCGGGCGCCTGTCGATGCGACTTGCCGCAAATCCGGTAAGACTGCGAAATTCATAGCAAGCGGCGTTGCGCACATGCGCATGCGCTCTGTTATCAAGACAGTGCAAGCGGTGCGCCGTCCACACGTGACGTCAATCGCCCCGGGCAAAGCGACGGAGAATAAAGATGCGTTCCAGAAATCTCGGAGCGTTGGTTATTATGGCATCAATCGCGGCTGGCGGCATCGCGACCACACTGCTTGCACAGTCAGCTTCTGGCCGCGGCGTGCCAGGTAAGACGTGTTATCCGCCCGAGTACACCTCGTCGGGCGAATTGATCCTTCCCAAGAACTTTCATGAGTGGGTTTATGTCGGATCGCCGCTTACGCCAAACGCTCTTAACGGCGGCATGGCCAATTTCCCGGAATTTCACAACGTCTACATCGAGCCGTGTTCTTACGAAAAGTACAAGCAGACGAACGTATTTCCAGAAGGAACGATCTTCTTCAAAGAGTTGCAATTGACCCTGCCCGGTCAGAACCCCGATGGTTCTCGCACCGAGCCCTCGGGGCGCGGGTATTTTCCCGGGCCATTGAATGGCGCCGATTCGACCGTGAAGGACACCAAGCGTTACGCCGCTACTGGTGGCTGGGGTTACTACAACTTCAATCACCACGAACCGAAAGCTCCCACAGCGAAGCTGAAAGACAAAACGGAATGCGCCTTTTGTCACCAGGCCAGCGCGAAGAAGGATGAGGTCTGGACCCAGTTCTATCCGTTGTTGGACAAGTGATGTCGCTCGCTCAGCTCCGCGAGTTCGAACAAGGAACGGGATCATGAGGAATGCCAGCATCGCTGGTACCAGCTTGGCGGCTGTCTCCGCAGTGATTGCTATCGCTGCCAGCGCGCAGATGAACAGTGGCTCGTCACACGATCTGGCGAACGCCAATCAAGTGGCTGACGCTGGCGGCAACTTGCGTGTCCCCGACGGCTACCGCCGTAGCTATGAGTTTTTGGGAAGCTGGGCGGTGGCGGCTGATAAAGGCCACGGCTCGAAAGAGCTTCATAATGTCTTTGCGTCGCCGGGCACTACCGCTGCCCATCGCAAGGACGGAAAGTTTTCCGACGGAGCGGTCCTCGTGAAAGAGGTATTTCAAACGGCCACCAAAGAAATGACGACAGGGACTGTCAGCCACGCCGATGTCTTGAAGGGCTGGTTTGTAATGGTGAAGGACAACAAAGGCCTTCACCCCGACAATAAATTGTGGGGCGACGGCTGGGGCTGGTCCTGGTTCGACGCTGCAGATGCGTTCAAGTCAATGTCCACAAACTACAGATTAAATTGCCTTTCCTGCCACGTGCCGGCACAGGCGTCCGAATGGATTTATGTCAACGGCTATCCTCCACTGAAGAGATAGGAGTCAACGAGGTTTAGAGGTGAACCAAGTGAGGCAACAGAAGAAAGGAGAAATGAACGAACTCTCTTTGAAGTGGACCGCGCGAATTTGCACCCTACTGGTCGGAGCACCGGCGAAACACGAATACATCCCACACCCCCGAAGTAGATGGAGAAGACAATGCCGAAAGAGATGAGCACGTCAAAGGAAACGAAGATGTCCGGCCCGAATGGGGGGCATCTCTATATGCAGACGAACGAGATTCAGAATTCCGTTGTTCATTATCGCCGTGCCGCAAACGGCACTCTCACCGAAATGGAACGCATTACGACCGGTGGTGCTGGTTCGGGTGTGTTCAAGCCGATTAGCGGCCAGGAAAGCGCGCCTAACGCATTTGAGGGCGCCGGCAGCATCGCGATCACGCCAGATCGGCGATTTCTATTCGCGACGAATGGCGGAGACAACTCCGTTTCGAGCTTCAGTATCGGTGAGGACGGTCGGCTGACTTTGTTAGATGTTAAGCCGACTGGAAATCCAGTGGAGGGAAGAAGCGGCACTGCTAAATCGCTGGCGTACAGCCCCTCGAGTGGCACGCTGTATGTGCTGCACTCGTTCGGCCCGAGTCACGTTCGGCTGATGACAGTGCACCCGGAAGGCAAGCTAGCACCGCGCCCGGAATGTTACACAATCAACACCCACGACAAGCCGAACCGTGTGTCTACCATGGTGGTGGTCTCGCCCAACGAGAAGTTTCTCCTTGTCGGCACTACGTTCGACGAGCCAATTGTTTCCACAGGCTTGTATCCAGATGGTTCGCCTATTCTCTGGGTCCAGCGAGGTGGCGGCGCATTCCACTCGATCGCCTCGAACGCGCCGGATCCCGATGGCCTCGCCGCCTTTCCGCTGCGCGCGGACGGCTCCCTCGACACGGCAAGGTTCTACGATGCAGGAGGCGGCTCTCCGTTCTACATCGCCTTCCTGCATGGTCGGCCCAATACCTTTGTCATCGCATACGCCGTGGGCGACGGCGTCAGCATGGGCACCATCGAGAAAGACGGTAAGATCAGGATCGGCCCGCTCGTCAAGATCGACACAAGCGCAGGAGTACCGTCTGAGCTGTGTTGGGCATCGGTCTCACCGGATGACAAAACGGTGTACGCCACGAACTTCGGCTATAGCAACATCAGCAGCTACCACATCAACGGCAGCGGTCTGGAAATCGCATGCGATCCGGCGTGTCCGAAGGTTCCGGGAGATGGCACCGCCAGGGCGCTCAACGGAAGCGTGACCAGCGGGCCGAGCGACAACTGGCTCGCGCCGGATGGCGCCTACCTTTACCAGATCTACGGGAATGCGTCGAAACTTGTGGGGTATGCCACGGAACCGGGCGGTTCCCTTAAAGAAGTCACCAGCGTGCAAATTCCCTACAACAGCCCGCAAGGCTTGGCGGGATTCTGATCGCGGCAGGAGTGATCCTGGCGAGGGCGTGGCGAAAAGATTGATCGCGCCCTCGCAAAAATTCAACGCGAGCGCGACTCATGCGCAGCCGCGCCGTCGCGAGCTGCGCCTCGCAACGGCGCTGGCCGCCTTGCGGCCAAAAGTTAGCGGAGCTTCCTATGTTCGACGCTGTGCCGTCGCACGATTTTCTGGACGATCCACGACCTCCCGGTTTATCGGTTGGGTGCCAGCGGAACCCGTCTGATAAGGATTTGCAACGGGCCGATGGCGCTGGTCGCGCCGTATTCGGATTGTTTGGCGGAGACACTCGAATCAAAGATCTCTTCCAGAGATCACCCATCCGAATCATGTTTCCAGGATCCGGAGTTGGCACGCTCGAGGAGGCTGTGCTCATTAACACAGCCGGTGGGATCGCAGGCGGCGACCGCTTGGAATATGGAATAACTGCGCTTGCTAATGCCTCCATTGCAGTGACGTCGCAGGCGGCCGAAAAAGTTTATCGGGCTCTGGATGAGCCTTCGAGAATTATTACCAAACTGAGCGCCCACTGCCTCGCAAAACTAGCATGGCTACCCCAGGAGACGATTGTCTTCAATCGGGCCAGCATTAACAGGCAGACCGAAATCGAGATCTCTTCCGGATCTGAGCTGCTCGCACTCGAGTGGCTTGTTTTGGGTCGTGCCGCCCACGGCGAGGAAGTTTTGGGCGGATGCATCATAGATAGTTGGCGGGTCAAAAGGGACGGCCGTCTGGTCTGGGCAGACACCTTTCGAGCCACGGATGATGTGTTTTCTCATCTTCACAGGAGAGCTCTGCTCTCCGATTGCAAAGCAATCGGTACGCTTATCTATTTTGGGCCTCAGGTTGCCGCACGGCTCGAAGACCTGCGTGAGATGGCTCTTCGATCGGGTTGCCAGTGCGCCGCTACGTTGGTGGCCGGACTGGTCATTGTGCGCTTTGCCGCACGGCTGTCGTCGGACTTGCGCTTGGCCGTGCGTGGCGCGCTTCAGCAATTCAGCCGCGAACTTGGCGGCGGCCCGTTTCGGGTCCCGAGGATGTGGTCATGCTGAGTTTGGAGCAGAGGTTTGCATGAACCTTACGCCACGTGAAAAGGACAAGCTGATGATAGCGCTTGCGGCACTGATCGCTCGAGCGCGGCTGACAAGAGGTGTCAAGCTGAACTACCCCGAAAGCGTCGCGCTCATATCGGATTTTATCATGGAGGGGGCACGTGATGGGAAGTCCGTTGCCGACCTGATGTCCGATGGCGCCAAAGTCTTGACTCGCGACCGAGTCATGGAGGGCATTGCCGAAATGATCCGTGAAATCGAGATAGAAGTGACATTCCCAGATGGCACCAAACTCGTAACCGTTCATGATCCGATCCGTTGAGGAGTCAACAATGCGATTGCTTTTGATTTTCATTGGTTTAACAGCGGCCTCACCTGGATGACGCCGCTTCTGATGTACATGGGTGACCTGGAGACTGCGGAACGCTACTTGTTGCGCCTTGAAAAGGATGCCGACAAACACGGGCTGGTATCATACCAAGTGGTCGCCCAGGGATTCAGGGGAGAGCTATTCCTGCGCCAAGGCAACGCTCCGCGCGCGGTCGAGTTACTTCGGGCCACCATCGCACGATTTAACCAGTTTGGTCATCGAATGGTTGTTGCACCGTTGCTTGGAGTGCTAAGCGAAGCGCTGGTGGTGTCGCGGAGTTTCACTGATAGCCTCGCTGCCATTGACGAAGCGATTGCCAGGGCTGAAACGTCGAAGGAATTTCTGCATTTTCCGGAATTTCTGCGCATCAGGGGGGAAGTGCTTAAGGCGGAGAGCGATAATTCGTCCGCAGATTTGGTGAGCGCGGAGGAATACATTTTGCGGGCCTTGGAGTGCGCCCGTCGTCAGTCAGCTCTTTCTTGGGAGCTCCGGGCGGCGACGAGCCTTGCGGAGTTGTGGCGTGCTCTTGGACGTCACGCCGACGCGCGCTCAGTGCTCGCGCCGACTTTTGGAAAATTCGTCGAAGGATTCGACACTGCGGATCTGAAACGGGCAAAGGGCGTCCTCGATCAATTGCACCATGACGAACCTCAAACCGCGTAAGCCGTGATGTTATGGGCCGACACCTTCCAACGAAATCAATCACGTAGCCACGTTGTACATCGCGCGGTTACTAGCCGGGGCGATCACGTTGGCTCCGCAACCGCCTGCGCAACGCAGTCGAGTACTGATTGTTTTGTCACCAGTTCACTCGACTGATAAAGAAATACGCCTTTCCTTATCAGTCGACACACTGATTATGAAAGCGAAAGTGAAAGTACACTTTTGTCTGCGTCCCGATCTTTAGCAGGATATTTTTTAATCTGGCCGCGGCATTTCGAACATGGCGTCGGGACGGATTTCGAAATAGTCGCCTCTGCGCCCTGCACGGGCGATGGGGTGCGCGAGCGCCGTCTGGTACACACCGTTCTTTATGAAGGCTTTGTCGATGTGGACGGCCACAACTTCGCCCAGCGTTAGCCAGGCCTCGGCTCTTCCGCCGTCCGCGCTCTTGAGCTGGATGATCTCCGAGAGCCTGCATTCAAAGGATACCGGACTTTCCGCCACGCGCGGCACATTGACTAGCTTGCTTGGCGTTGCCGTCAGCCCAGCGAAAGTGAATTCGTTGACCTCATGGGCGACACGGGCCGAGGTAGCGTTCATCTGCTTGGCGAGATCCATGATCGCGAGATTCCAGCAGAACTCGCCGGTTTCCTGAATGTTTGAAACGCTGTCCTTCCAGCCGGTGGAGGAGAAACCAACGATCGGCGGCTTGTAGCAAAAGGCGTTGAAAAAGCTGTACGGTGCGAGGTTGATATTCCCTTTGGCATCGCGCGAGGAAATCCAGCCGATCGGTCGCGGCGCGACAATGGCATTGAAGGGATCGTGCTTCAGTCCATGCCCACTGGCCGGCTCATAATAGTGGATTTCCTTCTCCGTCATGGGTGCTTCCTTTTCTAAGCAACGGCCGACAGATGGTTCGCATCGTGATGCGCTAAGGTTAGCATCTGCCGGACGTGTTAAGGCCTTTAGGGGTAGATGTGCATTCGACAATCTATCTCACCAGATCATGAGGCGGATAATGGTATTAGCGACTGATTACAAAAGCACAATTTTGTCAGCACTCGGCTGACTGATTAAGAAAGACGCATTTTTTCTCAGTCAGGCTGTTGGTCGGAGTCCGCTGAGTGCCCCAGACGGACGAGGCGCTTCGCAGCGAGATTTGCCCTTGCGTCGTCTTCGCGCAGAGCGTTCGATGACGTAAAGCTTGAGATAGTTCGAACGAAACAGCGTAAATCATTGAAATTCAATCGAATAGGTGAGCGCTCCATCTGCGCCAAGTTTGGCGGCGGACGTCACGAAGGCCTGCGCGACGTGAGCCGGCCCGAGAATGTGAAAAACAGTCTCGCCGTCGGCGATCAGATAATCGGAAATGATCCGCCGGTGACATTGCCACCATAGTGCCTCTGCACACATGATGGCACAGCGCTTGGAATGACCGAGTTGTTGTAGTCTCTCCAACGCCGCGTGAAAATTCTCGCCCATCGCGTAGTCGGCGTAATTGTGGAAACTCTCGTTCTGCCAGAAGGCATTCGTGGCCGGCGGCACGCTCGGCTGTCGTCCGCGACGGCCGCCTAGCTCCGCAATATGCTCGTACCCAATATGGAATCCCGACAGCGAGTTCGGCAACGCATTGCTGTTATATTGCGGATTAGTGCGCGACCGCGGAATGGCGCGCACATCTACCACGAGCCGCACATCGACGTCTTTCAGCAAGCCAATGAAGGCGCCGAGCGGCCGAACCGAATGCCCAATCGTAAAGAACGGATTCGCCATCTATGCCTAGTGTCGACCGCGTCGCAATGTCGCTCCCTTTTGCAGGGCGATGCGATCGGTCTTATCCCTCTTAATTTCGCACTGAGGGTCGTCTTTGCTGGCGTGATGAGCATAACCTTTGAAATCAAGATTTTTGGTGTGCACTTTCACAATCTCGCCGCCAACCCAGCCGGCCTCCGACTTCCACCTGACGCGATCGCCGACCTTAAATCGTTGTTTCATCGCCCCACCGAGTTCTTTTTGTCGCAATTGTCCTCGATCAAAAGGGGTCAATGCTCGATTTCAAAAGGAACCGGTAACCATTCGCCGCCGTCGAAGCCTGTCCTTCATGCGCGGACCGAAAAGTTCCCCGCTCATCGACGAACTTGCCCTGCCGCAGCCGTCAGCGCAATCCGGTCGCCCAAGATAGATTATGGAATAGTCTTGTGTCCGTTCGGGGTCGTCCAGTAGTGGAGATCGATCATCGCGCTTTTCTCCTTTTACGACCCGGCGAATCGAGCATTGCGAGCGCCGGCTTCATCATGCCCTCCAGGAGCGTACGATACGGGGCAGACCGTGCAAGAACGCGAATTCCGAGAATTACTCCGAGTAGCAAACGCGCTGTGTTGTTCGCATCTACCACACGCGGCGTCGATCCATCGGCTTGCGCACGGAGAATGCATCTTTTGAAGAATGCTTCGATCTCGCCAAATTGTTTGGCGATCACGGCGCCGAGTGCCTTTTGATGCGGAGCGACCTCCAGTGCCGAATTAACGAGAAAACACCCCTTTCGTTCTCGATCGTTGATCGAATGGTCGATTATCTCGGCAAAGAACCGCTGGACGGCCTCTTTAGGAGGCAGCGAAGACTCCAACCGATGGACTAGGTCACGCGCGTTGCAATCCACATACAGTTCCAAGGCGCGCGCGAAAAGTCTCTGTTTGTCCCCGAAGGCATTATAGACGCTCGGCGCCGACATACCCATCGATGCGGCGAGATCGCGCATCGAAGTGGCCTCGTAGCCGTGCTGCCAAAAGCAATTCATCGCCGATTGTACAGCGGCCGTCTCATTGAATTCTCTTGGCCTGGCCATCCGATCCCGCTGTGAGGGGCATACCGCCTCGGCAAGTCAATCGACCATTGACATTATTTAACGGTCGTTACAAAGTATCTAACGATCGTTACAGAATGTCCAGAGCCCGATGGCCGAATATTCTTTTGGCGCTCGTTTTTCGACGCTCAGTTCACCGGATCTCGGCAGCTCGCGAATTCGAAGCGCGAATAGTGCAACGCTTGGCAAAATGGGAGACTTACATGTCGCTACAGGAAAAGCTCGATGCCTTCAAGGCCGATTTCGAGGGAAAAAAAGCACCCCCGGAAGTGGTCGCCGTCATGCATAAGTCCACTGCTAAGCTGATCGCTTCTGGTCAGGCCGAGCGGGCACTGAAGGTGGGAGCACGCGCGCCAATATTCGCATTACCCAATGCCCATGGGGAACTCGTGCGCTCTACCGATCTTCTGGCCCGAGGCCCACTAGTGTTGACTTTCTATCGTGGCATCTGGTGCCCTTACTGCAACATGGATTTGCAGGCGATTGAAGCGACCGCCGAAGAAATCCGCGCGCTCGGCGCTTCCTTGGTCGCGATCTCGCCGCAGACCGCGCCGAACCGCCGCAAATCGGAGCGAGAGAACGCGCTCAGCTTCCCCATACTCAGCGACCACGGCAATTCAGTGGCGAATGAGTTTGGGTTACGCTTCCGCCTACCGGCTGATCTGATCGCCGTCTACAAGGGCTTCGGCAACGACCTGACAGTTGGCAATGGCGAGGACAGCTGGACGCTGCCCATGCCGGCGCGTTACGTCATCGCGACCGACGGCGTCATCGCTTATGCGGAGGTCAATCCTGACTATACGCGTCGCCCGGACCCCAGCGAATTACTGCCGGTGCTGCGGCGCTTCGGACCAGCGCTGCGGCGTGAATCGCCGACGGTAGCCACCGTGCTCAGATTCTGAGCCTCTCGCGCGTCAACACTGAGGACGAATTTGAGGCCGAATGGTCGGAGGTAGCGTTCCGGGAGAGGACATGGTTCAGCTCGTAGATGGCGACATTCGGACTCGCGAGGTGCTCGGCTGGAAGGGCGTCCACGTGCTTCATTTTATGGAGTCGTCGTGCTCGCAGAAGCTCCGTATTTTCTTGAACCTCAAAGGCATCGAGTGGGAATCGCATCTCGTTGATCTATTCACAAACGAGAATTTTGCTCCTTGGTTTCTGGGTATCAATCCGCGGGGACTGGTGCCAGTGCTTGTGCACGACGGCGCAGTGCACATTGAGAGCAACGACATCATTCAATACCTGGAAAAGACATTCCCAATCCCGAAGCTCATTCCGGCGGGATACGAGAACGAGGTTGCTGCGCTGCTCAAGCACGAGGACGATCTCCATCTCGACCTCCGCACATTAAGCTTTCGGTTCGTGTTCGCGCCGCCCGGACCACCAAAGCCCGCCGAATCGCTCAAGAGCTATGCGCTTAACGGCTCAGGTACGGTGCGGGGCAGCAAGGATCACACCAGGGAGATTCAAATCGAATTCTGGGAACGCTCCGCCCGGGAAGGCTTCACCGATGAGAGGTCGCGCGCCTCGGCGCAGAAATTCCGCGCCGAGTTCGAGGAACTCGACAAACGGCTGGCGAAGCATCCCTATCTGATGGGCGACACTCTCAGCGTGCTCGACATCGCTTGGTTTATCTACTCGCACCGGCTTTCGCTCGCCGGGTATCCGTTCGCGCGGCTGCATCCGCGCGTCAACGCATGGGCCGACAGGCTTCGAGCGCGTCCAGAGTTCGCAAGGGAAATCGCGATGCCGCCAGCTTTCGCGAAGCAGCTCGAAGTCACGCACCGCGCGCAGGCGAAGGCAGGAAAGATGCTTGAAACGGTGGCCGGGTTTTAGACGTGTTGATCCCCTGAAAGCTCTTAAAGACTGGAAAAAACTGGGAGGAAGCTAAGATGTCAGATACCAAAGAACGGCCAGTGTTACTGGTGGGCAGCGTGCCGCTTGAGTCTTCGAAAGCTGTATTCGAAGCCCTCGGCACAAAGCTAGGAAAGTTCATCAAACGTATCCCTGATGGCGAGACAGGAGCGCGCAAAGATTGGGTCGTATGGCAAGGCGATGTATTCAAGAACGCACAGGGCCTCGAACCCGGCAGCACACGAGAACTCCAGGGAGGCTATCGTTTCATCCTCTACAAAGTAAAGCCTGGGGAAACTGTTAAATTTGGTTCACTGGGGTATGCCGCCGCAGCAGTTCGGTCGTATGAGGATTTCAAACGGGCTCGTTCCGAAGGCAAGATTCCAGCGGCAACGCGTTTTCAAGTCAGTCTGCCTACGCCAATCGCGGTGGTGATGACGTTTAGCGATCCTCAGGCCATTCAGAGTATCTGGCCGATATATGAGAAACGCCTCAATGAGGAGGTTGACGAAATGGCGAAGGCCATTCCGCACCGAGACCTCGCCATCCAGTGGGATATTGCAGCCGAGATTTGTTTCGTCTTGGAAAATCCCGAAATGGCGAAGGTGATTCCCATGGAGGTACTGGTCGCCGCGATTGCGAGGGTTAGCAAGCATGTGCCGGCCGATGCCGAATTGGGACTGCACCTGTGCTACGGCGATCCGGGCCACAAGCATGTCGTGGAGCCGAAAGACACCAAGCTCATGGTCGATTTTACCAACCAGCTAGCGGCCGCGATCAAACACCCGATCGCGTGGGTCCATATGCCGGTACCGCGGGAGCGAGAGGATGTCGCTTATTTCGCGCCGTTGAAGGCATTGAACCTCGATCCCAAAACGGAACTCTATCTGGGACTTCTGCATCGTACAGATGGCCTTGCCGGCGCAAAGCGCCGACTTGCCGCCGCGAAACAGGTCGTAACCGA
The DNA here is from genome assembly GCA_963845775.1 of uncultured Alphaproteobacteria bacterium. Taxonomy (GTDB): domain Bacteria; phylum Pseudomonadota; class Alphaproteobacteria; order Rhizobiales; family Xanthobacteraceae; genus BOG-931. The sequence goes on from CAWJTE010000007.1 coordinate 91,091, forward strand.
TTTCGGCATCGCCACCGAGTGTGGCTTCGGTCGCCGGCCGCCGGAAACGGTTTCGGACTTAATCGAGCTGCATCGCGGGGCGGCGCATGCGGGCTAGTGTGGCTTTAGCGCACCTGAGCATTCGCTTCTACTTGCTCGAGTGCCTTTCGGCCGGATGGAATTGAACAAGGAGAAAAAGCGATGGCTGCTGAACCGGTTCCCGCGCAAAAAGCGCCCTATGGCGTCAATGTCGAAGCAGGGAAGGACTATTATTGGTGCGCTTGCGGGCGAAGCGCGAGGCAGCCATTCTGCGACGGCTCGCACAAATCCATTGGCTTGGCACCGCAAAAGTTTACCGCAGCTGAGACCAAGCAAGTTTGGCTGTGCGGGTGCAAATCTAGCGGGAATAAGCCATTTTGCGATGGATCGCACAAGAGCATGTGAGCGAGGTACTAAGATGGGCGTCTTGATAAACGGCGTGTGGACTGAGGGGGAGCTTCCGCAGGAGTACGCAGACGGCGGCCGCTTCAAGCGCGCGGAAAGCCAGTTCCGCGACCGCATCACCGCCGACGGTTCCTCCGGCTTCAAAGCAGAGCCCGGGCGCTACCATCTCTATGTCGCCCACGGTTGCCCCTGGGCTCACCGCACTCTGATCTATCGTGCGTTGAAAAAGCTTGATGGCCTGATTTCGGTCGCATATTCGGTCCCGGGTCTTAAGAAGACTGGCTGGACCTTCGAAGACGATCCTCGATTTCCCGACTGTACTCCTGACACCGTCAACGGTTTCCACTATCTGTTCGAAGCCTACGTGGCGACCGACAAGAATTACACCGGCAAGGTCACGGTGCCGACACTCTGGGACAAGAAGACCAAGCGAATCGTCAACAATAAGTCATCCGAAATAATCCGGATGCTGGACACAGAGTTCAACGCCATCACCGGCAACAAGACCGAGTACTATCCCGCAGCACTGCACGCTAAAATCGACGCAATAAACGAGCGCATTTATAGCAATGTCAACAACGGCGTCTACCGCTGCGGTTTTGCGAAATCTCAGGCTGCCTACGAGGAGGCCTTTGATAGTCTGTTCGCCGCGCTCGACAGCCTGGAGCAGCAGCTCTCGCGCCAGCGTTATTTAGTCGGGGGCCAAATCACCGAGGCCGATTGGCGGCTGTTCCCGACCTTGGTCCGCTTCGATGTGGCCTATTTCTCGATTTTCAAATGCAACCAGAAGCGTGTCGCCGACTATCCCAACCTGTCGAATTACATGCGCGAGCTTTACCAGATGCCGGGCGTCGCGGACACGGTGAAGCCGCGCTACTATGTCATCAACTATTATTCTATTGCTAAGCTGAATCCGACGGAAATCATTCCGAAGGGAACGCCGGTCGATCTGGGGCAACCGCATGATCGAGAACGGCTAGCAGCATGAACGGGACCTTCGGACGTGCCCCCAGGCTCTTCCGCAGAGGGGCGCATCGTGAAGAACGACGTGCCCACTTTGAGACGACTGTCCCATGTCAAGCCGGTGAAGAAGGCGACGTTTGGCGACGCCTGCATCCAGGCACCGCGTCAGACCGCGATTCCGACAAATTGACGTATCTCCGCCACGACAATGTTACCCAAAAGGACTTCAGACGAAATATCCTGCGTTCCAATGCATTCGCATTGTGACATTTAAGCGGAATCCCAGGGTAAGAAATGGACGATCAAACAAAGCCTATTTCGCAGCAGACGCTGGCGGCTCAGGCGTTCGGCGACCGCGAGCCCGTAGCGAAGGCCCTTGTGCCTCCGATACACATGTCAGCGACCTTTCTGCGCGATGCCGACAACCGCTATCCTGCGGGACATGTCTACGGGCGGAGCGACAATCTGTCAGTTCAACAGACCGAAGGTCTAATAGCGCTGTTGGAGGGAGCCGAAGAGGCGCTTTTGTTTGGCTCGGGCATGGCCGCAGCGACCAGCGTATTTCTTGCACTCGACAGACCGACCTATGTCATTGCCTCGAAAGTTATGTATTGGGGATTTCGCTCGTGGTTGCGTGAGATCGGTCGATATGGGCATCGCGTAAGCTTCGTTGAAACATCCGACCTGAAGGCGGTGCGCGCCGCGACGCTGCCTGGCGAAACCGGTCTTTTTTGGATCGAAACTCCGAGCAATCCATTGTGGACAGTCACTGACATTTCGGCCGTCGCCGAGATCGCCCACGGCTGCAGTGCCGTTCTCTGTGTCGAATTCGACTGTCGCCACTCCGATATTGACCCGCCCGCTATCTCTGGGCGCAGACATCGTCATGCACTCCGCGACGAAATATCTGAACGGACATTGCGACGTTGTTGCCGGCTCCTTAGCCACTGCACGTGGGGGCCAGTTGTGGGATAGAATTCGAAAAACCCGCGGGCACCTTGGTAGCGCGATTAGTGGTTTCGACGCCTGGCTTCTCATGCGCGGAATGCGCACCCTCGACGTGCGCGTACGCAAACAATCGCAGACCGCCGCGACGCTTGCGGCGCGGTTAGTTGGACACCCCGCGGTCTCAATGGTCCTCTATCCGGGCCTGGAACATCACGCTGGTCACGAGGTTGCGCTCAGGCAGATGATTGGGGGTTTTGGCGGAATGCTTTCGATCCGTGTCAAAAGGGGCGATGAGGCGGCTATCGCCGTCGCCGCTTCGGTCGCGATATGGAAGAGAGCCACATCATTCGGCGGGATTGAGAGCCTCATAGAGCACCGGGCTTCGATCGAAGGCGAGAGATCTCCTTGCCCCGGCGATTTGCTCCGATTATCCGTCGGGCTCGAAGATGCCGATGATCTTTATTTAGATTTGGAGCGCGCGCTAGCGCTGGCTGCCTAGCCTGCTTGCGTTCCATACGGCCCTAAAGCAAAGTAGTTATCGCATCCGTGGCCTTCCCGCGCCCAGGATATTCCGTCTATCGAAACAAGACCGGCCACCAGTCGTGCGCTGAGCGTAATCAATATCAGGAGGAAGCCGATGCCAAGACTGCGTTACATCGAGGAAAGCGAAAAGACGCCATACGCGCGCGGGCTGATCGAATCGGCCATGCGTACCGGCGCACCCGATCCGCGCGTCGTCAGTCTAATGACCCGTAGCAAGCTCGGCATCGCCTGGGTCGAATATTGGAACAAGCTACTTTACCAAGGCGTCCTTCCACACAAACTCAAGGAAATGTGCCGCATCAAGATCTCGGTCGCCCATCAGTGCGGCTATTGCTCGACAGTGCGCTCGAACGTCGCAAAAGCGGAAGGGTTGACTGAAGGCATGATCGACGATTTGTTTGATTATGCCGGCAGCAAGCAGTTCAGCGATCGGGAGAAGGCAGCGCTGCATTACGCCGATCTGTTCAAGCAAGGTGAACACGCCATAAACAAGGACGAAGTCTATGCCGATCTGGCCGAGCACTTCAGCGATGAAGAGATCATTGAGCTTGGCCTTTTCTGCGCCGAGGTCGACGGCGTCGGCAAGTTCGTCAAGTCCCTCAACGTACTGAGCTGGGAGGAAGCTTGCGAGCTCAATCCCAAGCTTAAGATCAGTCCAGTGCAGGTCGCGGCGGAATAAGCCAAAGCGAGGCCAGCTCTGTTTGAGGGCTCAATCCGTACAGCATGCGTAAGATACGAACAAGGTTGGGAGGCGTGGAGCCGAGTAGTTATCGCACCCGTGACGATGCGCAGGATGGGTGGCGCGTCGGCTGGAACTCTACGATGCTCGCTACAGCGCCTCAAGGCACCAATGATCGGCGAATTATCAGTAACGATGTATTGTCCGAGTGCATCCGACTGACCAGGGATGACATTGTCGACCTTTATATGCCTTGCGCGCAATTCAGCCGGTCGGGACGGCGCTTCGAACTGAAAATCTCGCAACCATGTATCCAGCTTCAACCCATCATCGCATGTTGGATCTGAACGCACGCGCCCAGGACGCCGCCATACGCGGCCTGCGCCACTAAGGTGGCGACCGGTGTTTGATAGCCGTAATTCATCGCCAAAAAGCCAGGCGGCTCAAGTTGGCGGAGATTTGTGACGCCATGGTGTTCCGACGCCATACGGGGATTGATGAACGGGAGTAACGGGATGACGCAAACGAGCAAAAACGCGCCGTGGATGAGCCCGAGAATGGATCCCACCCACCACGTATAAACTCCGATACTGGTGAAGAACAAAAAGTACAGGAATGCAAAGAGCCAGCCTCCGATAATATAAAGTACAAATCCGAGGATCGTCACCACGCTTCGATCTCCGCTGAACGCCGAACCCATCAAGAATGTCAGGCTCATTCTCGAAAGGCCAAGCCCTTGGCTTAATTGCAGAATGGCGGCCATCGCAGTGGTCGCGAACAACCCCCACAGCACCAGCGATTCTATCATATAGGGCGTCATTGCGATGTAGGGCGTCATTTTGACTTTCTTTCGTTAGGCTGGCCATGCCGTGCCTTTTCAATGGCGAGAGCGACATTTATCAGGCCAACGTGTGTGAACGCCTGCGGAAAACTTCCGAGCGCCGCGCCTTCAACGGTGATGATCCCGCCCCCAACCGCGACCTTCTGACCTTCGTGGGCGCGTCCTATTTTCAGGGGCACGAGCCGACCGATCCGCTGGTGTCGCCGCTGTTCGGCGATCTCGCAGGGCTGCCGCCGCTGTTCGTCACCGCGAGCCAAGGTGAAGTGCTGCTCAGCGACAGCACGCGGTTGGCCGAACGGCGGAAAAGGCCGGCGTCGACGTCACGCTGCGCGTGGTCGAGGACTCGTCCATGTCTATCCAATTTTCCCATTCCTACCGGAGACCAAGGCGACGATGAGGGAGGTCGCGGCTTGGGCGCGTAGGAACTTGCGCCGCAACGATATGCGGCCGCACGCCGCCGAATAGTCCGGGAAGGACATCAAGAAGCGCCGCCACAATTCGGACGTCGGTCTTCAAAAAAATGCTATAATCAACGCTAACTGTTGGCGTTGAGGAGCTTTTGGATCTTTCGTTCGATCTCTTCGTACTGACCCTCACCGGCGTGCTCGAACACGATCTTTCCACTTTGGTCGACAATATACTGCGCTGGCCAATACTGGTTGTGGTAGGCGTTCCACGTAGCGTATTCATTGTCTTGCGCTACCGGATATCGGATGCCGTGCCTCTTGAGGGCGGCTTGTACGTTCCCGGCTGATCTCTCGAAAGGAAACTCCGGCGTGTGGATGCCGATGACGACGAGGCCTTTGTCCTTATAGTTGTCGTAGAGCCGTGTGACGTAGGGCAGCGTGTTGACACAGTTGTAGCAGCCGTAGGTCCAAAAATCGATCAATACTACCTTGCGCCGCAAGTCCGCGATTTTCAGCGGACTGGAATTGAGCCAGGTATCGATGCCGACAAAGTCTGGCGCTGCCCTGCCGGCGTCGGCCAATATCACCCGCGTGTCGATCTTACTTTCATTGGCGCTGTGACCACGCAATGGCAAGCTTAACAAACAGACGGCAGTCAACGCCGCTGCGGTGACCATCGATTGAATATTCATGGATATTTCCTTTCATAGGCCGAATTGGCCATTGGGGTAAAAGTTGGACAGCCACACCGTGATCAAGGTGTCGTATTGGAATTGCATCGCCATCGCGAACATGATGACCAGCACACCAAAACCTTGCTGAAGTCGATGCGAAATGCGAGCGACACTTCTGACCGGCTGGTAACGAATTGGCCGCCATAGGCAATTGCCAACATCGGAACGGCGGCACCGATGGCGTAGGCGATCAGCAGTAACGCCTCCAGCCGAATATGGGGCGAAGTCGCAATCACCGTGAGAATGGAGCCGAGCACGGGACCTGCACAGGGCGTCCAGACCAGACCCAAGGTCGTGCCGAGGAAAAATCCACCGAAATTACCGCCGTAGCTCGGCCTGCCTTTTGACCGTTGCGGCTCGAAATAGGCCGCGTGTGTACGCCGCCAGCCATTCGAACGGTCTTGGCCAGAGCATCAGCAGCCCGAAGCCAATGAGAATAGGAACTGCAATCGTGCGGAGCGTATTTTGATCGATTCCGAATATTTGTGTTATTACGCTGAAAGTAATCGCTACGCCTGAAAAGGACATCATAAAGCCAAGCGCAATGAACACCGGCCGTACATTGCTGCTCGGGGCGACGGAAGCGCCGAGAAGTATTGGCAGAACCGGCAACGTGCATGGAGCGGCAACTCGTCAGCGTGCCGGCGAGCAGAGCAACGAGAACGGTCAGCATCGGAATACACCGTTTCCGGCGCCACATTTGGGCACTGATGCGTACTTCGCTCGAAAGTGCGGTTTTGTTACGATGGGGACGTCACGTTCTTGTGAGCGACGCGATGAAACCATCGGGCTCGCCAAGTGGGGCGAGCCCGCAAAGAGGTCGAGAGCGGCTGACGGTTACTTTGCCATCTCGTCTTTCTTCACGGAATCTTTGCCCATTGCGTCCTTGCTCATTGAATCCTTGCTCATTGAATCCTTGCTCATTGAATCCTTGCTCATTGAATCCTTGCTCATTGAGTCTTTGCTCATTGAGTTCTTGCCCATGGAATCCTTGGCCTTGGTGCCATGCGACATGGCGTCCGTTTTTGCTGGATCTTCGGCGAAGGCCGCCGGTGCAAGCGTGACACCGAGTGAAAAGGCGAAGATAGCGGCGGCAAGAGCGAGACGGTTCCTGATCGTCATTGCTTGAGTCCTTTTGAAACGTGTTATCTGAACGAGGGCGACGGTCGTCACCCGCAATGTTTCGTTCCCTGCCAATCGAAGTTACACGGAGGTACGATTTTTCTCTGTGAGCTTTTGGCGGCAGCGACCGTGAAGGCGCGACAGGCTTATCCGCCCTCCGTCGCTTGCAACCCACATTTGTCCACGATGGCGGCACCTTCCGAGCCGATCTAAGAACGCGAAAATGCGGTGGTACCCGCAGTCAACGCTTTTCTCTCAAAAGGATGCGGCCTCCGAATAGGGTATTCGCCAAGATGACAATCGCCACCGCGAACGCATGCACGGCTAAATCGGTCGCCGCCGCATCGTAGGGGTGAATGAAGTTGAGGAGCGTGGCCGCAGCGGAAGCGCAGGCGAGACCGCCAATGATTGCTGTGAGGTTTGGCCGCAATGAGAAGCCTCGCCGCAGCATGATGATCAAGATCAGCGACAGCGGTAAGGAAAGACCGAGAATAAAGACCAGGCAATGCTCGGGCTGATCAGGTGGCATCGGATAGACTTCCGCAACAGTCCAGGCTCTAAGGCAACCCATCCCGCTGGCGCCGATCCAAAGCAAGACAGCCGGCAACGGCAGAAGCGCCCACGCAGCCTTTCGATCGGGGAGACTGAGCTGGAACGCCGCTGCAGCCGCAAGCACAGCGGTAAGCATAGAGCAGATCGCCGCAACCCACATATCCGGTGCCGCCGTGAGACGGCGGATCATCGCTCCGACGTCAGAGACCATCGCCAGCGCGAGGGCAACGGCGCCGACAATCGCCAACCACAACAGCACGCGCAGAGCTGGTGCCGCGAGGCGACGAACCGGCGTGAGATCGGCGCTCAGCGCCTGAACTAATCGGTCGTTTGCATCCGAGCGGACCATGATCTCAATCCTTTCCACCAAGCTGGGCGCGCAAGGTCTTGAGGGCGCGATGCCAATTTACGCGGAGCGATCCGGTCGACCGTCCGGTAGCCGTCGCAGCCTGCGCAAGCGATTGGCCCTGAAGTGCGAGATGCTCCACTGCCTCGCGTTGCCTGGCTGAGAGTTTTTTGATGGCCAAATCGAGTACCTCGGTACGGTCGATTTGGAATGCTGCTTCCTCGGGATCGCCGCTTGGATCAGAATGGTTTTCATAGGCGAGTGGCGCATAAATTTCGCGGGCGCTCGTCCGGCCACCGCGGCGCAGTCCGTCGATCGCGCGCCGCTGCGCAATTGTTCTGAGCCAAGCTGTGAATGAGCGGTTCGGATCGTAGGTCTGTCGCGCTCGGTGAACAGTGAGCAGCGTTTCCTGCACGACATCGTCCATGAAATCGGGTCGCACTCCTTGGCCACGCGCCACCCGCTTGATGAACGGTATGCAGTCGCGCAGCAACGTCTCATAGGCGGCGCGATCACCGGCTTGGGCGGCGACCATCCAGACCGCCCTCCGACGATCCGTTTCCTCCATCGGCCTGGACGTTTCCGCATTCACTGTCATCGTTCCGGGCGTCATTGGCGCTGCAAGTGCACGAACTTGGTCGCCGAAACGATACAGCAATGGTGTGGTCACGTCCAATTCATACAAAAGTGACACGTCCGTCATCAGCACCGCACCAATTGAAACAATGGCGAGCCTTGATTTGGTCACCTCCAATTCGCCGCAAAGAGCCCTTTGTTACAAACTCGAAATTTTTGAATTGCACTGAACGCACGTCACTGTTCGCGTTTTAGCCGGCTCTTGAGGACGGGCCGGATGCAGATCGCATCCGTGATGAGTAGTGACGATCATCATGCAAATCGCCAGCCCAGAATTGATCGAGCGACCGACCGTCGCGCTTTAATAACGCAGCCAAGTGCATTCGTGGGCTGCCGAAGACCGTAAATGGCCCAATGGAGCGCAAAATGAGGGGAAGAAGCATCCGGACATGATGCGAAAGCCTGAAACTACCGGCGTCATAGTTTGGTTCGCGTCGGGTAGCAGGCGCAAGCGATGCTCGCGTTTTGAGGCTGTAACAAAATATTCTTTGGAGCGAATCGAGAGGCAGATGAGGCTGGACGGCTCTCTCAAACAGGAGTTGCAACATCATGTTTTTGCATGCTGAAACTGCTCAATCGCGTTCGGCTACGTGCGGCAAGGACGGTTCGGTGGAGCATCTTTTTGCGTTGATCGATCTTTGTAAGCTGATCGAACAACACAAAAAGTTTATCCTTGGACGCGCCGAACCACTCGAGAACGATGACTTGGGGGTACCCGAATGGAACACGGAGAAGTTAGATACGAGATTCGCCTGTCCTATAGGACGCGATTGGAAGGAAGCGGATCGCATACGTCAGCAGCGGTGAAAAACCAGCGCGCGTCGGGTAGCTCGCGCGAGCGGTGTTCGAAATTTTTGAAGCCGTGACGAAACGCTCTTTTGCAGCGAATTGGGCGACATACAAACTTGGTGATCGGCAAAACAGGAGTTTGCAACAACCATGTCTCTGGCTACTGGGATGGAGGAGCGATCGCACTTTGCGACGTCCACCAAGAATAGTTGCCCGCAGTGCAGCGAATCGCAGCTGGCCCCAATGCTCGAGCGAAGCGGCGAGCGGCGATATGGCGTACTGGATGGTGCGACTCGTAAAGAGACCAGGCCGTCGTAGTGAGTCCCATTCCAAGCGACCATAATTCTGGATTATGCGCCCCACGCGTTCAGCTATATCGCACGTGGCGTTTCGTCATTTAGGAAGCTTGTCTGCGAGAATGTCGAGCTTATGAATCTCCGGCGGCTTGGCAAACAGATCACCGGTCTTCACTTTTGCCATTAACGCTGCCGCTACTGAGCCCTTGAGATGGGCGTCGCGCCCGGCTTCGGTGTCGAATGTGTCGAAAATCGCGAAGGACGACGGCCCCATTTGAATGGCGAACCAGGAAATTGTTCCCACTTCCGCGTTCACCAAGGGTACTGCGGAGCGCAGAAAATCGGCGACTTCTTTTTCCTTGCCTGGCTTGGCCTCCAACGGAACGTATAGTGCAAATTTTGACATCACGGTTCTCCCTCTCTTGCAAGTACCTTCACAGTCTGGCGACGCAATCTGTCTCCTCTCAGGTGCTGACTTCGAGGAGTTCTCGAATCTGTAGCTCAATCTCTTGGTAATGACCCTCACCAGGCGTTTCCAACTCCGTTTTCCGGCGACATCATAAAGTTGCAGCCGCATGGACGCCTGCCTCGTCAGCTTCCGACCGTGGCCGCCGTCTGGCCGAAAAGGATCCGCTTGGATTCCTCCGTGACGGTCGGCTGCGTATTGATCTTTTTTGCCTTGTCATAGGCACGCACAACTGCCGCTCTCGCCTTGATACTCTCAAACCATCGCTTCAGGCGCGGAAAGTCCTGCAACTGCTGGCCTTGGCGTTGGTAGGGAACGATCCATGGATAAGTCGCCATGTCGGCGATGGAGTATTCGCCCGCGATGAAGTCGCGATCGGCAAGCCGCTTATTGAGGACGCCATAGAGGCGGTTCGTCTCGTTCACGTATCGGTCGATCGCATAAGGGATCTTTGTTGGCGCGTAATGGCTGAAATGATGGTTTTGACCGGCCATCGGACCGAGCCCGCCCATTTGCCAGAACAACCATTGGGTGACCTCGACCCGGCGGCGAAAGTCGGAATGCATGAACTTTCCGGTCTTTTCGGCCAGATAGAGAAGGATAGCGCCCAATTCGAATACCGGGATCGGTTTGCCGCCGTCCTTCGGCTCGTGATCAACAATTGCTGGAATGCGATTGTTGGGTGAGATCGCAAGGAACTCGGGCTTGAACTGATCGCCTTGGCTGATGTTCACCGGAACGATCTTGTACGGAAGTTCGGCCTCTTCGAGAAAAATCGTGATCTTGTGGCCGTTGGGCGTGGTCCAGTAATAAAAATCAATCATTGGCCGCGGTTCCTTGCTACGAATTCAATCCAGAAGGGCCAGCGCAGGGCGCGCGACGCCTTCGAGTGAGGCCCGTTCGGGCTTCGAACGGGCGAGGACGCGAATGCCAAGCAGGACACCGAGCAGTAAGCGCGCGAGGTCTTTTGCCACGCGATGCCGAGGGACGGTTCCTTTGGCTTGCGCCGCTCTGATCGATCGGTAGAAAAACGCCTCGATCTCGGCGAGGCGGTCGGCGATGTGGGCGCCCAGTTTTCTGTCGTGCGGCGCCACCTCAAGGGCCGAGTTGATCAGAAAGCAGCCCCGCCGTTCGCGGTCGTTCACCGAACGCTCGATGATCTCTTCGATAAAACGGCGGATCGCTTGTTTTGGCGGCAGTGAGCTTTCAAGCCGCTTGATCAGCGCCCGCGCCGAGTGATCGAGATAGTGCTCAAGCGCCCGCACGAATAAAGCGTGCTTGTCGCCGTAAGCATTGTAAAGGCTCGGTCCCGAGATTCCCATTTTCCCGGCAAGATCACGCACCGACGTCGCCTCGTAGCCGCGATGCCAGAAACACTCGATCGCCGCTTCCAGGGCGATCACTTCGTCAAATTCCCTCGGCCGCGCCATATACCTTCCTGCTTCAATGCCTTCGCTAGCGCTCGTCAGGTTGGACCCCGATTGACATTATGTATCGTGTGATACAAAATGTCTACTCGATCGAGATTGTCTCGGTAGGAATACTGGTGATCCGGAACAGCGCGGCTTGCAGCGTAAAAGAAGAATGACTTGTTGGAACTCTACCATAGCGTCAATTCAGTCTGCGCCCAAAAGGTCCGCATTGCGCTGGAAGAAAAGGGACTTGAGGCCAAAGACCACATCATGACGCTGCGCGGAGACCAATACGAGCCCGCGTACATGAAGCTCAATCCAAACGGTGTCGTACCGACTTTGATTCATGACGGCGCGCCGATCACCAATCCTCGCTGATCCTTTATTACATCGACGATACCTTCCCCGAGCCGCCACTGATGCCTACGCAACCGCGCCAACGCCACCGCGTACGCATGTACAACAAGCTGATCGACGAATATGTGCACAATTCCTGCACCATTCTCACATTCGCGACTGCGTTCCGCCCGGCATTCCTGAAAATGACGCCCGAGGCATGGCGCGCCGAAATCAACAAGACGCCGCTCAAGCGCCACGCCGAGTACAAGGGCAGCGTAATCGAGCACGGACTTGATTCCGAGTTTGTGGCTGAGGCGCTGGCGCATCACCAAAAACTGTTGTCGTGGATGGCAGATTCGCTGAAGAGCGGTCCGTACCTGGCGGGCCAGAGTTTTTCCAACGCGGATTGCGCGGTGATTCCCTATATTTTGCGGCTCGAACTCCTCAAGCTCAGCCGCATGTGGGACGGCTACCCAGCCGTCGGCGAATGGTGGGCGCGCATGCGCGCGCGGCCGTCGGTCAAGGCCGCGATCTTCGATCGCATGACCGCGGACGATGCCGCGCCCTTTACGAATCTCACGCCCGACCTCTGGCCCAAGGTTCAGGAGTTGCTGAAAGCGGTTTGAGCGGCCGTTCACATCACTTTGAAACAAACAAGGAGCTAAAGATGTCCTTAAAAGAGCAACTCGCCGAATACCGGGCCGGCTGGTACCAGCGCGTTCCGGCCGAACGGCAGGCGATCATGCAGCGGCATATCGATGAGCTGCGCGCCGGCGCTATTGTCCGCACCATGGTGAAAGTCGGCGACCGGGCGCCCCCGATCGTACTGAAGAGCGCCAAAGGCACGATCGTCGACGTTGGCGTGCTGCTCAAGAAAGGTCCGGTCATCGTGACGTTCTATCGCGGCGGCTGGTGTCCCTTCTGCAATCTCGAACTCAAGGCATATCAGGAGCTGCTGCCGGAGATCGCGGCCGCAGGAGCGTCGCTGGTGGCGATCAGCCCGGAAAAACCCGACGATACATTGTCAACCGCGGAAAAGAACGCGCTCAGGTTCGACGTGCTCAGCGACGTCGGCCAAAAGGTCGGACGTGCATTCGGCCTGGTTTACGAGTTCACCGAAGAGCTCAAGCAGGCGTACTATGGCTTCAATCTGGATGTCCCGGCCCGCAATGGGACGCCGGGCGAATGGGCGCTGCCGTTATCCGCAACTTACGTTGTCGACCGCGATGGCTCGATCATCTACGCCCACACGGACGTCGACTACCGGGATCGCGCCGATCCTCTCGACGTCCTGAAGGTTGTCGCCAAAAAAGCCCTCGCGGCGTGACCGCGAGCTCGGCCGCGCCCCACACTGGAGTTTCGGTCCAGCTCTGATCGGACAGAGCTCAGATACAGGGAAGGACCGAGCGTGTCCCATGCGGCCCAAAGGACGGCTTTCGTCTTTGCCGGCGGCGGCAGTTTGGGAGCCGTTCAGGTTGGCATGTTGCGTGAGCTCATGCATGCCGGGGTCAGCGCAGATCTTGTCGTGGGCTCCTCCGTCGGCGCGATGAACGCCGCTTACTTCGCGGGCGCTCCCAATGCGGCGGGAGTCGATAAGCTGGAAAAAGTTTGGCGCGGACTGCGGCGACGTGATGTGTTTCCTGTTACGTTTCGAAGCGTGCTTGGATTCATGGGTGGCGCCGACAATTTGATCGATCCCTCCAATCTGAGGAGGCTCATCGAGCACAATATTCCGTTTCCAAATCTCGAGGATGCGCCGATCCCGGTGCACGTTGTTGCCACAAATCTTGGCGGCGCCACTATATGTCTGTCATCGGGCCCAACTGTCGAGGCGCTCCTCGCCAGCGCTGCGATTCCAGCAGCGTTCCCATCGGTTCATATCGGCGAGCACCATCTCATTGATGGCGCAGTCGGGAGCAACACGCCGATTCTCAACGCCGTCGGTGTGGGTGCCTCTCGTATTATCGTCCTCCCGACGGGATTCGCTTGCGCTCTCCGCGAGCCGCCAAAGGGAGCAATCGCGCGAGCTTTGCATGCAATCACGCTGCTGATCGCCCATCAGATGGTGCGTGACCTCAGGGAGCTTGGGGGGAAAGTAGATGTTTTCACCGTACCTAATCTGTGCCCGCTCGATGTCTCTCCTTACGATTTCTCTCGTGCCGACCAATTGATCGAACAAGCCGCAGAGCACACGCGGCAATGGATCGAAGGAGGCGGTCTGTCCCGACCTGAGATTCCAAGTTCTCTGTTGCCACATTCACATTGAGCTACCTCTCCGCTACTCACGAATTTATGAAGAAATTGAGCCAGGCGAAGAATTTTCAAGACCTAGTTCGATTGCAGAACGAATTCATGCAATCTCAATTGGAGGCTATTGCTGAGCAAACAAAGAGTCTCGGCGAGGCATTTACGAAGGAAGCGACGGAAGCGGTTAAGTCGCCTTTCAAAAGGTCTCGTTGATTGGGGCTTTGAGCGGTGAGAGCTCCTTCACTCTCTCCAAGACGAGTGGATACGCACGTTCGCCATCATCACCACCGACGCCAATGAACTAGTCGCTGAAATTCATAATCGGATGCCGCTCATCCTTCACGCTGGTGATCACGCCCGTTGGCTAAGCGACGAGGAGGACCCTCGTGATTTGATGTGCCCATTCCCGGCCGAGCCGATGCGGATGTGGCCTATCTCAACGAGGGTCAACAAACCGGAGAATGATGATCCGTCGCTTCTTGAACCGATTGAACTTGCGCCGTGGGCGGCGTAGACCCAAAACGAATTACCGCCGCTGGCGAAAGGCGCGCCACTGGGACGTGCTGAATGGCTGAAACCGCGATTGAATTCCTCGAACGCTGGCGACAAGCCCGCGTCTATGCTGAACTGCGCGCGCTTGAACAACTCGACGAGACTGTAGCCGAGTGCATAGGCGCTGCGGCAGAGGACGGTATTTCCGCCGATGACGTAGAAAAAGCGGCCGGTGGCAATCTCAAAGAGTACCTTCGCACCGCAATTATCAATACGAGCGAATAATGCTCTGAGACTACGAAGCCTAAATCCGTCTGTTGCGACATGCCAGCGTCAGAACGCAAATGCGATTGCAACGACGACCAGTACGCCAGCGGCCAGCATTAAAATCTCAGCGGCGTCAAAGCGCTTAGCGATCTGCATGGGCACCCTCCAAGTGCCGACACCCATGCTGACGGCCTATATTCATAGGGATCAGCGATCTGTTCAAAATTGCTCACTTAGACCGCCTGCCCAAAACCATCCGCCTTTATGTTATGGTGCGCCTGTAATTCATCTATATCGCGCATAAGTACGACAGGTTCAGGCACAATAAACTAATCCATCAGCCCAAACCTTTACCGGCCGCGATGTTGAAAACCGCGTCTATTTTCGGCGGCGTCACTAGACCGAAAACCCGCTTACTCCGCCGGTTTCGCAACCATTTTTCCCGGATGCAAAGTGAACCAGGAAAGCGTAAAGGCGGCGAGAGCGCATAGCGTGATGGTTGTCACCATAGGCAGCGCGGTGCCGTCGAAGAATCGGCTGACCAGGGCGATGATCGCAACGCCGGTGAGCATTTGCAGGGTGCCGGACAGCGCCGACGCCATCCCCGCAATGGGCCCGTGCTCCTCAAGCGCGAGCACCATTGTCGACGGAATGACGAGGCCTAGCCAGGCGAAGGCAAGGAAGAGCAACGTTATCAGGACGCCGAGATTAGTCACGCCCGCGGCGGTCGTTACAAACAACAGAACGGCCATCGCGGTGTAGATGGCGACCGCAGTCAATATCACGCGGGAAACGCCGAAGCGCCCGGCCAGATGGGCGCTGAACTGAGAAGCGCCGATGAACCCGATCGCGTTGATGGCGAATGCCATACTGTATTGGGTCGGCGTCAGGCCGAAGTGATCGATGTAGATGAACGATGAACTCGCGAGAAAGGCGAAGAAGCTCGCCATACCGAACGCGCCGATGAACGTCAACGCTAGGAACCGCCGATCCCGCAGCAGGAAGCTGTAGCCCGCGAGTATGCTCCTAAGACCGCCCCCGATCCTCTGGTGGGACGGCCGCGTCTCCGGAAGGACGAACGCCACCAGCAGGAGGCCAAGCGCTGCGGTGATCGCAATCGCGACGAACACCGCCCGCCAGCCAAAGGGCACGATGAGGGCACTCCCGATCAGCGGCGCGAGAATAGGCGACACGCTGAAGACCAGCATAACCAGCGACATTAGGCGCGTCGCTTCGAGACCGGTGTGAAGGTCGCGGATCACCGCGCGGGGAATCACCATGACAGCGGAAGCGCCGACACCCTGGATGAACCGGAAGCCAACCAGCCATCCAATGGTCGGACAAAATACGCAACCGATCGACCCGGTAACGAATAGGCATAGCCCGGCGTAAAGCGGGGGCTTGCGACCGTACATGTCCGAGACCGGTCCGTATGCAATCTGGCAAATGCCGAATGCCGCAAAGAACGCCATCAAGGTCGCCTGTGTAGCGGAAGCGGAGGCGTTGAGGCCCGCAGAGATCGACGGAAGCGCCGGCAAATACATGTCGATCGCGAAAGGCCCGATGGCGCTGAGAAGACCCAATACGATCGCGTTCCGAACGAAAGTTGATGGCATGAGTGGGGATCACCAATTTCTTGCAGTAGATTTGAGTGCGGCGACAGCGAGGGCGCCAACCGGGCTGAGCCGAGCGGCCCTGTGATAGAAGATTTGGAACCCGGCTCCATCGATTTCCCAATCGTTGCGACCGCCGCGAGCATGGCACAGATGTGGCCTTCCTTGTGGAAGCGCAATGCCTGCTTGCGAGAGCACTAAAGCCGAAGCACCGGGCAACGAAAAGCCCGCCGATCGGGCGGCCCTCATTTTGTCGACCCGCTGATTAGGTTATTGCAATGCCTTCTACAGGGTGGCCTGCGCGCGAGGCCCAGTAGACCTAGATGGTCCTCGTGCTGTGGCACTGCGCGTTTAGCGAGATCGCTTTCGCTTTTTCCGCAATCGAGCATTGGCCCGCGGCCCCATCACGTTTTGTGAATTGCCCCGCGCGGCCGATCGTACCCTCTGATGACCTAAGCGATAGAGCAGAGTCGAATAGCGGACGGGTAGCCGAAGGCGCTGGCAATAAGTCCGGTTGCGGGCCCAGCGAGAGCAACGCCGATATCAAAAAATGCAGCATAGGCCCCAAGCGCGGCGCCTCCGGAGAAACAGACCAATCGCCCGCCGCGATCTGCGCGCGACCGAGGATTGAAAAGCGGCAGCTTAGGCGATCAGGCCTTCACGAGCTGACCGCGGATTTCGCCGCCGGGATTCGCCGCAGTGTGAATATTGACGTACCACTGCCCGGCCATCAGGCTCGATATCTGCTCGTCGGTCAGCGTTGCCGAGCCTTTGAACGGGCTATTGAAAGCCTGACCCTTTTCCGAGATCCAGATGATCACGCCGGCGTTCTTGCCCGGCTCGGCCGGGCCATGGAAGTGAGCCATGGTCGCCGGACCGGTCAGCTCGGAAAAGCTTCCAGCCCAGGTGAGCTGCTTGGTCGCCGTATCGAAGCTCACACTTATCGTGCCCTTCCCGGCCGTCTGGTTCGGCGGCACTTCGCCCGGGCCGGTTAGATCGGCTTTGAACTTTACGGTCTCGGCATAACTCGGCGCGACAGACGCCAACAGCGCAGCGCCGGCGCCAATACAAAAGCCCACTACCGACCGACGATCGAACGTTTGATGCATGTGATCCTCATCTCGACGGTTCCGCGAGAACAATAAGAGAGTATCAGCGTTTCCTTACATCGGCGGGATCACGCCGTCCTTGCCGAACAGGACCGCGCCGCTGACCAATGTGCCGTCGGCTTGTTTCTCGGTGGGAACAAAAACAATCGCGCCCGGCCTGATGTCGCCCTTGTCGGTGGGGACCACCGCGACGATCGGCACATTCGCGGGAATGTCAATTTTCTTCTCGCCGCCCTTATAGGTCGCCGTCACTGTCTGACCTTCAACGCTCTGTACGGCATTAGCGACCGTTGCGTTTGTCATCATGCTTGAGGGGCCGAGGTCCCAAGGGTAATGGCCCTCGCCAAAGCCGCGCAGACTATCCGGGAAAACCACAACTTCGAGCGCGCGCAGCGAGCCGTCAGGCTGCGCTACAGTCGCCGTGCCGATAAATGTGCCCTGCTTGATGTCCGCCATCGACGATTTCACGACGGCCAGGACGGCATACTTATCCTTCAAACTGACGGTGACATCTTGCCCGTCCTTGGCGTGAACGACAAGTTTAGACCCATCAAGGCTCACAACGGATCCACGCACACGCACGGGAGTGCCATCCGCATAAGCTGGCGCACCAGCTAGCGCGATCGCAATGACAAGCGCGCCAAAGGCGAACGCCAGACGTCCGTAAGCATACGAAAGCCGGATCATTAAATCCTCCCAAGTCGACGATACAACGATGCGCCGTTGTTCGATTCCTTTCCTCGCAATTTAACCGAGGCTGGCACTTGAAAAAACTAACTTATAAGTCAGGAATGACGTGTCAGGTTCGCTCTTTCATAAGCCTCGCCCCTGTAACCTGGAGCGTCCGCACACATTTCACGTTTGTTCGGCTCGCCGGTAACCGGAGTTCAACCTTAAGACCCGGTGCGTTGTCGACCAATGTAATGCGAGCCTTGTGAAGACTGGCAACGGCGGCAACAAGGCTCAATCCGAGCCCATTGCCGGGGGTGTATCGACTGCGCTCCAACCGATAGAAGCGTCTGAAGACGTGTTGATGTTCGCCAGCGGGAATTCCAGGGCCATCATCGGAGATCGCGATCACGGCGCAGCTATTATTCCGGGTGACTTCGACGGTGACTTGACCGGCCTCACGGCCATGTTTGATCGCGTTGTCTACGAGATTGGCGATGGCATCAAACAGCAAGTCCCTGTCACCGGTGACGGCCACAGTTCGATCTCCGGCCACCTTGAGGTGCACCTCTTTGGCTTCGGCTGCGGCGTCGAATAGCTCGACGACGGCTTCGGCGATCTCAACCAAATCTACCGCGCGGAACGCCGATCGATCCGCCGTCTCGATTTGAGAGATGCGCGTCAGCGACGAAAATATACGCAGAACATCATCCAGGTCCGCGATGGTGTCGCTGATCAAGGCTTGGTCATGCTCGGGGTTGCGTTGCCCGATGCTAGCTTTCTCAACCCGTCCGCGCATGCGGGTAAGCGGCGTCCGCAGATCATGCGCAACATTGTCGCTAACCTCCTTCACTTCGCCTATCAGCCCCTCGATGCGCTCGAGCATGGAATTGAGGTTTTGCGCCAAGTGGTCCCATTCGTCCTGCGTTCCGCGCAGGGCTATCCGCTTCCCAAGGCCACTATCCATGATGGCGCGGCTGGTCGTATTAATAGACTCAATCCTGCCCACCGTTCGTCGCGTCACACTCACACCTGCAACGGCGGCAAGAACAAATATGAACCCAATTGCGAACGCGAGCGCCGCATACATTTCATCTGTGAAGCGGTCCACATCGCCGATATCTCTGCCGACCAGTAAATGGAATCCACCCGGAAGCGTCTCCGATCGTGCGCGGAATAGCGATTGCTCATCAGGCGCGGTCGGGTTCAATGCATCTGCGCGGAATTCAGTCCAACCTTGCGTGCCGTTTGTGCCCGCGGGCAATTTTTTCAAATTGCCGGCAATGGGTACGAACGATGCATCAGTGAGCTGATAAAGGCCGCCCGCAACGCGAGCCTCAGTAACACGTTGCTCGATCGCGCGAACCAGCCCGTCACGGCCAGCGCTGCCATAGGTGTTGCGTAAGCTCGTAAGCTCCGCCTCGATGGTACTATCGGATTGGCTAAGGACGAGCGTTGTCGCCGACCAGTAGACATAACCGAATAGCACAAGCACCACCGCACCGAACAACCCGATGCTTACCAGCGCGAGTTTGAAGGTAGCTGAGCGTAAAGTCTTAGCGAGGAGCGCGAACACAAAACCCTACTCCACGTACGGTGTGGATGAGCGGATAGGTCTGCTCGCCGTCGACCTTGCGTCGAACGCGCCCTACATACACGTCGATGATGTTGGTGCTGGGATCAAAATGCAGATCCCAAACCTGCTCCAGCAGCATCGTACGCGGCACGACATGGCCCTCGTTGCGAACCAAGTACTCAAGTACCTGGAATTCGCGCGGCAATAACTTGATTTCCCTGCCGCCGCGGCTCGCTGTTCGTGACATAAGGTCGAGTTCAAGATCGTCGACTCTCAATACCGTCTCCTTGACGACCGTAGCGCTGCGGTGGGCGAGAGCTTCGACGCGTGCCAACAGTTCTGAGAAAGCGAAAGGCTTGATAAGGTAATCGTCACCACCCGCGCGCAAGCCGCGCACACGGTCGTCGACCTCCCCGAGCGCACTTATAATCAAGGCAGGCGTTACGATCCCGGCTTCGCGCAGACGCCGAATGATCATGATTCCGTCCATGCCAGGAAGCATGCGATCGATTGTCATGACGACGTATACGGCGGACTGGCCCAGGAGAAGGCCGTCGTTGCCATTGGCGGCGAGATCGACGTGATAACCGCGCGCCGTGAGGAAATCGACGATCTGCTCCGCCGTCTCGGCATCATCCTCAATAACGAGAATGCGACGAAGCGCACCCGTCATGATTTCCCATCTCCGCCGAAAACCTATCGGAGTAGACGTAGCACAGGTCCGAACTCTACAAACTGACTTCGGTGTCAGAAACTAACGCATTAGTAATTTGAGCATTTCCGACATCGCGCGTTTAATCAATTCCGAAGGCGGCTCGTGCTCGCGTGATCCGGTTTTGCGTTGACGCGATATTCATTCGGGCCGCGCTTGTACTCGCAACCGATGGAGAAGGCGCCATGGTGCGCTTAATGGCGATCACGTTGGCCGCTGTCCTAGCCATAGCAGCAGGATCGACATTCAATTCACCCGCAATGGCACGCGGCGGCATGGGTGGCGGCATGGGTCATGGCGGCATGGGCGGCGGCATGGGCGGCGGCATGGGTCATGCGGCTTTCGGTCATGCCGCCGGCTTTGGGCATTTCGTGGGCGGTCGTTCCTTTGCGTTCCGGAATCGATTTGCCTTCCGGCATCGATTCTTCGGGCCGGGCTTGGCCTTCGTCGGCGTGCCCTACGCCTACTACAACTCTTGTTACTCGCGCGTGTGGACCGCGTGGGGTTGGCGCTGGGTGAACGTGTGTTACTGAGGCTCGGCACTTCCAGCGGTGGCTGGCCCTGTAAGATGCCTTCCCGGAAATCAGGGAAGGCCGTCATGCGGGGCTCAAAAATAGTTGCCACGCGGCGCAAAATACGCGCGCCCGTTATAACGTCTGTCCGACCACGCCGATCGGTACGATCAGGTCAGCTTATAAGTGTATGCCCACACATTACCGGGCATATAGCGTTGGCGCTGATCTGAAACTCGATCCATTCGAGAGCGTTATACGATTGGGCCTCGGGCGGCAGCCTAAGTGGAACGATGATGCTCAATTCCCTATCAACATTCCCGACACTGGGTCGCTGCGGGGTTGTCGGCGTGGCGGTACTGACCTGGATGTCAAAGCTGAAACGGCACCGGTGGGTTTCCGAACGTGCCGCGATTAGGACCGAATTCAGCAGGGCCAAAGAAACTGTTGATCTATTGCGCATGGCCCAGGCGACCATACGGCTCGACGCGCTGGATGCGGAGATCGATGCAGTTGAGAAAGCGAAATCGGGAAAGCGTTCGACCAAGCGAGCAGAAAAGGTCCGTCGGAGCAATCTCTAGGATGCTAGTTCAGTGACGCTAAAAGTCTTTTTTTGCGCGGGAATGGGCTTACTTGGATTGCTTGGCAGCGTTGGGATTGCGGCCGCCGGCGAGACAGCAAGAAAAATCAAGGCGGAAGACGCACTCGAACTTTTCGTCTCCTGCGAGAGCAACTATCCGCTGTTGTCGGTCAGATGGGGTGAAGGCGACAATGAGAAAGCCGCCGAGACAGCCAGTGCTTTTCTCGACGCTCCATCCGTGAGGCCAAAAATGATCCTCGACAAAGCCGGGGAATGCTTTTCCGTGCTAAAGAGCGAGCAAGGAATGACAGCCGTCGATTTCAATGGCGTTGAATTACGGTGTGGTGTTGGTCCTGGTATTGCGAGGGGCCGCATCGTTGTCTTACATATAGACAACTGGGCGGGACAACACCAATTCGCCAGAAGCAATCCCGGCGAGCGAGAGCCCCATTGGCCTGCACGAGGGCTTGCGCCCCGCTGCCGGGCCATGTCGAGACCAGCGGATTTTCTGAATGAGTGGTCCTCGGGACTTGCCGGCTGAAGGCTGCGCTGACCCGGTCCGGCGCCGCCACGTGATCTTTGTCGAAGGTTTCGATCCGCGGGGTGCGGAGGGATATTTCGATCTATTCCGACGGACGTGCGAACAATTTCGGCGTCTCTGGCCGATCACTGCCGAACTGCGACCCCTGCAAATCGACTCCGCCGATTTCGCCCATTGGGACGTCAAGATGCGCGGGGCCGGCTGGCAGACGGAGGTCCGTTATGAGTTCATGCGGCTCGAGCGCTTCATGCGGTCCGACATGGCGAAGCCGACCGCGTCCTTTTTGCTCTGGGGGCTGGCCTGGTTCTTCGGCGATCTGCTGAGCGGCGCGGAAATGCGGGTTTTTCGCGCTTCGTGGCGTTTCGGCCTGCATCTTTTGTATTTTCAATTGCTGTTGCTGGGTTGGCTCGCCATTCCCGTGGCGATCGCATTGCTGGGTGAAGCCGCCGTCGTGCGGTATTTTGACACCGCCACGCTCGCCGCCCTCGCATCGCTAGCCGCGCTGGTCCTTGCCTGTTCCGTATTGCGGCCGCTGGCCGAGCGATTGGGCGCTACTCAGATCGGCAGCTGCTGGCTGGTGCTGCGCGGTTTCGGTCGTGGCCGGCCGACGTGGCTCGACCATGCTGTCGAAGCCGGGGCGCGACGGGTTCGTGACGTCCAGAAGGGTGGCGACACGGATGAAATCGTGATCGTCGGGCACAGTTCCGGTAGCGTCATCGCGTCGGCGATCCTGGCGCGCGCGTTGGAGCTCGATCAGGGATGCGGGCGCTCCCGCCTCGCGCTGCTGACGCTGGGCTCAGTGATGTCTGGCGTCACGCTGCATCCGGCGGCGCAGAGGATGAGGGAGATCGTCGAAAGGCTCGCGACGGCGCAGGCGGTCGCCTGGATCGATTGCCAGTCGCGTAAGGACGTCATGGGCTTCACAAACTTCGACCCCGCGAGCGGCGTCCGCGCGCCAGCCGGGACGCAGCGACCTAACCCGCAGCTCTGGCAGATACGCTTTAAGGAAATGATCGCGCCTGAGAACTACCGCCGCTTCAGGCGGAACTTTCTTCGCGTCCATTATCAATACCTCATGGCCGGCGATCGGCCGGCGCCGTACGACTACATCTTGCTGGTGGCCGGACCTGCGCCAATTGCGGAGTGGCCAAAGCAAGATCGACAGCTGATGGCCGCTTTCATGCAAAGTGCAGAAGTAGACCGCGAACGCGGCCGCCACGATAGCAAAGTCGCCGCCTACCTATGAGCTTTCCACGCCGGTTGGAACCCGAGTTACTCGATCAGATGGCGGCGGATGACCCGCGCGCCATTCGGGTGCGGCGCGATCTCAGGGTCGTCAACGCGTTCATGGGCAATGCTCGGTGCATGGCTCGGGCTTTGAAAAAAAATGCGGACGGCCGCAAGCCGCAAACGGTCGTGGACCTCGGCTCCGGTGACGGGCAGGTCGCGTTGCAGGTGGCCCGGCTTTTGGCAAAATATTGGCCCGACGTCAGAGTCGTTCTTCTGGACCAAAAAAACATCGTGAATGAAACGACCAGGGCTGGCTTTGCCGCCTTGAATTGGTCGGTAGAGACGGTGTGCGCGGATGTGTTCGAGTTTCTGTCCGACACCCAAGCGGCGCAGGCAGACGTCATCACCTGCAATTTATTCCTACATCATTTTGATGACGAGCAACTGGCTCGCCTGCTCGCTGCTTCTGCCAAATCGGCTTGGCTGGTCGTGGCCTGTGAACCGCGGCGCTCCAAGTTTGTCGTCCGCGCCAGCCGGCTCTTGCGGATGATCGGATGCAGCCGCGACACTATTCATGATGCCGTCGTCAGTGCGCGTGCGGGTTTTACCGCCGGCGAACTGGGCGCGTTATGGCCAGGCCGCGAGCATTGGAAACTCAACGAGCAATCGGCCGCGTTCTTCACACATAGCTTTGCGGCCCGGCGCTTGGAACCGCTGACCGGGTGCGCATACGCCGGTCATGAGAACGGCTGAGCCGATGGGCGACGCGGCGACGCCGCCCGTCCGCTGGACCGGGGCCACCGCGCTACGCTGGGGATGGCGGTTTGCACGCGATCCATTGATTACCACGCGTCGCATCTTTGATGTGGCCGGCCCGTTCGTCATTCTCGCCGAAGGGTTGCCGTTTGTAAGACTGTCGCGGGCCGTCACGCTCGGCGTTCCGTTGGTGTTGACCGCCGGCGCTCCATTCCATCGGGAGCTGTTGTCGGATCCCGACACGTGGCGGGGAGCTAGTCTGCTCCCCGGCGGTCCCAGAGGTTCGGCCGCGAGACGGATGAGTGCGGGGCTGACGTGCCTGACCGGCCATCGCCATGTCCACTACCGCAAGCTTCTGTTGCATCCGTTGCACAAAATCAGCGTTCGCGCTGTCTGGCAGAGGATGGCTGAGCGCGCGGCGGCGGAAGCTTCAAGTTGGCCGATTGAACAATCGATCGATCTTTCCGAATTCGGCCGCCGGATGGTGCGCAACATTTCGCTTGAACTCCTGTTTGGCGGCAGCAGCGAACAAAGTGCCGCAATCGCCGATCGGGTCAGTCGTTTGATGGAGCGCAAATGGGATTGGAGTGTGATCGCTTTCCCAATCAACCTTCCTGGGACGGCCTATGGCCGCGTTGTGCGCGATGCGGCAACGCTCGAACGGCTGATGCTGGAATGGGTCGCGGCGAAGCGCGGCCGGGTTGACGACACTGACCTCGCCTCGATCATTGTGAACAGCAACGACGCCAATGGAAATCCGCCAGACGATGCGGTCATCGTGGGACAGCTTGCTTCACTATTTGCTGCGGCGTCTGAAGCGAGCCACAGCGTACTGATCTGGGCGCTGATTCTTTTGCAGCAGCATCCACACGTCGCCGCCGTGCTCTGCAATGAATTGCGCGACAAGCTCGGCGTGGGATCGCTCGGTTCAGACCAAGCGAGCGAGTTCCCTTATCTCGACGCAGTGATCAAGGAGACGATGCGCATTCTCCCGCCAGTTCCCTTACAGATCCGCGTCGCTCAAAGCGATACCGCGATTGCAGGACACGCAGTGCCGAAGGGAACGCGCGTCATGCTCAACACGTTTCTAACCAACAGGATGCTCGATCTTTATCCCGAGCCGGATGTTTTTCGGCCCGAGCGGTGGTTCGACATTGCTCCGACGGTATTCGAGTATCCGGTTTTCAGCGGCGGCCCCCATAGCTGCCCGGGCTATTTGTTTGGGTCGACCGCGGTCAAGGTCGCGTTGGCGGCCATCCTTACGCGCTACCGAATACATTTGCCGATTGAAGCTCGTATCGATTACCGGGTCCAGCCGACCCTTCGCCCTCGGCAAAGTGTCCCGGTGTTTCTAAATCGTCGGGACAATGCTGAGTGTGCGGTTACGCGCGTCAGCGGCAATATCTGCAATTTGGTAAGATTGCTGCGTTGAACGCAGGCGGATTTGGCCTGGCACCGATATCGGCGCCGCCGCGCATCAAGCCAGTGGGGCTGCCTTCAATCATTTAAGGCCTTGGTCGACGTCCTAGAAGCCGTCGGCGGCGCATATACACCAACGTCGGGCGGTGCCTCACTTCTGCAACGGGTCATTCGCGACCGATGCGTGAATTGCTCCCATCAGCTCTCGCCACAATCACAGTGAGATCAGGCGACGCCGGATGAATGCGCACCCCTTACTCGTGGTTGTTGCAGTTTGTTCCTATGCGCGCCATGACGACACGGCGATCGTCGAAAATCTCGGCGCGCCGCGGCTTTCGCATCCGGGTTCGCACCGGGCCATCGGCCATGTCATTTTGCAACGTCGACGGTCCCCGTCATGTTGGGATGGATTTTGCAGTAATACTCCACAGTTCCGGCAGCTTTCACAACGACACTTTTGGTGGAGTTTACCGGGATGGCGATGTCCCAGGCGCCGTTGCGTGCCGTCGCCGTATGGGCGAAGAAATCCGCATTGACCCATGTGATAGTGTCGCCGACATGCGCCGAGACGCGTTGCGGCGTATAGGCAAGGTTTTGAATCTTGATCCTGATGGTTTCGGCGCCCCCCGACGCAGCAAAAAGCACCGCACCGACCGCGCCAAGAAGCGCCGCAGCGATGGCGTTACGCATCGCCCGCGGCTTCATTTGAACTCAGCAGCGACATGTTCGGCGTGTTCCCCGTGGCCCTGGAAAATCTTCGGACCGGTGGTGAGCAGATCCGGTTCGATTCCATCCGACTGCGTTGATCGTTTTGGTTTCCGTCGGCCTCGTCAAGGGAGCAGATGCAACCGGTAAATCGAAATTTATCGACATGAACCGACATCGGCTCTCCATCTAGGCTCATCATGAGGACGGCCTGGCGCGGGGTTTTCTGCTGGAACAGAAATCATTGAAGCCCGGACGCGGCTCAGTCTTGGCTTTTTCCACCAAGCGTCGCGATCAGCCGGCGCCGAGCACGGGCTAACCGCGACATCACGGTGCCGATCGGCACCTCATCGCCCGCTTTGGTTTTCAATTGCTTGCCGATTTGGCGCTGATTGCCTTTTGCAGGTCTTCGCGTTCTTCGCAGCCGCCAGGGCAGAGTTTCGCCAGGACGGCGAGTTGCTCCTTGGCCTTCTCAATATTGCCGGTCTCGACATAAAGCTCGCCGAGATACTCGCGGGCCGCCTTGTGGTCTGGCTGCAGTTCCAGCGCCTTGGTGTAATAGGTCAGCGAGGTTTTGAAGTCGCCGGTCTTGCGCAGGGTGTAGCCGAGCAAATTGTAGACATCGGCCTGTTGGGTATCTTCGGCGATATCCCTCAGTTCCTTCAGAGCAGCGGCATAGTCTTTAGCCTTGATCTTGGCGCGGACAGAGCTGAGGTCGGGTGCGTCGGTCGATTCCATGTTGTCGACCGCAAAGGCTGGAGCCGGCACGAGTGCCGGCGCGAGACCGAGAGCAACAAGCAGCGCTGTGCTCGCCAGGATGGATTGAAGCGTTTTCATGATGACATTCTCCTTGTGTGATCAGGGTTAGATTCGTGTGGAATCAGGATTGGACTACTGGCGTGAAGGTGTAAGCGTTGCCGTCCTTGGCGAACACGCCGGCGCCAGGGAATGGAAAATGCGCGCCACAGATCATCATCTTGTCGGCGATGACGCGGTCGATCAGTTTGCGGCGCGTGGCGACCGCCGTCGGACCGTCCTGATCGTAGACTCCTTCCCATTCCGGGTGCGGCGCCAAGAGAGCAGGCACATACATGGTGTCATTCGACACCATCAACTGATCCTTGCCTGACGTGACCAAGAAGGCCGAGTGACCTGGCGTGTGGCCGACGGCCGCTAGGAGACGGACGCCAGGCGCCACTTCTGCGTTATCCTCGACAAGCTTCCAGTTCTTCCAGGTCGGAAAAACTTCGGCGATGCGCTTGCCGGCGGGCCTGCGGCCTTCCGCCAATTTCTCGACCCGGCCGGGCTCCGTCCACCACTTGTATTCGGTGCCGTTGACGATCAGTTCGGCATTGGGGAAGACGGCCGCATTGGTACCTTTCTCCATCAACCCCCAGACATGGTCGGGATGAAAATGTGAGATCAGGATTGTGCTGATCTGGCTGCGGTCGATGCCGGCGGCCTGCATATTGGCAGGCAAGTGCGTGGCGTTCGCTTGCCACTGGCCAACACCTGACCCGGCGTCGACCATAATGTGCTTGTCGCCGATCTTGAGCACGATCACCGTCAGAGGGATCGGCATGAATTCCGTGGTCAGGCCAGCAGCCGCAAGCGCGGCCTTGGTGTCCTCGACCGAAGCATTCTTGATGAAAGTAGGATCGTGGGGTTTGCGCCAGATGCCGTCATAGACGGCCGTGACCTCGATGGACCCGACCTTGTACTTGTAGAATCCCGTCGTCGGCTCGAGCGGTGTCTCCGCATGTGCCGGGCTGACGAAAGCCAACTTTCTGTCCAACCCAAAGGCTGCAGCCACGGTTGCAGACGTCAGAAGACTCCGGCGAGATATGGATATGGTTAGCATTGACGTTCTCCTTGCATCGGGTTGATCGCGCAGACCGGAGAAGCCTGTGAGCAAGGTCTCCGTTACCAATGAGATTGTCTGGGGCCGCCGTTTATTCCCGCGCCGATGAAATTATTTTGACGCGGGCAACATAAATCCCCTGTTAGTCGGCGATCTGCCTCTGGGACGGAGAAGGCTTGCGAGGGTCGTACTCTTCGATGTGACGGATATTGCTCAGCAATTCCGCGCACCCTGGGGCACTGACGGCGTGAGCATGATGCGAGAGTCCCCCGCGCGGGGGGTGCGCGAGGGACATCATGCCGATCAAGGTTTTACCGGCCTCGACAACTGCTTAGCCGGGGCCCCCCCGCTCGATAACGTGGGGATGCCGTGGTTGTTGTCCATCCATGGATTCCACGTCGATGTCTGACGGTTTATCGTCGAGGGATCCTGGGTGGTGTTATAGATTGCCCTATGGGTCGGCATTTTTACATGGGTTGGCTTTTCGCCGCCTTGCGCCTGTGCCACCGACATCGCTAACAGCGAGAGCGAGGCAGAAGCGATCACGGCGATGGCCGCATTGCGAATGTTCAACATTTTTCATTCTCCTCTTGATGTAATCGTGGCGCCAGGCCGCGATCGCGCCGCCATATCAATCTTCAGTCGGCTTCTGATGATGAGAGCGGCCGACGCGGCGATTTATTCCCGCGCCACGAAATTTTCTTTGATGACGGAAGATCGGAAAATTCGGCGCGACCGTGCCGCGCAGAAATCCTCGAGCGCGGCGATGGTGCCAGCTGCGCTAATCAGCGCGCGGCGGCGTCATGGGTCGCTAAAAGGGATTTTGGCGCGGACTCCGCCACGGGTGAGGCTCTCCACGGCAGCATCGACGGGAGCACTTCGTCCTTAAGGACGAAACGGTGAAACAGTGCCGCCAGGATATGCAATCCGATGAGCCCGAGCAGCACCCAAGCGGAGACCGCATGGATCTGGTGAAAGAGCATAGTGAGTGGCTTGTCGCCGGCCATGACCTTTGGCACCCGCCATGCAAAGAGCATGAAGTGGCGACCGCGCGTCAGCGACTGGGCTAGCCCAGTCAGTGGCTGGAACAACAAGAGGGCGTACAGGCCATATTCGCTAGTCTTTGCGAGCCGCTGTTGGACTTTCGGCATGTTTTGCGGAAATGGCGGCAGGTAGGCGAAACTAAATCGCCACCCGAGTCGGACGATTGCCAGCGCCCAAGTCACGACACCAAGAGAACGGTGAACCGTCACCAGCATGGCGGCATGCTCGCGGTCGCTGGCAAGCAAAAGCCACGCGCTGGCGAACATGCCCGCGATCAATGTAACGGTCGCCCAGTGCAGTCCAATCGTGATAATGTCGAAACGTCTTCGGCCATCGCCAACGCGCGGCTGATCGAGCGATTGAGCGGGACTGTAAACCGTCATCCATGCCTCCGGCGCTCGCGTCCTGCCCGGGCCCTGATCTTGATCGGCCTCAGTTGGTGCTATGAGCTACAAAGAGACCTCTCCGGTAGGTGATTTATTCCCTATCGATACACCGCCTCTGATTACGCGGCGCATGGAGCCGAATGTGGAGCTGCATTGTGACCTGTTATGCGGGTGCGTCTTGGCCCCCTCCGCGGCGGCAGCCCAATGTTGGACCGCCTTTCGCACTTTCTCGAAGGCAAGCACCTCGATCTGCCGCACGCGCTCGCCCGAGACGCCGAATTCATCGGCGAGCATTCCAAGCGGGATAGGGTCTTCGACGAGGCGCCGCGCCTCGAAGATACGGCGCTCGCGATCGTTGAGGCCCGACAGGGCCTGGGTCACCGCCTGGCGCCGATTTTGCAGCTCTTCGTTCTCGACCAGGATACACTCCTGGCTCGGCGACTCATCGACCAACCAATCCTGCCGTTCGCGGTACTCGCCGTCTTCGCGGATCGGCGCATTGAGCGAGGCGTCGCCGCCGAGCCGGCGGTTCATGTCGATCACGTCCTGCTCGGTCACGCCCAGCCGCTTGGCGATGAGCTTGACCTGATCCGGGCGCATATCGCCCTCGTCGAGTACGGAAATGCGGCGCTTAGCCTTGCGCAGATTGAAGAACAGCTTTTTTTGATTGGTCGCGGTGCCGATCTTCACCAGCGACCAGGAGCGCAAGATGTACTCCTGGATCGCCGCCTTGATCCACCATACCGCGTAGGTCGAAAGCCTAAAGCCCTTTTCCGGCTCGAAGCGATTTACCGCTCGCATGAGCCCGACATTGCCTTCGGAGATCACTTCGGCAATCGGCAAGCGATAGCCGCGATAGCCGTTGGCGATCCTGACCACCAGCCGCAAATGGCTGGTGACGAGCTTGTGCGCCGCGTCGCGGTCGCCATGCTCGCACCAGCGCTTTGCCAGCATGTATTCTTCCTGCGGTTCAAGCATCGGAAACCGCCGCGTTTCCCAGAAATACTGGGCCGATCGGGAGTTAGCCGTTAGAGCGGTGCGGGCCATGAGTGGCCTCCAGATGGCGTTGGATCGACAAACAACTGGACCAATGTCTATTGCAGAAAAGTCCGAT
Source organism: uncultured Alphaproteobacteria bacterium (assembly GCA_963845775.1). Lineage (GTDB taxonomy): Bacteria > Pseudomonadota > Alphaproteobacteria > Rhizobiales > Xanthobacteraceae > BOG-931. Next base: position 121,420 of record CAWJTE010000007.1, read on the forward strand.
GCGAGAGGTCCCGCGAAGCGATCCCAATTTCAGTAGCAGGCCCACGCATAACCATAGGGTGTCAGGACGTAGCAGCCGCCATAGCCATAGCCATATGCGCCGCCGAACCCATACGGGCCGCCAAAGCCGCCCCTGAAGCCTCTGCCGAAGTCACCGCGGCCGAAGCCGCCGGCGAAACGGCCGCCAAGGTGGCCTACGCCGCCTCCAAAGTGGCCTCCGCCGCCACCAAAATGACCTCCGCCTCCGCCGCCGCCGTGTCCTCCACCTCCGCCCCCACCACGTGCGAACGCCGCTGTATCGGTCGCCATCGTCGCCGCGCCAAGGGCCAATGCCGCCGCAACTGCAATCATCATCTTGCGCATCGGATCTTCTCCTTATTGAAGCCAATGCGGCTTCCACAGATGAGATCGGGCAACGCCGCTCTTTATTCCCGAGCTGTGAGAGATTTGTTTCTGTTCCGTATTGGCCGCACGCTCAGCCGCCGCTGACCAAATTTCGCCAATCAAAAGTTGCTGAGAGCGCGAAGGGGCGGGGCCAGGAAAATGCGGAACTGCAAAGCACAGCACCGAACGCAGCCGAGAAGTCATGTCACAGGCGCAAGATTTGCTTTTCTTTCCATAGACCTTCACCCATTTACTTCACATAAAATTATTCCGGGAATAAACGGCGGGTGGCGACGATCTCTTTGGTAACGGAGATATTGCTCATTCCATGTTCTCCGCGCTGAGCTCGATTTAAGGAGAACGTCAATGCTGACGGTGTCTCGACGAGATCTCATTGGATCTGCAGCCATGGTCGCTGACAGACCAGGAAGTCTGCCCGCACGTCCGCCATCTTATGACAAGAAAGTTGGATTGGTTCTGCAGGGTGGCGGCGCGCTTGGCAGCTATCAGGCGGGAGTTTACGAGGCGCTGGCATCCTCGGAGTATTTGCCCGACTGGGTGGCGGGGATCTCGATCGGCGCGATTAACGCCGCGATCATCGCCGGCAATACGCCAGAGAGCCGCGTGGAGCGGTTGCGCAGTTTCTGGGATGAGATCACCGGCAGTACGTGCCGTTGGGCGTGTGCCGTCTGGCAGCAACAAAAGACGAGCGCGCTGACTGCGTTGATGTTCGGCCAACCCGGATTTTTCACACCACGTCCATCGCAGGAGTTTTCACTCGGCAATGTCATCAGTTACTACGACACATCCGTCCTCAAGGGGACGCTTGAGCGCCTGGTTGATTTCGACCGCATCAACAAGGCAAAGGATGTGCGATTGAGCGTTGGTGCGGTCAATGTGCGGACCGGCGAATTTTCCTATTTCGACAGCGCGAACATGACGATCCGCGCCGAGCATATCATGGCCAGCGGCGCACTGCCTCCGGGCTTTCCGCCCGTCGAGATTGACGGCGAGTACTATTGGGACGGGGGTATCTGCTCCAACACGCCGCTGGAATACGTGCTGGACTATTCACCACGCTGTAGCCGCCTGACCTTTCAGGTCGACGTATTCCACGCTCAAGGCCGTCTGCCGACCAATCTCGATGAGGTTAGCGAGCGCGAGAAAGATATTCGCTATGCCAGCCGGACGAAGATGTGTTCGAACGCCTTTCGCGCCAAGCACGAAGTGCGGCATGCCATCAATGAACTGTACAAATTGTTGCCGCCGGACCTTGCGAACACGGAGCAAGCCAAACGGCTCTATGAGCATGGTCGAGTTACCGAGATGGATATAGTGCAGCTAATCTACCGCCCGGCTGAGCCCCAGGGCGCGTCAAAGGACTATGAATTCAGCCGCTCTTCGATGCAAAGGCGGTGGCAGGAGGGGACTTCCGCCGCGCAAACCGTTTTGCGCGCGTCGCCATGGCTCGCCCCGATGCCGAAGGACTTGGGCGTGCGTGTATTCGATGTTCTGTGAATTAGCACGTCCCCGGATCGCAGCCCGCGCGTGCGTTTTGGAGAGGCTACCTCAAGCTCTCGCTCGTTTCATGTCCGATCGCCCTCTACACCGGGACATCAGCGACCGAGCGTGTTGGACGTCTCCCGTCCGGACGCGGCGCGCTGATACCCAGTACTTTACGCCTCCGCGCTGCATAATCGCCGGCTCGCGACTGGGCCAACCAGGTCGTACGCCGCAACGCGCACCCTTCTCAAGGCTTGGTCGAGTGGTGGAGTTGCGGCCGCAGACCTTGTGATGCTCGACGTCGCGATGGAGCTCTTTAATGGTGCCGACGCGCAGCGCGGTTTTGCGAACACGGCAGTGGCTTTCGACAAGGATATCGAGCCTCCAACTCTGGTGTTCGAAGGGAAATGAAGCGGCCGCTCCGACCTCCAACTCCATTTTCGGAAACCAAATGTTCGAAGGTTCAGTCGGCAAGGATCATTCCTCGAAACTGAGTGTTTCGAAAGCAAGTATTTTCAAACTTGACGATTGAGGATCAGCCGGAGCCGTTCTACCCGGATGCCCGGGAAACCCGGCGGCGCGTTGGAAGAAATGCCCGCCGATTAAGGGCCCAGAGGAACGGCACGAAAATGAAAACCATCGCGCTTGAAGAGCACTTCGCTACACCTCGCTTATCGATGGCCCCGGCCGCGAACTCAAGGAGCAAGCGGAAAAATTCAACGTGGCCCGTGCTGGGAAACTCATTGCGCAGCTGTGCGACGTTGGCGAGAGCCGCATTGCGGAAATGAATACCGCCGGAATCGACATGCAGATCTTGTCACTGACGTCGCCGGGTCTTGAACAGCTGGAGGCTGTCGAGGCGATTGCACTCGCCGCCGAAACCAACGATTTCCTAGCCGACGCAATCCGGAAAAATCCGCACCGGATCGGCGGCTTTGCCGCGCTGCCGACTGCGGCGCCTGACAAGGCCGCGCTAGAATTGGAGCGCCGGGTGCGTGAGCAAAAGTTCGCCGGCGCAGTAATCAATGGCCATCATCGTGGGCGCTATCTGGACGACAAATTTTTCTTTCCGATCCTGGAATGCGCCGAGAAGATAGGCGCTCCGATCTATCTGCATCCGACGAAGCCACCCAAGTCTGTGATCGAGGCTTCATTCGGCGGGTTTTCGCGGCTGGTGAGCGAGATGTTCGCCAGCGGCGGGTGGGGTTGGCACATCGAAACGGCGGTGCATCTTCTTCGCATCATCCTCGGCGGGGTATTCGATCGCTATCCGAAATTGCAGTTTGTGATCGGCCACCTAGGCGAAGGGCTAGCCGCCATGTTCCAGCGGGTTGACGTCATGGATCAGGTAATGACCAAACTGCAACGGCCCATCACTGCCTATCTACGCGAGAACGTGCATTACACGATCTCGGGCTTCAACTATCCAGCAACATTCTTGAACCTACTACTCGAACTCGGCGGCGTCGAAAGAATCATGTTTTCGGCCGATCATCCCTATCAGTCGGTGGCCAAAGCGATCAGCTTTCTGGAGGCGCTTCCGGTCAATGCCATCGATAAGGAGCGCATTGCGCACAGCATCTAAAGGCGCAGGCCGCTCTTGCGATTGGCATACTGAGTTTCATGCCGGTGCGGCCGCAAAATGTCTGGTCGCTTGGGTTCGGTGAACACATATTCCTGCACGAAGGGTTTGGCGCGATATCAAGTCTCGAACTGTCGGCCAGCCAAGTAAAAAACCGAACAGAAATGGCCTTCGATATTCCGGAGCATCTTGCCAAAATGCTTATCGAATATCGCGATCGCCTCGTGCCTAAAGTTATCGGTAGGCGGCCAGATCGGCTGTTCATCAAGGCAGACGGGACCGCAAAAAATCAATGGGCGGTTGCGTGGTTGATCAGGACCGTCGTTAGGCGGCGGCTCGGCTTGCAGCTTTCGCCGCACCAATTTCGACATTTGAGCGCCAAGTTGATTTTAGATGCGGAGCCCGGAAATTTCGAGACAGCGAGACAATTGCTTGGCCATAAAAGCGTGCGCACGACCGCCAACGCGTATACCGGAATCAGCAGCCGGCGCGCGGCGCGCCATCACCAGCATCTCATCGAACAGGCACTTGCTGTGCAGCCTAAGCGCGGTCGATGAACGAGCAGGGTAGGGGCGAGTAGGAATAATCAATGAAGCGCACAAAGAGACAGTATCTCGAATACTCGCGATGGCTCGCCACGGATAAAACGCTGTGGCAAACGGCCTTCACGCCTGGTGCAGATGTCTTTGATGAGGGTGGGCCGGGCGCTCATTTGGCAGAGCGGACGTTATCGCAACTGCAGTATACCTACGGCAAATTTCTGTTCACTGTGATGCGCAAGCATCCCGAGCTGCTGAGGCGCGCTCCCGCGCAACGAATCAATACGAACACCGTGGCGGAATTTGTCAGATCGCAGCCGACAAGTTGCGGCGAGAAAACGCGCAGCATTTATTTGTATCACTTGTGGCTTGCACTCAGATATCTCTGCCCGGAAGGCGATTGGTCTTGGCTGCTAACCATCAGCAGCCGCTTTAGCGCTCGCGCGACGAATAGGCCTCAGCAACATCATTTGGTGACGAGCGAACGATTGTACGATTTCGGCATCGAGTTGATGGATGGTGCGCTCCACGACGGCAAGCCCCCGACCAGCTGGCGAGTGCAAACCGCCTATCGTGACGGCCTTGTCATTGCACTCTTGGCGTTGGTCCCTCTACGTCGACGAACTTTAGCGACGCTGCGCATCGGCAAGCATCTGATCAAATCCGGCGACCGGTGGGTGCTGGATATTCCGGCCGCTGACGTGAAAACAAAACGGCCGCTCGATTTTCCGATTTCGCCCGAACTGTCACGCCGTATCGATATCTACGTAAACGAAATCAGGCCGTTCACCGCAGGCGCGAGCGGACATGATTATTTGTGGGCTTCTGCTCGCGGCCGAGCGATGAACGGCGGGGTCATCTACGCCGCTGTGCGGCGGCGTACCCGCAAGGAGTTTGGTTTTCCGATCAATCTGCGCCGCTTCCGACGCGCCGCGGCCACGCTGTGGTCAGTGCGGGATCCGACAAACGCGCGCGGTTCCAAAGATCTGCTCGGCCATGCATCGTTCGAGACGACGGAAAAATATTACATCATGGCGCAATCGCGTCTTGCGGGTCGGGCTCTGGCCCGGGCCATTGATGATTTGGGGATCAGAGGGTCGCGGCGTTAGACTTGGTAAGCTCAACGACGAATGACCTGGTCGTGGATGGCAATCAGCAGCGATTTAAAATTTACAACGCGCTCAACCATTGCAAGGATCATAACAAGGCCGCAATGCGCTGGGGCGTGCTTCGGCGACAGATGTCTAGATATCGCCGTCTCAAAAGTGAGACGGGTATATTAAACGGAGATGACGGGGCCGGACGCGACGGCGTGCATTGCGCGCATGAGATGAACAACCCTAATTGGCATTCCATTGGCTTTGGAATTTTTCCCCCACCTTCCAGTTGTTTACGGCCCGGATGTTATTGCAATCCACCGCAATGGGGTCCCGCTGCATCGTAAACTCGCGGTCATCAACAAGGCCGAATAGTCACGAGCCCTGGCGCGAGCTGCGTTCGCTCGATGAAGTCGAGCAAAATTGGTACGGCCTGGTCCATGGCGTGCTTGTGGAGCTGCTCGGCCAACTTGACGAACCGTGGAAATCAGTGATGTGCGCCGCACTTTTCACGAACTCTCTATGTGTTCGTGGGTGACTTGGTGGGTAGGGCGCCGCCGGCGGCGAATTCTTCATACGGTTCAGCGGGGGAGGGCGGACGACCCTTCCACCGGCAGGCGGATCCGAAATATATAGGCGATATGTGCGGACGAGTGATCAAAAGCAGCTTGCGGCGCGCTGCGGCGGCAACGCCGCAGCATAACATCGGTTATTTTTCCAACGGCGGCGCCGCTGCGTGCGCTCCGGCAAGATTGTCGAACAAGCGCGTCAGCCATATCCTGGGAGGATTTCGTGAAACGCTCGGCCTCGGTGGTCTTGACCTCGCTGGCGACGGCCGGCGGCTTAATTGTTGGAGTAACCCTTGGATCCTATGCCATGAGCAAAGAGCTCCGCTTCCCGCTGCTGACGATGGACCAGCTCACGGACAAGCAAAAAACGCTCGGCGAGCAGATCATGAAGGTCTCCAGCGTCGGCCTCGGCGGCCCGTACAATACGCTGCTGCGCAGCCCGGTGCTCGGCCAAAGGATGTTCGACCTCCTGCACTATTTGCGTTGGGAAACGTCGGTGCCTTTGAAGCTCAACGAATTTGCGATTCTGATCATTGGCCGGCAGTGGCGCTCGCAAGTGGAATGGCTCGCGCATGCGCCGCTCGCCATCAAGGCCGGGCTTTCTCCTGACATCGTCGCCGAGCTCAAGGCCAACAAGCGGCCGTCGAACATGGCGCCGCAGGAGGCGGCTGTGTACGACTTTGTTACGGAGTTGACCACCAAGCATGCGGTCGCGGACGCGACCTTTAATCGCGCGAAAGAACTGCTCGGCGAACAGCAGGTGGTCGATTTAACGGCCGTCGCCGGCACGTACATCGCCGTTGCGATGCAGCTGGCCATGGCCGAGCAGAGCGTGCCACCCGGAAAGGCCGAGCCGTTCAGGCCGGACGAGCCATAGATCAAAGGCCATAATCGAATATTTTGAGGGATAATGAAATCGTGACGGACCCTTCCATCAGCAGCGTTTTCGGTGCGGTGTCGCATCTCGATGCGCTTCTGGCAACGGTCGGCCCCGTGCACGGCCTGCGCATCCTCGACATTGGCTGCGGCGAGGGGCAGCTGACGCGGGCGCTGGCAAAGCTCGGCGCGCGGGTCACCGGCTACGATCCGTTCATCGCGGCGACTGAGCTGACCGCGCACGGCGCCGGCTTCTATCGTCTTTGCCGGGCAGCGGCCGATTCAATCCCTGAACCCGATCACGAAGCCGACATGGTGCTTTTTGTTTTCTCGCTCCACCATGTGCCGGGGGAAAAGCTTGCCGGCGCGCTCGCCGAGGCGCGCCGGGTGTTGCGGCCGTCGGGACAACTCTATGTGGCGGAGCCGCTGGCGCAAGGCCCGCATCAATACGTCATGGAATTGTTTCACGATGAAACGGCGGTGCGCAAAGCCGCGGCCAACGCGCTTGCCCGCGTCGCGCGTCCGCAATTCGCCACCGACAGGATCTCGACCTATACCGATACGCGACGTTATCCGGACTTCGCTTCATTTGCCGATCGTATGATCGCCAACATGCGGTTCAACGGCTACAGCAAGGAAGCCGTGCTGGCGCCTGCCGTGCGCAGCCGTTTTGCCGAGACGTTTGCTGCGCATGGCGGCAGGTTTGATCAGCCGGTTCGCATCGATTGTTTCGGTCCCTCGGACTAGATGGTGATTGCGATCTTTCCGAAATGCTGATTTGCGCGCATGAGCGCGAGCGCCTCCGCGATATCGTCCAGCTTGTGGGTCTTGTAGATCGGCAAGGACAGCTTGCCGGCCTCGACCGCGGCCCAAAGGTCAGCCCGCATTAAACGATTGATCGCGCGGATTTCATCGAGTGAGCGGGTGGCTAGCTGCCTCGATGCGGTCGCATGCGACGTTCGTTCGCAGAAACGAGTGGGGCGGGGCACAGGCATTGCTTCAAAGTGGGCGCCGCGCCAGTTGTAGGTTCGATCCCATCATGGGAATCGAACTGGCCATTCGCGCGGAGAAGGGAAGTGCGGGAGCTCAGAGAAGATTTCTTTTGCAACTACAGTGGCTAGCGCGCTTACAAGCTCTGCACAGAACTGGAGATAGTCGTTTTGCAGTATTACTCCCTCCGCCATCGGGCTGTTCGCATTTGTTCGACCGTTCCGCCTTGCGCCCGCGGGAAACGCGCAAAGTAGGACAAACGCGCCCATCAGCAAATTAAAATGTTTGAGCCTTTATATTGGCGAACATGCCCTGCACATTGTGGTCAAGATAGACTATCTCCGTGACGGTGCCCGGATCATCAGCCGTCTCGAAGTAAGCAAATTTGGTGTCCCCGAAAGTGCCGCGTTGCACCGGACGGTAACCTCGTGCCACCAGATCGGCCGTTGCGGCATCATAATCTTCGACCGAATAGCCGAGGTGATGCACTCCTCCTTGGGGGACCCGCGCGAGAAATTCCGAATAGGTGCTCGTCCCAGCGATTGGTTCGATGATTTCGAACTGTGTGTCGCCGACGTAGCCGAAGGCCATGCTGTAGTTGATCAAAGCGTTGGCTCCTCTGAACCAGCCGTTTTCCACGACGATGTCGCGAAGCACCATAAAGCGAGGTGCGCCGAGCTTTGTGTTCAGGTGCGCGAGAGCGGCGTCCAGATTGGGTACGACGTAACCGACCTGAAAAAACGTTCCTGGTAAAGGGCGCCCTGACATGGTTTGAGCCTTTCTATGTTAGGCGGGTTAGTGAAATATGACGTACGGCAAGCCGTTGTGTTTCACCAACATCAAGCCGCCCGTCGCGACTTTTTTGATAGCCGGATATGGCCGCGTCCGTCCGCAAAGTTCAAAACCTCAGGTGCGCCCCACGCGTTTGCCGACGGTGTAGATCGCAGCAGCGATAATCAGGACGACTCCTTCAACTAGCCCTGATAGCTAGTGCCCAAACCTGAAGGCCGCCGGTCGGCACGCTGCGCGCGGCACGCGACATCTGCTCGCGCACCCAGGGATCCGCCATCGCGTGCTTGATTGCGGGTACGCGCACATCGTCCGGCAAAAACGGATATTTTGCCGTACAGGCGAGACCACTTCTGGCAATGATCGCCTTCAATTTGCTTGCCATCCTGATCCTCCCCTACGAAGTGGCGTAGAAGGCGCGAATTGCTTCAGCAACGGCGCTCGGACTTTCCAGGGTCGGGAAATGAGTCTTTCCTTTGATGTGCACGGGATGGAACCATGGGTTCTTGGCCGAAAAGTCGGCCTGAAATTTCCGGTAATCCTCCGACAGAGGCTGCGAGTAGATGTGCGTCACCTGAATAGGGAATGGCATCGCCTTCATCCGATTCAGGGGGCTACCCCATTGGCGATAAGCCTTCTCGATTTCGCGGCAGGCCCGCATCCACATCTCGCCGTTGAACAACGCCATCTCGTTGCGGATATGATTGATCACATCGGCATTATCGGTGGATTCCACCCACTCGTCGAAGAAACTCTGCCGGCCGATCCTATAACGGTCAGGGTCCTGTCCGTCCTTGAGTTGCTGGTAGAAACCGTCGTGGGGCTGCATCAACCAGTCGATGACGACGGTTCGGTCGATCTTCATGCGTTGGCACAGATCGATGTTCACCCAGCAGCCGTGGGAGGTCGAAACGAAATGAACATTCGACAAGCCCAGGGCTTTGATGAACATCTCGACGTCGTTGACGAGGTCCGCTGCCGTGAAATCTCCATGGAGCGTTTGCTCGGCATCATGGCCGCGGTAGTTTGGGCAAACGACATGAAAATCCTTCGCCAAAATCGGGCTCAAATTTTTAAATAGTCGATCATCCTGGGCCCATCCGGAGAGGAGCATGAGTGTGCGCGGGTTCGATCGACCGCTCTCGATATAGGTCATCGGATGGTTGTTAATTGTAATGCTTTCCATGAGGAGTGCCCTTTGGCTCGATTAGAGGTTCAGCAACCATGGTATTGCCACCCGGTGTTCATTGATACGCTTATCCGAGCGATTTAAAATCATTTCGCAAAATGATTGCAACGAACCGGTCTTAGACCAGCAAAGCGTTCGCCCGGGCGGGGAATACCGATCCGCCCAAACAGAAATTTGCCGACCGGCGGTCGCTCCAAAAATGAGTGTGAAGTCGCCCGGCAAAAACATTTACTGGCCCGCGTTGGGTGTTGTAGGCGGGATTAGCGATGAACTGATAGTCGAAGCTAAGTTTCGTGGAGGAGGAAAGCGCGTAACTGTAATGGGTCTCGATGATCTGCTCCAAGCGGTCACTCGGCAGTTGCCCGTCGCCGATGAGGACGCTCACGCCGCCGGCGGCGAAATAGGCCTCGTGCACCAGCGCAAGACCGTTGATGACGCCGGTGATGTAACGGCTTTCTTTGGCGCCGCGCCTTGTCAGCGCGGTTGACGTCGCGATATATTTCGACCGACATAACGGAAAATCCGTGGCGCGTCCGGGGTCGCCGCTTTGCAGGAGGGGTTAATGACCGCAGCGTTCCAGATGATCGACGGGGTTCCGACTTATAATCTTTTTATCGGCGGCGAGTGGCTGCCGTCCACGCGCAACGAAGCAACGGCGAGCTATAACCCGGCAACCGGGACCCTCTATGCCCGCGTCCACCAAGCCGGTGCGCGCGAGACGACGCAAGCGATTGATGCGGCGCATGCCGCCTATAAGGCATGGGCGGAAACAATCGTCTCCGAACGCGAGGCCGTATTTTTGCGCGCGGCCGACGCGCTTGCCGCGAAATCCAAAGAGATCGTCGACGTGCTCATCGAGGAATCCGGCTCGGTGGCCGGCAAGGCCGGTTTCGAAGTCGGCTATTGCTTTGATCTTCTGCGCACTGCAGCTTCAGAGCTGCGGCGTTCCCCCGGCGAGACGATGGCAACGACGATGCCCGGGCAGTTTGGCTTCACCATCCGCCAGCCGCTGGGCGTGATCGCGGGCATCGCGCCCTTCAATGCGCCTTTCCTGTTGGCCATGAAGAAGGTCGTGCTGGCGCTCGCCGCCGGCAACGGCTTCGTGCTGAAACCGTCCGAACTGACGCCGGTCACCGGCTTGAAGATCGCCGAGGTCTTCGAGCAGGCGGGCCTGCCGAAGGGGCTGCTCAGCGTGATCCCCGGGCCGGCGGCGGAAATCGGCTCGACCATCTTCGCCGACCCGCGGGTTCGCATGGTCACCTTTACCGGTTCCACCCAGACCGGCCGGCATCTCGCGGTCGAAGCGGCTAAGACGCTGAAAAAGTTCACTCTCGAGATGGGTGGTAAGAGCCCGCTGATCGTGCTCGCCGACGCGGACGTGAACTACGCGGTCAGGGCCGCGGCGTTCGGGATTTTCTTCCATCAGGGCCAGGTCTGCATGGCCAATTCGCGCATCCTGGTCGAAGCGCCGATCTTCGACGCTTTCTGCGAGCAGTTCGTCCAGGTTGCCAAGAGTCTCAAAGTCGGCGATCCGCGCGAGCCCGACACCGTCATTGGACCGCTCATCCGCGGCACCCAATGCGCCGTGATCGACGGCCATGTGCAAGACGCTGTTGGCAAAGGAGCGGAAGTGCTCTGCGGCGCCAAGCACGAGAAGCAATTTTATTGGCCGACGGTGCTCAAGGGCGTAACGCCGGAAATGCGTATCTTTCATGAGGAAAGCTTCGGTCCGGTCACCTCGATCATCAAGGTCAAGGACCACGAAGAGGCGCTCGAGATTGCCAACAATACTTCTTACGGATTGTCTTCCGGCGTCATCACCAATGACATGCAGAAGGCGCTCGACTTTGCGTTCAAGCTCGACGCCGGAATGGTACACATCAACGACTGCACTGTGGCGGACGAGCCGCATGTCCCGTTTGGCGGCGTCAAGAACAGCGGCTATGGGCGTGAAGGCGGCCGCTTCTCCATGGAGGAGATGACGGAGGTGAAGTGGGTCACGGTGCAGCGAGGACAGCGCGGCTTTCCGATCTGACAATCGTCTTTGCCGCTACCGCTCGGAATTCACTTTGGCCGCGGCGTCTTCAAGGCGCCGCGGCTATGCTGTTGTTTTGGTGGAGCATGATCTTTTCGGAAAAGCGGCTCCTATTTTCCTGATCATACTCTAGCGGGCTTCACCACCCAGATAGCTGGCACGGACCAACGGATTATCGCGTAATTCTGCAGGCAGTCCTTCGACTGTGATGCGGCCGTTTTCCATCACATAGCCGTAGTCGGAAATAGCGAGCGTACCCACCAGGTCCTGTTCGACGATGAGAATCGAGTGGCCTTCATCGCGAATCGCTTTGATCGTTTCGAACATCTGCCGCGCGATTTGCGGCGCCAAGCCGAGGCTGGGTTCGTCCAGCAGCAACAGAATAGGCTCAGACATCATGCTCCGCGCCAAAGCCAGCATCTGCTGTTCGCCGCCGGAAAGGACGCCGGCCGATTGCCGCCGGCGCTCAAGCAGTCGCGGGAACATCTCATACATTTTGCCGAAGCGGGCCGCGCGTCCCGCCCTGGCCCGCGGCGTGTAGGCGCCGAGGCGCAAATTTTCCTCGACCGACAGGTCGGGAAATACCAAGCGGCCCTCCGGCACCAGGCTGAGCCCCGCCGCCACCCGCTCGGCCGCATCGATGCCATCGAGATCTTTGCCGGAGAACGTCAGCATGCCGCTCCAATGCGGCAGGATGCCGGCAATCGTACGCATCAACGTCGTTTTGCCGGCGCCGTTGCTGCCTAACAGGGCGGTGATCGAGCCCGGGCGAACGCCGATGGTCACGCCATGCAAAACCTGAATGTCGCCGTAGCCCGAAACAATATCGCGGCACTCGACCAAAAAGTCGCTCACGACGCCACCGTTCCGAGATAGGCACTCAAGGTCAACGGATCGCTTGCGACCTCGCGCGGCGATCCCTCGGCGATTTTCTGGCCGTGGTGCAACACCACGATCCGTTGGCACAGCGCCATCAGCGCGCGCGTCACGTGCTCAATCATCACGATCGTCACTTGATGGCTTTTATGGAATTCGCGAATGACCTCCATCGCCGAGGTTACTTCGGTCGGCGTCAAACCTGCCAGCACCTCGTCCAAAAGCAAGAGCCGCGGCTCGGTCGCAAGGCTGCGTGCTATCTCAAGCCGCTTGCGGCCCGCCAATGTTAGATGCCGCGCTAGGAGGTTGGCGCGGTCGGTCAGTCCGAGCAGGTCGAGTATTGTTCTGGCCTTTTCCTCGGCCGCCGACGGCGAGCGTTCGCGGCCGCGGCCATAAAGTGCGCCGAGAGCGACATTTTCTAGCACGGTGAGGTTGCCGAACGGACGCACGATCTGGAACGTGCGGGCGACGCCGCGCCGGCTGATCTTGTCGGGGCGCAAGCCATCGATGCGGCGATCGTCGAAGATGATGGAGCCGTCGTTGGGCCGCAAATTCCCGGCGATGATACTGAACAGCGTGGTTTTACCAGCGCCGTTCGCGCCCATGATCCCGAGAAATTCACCCTCTCCGACCGTAAACGAGATGTCGTTGAGCGCCACAACACCGCTGAAATGCTTGGCGATCGATTCGACGCGTAGCAGGCTCATCGGGTGTACGCAGCCACAAGGCGTTGCAGGCGCATGGAGACACCGCCCGGCATCCAGATGACCACAGCAATAAGCAATGCACCGACGATAATCATATAGAGCTGCGAAAGGTGGGCCCACAGCAGCTCCTGCAGCACGACCAAAAATCCAACACCAAGCAGAGGGCCAATAGCCCGGTCGCTGCCGCCGATCACCGCCATCGTCACGATCAAGACCGAGGTCTGCGGATTGAAGATTTCCAATGGCTCGAAATAGGTCGTCCGCATGATCAGTAAGGCGCCGACCATTCCGGGAATGATTGCGGAAAGGACGAAGGCTGCGAGCTTGAACGCGCTGACCGCGACGCCGATCGTTTCCGCCGCCTCCTCGTTCTCGCGGATAGCGCGAAGACCGAAGCCAAAGCGGGAATCCCGCACGAGCATTGCGATGGTAACGCTGGCCCAGGCGAGGCCGAGGCTGATGAAGAAAAGCTGATCGATGTCGGGAGCGGCAAATAGAACGCGGCCCGACATCGACAGCGCCAATTCGATGTTGATGACGATGAACTTAACCAGTTCCGACAGGCCGAAAGTAAGAATGACGAAGTAGGGGCCGCGCACGCGCAAACAGGGATATCCCACGAACGCCGCCAGTGCGGCCGCCGACAGGCCGGTCAACGGCAAAATCGTCCACAGCGGCAATACCATCCACGTTAGCGCCGCGATGTAGCCGCCGAGACCGACGAACACCACGTGCCCGAGCGAGACATAACCAGTCATGCCGGAAATGATGATCCAGCTCTCGGTGAGAGCGATCCAGGCCAGCAACGTGAAGCCAAAACCAGTGTAATAGTCGTTGCCAAGCCACGGCAGCGAAGCTGCCAGCAGGGCCACGATCGTCGCGATTGCAATCCGGCGCCACATGCCAGGCTTCATGCACGCGCCCTTCCAGAACCGAACAGGCCTTGCGGGCGCAGCAGAAGAACGGCAATGAACACCGCGTAGATCATGATCGAGCGATAGCTCGGAGCAGTGAAAGCGACGCCGAAGGTTTCAAGCACGCCCAGCAACAAGCCGCCGAAAAGGCTTCCGAACACGTTGCCCAGGCCGCCAAGGATGACCACGACGAAGGCAATGACGGTGAAAGGAAAGCCCATATAGGGCGAAATCTCTTCCGTCATACTGACAAGCACGCCGGCCAGGCCGGCGACGGCAAAGCCGAGGCAAAAGCAAATCAGATCGATGCGCGCCACCGGTATGCCGACCAGCGCCGAGGCTTCACGCTGTTGGATGAGCGCCTTGATGGCGAGGCCCAAAGTGGAGATACGAAAGAACACGACCGCGCCGATGCACACTGCGCCGGCAATGCCGAGTACGATGAGCTTATTGGCCGGCACTACTGCGCCGATCAGGTGGACCGCTTGATCCTCGTAGCGATAGCCGCGCTGGTTCGGTGTGAAGGCAAGCGCCGTCAGATTCTGCAAAATGACCGAGGCACCAAAAAACACCAGCAGCGAATTGGCTTCGATTCGCTCCACGAATTCCTTGGAGCGCATCGCTGCGCGAAAGATGCCGAAGTAAAATGCTAAGCCCAGCGCCGTGGTCAGCGGTATCGCAACGATCATGGCAATGATCGGGCTGACGCCGAGAAGCTTCACGCACCAATAGGCGCAATAGGCGCCGATCATCACGAATTCGCCGTGCGCGACATTCAACAGCCGCATGGTCCCGTAGATGAGGTTCAGCCCAAGCGCGATCAGCGCATAGATTGAGCCCGCGACCAGGGCAGCGATCAGCAATTGGCTGGACATGCCCGCCAGTCCCGCCCGAACTAGTAAACGTTCAGGATAGTCCTACGATACTCGACCCCGGCGATGGCGACTACGTTCATTTCCTCGCGATGATCTCGGCCGTTGCGACCGATTTCGGCCACACGATCTCGTAAACGCCCTTTTGATACTGGAGAAACATCGTCGGAGTAGACACATTGACCACGCCGCTGAATTTCACCGGCCCGTCGATCGTGTCGAAAGTATCGGTGGCGAAGGTCTGCCGCAGCTTCTCGTGATCGAGACCGACTTTGGCTACCGCCTGCTGCAAGATCTCGCATGCCTCATACGATAGCGAGGAGTCGAGATAGTCCGGCGCCTCTTTGTACTTGGCGACATAGGCGTCAAAGAACGGCTTGGCTTTCGGCCAGGCCTTCTGCGAGGGGCTCCAATGCCCCATAGTCAGGAGGCCTTCGAGTTGATCGCCAAAGATCTTGGTGAAAAACGTCGCGGCTGGGCCGACAAGCATGTACTGCACTTTGGGGGTGAAACCTAGTTCCTTCGATTGCCGCATGTAGAGCACTAAATCGCCCGTCAGCGACAGCGACAGTTCGGCGTCCGGATTGGACGCCTTAGCCGCGGTGATCAGCGCCGTCATGTCGCGGATATCGAGCGGATATTCGGCATCCGACAGCACCTGGATGCCGTTGGCCTTAAGTCCCTCGACGATGAATTTCTTGTTCTCAAGCGAGAACGGATGTTGCGCGGTGGTGATGGCGACGGTCTTGACCCCTTGCGACTTCAACAGTAACGGCAATTGCTTGCCCATTTCATCGGGCAGCGCCGAAGTCGGGAACCAGATGTAACCGGGCTTCATCCCGCGCAGCAGCACCGATGCGGCGGTGTCACCGACCATCGGGAATTTGTGGCGTTCGAGAATGCCAGCGACCGCGACATGGTGCGGCGTGCCCCACGGTCCCAAAAGTAGATCCACCTTGTCCTCGACGATCAGCTTCTCGTAAATCTTGGCTGCCTGGCCGGGATCGGATTGGTCATCGTACATCACGAATACGACGGGCCGCTTGGTGCCGGCGACATCAAGACCGCCGCTAGCGTTGACCTGATCGCGCCAAAGCTCATACGCGTTTTTTTGCGACGGCGCCGCCGGCGCAAAAATTCCGGTCAGCGGCAAAGAAAAGCCGATCTTTACCGGATCGGCTGCTGAGGCGCTATTCGCGCCTGCGAGCGCGAGGCCCAAACTCGTTACGGCAATCGCCAATGTTCTGAACATGTCCGCTCCCCTTGCAAGGCCACGCAAATCGAAATCGGCCCGGTAAACGCGCAACATCGGGTGGCGCGACGCGACTTCGACACTGCTAATGCGTCTCTTGAACGTTATTATGAGATATTTTAGATGTCAAATATACTGGGCGCGATCGATGCTGATGATCAGACCAAATTGCACCTTCCCTGGGGACGACGTTATCGCAATGGCGGCTGATCTTTCTTGGTCCCGCGATGAGGTGCGCGAAAAATCTGTTCGGTTTTTGCGAATTTGTAGAGCTGTCTAACCGGGCAAATGTCAGGAGGTTCAGATGCTGAAAGTGAATGAAGCCGCAAAGCCAACTCATTGCGTGCTGGACGATGGCGGACGGATCGTTCGCACGGATCAAGTCCCGTGGACGCGCTTGGCGGCGCCCGGGTTCGAGGCGATCACATACAAGATTCTGAACTACGATCTTGATCGCGGCTACATGGTCCTTTTGAACACCTTCGATCCCGGCTCGCGGTTCCGGCCGCACAAGCACCTCGGCTGCGTCGAAATCATCATGCTGAGCGGATCGTTCTTCTATGAGAATGGCGAGGTTCGGGCCAACGACTATATGTTGGAGGCGGGCGGCGTCACTCATGCGCCTGCCTCGGATGAGGGCGCGTTAATGATTGCGATCTTTCATGGCCCCCTGCAAATCACCGGACCAGACGGAAAAGTCGAAGTCGTGGTCGGAATTGACGAGCTCTACGGCCTCGCAGAAGCTAACAATGCGGTTGCGCACTTACCGCCTAAGCCCAACCGCGGTGTGAAAGCGGCCTAGCGATCTTGGCAGCTTCGCATTGGTCTCTATTGGGCAGACTTGGCCTGATGGCCGCTGGCGTTCGCCATTGATCGCTGCAATCCGGCAACTCTTTGTGGGTAAATTTGCGGGTACGGAGCGGATTTGTAGTCGATTGATATTCCCTCGCAATTTCCGCTTCTTGTGCAGACACTCCCTCCGCCATGCTCCCACTTTTTGTTGCGCCGTTTTCTTCGTGGGTGAATTTGTGAAATCGCGAAAACATGAGTCCGATCAATGGGCGAGGGCGGACGACCCTGCGGCCAGGAACGAAGGACGCCGAACCTGTGCCTACTTTGCCGCCGGCCGTGCCACGGCAGCTGACTGGTTGCTGCGCTTGAGTGCCTCGGCGATAAAACCCGAAGCCTTCACGTCCTCGACGAACGCGACTAAGTAGCGCGCGCCGGCAGCGCGACCCTTGGGCGTACCCAAGGCCTGTCGAATTTCCATAAATCGGCCGTCCATCACCCGCACGTTTGGATTGGTTGCGGCGTAGGCGACCAGCGGTTGACGCACGCCAGCCGCGACCTCGAGCTTGTCTTTAAGAAACAGATCGATCATCTCGCGCCCGCCTCCCGCCGTCGCTCGGACAATGGTAGCGTTTCTGATGGTACGCGTCAGATAGAGATCATAGGCCGAGCCTAGGCCGACCGCGATGCGCACGCCGGGGCGATCGACGTCGTCGATCGTCTTCAACGGGGAATCCGCCGGAACCATGTAGGTGCCATCGATAACGACGTAAGGCGCGGTAAACTCGATCTCGGCGGCGCGCGCCGGTTCGATCGCGACAAAGGCAATATCCCACGCCCCGCTCTTGACCGCTTCGAGCACCTTGCCGGCTGCGTCGAAAATGACAAATTCGACTGGAACGCCCAACCGTCGCCCGAGCTCGCGGGCAAGATCTGGCGTGACGCCCCTCGGTTGTCCGGTTGCCCCGTCCGTTTGCGCCAGCACAGAGTTGCCGAGATTAATCGCTGCGCGCAGCTTGCCGCCAGGAGCGAGGTCTTTCAAAACATCAGTCGAAACAGCGTCGCCGTCCCCCTGAGCGAAGACCGAAAGCGTCCCCAGGAAAAGCGATAGGGCTGCATAAAGGAATGTGTGCATAGTGTTTCTCCCATGGGGTCGAGGAGCGGCTTATCGCTTCTCGTCCCTTGCAGATGTGGAACGCGATCCAGCTGGTGGCCGCAAGAGGAGCAAAGGCGAGCCGCTTGCGGCGAATGTCCGCTATCGGAAAAAGCGCACCTGACTGCGGACATCGCGTTTCGGTAGCCATTGACCCGGAGCAGTCATGCCATGGCGTCTAAGAGCCGACGGGATTACAATCGAGTTTGGAAGGATCACTGCTCGTTCGAAACCTTAGGTGTTTGCCGCTCCAATGCTGGGCTTGACACGCCGAGGTACACTATTGGCGCAACCGCCGTTCCAGCCACAGGTGCGATCGATTAAATGTGGCAGGAGTTCCCGGTAAATGGAAGGAAGCGACGCCACTACTCCGCTCAGACTTTACGAATGTCCTCTTTAGGAGTTCCGCTGCTCGGTGCGGGAACGCTCAAAGCATCGACATCTAGCAAAAGAGGAACATTGTGTTGAGCCTTCCATTTAATATGGCGGACTGTGGCAAAGAGTTGCGGAAAGGGCACCTTTGGGACAACTTATCATAGTCTCGAACAGAGTCGCTATTCCCGACAAAAATGTAACTGCGCGCGCCGGCGGGCTGGAAGTTGCCGTCAAGGCCGCACTTAAGCAAAAATCCGGCGTCTGGTTTGGCTGGAGTGGAAAGATCGCCACGCACACCGAGATGGCGACACAGAAAGTTGTGCGCGATGAGATTACCTACATAACGCTCGATCTTTCCAAAGCGGATCATCAGGAATATTACAATGGCTTCGCGAACCGGGTGTTGTGGCCAATTCTACACTACCGTGTTGATCTCGCGGAATTCTCGCGTCGGGATCTGAGCGGCTACCTGCGTGTCAATGGTCACTTCGCACGTGAGTTGCATAAGTGGATCGGGCCCGATGACCTCGTCTGGGTGCACGATTATCACCTCATGCCGTTGGCCAAGGCGCTGCGCGAGCACGGGCACAAAATCGCATCGGCTTTTTCCTTCACATCCCGTTTCCTCCGCCTGAAATTCTGACGGCGTTGCCCCACCACGAGCGTCTTATACCATCGCTTTGCGAATACGACCTTGTCGGCTTCCAGACCGGCGACGACGCCTTCAATTTCAGTCGTTATCTCACCCGGGAATGCGGGCTACATAGCCGCGATTTCAACTTTGCCGTCGGCGACCGGACAGTCCGGATTGGCGCGTTTCCGGTCGGTATCGAGACTGCGGCTTTCGCCCATCTAGCGTCGCGGTCCGTTGGATTGACGTTCGTTAAGCGCGTCATCAAGAGCCTAGGTGGGCGGGCGCTCATCATCGGGGTTGACCGCCTCGACTACTCAAAAGGAATCCCGCACCGACTTTCGGCATTTGAGCGGTTCCTCCAGACGCAGCCTGACTGGCGGGGCAAAGTGACCTATCTGCAGATTTCGCCCAAGAGCCGCACCGAGATTCCGGAGTATGCTGATATAGGGCAAGAGATTGGATCGGCCGCAGGACGCATCAACGGAACCTACGGTGAAGCAGACTGGACGCCGATCCGTTACATCAACCGCGCCTACAGCCACTCTACCCTTGCCGGGCTTTATCGCGCCGCACGTGTCGGGCTCGTGACTCCGCTGCGAGACGGACTGAACCTCGTCGCCAAGGAATATGTGGCCTCGCAAAATCCCGATGATCCGGGCGTACTTATTCTGTCGCGCTTTGCTGGCGCAGCTCAGGAATGCAAAGCAGCACTGCTGGTCAATCCATACGATCCAGACAGCGTTGCGGTAGCCATAGGGCAAGCACTCTCGATGCCACTGTCCGAGCGGCGCGACCGGCATGCCGCGATGTTCCAGGTGCTTTCATACAACGACATTCAACATTGGGCCAGCAGCTTTCTTACGGAACTGGAACGTGAGCCCAGCACTCCAAGCCGGCTGGAGCAAATGCCTTTTGTGGTATCGTAATCGCGGGGCGCGTCGTCGTGGTTAAGTCGACGATGGCCCTCTGCAATTGGGACAGCGTAACGAGTGAGCCCAAAGCGCGGGCGATGCCTGGGCTCGTGCCTGCGGTCTCGGTCTAGCGCGGAACTGATCTGCTTGCCGATCGATGGCGGTTTCTGTCTTCGCAAATCCGCATTCCCCCGCAGCTGTAGCTCCGTGAGGGTCAACACGGCCATCAGGCTTTTCGTATCAGCTGAAGTACAGCCGACCAATCTTTCAGGCGCACAGACGCTCACCCATTGCTGCCACCCGCTCATTGAGACGTTCGATCTCTTCGTCGGTCGCGAGAACATAGTGAGTGTCGTAAGGAAACATTCCCTCACTCTTGACTGGGTATCGACCAGCAGCGAGCTTTTGAATGGCCTTCGAAACCGCTTGCCATTTGCGTGACATGAAGACCTCCGGTCGTGGGTTAATTGTCATGTGTGCGGCTGCCGTTTCTCCCCGGCAGCGTCTGAAGCGCCCCAGACACGGCATGGTCGTGTCGGATCAGTTCGATGATGCTGATCCCACCGCCAGCTGGGGAGGGCGTAACAGCCGCTTCCCTCCCGTAAAGCCGCGAATAGAGAAAGCCGGGCACCACGACGGCCGCAATCAGCACCGACAGCACGTAGGGAAGCACCTCCAAGACAAACTTTGAAACCAGCTTCAGCATTGAAGACCCCTATACCGCGTCGCCCAATTCGCAAATCACCATATCATACGGTCGTTCGAAATTCAAACGGACGTTTGAGGCAAGATGATGACGTTTTTGGTTGTCTTTTGGCGACGGACGGACCTGCCGAATAAGGTTTCACGATAGTTCCGATGTGGACGAGCCTAGCAAGATGTCTCCTGTTGGCCCTCAGCGGACGTGCAAGACGAATGATCGATGTTCCGCCATAAGCTGCCCCCGATGATGATGGGGCGTGCTCAGCCGAAGTTTGACGATTGATTAATAGCTTGGGCTAGGTGAGCCGGTGAGCAGTCGTACTAGCTGACCTACCGCTGCTTAACTGAGCAGAATGGCCCTCGCTATCAAAACAGCACAAAGACGAACATCAAGACGGCAATGGGTACTCGGTAGCAACGTGCCATGTTCGTCTGCTTTTTGTAACCTGTTGTGGGTGAGGTAGATCTCGCGTGATCATGCAAGCTCTCGTCGCAGATCCAGGTTCAATTGAGGAGATCGCGCGCGCGGTGCAAAGTCGCCGCGGTGAGCCGATCGCCTTGGTCGTGAAGTGTCTACGCCGCATCGAGGCGGTCGAAAAGAGCGTGCAGGGGTGGTGTCTGGTCGATCGCGAGCGCGCGCTGGCCGCGGCGCGGGTCCTGTGGCAGGAGGCACAATCAGGCCTAATACGCGGGCCCTTGCACGGAGTTCCGGTTGCAATCAAGGATGTGATCGATGTCGCCGGCCTTCCGACCCGCGCCGGCAGCAAGACGCGCGCGCAGATCGCGCCCAGCACGATCGATGCACAGATCGTTGGCCGCCTGCGCGTTGCCGGCGCGATCATCCTCGGCAAGGCGCACACCACCGAATTCGCTTATTTCGACGGCCCACCGCCGACGCGCAATCCGCACGATCTTACCCGCACGCCGGGGGGCTCCAGCGCCGGTCCGGCCGCAGTGGTGGCCGCCGGCATGGTGCCGCTCAGCCTCGGCACCCAAACCGCCGGTTCAGTGAGCCGCCCGGCGGCCTATTGTGGCATTGCAGCGTTCAAGCCGAGCACGCGCGCTTGGTCTGGGTTCGGTGTGGTCCCCCTCGCGCCCTCATTCGATACGGTCGGGGTATTTGGTCATCGCGTGCACGATGCTATCGCGGCGGCGCGCGTGCTGATGCCACCCTATTTGCCCGGCCCAGTTACACCGCCCTCGCCATTCCGGATCGGTTTCGTCGACGACCCGATACTCGCAGCCGCGAGTGCCGCTGTCGCCGAGACAATACAGACCGCCGCCGACACGCTTGCGGGATCTAGCTTCCGGGTCGAGCGGCTTCCGTCGCCCGTGCCGCTGGCGGACCTCGCCAGCGGACACAAAACCGTGATCGATTACGAACTCGCCCGCTGCTGTTGCGCTCTCGAACGCAACGCGGACGTAAGCGCTGGCCTGCGCGAGGCGATCGCGCGCGGACTTCTGATCGATGACGTGGCCTATCGCGATGCGTGTGCCGCGTTGGACGCAGCCCGGCAGCAATTCTGGGCAGCGAACGCGCATCTCGATGCGCTAGTTTTTCCCGCGGCGCCCGACGTAGCACCCGAGGGCATGCGGACCGGCGATCCGCGTTTCATTGTGCCGTTCACGACGTTGGGCGGCCCGATTGTCTCGATCCCCGTCGGGCATGGCGCGGCGGGGCTGCCGCTCGGACTCATGCTGACCGGAGCGCCGGGAATGGACGCCACCCTCGCCGGCATCGCCGAGCAGGTCGCAAACGCGATCGAGCTTCCGCGCTGAACCGCTAAAAATCGGCTTGAAGCACAACAGATGGCATTGCACAGTCGCTCCTGCCGGCAACATTCCGCGTTGGACATACGCGATACGCCACGTACGGCAAACATGGTCTATCGGATCTCAGTCGATACCGGCGGCACCTTCACCGACGTCGTGGTCGCCGATGCGACCAGCATTTGTGCCATCGGCAAGGCCCTGACGACGCCCGATCGAATTTTCGTAGGCATGCGCGCAGCCATTGAGGTTGCCGCGCAGGAAATCGGGCTGTCCGATAAGGCCCTGCTCGGCAACAGCGACATACTCATCTACGGCACAACGCGGGCGACCAATGCGGTCGTTACCAAATCGACAGCAAAAACGGCGTTTCTGACGACGCGTGGTTTTCATGACATTCTGGTGCTGAAGGAGGGTGGGAAATACGATCCGCACGATTACAGCTACGATTACCCTCCCCCCTACATACCGCGTCGCTACACCTTCGAAATCGACGAGCGCGTCGACGCGCAGGGCAACATTGTTCGCCCGCTCGACCGCAAACAGGCGCGCGACGTCATCGGTACGCTGCGTGAGCGCAAGTTCGAGGCCGTTTCCGTCTGCCTTCTGTGGTCGATCGCCAACAGCGCGCACGAGAAGGACATCGGCAATCTCATCGAGCAGGAACTGCCAGGCATTCCCTTCACCCTGTCGCATGAACTCGTTCCGATCGTGCGCGAATACCGCCGCGCCTCGACGACTGCGATCGATGCATCGCTGAAGCCGCTGATGCAGCGGCATCTGCGTGAAATGGACAGCGATCTGCGCGCCGCGGGATTTTCCGGCGAGCTTCTCGTCGGCACCTCAGCCGGCGGCTGCCAACACGTCGCCGAGGTCGTCGGGCGTCCGGTGACGATGCTCAAATCCGGCCCCGCTATGGCCCCGGTTGCCGGCAAGGCGTACCTCACCATCGAGGATCTTGGTCGTGACGCGATCGTTTGCGACACCGGAGGAACGACCTTCGACGTCGGCTTGGTGCGTGACGGCGAGCTTGTCTATACCCGCGACAGCTGGCTCGGCCGCCGCTGGCTCGGGCACATGGTCGCAATGTCGACCGTCGATGTGCGCAGCATCGGCGCTGGCGGCGGATCAATCGCCTGGATCGATGCTGCGGGTCTGCTCCGGGTCGGGCCGCAGAGTGCCGGTGCCGTTCCCGGCCCGGCGTGTTACGGAGCCGGCGGCGATGAGCCAACCGTGACAGACGCCTGTGTCGTGCTCGGTTGGTTCGATCCCGATTACTTCAATGGCGGCCGCATGAAACTCGATGCAGCGGCAGCCTACCGGGTCATCGAAGGGCTGGCGCAACGGCTTGGCCGCAGCGTTTCGAGTACGGCTTTCGCAATTATCACCATCGCAAACGAACTGATGATCAAGGCAATCCATGAAATTACCGTGAGCGAGGGGGTCAATCCGCGCGAAAGCGTCATCGTCGCCGGCGGCGGTGCGGCGGGATTTAATATCTTGCCAATCGCACGCGAGCTTGGCTGTTCGACTACCATTCTGCCCAAGACGGCGAGCGCCATGTCGGCCTGCGGCATGCAATATTCGGATATCGTGTTCGAGCAGACGCGCAGCCGGGTCACCATGTCCGGCAGCTTCGACCTCGATGGCGTGAACATGGCACTTACCGAAATCGATGCGGCGCTGAATTAATTTCGCAGAACAATACACGGCGCCGCCGGAGCTACAGTGCGAAAGGAGTATATGGTCGAGGCGCGCTACAAATTGCAGGTTTGGGAGCTTGATACGCCGCTCCCGGTCAAGCGCTTCCACACCGCCAAAGACGTGGCGGCTTTGGTCGAAGCGTTTCACACCGTGCACGACCGAGTTTATGCGGTGCGCGACGAGCAAAGCGAAGTCGAATGCGTCAACTGGCGCGGCCGTATCTCCATTCGCCTCGCGAGGCCGGCAAAACCGGTGCACAGGAAGACGATGCGGCGTAAGCCAAAGCCGTGGACGCGCCGCGACGCTTATTTCGGACCCGACGACGTCCGCCAGACGCCGGTCTTCCGCGGCAGCGAACTCAAGCCGGGTGCGTTCATTGCCGGGCCCGCGATCATCGAAGAACCGACGACAACCATCGTGGTTTATCCGCAGATGAGTGCCACGGTCAGCCCTTCGGGTCACTACATCTTGAGGTCCTGAGCGAGAAGCCCCATGGCCAAGCCGAAATCAAAGCCGAAGCCCAAACCGAAGACGGGACGCAAGCCCAAGACGCCAAGCGGCGCGCTGGACCCGGTGCTGATGACGGTCATTGCCAACAGGCTCGACGGTATTGTCCGGGAGATGACCAACACGCTCCTGCGCGCCGCGCGCTCGGCGGTGATCTCCAGCGCCCGCGACTTCTCCTGCTGCATCCTGACCGGCGACAATCAATTGCTCGCCTCGGCCGAAGGCTTGCCGGTTCATATCTTCGGCGCCCATCTGCAGGGCGAGAATATGTGCCGCTACCACGCGGGCGACGTTCGCGAGGGTGACGCCTATCTCGACAACGATCCCTATGGCGGTAACACCCATCCGGCCGACCATACGTTTCTGGTGCCGGTCTTCATCGGCGGCGAGCATTTGTTCACGACGGTAGCCAAGTGCCACATGGCCGACATCGGCAACAGCATCCCATCGAGTTATTTCGCCAAGGCTCTCGACGTTTACGAGGAGGGTGCGCTGGTGTTTCCCGGCGTTCGCATCCAGCGCCACTACAAGAACGAGCCGGACGTCATCCGCATGTGTCGGGCGCGCATCCGTGTGCCCGATCAATGGTATGGCGATGCGCTCGCGGCGCTCGGATCGGCGCGCATTGCCGAGCGTCGTCTCAATGAGCTGTGCGCCAAATATGGGCCGAAGACGATCATGACGTTCATCTGCGACTGGTTCGATTATTCCGAGCGACGCGCCATCGAATTGATTTGCAAGCTGCCGAAGGCGCGGATCACCAACACCGGCCAATCCGATCCGCTTGAGGGCATCCTTCCGAACGGCCTGACCCTCAAGGTCACGGTGCAGATCGACCCGAACAAGGCTCTCATCGATGTTGACCTGCGCGACAATCCGCGTTGCGTCGATTGCGGGCTCAACACCTCGCGCGCGGCGGCAACGAGCGCGGTGGTCGGAGCAATATTCAACAGCCTGGAGAAAGACATTCCGCGCAACGCCGGTTCGTTTCGCCGGCTGTCCTTCCAATACGCCGAGAACAGCGTCGTCGCGTCACCGGTTTTTCCTCATAGCTGTTCAACGGCGACCACGAATGTCGCCGAACGTCTGGTCAACATCACCCAATCGGCCTTTGCCCAACTGGGCGACGGCTACGGCCTTGCCGAAGGCGGCACCGGCCTCGGCGCCGGCATGGCGGTGCTGTCCGGGAAGGATCACCGGCGCAACGACGCGCGCTACGTAAACCGCATGATGCTGTCGACCAACGGCGGACCCGCGAGTTCGATTGCCGACGGCTGGGTCAATTATGCGATCCCGGTGATCGCCGGCTTGATGTATCGCGACAGCGTCGAGATCGACGAGCTCAAGCACCCATTCCGCGTGGAGTCCTTGGGCCTGGTGGCGGATTTGGCCGGTGCCGGACGCCACCGCGGTGCGCCGGCACAAGAGGTAACTTACACGGCGCTGCAGAATCCGGTTCAGGTGGTCATTCCTTGCGACGGACAATTCGCTTCGCCGCGCGGCGTCAATGCCGGCCACAACGGCACGTCGGGTTCCACTCATCTCATCGACCACAACGGGCAGACGACCAAATTACCGAACCTGGTCAATATGCAGATTTGCAAGGATCAGCACATTCGCGGACGCGACAGCAGCGGCGGCGGTTACGGCGATCCGCTGACGCGCGATCCGGTCCGCGTGCTGACCGACGTATTAGAAGGTTACGAATTGATCGGCAAGGCGCGCGATATTTACGGCGTGGTGTTTTCCGGGCGCATCGAAGACGACACTCTGGCTGTGGATGTAGCGGCAACGACGGCGCGGCGCGGCGAGCTGGGCGAACGACGCGCCTCGGCTCGGGCCAGCAGCAGAATAAAATAAACAGAGATCCGCATTCAAAAGCGGCTTCATCAGACAATGAATCTTTGTTGTAGGTAACCCCGTGGTCACGCTCCCGATAGAGAAATCGCCGCTCAGTTCAAGCGGGGAGGCGGACACAGTCTCCGCCAGCGGACCCTATAGAAGCTTGTTGCGCTACTCGACCGAGTTCCGCGCGCTCTGTGCTCCGGGCTGGGTGCGGTCGAGGGCCTGGATTTGCGACTTCTCATCGACCGAGAGCACGATGGCATGGGCGGGCGGATCGACATAGAGCCCAACAACATCGCGCAGTTTGGTGATGAACTTCGGGTCGTTGGAGAGCTTGAAGTGCTGGACGCGATGCGGCTGGAGAGCATGCGCGCGCCAGATGCGTTGGACGGAACTTGCACTGATGCCGACTGCTTTCGCCATCATGGTGGCGGTCCAATGGGTCGCCTCGGCGGGCGGATCGGTTTGGCACCCGCGCCTGAGGCTACGCCTGAATTAATCCGCGATTTTGCGCGAGCGTCACGCCTAGCGGTTCATGTCCGCTCCGCCCCGAAAGCGGACAAGTTAACGCATCGAAGCGACAATACCTCGATAAAGCCGCTGCGCTAGAGGCAGCCCAACGAGAGAACAAATTTCGGCCCGCTTGGCTTAATAGACGCGGACGAGCGCTCGCGATTAACATGTATCGGCGGATGGTGGCGTCTCCGTGCTGGTGAGTGCCAAGTAAAACCGGTCATCCGGTTATTGCATGCGGAGTTCTCAAGATGAGAACTTTTTAAAGGAGGTAAAGGAGGACATCGATGTCCCGAATTTTGCAACGAGCGCAGGCGGGTTTTGCAGCATTCACTGTGTCGTTGCTGACGTCGTCCGCCGCTCTTGCCTTTGAGATGAACGTCAATCCGGACGGCGTTCGGGGTGAAGGGCCGTGCAGCGAGGCATCGGAACCCTGTTTGCCGCGCCAAACTCGACGCGGCGTGCCTGGCTTCTCGCCGGCCTTGAGCGACGTGCTTGGCCGTGGCAGCAGCCATCCCAAAAGGAACAACGCGGGCGAGCTCCACTGGATCTACAGTGAGGGCTACCAGACCAACTATCCCAACACGGGGAGCGGGCTTGCCGTCCAATCACGTATCACCACAGCCGCGGGGACTGCGGTTATATACACCGACGGCACGGCGACGTTCGTGCCAGCGAATGGTTCTGATGCGACGGTGCCGATAGATGTTTATGGGATCGCTGGGCAAGGTGTTGGGATTTTCTTCAGCAATGGAACTGCATATTTCGTACCCCCTGCGCCGGGCAGTAATCTTGGCAATATCGTTGCCGACAAGAACCGAATTGTTGAAAGCGACGACGCGAACTGAAATGACGGTGGCGGCGTAACGACGGGGCAGACTGACTGGCAACTTCGGTAGGTTTCCTGACGAAGTTTTGCGTCGCTCTCGTCGCGTTTGCTCTGAACGTCGAGGCCGCGAAGGCAGACACCATCGAAACGTATGGTGGCGAATTAAGGAGTGATATCCGCTGGGCGGCCGGGCAGCTTAGCTGCGTAAGTTCAGCGCGAACTCGCGCTTGACTTCTTAGAGCTTTGCACCGCAGTCCAAGGCCAGCTTATCGGCGATAGCAGCGGAGGAACGCATGCCGGACGCGAGGATCAATGGTATCCGAATCTGGTACCAACAGACAGGCCAAGGGGAGCCCGTCATCCAGATCCATGGGGCCGGCTTCGGGCACTTTAATTTCGCCACTGCGACGCCAATCCTGTCACAGACCTTCCGCTGCATCGATTTCGATATGCGCGGTTACGGCGAGTTAGAGCGACCCTTTCAGCAATACAGCATGGAAGTTTGGGCCGATGACGTCGCGGGACTGATGGACCACCTCGATCTGCGTGCCGCCCATATTCACGGCACCTCCATGGGCGGCATGGTGGCGCAGCAATTCGCCGCCAAATATCCGGACCGTACGCAGCGCTTGGTCATCAACTGCTCCGCCGCCAAGCTCGACTACGCCGGCGTACTCACTTTTCGCGGCTGGATTGACATCGCCGAACGGTTCGGCGTGGGTTCGCGCACGCTGGCGGAGCTGATCGCTATGCAGGCGCTGTCGCGCCGCTTCCTAGATGGCCCGAACGGCCCCGTCGCAGTCGATATGATCCAGGGCATTCTAGGAAAGTGCAATCGGGTCGACATCTTCAAGCGGGCCTGCCAGGCCATGATTGATATGGACTTGCGGCCCCTATTGCCAAAGATCACCGCGCCAACGCTCGTCATTGGCGGGGACGAGGATATTATGACGCCGTGGCAGCAGGCCAAGAGCGGGGCCGGCCAGGAGTATATCGCGCAACACATCAAAGGCGCTAAGAAGCACGTAATTAAGGGGTCTAATCACTCCACACTTTTCGATGGCACGGATGAAAATTGTCGCGTGGTCACGGCCTTCCTCAAAGGAGAGTTTTGACGCAATCGCCCTAAATGCCCTATCGACCTGGCTCCGTGTTTAAAAGAACGGCCGCCGATTCGGTTCGCTTGTCACGTAGCAACATAACGGCCGCTCTCGACCTGGGTAAAAAAGTCTTGCAATGCAAAATTGAATAGCGCCGGCTCCTCCAGGTTGATCGTGTGGCCGGTCTTCGGAAAAACCATCAGGCCGGCAGAAGGAATTGTCCGCTTGAGAAAGCGCCGGTAGCCGAGGCAGGAACGGTCCTCGTCGCCGTGAATGATCAAGGTCGGCACGACCATCTTTTCAAGCTGTGCCACGAGATCGAACGGTGAGGGACGTCTGGCCTGCACGCCGCGGAATGTCAGCGCCGCGCCCCTGGGCGAATGCTCGGAAAGCTGGTCGATAAACTCCTTGAACCCGCGCGGGTCTTTCAATTCCAATTGCTCGCGGCCAGGTCCCGAGCCGTAGATCAGCGCAAATTTGTTGGCGCCCTCGGTTTCCCAGCGCTTCGCCACGATCTCGACCTCTTGGCGAAATTGCGCGGCTTTCTCCGGCTCGGCGCCCATGCCGGCGGCGCCTATCACGATGGAAGAAGCCCGGTCTGGATAATGAATGCCGAAATGAAGCGCAGCAAATCCGCCCATCGAAAGGCCGACGATGTGCGCCTTCTCGATCTTGAGATGATCGAGCACGCCGACTGCGTCGTCGATCGCGCGGCGCTGGGAATATTTATCGACGGAATCCGGCACGTCGGATGGAGGATAGCCGCGCGCATTGTAGGTGATGCAGCGATAGCGCCGGGCGAAATAGCGGACCTGAAGCTCCCAGGCGCGATAGTCGCCGGAAAATTCGTGAATAAACAGGATCGGACGGCCGGCGCCGCTGTCCTCGTAGTATAATTTCACGTCGTCATTCGGTCGTCAGATACGGCATAGACGATCTCCTGCAGGATTTCTGTCCCGGGAATAATCCGCATCCCGCGCTCGGAGAATGCTACAATGCCAATGCGGCGTCCTGCCTTGCGAGCGAGCCGCGAGCAACCGATGCGCCTGATTGAGGAGAATTGAGGCATGCCGCTGGCTGGATTGATGCGTGAAATCGGGACCGCATGATGAAGGGTTTGGGCGCTCTTTCCGCTGTCGAAGCTGCAAAGCAAGCCCGCCAAGGTGAAATTCGCGCCGTCGATCTCGTAGAAGCCGCCCTGGAGCGAATAGACGCTTTGAATGGGCGGCTTCGGGCCTTCATGACGATCGATGAGGCGGGTGCACGCCAGACTGCAAAACGGCTGGACGCTCTTCCCGCGGCGCAACGCGGATCGCTGCATGGGCTTCCGATTGCCTTCAAAGATCTGATCGCGACCGCCGGAGTAAGGACGACTTACGGTTCACTCGTCTACGCCGACAACATTCCGACGGAAAGCCACCCTTTCGTTACGCGCGCGCTCGAAGCCGGCGGCGTGATGATCGGTAAGACCACGACCCCCGAATTCGGCTACGGCGCGCTATGCCAGAACCGTCTGGCTGGCCCCACCGCCAATCCTTATGACATCACGCGTACGAGCGGCGGTTCGAGTGGTGGCTCGGCAGTGGCCGTGTGCACCGGCATGGCGGCAATTGCCCACGGCACGGATTTCGGCGGCTCGAGTCGTATGCCAGCAAGTCTTAGTGGAGTCGTTGGCCTGCGGCCGACCGCCGGCATGGTGGCCAATCCTGCTAAGCCACTCCTATGGGACGATCTCAATGTCCACGGCATGCTGGCGCGTGGTGTCGAAGATATCGGCCTCCTGTTGTCGGTTGTTTCGGGACGCGACCTCGGCGATCCCACATCGTTTCGGGCCGGTACCCTTGCCATGCCGGATTTCCGGCCCGAACCAATGTCAGGTTTGAGAATTGCGGCGCGGCTTGATCTTGGAGTGGTGCCCATCGATCGCGAGGTGCGGCCGGTTCTTGAATTGGCAGTTGTCAAGATTAACGGTCTCTACAGCCATCTTGACCAGACCGGGCCCGACTTCACTGGCGCCATGGACGCCTTCATGCAATTGCGTGGCTGTATCCTGTACCGGACGCTCGGCCATCTTCTCGAAAGTGATCGCGAAAAGCTCACACCCAGTGTTGTTTGGAATATTGAACGCGGTGCCACCGTTTTGGCTGACGAGTATCTTAAAGCGGAGCAGCAGCGCAGCCGAATCTGGCGCAATGTCGCTGACTTCTTCGGTGAGTACGATGTATTTCTCTGCGCTACGACGAGTATTGCGGCGTTTCCGAACGTGCAAAGCGACGTCCTGCTTATCGATGGCAAGCCGATGGCGAGCATCATCGATTACATGGCTCCAACAGCAACTATGTCGTTGTTCGGTCTGCCGGCCCTTTCGATTCCGTGCGGCTGGACAAAATCGGGACTGCCAATCGGTCTGCAAATAGTTGGTCGCCCGTTTGAGGAAGATACCTTGCTCCGCTTCGCTTATACGCTGCAGGAAAATCTCGGATTTGCTCACCGTTGGCCGTCGCTAAGCTAGACCGGCAACCATTGGGTAGTGCGTCCGAAGGATAAAATAACGAGGAATGCCATGCCGATAAGTCCTGAAGTGCTAAAGGCGATCAACCGCGAGGCGCAGCAAATCCCTATCCGTGAGGAGCGATGGCCGGAGTTAGCCGCCGAGTTGAACCAGCTTCGCGCAGCGGCCGAAGCCGCTTTGGCTGTGCACGGTTTCGATCGGGATCCGGGAGAGTTTTTGCTCTCCTTCACTCGCGAAGGGCGTGAACAGGAAAAATGGAGGCGAGCGATGGCGCAGCAGCTCGCGGACGAACTTCAGAACTCGTCCCTTTGCGAAGCCGCCGAACTCATCGAGACCGGGCAAGTCTCTGCGGTGGAGGTGTTGAAAGCTTGCTTCAAACAAATCGACACGCTTGATCCAGTTTATCACGCATTTGTATGGCAGGATCGCGAAAGCGCCTTGACGCGCGCGCGTTGGCTGGATGCCATCCATTCAGCCGGCGAGAGCTTAGGGCAGCTGCATGGCGTGCCGATGGCCCACAAGGATATGTATTACCGCTCCGGGCGGGTCTCGGCCTGCGGCTCACGCATCCGCAGCAAGCAGCCGGCAAAGACCACGGCAACTGTTTTGCGCAAACTGGACGGTGCCGGCGCGATCGACCTCGGCGGCCTGGCGATGGTCGAGTTCGCAATGGGGCCGCACGGCTTCAACGCGCATTTACCGCGCGTTCTCAATCCTTGGGACCATGATCGGGTGCCCTGTGGCTCATCGAGCGGCTCAGGGGTGGCAGTTGCAAGCCGGATGGTCTACGCGTCGCTCGGGTCAGACACCGGGGGCTCAGTCCGTTGCCCCGCCGCAGCAAATGGCATTGTAGGCTGCCTGCCTACCAATGGTCTGGTCAGTCGCCGCGGCGTGATGCCCATGTCATGGTCTCTCGACTGCGTCGGTCCAATTACCCGGACCGTTCGCGATGCCGCCCGCATTCTCAAGGTGATTGCTGGCCCGGATTCTGGACAACACCGCCACAACAACGCCCGTACCCGATTATGAGTCCGAACTCGAGAGGACACTGGGGGGCATTCGCATTGGAATTCCTCAAGGTTATTTCGATGAGGACCTCGACTTCGACGTCCAGATCGCCATTGCGGCGAGCCTCGATGTTTTTCGTCAGGCCGGTGCCGCACTTGTTCCCGCCGCGATATTCCCCAATCGGTCTCGATTGCTTCCGACCTGCATCCCTTGGTCATGAAAGCCGAAGGCTCCGCCAATCATCGGCCATGGAAGCGCGCCCACGCAGATGAGTATTCAGACGAAGTCGGCAAGCGGCTCGAAGCGGGATTTTTTATTTCCGCCGCCGATTACATTAACGCACTTCAATATAGGGCCTTCGCGCTGGGGGATTTTCTCGACGCCGTATTTTCAAAAGTCGACGCGCTGCTCACGCCAGTGTTGCCTATCCCCACTCCCACACTCGAGCAAACTGCTTACCGCAGTGGACCCGGCTATCTGAAAATGGTCGTCGCGCTCACACGTAATACGCGGGTCATCAATTTTCTCGGACTGCCCGCACTGAGTGTCACCTGCGGCTACACGTCCGAAGGCATGCCTACGTCATTCCAGCTCGTCGGGCGCCCGTTCTCCGAATTTCTGCTGTTTCGTTTAGGTCATCGTTTCCAAATGGAAACTAACCTGCACCGCACTATCCCGCGCGCGTTAGCGAAGTATGACGGCAACCAAGCCGCCCGCAAACCGTTAAACTAACGCCCCGCCGCCGTCGACAATAAGCACCTGGCCGGTGCCGTATGTCTGCTGCATCAAATAGAGATAGGTCTCCGCGATCTCCGCAACGTTGCCGACGTGGCCCACGGGGAGCTTCTCCCCGGTTTGCCGAAAGAGCGCTTCAGGATCTGTCTCTTTCATATTTGCCCAGAGCGGAGTTTGACCATACCCGGAGCAACGACGTTGACCCGGATTGGAGCGAGCTCTACCGCGAGCGCCCGTGTCAGTCCTTCCATGGCCGCGCAAATGCTCGCGCCAAGCGACCAGCCAGCACGCGGGCGCATGCCGGCGAGACCCGAGGTAAAAACGATGGAGCCGCCCGGTCGAATACCGGGGCTGCCGTATTTGGCGGCCATGTACGCGCCCCAAAAGCGCAACTTGAAGAAATCACGCGCCGTGGACATGTCGGTCTCCGCCAGAGAGCCAAGCTGCAGTGCCTCGCCGGCGGTAAAAATTAGATGGTCGAAGAGGCCGAGCCCGGCGAAAAAAGCTTTCACAGCTGGTTCGAGCGTGAGGTCAAGCGCGTGACCGGCTGTGCCGGCCGGCAGCGTAGCGAGCGCCTCGTCCACCCGAGCCTCGCGGCTCGACGCGATCACGACCGATGCGCCCTTCATCGCCGCGGCCTGAGCCGTGGCGAGACCTATCCCTGAACTGCCGCCTAAGACCACGACGCGCTTGCCGCTGAACGTCATAAGGTTTCCCGGCTCAAGCCACCGCAGCTTGCTCGCGCAGCGCGCCAATTGCCTTGAATGAGTATCCAAGCTCTTCGAGCAACGCGTCCGTATCCTCGCCAAGCCGCGGCGCCGCCCGCCGCGGCCGCACATCGCTGTTATCGAAACGTACCGGCGAGGCAACCCCGCGAACATTACCGTGCACTGGATGCTCAAAATCGAGTACCAGCTGCTGCTCCGTCACAAATGGATTCTCAAGTGCTTGACGCACGTCGTACACCGGGGCTACCGGCACTTTACCGCGCAGGCGCGACATCCACTCTTCGGTGGTCGCTGTCATCAGGATAGTGTCGATCTCCTTGCTGATCCGGTTTCGATTTTTCAGTCGCGCGGCAAAGGTCGCGTATTCCGGATCGGTAATCCATTTCGGCTTCCCCAAAGCGTCGCACAGTACGGGCCAAAACTTCTCCTTGTTGCACATGATGAACAGCCACCCGTCTCGCGTTTGGCAGAGCTGACTCGGGGTGAGCGAGGGATGACTGGAACGCGGCTCGCGCTTGGTGATGACGCCGGCATTCAGATACCAGGTCGCGACATAGGTAAGGTTGTGGAGGGCGACGTCGAATAAGCTCACGTCAAGATCGCGTCCGCGGCCGGTCGATCGCGCCTCGACGAGTCCGGCCAGCAACGCCATCGCCGCGGTAGTGCCGGTCATGAGGTCGATCATGGACAACCCAAATCGCGTCGGCGGTCCATCCGGTTCTCCGGTCAGGGACAGGTATCCGGCCTCCGCCTGCATGAGATAGTCAAATCCCGGCCATGCGGCGCGGCTACCGCTGCGGCCGTACGCCGACAGATGCACGCAGACTATCCGCGGGTTCACGTTCGCCAGTTGCGTGTAAGTGATGCCGAGTTTGGCCGGCAGATCGCCGCGCAGATTATCGAACACGGCATCGCTGCGTTCCACAAGCTTGCGAAAAATTTCCTGGCCTTTTGGGTGCTTCAGGTCGAGGCCGAGAATCCTTTTGTTGCGATTGAAGGCCTCGTAAAAGTAGCTGTCACCCGGCGCGAAGAAGCGCGGTCCAACCGCCCGGCTCATGTCGCCACCGTCATTGAAATTTTCAATTTTGATGACTTCCGCACCGAGGTCGGCGAGATGCTGAGTGCCGAACGGTCCCGCGCCATACTGCTCGACCGAGACGATGCGCACCCCAGACAATGGCAGGTTCATACGCGGTTCCTCTCGATCAACTGCTTGGCGATGATGATCCGTTGCATTTCGTTGGTGCCCTCTCCGATGATCAGAAGAGGCGCGTCGCGGTACATCCGCTCGATGTTGAATTCCGTTGAATAACCGTACCCGCCGTGGATGCGCATGGCGTCCAAGCTGTTCTCGACTGCAGCTTCCGCTATTTCTCTAAAGTGACTTTGGTAAGCTGTTTTAGACTTATCAAAACTATGAACCTTAACAGCTTGAAAGCGCACGTTGTGACGTTGTACGGCGTATGATGATAGGCCAATTAGTTAGAGTTTACAAATTATTGTGCTGTAAGCCTTGTAAGGGATCATCCATTTATTACATCACCAATTTGTTGGCCATTTTGGCCCTCCCCCCACTTCTCACCAAACGTGACGTCACAAGACATCCGACCCTAGCCCCCCCGGTGACCAGGGGCGTTGCCACGGTAAAGAAATGTGGGTGACCAAAATGACCGATAATGGAGGGTGTGAGCGGGTGAAAATTTTTTGTCTGTAAGTCATGGGTGTCAGTGGGTGACAAATTAGCTGTCAAAATAAGTTTTGTGCAAAATTAGTGGCCACAATGCCCTTTTTGCCTGCGCAAGACCAACTCGCGACCGGGGGGGGGGGGTGCAAATCGACATTAGCAAAAGTTGTGGGTGTCAGTGGGTGACACATTTTGAAAATTGTGGGTGACCAACTTTAAAAGTTGTGGGTGACTTTTTCGCCGATTTTTAACGTTGTGGGTGTCAGTGTTATAACAATATCAACCAGTGCATGTCAGACATGTCACCCATGACACCCATCATGACCCATGGTGGCGAAGCCCCTGCCGGTGACGTCACCAGATTTCGGACCCCTCGGTCAATTTTGCGAAAAGCCGCGTATGTATTGTGGCAAGATGTAAGAAAAAACACAAAAACTGCGCATATCTCCTGTAGCGGCATAAAAAATAAACAAAAAAGATTAAAAACATCATTCATTATTTTCAGTTAGGCTATTGCTTCTTAAATTTGTGCACGCGTATCATTTTCGCAATTACTCTCAAATTGTCAATTTCGTATGTTTTAATACTTTATTTTTTGCACGTAGGCTATCTAAATTTCAAAAAATGTGCCGATAATATGACAGTTGATTTGAATTAGGAAATTAATGGATCTCTGCGTTTACATGCATCAGTGACTATGAAATGTCAAATATTATGCATAAGGAATATATGGTTAAAGTTCTTGAGATAATGGATGACATGATATATGATAACCATTTTGTCGCAAGAAAGAACAGTACCATTTTACGAGAAAAATTCAGAATTTTTCAATCACTTGTTAAAAAACAGTATTTTGTCATTTTGGGGTATGCAGAAGATATGAAATATTGCAAACATTGAAAAAATGTGCATTAAAAACAAGGGGGGCCCGATAATAAAAGAGTGAATATTTATATTAAAATCCAAGGGGGGGCCCGGCTATATGCACTGCCTAGGGGCCCGAGGCCCCTAAGTCCGGCCCTGGCTGTATATTCACCAACTGCGGTAACTCATTGGTGTCGTCACACGACCAAACGTACCCACACCCAACCACCTGAGGGATAGGGGGGTGTAAATCAGAAATCTCTATCTGAGTGTCACCTGGTGCGGTCCGCACTGGCCGCACCACCCTAACGATGTTGCCATAATCCATACATGTAGATCGCAGCCTTTCTGTCCGTGGAACCGTATATCACCAGCACAGTCAACTACTTTCGTAAACAAAGTTTGCTGATAGCCACTATAGCGCTCCCAGTCCCTGGCGCTTATTGCTCCATGCCCGTAGGCCTATGTCTGACACCAATAAACTGCAACGAGGGGTCAATCATTTTCAGTCTATGTTAATTAAAAAAATTATTAGACTTTGTTTCAGACACATGTTGCAACCTTGCTTTACCCAGTTAGTTGCCCATTCTACTGCTGTTTGCTAATGACAGTTAATTCTTTGGTGTATGTTTTCTTTGCTGTACTTATTGTCCTTCTGTCATTTATTTGACGAAATAAACACATTATCTATATAACTTGCGAGTGTGCATTGAATTTGGGGTAGCCTAGTGTACCTGCATTCACTCCTGTTTACAGAAATCAAATTACTCTATTGCATGCAATTGCGACTCATATCCTTCCAACAATTTACATGTATATATGCAGTCACCACTTAATAAGGCCTTCTCCATGTATTCGGTGGCTTTCCACTCCTTTCTGCGAATTTCGAATATCAATCGTATACTTAGACGAAATTAAGGAGCCAGAAGGGAACTGAGTCCAATTCTAGCCGTCCATTTCAGTATTAAGACGCAGCTTTACAGCGCGCACATAATCATCTTACTGCATGAATCCAACTGATCATCTAATACTTACAAATCTAAGAATTCCACTTACAGCCAAACTAAAGTATTGGTTTGGGTGCAGCTGCAGTTTAATTGATGTCCCGTAGCCGCTATGACAAAATTTTAGCGGATAACGGGGCTGCAAAACGGCTTGTTTTTTCTGATAAACTCCCACTCACTAAGCATGCCTTCTACGCGGTGCTAGCTCGATCATTAGCGTGAGTGGGTTTAAAGGCCACAACGCTATTAGGAAAAATGAAATCAGTCACTACTGCCGAAAGACAGACAATACCGTAAGGCAGCTGCTAATCGGGGCGATCACGTTCATTCCGTCAAGATATCAGGATCCTGCTTTTAGAGCATATAATACACAATTCTGACTATAACTAATTATAGGTCATGTCCAGGGGCGGACTGGCTTCCCATTGGCCCACTGAGGATTTTTTAGTTGGGGGCCACCAAAATATAACCCGCTGTAAAGTTATAAACACGTCCCCCAATGCACACTTTCTACCAAATATGCGTTTGTTATCATTATGGTTCGTTACTAATTACTTATGATCAGCATACTGAAATAAGCTGTAAACATTCCATCTAGATCTACGCAACACCAACCAACACAGAACGAGTATACCACCCATTACGTATTTTGTAAACTTGCATTTGCAGTATTTCTAAAAATTTGGTAGGCCTATAGAAAATAATGGAAATAAAGGATTACAGTATGAAAAAGCTTATTCTTCTCAAACATTATAGAGCGTTCGGTCAATATTTATCACCGTTCACTGCGTGAGGTACATGTAGCTCACGCGGTGAACCAGTTAAAACGATCCAAGGCAGTGAGTGGCGTAATTAACCAGCGGCGGCAACGGCGGCCGCCGGGGGCCCGGGAGGTTGGTGCGATCCGGGGGGGCCCAGAGGGGTATAAATTTTTATTCAATTTTTAATTTTTCAAAATTATTAGCTCTTCGATCGGTAATTTTTTGCTTGTTAAAGCGTAGCTCCTTCGTCATTTTAAATCTGCTTAAAATATGCTAACTCTGTGAAATAAGTTGACGTACGTTGCTTGCTTCCAAAAATATTCTAGAGGGGCCGGGAGGTGAGAAACATTGGGGGGGCTCGGGGGCGGCGCAGGAGGGACCATGACATATTGATTCAAAAATATTCGTTCTAGACAAAAACGTGTCCGGGAAATCCGAATCTTTCAATGGGATAACAAAAATTCGTAATAGTTTTTGCGCTATAATGATTAGCATTTTTCGAGAAAAATAAATTAATCAAAAAAGTGTCGTTGCTTGCAACTCACGGAACAAGTTAAGTGCATTTTAATCTCCTTATAGTCCCTTACAGCTGGTGAAAGTTTTAGGGAAATCGTCTCAACATATTCAATAATAATTTATCCACAGCCGATTTTGGACCCAACGAACTCATGACCTAATTACGCCACTGATCCAATGCAGTGGGATACGATGGAATCAGTGCAGAGGAGATATATGCAGCAGCTTCAGACAAGGGTTTAGAAATGTTGTTGGACCTGTGTAGAAATATATGGGAAGAGGAACAGATCCCTAACAAAATTACTGTGATTCCTAACGATTGGAAGAGAGCAGTCATAGTACCCATGTATAAGAAAAAGGACAAGATGGAATGCAACAAGTACAGAGGGATACCTTCCAGCGGTTGACCCCCTCTCTCGACACATGGCCACCGATAACGACCGGGGGGGGGGAGGGGGGCGGGGGGGTCATACCCGAAACGTCTAGGGAGGGGGGGGGGGTGGAGCCAAACGAAAACGACATGGGGTGGGGGTGTAAATCCTCTATTTCCTCTTCCCGCTTTTTCACCTCTTTCTAACCATTTTCATGTACATTAAATGTAACATTTCATATACGACGAGGTGGAGGGGTCACCTCTTTTTTCGAGAAGAGGTGGGGGGTCGAGACCCCGAGGTGGGGGGTCGAATCCCCCCAACCCCCCCGGCAAATCCGACCCTGGACCCGTATGACGAGAGGGCGAAGGAAGCAGAGCTTGCTCGAAAGCAGTGGTTCCCACACTTTTAGGTCCAAGTCCATTCTTTAGTGATCAAAAACCTTGGCGGCATGGTTAGCTATCCGAGACGTTTTTTGGCTGCCCACACAGACCTCTCTCGACCGAGGGGGGGGGGTGCAACTCGAAATTTCCACCTCGGTGGGTATTATTTTGTATTACGGCATACAGTGCCGCTGGCCTGGCTGGCATTTTTGATGGCTTCAATGGCATTTTTGCGCCCTCGGGCAGTGGTTTGGGAACCTATGCTCTAGACTCTAAAGCCATTCAGCCGTCATCAGCAGCCGCTGATGATTGGTGTCGTACTCGGCAATACGTTCTTAGTACCGAAACTTATTCATTCATTCCAGAAGACAAGTTGAGAAACAAGTTGTGGCCCATTCTTTTGTCGTACATGTAGCATCAGGCTGACAAAGAATTACAAAGAATTCGTAGCCGCCGCCGTTCACTTCTGAGTGCTGACTGCTGTGAGTCTGAGCCTAGCTAGCCTACATGGCCTGTTAGAAGCCGATATAATGAAACGCAATGCTCTACAACGAGGCACTCCTCCTCTCGACTCCTCGGCGAACAAATTGGCCCTGATAAGTTTTCTAGATGCGTAACATTTCGACCTAAGAACCTATTTCGTTTCGTATTCAAGCTTGTAGGACGGGCTTGTCGAGGAGCGGAGAGGAGAAGTGCGCCTCCTCTCTGTTGTGACTGTTGATCGTTCAGCTCGTTAGACAGCAGGTGGACTGCGGAACAGTTTATCCAAGGAGCCTGGTTTAACTCGGTAGGCTTTTTGTATCTTTTGGTAAATGTAAAAGTGATTGCGTGCTAATTTTGTGTAAACATTGCTTTGAGGAAAAATTCTAAATGAGCAGTTTTAGGCTAAAATCATGCTGCAACTATAAAGCCGCCAACGGCTCTAACATTTGCTTATGCTTTAATTTTCTAATTTTCTTCCATTGAAAATCATAGCATTCGCAAGAGTTTATTCACAGTTGTAATTAGTAGCACTAACAATGCACATCGAACATAAATCAGAAGCTTAGTAATATCTATCCTGCAATCATATGCAATATATTCATACGCTTGTCATAGAATCATGAGTCATGACAATGTGGTTATGTAAGTTATGTCAATTTGCCGCAAGCGGTAAGAAATGTTTGTATCAACACATTAAATTTAATCATTCTTTTGGAACCCCATTTGTTGCTCTTCCGTGCTTGTTTGAAACGTGTCCATTCACATTCAAATCATTGAATCGTCTTCGTGGACACGTAACAACTGATCACAAGCAGTGCCCGGCTTCCGTGCCGTGTCCCGGTTACATAAAATGTCCGAATTGTGATATGAAGTTTGAAATAGACCTTTCGAATCAGTTCACGGCACATCTGCGCAAGCATATGTTGCGAAAGGAAACAGTAAGATGCCCTGTACTTGTTTGTAGATTTCAATCCTGTGTTCCTAGTACGTTTCGGGGTCATTTCTCCAGAAAGCACAAAGGTCTTGAACTTAATGCTGTGACATTAAAACGCGAGTTGTTTGTTGCTGTATCGGATGCACACGTTAACGAAGCAGTGAATGTTGAAAGTAGTGAAAATTGTGATGTGGCTGATGATACATTTGTTGAGGACAACTGTGATGATAATACAGTACATAGTGAAATTCTATCTAGTGTTGATATAGATAAGCAGTTTGCAATGTTCTTTCTTAAATTAGAAGTAATTTACGGTATTCCAATATCAACAATAACTGATGTAACTGTGTATTTAAGGACTTTGCATGAAATGTCAGTTTCTAAATTAGTAGAAAGGATGACTGCTTTGCTAAGACCTTATGATGTTCCAAGCAATGTTTTTGGGGAACTTAGTAAGATGCTTACTACAGAATATCCACTTTACAAACATTTATCTGAAAATGGAATTCTTGCCACAGCTTGGAAAAGGGATAGATATGTCAAGGAAAATTTGAACTTTGTTGAAGCTGTCGAGTATGTATTGGGTTTAAGAAATGGGAAAAAGTGCACTTTTACATATGTTCCCATTTTGCAGACTTTGCAGCAGCTTCTTTTAAAACCGGAGGTTATATCTGTGTTGGAAACTAAGCGAAGTGAGGATCTAAAAGTGTATGCCTCACCTTTGCATGGTTTGCATATAAAGAACAATGAATTGTTTAGAGCTTCTGTTGATGGAATTAGAATAGGCCTGTACTTTGATGATTTTGAAATCGTTAATCCTTTGGGCACAGCTCGTAAAAAACATAAACTTTCGGCATTTTATTGGGTTTTGTGCAACATTCCTTTAGAGTTGAGATCGACATTGGCGTCGATTCAACTTTGCATATTATGCAAATCTGTTGATTTGAATCATTTCGGTGTTGAAGCCGTTTTGAAACATTTCTTGCAAGATGTTGCAACGTTGGAAGAGCATGGCATTTATATTGATCGTCTTGGTCGTCATGTCCATGGCACTATATCCCACATTGTTTGTGATAATTTAGCTGCTCACACCCTAGGAGGATTCCAGGGTTTAGCTTTCATTTGGGGGGGTTGGAACTATCTGTTTTATTTGGGGGGGTTCAACCCCCCTGGGGGGGTCGGACAGATAACTGGGGGGGTTGGACAAATAACTGGGGGGGTTCAACCCCCCCAACCCCCCCCCGGTAACGCGAGCACTGCCTAATTGCATTTGCGCATAGCATTATAACCGTACAGAGAAAAATTCGTCTAATGACGTTGCCATGGCGACCATAGCCTATGCGAGCGGCCGCATTCAAGCCAAGTGTTGAAAACCCAACAACAACAAGTTGACAATAGGTTAGGCACAATTTACACGTTGCTGAAGTTTCTTGCCGAGTCGGCATGCCGACTCGGCAAGAAACTTCAAACACACCGCTATTTCATAACAACCCCTAACGGGGTTGATGAATGAATGTTGTGTCACAGATTTGACTTTGGACCGAGAAAGCGTGGGTGCATGGTCCGGTGAAATTTGGAAATTGAGACATTTGTTGTCCCTCACAAAGTACAGAACATGAATAATGCCTTATCATGTTCCTTCGTTCAGAAACTTGGACCCTTTTTGATTGTTTCTTGCAAAATCGATACCTTTTCAAACCCGGAACGCAAACAAAGACCCGCATGCCACACAATGTTAGCTGGATCTACTATTTTCTATGAAATCCAAAAGTTCTAGTAAGGGAAGGGTACGTGTATAAATAGTAATTATGCTAAAAGCTACATAATTTCTGTGGTTTTTAGGAATAATCAATAATGTGCAAGAATACCAGAGGAGGCGCCTCTGCATCGTGCGTCAATGCAGCTACGTACGTCACTGCCGCTGTTGCACGACTTCAAAATAAAAAGCATTAGCTATACCCGTCCCCCTTCCCGTCCCCGGAGGGCCTCAGGAGCCCTGGGGGCCCTCCAGGGTCGTGAGGGAAATGCCCCGGGCCCCCGGCACCCCAGCCCTATAGGGCTGGGGTCCCGGGAGCCCTGGGTCCTGCTGGCCCGGGACATGGGAGCCCTTGCGGCCCTCTGGGGTCGCGAAGGAAAAGGCCCCGAACCCCCAGGCAACTGGGGGCCTTCCGGGGGCCCTCAGGGGGCCCCGGGTCCTTTTCCCTCACGCCCCCGCCTCGGGGCCTCTGGGAGCCCCCGGAGTTCCTGGGGACCAGCCGCCCTGGGGGCCCTCCGGGGTCGTCGGGGGCCCGAGGGCCCGAGGGACCCAGGCCGGGGCACCTTGGGCCGGGGCCTGGGCCCAAGGGGCCGGGAGGACCCCGATTCCGGGGGGCCCAAGGAGCGCCGGGCGCCCTGCGCTCTCGGAGGGACCGCCGCTGAGGCCGGAGGGCCTAGGCCCGGGGGCCCCTGGGGCTCAGCCGCCCTGGTAACCCTCCGGGAGCGCCGGGGGCCCTGGGGGCCCCCGACCCCAGGGCCCCCCTGAGGCTGCAGGGGTACGGGGGTCCTCGGGCCCTCAGGGGGCCCCCGGGGGCCCCGTGCAACCGGGAGGCCCCCGGGGCTCCGGGACCTCCGGGGCCCCCAGGAGCCCCCGCGGCCCGGGCCCCCGGGGGGCCCCCAGGGGCCTCTGGGGGACCCCAGGGCTCCCGCAGGAATCCCAAGGGCCCCCGGGGGGCCCCCAAGGACCTAGGGCCCCGTCCCCCTTCCCGTCCCCGTCACCCTTCCCGTCCCTCCTATCCCCCTTCCCCCCTCCAGTCCCCGGAGGGCCCCAGGACTGGGTGGGGGGGGCGGGGGACAGGACCCCCCCTCGGGGGGTCCTGTCTCCTGTCTAAGTCTGTGACAATGGCAACGCCGCTAAATTCCCGTCATGAAACACAGAAATGTCTTACAGGTATAATTTGCTAGTTTTTAAGCGGCCTTGTAA
Source organism: uncultured Alphaproteobacteria bacterium (assembly GCA_963845775.1). Taxonomy (GTDB): domain Bacteria; phylum Pseudomonadota; class Alphaproteobacteria; order Rhizobiales; family Xanthobacteraceae; genus BOG-931. The sequence goes on from CAWJTE010000007.1 coordinate 165,367, forward strand.
TGTGACGTCGACAATTATCGACATCATCGGCGACGGGCCAATCAGAGCTCGGGGCATGGGCCGGATAAGGCATATAGACGGCGAGCTACACTGCGTCGCAAAACACAAAGACGCTGCAAGATTGGTAAGTAACTTCTATGTAAACACAATGCCAGGGCGTCCGTTTTTGGGAGGACACAGTGTCGAGTCCATGCCGATCGACGATCACGCCTTCCGTGCTTTGAGTAAAGATATGCCATTTCGCATATGCAAGTACATATTACATTAAACGGTGTGAAACTTTAATTGAGTTGTTTCTAAACTGATAATTAGATAATAACTAGCTGTACCCGTCCCCCATCCCGTCCCCGGAGGGCCTCAGCAGCCCTAGGGGCCCTACAGGGTCGTGAGGGAAATGGCCCCTGGCCTTCCGACACCCCAGGCTCATATGGCTGAGGTCCTGGGAGCCTTACATAGTCCTGCTGGCCTGGGACATGGGAACCCTTGCGGCACTCCGGGTTTTTTTTCCATCATTTTATCTATGATCTGCTTCTGTCATTTGTGATTCACAACTGCATAGTGTCAAATTGTTTCAACTAAGGCTGTCATTGCTTCATTGCTTACAACAGCAAGTGGTTCAACAGCGCCCCGCCTTCTCTAAATCAGCGGCGGAGCGCTATTATTTTAAAAAATAAGTGCCGGAGCTCTAAATGCTCGCTACAGGAAGTGGTGGATCTGCGTTCCGGCAAGCTCCGGCTCAAATGCAGCACTGGCTTAACGCCCCCTCCCGCGGAATGTTTTAGGAGATGATCTTTTTTAGCTTAAACACCCGCAAAAAGCTTTCGGTGCAATTTTTGAGATATTGATAGGCCTATGTATGTGTATGTTAATGGGTCAAAACAATTCCATTGCAACCCCCGGTCGTAATCCGTTTGTACCCCCTCCCCCTTATCGTTAGTTGATAACCTCATCATAACTAATTTAGCCCCCCCCCTCGAATCTAAATACATACTCGGTATCTCCGTGAATGTTTCATAATGAACAATACCGTGGCGTCGGGCTGTACACAGGGCCGGACTTCCGCCTAGGCAACCTAGGCAGCTGCCTAGGGGCCCGAGCCCAGGGGGGGGCCCACGGCGAGGAGAATAAAAAAAATTAAGTAGATGTGCAGCTTTGCAAAGTCACCAGAGGCAAAGCTGTGTAAAAAGCTCCAATATCACCCCTAGCTCCTCGAGAAAGCTGCACCCAAACCCCTCAGTACCGATCCAACCGCACACCAAAACAAAGCTGCATACCAAACCCCGAAGTATTTCCAACTCCCCAAGAAAAATGATGAAAAAAAATGCCCGACAAAAAAAATTTAGACAAAAATTTTGTTTAAACAAATTTTTTCACACTTTTTTGGCGGAGGGGGGCCTTCGGCCCTTCCCGGGGGGGCCTTCGGCCCCACTGGAAAAAAAAAATTTAATTCCAGCTTCCAGGTCGCAGCGTTGCCCTCTGTCAAAAGCCTCGGCCGCCCGATAGGTGAGCAGCCGCGCGGCTTCGAGACGCGTGGCCATATCGCCGAGCTTGAGCTGGATCGCCTGGTGCTCACAAATCGGCTTTCCAAACGTTTTTCGCAGCTGAGAGTAAGTGATCGCCTCTTTGAGCGCCGCGTCTGCAATTCCCACGCCCCGCGCGGCGACGTTAATTCGGCCAAGCTCCAAGCCACTCAGGATCTGCTGCAGGCCCCGTCCCTCGACGCCGCCAATCAGGCAATCTGTCGGCACTTTGTAGTCGTCGAAGCTGAGTTCGCAGGTATCGATCCCCTTGTAGCCGAGTTTTTCAAGCTTGCGGCTCACGGTGAACCCGGGGCCTTTCTCAGCGATCAGCAGGCTCATGCCTTTGTGGCGCGGCCTGGCGCTCGGATCGGTCTTGACTAGGAGAGCCAAGCAGTTTCCGTACAAGCTGTTAGTGATCCAGGTCTTGCGACCGTTGACGACGTACTCATCGCCCACGCGCGTGGCCAGGGTTCGAATAGCCTGCAGGTCGGTACCGCAGTCGGGTTCCGTCAGCCCGACACCGCCACGCAACTCCCCGGTCGCGAATTTGGGCAAGAAGGCCGTCTTTTGCTCCTCGGTACCGTTGTGTTGCACGGCCATAGACATAATCAAATGCGAATTGATGATGCCGCTGATCGACATCCACACCGACGAGATGCGCTCGATGATCTTGGCGTAGGCGCGCACCGACAGACCGAGACCGCCGTATTCCGGGGCTATAACGCATCCAAACAAGCCCATCGCCTTCATTTTTTCGACGATCTCGGTTGGATAAACGTCATCACGCTCCAAGGCGCGGACATGAGGCTGCACCTCGGTCGCGAGGAATTTGTCGACCATGTCGAGAACGAGCTGCTCGCTCTCAGCCGTTTCGGCTTTTTCGGTGACAGCCACTGTTGCCTCCTCAGGATTTGGCGGCAAGCGCGTCAGCGAGTGTGCGCCCTTTCTCATGATCCAGGGTGAGCACGGCATTCTGAATGAGATCCGCCGTGTCGCGGGAAACAGCGCGTTGGGCGTTGTCGAGATACTTGGCCACGATCTCATCATTAGTTAGCGGCCGATCGGCGTTTCCGCGATTAATCCCCTCGCGGTGACGCAGGCTGCGTCCGCCTACGGTCTCCACCACGACTTCGCCGGAGTAATGTCTTGGAAACGTCGAGGCAGGATCGACTTCGTATTCGATGCGCGACGCCAAGCTTATCACCGCCGGGTCAGAAAGCGCCTCGTCCTCGAGTTCAGCAAGCGTAAAGCGTCCCTTCAGTAAGCCGGTGGCGACAATATAGGGGATGCTAAATTGCGCATCATAGCTGTTTGCGGGATTGCGTTTGTTGGCCAGCGGCTCGCAAACGATCTCGACCGCCTCCTGCGGCACTAGAACGCGTACGCTCCGGATGGCTTTGCCCGGCAAGCCATACGTCTTGTGCAGCGCGATTCCCGCATCGGCCGCTGCATGCGCGAAGTGGCAGGCCGGCATAGGCTTCACGGCGACCTCGTCGATCTGCCAGTTACGGCCCAGATTTTCGGTTGCCAGCACGCGGTCTGCCTTTGCCAAGTTGCTCTTGAGGTAGCTGGCATAGAGGCCAAAGCGCCCTTCATAGGCGCTCCGAGGCCCGGTGAATCCATGCTTGGCGAGGGTGCCGGCGGTTATGCCCGCAACTCCGGCCCATCCCGGGTGCAGGCGCTTGGTCCAAGCGCCATCTTCCAGAAACTCCAGGCTGCCGCTGGCCATTGAAAGAACAATGCCTTGCGCCATCGTCGCGCGCTCGGGATCGAGGTTGAGAAGTTTTGCCGTCGCCAGCGCGCAGCCGAATGCGCCGATCAATCCGGTGGGATGAAAACCCGCTCGATGAAAGCCGCCCTTGGCGACCGCGCCCAGTCGGGTTGCGACTTCCATTGCCGCCACGTAGGCCGTCAGCAGGGTTCTGCCGTCCGCGCCGTCCCGATCGGCCAGCGCCAAAGAGCAAGGAAAGCTGCTGCAAGTCGAGTGGATCACCCCGCGAATATGCGTGTCGTCGAAGTCGAGGCCATGGATGAGGATGCCGTTCATGAGTACTGCGTCACGCAGCGTGAGACGGCGACCAAAGCCGATAACCGCCGCATCGCCGCTACCAAATTCCTCGAGTGCGGACAGCGAAACAGCGACAAAGGGGTATTTGGCCGACGCCAACGCGATGCCGACTGAGTCCAGGATCAGGTGCTTGGCCCGCTCGCGCACGGCGACCGGAATCGCGTCATAGCTGAGTTGTACAGTGAATAGTGAAAGCTCTTCGGCGAGCGGATGGTCGACTTCGGGCAAAGCTTCTTGAGCAAGTGCGCTCATTGGATGTCTCCTCGATCTTTTTGAGGCTCGGGGGCCATTGTGGCAGCTTGCTATCGCGCGGGCGGCGGCGGCAGGTCGATGCCAAAATGTCGTTTCAGGATGTAGACGATGTCGGCGTAGCAGGATCCGACGCGGCTTACTTCGAGTGTTTCTACGTTGAGCAGGGTCGAGGACGCGCAATAGGAATGAAATGGCTGCAGCCCATGGTCAATGACGATATCGGCGATCGCCATAATTTCGGTTTCGATGTCCTCGACCTTGAATTTGGTGCCGCTGAGCGAGAGATTTGCGGACGAGCCGAACAAGGGAAACATGGATTCCTCGCTTAGCCGCGTAAGTTCGGCGTGGAAGCGCCCGGCATTGAGCAAGATCGCGAGCGTGCCGTCTTGCGTGCTGGCATCAAGCGTCTCGGCGTCTAACTCTACCAGCATCGGATGATCAGGCCGATACGGAGCGATGCAGCCGAACGGCAGATCGTAGTCTTCAATGATCGCACCCACGATATCGCGGCCGCGCGGTGAACATTGATGTACCTCGTTCTGGATCGTCAGATTGGCGACCATCGCGTTACGCTTGGAGGCGCCGCGCCGCTTGGCATCGAAGATGCGGCGGAGCGCCGCTCCTGATCCACCAAGAGCGGCATAACCGATGCTATGCGGAACGACCGCGACGGCGCCTCGCCGCAACACGTTAAAAGCCCGCCTAGCATCGCCGGCGATATCGAACACGGTCATCAAGGGTACTCCGTGTCACGCATGAGCGTCGTCCCGACTTTATCTGGGCCACTCAGTTATTCCGCCGTCCAACCGTCTCGATGTAGGCAAGCACTTCTTCGAGACCAACGACATCGGCGTAGCGACGCTGAACGTCGCGCAAATTGTCCCGATGCGGGCCTTCGTCAACGTCGCCGCAACAAGGCTCCGGCACAATGACACGGAAACCGTAGGAAAATGCGTCGGTGATGCTGGCGCGCACGCAGCCGGAGGTATTGCAGCCGGAGACGATTACCGTATCGACGCCGTCCTTGATGAAATAGGCGGCGACCGGCGTGTTGAAAAAGATAGATGCCGCAGTCTTGCACACGACCATATCGTAGGCTCGATCATAGATGCGCTCGTCGAGCTCCGTGCAGGGGTGACCATGGTGGAATTCATTGACGACGGTTGGAATTTTCCACAGCGGAGCGTCGCGCGCGCTCGAATAGGCGGTATAGCAACAGGCGACCGGCAGTCCCGCTTTCCGCGCCGCCGCAACTAGCTTGGCGGTGTTGTTGACCGCACGCTCAACCATCGGACGACCACCCAGCGCAAAACGCGCCTCGGTAAAGCCTTTTTGGAAGTCAACCACGACAACGCCGGCGCGCCTGCCGAAGCCGATCCGGTTGGAGTCGAAGCCGATATCTTTGTAAGGATCGCTCACTCCGCCTCCCAACAATCAAGCTTTCAAAGTAACGCCAAAACGCGAGGCAAATGCGCTCACCAAACGTTCGAAGCAATGGCCGATACGCACGACGGTGAAGTCGGCGAAATCGATGATCGTGCTGGAAAGTCCGTCCTTGTCCGCGTATTTCGACGCTCCATAGTCGAAATGTATGGCGGCGGCGGCGCGAATGGAGGGCTCGATATCCTCATAACGATACTTGCTGCCGGTGAGCGACAGGTTGGCGGACGAACCAAACACGGCGGTGCCGCGTTCAATCGAGCCTGCGGCGATCGCATCGTGGAACTGGCCGGCATTGAGCAGCATGTCCAGCGTTCCGCTCTTCGACGAGTTCTTCATCACGAAAGGATCGACTGCGGCGAACATCGGATGGTCCGCGCGGAACGGCGCCACCACAGAAAACGGTAGCCGTTCCTCTTCAACGATCTCACGGACGATGGCGTGCCGTGGCTTATCCATGAGATGGACTTCGCGGCTGAGGCGCCAATTGCCGAACATGCCGGAGGGCTTGTCGTAGGATCGTCGCTTGGTTTCGAAAATGCGCCGAATGCCACCGGGGGTGGTCGCGACCACCGCATAGGCAACGTCGAGCGGTACGATGCCGACGCCGCCGCCAGCCAGCGCATCGAACAGTCGCGCTATGTCGGCGCGCAGTTGCTCCGGCGCGACCGGGTCCGACGTCAGCCTCGACGTCCCTATCGCAGCTACCGACATGAAGGCCTCTCCCTTCGCCGCTTCAACCATACCGTTGGCCGAAAGAATAGTGAATGGTCCGGTGTCGGCGGGCCGTCGTATAACGCTTTAAGACACTTTGGAAACTCGCTACAGTTCAGCGAAAGCCATGATCATTCAGACAGCACCCGCCGGTACGCCGCGATTGGCGATCATGATGTACGAGCACACCGCCCTCTGCGGGCAGTTCGCTCGCGCATTCGGCAATGACGAATTCGAGCCGTTGGCGCCTCTGGATTTGATGGCTTACGTGATCACGCACCACGACGCCGGCTGGACGGAATTCGACCGCGATCCGATCACGAACGCCAAGACCGGTCTTCCGTACAATCTTATCGAAACGCCCGCCGAGTACATTACCGTCACCAGTCGGCGGTCGCCCGACTTTAACGAGCGGCAGCACCCTTTCTGTGGCCTGATATCGAGCATGCATAGCTGGGGCCTCTATAATGGCCGCTACGGACTTTCCAATCATGTTTTGATCAAACAATTCCCGGAGAAGGACCGGCCGCTTGCCGAGCGCATGCTTGACGACGAACTGGCGCGGCAAAAACGGTTGAAGGCGGAGATCGGCGAGGATGCTCAGCTTTCCGATCTGCTCGAGGAGAAGAAACTGTTCCAAAACTACAAACAGCTTCAGTTCATTGATACGCTTGCCCTGTACTTCAACCGGATCCACCGCGATGAGCGTGGTCCGCAAACGTTCGAGCACGTGCCGCGCAACGCCGACGAAGACACTGTGGTGACGATCCGGCCGCGAGCGGCGGGTGTGTATACGCTCTCGCCATTCCCATTCGCCTCAATCGGGGCGGAGTTCGCTTTCGGCGGGCGTCGTGTCCACCCGCGGGTGCAGGAAACAACTGGCGGCTGGCCGGAGGTTCTAAGGCGTGCGCCCACCGAGTGGGAGTGCTTCCACCTCGTTGCGGCCTAACCCTCGAGTACGAACCGGATGTTCAGCGTACCAGCTCAATCTCGACGAAAATCAGCTCCTCCTGACCGCCGTTGAACACGTCGTGCTCGACGCCGGCAGACCGGAAATAGGCGACGCCCGGCGAGAGGTCAGAGAACCGCTCCTCGCCCGCTTCCACGATCCTCATTCGCCCGGCCGTCACGGGCACCACGACATAGTCGTGTTCATGCCGGTGAAAGCCGGTATGTGTGCCGGGCGGCAATCGATGACGCGTGACACGGGTACGCTCATTGTCGATTTGGCGATCGGTCTCCTCGAGCATGCGGCCTCCATATCGAATTGCGGCTGTGATTCAGCTGCTATCGTCGATAAGTCTTGTCAAACTCGGCCACCGCGCGAAATCCCATCAAGTCGCTGAAATCGGTAAAGTTGTAAAGCGGGACGTCGATGCCGACACTGGAGCCCTGCGCTTTCAGATGGCTATACACCTTGCGCAGCGCATCGCCTGCGGCGAGAAAGCCGAGCGCAGGGAAAATGGCGATCGAATAACCGATATCCTCGAGAGTCTTTCGATCGGCAATCGGCGTGCGCCCACCCTCGACCATGTTCGCCATCAGCGGCCGATCGAAGCTGCGCCCGATGATCTGCATTTCCTCGAAGCTCTCCGGGCTCTCAACGAAGAGAATGTCGGCGCCCGCCTTGGCGTATGCATCCGCACGGCGCAAAGCCTCATCAAGCCCAAGGTTTGTTCGGGCGTCGGTGCGAGCGATAATCAGGAAGTCACTGGAATCCCGGCACGCCACCGCAACCTTTATCTTGTCGACCATATCCTCGATGGGCACGACCCGGCGGCCCAGCATGTGGCCGCACTTCTTGGGAAATTCCTGGTCCTCGAGTTGAATGGCAACGGCGCCTGCCGCCTCATAGCCCCGCACCGAATATTGAACGTTGAGCAGTCCGCCATAACCGGTATCGCCGTCGGCAATCAGCGGCGTTTTGGTTCGGCTTGCTAAAACTGCTACGCGGTCAACCATATCGGTGTAGGTCGCAATCCCGGCGTCGGGCAGTCCCAAATACGAAGCCACAGTGCCGTATCCCGTCATATAAAGGGCTTCGAATCCCAGTTGGTCGGCTATCCTAGCCGAGATTCCGTCGAACACGCCTGGAGCGACGAGTAATTCCTTTCTTGCGAGCCGCGCACGCAGGTGTGGTCGTTCTGGTTCGCTCATGCCCGCCCTCCCTTGTCCGGCGGCAAACCGCCGAACCACGGTCGCCGAACGACCGCCGCTTTGCTGGTTTCAGGAAAATCGACGACCCGGCGAGCCAAGACTTGCCCTTGGTGCGAGCACGTCTTTCAGCATGTTGGCGTGGGTATTTGCGTAATGGCCGCCATAAGCCCGTCGTTTGACAAAGGCGCCGTCGCCGGCGCGGCCGACATAGTTGCCATTTTCGATGACGACCTTGCCGCGCGACAGAACGGTTTCGGTGTAACCCTTCACCTTGAAGCCTTCATAGGCACTGTAATCAATATTCATATGATGGGTATGGCCATTAAAAGCGCTGATGGTCTCTTCGCGTGCGGGGTCGAAGATCACAATGTCCGCGTCGCTACCGACTGCGATCGTGCCCTTCTTCGGGAATAAACCAAAGATTTTTGCCGGCGCAGTCGACGTCAGCTCGACGAAACGATTGATGGAGATGTGACCCCGGCTCACGCCGTAGTGATAAATCAGGCTCATGCGGCTCTCGATCCCGGGGCCGCCGTTGGGAATTTTGCTGAAATCGTTGCGCCCGAGTTCTTTCTGCTCTTTGAGGCAGAACGGGCAATGATCCGTCGATATGACATCGAGAGCATGTGAGCGCAACCCACCCCAGAGTTCGTCATGGTTCCATTTCTCACGTAGCGGGGGAGTCAAGACATACTTAGCGCCGTCGAAACCCGGCTCATCGTAGCGGTCTACATCGAGCAGCAAATATTGCGGGCAGGTTTCGGCGTGGGCCATCACACCGCGCGCTTGCGCCATTCGCAGCTCGTGCAGGGCGTCGTAACAACTCAAGTGAACGATATAGACCGGTGCGCGCGCGACTTCCGCAATCGACAGAGCGCGGTGCACTCCTTCCGCTTCCAGCCGCGTCGGCCTCGTCAGTGCATGATATTTCGGTTCCACATGACGTTGCGCAAGCGCGATCTTCACCAGCTCATCGATGACGATGCCATTTTCGGCATGCATGCAGACAAGCGTACCGTCTTCGCCGGCCTTGCGCATGGCGCGAAAAATCGTGCCATCGTCAGATAACAGCGCACCCGGATATGCCATGAACAATTTGTAGCTCGTGACACCGCTATCAGCGAGGCTGCGCATTTCGCCGATGCGCTCCTGCGGCATGTCGGTCACGATCATGTGGAACGCATAGTCGATCGCGGTCTTGCCCTGGGCTTTCGCGTGCCAGTCATCAAGCGCTTTCAGCGTCGAGGTTCCGCGCGTCTGTACAGCGAAATCGATGATGCAAGTGGTGCCGCCGTGAGCTGCCGCTCGCGTGCCCGTCTCGAACGTATCCGAGGTTACTGTGCCGCCGAACGGCAATTCGAGGTGCGTGTGCGGATCAACCCCGCCCGGTATCACCAGTTTGCCGGAAGCGTCGATTTCCTTATCAGTTTCAATCACAAGGTCCTTGCCGATGAGCGCCACTTGCAACTCGTCGATGAAGATGTCGGCACGGTAATCGTCTACCGAGGTCACGACGCGCCCGTTCTTGATCAATACACGCACCTCACGCCCCCCTTGGTGGTTTGCACAGGTCCCGGCTCTGATATAGCATTGGTAAATTGAAGCGGCGCACAAGAGCTTTTGGCGGCCGCTACACAAATACACACACCGCAATTCGGTTCGTTCAAACAGAGGAGACGGGCATGCGCGTACAGCAACACAAGTGGTCGCGCAGATCACTGATAAAGGCCACGGCGGCCGGTGTCGCAACCGGCGTCGTGGCGGGGACGTTCCCGCGACGAGCGGTAGCGGCCGACGGAGTGCGAAGCATCGGCCTCGGCGTCAGCGAAATCAACGAGATCCAGGCCAAAGCGACGCAGGAACTAGGTTTCCCGGTCGCCGGCCAAGCCCTCGGATACGGCGAAATGCTCAGCAAGATGCTGAACCAGAACGACCAATACGAGATAGCGGAGGCCTATTACCACGACCTCGCCCTGTTTTCGCCGGCGAAGGTGTTTCAGCCCATCGATACCAAGCGGATCAAGGATTGGGATAAGGTCACAAATCTCACCAAGACCGGAAAGCTGACGCCGGAATCGAGCGTTGGGCAGGGCGCTGCCCCCTACAAGGAACTGTGGTGCGACGAAAAGGGCACAATACTGAAGGAGCCCTCGCGTTACATCACCATGGTCCCGGCGTTCCACAACGCCAATTCCATGGGCTACAACCCCAAGGCGACCGGCCGGCCGATCGAAAGCTGGGCCGAACTCCTCAACAAAGACTGGAAGGGCAAGGTGGGGCTGCTCAATGTGCCGTCCATTGGCACGATGGACTGTGCAATGGCGATCGAGGCGCTGGGTCTCAAGAAATTCGGCGACAAGGGCAACATGACCAAGCCCGAGATCGATTTTCTCATCGACTATCTTATCCCGCTCAAGAAGGCGGGGCACTTCCGCGCCTTTTGGGAGAATTTCGGCCAATCGGTCAACCTGATGGTGAGCGGCGAAGTGGTGCTGGAGAGCATGTGGTCGCCGGCCGTCGCCGCGATCCAAGCGGAGGGGGTCCCCTGCATCTATGCCTTCCCCAAAGAAGGCATGCGCGGTTGGCACGGGGGGTTCGCCATCTCCGCCAAGGTCAAGGGCAAGCAACTCGACCAAGCCTATGAGTACATCAATTGGTGGCTCGCCGGTTGGCCGGCCGCATTCGTCGCGCGTCACGGCTATTATCACTCGATTCCCGAGAACGCGAAGAACTACCTTGAACCCGCGGAATGGGACTATTGGTACGACGGCAAGGCGGCGGCGAAAAACCTGCCGGATCCGTTCGGTACCATCATCATCAAGAAGGGCGACGTTCGAACCGGTGGCTCGTATTGGACCCGTTATTCCAAGATCGCCGTGTGGAACTCGCTGATGGACGAGAACGACTACCTGACGAAGCGGTGGACGGAGTTTCTCAACGCTTGAGCGTTAGAGACCGTTTGAAAATGGCTGCAACGGGTGCCGCCGGCCTCAAACCGGCGGCACCCACGAGTGTGATTGACGCGTGACGACGGTCGAAAGCTACGCGAAGATAACGCACGCCGAAACGGCGCCGCGCGGGCTGATCGGCGGCGCGCCAATGGCGCAGGCCGAGGCCGCGGCCAAGCGCAATTACCGCCGCGATCCTGGCTTTCCGGTGCCGGTGCTGATCGCGCCGGCCACGCTCTGGCTCGTAGTCTTTCTGTTTCTGCCGCTGATCTCAATTTTCATCTTCAGCTTCTGGAAATCGACCGGCCACGGCATGGTGCCAGGCTTCACGCTCGACAATTATCGAGCCTTCTTCGCCTCCGAAGGCTTCTTCGATCCAAGTCATGCGGATTTTCTGACGCCATCGATCTTCGTCCGCACACTGTGGACCACGTTTCGTTTCACCATCACGGTGATGGCGATCTGCTTGATCCTCGCCTATCCCCTTGCCTATTTCCTGTCGATGCAGGTGCAAAATTTCAAATGGCAGCTCACCCTCTTCCTGCTGGCCATGGTCCCGTTCTGGACCAGCTATCTCATTCGCGCGGTCGCCTGGCTGCCGATGCTCGGCCGCCACGGGCTCATCAACGAGTTCCTGGTCGCGTTCGGTGTTGTCGATGAGCCGGTGAGCTTCTTTCTCTATTCCGAGTTCAGCTACACGATGGCGCTGGTGCAGCTCTATGTCGTGCTGGCGGTCGGACCGATCTTCTTTTCGCTCGCCAAGATCGATCGCACGCTCATTGAAGCTGCGCGCGACATGGGCGCGACACCATTCCAGATTTTCCGCGAGATCATCGCGCCACTCTCGCTGCCGGGCGTCGCCATCGGCATGATCTTCGTCTTCGTCCTGGTGATGGGCGAATTCGCAACCGCTGTGGTCGTCTATGGCGGCAAGGCGTCGACGACAGGCACCGTGATACTGAGCTATTACTCCACCGCCAACTACCCCTTCGCAGCAGTCAATGCCTTCATGCTCATGGTGGCGATGATGATCGGCGTGGTCATCATCTTGCGATTGGTCGATATACGCAAGGAGCTTTAGGAATGGCGCGCTCGACGCCGGAGGGTCGCCGCAGGGCACGCGTGAAGGCGGGCTTCAGCGTCTACTATGCGATCTTTCTGATCTTTGTCTATGGACCGATGTTCGCAATGTTCACGCTGTCGTTTCAGGGGCCGCGTGGCGGCATGAGCTTCCCGATGCGGGGCTTGAGCTTTTTCTGGTGGGAAAAGATGACAGGACCATCGGCCGTCGGCGATCTCAAGGGCTCGCTGGTGCGGTCGCTCATTCTTGCGGTCGTGGTGATGATCATCACGGCGCTGTTCTCGACCATGCTGGCAATGGCATTTCGCAAGCGCTTCCGCGGTTCGGGGGTCCTGTTCTATGCGGTGATGGCGGGCCTGATGGTGCCGGGCGTTCTGCTCAGTCTCGGCCTGGCCACGATGCTGCGTCAAATCGGCATCCCTCCCAATTGGTGGTCTTCGGGCCTCGCCGTTCACGTGGTTTGGACGCTGCCGTTCGGCTTCCTGGTCATGATGGCGGTGTTCAACCGCTTCGATGGCAGTCTCGAGGAGGCGGCGCGAGACATGGGGGCCGATGAATGGACGGTGTTCAAGGAGGTGACGCTGCCGCTGATCACGCCGGGCATCGTGGCGGCGGGCCTGTTCGGGTTCACGCTCTCTTACGATGAATTTGCCCGCACCACGCTGTTGTCGGGGGCGCAAAATACCTTGCCGCTGGACATCAACGCATCATTGACGCAGCGTGTACAGCCGACCCTTTTCGCTCTCGGGACGGCATCGACGATGTTCTCGTTACTGATGATCGGACTATTTATTGTAGTCTATACGATCCTTTATCGGAGGTCCCGCTAGCCGCGGATGACTGCCGCACGACTTTGAGCAGCCAAAAGATCAGACAAAAGATCACGGTCAGGATCACAAGCGCAACGACGGCACCAAGACGCGCGCCAAACTCGGCGCCGAGCGTGTACTCGTTCTGCAGCAAATAGATGCAAAGAATTTGCACGGATTGCGCCGCGGCGCCGGCGCACAGGAGAACTGCGATGAAGGTGGAGCCCTGCAGCGAAGCCAGCACCATTCCGTCGACGCTGCGCCTCTGCACGATGTAGAGACGATAAGCCCGCCAATGATACCCGCAAAACCCGACGATGCCGGCGATCAGCACAACCCAAAACATCGCGTTGTCGTATCCGAGTCCGTTAATGACCAAGTTGAAGAAATCTTCGAAAGGCTTGTAGAAGTACAGAAAGATCAGAACGACGATGAAGGCCACATAGCCCACAAGCGCCCAGAACAGCCGCCACCCTGCCATGCTCAATCCAGCCTTTTGATCATTGCAGCGGGTACACCCCGGCCCCTGCTATTAAACTGGAGCACGTCACGTTGCCAACGGCAAGCGGTTGCTCGGACGACGCGCCGATCCCCTTCAGGCATGGGATTTTGCGCCGATCGCGACGATCAACAAGATGGCATACAGCAGCACGAACAGCGAATCCTTGAGCGCCGGCAAGGTTTGCCGTTCGCCGGCGGACGAGATAAGCGTGACGACCTCGAGAAGGAAGAATATGACCGTCAGTATGAGAAAGGGCCATACCGAGCCCCACCAAGACACGGGCACCGCGATACCTTGCACAGCCTGCCAGACCAGGAGCAGCAGCGGAACGACAATTAGATATCCATAACCAACGAGGAAACGGCTTCGCGCCGAGGTGCGATCGAGTACCCAGAACCCGGCGAAGAACAGAACCAGGTTGAGAATGTCCCAGAAACTGCCGCATAGGCTTCGGGCTTGGTGACGCCCCGCAGGTTGAGAAAAGCCAGCACCAGCAGAAATACCAATAGGTCGCAGAAAAGCCATTCGCGCGCTGTTTCGGCGCCGCTCTTGGTGCCCCAAGTCGCGCGTTGCCTTATCGAACAGCAGCACCAGCGCCACGCCGAGGCTCGCGGGATAGATCAGCTGGATGACCAGTCCGTATTGTTCAGCCGATGACAGATCGATCCAGCACAACAACAGAATCGCCAGCACCAGGGCAAGCAAGCCAAGCACGCGCAGCGGCGATGGCACGGGTACGGCCGCTGCGCCTGCTTCCGCTGTTTCCGCCGTCGTCTCCATCGGCCGCCGTGCCGGAGGGCGCTGCGCTGACTGGGCCAGCGCGTAGATAAGCGCAGACGGCGAGCCCGACGACGCCGAGCGCGACCATGACCGCAGCAAAGATGATCGCGCGCGTGTCGGAACGCCAATCCCCAATGGTCTCGCCCCATACCCATGGCCTGCCGGTGGAAATAAGCCAAATGGCGAACGCCGCGATTGCGGCGAGCAGTATAAGTGCCAGCGTGAATTCGTACCAGCGCGGCGACTGCGCCGGCTGGGCGGCGCCGCTCGCGGCAGCCTGCTGTCGTTTGCGGCGCGCGCACCAACAGCCCGATCAGGAACGCCAGGACGCCGATGACGGCGACGACGAGCATCGCCTCGACGAAATTGTCGCTCTTTGTTCCAAAGACGGTCTGACCTTCCGTTCGATCGGTTGCAAGCCACGCGCTAAGGTCCGTTGCGCATGAGCGTTTCGGCGCATTTGCGAAGGCTGTCATCGGCCGCCCGCTCGCAGCAGCTCGCCGAGCGAACGGCCTGGAGTTCGGCAGACGACCGCGGTTTCGCGCACGGTCGAGCCGTTGGCGCGCAATTGGCCGACGACTTCGATCACGCCGTCATGGGCGCTGTGCCGCACGATCTCGAAGCTCCAGTTGTCGCCATAGGCGTCGCGCAATCCGCGCAGACGCCTCGCAGCGAGCGCTCGTGCCGTTGCGTGACCGGCGACTGGCCGTGCTCGACGGCGGCGAGGCGTCGGTCGGATCGGCTGAGCGCTTGAGGGCTGGCGCCGCTCCGCACAGTCTGCGGGGACTGGCGCTTGGCGTGACGGCGGCTGCGCGGCTCGCGGCGGCGCCGTTGGCTGTGGCGCTTCGGCCGTCTTTGCCGGCTTGACCGCGAGGCTCCGCGCATGCGCTCGCGAAGAGCCTTTGTCGCCGCCTCGTCGACCGTCTCGGCGAGCGGCATCGACAATAACGCCATAGGCAATGCGCGCATGCTCGACCGTGCAAAAGCCGTCGAGCACATCGTCAAGCACTTTTGCGGCGCGGGCCGTTCCACCGGCTCGCCATAGCCGCCGCCGCATGGACCGTAGAATACATGCACGTCGCCGGCGGCCACGCGCAGTCCGGAGAACTTGGCCGGCATGTGCTTGATGTCATTCGGGCGGGCGACGTTGTAGATGTCGACCTTGCCGACCTGTCCGGGATCGCCGCCGAAAATGCCCCACGGCACGTCGTGGTGCCGCTCGTTCTCGTGGGTGATGAAGGCGTCGGTCAAGAACACGCTGCGCCTTGACCACGCCGATGCCGCCGCGAAAGCGGCCGGCGCCGGGCATGACATCGTCGCGCAACTCGTAGCGGTCGCAGATCATCGGCAAATGCATCGCCAGATCTTCGATCGGATTGTTGCGCGTATTGGCCATCAGATTGTCGATGCTGTCGGGACCGTCCGCGCGCGGCCGGCCGCCATACGAGCCCTCGTTGACCTCGAGGAAGACCCAATAATCGCCCGATAGGCCGGACGCCGGCATAGGAGCAGAACGACAGGCTCGCGGAACTGCCGGCGATGATGTCGTTCGGCAAGACCGGCGCCAGGGCTTTGTAGATCAGATCGATCACCCGATTGCATTGCGCAAAGCGCGCCTCGGCGGCGGCGGGATATGTCGGATTGTAGATCGAACCTTTCGGCGCGGTGACCTTCACCGGCCGGAACGAGCCCTGGTTCGACGGCACCTTGACGTCCGACGTTACAGCGTCGAGCAGCAGCGAGCGAATGGCGCAGAAGCAGGCGACCTTGGTCGAGCCCTCGAACGGCACGTTGAACGCGGTCTCGACCTGCTTGGACGAGCCGGTGAGATCGATTTCGATGCCGTCGCCCTCGACGCGGACGCACACCTTGATCGGCAGGCGGACGTCGCGGTTCTTGCCGTCGTCGTCGAGAAAACCCTCGGCGCGGTACTCGCCGTCGGGAATGGCGGCAATGCGCTGCCGCAGCACGCGCTCGGTGTAGTCCATCAATTGCTGGGTCGCGTCGAGCACCAGTCTGCCGTCCATAGCGGTCCATCAGTTCGACGAACCGCTTGGCGCCGAGCCGCGCCGAGGCGATCTGGGCGTCGAGGTCGTCCTGCAACTGGCGCGCGGCGCGGCTGTTGCGCCGGATAAATTCCCACACCGCCTCGTTGCGTTTGCCGCGTTCGTAGAGCTTAGTGCCGGCAAACAGCATGCCCTCGGCGAAAACGTCGGGGATATCGATGATCAATCCCGGCGTCGCCGCGCCGATGTCGAGATGGTGCGCGGTATTGGCCGAATATCCGACCAGCGTGCCTTCGTGGAAAACCGGTACGACAACCGCGATGTCCGGCGAGTGGCTCGAACCGTGATAGGGATGATTGTGAATGACGAGATCGCCGTCATGCCATTCGCCGTCCTGCAAGCGTGTCGCGGATGCCCGCGAGATAACCGGGCAAGCGAGCCGATATGCAGCGGCGTCGATTCCGACTTCGCAGAGCGTATTGAACTCGGTGTCGAACAATCCGGCGCCGAGATCCTGCAGATTTGCGGATGATGGAGGAGAACGACATGCGGTAGAGCACATGCCCCATTTCTTCCGCGATCGTCTGCAAGGCGCCGTTGATCACCTGCAGCGTGATGGGATCGATGGCTTCTCGTGACATGCTGCGTCGCTTTCAGGCGCCGCGATGGACGTGAAGATTGCCGAACTCGGCCACCTCAGCGACGTAACCGGGCGGCAATAGAACGGTTGAGTTGTGTTGGATGAGGATCGCCGGCCCGGCGATCCGATGCCCGGCCTTGAGGCGATCGCGGCTATAGCGGGGAGTGTCCACGGTCTGACCGTCGTCGAAGGTCGTCGGTCGGCTATAGAGGAACGCGTCGGACACGCCGTGACCGTCGGCACTTGTCGATGCGCGCCACCTTGAGCGGCGCCACAATCTCGCGCCCGATCGCGCGGACCGTGATCAGCTCGACCTCGCCGTCTTCGAAGTGATAGCCGTAATCGAGCCGGTGTTGCTGGTGGAAGCCCGCGGTCACCTGGCTCAGATTGGCCGCGGTCAACTTGCCGTCCGGCAATTGCGCACGCAGCTCGAAGCCTTGTCCGTGATAGCGGCATTCCGCGAGCTTTTGAAATTTCTGTCGCTCCGGCGGGACGCCATCTTTCTCCAGATCGCGCCGACACCGCTCGACCAGCTCGTCGATCACGGCGTTGATACGGGAAATGGCTGTTTGATCCGCGTGCTTGAGCGGGACGATGAGGGAGCGTGCATGCTCGTACTGCATGTCGGTTTGCAGCAGCCCCATCGCCGCCGTGATGCCGGGAGCTACCGGGACGATGATCTCCTTCGCCGAAATCGCCTCGGCTAATGCGGCCCCGTGCAAAGGACCAGCGCCGCCGAAAGGCACCAGCGCAAATTCCCGCGGATCGATGCCTCGCGCGACCGAGTTGGAACGGATGGCCAAAGCCATATTCGAGTTGATGACCTTGATAATGCCCAGCGCGGCGTCGGTGATTGACAGGCCCAGAGGTTTCGCCACCTTGGCTTCGACGGCCTTGTGCGCGAGGTCAGGGTCGAGCGGCAAATCGCCGCCCAGCATCTTGTCGGCATCGAGGCGGCCGAGAACGACTTGCGCGTCGGTGACGGTCGGCTCCTCGCCGCCTTTGCCATAACAGGCCGGACCGGGATCTGCGCCGGCAGAACGCGGCCCGACATGAAAGCCGCCGGCGGAATTGATGTAGGCGACCGATCCGCCGCCGGCGCCGATCGAGACGAGATCGATCATCGGCACTAAAATGGGATGGCCGTTCACGTAGGAGTTGCGCGCATTCATGATTTTGATGCGCCCGTCGGGGATGGTGCTGATGTCGGCGGAAGTTCCGCCAATGTCGACGGTGATCAGGTTGGAACGGCCGCACAGCATCCCCTCGGCCCGGCCGCCAATCACGCCGCCGGCCGGGCCCGACATCAGGATGCCGACCGCTTTCTGCGAGCAGGTTTCGACCGTGGCGATGCCGCCATTCGATTGAATGACGCGCAGATTGGCACGGAAGCCGTTGTCGCTGAGCTTGTTCTGCAAATTGTTGAGATAGAGCGATGTCTTCGGCCCGACAAAGGCGTTCATCGCCGCGGTCGAGAAGCGCTCGTATTCGCGGATGACGTTGGCGACTTCGGACGAGGTACAGATATAGGCATCGGGCATCTCGGCGCGGACAATCTCGGCAGCGCGTCGCTCGTGCGCGTCGTTGAGAAAGGAAAACAGAAAGCCGATGACCACGGATTTGATGGCGCGGCGCTTGAACAGTCGGGTCGCCTCGACGATTTCTTTCTCATCGAGGGGGATTTCGATCTCGCCATTGGGCGGCAGGATGCGTTCGGTCACCGCGATACGGTTCCGCCGTTTGACCAGGGGCCGTTGTTGCCAGGGAACTTCGAAATGCAGCGAAAAGTTATACGGCCGCTTGTGCCGCCCGATATGAAGTATGTCGCGGAAGTTGCGCGAGGTCAGCATTCCGACTTCGGCGCCGTTATGTTCAATGGTGATGTTGGTGGCGATCGTCGTGCCGTGCACGATCAGGGATACGTCGTCGGGCCGCACGTTGGATATCTTGCACAGCTCGTGCAGCCCTTTAAGCACGCCTACCGACTGGTCATGCGGCGTGCTTGCGACCTTGTGCACGAAAACGCCGTGATCGGCCTCGAGTACGAGGTCGGTATTGGTGCCGCCGACATCGACGCCTACGCGCGCCATGGATCGCCCGATCGTCCCTCCGCCGCCATGCCAATCCCGAGTGCACAACGCCCTTGATATGCGGATCTACAATGAAAGATTGTCAGCATTGACCCACTGGTGCAACCCCCAACGGCAAACTCGGAGGCGACAGCGTGCTCTCGCGCACCGTCCGTCGCTGTTTAGATTGACGCCTCCCGACTTTCAACCGGGACTTCAAATGAATAAACCGATGGCGGTTAAGTGCGGACCTGGGTACAAACGAACTGGATCAACAGGACGTGAGCGATGGCCGTTACCGCGAAATTCGTCTGCTCCGGTTGCAGGTGGTGGCATTTTCATCCTTCGGAAGGCGCTGAACCAAACTCGGAACAGGCGGTCGGGTATTGCCGGCGCTTTCCACCCAGCCGTCGCGAGAAGGGCGTCGGCGCGTGGCCGATTACGTTTGGCAGCGATTGGTGCGGCGAGTACGCGGACAAAAGCGATGCGCGAGTCGTCGCGCAGTGCCTCAGCGGCGCACTGAACGCCTCCGCCGCAGGTCGTTAGCGTATCGGATTAGATGAGATCGACGCAATTTATCAGCGCCGCTTCGGTCGCGCGGCGAAAGGCGTCGCGATCGTCCTGCCCGGCCCCCGCTACCCTAAATCGCACGCCACCGCTTGCACCGTTTACCGGTCCTTCGGAAATGTTGGCGCGTCCGAATTGCGTTCGGACCGCGCTGTCCTTGCCGAGAATGAGCTTGCACAGGACGATCGCTTCGTCGCCAACGCGCCGTTGCTCGGTGATTTCGTAGCGCCAATCATCGCCGAAGCGCTCTCTCAGCCGACGCGCTGCGGGCGAATGCGGGTCGAGCTTCGCCCCGGGTGCGGTGGCAGGCGAGTGGAACGCGCTCGTCTGCTTGCCGAAGGGCCCCTTTAAGGCTGCCGCAGCTTTACCGGCATGCGAGCGCTCGTCACGATAGAGCTCGTCGAAGCGCTTCTTGTTTTGCGCCAGCATGTCGTCGAAGACCGACGACAGTTCGGGTCGCTGCATGTTGGCCATCTCGGCTTATCCACGTTGGGCGCGAGGCCACCAGCGATCGAAATCGTCTTGCGCTTTGGCCGCGAAATCCGTGCTTGCAATAAAGCTGCGGAGATAATCGAGCGCGTCGTCAAGCAACACGACATCCGCGTATTTCGCGTCAATGTCAAAGAGGTTCGCCTCGTGCGGTCCCGCTGCGCGATCGCCGACCGCCTCGCGCACGACGATGGTATGATAGGCATATTGCAGAGAATCGATAGCCGAAGCGCGAATGCAGCCGCTGGTGGTGCAGCCCGCCATGATCACGGTATCGATGCCTCGCGTCCGAAGATCGGCGTCGAGATTGGTGCCGAAGAAGGCGCTTGCGTACTTCTTTTCGATCACCTTCTCGCCCGGCAGGGGCCGGATTCTTTGGTCGACTTCGGTCAGCGGCGAGCCTTTTTGCAGGATGGCAAGCGACGGGACTTTTTTCACAAAGAGGCCGCCGTCGTGTAAATCCTCGGCATAGGCGATCGTGGTATAGACAATCGGCAACTCGGCGCGGCGGAAGGCTTCTTGAAGTCGGCGTGTTGCGGTGATCTCCCAGGCGAAGTCGCCGCCTAGCGGCGTCGAGGGATCGGTAAACGCGTTGATGAAGTCGACAATAAGCAGGACAGGACTTCGGCCATATCCGGACCGGCCGGCAAAGCCCTTACGTTCGTAGTCCGCGCGTGTGCTCTTTTGCCAATCGTTCATCGGGCCCTCCTGGACCTGCGTGATGAACAAGGATGGCGTCGCCTATGTCTGGTTGTCAACAACATCGGGACACTTAAACAAACAAGCGCGCCCTCTTGCCGGTGTGCGCGCAACGTGGGACTGTTCACACGCGTCGGTTCGCCGGCCGAACGGTCTGCGGTCATTCAACGAACTCTGGAGTCAGTGGGGCATCCATGACCGATGACAATCGCACTCGCTCACCATTCGGCGGAACCCGCGCGGGCTATGGGGCCGCCTCCGGAACGCGCTATCAGCCACGATCGCTCGTAACGTCGCAGAGCGGACAATCGGCGAGCAGCGCACGGTCGATTTTGCGATCCGGCAACAGCGGCAAAAAGGAAATATTCTGCGCCATCGGCGTCGATGTCGACGCGGTGGCGGGCTGGCTCGGCTCCTATGGCGGAGAAAATTCGCCTTGCGATATTTCCCGCGGCCTCTTTGCCGGTGAAGTAGGCGTGCCGCGGCTGGTCAAGCTGTTCGACCGCCTCGGCATACCGACAAGCTGGTTCATTCCAGGCCACTCGATCGAAACATTCCCGGCCCAGTGCAAAATGGTGGTCGATGCCGGCCATGAGATCGGCATGCACGGCTACTCGCACGAGAACCCGATCGCCATGACGCCAGAGCAGGAAGAGGCGGTCATGGATAAGTGCATTGACCTGATCGAACGCCTGGCCGGCCGGCGGCCAACCGGTTACGTCGCGCCGTGGTGGGAATTCAGCAATGTCACCAATGAGTTGTTACTGACGAAGGGCATAAAATACGACCATAGCTTGATGAACGACGATTTCCATCCGTTTTACGTGCGAGTAGGGGATAGCTGGACGCACATCGATTTCTCAAAGCACCCGAACGAGTGGATGAAGCCGCTCGTTCGCGGCGAGGAGACCGATCTCATCGACATACCCGGCAGCTGGTACCTCGACGATCTGCCGCCAATGATGTTCATCAAAAGCGCTCCGAACAGCCACGGCTTCATCAAGCCGCGCGACATCGAAGAACTCTGGTGCGACCAGTTCGATTGGGTCTATCGCGAGTACGACTATGCGGTGTTCGCCATGACCATTCACCCCGACGTCTCCGGGCGGCCGCAGGTCCTGCTGATGCTGGAGCGGATGTACGACTATCTCTCGAAGCATGCCGGCGTGAAGTTTTGCACCTTCGACGAGATTGCCGATGATTTCCGCCGCCGCTATCCGCGGGAGACCACCCCCGCCGAAGCGGCGCATGCGCGTTGAGCGCCGCGTCCATGTGCGCCCTTTGTGGCGTGCTTGGTGGCAAGGCTCATTGGAGCGATAGCGCCAGCGCGCCGGCGGTTTTCGCTGGCCGCAGCGAGCCGCAGACGAGGATGCGCGAGCGCCAAGCGCGGGTGCGCATCCTCAACGTCGTGCTCAAGCATCATAGCGTCGTCCTCAAAGACTGGTCGGGCAACGCGTATTTGCTGACCAGCCGCACCGGCCGCACGGCGATCGTCGATACGGTCGGCGATATCTGGCCGGCGGTAGAACGGATCAGCAAGCGAATCTGCGACCCGCTCGATGAAGGATATTTGAGCACGCTCGCCAACCGCGAAGGCTTAGACGCAGCACCATGACAAATTACGGCGAGTTGATGCCGGTCAACATCATCACCGGCTTTCTCGGCAGCGGCAAGACGACGTTATTGCAACGCCTGTTGCGCTCGCCGGAACTGTCCGAGGTTGCCGTTCTGGTCAACGAGTTCGGCGAGGTCGGGCTCGACCATCATCTACTGCAAGGCATGGCCGAAAGCACCCTGTTGCTCGAAAACGGTTGCCTGTGCTGCGCGATTCGCGGCGATCTGCAAAAAGCGCTGAGAACTCTTTTGTCGCAACAAGCGCGCGGAAACATCCCGCATTTCCGCCGCGTCGTCATCGAGACTTCCGGATTGGCCGACCCGGCACCGATCGCTTACACGCTGCTGTCGGAGGCGGTCCTGCGGCATCATTTCCGTCTCTCCGGCATCATCACGACAATCGACGCCGTCAACGGCGCGACGCAACTCGGCACTTTTCCCGAGGCGGTTAAGCAGGCATCGATGGCTGACCGGCTGGTGGTGACCAAGGCGGATCTGTCCGACAGACCGTCGCTCGCGGCTTTACGCACGCGACTGCGCGCGCTCAATGTTTCCGCGCAAATCTTGGAGTCCAGCGAAATCCCTGGCGATATCCGTCACCTCCTGACCGACGACATCTACGACGCAGCCGGCAAATTTCGCGAGGCCAGCCGTTGGAAAGCGGAGGCGATCGACGAGCCTGTGGCCCATGAACACAGCGCCGGCGTGCAATCCTTCGTCATCATCTTCGATCGGCCGCTCGATTGGTCCGCGTTCGGCGTCTGGGTCAGCATGCTTTTGCATCGCCATGGGGCCGACGTGCTGCGCCTCAAAGGCATACTCAACGTGGCGGGCGTGCCCACCCCGGTGCTCGTCAACGGGGTTCAGCACATCGTCCATCCGCCGAGCCATTTGGAACGATGGCCGGACGCCGACCGGCGCTCGCGTCTGATTTTCATCGTGCGCGGGCTGCAACGGTCGCGCATCGAGCGCTCGCTCGCCACCTTCAGCGACCTGGTCAACCAACCAGCACTATTGCCGGCCTGAGCGATGGTCCGTCAAACCGGAAATCGAGGTCGAGGCCGATCAGCGGGCCCGCGGCGGTGCGCTTTGCGGCCGCCAGCCCGTGCGCAAGGCGCGCACGACAAAGTGCAGCAAATAGAAGATCACCGCCAAAATCACCAGCAAGAAAATAGAAAGGACCTTCTGTCCGAACGCGCTGTCGAAGATCGGCCCGCGGTTGACGAAATATTCGCTGAGAACCTCGATCGCCTGCAGCGTCGCACCGGCACAGAATATTACGGCCACGAGAATGGCCGCCTGCAGCGTGTCGAACACCAGCGCATCGACGTTAAGTTCGGTAACGTGGCCGAAGATATCGGTACGGAACGACTGCCAATGGGCGAACGCGTAGGCGGCGATTCCGACCAGGGAAGCGAACCAGAAAATGATGTTGCTGAAATGGATGAATGGAATGTGAGCGATCAGATAAGTCTCGAAAGGGCGGTAAAAATAAAGAAAAATGAGGAGGATGATGATCGCGACGATGCCGATCCAGTATTGCTGTTGCTTGGTTGCATCGTCCGCCATATTCGCCGTCATGGTGCGGGGTCTTTCGAATGGTAGATCATTCCGCCGTGTTGTCAAAATCACCCGCGGCAGGCGGTTTTGGAGCGATAACGACCTAACGGAACAAGTTGACAACGGCGCGCCGCTCCGGGACTATTGGTGCGCTCCGGGACCTTTGCAATCAAAACGGCGTGTACAACACGCCTCCGTACGCGCCTGGAGGCGCGGCCCAGTGGGTGTGGCTACCGAGACAGGTTGTTCGGGCTTCGGCGCAAATCGTTCCGAAGCGCGGCGACGCAGAGGGTGAGATGAGTAGCCGGCTCGGCATTGATGTCGGCGGGACGTTTACGGACCTGCTTCTGTTCGACGAGCGCTCCGGGGCAATGCGTCTTTTTAAGACGCCGTCAACGCCCAGCGATCAGTCGGTCGGGATTCTCGATGGGATCCAGCAACTCATCGACGAAACCGATGTCGCCGCCTCGGATGTCACCGCGCTCCTTCATGGCACGACGGTGTCGACCAACATCGTACTGGAGGAAAAGGGCGCCAAAGTCGGTCTGCTTGTCACCGAGGGCTTCGAACAGGTTCTGCATCTTGCACGCTCGCAGACCCCGGGACCGCTGGCCGGGTGGATCATTATGCAAAAGCCCGACCCGCTGGCCGATCTCGAACTGACCCGCGGCATCCGCGAGCGCATCAATGCGCGCGGCGACATCATCGCGCCGCTCGACGAAGCATCGGCCCGCACCGCGGTACGCGATTTGATCGGGCTAGGCGCTGAATCCATCACCGTGTCGCTGATGCATTCATACGCTAATCCGCAGCACGAGCAGCGGGTCAAGGCGATCGTCGAGGAAATCGCGCCCGAGATGACCGTATCGGTGTCCTCGGAGATCCTGCCGGAGTTCCGCGAATACGAGCGCACGCTGGTCACCGTCATGAACGCGTATGTTCGCCCCAGCATGCGCCGCTATCTGAACGGCCTCGAGGAAAAGCTACACCGCGTCCAGTTTCAACCCAGCGTGAACATTGTGCGCTCCGACGGCGGTCTGATGAGCGTCGAGCGCGCCAGCCAATCGCCGGTGCATACGATGCTGTCCGGCCCGGCGGGCGGCGTATCCGGGGCAGCCTTCATGGCTTCGCTCGCCGGTTATCCGCAGGCGCTCGGCTTCGATATGGGCGGCACCTCGACCGATGTTTCGCTCATTCAAGACGGCAAACCAACGATCTCGCGGCAGACGTCTATCGGCTACTATCCCATAAAGGTGCCTTCCGTTGACGTGCTCAGCGTCGGCGCCGGCGGCGGTTCGATTGCGCATGTGCCGATGACGGGTGCGCTGCGCGTCGGGCCGGAAAGCGCGGGCGCGGTGCCGGGCCCGGCCTGTTACGGCAAGGGGGGCGACCGGCCGACGGTGACCGACGCCAATGTGGTGCTGGGCCGGCTGCCGCCGCGGCTTCTCGGCGGCAAAATCGTGCTGGACACCAAGGCGGCCGAGGAAGCAGTGGCGAGCATCGCCCGCGCGCTCAGCCTCGACCTGCACCAGGCGGCGCAGGGCATCCTCGACATTGTCAACGAGAACATGCTCGGGGCGCTGCGCCTCGTCACCGTGCAAAAGGGCCTAGACCCCAGAGACTTTGCGCTGGTCGCCTTCGGCGGCGCCGGGCCAATGCACGGCAACGCCATGGCCGTGCTTGCCGGTTGCTTTCCGGCCATCGTGCCGCCGACGCCCGGCGTGTTGTCGGCCTTGGGTTTCCTGTATTCCGACGTGAAGAACGAATTTGCCCAGACTTTCGTGCGCACCATCGACGAAGCCGAGCCCAGCCAGATCGGCGACATCTTTATGAAGTTGGGGCGCGAAGCCAAAGCGTGGTTGCGCGAGGAGGGCGTTGAAGAGGGACGACAGCGCCTGAACTACGAGGCGGATGTCCGGTACTTCCGGCAGGGCTACGAGTTTTCCCTCGAGATCGATCCCGACCGGCTCGGAAGCGGAGGCCTTAACGACCTTGCCGCGCGTTTCGGCTTGGCGCACGAACGCATCTACGGCTTCAAGCTTGATCAGCCGGTGGAACTCGTCAATCTCCGCGCGGTCGGGGTCGGGGCGGTTCAGAAGATGGATTTACCGAAGTTCGAGAAGGAAGGGCCGGACGCGGCCGCCGCGGTGACCGAGCAGCACCGCGCCTATTTCAACGGCAGTTTCACCTCGGTTAATGTCTACGATCGCACCCGTTTGCGCGCCGGCAACCGCGTCCGCGGCCCGGCTATCGTTGCGCAGATGGACGCTACGACCGTGATCCACCCCAATCACACTGGTGAAGTCGACGAGTATCTGAGTATTCTAATCAGACCCGATAAGGTGTCCTAAGGCACCGGGAGAACCTGTTCGATGACGAATTTCAGTCCCCTGGGCAGCACGGTAAGTTTTGATGACCTGCTCAAGGCCAACAAGGAACAGTTCGATAAAATTTTTTTGGTGCAGACGAAGGAATTGGGTCTGCTCGGCTCCAGCCACCGTCCGCCAACCAATGCGGATCTAGCCTCCGCCAGTCTCGCGTCGGAAGCGGCCGGGCAGCCTTCCGATGTCTATGCCCTGCTCAACGACCGTTTTGGGTCGCAGTGGTCGTCTGACATCGTCGAACATAAGACCGAGCGCGGGTCGGTGACCGTGCTCGTCAAGCTGACAGTAGACGGCAGCACGAAGATGCAGTTCGGTTCGGCACGCGCCAACGGCGACGAAGGCGCCGCGCTCCAGCGGGCGACCGAAACGGCACTGCGCGGTTGCGCCGAGATGTTCGGCAGCGCCGCCGAAGCGCGCGCCGAACGGTCGACCCGGACGCATCCGACGGCCGGACGCGCGAGCAGCAGCGTGCGGGGCAATGACGCTCCCGCTGCGCCGCAGCTGAGGGAAGGTCGCCGGCTCGACCCAGTTTCGCTCGACCTGATCGAGAACGCGCTCCGCAATGCCCGCCACGAGATGGATGCGGTGCTGTTCCGCTCGGCCATGTCGCCGGTGATTCGCGAGCAACACGATGAGTTCCCGATGATCACCGATCCGAAAGGTCGAATGATCGTCGGGCAGTTCGGCTCTTACGTTAACGAGATGCTCGCCGAGCAAAAGTTCAATTTGGAGCCTGGCGATGTCATCCTGCAGAGCGACCCCTACAAATGCGGTGGCGCGATCAGCCATATCAACGACTGGATGGTGTTGGTCCCGGTGTTCTACGAGGGCGAACTGGTCGGCTTCACCTCGATGTTCGGCCACTTGATGGACGTCGGCGGTTGGGTGCCGGGCAGCATGCCTACGGATGCAAACTCGATCTTCGGCGAGGGACTGCGCATTCCGCCGCTCCTACTTTACCAGCGCGGCGAACTCAATAAGTCGGTGCTCGACCTTATTATGAACAATACCCGCACGCCGGAGATGAACTACAGCGATCTCATGGCGATCATCGCCGGCTGCCGCGCCGGCGAGAAACGCGTGATCGAGATTTGTGGCCGCTTCGGCCGCGACACTTACAAGCAGGCTTGCGAGGCGCTGCTCGAGCGTACCAATCGCGCAATGCGCAAGCTCATCATGCAGAATTTGCCGGAGGAGCCGAAGTCGTTCGAGGACTATGTCGACGACGATGGCCGCGGCAACGGCCCCTTCAAGATGAAGCTGACCGTCTGGCGCGAAGGCGACCACGCCTATTTCGATTGGACCGGGACGTCACCGCAGGCACCCGGGCCGATCAACTTCTATCTGCACGAAGGCATGTTCAAGATGTTCATCGGGGTCTACATGATCATGGTATTCGACCCCCAGATATTGTTCAACGACGGCTTTTACGACCTGATTCACGTGACCATGCCCAAGGGGTCGCTGGTGCACCCCGATTTTCCCGCTCCTCTAGGCTCCCGCACCCACGCGCTGTCGCGTCAATTCGACGTGCTCGGCGGGGCGCTGAGCTACAACGCGCCCGAGATGGCAACGGCGGCAGGCTACGGCTCGAGCCCGCATTTCCTCTATTCCGGCATCGACAAGTCGGGCCGACCGTTCCAGCTTATGGAAATCCTCTACGGTGGAATTCCGGGCCGTCCGATCGGCGACGGCATGGACGGTCATTCATGGTGGCCGCTATTCCAGAATATCCCGAGCGAATACCTGGAGACCTATTACCCGATGCTGGTCGACAGCTACACCACCATTGTTGACACCGGTGGTGCCGGCAAGCACCGCGGCGGCAACGGGGTCGAGAAGATCTTTCTCCTCCTTGAGGAGGGAGACGTTTCGATCCATGACGACCGCCACCGGTCGCAGCCCTGGGGCATCCTCGGCGGGCGGCCGGGTGCGTGCTCGGAGAAATGGCTCCTGCGCAAGGACGGCACCCGTCAACCACTGCCGTCCAAGGTGGACAATGTGCGCGTTCACGCTGGCGACCGTGTCATTTTTCGCACTGCAGGGGCCGGCGGCTGGGGCGACCCGCTCGAGCGTGATCCGCTTCGCACGCGCAACGATGTCGCGCGCAGGCTGATGAGCGAAGCCAAAGCGCGAGAGGAGTATGGTGTTATTCTCTCAGGCCCAGCTTTGGAAGTCGATCGCCGGGCCACGGACGAACTGCGCGACAGCATGCGGCGCAATCGAAAAACTCCAAAGCTGTTCGACTTCGGGGAGCGCAAAGCAAACGCTTCGACTTCCCGTGCCGTCAATTGAACTGAGGCGGATGTGGTCAATGACAACGCAAGAACTTCGATAAACCGGGCGGGTGTACCATGCTTGAGGTCGTAATCAGTCTCCTCATCGCGGCGATCATCCTGGTCGCGATCTTCTACATTATCTCGATTTGGATCTACAAGCGCGCACCATCCAATATGGGCTTCATACGGACCGGCTTCCTCGGCACCAAAGTGTGCCTGGGCAGGGGCGCCATCGTGCTTCCGGTCTTTCACGAGATAACTTGGGTCTCGCTGGAGACGATCAAGTTTGCTGTCAGCCGGGCGCGCGAACAGGCGATACTGACCTCCGACAACATCCGCATCGACGTAAACGCCGAATTGTACGCCCATGTCGGCCATACCGAGCAGGCGGTTCTGAACGCGAGCCGCACGCTCGGCGAAAAGACGTTCGACGCGGAAAAGGTCCGCAACTTGCTCGAAGCAAAAGTCGTCGGCGCGTTGCGCAGTTTCGCCGCCACCAAGACGCTCAGGCAGCTGCACGAGAACCGCGACGGTTTCGCTCAGGAGATAAAGGAGAACGTCAGCGAGGCCTTCGCCGCGAATGGACTGATGCTTGAAGAAGTGACCGTCGTCGCGCTGGAGCAGTCGACCAAGGAATATTTCCGTGCCGACAACGTCTTCGACGCCGAAGGTCTCAAAGTCATCACTGAGATCACCTCGGAAGCGCGGCGTAAGGTCCACACCACCGAGAAGCAGACCGCGGTCGCGATCCGCAATAAGGATCTCACCACGCAGCTCGATTTGCTGGAAATCGAGCGCCAGGAAGCGGTCGCGCGCGCCAGCCAGGACAAGGAGGTCGCCAACGAACAGGCCAAGCAGCTGCGCGAGAAGCAAACCTTTGTGCTCGATCAGCGCCTGGCGGTCGAGCAGAGGGAACTCGAAAACGAAAAAGCGCTGGAACAGCTCCGTACCGAGCGGGATATCGCTTTCACGGAGGAGGCGAAGCGTCGCGAGATAGCGCAGGTCCAGAAGGAACTGGCTCTGGAGCAGGAACGCCGTGACCGCGAGATCGCCCTTATCGACAAGGCGCGCGAAGCCGAAATCGCCGAAATCACCCGCAATCTTGCGCGCGAGCGCGCCGAGCGCGACAAGGATATCAATCTCGCCGCCAAGGAGCGCGAACGACAAGAGGCGGACATCGCCCGGGCTACCGCGGTGGCCGCTGCCGAGGAACGGGCGCGCGACCAGCGCCATCAGGTCAGCGAAGAAACGGCGCTCTCAGTGCGCCGGCGCAGCCTCGAGACGCGCCTTGGCGTCCTGCAGGTCGATCGCGACGAGGCGGTCGCCGCGGCCGAGCAGGAAAAGGTGATTTCCGACGAGAAGGCGCGGATATTGAGCGAGCAACAGCGTTTTGTTCTCGACCGGCGCTGGGAGGTCGAGCAGGAGGAGATCCGCAAGCAGCAAGCGCTGGAGGCCGCGCAGATCCAGAAACAGATCGCCATTATCGAGGAGGCTAAGCAACGTGAAGCGGCGGAGATCCACCGCGCCTTAGCCCGCGCCCAGGAGGAGCGCGACCGTGAGATCGCGCTGGTCGCCAAGGCCGAGGAACTTGAGCGCGCGGAGATTCGTCGCGAGCTTGCGCGCGAACAGGAGGACCGGGACCGTCGGATCGCGCTCGTGGCAAAGGATTCGGAGTTGGAGCAAGCCGAGATCCGTAGCACGCTTGCCACGCAACTGGAGGAGATGAACCGCGATATCGCGGTCATTAGCAAGGAAAGCGAGCGCGAGCGCACCGATATCGAGCGCTTTCTAGCGCGCGAGCAGGCTGAGCGCGACCGTGAAATCGCGCTTGTTGCCAAAACGCGGGAGCTTGAGATCGCCGAAACCAAACGGCTCGCAAGCACGGCGGAGCGCGAGAAAGCCGAGCACGTCGCCGAATCGGTGCGCGTGGTGGCGGACGCTGAACGAGCCCGCCAGGTCGAAGTCATCGAGGCCGGCAAGGCTGCCGAGGCACGTCGCATCGACGAGGAGAGCAAGGCGGCGGTGATGCGCATGCACACGGTCACGCAATCCGAGGCGCGCAAGCTCGCGGCGGAGCTCGAAGCGGCGGCGACATTGGCCCGCGCCCGCGCCACGACAGAAGCGCAGAAGATCGGCGCCGAAGGGATCGAACGCGAAGCGGGAGCGCGCGGGCGGGCCGAAATGGAAGTCGAGACGTTGCGCATCGCCAACGCGCAACGTCAGCTCGAAGCCGAAGCAACGGGCCTGGAGGCGAAAGCCGAGGCGCTCAAGAAGTATAACGAGGCCGGAACCTTCCTCGAGTTGGCGCGCCTTCGGATCGAGGCCGAACGCGACGTTCACATCGATCAGGCGAAGGCGATGGGTAGCGCCCTTTCGGGCGCTCAAATCCGTATGTATGGCAACGGGGACGGCACGATGGATACGATCCGCGGGCTTTTCACGCAAGGGTTTGGCATCGGCGAAGTCCTTGAAGGCTTGGCGCAATCGCTACCCGAAGGTCTGCGCCAGCGCCTGAGCGCCAATGGCATTCAAGGCCTGCTGGGCCGGTCCTACAATGGCAGCTCGCTAAAACAAACCTATGAGCACCTCAACGTACTGGTGCACGATCACCTCAGGAGCAAGAAGGCGCGCGAGGTCCCCTTCCCGGAGGCGCTCGCGCAGCTTGAGGAGCACGCCGGCGAAAACGAGGACTTGCGCGCAGCAGTCAAGTTACTGGGTGCGTTCAATAAAGAAGGCGCGCTCAATAGTGTTCCGTTCGAATTCCGTATGGAACATGCTCAATGCCGTTGCCAAGTCGGCGGGCTAACTCGGCCGGGCGATGAGTGAGTTCGACGTCGTACTCGAACACGTTTCCAAGACCTTTGCCGGCGGAGCCCGGGCGGTCATCGACTTCAGTGCCGAATTCAGGCACGGCGAATTCGTTGCGATGCTCGGGCCCTCAGGCTGCGGCAAGACGACAACATTGCGCGTAATCGGGGGTCTAGAAGAAGCCACCGCAGGGAAAATCTTCATTGCCGGGAAAGATGTAACCGACTTGCCACCGGCGCTGCGCGACACCTCGATGATGTTCCAGAGCTTTGCGCTGTTTCCGCATCGCACGGTCTTTCAAAACGTCGAATTCAGCTTGAAAATGAAAGGCATGGAAAAGAGTGTACGCGACCGGCGTGTGTGGGAGATGCTTGAGATGGTGGGGCTCGGGACTTTCGCGGGCCGTCGGCCAAGTGAGCTGTCCGGGGGTCAGCAACAGCGCGTTGCCTTGGCGCGCGCCTTGATCAGCCGTCCAACGGTGCTCCTGCTAGACGAGCCGTTGGGGTCGCTGGATTTCAATCTGCGCCAGGCGATGATGATCGAGCTCAAAAAGGTGCAGCGCGAATTGAATATCACTTTCG
This sequence comes from uncultured Alphaproteobacteria bacterium, assembly GCA_963845775.1. Taxonomy (GTDB): domain Bacteria; phylum Pseudomonadota; class Alphaproteobacteria; order Rhizobiales; family Xanthobacteraceae; genus BOG-931. Next base: position 197,334 of record CAWJTE010000007.1, read on the forward strand.
TCATGGTGACGCATTCACAGCAGGAGGCGTTGTCGTTGGCCGACAAAGTCATCGTCATGAGTGACGCCGTCATCCAGCAGATCGGCACGTCGCGCGAAGTGCACGAGAATCCGCGAACAAAATTCGTCGCGGAGTTTATCGGCAACAACAATCTGTTCCAGGGTCGAGTCCGCTCGCGCAGCGGCTCGATTGTGTTCCTCGAATTGCTCGGTCAATTGCTCTACGTCAAGGTTCCGCCGGCCGTCAGACAGGTGACCATCGGCAAGGACGTGTGGTTCTCAGTCCGCGCCGACTTGATGAATACTGGTGACAAACAGGACATGGCCAACCGGGTCGAGGGCAAATACATCGCCAGCGAGTTTCTCGGCTCGCTTGAGACCGATGTGTTCGAAGTGGCGCCCGGGCAATACGTTCATGTCGAGCAGCATCGGCACGCGCAGGACCATGTCTACAAGATGGGCGACCGCGAAACCTTGTGCTGGCATGCCGAGTTGGGGGTTCTGCTTGAGGATTCACGGCAACCCGAGAGTCTCGATGCGGCGTGAGAGTCCGCTAACTTGATATTGAAAAGTGCCCGCAGTGACTATCAGCGCGTTCGGCAGGAAAGTTGGAGGGAGACTTGCTACAGCGCAGTCACAGATGAGGGTGATGGCGAGTTTTCCGTCGGTGTGGTCGATACTCAATACCGACGCGACCAGCCGCGAACGTCAGGCTCGTCGCGCCGTCAGCCGGAACCAAAGGTGCGTCAATGGAACGGTTCATCAATGTCGCCGGCGCTCAGCTCGGGCCGATCGCACGCAACGAGTCGCGGCAGCACGTGGTCTCGCGGCTGCTCGAGATGAGCGAGGCGAAGGCGCGCGGCGCCGACATCGTCGTCTTCCCCGAGCTCGCTTTGACCACCTTTTTTCCACGCTGGTGGATGGAGGATGACGCCGAAATCGACTCCTTTTTCGAGCGGGAAATGCCCGGGCCGGCGACGCGGCCGCTGTTCGAAACCGCACAATCGCTCGGCGTGGGCTTCTATCTCGGCTATGCCGAGTTAACGCGGCAGAACGGCGCCACGCACCGCTTCAATACCGCGATCCTGGTCGACAAGGCCGCCACGATCGTCGGCAAGTATCGCAAGATGCATCTGCCCGGCCATGCCGACAACCGGCCGCATTATCCATTCCAGCACCTGGAAAAGCGCTATTTCGAGCCGGGCGACCTCGGTTTCCCGGTGTGGCGGGCGTTCGACGCCAACGTCGGCATGTGCATCTGCAACGACCGGCGATGGCCGGAAACCTATCGCGTCATGGGCATGCAAAGCGTCGAGTTGATCCTGCTCGGCTACAACACGCCGACGCACTTGCCCTGGGTGCCGGTCTACGACCACCTTTCGGTGTTTCACAATCACTTGTGCATGCAGGCAGGCGCCTATCAGAACAGTACCTGGGTGGTCGGCGTCGCCAAGGCCGGCAACGAGGAGGGCAGCGAACTGCTGGCCGGAAGCTGCATCATCGCGCCGTCAGGCGAGATTGTCGCCATGGCGGCGGGCAACGGCGACGAGGTGTTCATCGCCAGATGCGACCTCGATGTCAGCCGCTATAACAAGGAGGCGATGTTCAATTTCGCCCAGCATCGGCGGGTTGAGCATTATCAATTGATCACGCAGCGGACTGGCGCCATCCCGCCGCAAGCCTGAGCGCCGGCTCAACCCGCCTCGTTCTCCGGCTTCATGCTGCCGTAGTCCGACTAGGACATGAGTGGGACGACAAAAACTGTAGCGACCCGATGGCGCGGCTGGTCGTGAACCTGGCTCCTTTGGGTCAGGCTGTCGCGGCCACACACAATTTTTTGGCTCAAACTGCATCAGAGCAGGAGAAGGTGAAATTCGTCATTGATCGCTGCAATCCGGCTGTTCTTCGTGGGTAAATTTGCGGGTACGAAACAGGGCGATTTCTTAATCGATTGATATTCTTTCGCAATTTACGCTTCTGCGCAGACAAAAAACGGCAAGCCGCTCTCCGGCGCTGCGAAGACCAGCTTCGTGAAAAAGTGCGCAAGTGGATAGTCGACCGAGGAGGCTATAATCAAGGCTCCGCTTTTTTGCAGCCGCGTGCGCGGTAATGGCCGCGTTTATTTCGATTTCATCGCAGTCGATCGCGCAAGAGAAAACCGTCAAGCAATGCCAAGATGAATGGCGTATCCCACTTTTGCAGCGCCGTGAACGACGCTAGGGCCAATAGCTGCCTTCGACCGGAATCCCTCAGCGGCGCGATAAGCCGCCCTTCATTGTCAGATTGACGAAGGGGGTAAGCGTCCGCGTCTCGGTGGCAGCAGAGGCAAATTTCGGGTGCGGACGGCAAGGGCAAATCGGCCCTTGATACCAAGCTTCTGGTAGACCGTATGCAAGTAAATCTTGACGGTTCCTTCGGCAACGTTGAGTTCGCGCGCGATCAGTTTGTTGGTAAGGCCTTTGGCGGCGAGAAGTGCGACTTGGTGTTCGCGCCTGCTCAACACATTGAAGTGCGAGGTGTTTTGCACTCCGTTCATTGCGCTAAAGACACTCACACCCTTGGCGGCAAGAAGCGCAACCTCGCGTTCGCGCATGCCCAACATGTCGACGTGCGAGGTATCCTGCACGCGGTTCATTGCATCCAAAGTTGAAATCTCCCTGTGAATTCTTGTGTTCATGGCTCATTCATTCGGTTCCTATCCCGAAGCAAGTTCTGCGCCACAAGACCATATTGCTGTGACGACGGTCACAAAGTGACGAAATGCCGGCCACAACAAAATAGTAAGAGAAACAATCCCCAGAGGGACAACCCACGGCATGAGACCGTCTCATTATCATGAGACCGTCTCATTATGGTGGGTCGCCTAACTTCCAAAAATCCGTGACCTGGATTTCATCGTTCCGACACGCCTGAACGCGGCGACGGTCGACGCCTATCAGCGTTTTATGACGTTGCTGTTTGATCCGCTGCGCACTCGGATTACCGGGGCCAACGAGCGAGGCTACGTGCACGTCATGCCGAGGCGCAGGGGACGGCAATCGATGCTAGGTGTAAGCCTTGGTTTACTCATTGCAGCGATCTTATGCGCCGGCAAACAGGCCGATCTGGAGCGGATTGCCCATGACCGATCCAATCGTCGAGCGGGGCAAACCCCGCCCCAAGAGAGTAAGCCGGGCGTATTTCGCTGAGGGATCGCCGGCATCGCTAGAATTGGAGGCGATGCTTGACCGTGTTGGCCTTGTGAATGTGCTTCGCGCACTGAGCAACATCGCGAACGCCAAGGCTGTGTATTTGGCAGAGCATTGGCAGGATTGCTCCAGGGCGAAGCAATGGGCCAGCGATGCGACGCAAGTCGATAGCCTAGCAGATGGGCTAGAGCGCGCTTGGGCTATCCTGGCGTTCGAGGCGAATGAGCGCGCCAGGAACGCGCCAGACAGCGACCAAGAGCGTGCCTGACCCTACAGCCCCTCTGCCTCGTTGAGCGTTTTTGCAATCCTCATGGCGTCGGTCCCGTTGTGGCTCCAATCAACTATTGTCGCATCGTGACGGCGTTGGAGAACGATTGTGTAAAGAGTATTGGCAATTTTGCGCACCTGGTATTCCCGCGCGTCAACAGTTCGGCGAGCAAGGTTCCGCAGACACTCATCAAACGCAGTCACTCGGTACTCCAGGGCGTTTACGGTGGTCACTGTGTAACCAAGCCCATCGTTTGTGGTTCTTTGTTGACCATCCGAAGTTCATCGTTTGAACTCCTTACGCTCGTGTGGTTGCGGGTCGATGGGTCTGTTGCGCCCATTCGTACGCGAGCATCGTCAGTTCGACGCAGTCATGTCCCGCATGCGCTGGGTGCATCGGCGAATCATTTTGCTCGCTCACGTTTGGTGCAGGGTCCTGGACCGCATTGAATGCAAAAAAGGGGGGCGTACCGTCATTGCGGGTTTTAGCCACTCTGGACGCGAGCAAAACGGTCACCTAAGGGAACTGTCGAAGTGACTATTGTGATTATCCTGAGAGTATCAAAGGACAGGTGCTAACATGCGCTCAGTTAGGATCGTGACTATATTGGCTGCGGTCATCATCAGTGGTGATGCGCTCGCACAAAGCGCGGGCCCCTTCGACGGAAAATGGACGACTGTAGTGTCGTGCCCCGCGGCAGAGGGCGCCGGGAGTTTTACCCTTCTGGTCGATGCTGTAAGATGGAGTTTTCAGCGGCGAGAAAGGCGATAAGGGTAAGCCGGGGTGGTATTCACTGAACGGGAAAGTGCAATCGGACGGTGCAGTAGAGATCTTCGCCAGAGGCATCGTGCCTTCGTCAAGACTGGCTGCGGGGAATGTTCCGGTGGGCACGGCATACGGCTATCCCGTCACTGGTCGATTGGAAGGCGCGAAGGGAACCGGCGCTCGGCAAGGGGGCCGTCCCTGCACCGTGACTTTCACCAAACAGTAATGGGTAAATCGGGAACTCGCTCATGTCGGCTTGGGGTTAAACGCGTACATGACGCAGTCAATTCGTGATGTCTGCTTCTCTAATCGGCCGTTTGGGGTCAAGCACTTTCAGACCATCCGCCGCTGCAGTGTCGATGTCACTCACGGGCTCGTGCTTCTCTTCGGAATCGGCACCAAGGCCCTTCCATCATGGGATTCGAGAACGAGGTGGAACAATCTTTACCGCGGTCTTGCCGTAGACGGACGGCAGATCCAAGCAGACATGCGATCTCACCTCATCCATCGTCCCGCGAGGGACATCATTCCACCGCTCGGTGGATCTCCAGTGTTCTCCTATTACATTTGATTGTGCACGGTTCTCATGCAGCCACGACCTCCCGGGTCCATCGGAACTCGGTGCCGTCAACCCAGATGCGGTGCATGATCACGGCCAACCGTCGCGCCAGCGCGACGATCGCCTTCTTCATTCCGCGGTGCCTGGCGATCTTCATCGCCCAGGCCTTGAGCCAGGACCATTTTGTCGAACGTACCAGCATGACCTGCGCCGCTTCGTAGAGCATCATCCGCATCATCTCGTCTCCGCAGCGCGATATTCTGCCGCTTCGATCGATCTCGCCGGATTGATACTTGGAGCACGTCAGCCCAAATACGGCACCGACTGCCTTGGATTTGCGGAACCGAGCCGGCACGTCAACGGTGGCGCGATAAGTCAGTGCCACTACCGGGCCGACACCCGGGGTCGTCATCAGGCGCCGGCACACGTCATCGTCCCGCACGATCGCCAGCAATCGGCGATGCAGGATGACAAACTGCTCGCGAAGTACCCGCCGGACAATGAGCAGCGGTTCGACCAGCACAGCCAGGTCGGGCAAGTTCTCGACCAGTTCCTTGATGCGGGCCTCAAACTTCACAGTACCCACCATGCCCACCTTGAGACCGAAGTTGCGCAAAGTGCCGCGCAGGTCGTTGTCAATGGCGATCGCCTTCGACTGCAGCAGCTTGCGATGGGTCAGCAGCATCCGCAGTTTCTGACTGCGTAGCGTCTTCACGTGCACCGGGCGGTAAAGTCCCGCCCGGATCATCTGCCCGATGCCGCGTGCATCGTTGCGGTCCGTCTTGTTGATCTGGGCCTTCAGCACAGCCTGCATGTGCCGCGTCTCGACACAGACCACCGCTAACTCGGCTTCGGCCAGCGCACTGTAAAGCCACTGCGACAGCGGTCCGGCTTCCAATCCAATCCGCTTGAAGCGGTAGGCCGGGTTCTTCAACACCGCCAGCAGTGCTTCAGGCTCGCTCGCAACCTTCACTTCCCGAACGATCTTGCCCGTGTCATCCACAATGCAGACGCTGGTCGCCTTGACCGACACGTCCAATCCAGCAAAATGGTCCATGCTGCGCTTCTCCTTCTGATGCTTGGGGCCCGTAACAACGGTGACCCCGTTTCACCATCAGCCTGAAGCGCAGCACCCAAAATCTTCAGCTATCCACAACAACGCCGGCCGATTACCCCATCTTCACTCCAAATAACAGACATTGATCGTCGGTTCTTACATGTCAGCTTGGGGCAAGGACCAAACTCATGCAGCGCAGCAATCAGACGGCCCGGAAGCAGCAAGACCGCCTCACGGCGGCATGCGCTACTGCGGATGCTTCTCGTCGTGAATTAGCGTGCTGTTAGCGTTCAATTCTTGGTTCAGTTGCTTCTGCTGCCAGGTGTCAGATATCCGCCGTTGGCTTTGACGTCGGCGTGCTCCTGTTGCTTGATAGCGCGATCATTGGCGCGGAGCTGCTGCGCTTGCTGCCCGGTGAGGGTGCCGTTCCAAACGCCCTGATTGATACGCTCGTTCTGATTTTCAATCCGCGTATTGACCTCTTCGCGTCGCGGATGCTCCGCTGCAAAATTGCCGCCAGACGGATTTCCCTTGCCCCCTGCCTCGGCCTTAATGGTCCACGCGCTCGTTGCCAAAGCCCCTGCTAGGAGATAGCTCATCGTCTTAGTTATCTTCCCCTCCTAATATAACCATGATGTGCACTGGCGATGTGTTTTCGTTCTCATCACCATCAGGGGCGTTCCCGATTAGAACCTGGAGGCGAGCGCGACAGCCGCTGTTACAGCTGCCAGAATTGCTTTTGAATTCATTTCACCCACGTGCAGAATCAAAGCCGACAGCCTCGATCAAGCACCTTACCGATTCTAAACCGCGCTTCAAGTGGATCAAGGAGTAAAAGGGTATATCAGGGGAGGCGTCTGACCCTGGGTATTCTATCGAAGTTGCAGAATGGAATTGCTTTATTGCCCCAAAGGGCTCTCAGAGCAAAAACGGTCGCCGCTTTTCGAGCCGACGCTCTACGGTCTCACGCATTGTAAAGCTTGCCTAAATTGAGCCATCAATGATCACCGACGATTTCAATTGCTCACGTTACCGGATCGGACAAGCAGCCGGCCACTACGAAAGTTACTTTCAACGCGCCAATCATCGGACGCAGCCGCAGGCGTTCTGGGTCCGGTATACTATTTTCAGCCCTGCCGGACGACCACACGATGCCATCGGTGAGCTCTGGGCCGTCGTATTCAATGGCAGCACGGGCCGTCATGTTGTCGCAAAGACTGAGGTGCCTATCGACCAATGTGCGTTTAGCATCGACCGGTTCTCTGTAAGCATCGGCAACTCGTCACTTGCTCCAGGAGTTCTGATTGGACACGCCGGCTCGGACTCAAACAGCATCACCTGTAACTTGAGTTATGGGGGCGGCAATCCGCCGGTTTTTGACCTGCCTCTGGACAGATATGAAGCCAGCTTTCCAAAAGCGAAGGCCCTTGTGGGTGTCCCGATGGCGCGTTTCATCGGAACGATGACGCTAAATAACGAAACACTCGCAATTGACAATTGGGTTGGCAGCCAGAATCACAATTGGGGTCTGCAACACACCGATCGATACGCGTGGGGTCAGGTGTGCGGGTTTGACAACGCACCAGACAGTTTTCTGGAAACCGCATCGGCAAGGTTCAAGATCGGTCCGATCTGGTCAAAATTGATAACGCCTTTGGTTCTGCGTCATCGCGGTAAGGAGTACGCCTTCAATTCGTTGTGGCAGGGACTGAGGGCTCATGCATCATATGAATATTTCCTTTGGCGTTTCACCTCAAAGAACAAATTGGCCAAAATCGAAGGTGAAATCCGCGCGCCGCCGGAGGCTTTCGTGGGGTTGAGATATTATAATCCACCGGGCGGAGTGAAGTATTGCCTAAACTCGAAGATAGCCGGCAGTACCTTGCGCGTGACGGATTTTGCGACCGGTCGGACCGAGACCCTGCGAGCAGCTAACAGAGCTGCATTCGAGATACTCACCGATGGCACCGATCACGGCGTTGACATCTGCGCCTGAAGGTCGGATTCAATAACGGCCGACATTGAGGCGGACCACGCCAATTCCGCTGTCGGGCGGACCCTTATAGTCTATCTCGCAGGTCCGGGTTGGGTCATTCGCGACCGGGTAGAGCCGGCAGCAGGTCCAGCCATGTCCGCTGTGCCTCCGAAAGCGACCAACAACCGTTTCAGGGACGCGTGTCGCGATGGGCTAAAAGGCAGCATTCACGTCGCTGGCAGACAAGCCTTAACCCATCGGAAGTCCCGCGGCGCGAAGGGCAACGGTGTCGGCCTCGACCCGCGCCGTGTCGCGGCGAATGAAATGGTCCTGACCATGCAGCGTTCGTCCGTTCCGATTTGGCTTCTCGGTAATCGGGAAATTCGCTATCATGGATGCGCTTCGTCATTATACCAACAGGCTGGGTTGGCGCACACGAGGTCGCTCCGTCTGCCGACAGTGAGGATACGATGCGCACCCGTACCATTCATCTCATTAATCCCAAAACTGATTCACTTACGACACGCCCGCAATACATGAATCGAGCGCTGTACTCCCCGCTCGCGGGCCTGCTCGCAGTTGCCGCATGCATTCCGCGCGACCAATACGAAGTTGTACTCACCGACGAGAACATTGAAACCATCGACTTCGATTTGAAGGCGGACCTCGTCGGAATCTCCGCGATGACGAGTTACGTCAACCGCGGCTACGAAATCGCCGATCAGTTCCGCGCCAAGGGTGTGCCCGTGGCCATGGGCGGCGTGCATCCGAGCTTCATGCCGCAGGAAGCGCTTAAGCATTGCGACGCCGTTGTAATCGGTGAAGTCGAGCTTGTGATCGACCAGCTGCTCGACGATCTCAAGCAGGGCTCGATGCGCGGCACGTACAAGTCCGACACGCTGCATCCGATGGTTGGTGTGTCGATGCCGCGTTACGATCTGCTGAAGAGGAACCGGTATGTGAACTGCACGTTCGTGCAGACCTCGCGCGGCTGCCACCAAGGCTGCACGTTCTGCGCCGAGCCGCTGATGAACGGCCTGAAATTCCGCTATCGGCCGGTCGACGAGGTTATTCATGAGATGGAGAACTGCGGCTCGCGCACGGTTTCGATCAATGACGCCGATTTCTTCGGTACGCCGGATCGTCCCAAGGAGGTCATGCGCGCGCTTAAGGGCCGCGGGCTGCACTGGCAGGCCGGCGTTACCTCGAAGCTCGCCCAGGACGACCGCATGCTTGAACTTGCCGCCGAGAGCGGGTGCACGTTGCTGAGCATCGGCTTTAAATCGATTTCGCGTTCGACACTCAAGAGCGTGCATAAGCACGTCAACCGGCCCGAAACTTTCACCGCCCTTGTGGAAAAGGCCCACTCCTACGGCATCATGGTATTCGGCCTTTTCATGTTCGGCTTCGACGGCGACGATCGGTCGGTCTTTGAGGAGACCGTGCGGTTCAACCGCGAGAGCGATTACGACGCCTGTGCTTATTCAACGCTCACACCTTATCCGGGGACTCTGACGTGGTATGAAATGAAGAAAGCGAACCGTATTATCTCCTTCGATTGGACAAAGTACGACCAAAGCCACGTGGTTTTTCGGCCGGCGCAGATGTCCGGCGACGATCTACGCATCGGCCAAGCAGAGGCGTATCGGACTTTCTACTCACTGCCCTCGATCGCGAGCCGATTCCCGGTCGGCGGCCTGCGGCATCGCGCCCAATGGCTGATTTACAACATGTTCATGCGCCGGGGCGCGAAGACCGAACGCATTGATGCTATCGCACCGCCGACACAGGCGCCCGATACTGCGCCGATGCCGCCGATCCTGCCCATCAAGCGCGAGTGGCGGGCCGCCGTGCTTGAGGCAGCGCCCGGACCAGGACCAAACCTGGCCTAAAGCGGCGCCAAGCGCGTGGTTGAATTCGGCGGCAGCGTCCTTGTTGCCATCGAAGCGATCGCGCTCGTCTGAGGTCCGTTCCGGGTCAAAAACAGACGTTGCGGAGCCGATTTGTGATATCCGCTTTTCCGCTAACAGCAGACGTTAGTTTGTCACGCCTGCACGTCGGCTTAGGGCCAAAAGCGAACATCGTGACCGGCCCCCAGTCGACAAAAATTCCGCAAACTGGTCGAGGCTTAGATCAGAGTTACTGTCGCGGCACGAGTGAGACGTAATCCTCGAACTTACCGGACGGCGACCCCGCGATCGTCAACCTTAATCACGAAGCGCCAATAGTGTCTTCCGACAGTGCATGCTCTTTGTCTTGCCCGTCAGCGTAATGGAAGGGTAGCGATGAAGTCGGAAGCACGAAAACCTATCTTTCTTGTTGTTCTAAATGACGGCCAGAACTGGCGTGTCGAAGCTGAATGGCCGATGGCACGATTGAACAGATCAATGCTTTCAAGGCCCATTTCGAAGCTACGAATTGGGTAAGCACTCAATCTGAGGCTTGGCTCCAGAAACGTGGGGGCTGACGACACCAATACGATTGAAGGGTTCTGGTCGATCTTCATACGGGGCATGGCATGGCCGGGACGACGAGTTTTGGGATTAACCGATTAATTTCCCTTCCGCCATAAGCGGACTTTTCCTGACCGTCCTTGGAACATCGGCTATGGGCCAAGGAAGAAACTCATGCGCTGCAACACGAATGCAAACAGAAAGAACCGCCGCGACGCGGTTTCTCCGAAATCCGATTAGGTGTTTGATCAGGCGGCAATTGCAGCGCCGCTCTTTCGCTTCCTACGCCAACCAAGCAGACCCAACGCACCGAGGCCGGTGGCGAAGAGCGGTAGGGCGCTTGGGATCGGAGTGACTTCAGTTATGTCGCTGGTGAGGTTGTAGGTCAAGGGAGACAGGAGATTGTCGGACGTTGTACTGCTGCTGATGTCCACGGTGTAATAGCCGTCAGGGAGGCCGGTATATTGGATGGTGGGTAGGTCGGGTTGAGGACCGAGATAGCCAGTATAGGTGGTGCCTACGACGCTCGCCGTCGGTAGGGGGAAGCAGCCAGCGCCGGATGTGCAGTCGAGCGGGGGCGTGATTTGGTTTCCGTTCACGCGGAACAGCAAAAAGGTTGCCTGGATCGAATAGTGGGAATCCCCAGCCGGCAATGCGTGATCGAGTGAAGCAGAAACGGACGCAATGCTGAAAGTCGCCTCTCCGGTGCCGTCGTAAAATTCAACTGACCCATTATCTGGCAACACGGTAGCTGCTCTCGCGGCTTCTACCGCCATTGCCAACACAGCCACAACTGCGGCCATTCGCGCTTTACGCCACACAACTCACACCTAAAACTGCGCACACGGTTCGCCGCGTCACAACCAGTGTGATGTGTCATGAAAATCAGTCAACGAAGTTGAAGATGATTTGCCCCACATCTGTGGGTTATGGTTAATTCCCTTCAACACCTCCGGCAGATTGGCAGTGCTCGTCGCGAAGCTATATACAGTCGAACAGCTCCTAACGAGCCCTTCTAAGCTCGGCGTTGCGCATCCGCACCGCGACCCGAACACGTCGAAATAAAGGGACCGCAACTGAAGTATCTGACGGTGAGCAGGGACGGAGCGGGAAAACCTTCCACCCTAGGCTCCAATGTATATACAATGAAATCACTCGCAATGGTGCAATCAACTGCAAGTAGAAGTGGTCCAAAAGCGGACGTTCCCGGCAAGTGGTGGAAAGGGAAAATATTTGCACGTTTGCGCACCGTACAAACCAAGCGTTGCCCGCGCTCGGTTTCGGGTTAATGCTTGGCCACAAGGTTGGCGGGCTTTTCGAGCTCGATCAAAGCGACATAGGACAGGACGCGACTGCGCGTTATGGTCCAGCGCTGGGGAAAGAGCGCGACCACGCGGTGGCTAAAGTATTTGTGTATTTCGATGGCGCGCGCCTCATCGCCAAGAACATCGACGAGCAGTGTAAGCGCAAGTTGCGAGCGCATGTAGCCTTCGTTGGGCGGTGTTGTCTTCTGTAGCTCATGCTTAAGCAGGACAAAGCGCGGTTCCAGCGGATGCTTTTTGCCCCCGCCGCTGCCATCACGGAACATCACTTGGCCATCTTGCTGGCCGGAATAGAAGCGTTCGGTCAAACCCTAATCTCGCGTTCTTGCCTGCTTGGAACACCTGGAAATACATTTTGCCCGTCGGCGCTGCGTGGTGCATCATTTACAAGCGAGTTTTCCACCGCAATTCTGGGGTTCAGTGACACATTACGGCGTCAAGCACGGGCGCCCCTCCGACGAAGTTCTGATCTACGTGCGCTGTTGCCCGGAGCGGACGCCCGCTCTACAAAACGGTTACACTTTCTCGGGCATCGTCGTCAGGTGCGAACCCAACGTGTAAGGGCAGCTACAAGAAGCATCCTCACTATAGCGACGCTAGACATCTTCTTGCGGTCGATACTACGTTCAAAAATTGGGAAGCCATGCAACAAGCAGGCGGCAAACTACCAATGTGAAAATCTTACGTGCCCTCACCCGCATCGATCATCGCAGCCGGCCCGCTTTCGCGCATCGTTGTTTGCCAGTTACTTGATCCGCACCAACGCGGACTCCCGCACTACGCCGAAAGCCGACATTCGGTTCCAGCCCAATATCCGCCGTGATGGGCCATCATCGGACATTCCCACGTTCAACGGGTGTCTTGGAACAAATCACTCCACTGAAACGTTCTCAAATACACCACGGGAGTGCCCCGAGGGCGTTTAGAGGGGATTGTTTGCCTAAGTTACGCGGGAGGATTGGGTTGTGGCGGGAGAAATGGTTAAAGCGCCAGCCGTTCTCGTCGTTGAAGATGAAGGGCTTGTTCGTCTAAGCGCTGCGAAAATGATCGAAGATGCGGGCTTCGAGGTCATTGAGGCCGCCAACGCTGATGAAGCAATACGGATATTGGAAAGCCGCAGCGACATTCGGGTGGTCTTCACCGACATTCACATGCCGGGTTCCATGGACGGCCTCAAGCTTGCTCATGCCGTCCGCAATCGCTGGCCGCCGATCAAGATAATCGTGACTTCAGGCGTTGAATGTCCAACGCAGCATGATCTTCCGGAGGGCAGTCGTTTCTTGGCCAAACCCTATGAGCCAAATAAGATTACGGGCGCATTACGCGAGTTGGCGCTGTAACCACAAGTAGACATTGGTTGGTCCTCAAAGACTTGCGCCTTCATGAAAAATCCAACGATTGTTTTGATGATCCCATGTCACGCCTGAAGTGTAATTTCGCAAACAAGCCCTTCAGGGTGCCAATTGAAATCCGCTTTCCCTTTTTGCTGTTCCGTCATTCGTCCGATCACCCGGACGCCAAAACCTTGGCGGGTAGGTGGTTGCACGGGCGGCCCACCGATCTCCGTCCAGCGAACGAAAAGCTGTCCACCTGGCTCGTGCGACCACTTAAGGTCAACTCGGCCATTGCTACCTGATAGCGACCATATTTGCCCGCATTGGTCGCCAACTCGTGCAAGGCTACAGCAACGGCCAGCGCCGCATTAGGCTCCAATAAGACAGGCGGGCCCTCTATGCGTACGCGGCTGTCGTCCTTTGCGGAATAAGGAGCAAGTTCCCGTCTCGCGATGATCGACAAATCAGCGCCAATCCAACGCGTTTCGACGAATAACGAGTGAACATTTTTCAAGGGCCTGAATGCGTCCTTCGATTGCCCGCCTCAAACCTTCGGAAGTGTCAGACTGAGAAAGGACATATTCGATCACGCCGCGTTGCCAATGCCTTGAGTGAGTAGCTCCACCTCAGATCGCAGCCGCACCAGAAGTGCAGTCGCCCAACCCTCCGCCTGGCCCTGCGAATATCCTAAATCCCTGGCCGTCTTCGCATAGCTGCGTTCGGCGGCAGCAAACGCCTTCGGCCAATCCTCGTCGGACAACGAAGCGATAACCTCAGCAACGCGGTTAATACCTGCGAATGCCGCGTCAAGCACCGCTTGCGGTTCTGAAGCCAACACCATCGAAAGAACAGCCTCCCGTCAGGCAGCTTAACAGCATCGGTGCCGAGCAACCAGCGCTGTACTCCACGTCCGGTGCGGGTCACAAGCGACCGATTTGCAATGTCCGCGCGATGTCCGCTTAGCCCGAGAGCGGTTCCACTACGGTTACTCAGCAACTCCGGCAACTTCGCCACGTTTGCCGCGATCCGCAGCGCCTCGTCGCGCGGTCAGCAGCCCGGCCGCCGATCGGCGACCTGACTCTATCCTCGAAGTAGACATTTGCGAGCGCCTGGCCGTTCTCGGCTTTCGAAGCGTTTTCGGACGAACTCGATCTCGATAATAACAAACTCGGCGACGCCATCATGGCGAGTGAGCGAAATCCGGTCCCTACAGTCCTGACCACGGCCGCCGACAGCGTGGCATTACTTCGCTTTGTTGAAGAACGAGTAGACGAAGATCACGAACATTTTTTCTTGTTCGTGGAGGGAACGAGGACGTAAAGAGTCATCATACCCATAATACGTCGCCACGCGCCGCTGCTGAAGCCCTTGCGCGAGAGGCGGTGCAATCATGAGCAGCACCAAATCACGCCGCAAGCATCAGTCGCGGGTCACCCCCTGGGATTCAAGCACGAGCTACTGCCAATCAGCGTGGGAATGGTCGCTGCGGAGTTTTTGCCGGATCATGTGGTTCAAATAATAAGATGGAAGATGGACTTCGCTTTTGAGACGGACGCTACCATTAGTTGAGGCCGGGATGCGCGGTACAGCCTCCTCAACCGCCGCCACCTGCTTATCCGCCGCCGCGATCACGCCCGACGACGACCGCGAGCCTCTGGCAACGGATCAGAAACCAAATTGCAGTAGCGTGGATTTGCGCCGACCCCTTTTCGATGGCTGGTCTAGTCGGCGTGGCGGCGAGACGGCCCAGAAGTACGGCCGCTCGCCGTTTTTTATCGGTGCCGCGGGTAGGATTTGGGTTTGGCTTTAGTAGTTGGCGACTGAACGACCATCGAGGTGATGGCACTGTTTTCGGATCCGGCTACCGCTTGCAGCACATCCGATTGTTGACGACGGTCGCTCGGCGGCAGTCGCCCCGAGCGACCGATTGCCCCCTTTGCGGGGACCAGGCACGTCTTCTCCGTTAATGCGGCACGGTTCCCGTGTACGACGCATACCATGCGAGGAATGCGAATACTGCTTGGACGCCGGACGTGAATGCGATTGCTATTGCGGACCAAAACATCCATCGAGCGGTTGATCTTGTATATCGCGCGGTTTCCCGCGCAGCGCCCGCCGCTTCGATTTGGGCGTCATGAGCCTCGCGCTGCCACCGAGCTATTCGTCGTTGCAATTCAGCACTCGCGACATGGTACGCGCGGGCGCCTGGTCCACCTTGCATATCGTCAGCCAGCCGACCCAATGATACGGTTTCTAGATGTCCACGCTCTGCCGCCATGTCACGCCTCAGTCATCGGCTGCGATCATCATTTGAAGCGGTCCGTTTAACCGCCGCGTCAACGTAATGCAGAAAACGCCCATTATTCATCGCCAAGAACGGCTTCTGACATTGGCAGCACATCGCCGTCTCTTTGAGCTCGTGGTAGCGGCGATAGACCAGATATTCGGCCCCACAGCCAGAACATTCGAAATTCTGCGGCTTTTCCCCCATGCCAATAATATGTAGCCGAATCAGCAAGGTGGCTAGACGGATGCGACTTTACCCGCTATTCCGGCCATTGTCGCAGCACTGGCGTCCGCTGACGGATTGTGAGCCTGATGCGCGGCCGGTGTTTCACTGACGCGGCAACAATCTCGCAGGTCCTTTCAAGTTCATCGCCAGCGTACAGCAGGCTATCGACGTTAGTGGCGCCTGTGGTCCATTTCTCGACTTTACAAAAGTTGGGCTTGTCGGCAACAAGCTGATGGTCGGTTTCTTCCTCGGACCATTTGGACATCCGATAGGATGGCCCTCATCGTCCGCAATGCTTCATTTGATACCGCTGAGTACGCCGCAGAATTTTTCATAGCGAAATTCTTGGCACACCATGCGTCGCAGCGTGCAGCGCATCGTGTGCTAGCGGCCATGGCAGGAGCGGCCAAGCGAAGCACCAAAACTGCGATTGCAAATAGCGCAAAAGTGCTTTTCATCTCTGGCTCTTTGTATCCGAGCGCTTGGCCGTTCTTATCGAATATGATGAAACGGGCTTTTGTCTGCTTGGCCGTCCAAGGCGCCGGGTATCGACGCGTTGTTGTTTGGTGCGGCACTCGACGCCCTCCAATGCGAACACAAGCAAATCTCCTTGAGTGTCGATGCATCCATCATCAACTCCGCCAGGAGCTTTTTAAGTCTGCGGTTCTCGTCTTCCAGTGCCTTCAGCCTGCGGGCGTCGGAGATCTCCATCCGCCATAGCGCGATCGCCACTTGTAGAAGATTGCATCGCTGATGCCGTATTTGCGGCACAGCTCACCTGCCGACAGCCCGGCAGCGTGCTCCTTCAGCACTTTGATGATCTGCTCTTCCGTGAATCTGCTCTTGCGCATGTCTGTCTCCCGTAGGGAACAGACTCTACTCAAACACGGGGCGTTTAAGGGGAGCAGATCAGGGGTTGCGGTTAAATACGGCCGTGTTCACTTTCGGCTTTCTAATTCCGAGAGCAGTAATTCTTCTTCGTTGGGGTCGATGATGCCAGCAAGTTTGGCGCCACATTCGTTACATTCGAGGCTGTAGCTTTCGAATCCGTAGCTGTCGATTTCAGGGGTAGGACTTCTAGAGAACGTAAAGCGTGTGTCGCACTTCGGACACGCGATGACTTTAGTTTCCCCCAACGTAGTTGGTCCATCTCCATTCATGGTGTAATTCTATCTGTGCAGTCGGCCACAGCCAATGGCGCTTCTTGAGCTGAACTACTCTTAACGGCTGAGCGGCCTATGTCGGGAAATAGTCCCTAAAAACGATGCGCGAATTTTATGCGCAGGTAGAACGTAAACCCCTTCAGTTTAGGTGACGGCCAGGTCGGGGTATTCTGGGACAGTAACCGCCGATTGTCATTGAGTGTCGACGACTGCAACGATGTTGGCGGGCGTTCCTAAGAGAGGCTGCAGTGCGCGGCGCCTTTTGTGACGTCTGAATGCATAAAATACTCGCCTAAAAATCAGAGCAGTGCTGACCACTCGTCATGTCAAGGTCGCAACCAAAATCCCAAGGAGAGAATGTGCGAACTGCTTAGCTTTAATACCCGGCACCGCTTGCCGCACTGAGTTTAGCAAATGGTGGAGTTTCCACTGAGAGCCCGCCGGCTCTAGGTTGCAAGGAGGCTATCGGTCGCTCGAACAACATTCGCCGTTCGAACAAAGGCGAACGGAGAAATGGATATCTCCGGCCTAGTTGGTCCCTCTCGGACGGATAATGGACCGCCATCAAGCCGAATGGCTTTGCCAGTAGCGGGTAAGGCCGCGGTTCACAAATCAGCTGGTAGTTGAAGGCCCGCCGATAAAACGCCTGGTGCTCGGCTTTGACGGCTGCGAGAACATGATCTGCACTAAAATATCGGGCCGCCAACATGCAAAGTCGGAATGTGGCATACGGTAATCCACGATGGAGCCGAGCAATGTTCTCGTCGGCGACAAAGCATGTTGCATCAATGATGACTTTGCCGGCATCGAGTTCTGGTTGCAGCACATCGGCAAAGACTTTCAGTGAGGGAGACTTCGGGACGTTCCCTGGAGGGCACGTGAAGGCGGACTGAGCTGGCTAACTCGTCGTCGATGTACAATCCCAAAAGGTAGAAATTGCCGGTTTCGTCATAATCGTCCGAAAATATCCCAGAAGCATTTGGGGAAATCGTTCCGTCGCGAATATAGGCTTGATAGCGAAGGCGAAAGATCGCTTCTTGTCGCTCGTCGGAATAGGCGAGCCTGTAATCGATCCGGTCTGACAGCCCAGCGATACGATGGGAAAAACTGCTCTCCGCGCCTGCCTGATTTGAAGAGTTTGAGTGCGTTACGTCTGCAGCCATACTCCAACTCTCCCGTTGGCAGACCTGCCAGCCGTGAGTAAGAGGTTTAACAGTTCGTTGACTCGCGTCACCCCCCCAAATGGGGGGGGAAGAATAGAAATCGACGCGGATGTTTCTCACAGGCCCATGACAATCCGCGGAGCCGCCTTCTTTACAGTCTTACCCACGATATGATCCGAGTCGCATTGAGCTGAAAATTCGTTTTGCCAATCAACTCACGATACACCGCAATTCAGCGTAGCAACGATTCCGTAATAGTAAATCCCGTCGATAAGTGGATCGGTATTTCTGCGATGCCGAGTTCCGCCTGGAGAACTACGCGAAGACGAGTGCTCACTCCCAGTCGCTGGCTCTGCGGAGGATTGCGGCGAGTAGGAACCCGAGGTTGGCGCCAACAAAGATGCCGCCAACGAACAAAAAGGCATCGGTTCCTGCGAACGCATATTGTGCTACCATTTGACGAGTCTCCCAATGGATTCTCTAAATAAATTTCTAAACGGTCGGTAATGACATCGTCACCCCCAACTTAGGGGGGTTGGACGAGAAATCGATGATGAGCAGCTGGCCAGAGCGTCCGTTTAAGCGGCAAACGCGCGTGCTATGAGCCATGCCCTTGATGCGAGCGGTTCGACCGAGCTGCGATCCGTGCGGGTTTGTCGCATTTGTTTGCACCGCTTTCGAGGCTTGCGGCACTCAAGCAATGAAACTCTCGACTGGCGACCGTATCATCCCGGGCAAGATGTCCAAGCGTGGTAATTGCTACCTGCAAGTCATGTTTTTGCGATCGCGTTCGCCAGCAACCTGGCGCGGAGCCGAGGTCTGCGACGGATGAGACGAGATGAAGGCAGCGTGTGTGAACACTGGTGACGAAAATGGCTCTGTTGATGCCGTTCCGTTAATTGATTGGACGCGCGCTGATATCCATGAGGGCCAGAAGCCCACGCTCCAACAAAAGATCCCATGAAAGGTGGCGGGCGCCGGCTAGGCTGCCGGCCATCTCAAACTGGAGGATCTTTGATGTCCTCTTGATGGAGGCAGCGGCGCGGTAACTCCAGCGCACTTGGTAAGCGATTGAGCCTTCTTTGCAAAGACGGGCGACGGCGCAACGGATCTGTGGACCCTACGCGGCAATTTCGCGCGCGACCGCCGATGCCAAGCGATCGTCCTTCAGCTTTCCCCACACCCTACGCACGATCGTTTCGGAAATGTGGTGAAGTCCAAGATATACTGGGTTGCCGTATCTCGACGTCGAGCCGACAATCTCAACCTCGCATCCGACGCGCCGGTAAAGCCGGAGCTTCGAAGCATCAAAATTGGCAATGATCAATTCAATTCCTGCGCGCATTGCGACGTCGCCCAACGCTCCTATCAAAACCCTGGAGGTAAAAATTATTGCCTCTATTCCACTCGACAGGACATTCTCATCGAGACAAAAGCGGCTGCACTCCCAGATGGTCGGAGCGCTGAGATGCACAGCATCGGGTAGCGTATCCGAAAACACATCGGCAGAAAGGGTCGGGCCCGTGGTGGGTAGAAGACGCAGACTGCCCTTCACTTCACCGCGGAGATCGTCGGTGTAGATGATATAGACGGGTCCTTCGTCGTCGTACCGATCACGCTCCTTACCGTCGGTAACCTGCACATCCCATTTAAGCCGATCGTGAAAGAACCGGGCCCGTTGTCGAAACATTTTATCGAGCAAATTCGCATGCCGATGCGCGTTCGATTTTTCAACAACGACGATCACCTCGCTAACTCCCTTAATAATCTGCAGTCCGAATAATCTGCAGTCCGAGCCCGCTGGCACCTTTCACGCGTGTCACATGGTTTGAGGTCGCACCGATGCGGGGGCCCGACAAGACCGGCTGAACATCTATGGAATACTGCGAGTTACGAACAGATTGAAAAAACGGATTGCAATTTATTTGCTCATCATAGGATTAGAAGTCCGAGCTTAACCGCCTTGGTGACTGCCTGCGCCGAGGTGACACAATCCAGTTTGTAATGAACCGATTTCAAATAATCCCGAGTAGTATGCGGAGAAATATGTAAGATTGCAGCAATTTCGGTCGTGTCTTTGCCAAGCGCGATCCAGCGCAAACACTCAAGTTCCCTTGGTGTCAGGTGTGGCCGATCCTCACCAAAAAGATCGCCAACAACCCGGCGATGCAGCCGTGTTGCGATTTGGATTAAGCCCGGCTGCGTGGTCGCTAAAAACTTGGTCCATTCTCCTTCGGAGCCTGAAAAGGATACTGCTAACAATCCCCGATGCCCATGCTTGGTCGAAACTGGGATAGAGTAGCCATGGGGCCCAACGCCGTGCGCGGCCGCGTCCGCCAGAAACTCCGCCTCGGCGCTGCCGCTGATATCAAGTTCACGCCATTCGAACGGGAGGGTACGCCGAAAGCCCTCCCGGAGGATCGGATCAACGTCGCCATACCCCATTGCCAGGTAGCGGGCGAGCCAAGAGGCGGGATAAGTCAAACGAATGTAAGGGTCAACGGACGGACTACCTCCAAGCTTGGAGGTAAAGTAGACCAGATGATCGATGTTGAGGAAATCACGAAGCTCAGTCATGACCGTTTGTATTTCGGTCTTTTTTTCGATGATTGAATACGCTTCGGTGAGCCATTTTTCGTCGCGAAGTTCGGTCTCCATCACCCCACCGAAATGAATGGCTTCTGCAGAACTGTTTTTCGGGGTTTTGCCGCCATTTTTCATCAGACGGGCCCTGGCCTGCCCGCCGTCAACACCCGGTTCAACGAAATGGCGGATTTCGCCGTCCGTCGCCAATAGCGTTGAGCACCCCAGTTTCTGCGTTTGGGCATTTGGAGTCAAACCTCCAGACCGGGCCAATACGGGGTCAAACCCACGATCCCGGCCGCGGCTAGCCGATAACTTACGATAAGGCTTATCGCCCGCGACAGGCTCTCCAAAGGGGCCGACGCCTGCATTTATTGATACAAGACCTTACCGCGAAATGCATCGATGGGTGCGCTCAATGTGCTTGGTCCCGCCAACCTTGACGTGATTGCCGCCGGTCACCTCTTTGATTTGGCCTTTCGGGCAGGAACCATCGTCGACCAGAACCACCTGCCCCTCTCGCATCTGGCCCATCGGAGGTTCTTGCTTTAGGACGACCTGTGCCACCCCTTGAAATGTCAGGGCAGGAAAAACGAGGGAAATTCCAGCCGCGACGATTACCGCCGCAAGTTTTGCTGATGTTAAACGGACAGCCATCACGCAGGCCCCAGCGCCGAAGCAATTTTAGGACATTCCAGCTTTAGCTCAAAGGCCCGCGAGCAGGTGCAGCAAAAAACACCTTGGCTCGCGTCGCCTTATTCGGACAACCAAGTTGACGGCTCCGCCGAGAAGGTTCTGAGCGACCTGCACTTAGGGAAAGCCGAAAGAATTTGCTAAGGCAACTCATGGTCGCCGTAAGCCCGCCCGCATGCGGTTACCTTCGCACTTAAACTCGCGCCTAAGCTCGCCATTCGTGAGCGAATGCGGGCGATACCAAGCTTCCAGTCGACGTTATGCAAGTGAATCTTCAATCCACAGCCGGAAGCGGAGTTCCGCAGTCCTTATTTCTCGGCTGGCTTCTTGGCGCTCCCGGCGAGCTGTCCGACTCCGCGGGCGGTAAGAACACACCAAGAACGAGAGTCAATACGACGAGCGCTGGGAGTGCTTTGGCTAGGCGAAACACCAGATGTCGTTGCCGCGAGAAAGATCGCGCAAGCCGGGCGGATATATGTTCCGCCGGCGTTCCGGTCGAACGAATCGTGGCTACTGCACGCATCGGGTTTCGCGGTTTAAGAAACGGTGAACCGTCCTCTTTCGGACGACCACGGCGTCCATCAAATGGCCGGGCATCCCACCAAAGCCAAAACCGCAACAAGAGCAATCAATTGCAACTATATGCGCAGTTTCCCATTAAATTTTCACCTTTATTTATTGAGACGTTTTACCGCCCGATAACGTTGTGAATGCAGGGGCGAACAAGATCCCGTCGAAACCCGAGGGAGTGGTTCTGCCGGCGAGGATGAAATTATGGCTTGCTGCATTTCATATTGTTCCAGATTGATCTTCGCAGCCGTGTTGCTGTTGGCAGTTAGTGGCATTGCGCACGCCGAAGTAGCGAGCATCTACGGCGGACGTGATGGTCTTTGCGGTCATCGCACCGCGAATGGCGAACGTTTGAATTGCTCCGCAATGACGGCAGCGCATCGCACTTTGCCGTTCGGCACGCGCGTTCGCGTCTGCCACAACGGATGCGTGATCGTACGGATCAACGATCGCGGGCCGTGGGTTCGCGGCAGGCACATTGACTTGTCGCCAGCAGCGGCGCGGGCGATCGGACTGTACCAGACCGGGCACGTCACTATGGGTATGGATTTGTGATACGGTACCAAAGCGACTTGGGGCACGTGGCGAAGCGGATTCAACTGCGAACGTGCAAGTATTTTACCGTTCCACAAAATCGCAAAGCGGAACATGCCAGCCGCTTTCGGCGAATGTCTTCTGTGGATGGCCCCCGCGTTGCAAGAGATAAATTGACGTAGTGGCGGTGGGTCGGGTGCAGTCTTCTGTCCGACCTGTTGATGCAGTCGATTGAGACTGCTGGCCCTGATGGAGTCCGCGAACAAGGTCCCATTCTGTTAATCAGGCTATGACGCCTTCGACATTCGGTGGGTTGTCCTTGTTCCCGGTCCGACCGGTTTGCCATCACATCGCATCGCTCTCGCAACCTCGTGAAGCTGATCTCCTCTTCAGCTATTGTGTATGTCGCCCTTATACGGCCAGTGCCGGCTGGTGGCCGGCACGATAGGTCTCGCCCCGCGCCATGATTACCCAGACAATCCGCGCGGTCTTGTTGGCCATCGCGACGGTTGCGACCCGTACCGGCTTTCGCGCCAGCAGATTGACCAGCCGTGGATCGATCGTCTCGGGATTGTACTTTGCACGGCGGACAAGTGAGGTCATGCCGACAATGAGCAGCTTGCGCAGATATTTGTCGCCCATCTTGGTGATGCGCCCGAGCCTTTCTTTGCCACCGCTCGACTTCTGAAGTGGAGTTAGTCCCAACCAAGCGGCGAACTGTCGTCCCGAGCGGAACTGATGCGGGTCGGTGACCGATGCGGCAAGTGCCGTCGCCCCGACCGGCCCGATGCCGGGGATGGTCATGAGACGACGTGCGACATCGTTGCCACGTTGCCAAACGAGCAGATCGCGATCAATTTGGCGAAGCCGAAGGTGGATGTCGAGCGCCTGCCGTGACAGGGTGGCGACGATCTTTGCGGCTTCAATCGGAACGTCCGGTGCTTCACCATCGACTATCCGTCGCGCCATCAGTAGCGCCCGTTCGAGACCCTTGGGGATGTCGATGCCAAACTCGGCGAGAAGGCCGCGGATCATGTTGACTAGCTGCGTGCGCTGCTTGACCAGCAGATTGCGCGTCCGGTGCATCGACAGCGCCGCCTGCTGTTCGGGTGACTTCACCGGCACGAACCGCATGGTCGGACGCCTGACCGCTTCGCAAACCGCTTCTGCATCGGCGGCGTCGGTCTTGCCGCGCTTAACATATGGCTTGACGTAAGCCGGCGGCATCAGACGGACCTCGTGGCCGAGCTTGATCAGAGCGCGCGCCCAGTGATGCGAGGTGCCGCACGCTTCCATGCCAACCAGGCACGACGGCAATTTGGCGAAGAATGGCAGCACCTGCGCTCGTCGAAGCGACTTGCGGAAAACGACCTGACCGGTCGCATCAACGCCGTGAACCTGAAAAATGCGCTTGGCCAAATCCAGCCCGATCGTAGTAATCTGCATGACGGATGGCTCCATTTTTGCTCGTGAACGCTTGATAGCCTTCACACCTTGGCACCTAGATGCCGTGAGCGGGAGCCATCCACCTCATCTGTTATCGGGAAAAGCCGACGTGACGCGGACATCAAACGATGTCGCAGTTTGACCCTGGCTGTGTAAAAACGCGGTGTCTGTGATTTACTGCGCAGTATGATTTGCTGCTGCGGGGGGGTCGGATGAAGCGCTTTGTCGAGGGGATTGATCGCGGGCAGAACACGCTGTTTCCGGAATGCTTGGCAGACTGGATCGACGAGAACAATCCTGTTCAGGTGATCGATGTCTTTGTCGACGAACTGGATCTGGCGGCGCTGGGATTTGACGGGGTCGCTCCCGAGGTAACGGGGCGGCCTTCGTATCATCCCTCCGTGCTGCTGAAGCTCTACATTTACGGCTATCTCAACCGGGTTCAGTCGAGCCGGCGGCTTGAGCGCGAGGCTTTGCGCAATGTCGAGGTAATGTGGCTGACCGGTCGGCTTATGCCCGATCACAAGACGATTGCCGACTTCCGCAAGGACAATGGCGGGGCCATTCGCAAGGTATGCGCCCGGTTTATCGTGCTGTGTCGGCGTCTCGACCTGTTCGCCGAAGCGAGCGTCGCCATTGATGGCAGCAAGTTCAAGGCGGTGAACAATCGGGACAAGAACTTTACGCGGGCGAAGATGGAACGGCGTCTGGCGCAGATCGAGGAGAGCGTAGCCCGTTATCTGCGCCAGCTCGACAGCGCCGATCGGCAGGAGCCGGCGGAGGCGCGTACTACCAAAACAACCCGGCTCAAGGAGAAGATCGCCAAGCTGAAGGAGGAAGTGAAGCGCCTGCATGGGCTCAAGACGCGGATGTTGGCGGCGCCGGATCAGCAGATATCGCTGACCGATCCTGATTCCCGCTCAATGGCGACGAGTGGCCGGGGCTCAGGCGTAGTGGGCTACAACGTCCAGGTCGCGGTCGACACTGAACATCATCTGATTATCACCCATGAGGTAACCAACGTCGGCAGCGACCGGGCACAGCTCGCCCATATGGCCAAGCAGACCAAGACAACCCTGGAAGCGGCGAGCCTCGATGTCGTCGCCGACCGCGGCTACTTCAACAGTGAGGAGATCCTTGAGTGCGACAAAGCCGGCATCACGGTGACGCTGCCAAAGCCGATGGCCTCGAACTCGAAGCGCTTCGGCAAGCAGGACTTCCGCTATGTGGCTAAGGACAACGTTTACATTTGTCCCGCCGGCGAACGCCTCGGCTACTCATTCACAACCCAAGAGCACGGATTGGTCCTGCACCGCTATTTGACCAACGTCTGCCAGCACTGCGCCATCAAGCATCGCTGCACCACTGGCAAGGAGCGACGGATCACGCGGTGGGAGCATGAGCACATACTCGAAGCCGTGCAACGCCGACTCGACGAGCATCCGGAGAAGATGCGCCAGCGACGCGAGACCGTCGAACATCCCTTCGGCACGCTGAAGATGAGGATGGGGGCGACGCACTTCCTGATGAAGACGCTACCGCGGGTCGCCTCCGAGATGGCACTTCACGTATTGGCCTACAATCTCACCCGCGCCATGAACATCATCGGCATCCAGCCGCTGATGGCGGTGATGAGGGCATAACCAGGCTCGTCCAATAACCGGGCTTCCCCGCCCAACCGCCCTTCTGACTCCCTCAGTCAAAACGTTTTTGCACGACCAAGACCCAACTCCGACATTGGCTGTGCAGCGCAGTGGTCCTGAAAGGTGACAGGCCGACGCCGATGTGGATCAGCAAAATCTAGCCAATCGGGTTGCAAGGGCCGCAAACTGAAAATGGTCGCGGCTGCCGCCGTTAGCGATCTGCGATCAGGCGCGAGCTATTTGCAGCCGGGCTTGCCAGGCGGACACGCCGGCTTTGCCGCAGGCTTCGCGGGCGGCGGAGGTAACGGTTTCGCCGCTGCAACCGGCCGAGGCGGTGGCTTGGGCTTTGCGACCTGCGCTGACGGCGGCTTAGCTCCGACAGTCGATGGCTTGGGAGGGCCTCCACCATTGAGTTTCGCTTGGTCGCGAGGTGGTCCGTTTTTGTCCGCAGCGCCAGCAGGTTTGGTATTTGGCAACTTAGCCTGCCCGGGAGCATTAGGCTTCGCCGATTGTGGTGATAGGCCGCCGGGATTTTTACCTACCGACACGGCGCCGGTCGGCGCCACTGGTCGCGCCGCCACGACACCCTTGCCGGTAAACTCCCCCGGCTTGGCGGTTGCTGCAATTGCCGGCTGACCACGGTTTTGGGAAGCGAACAGAGCCTTGTTGGTGCTCGCAATGTGCTGATGTTGGACTTGAGCGGGTGTAGCAGCGACGTGCTGCTCGTGCGCGGCGGCTTGCTCTTGAGGCGTCGGCTTGGCCGTTGTTCCGCCGGCACCACCGTTGAAGCTCGCCCTTGTTGCACTGTTGTTGACGATGACGGTCTGGCTGTAAACGTTGGTGATCGTAACGCTGCCAAAATTATTGACGGTCCGATTGTAGACAAACACGCCGTTGTTCCAGCGTCCGCCTTCGTATCCGACGCCACCATAACCGTAACCATAGTAGACCCCGCCATAGAATCCGATATGCGGACCCCAATAGCCGTCGTTCCACGCATAGATGCCGTCTTGCCAGCCCCAATAGCCGGGCGTCCATAGCAAACCGACGGTCGGCGGCAACACCCAAGTTCCCGGAACCCAATAATAGCCGCCGTCTGGATCGTACGCCCAATAGCCAGGCGACCACATGTAACCGGAGGCAGGAATTGGAGGCTGCTCGTAGACCGGCAACTCCGGTGGCGCGATTGTAATGCTGATAATTTGCGCATTGGAGACCACAGGCATGGCCAGCGGAGCCAGTGCCAATAAAAGCAAAATCGTCGAGCACAAGCGCCGCATGTGGTCCCCCTCTCTGATTCTCACCAGTATATACTCGACGTGGAATACCGCTAGATTAAGGCGCGACCCGATACAAGATCGCCAGGATGGCATGGGCGATCATGGCCACGGGCGAACGCTACAAAGAACCCGTCGCACTCGCGGCGTGAACGAGATCACACCGGACATCCGGCGTGATGTGAAGGTTGGGAGGGCGAACAGCACGTAATGCAGAGCCGGTCGATCCGGCGATCAGGAGAACCCACTAGGGCCAGAGCATTATCGAATGCGCGCTTGAGACCGGGACCTGATCCGCGAAGGGCATTATGGCCAGCGGTCATGTGAACCGCACGCAACGGCCGAACACATGGCTGCACCGACCAATGCTGCATTCGTGAAGAAAGTCCTTGCCAACCCGGAGCCGTCCACACATGGCCCTTAGCAGACTTGCCGATTGCACCGGCGAAAGTCTGCTTTCGGGGGAGGAGCGGACATTTCAAATTCAACCTTTCATGCCAGCTTGTGACCCAACCTGGACATCGCGGGTGACTTTGTGGGTAGGACGCCCCCGACGGCCGAAACTTGAGTCAAATCAAGCTCGGGAGGCCGACAACCGTTCTGCGAGGCTCACGAGGCGGCTCCGCCTACTGCGCTGGCCGCGAGTGCAAGCGAGACGGGAGTTATTTTGTTGGCCGCGAGATAAAGCCGCGGAGTGACTGCGGCGTGTTCGAGTCCCGCTGCCTGTAGCTCGGAGCAAATCCAGCTATGCGTCTCTCGCCAATTACGATTGAACAAGAATGCCCAAATCGCCTCGCTGTCATACGGCTTGCCGACCTGACTGTGCAGGAACGCATAAAAGGCGGCGTTTTGTGAATCACTTACCGGGATTGCCATGACAACTCGGAGCGAGAAGTTAATATAATTCGGCGGCCGAACTTGAACGCCCGCCGGTCGACCGCCCACCCTATCGGATCGAGCGCCGAGCAGTGACCCATCATCGAGCACTGCGTCAACGTGACTAAAGTGTCCCGCGTTAAACCACGCGATGACCTGCGACGAGATCGCCTTTCTCACAGACAAATTGGAGCAGGATCGGCTTCATCCCACTAACCTACAGCAAAGGAGGCAACGGCGGATCCTCGGTTGTGGGTAGATTTGAGGGTAGGGAGGCCGGGTCAAGAATATTTTAGCGAAATCAACTGCGCACCGCGGAGGGCCGCGATGTCGCACTGCTCGCGTCTGCGCGCACTGGGCACGTCGTTGTCCAAATCAGTCCGGGTCTGCTGTCTCGGCGCTAGGCAGGGTTAAATAGAAGGCCGTCCCGAAGGGACTTCGTTGCAATGCCCAAAGCTTGCCGCCGTGCGCTTCGATTGTTGACCGGCAGATTGAAAGGCCCAAGCCCATTCCCTGTGATTTTGTCGTAAAAAAAGGCTCGAAGATGCGGTCGAGATCAGCCGGCTCGATTCCGCTTCCGGTGTCTTCGACCGTGATCTTGACGCTTGTCCGTTCATTGAGCCCTGTCCGGATCGTTATTTGTCGTTCGCGCTGGGTTACTGCGCTCATCGCGTCGATCGCATTCATGATCAGGTTGAGCAGTACCTGCTGCAACGGAACGCGCTCGCCTGTGATTTTCGGAAGGGCGTCGTGCAATTCGCTTCGGAGGATGATGTGCCGCCTTTCCAAATCGCCGTGAATAAGTGTCAGGACTTCGCGCACCAGATAGTTGATATTGAGCTCAAGTTTTTCGTGACTGTCCTTGCGGAACATTCCCCGGATGCTCGTGATGATGTCTGCGGCCCGCATGCCATCACCGACAATTCGCTGCAGAGATTTTTGCGCTTCGTCAAGATTAGGGTTCTCGCGTGCCAGCCATCGCAATCCAGCATTGCCGTGCGTGACGATCGAGGATAGTGGCTGGTTGATTTCGTGAGCGATTGAAGCCGTCATTATCCCGAGGGTCGTCTGCCGCGACACCCGTTCAAGTTCTCGCTGAGCTTCCCGCAAGCCATCCTCGGCGTGTTTTTGTTCCGTTTCGTCCCGAGCCATGGCGTAGATTCGACCCTGGTGCGGCACCGCTCTCCACGAAAGCCAGCGATAAGACCCGCTCTTCTCGCGGAAACGAACCCCGAAGCGATGCAATATTTGACCGGTAGCCAAGCGCTCGGTCTCAGCGAGTGCTTGTTTTCGATCATCGGGGTGGATCATCCATTGCGATGACTTGCCGATCAGTTCAGATTCATTCCACCCAAGTGTCGCGGTCCAGGCTGGATTGACTTTGAGGAACTTACCCTCCAAGTCGGTGATCACCAGCAAGTCCTGGCAGACATTCCAGATTTGCATTCGCTCTTGCGTCTCCTCCTTGATACGCTGTTCCAATGTCTCATTGAGTTCCCGTAGCGCGGCTGCGGCACGCTTACGCTCCGTAATTTCCTCAGCAGCGACGCTGATGCCGATAATTGTCCCTTCAGGGCCTTTCAATGGATGCCAATTAGTAGTCCAAAAACGCTCGGCATTCTGTTTGTCGGGTCGTTGCCCATTGACTTCAATTCCTACAACCGGCTCTCCCGTCCGCAAAACAGTCTGAACAATATTTTCGACCTGCTCTGCGACGCCAGGAACCGTTTCGCGTACTGACCTTCCGATATGCCCAGCGATGGATATGCCGCAGATTTCAGTCAGATGCTGATTTATCAATAGGTAGTGGCAATCAGTGCTGAGGAAGGCGAGACCGATCGGTGCGGTCTCATAAATCAATTGGAGCTCAGGCGACGTCAGAGCCCCAACCTGATCCGAATGAGTGATGCCGCGATCCATGAACGTCACGGGCGCTCATTAAGTAGTTCGGACGGGCAAGAGTAGCTGATAACTAGCACGGCCGCCAGCATGGCCGAAGCGGCGGATTGATCCCAATTACATCGATCGCCACCCGATTGTTGCCACGAAAGCGGACACCCTATACGGCGTCCGCTGAGGCGGTTGAGAGAAAGGACCGCCCGGTGGCAACCACTCCTCCGGATGACGCCATCGCGGGACGTCCGTTTTAGGCCAATAGCCGACACTTCGCATTATAGAAAGATAGCGGGTTTTTCGCGCCGCTGGACCGCCCGACATTACGGTTCACACTGAACTTGCTTCTGGACCGCCTCTTATCGACAGCCATAGGAGTCAATTGCAACAGGTTATTGTCAACCAGGTCCACAACGCGATCGAAGCATGGATACCACAACGGATCGAGGCCGGGTGCTTCGGGTAAGAACGGGACTTCATGGCCGCGATGCAATTGTCGTCGCAGTAGAGGATTCGCGACCGGGAATTGATCCAAAACAACTAAAGGGAATATTTGAATGCGTTTGTTACAACGAAGACAAACGGAAAGGATTGGGTCTGGCTATTTGCAGTAGGATTATTGAAAGTGATGGCGCTCAACTTTCTGCGTTATTCGCATGGCAAAGACGGAGCGGTGTTATAATTCGTTCTGCCAATCAATAAATAATGAGATAATCGGATTAAATCAATCGTCGGATCGGCGATAGCATAACCAGACGTTACGTGAATTAAGATCATGGACCGTCCGATGGATTGCTGACCGCGCAGGCGTCAGAACACGAATGCGATAGCGACGATAAGCATAGCGCCGGTCGCAATCATCAAGACCTCGATAGCGTCATAATTCGGGGTCTCATGTTGTATGATTTGGACATGACCGAGACTCCTCCACATTCAACAAAGGGCAGGCGCTGTTGCTTCGGCATCGTCATTGATATCAATTCAGGCGATTAATGACGTTAGCGAATGGCGGGTAACCGCCCGCTCAGGGTTGTAGACGGGCGGGCCTTAACCAGCGGCTCTGTGCCGAGATCAATTTTATCAACATGCGCGAATATGCCAATGACCATGACCAAGATCGCACATGACAAGCCGACGGCCACGATCTTCAAATGGGTTCTTTGGTCGGCGCTGGATATTGAATGATTCATGGTGTGCTCTCGCTGCCTCCTCATCTAGGTACGTCGCAACTTCCGGGCTCCTCGATCGCAATCTTGATAACGCCGCCGCGGATCAAGCCGCACAACGCTTGTAAACATGTGCATGGAATGGGTCGGCGATTGAGCTAAATGCGGGGTCGCACCCGAGCGGGGGCCCTTTGCGCCACGCCGGAGACATCGCCGTCAACGATGAACTCTTCAGATGGACCGTCGAAGTCGGGATGATGGGCATTTGGTCGCCCTTGTTGGCCCGATTGACGGACACTAAAAGCGTCTGGTCACTCTTGGGCGCGCCGGGGGCCGTGACCGCGCCACATGCGCCGCCGATCAAGCAGCCCAATACCGCCATTGCGACCGTCTCCTTTAAAGCGGATGAAAATACAACTCGCATCGATTTACTCCGACTTGCTTTAGCGCCGCGCTTGTGAGGTGCGGCCTACGACTGCGCGGTCGGCGGTGACGACGCGCACAACGCGGGCCTTACCGTCGGCTTGTCGACTATCGTGTAGGCAGGACGGTTCGTAATACGGCCATGCTTGCGTGCAGACTGACTTGCGAATTTCAGGAATGCGCACTGCAGTCCCGATCGGGGGGCTGCTGCTATCGGAAATGCCGGTCGCATGCGGCCGAACAGCTTGCGATGTTCCGGCCGCAACGGCGGGAGCAGGCGGGGGAATGAAACCTACGATTATAGCGGCGCCGGCCGCGGCCGCGACGACGGCCAGTGTCTTCTCGAACATTACGATTTCTCCCCGAAATGTTGCCTATAAGTGCTCTCGTGCCAGCCGAGCTCAGCGGAGACTCTCCGCGAAGGCGTTCGCTGTTTCTGTCTGCGCGATGTGCCGATGATCTATCGGCAGCACAACGACCCTTGTGCCGATGTGGGTGCGGCCGTATAGGTCGATCACGTCCTCGTTAAGCATGCGGATGCAGCCGCTCGACACATGCTTGCCGATGCTGGATGGCTTGTTGGTGCCATGGATGCGGTACACGCTGCCGCTCAGATACATGGCGCGCGCGCCGAGCGGATTGCCCGGACCACCGGCCATAAAGCGTGGAAGATAAGGCTGCCGCCGCAGCATATCCGCGGGCGGTAGCCAGTCCGGCCACTCGGACTTGCGCTCTATCGTCTTTGCGCCCGACCAAGTGAAGCCGTCGCGGCCGACGCCGATGCCGTACCGGATTGCCTTGCCGTCACCGAGGACGAAATAAAGATACGTGCTCGGGGTATCGACGACGATTGTGCCGGGAGCTTCGGTCGTCGAGTAATCGACCTGCTGGCGGCGAAGACGCGCCGGAATGTCGGCGACGTCGGCCGGAGCTGCCGAGTCTGTTGGGGACACATCGCCATGGGCCGTTGATCCAACGCTTTGTTCCGACGTCATAGCCAGAACTTGCGCCCGCCCGTCAGTCGTCAACAGTCCGGCCCCGACCATCACAACGGCGATACCGGCGCAGCGAACAGCAAGGTTGCGGCTCAAGACCGAGGCGCGTGCAAAACTCGCATTCATCTCCAACTCCCCGTCGTTCCTTCTTTGTTGGGAGGAGACTAAGATGTTTGCGACGCGCCGCTCCATTGCACGTTGGTTAACGTTGGGTATCGGAAGTGACGGTGAGGGCTATACATTGGTATAGCGACGTTCGCTCGCGCGGCCGTATGCTTGCTTCTCAGGCGCGAGGCAGTGCGCCCCAAATACAAACGCGAATTGTAGCGACACCGGTCACGAAAGCCGGCTGTGGCGAGACAGCCGCTATACAGTGACCGTTTGCAAAGAGGCGGCTGTGGTGCGGCGAATTTGATGACTATGCCGTGATGGTCACAGCGCGGTTTCGGCTCGCAATTGACGGGGGTTTTTGCGAAAATGTCGCCTGGGCGCGAGAGGAGCGATGCTAATTAGGTCGGTGGGTGACCAGATGGGATCGCGACTTCGAGTCGTTCTGACGGCCAGCGAACTGGGAGGCGCGTCATGAAGGGGCAGCCGGAGGCGCAATCGATCGTCTTCGTTGTCGACGACGACGCCTCCCTGCGCGAGGGGATCAAGAGCCTCTTGCGATCGGTGGACCTGCAAGTTGAGGTGTTTGGTACGACTGCCGCCTTCCTGAATTACAAATTTCCCGACGCCGCCTCCTGCCTCGTGCTCGATATCCGATTGCCAGGGGTAAGCGGGCTGGACTTTCAAGCCGAACTCGCTGAGGCGAACATTCACATTCCGATCGTATTCATCACCGGACACGGCGATATTCCGATGACAGTGCGCGCCATGAAGGCCGGCGCTGTGGAATTCCTCACCAAGCCGTTTCGCGATCAGGATCTCCTCGACTCCGTTCAGATTGCGCTCGAACGCGACCGTACCCGGCGCGCCCATGACAAGGTAGTCAATGAAGTGCGCGCTCACTTCGATGCTCTGACGCCTCGCGAACGGCAGGTAATCGCCTTCGTCACCGCGGGTCTAATGAACAAACAGATTGCGGCCGAGCTCGGCGTAAGCGAAATCACTGTAAAAGTGCATCGCGGCAGTGTCATGAAGAAGATGGGCGCACGGTCATTGGCCGATCTTGTGAGGATGGCTGACGCACTGGGGATCAAACGGGCGAAGCGCTAGCGGCTTTAAACCTTGGTATAGGCTGCCCTAGCAGTTTCGACTGCAAGGTTTTTCCCAACGTTCAATGGAAGCTCTGATCATGCACGTTTTAGGTTTGTGGCAACGCCGGGCGGATTATGGCGATCCCCACGACCGGCAACCGCGACAGACGGGCGGCACCGAGAGAGCTTCAAATGAACCATTCGATCGTGACCGCCGACAGGAATACGCATCTCAAGGTCGGAGTGCTTGCACTTGCTGCCGCACTCGGTGTCGCGTTGGTCGGCTTTAGCGCTCACGTCGACGACTCCGCAATCTCGATGGGCGGTGCTGCGCGCAACGGGCCAGTCATCAAGGCAGGTAAAGTCAATCAATTCGCCACGCGCTTTGGCTTCGAAGTTCGCCAGAGCTCGGCGCTTTGACCATATCGGAGCGGGAATCCGCAAAGTCGAAAACGGGCCGGCCCGGGCGACTTGAACCTTTGTATAGTGCGTCTTGTACCATCTAATGCCGGATGAGCCTTATTCTTTCCTTGGATAAATGGGACGGATGCTTCTATCGTGCGCGGTCACGATTCCGCGGAACCAGGAGCGTAAAATTGCAACATATGGCAATGATCTCGATTGTTGATGACGATGAATCCGTAAGGGAGGCTACGAAATCACTGGTCCGATCGCTGGGTTACCAAGTTACGACTTTTGGTTCGGCCGAGGAATTCCTTGGTTCGGCTGAAAAGATGGCCACGGCTTGTCTTATCACCGATGTCCAGATGCCAGGCCTGGGTGGCGTCGAGTTGCAGGATCGTCTGATAGCCGATGGCCACCATTTGCCGATGATATTTATTTCCGCATTTCCGGACGAGAGAGTGCAACGGCAGGTACTGGGGAGCGGGGCGATTGGCTACTTGTCCAAGCCCTTCGGGGAAGATCAATTGATCGAATGTATTGACACGGCGCTTAAGCGCGGCGGCTAAGGAAGCGCGGGTCGTTAGCAAGCTCGTTCAGAAATGGCTTCACGTCAAAAAGGCTCGCCTTCGAGGGCTGATCACCGGCGATCAGCGCGATCAGCAACGTGAGGTAAAAAATCGAAGCGCGCGGTTGCCGCGCCGAGGCCCCGCAAGCGAGTTCCGCGACGGTCTGGCGCGCTAGGTTGCTTGATCTGAGAGAGCGCGTCGGCAGAGCGGAAACATCCTTTCTCGCGAGCTGCCGGCAGCATCGAAGTTAACTCCTAAACCTTAGTATTGGGCTTCCGATCTCTTTCGACATCGCGCTCCTACTTACGTACAGTGGAGCAATTGATCACGCGCTCTTAGTGTGCATGGGTTGACCCGGCGGTTCCCCCATCCCCGACAACCCCAACCGCCCGGCCGATAGTGAAATGAGTTGAGATAGCAACTCAAGAGCCCCAAGCGCACCCCGCTTGGGGTTCTTTCTGTTTGGGGTTTCTCATTGCTTTTCGGCTTTCTCAGCCAATTTTTCGCAATCACTGCGATGTGCGCCGGATTCCTAGCCGCACTTTGATACCGCCGCACCGGGCGCACGGCAGCCGTACTGCCTCGAAGCCCAATGTAGGTTGGACTGATCCCTGATACGCTTGGGCCGCGCGAAAAGCTGCCGGTAATCGAGGCGACCTAGTGGGCTCAGGTCGGAAGGCAAATCCGTGTCCTAAGCCCGACACAAACGAAGCGGAAGGTCCGGAATTATGAAAACCGTAACACGAAGAACTTTTGCCAGAGGCCTTACGGCTTGTCTCGATCCGCAGGATTGGCAGGGCGATCTCACCGCGGAGCGCCTTGCGGATAAACTTCTCGACGGTGAGATGGCCAAAAAAATCTCGGCACACCTGATCCAGTGGCACAACGGTTCTGCCGTTATACTGCGCCATCAGTAAAAACAGCGTCGGGGCCGTATGTACTTGATCGTTGGGAATCGACATGCTCACCTCACACACGTTCGAGCCAGACTCCACTCAGCGCTAGAAGCGCTGGAGCCATAGCGATGCGACCGCTGACGTTCGCTATTGATCGCTGCAATCCGGCGATTCTTCGTGGGTAGATTTGCGGGTGCGCAACGAGGCGGATTCGTAGTCGATTGATATTCCTTCGCAATTTCTGCTTTTGTGCAGACACTCCCTCCGCCAGCTCACCTGTTCCCGGTTGTTCGCTGGCGACCATTTTCGCCAACTATTCAGTCTGTACACCGCCAGCGTCTCAGTGGCTTTATTCTGCGGCTGAAGCCGGCTGAATGGCGGCTGCGATGGTGGGCGACAGATATGTTCCCTGATAAAGCAACTCGCGCTGGATTGCGCTCACTGGGAGATCGCGAGGCGGCGTACCGGCGCCCGCCGCAAGGGCGGCCGCAACTCCGGCGGCTTGGCCGGTGAGCCAACATTGCGGGATCTCACGCAGGAAAGTGTGAGAACTCGCGTCGCAAGCGACGTGGCGACCGGCGCCTAATATGTTGTCGAGCTCTTCAGGCACCAATGCTCCGTAGGGGACAGAGATATTCGGAAATTTCGGCGACAAGGAAGTCGACACGCCAATCTCGTCGTCCCAGACATGTCCGGTATCCCACTGTTGGCGGGTCACCTTGCGCAGGCCGGCGAGCCGCCGGCTGTGGCGAACGCCAATCTGCGGCGCGCCAAGCATCAGAAAGGCGTCGCGAAAACCGGGGCCTGCAGCGCGGTAGACGTCGAGATGACCGACCGCGAGCTCTCGCGACCGCAACTCGACCGTGGTCAGGTCCTCGACATCGACGGCGCTGTATCCTGCAAGGCGCGGTCCCAAGAACAACGCCACGTCGTTGCGCCATGATACGAACGGTTTCTCGAAGAATTTTACCTGGCTGCGGCCGCGCTCCATAAAGGCCGCGAACGCGTCCGGTTCTTCACGGCGGAAAGCAAGCCAGCGTTCCATGTCGACGCCGCCAAGCAGGAAGACGGTGTTCATACAGTGGTGAATGTCGCTAGCGTCCATATCGGACTCGCATTGCGCGCCCGATCTAGCAATCAGATCCGCGTCGCCCGTGGTGTCGACAACGACTTTGGCTAAAACCGCGTGCCGGCCTTCTTTGCTTTCAAAGATCGCGCCCTGGACGACTCCGTTCTCTACGATCGGCGCCGTGCACCACGCGTGAAGCAACAGCCGTACCTTGGCCTCGTTGGCCATCCGCATCGATAGCGTCTTCAGCGCCTCGGGATCGATCGTCGGCGACCAAGTGACGATGCCGTGGTAAGCCGCCGTTCGCTGCGCCCAATAGGAAGCGGTCGCGGCATCACGATTTCCCCAGTCGGGGCGCGGAGGTCCCTGGATGGCGTCCTTTGGCAGTCGTTCCATGAATTCGTTTGCCAGGCCGCGGATGACGTGCCGGCCTGACCAATCCGTCATGCGGTCGATCCAGATGACAAGGCCACCGGTCGAAAGCCCGCCCAAGTGGTTGTAGCGCTCGACCAACATCACGTCGGCGCCAACCCGCGCCGCAGCGATTGCGGCAGCCGTTCCGGCCGGGCCGCCGCCGACCACGAGCACGTCGGTTTCGGCGAAGACCGGAACTTGACGCGCGGGCTCAAGGATAGTTTTGGCGGGGCGCGCGGTCCGCGCTCGGCCGCTGGCCTTAAATAGCTCAATGCCCTGCGCGGTGCCGATGCTGCTGCTGTAATTTCCACTACCCGGCGGATCGCGAAAAACTTCGCTCTCCCGGGTGGTTCGTAAGCCCGGCTCGGCGTCTTTGCCGTTCGTCATGCCTTGACCTTAAGGCCAACGGAAATCGTCATCAACTGCGTCGGGCGTCTGGTTCGGCGGCTATATCTATATCTGTCAAAATCCGGCCGAAGGTTGTGGCGGCCGAATGAAAGAAAGAGGCCCGGCTCTTTGAACCGGGCCCCCCGCTATGCTTGCCGATGCTCAGACCGAAACCGGCAAGCGGTGTGTCAGTACCGCGGCCCCGTTACCAAAAGCCTATTTCAATTGCGTAGAGATGCTACTGAACGTGGTGTTCAGCTTGGTGCCAATCCCCTTCACCGCGGTGATGATGGCGATAGAGATCCCGGCGGCGACCACGCCGTATTCAATAGCTGTTGCCGCAAACTCGCTGCCACGAACGCACGGAATTTCGCCAGCATAGGCCGTAGCCTAATATCAGCCCGATGAAGCTTTCCTGAAATAGACCGCCGAAAAACAGTTACTTCGCGGAAAGCAAACAAAGAAGATCGGTGGGCCGGCCCCGGGGGCGTCAACATTCGGGTTGGTATGGGCTCAGCCGGCAACTCTTGAGTATATTATTTGAAGGGCAGCCTGATTCGCGCAGGACGCGAAAACCCGCATGCGGCGACCGATAATTCCATCTTTAACTCACGGCACGCGATGAACGCCGAAATGAGCATAGCTCTGAAAACGGAGAATGGCTGGGCGATCCTGCCTTCTTCGCTAAAGCGATCGGATCACACGCCGCGCTTCAATCTGACCTTCCCCGCTTATCTGGGCACCGATGTTGGCGCCCAATACTTGGAGGCCAACGAATCCGGCAATGGATACGAGGTGCCAACTCGAAATCTCATCGAGCGCACATTGCAGCGCGGCGACCTGGAATTGGCTACGCTTCGGTGAGTTGCCAAGTTGCGTGAAGCTTCTCTGCAGCTTGCTGAAATGAGGTTTTAACTCAGCGGCCGTCCGGCGTGCGCAGGCCGAACCAGCGTCGCGCACCTGCTGGTAGTGCACCATCGGATCGTAGATCGCGACTGGCAGCGCAAGCTCTCGGGCCGAAAGCCGGCCGACCGCCGAAAGCAGACTAAAGGAAGCCACGACGCGATCGTGCTGCGCCACGATCAGGCTGACGCGCGCATTCACCAGACGCCTGCTCGGCGTTGAGTACGTCAAGTGTCGTGCGCTGCCCCGCCTGTGCTTCGTTGCGAACGCCATTCAGCGCCCGCTCGGAAGCGTCGTTTGCCGGAGCGCGGCTTCGACTTGTGCCTTCGCCGCGATCAAATGTCCCCAGGCCTGAACGACATTGGCGCGCGTCTGGTCGCGCACCTGATCGACGTTCAAGCGCTGCTGCGCGACGTCTCCTTGTCGAGGCGGATCGAGGAATATTCGCGCCGCCCTGATAGATCGGCACCGTCAGATTAAGCACCGCGGTGCCCAGAAACAGACTGGGCGTCAAAATGTTGGGATAGTTTTGCTGTTGGACGGAGCCTTGCAGGGCGAGCGTCGGCAACAAAGCGCCTTCCGCGATCTTCACTTGCAGTTGCGCGACGTCGACGCCGTAGATCGCCGCAGTGATCGCCGGATTTTCCGCGGTGCCGACCGCGATCGCTGCGTCAAGCGTGGTTGGCGCAAGGCGGTCAACCGGCGAGGCGGGTGCGAGATTGCCGGGTCGACGCCGATGATGCGCCGATAATTGGCACGAGTTGTGATCAGCGTGGATTCGGCTGCGTGCAGGGTTGCTTCGCCTGCCGCCAATTGCGCTTCGGCCTGCGCGACGTCGGTAGGCGTCACTTGGCCCGCGGCAAATCTGTTCTGTGTATCCTTCAGCGTGCGCTGCAAGAACGCGAACGTTGTTCTGCTGCACCTCAAGGTTGGCCATATCGCGCGACACGTCCATGTAAATGGTCGACGCCGCCAGCAATACCGACTCTTCCATTAGGCGCAGCGTTTCGCGTGACGCGGAAACCTGGCTCTCTGCCTTGCGCACCTTGTTGACGGTCTGCTCGCCGTTGAAAAGTGTTTGCTGGCCGGTGAACCCGGCCGACCACGGAGTGGTGTCGCCTTTGACGTTGTATGAGACACCGTTGGGCAGGTTCGGCGGAATGGGCGGTATAACACCAAATTCGTTGGTAAATTGCCGTCCGACCGTTGCGGTTGCCGAGAGCGTCGGCCGATATCCGGACAGCGCCTGCGCCACGCCCTCATCGCTTTGGCGGACGATAGCCCGCTGCGCGTTGAGTTGCGGATTGCCCTGATAGGCGCGGGCCAGCGCCGATTGCATCGTCTCCGCGCCGGCTTGGCGCGGTGCGACCGCGATAGCCGAAAGAAGACGCCAATTGCAACCGCCAACGCGTAGCCGGCCCAGCCGAACGCGGATCGCGAGCGTTTTTGAGCCCCGGAAACGATAACGCGACGCGTCACAACCAGCCCCGTTTACGCGCCGAAACATTAACGTGAGGGTATGCGCCTTACAAGGTTTTGGGCGGTGTTACACACTAGCGGCGCGTCGAAGCGGGGTGCGCAAGCGTGCGAAGTTCCCGCAATCCGAGCGACAATGTGGCGAAAAACAGCGGAAGCACGAAGTATAGCGCGCGAAATGTAATGAGCGCCGCCAAAAGCTCCTCGCGTTGAAACTGTGCGAGCCCGATCAACATCGTCGCCTCGATGACGCCGAGGCCTCCGGGAGCATGGCTGACCGTCCCGAGGAGCGTAGCGGTCAGGAAAGTGACAAGGACGGCCACGAGACTGACCGCTGGGGCGGCAGGCAGCAGCATATACATGGCAAGTGTCACCAGGCTCAAATCCACCGTGCCGATGCCGATCTGCGCCAGGGTGAGGCGCGGGTTGGGCAGCACCAGGCGCCAGCCGGACCAGCCCACGGCGCGCGGTCGCGGTGCGAGCCATGCAAGATAGCAAGCGATGCCGAACAATCCGATGAGGCCCAACGTCCGGTTGATCCAATGGGGAAGATGATCGATGGCGCTTGCTGCCGCCGGTGCAAACGCAATCGCGCCACCGAGCAGCAAAATATTGCCGAGGCAAAAGGTCATGCCGGTCACGACGGCAATCTTGGCAACGTCGGCAACGGTCAGGCCCCAAGGCGCGTAGATGCGTAGCCGGATCAAGCCGCCGGTCAGCACGGCAGCGCCGAGGCTGTGTCCGATGGTCGAGCTGGTGAAGCTTGCCAGGGCGGCGGCCGAGTAGGGTACCTGATTGTGTCCGATCGTGCGCAACGCGAACAGATCGTAGAAGGTCAGCGTCACGTAGCCGGCGACCACGAAAGCGCCGGCAGTCGCGATTTTTTTGATCGACTGCGCGTCGAGCGCCGCCAGGATTTTGCCGGCGTCGATGTCACGCAGGTGTTGATAGAGAACAAAAGCCGCCACGGCGAGGAACGACAGGCTGATCGCTGCGCTAATAGTGCCGCGGCCGAGCCTGGATGTAATCGTCTGCGCGGTGCTGCTCGTCACGATTTGCGGCGCAAGCTCTCATTAAACTGTAACAGCAGTGTTACGCGAGCAAACAAATAAACTCAGCCGCCGCCGTGGTCCGTCACACGTTTGAGACATGAAATGGCAATTGTTGTCGCAGATGATTCGCAAAAAGGGGCGGCTGCCGCCGCAGACCGATGAAGGTTCTCGTCGCTACCGATGCCTGGCATCCGCAAGTTAATGGAGTGGTGAGAACCTTAGGAGCAATGGCGCGGGCGGCAGCCAAACTCGGTGCCACGATTGAATTTCTCTCGCCGGAAGGCTTCCCGACGTTTCAGTTGCTGACCTATCCCGGTCTGCGGCTTGCGTTG
Source organism: uncultured Alphaproteobacteria bacterium (assembly GCA_963845775.1). Taxonomy (GTDB): domain Bacteria; phylum Pseudomonadota; class Alphaproteobacteria; order Rhizobiales; family Xanthobacteraceae; genus BOG-931. The sequence goes on from CAWJTE010000007.1 coordinate 237,890, forward strand.
CCGAGTCGGCGGAAAATTGCCGAGCGTATCGATGCGACGAAGTCGGATGCCATCCATATTGCGACTGAAGGCCCGATTGGGTTTGCCGTGCGCGCCTACTGTCGCCGTCGCGGGCGGCCGTTCACCACCAGCTATACGACGCGTTTTCCGGAATACATTTCCGCCCGCTCGCCGATTCCCGAAAGCCTAGTCTATGCGGTCCTGCGCTGGTTCCACCGCGGAGCCAGCGTGACCATGGTGGCGACGCCGTCGCTGATGCGAGAACTCAACGAGCGCGGTTTCGGTCATCTGGGTATGTGGACACGCGGCGTGGACGTCGAACTGTTCCGGCCCGACCGGGCGATCGATCTTAATTTGCCGCGTCCGATTTTTATGACCGTCGGCCGCGTCGCGGTCGAAAAAAATCTGCAAGCGTTTTTGTCACTCGATCTTCCCGGCAGCAAGGTGGTGATTGGCACGGGGCCGGCTGAAGCGAAACTGAAGCGCGACTTTCCCGAGGCGAAATTCCTCGGGCCGTTGGAGAATGGAACACTCGCCGGTCATCTTGCCGCTGCGGACGTATTCGTCTTTCCGAGCCGCACCGACACCTTCGGCATTGTACAGCTCGAGGCGTTGGCGAGCGGCGTGCCAATCGCCGCTTTTCCGGTGACCGGTCCGAAAGACGTTGTCGGTGACCGGCCGATCGGTGTCCTTGACGAAGACCTCGGCCACGCCTGCCTGAGAGCATTGCAGCTTCACCGCGATGCCTGCCGCAAATTTGCGCTGGACTTTTCCTGGGAGAACAGCGCCCGGCAGTTTCTCTGCCATGTGCACAATGTGATCGGCCGTGGCGACCGTAAATTGGAGTAGCGACGTCAATAGTCGAAACCGGTCCGGGCTGATGGCCCAACGCGAACCGCAACGGGAGGATCGAGAATGACCGACTTTGTACATACTGAACTCGATGCGCAAACGGTCACCAAGGCCTATGCCCGCTGGGCACCGGTTTACGATCTGGTGTTTGGCGCCGTGTTCGAACGCGGGCGCCAGGCGGCGATCGAAGCGGCTGAACGCATCGGCGGGCGTATTCTGGAAGTCGGAGTTGGGACTGGCATCTCGCTGCCGGAATATTCGCGCGACTGTAGCCTGTGCGGCGTCGATATTTCCGAGCCTATGCTTCGCAAGGCGCAGGAGCGCGTCGCGGAATTCGGATTGCATAATGTGGAAGGGCTTTGGGTGATGGACGCCGAGCGTTTGTCCTTCCCCGATAAATCATTCGATGTCGTTGTCGCGCAATACGTAGTGACGACCGTGCCGAATCCGGAAGCCACGCTCGACGAATTCGCCCGCGTGCTGAAGCCGGGCGGCGAGATCGTGCTGGTCAGCCGGGTCGGCGCCGAAGCCGGCTTGCGCCGCTCGCTCGAACATTGGTTCGCTCCGGCGGCGCGCAAGCTCGGCTGGCGGACGGAGTTTCCGTTCCAGCGTTACGAAAACTGGACGGCGCGGACCGACGGGATACGCCTGGTCGAACGGCGCCCGATGCCGCCGCTCGGGCATTTTTGCCTCATTCGCTTCGCTAAAGAGGGTGATGCGAGCGCCAAGCGCATGTCGCACTGATTGCCGCCGGTGCGGCATCCTTCAACGTGACGTTTGTTTGCTGTCATACGGGATTTACCGAATCGCCATAACGACAACCGATGGACCTCACGGGGGAGACAGATGGACGGCTTTCTCGCCGCCCTGCGCACGCAGCGCTGGGATGACCACCGTTACTACCACCACAGCCGGATCAATCAGTCGCTGCATTTCGTCAGCGCAATCAGCTTTCTATTTTCGTATCTGATGATCTTCAAGGATCCGGCGATATCGGCGTTGGCCGGCTGGCTGGTGGCGATGACCACGCGGCAGTGCGGTCATTTTTTCTTCGAGCCCAGAGATTACGACGAGGTCAATCAGGCCAGCCACGAATACAAAGAAGAGATCAAGGTTGGCTATAATCTGCGTCGTAAGCTCATGCTGATCGGCATCTGGGCGGCCTCGCCGGCGGCGCTCTATTTCGATCCGACCCTGCTCGGTCTGTTCGCGGTCCCGGGAAGCACGGCGGATTGCATCCGCCACGTGGCGGTGATCTGGCTCGCCGTCGGTATCGGCGGGGTGCTGTTCCGCACTGTCCATTTGTTCCTAATCAAGGACGTACAGACCGGGCTCGTCTGGGCGACGAAAATCCTCACCGACCCGTTTCACGACATCAAGCTCTATCACAAAGCGCCGCTTGCGCTTCTGCGCGGCGAGTGGATCGATCACGGTCTTGGCCGCGAGGTCGCCGATTGGAATGAGGACGAGGCCGAAGAAGCGCCGCATCTCAGTTAGGCGCGACCGAGGCCTCGCGATGCCGTGGCGAAAACAATCGGCGGGCGATCATCTCTTTGAGGATCGTCCGCTTGATCGATGCGTTGGTCATGATCTCATTGCGCCACCACCATCCGTCATCGTTCATAGCGCGTACGGCAGCGACGAAGCGGCGTGCAACCTCGTCGAAATCGGCATCGGTGTAATCGAGGCTGAAGATCAGCCGCCCAGTCCCAACCCAGCTCAATGCCAATCCGTCGGCGCGCAGGTAATATTGCAGCAGCCAATTGTAACGCGACGGCTCGCGGTAGCAGACCGTCCAGATCGACGACATGTGCGCCACCTCGACCGGCAGTTCTTCCACACACAGGCGTTCGTTAAGCCGCCGGGCGCGCTCGGCCCACGTCCAGTCGAGGTCGCGATAAGTCGCTTTGCCTTCCGACGTTTGCAAGTAGCGAAGAAACTCGTTCATCGCCGCCATGACGTAGGGATGCGAATTAAACGTCCCGCGGGCGAAGCAGATGTCGGCTGGACGATCGTCGCGAAAGCGCTTCATCAGGCGGCTGCGCCCGCACACCGCGCCGATCGGCAACCCGCCGCCAAGCGTCTTGCCGTAGGTAACAAGGTCGGCCCGCACGCCGAAATACTCCTGGGCGCCGCCGCAGGCGAGGCGGAAGCCGACGAACACTTCGTCGAAGATGAGGATAATCCCGCGCTCATCGCACACGGCGCGCAGGCGCGCGAGCCAGTCGGCGTAGGATTCGCGGTCGAAGCGTGCAGTGCGGGTACTGTCGACCAGCGTGCCATCGTTCGGCGGCGAAGCGTTCGGATGCGTCGCCTGCAATGGGTTGACGAGTACGCAAGCGATATTGTTGCGCGTGCGCAGCACGCGCAGCGCGTCCTCGGACATTTCGGTCAACGTATAGGTCTCATGCGCCGGAACCGGATTGCCGACGCCGGGTTGCACATCACCCCACCAACCGTGATAGGCACCGCAGAACCGCACCAGATGCGAGCGTCGCGTGTGATAGCGCGCAAGCCGGACCGCCTGCATCACCGCTTCGGTGCCGGACATATGGAACGATACTTCGTCGAGCCCGGAAATCTCTTTCAGCAGCCGCACATTGTCGACGATCAGCGGATGATAGGGGCCGAGCACCGGGCCCAACTCGCGCACACGCGCCGCGCCGCGCTCGATGGCGGCCTTGTAAAAGTCGTAGCCGAGGACATTGACGCCATACGATCCGCTAACGTCGTAAAACGTATTGCCGTCGAGATCGGTGAGCGTGACGCCGGCGCTCGCCTGCATAAAGGCGGCGGACGGCAGCCGATCCCGGATTACCCTGCGAAACTGGAAGGGAACGCGGTAAGCGTCGGTGAACCGCAAATCGGAGATGCTGCCCGCGGCGTCCGCGGTCTGCTTGATTGTTTTGGCAAAGCGCGTGTTGTAGCGCACCGACAGCCGCTCAAAGCCGGCGCGGCGACGCGCGGCGACCTCCGGCGGCGCGCCGTCGCAGCGAAAGAATACCGTCTCGTCGTATTCGTAGAATGGAATCAAGCCGGCGAGACGGCGGGACAGCCGCGCGTGGCCAGTCAGCGATTTATGCTTGGCCTGCGACAGCTCGAAACGCCGGCGCAGCTTGACCAGCGAGGTGGCGAGAGCTGCGCCGCCAACCCCATACAGCGCCCAAGCCGTTGTGACCCATGGCGTCATGGCCAATGCCATCGCCCGATGATTTACGCGCCGGAGTTGACAGGCGGATGACGGTCGGGGCGCGGCTTCTGCGCGTGCTGCAGCAGGAAGATATCAATTTCCTGCTGACCAACCGTATTCCCCGCCGGCTAGCCACGAAGTTGATCGGCTGGTTCAGCCGGATCGAACAGCCATTCGTTCGCGATTTATCAATTGGCGTGTGGCGGCTTTTCTGCCCGCTTGACCTGCGCGAAGCAAAAAAAACCCACTTCCGCAGCATGCATGACTGTTTCACGCGCGAGCTCAAGGATGGCGCGCGGCTGACCGACACGCGTACCGGCATCCTGGTCAGTCCGTGTGATGGAATCGTCGGCGCCTGCGGCGCCGTCTCAGGGACGGAACTCTATCAAGCCAAGGGCTTCCCGTATTCACTTGAGGATCTAACGGGCGATCCCGGTGTGATTGCAGCGCACCGCAACGGCCGTTATGTAACGTTGCGGCTGACGTCGAGCATGTATCACCGCTTTCACGCTCCGCACGATTGCCGACTCACACGGGTGATCTACATTTCCGGCGACACCTGGAACGTCAATCCGATCGCGCTCAAGCGGGTCGAGCGGCTCTTCTGCAAGAACGAGCGCGCGGTCATTTGCGCGCAGCTCGCTGCAGACAATCAGCCGGTCATGTTAGTGGCGGTTGCCGCCATCCTAGTCGCAAGCATCCGCCTGAATTGTCTCGGCGTCCCGTTGAACCTCGCATACCGCGGGCCGAATGTTTTCGCGTGCGAAGCGCACTATCGCAAAGGCGAGCAGCTGGGCTGGTTCGAGCACGGCTCGACCATCATCGTGTTTGCGCCTGACGGCTTCACGCTGTGTGACAATGTCTACGAGGGAGCCAGGATTTGCGTCGGCGAGCCGCTGATGCGGCTGCCGTCTCCTCGCATGCCTTAGCCCGCCGTCTTTTGCGCCATAAGCGCGTCGTCCAGTTCCCGCGCCCGCGCAAAAGCCGGACGGGCGCTGATGCGCTTCCAGTAGCTCTCGAAAGCCGGGCGCTTTTCGATCGTCCCGAACATCAAGCCAAATCCGATGGCGTAGCCAAAATAAACATCGGCCGCAGTGAAGGTGTCGCCGAGCAGATAGTTGCTTTTCGGTACCGCCTGTTCGAGCGTCTTCATGACCCGATCGAAGCTGCCGTAGCCTATGGTGCTCTCCCGCTCGGGCGGCACCACGAAACCAAAATTCTTGTTGCTGATCGCCGCTTCGATCGGGCCCGCGGCGAAGAACATCCAGCGGTAATAAGGCGCACGAAGACGGGCGCCCGGCGGTGGCGCGAGGCAGGCTTGTGGAAATGCATCGGCAAGATAAGCGCAAATGGCGGCCGCTTCGGTCACCACGGCATTGCCGTGACGCAGCGCCGGGACTTTGCCCATGGGGTTGATGGCGAGATAGGCGGGTGACTTCACACTGGTGCCATAGTCGAGCACTTCCGCGCGGTAGGGCTGGCCGACTTCTTCCAGCATCCAGCGCGCGATGCGGCCGCGCGACCGCGGATTGGTGTATAAAACGAGTTCATCAGCCATGGGCTGCTCCTTCCTGCTGGACGGTTTCTTTATCGGAATATGCGACGGCAATAAGGCGCGGGCAATGATGGCGCCGTTCAATCCGGGGCGCGCAAGCGGTACCCGATCCCGGTTTCGGTCAGCACGTATTGCGGCTGCTCGGGGTCGGCTTCGATTTTCTGCCGCAGCTGCCGGACGTAAACCCGCAGATACTGCGCATCGGTCAAATTGTCCCATAATTCGCCCAGCAGGAATTTGTGCGTCAGTACCTTGCCCGCATGCTGCACCAGCACACGCAGCAGGTCGTATTCCTTCGGCGAGAGCTTTATCTCCCGGTCACCGACCTTGACGATGCGGCGGACCAGATCGACGGAAAGCTGGCCGACGCGGAACACCGGCCGCTCGCCATGGATCTGCAATTGGTGGCGCAGCGCGGCTCGCATGCGCGCGAGCAGCTCGTCCATGCCGAACGGCTTGGTGACGTAATCGTCGGCGCCGAGATCGAGCGCTTCCACCTTGCCGGCTTCATCGCTGCGGCTGGATAAGACGACGATCGGAACACTCTCGTTGCGCGCGCGGATCATGCGCAGCAGGTCGTGCCCATGCGCATCCGGCAGGCCAAGGTCGAGAATGATCAGATCCGGTTTTTCATTAAGAAGGTCGAGCGCCGCTTTGGCATTGGGCGCTTCAAGCGTCTGATAGCCCTGGGCGGAGAGTCCCATGCGCAAGAGCTTTCGGATCGGCGGTTCGTCATCGACCACCAGCACGCGGAGCGGGGCGGCGTTCATGCGGCGACATCCAGGCGTTGCCGCTGGCGCGGGATCGGCAGGCTGATGGTGAAGGCGGCGCCGCTGCGATCGGTGCGATTGGCGGCGACGATGGTGCCATGCATGGCTTCGACAAAGCCGCGCGAGATGGCGAGCCCAAGCCCCGTACCGGCGCGCACATGGTCGGTTTTCTGTGCGCGGTAGAATTTGTCGAAGATGTGATCGAGATCGGTTGCAGAAATACCGCTGCCTTCATCGAGGACGCGCAAACAGACATTATCGACGTCGCGCCAACTCTGAATGAGGATTTTGGTTTCAGGCGGGGCATATTTCGCGGCATTATCGAGCAGATTGAACAGGACCTGCTCGAACAGCACCGCGTCGAGTTCCAGCATCGGCAAATCGGGCGCCAGTTCGAGCTCGACCTGATGATGCGACAGAATTCGGCTCGCGCGCCGCAAAGCGGTGCCGACGATCTCACCGATATCGTGCATGGCGACATTCGGCGAAATCGCGCCGGACTCGAGCTTGGTCATGTCGAGTAGATTGGCGATGAATTGGTTGAGCCGTTCGGATTCGTCGATGATCGTCGCGAGCAGATCGGCCTTCTCCGCATCGCTGAGTTTGCCGCCGAGGTCGCGCAAGGCGCCGGCGGCGCCGAGCACTGCGGCCAATGGCGTCTTGAGGTCATGCGAGATCGAGGTGAGTAGTGCCGACCGCAGCCGCTCGGTTTCGGCGGCGCGCTCGACCCGGTCCATCTCCTCAACCAGCCGCACGCGCTCGATCGCCAGCGCCCCCTGATCGCGCAGCGCATCGAGAAGCCGCCGCCGATCGGGCGTCAGCAGCGGGCCGGACTTGTCGCTATCGATGCCCATTACGCCGATGGCGCCGCGGCCGGTATGCATCGGCAGGAACAGGCGCTTGGCGCCCGGCAGCGTCTCGGAGCCGCGCCCGGCGCTGCGGTCATTCTCCCAGGCCCATTTCGCCGCGGCGAGGTCAGCATCGTCGAGGATGTCCTCGGGCGGATAGCCGGCCTTCACCGCGATCGAGCCATGCTCGGGCAACAGCAGCACGACGCGGACGTCGAGCATCAGCGCGGTCTGATAGGCCGTGGCCCAGAGGACATCGTCGAGGGTTCCGGCGCCGGCAAGCTTGCGGCTGAACGAATAGAGCGACTCGGTGACGCGCGCGCGCTCGGTCGCCGCAATCGTTTGCATGCGGCCGCGCGCAGCGACATTGGAGACAATGATGGCGACCAGCGTGAAAAGAAAGAACGCCGCGATGTTGTGCGGGTCTTCAATTGTCAGCGTGTATATCGGCGGCAAAAAGAAAAAATTGTAGCAGAGCGCCGACGTGAGACTTGCCAGCAGCGACGGCCAAAGCCCGAAGCGCACGGCAACGCCGACCACGGCCGTGAGGAATACCAGATCGACGTTTTCGACGCCGATCAGATAGTTGACGCCTTCCGCGCAAAGGAGCGCCACCGCGACTGCAATAAGCGACAGGACGTAAGGCGTCAGGTTGACGGCCGCGTCGATCTCGGCGGCGCGCACCGACTTCTTCGGAATCGGCTGCCCAATCGTGTCGCCGGCGATGACGTGGACGCTGATGTTGCCGGAGCGGCGCACGAGATCGTGCACAACGGAGCCGTGCAAGATCTCGAACCAGCGCGTGCGCGCCGATTTGCCGATCACGATCTGGGTCACATTGTTGGCCTGCGCATAGCCGATCAGGTCGGTCGCGATGTCGCGCGCCACGGCGGGAAGCGTGATGGCTTCGCCGCCGAGCGCTTCGGCGAGCCGCAGCGTGTCGGCCACACGATCGCGTTCCTCTTCCGAAAGTTGCAGGCTGCGCCGCCCTTCGATGTAGAGCGCCGTCCACGGTCCGTGCAGGCGGTCGGCAACACGTTTGGCGTAGCGCACGAGGCCGGCGGAGCGCGCGTCGTCGCTGATGCAAACGAGGATACGCTCGCCGGCCGGCCAGGGGCCCGGGATGGCGTGCGCCTGCATCTCCGTGAGCAATTGTTCGTCCACCCGCTCGGCGGTGCGGCGCAAGGCAAGCTCGCGCAGCGCGGTGAGGTTGGCCGGCGAAAAGAAATGTTCGAGCGCACGTTCGGCTTGCTTGGAGACGTAGACTTTGCCTTCTTTGAGTCGCTGGATCAGATCGGCCGGGGTGAGGTCGACCAGCTCGACTGCGTCGGCGCGGTCGAACACCGCATCGGGCACCGTCTCGCGCACACGCACATGCGTGATCTGGGCCACCACGTCGTTGAGACTTTCGATGTGCTGGATATTGACCGTGGTATAGACGTCAATGCCGCGGCGCAAAAGCTCTTCAATGTCGAGATAGCGCTTGGGATGGCGGCTGCCGTCGGCATTGGTGTGCGCAAGCTCGTCGACCAGCACCAATTGCGGGCGGCGCGCGATGACGGCGTCGAGATCCATCTCTTCCAGTTGTTGTCCCTTATAGTCGATGCGCTCGCGCGGAACGACTTCCAGTCCCTCTAGAAGCGCTTCGGTATCCTTGCGGCCGTGGGTTTCGACAATGCCAACGACGACATCGTAGCCGTCCTTGCGGCGCGCGCGGGCCTGCTGGAGCATTTCATAAGTCTTGCCCACGCCCGGCGCGGCTCCCACGAAAATACGAAGCTTGCCGACGCGCTCTTCTTCGCGGCGCGCCGCCTCAAGCAGGGCTTCCGGCGAGGGCCGATGGTCGGAATCACGCCGCTGATCCGTGTTCACCGATCAGATCTCTCGGGGTTCCGCGTTCCGGCGCTCTAGCCGGCGGACAACCGGTCGAGAGCGAGATTAAGCAATAAGATGTTGACGCGGGGCTCACCCAACAAACCGAGGAAGCGAGCCTCAATGTGGTCGCTGACAAGCTGACGCACCTGATTTTCCGCCAAGTTGCGCGCCTTGGCAACACGTGGGACTTGAAAGTATGCGGCCTCCGGCGAGATGTCGGGGTCGAGGCCGCTGGCCGAGGTGGTGACCAGGTCGGCGGGCACGTCGGCCGACGGGTTCTCCTTTTTGAGCTTGTCGAGATCGCCTTGCACGCGGTCGATCAGCGCCTTGTTGGAAGGCCCGAGATTCGATCCGCCGGAATTGGCAGCATTATAGGGCGCCGGCACGGTCTTGTTGGGGTCCTTGGGGTCAGGCGCGGTGGTCGCTGACGGACGGCCGTGGAAATATTTTTCACCATCGAATGCCTGCCCGATCAGGGCGGAGCCGACCACTTCGCCGTCACGCTCGATCAGACTGCCTTGCGCCTGGTAGGGAAAAATGACTTCCGCAATGCCAGTTATCGCCAGCGGATAGACCAGCCCAGTGATCAGCGTCAGCGCGACCAGGACAACGATCGCCGGACGGATTTCGCGCAACATCGGACTTCTCCTTAGGCCAGATGCAAGGCCGAGACCACGAGGTCGATGGCCTTGATGCCGATGAATGGAATGATCACGCCGCCACCGCCGTAGATCCACAGATTGCGGCGGAGCAGGGGAGCGGCGCCAATCGGACGGTAGCGCACGCCTTTGAGCGACAGCGGAATGAGCGCGATGATAATGAGCGCGTTGAAGATGATCGCCGACAGAATGGCGCTCTCCGGCGTCGACAGCCGCATGATATTCAGCGTCTGCAATTGTGGATAGAAGGCGACGAACATCGCCGGAATGATGGCGAAATATTTCGCCACGTCGTTGGCGATCGAGAACGTGGTCAGCGCGCCGCGGGTCATCAGCAGTTGTTTGCCGATTTCGACGATCTCGATCAGCTTGGTCGGATTGGAATCGAGGTCGACCATGTTGCCGGCCTCGCGCGCGGCCTGCGTGCCCGTATTCATGGCGACGCCGACGTCGGCTTGCGCGAGTGCCGGCGCGTCGTTGGTGCCGTCGCCGCACATGGCGACGAGCTTGCCCTTGGCCTGCTCGTCGCGAATGAGCTTGAGCTTATCCTCGGGGGTCGCCTGCGCCAGGAAGTCGTCGACCCCAGCTTCGGCCGCGATCGCCGCCGCGGTCATCGGATTGTCGCCGGTGATCATCACGGTGCGGATGCCCATGCGGCGCAATTCGGCGAAGCGTTCGCGGATGCCGCCCTTGACGATGTCTTTCAGATGGATGACGCCGAGCAGCCGGTTGTCCTTGGCGACCGCGAGCGGCGTGCCGCCGGATTTCGCAATCGCGTCGGCGATAGCGCGAATTTCGCGCTCGGTTTCGACGCTGATGATGGGGCGGAGCACCTGCACCGCGCCACCGGCCCCGACCGCGGTCGGCGAGGAGGTTAGGAAGTTTAAGATCGCCTCGACCGCGCCTTTGCGCACCCAGGACGAGCCAACCTCGACGCCGCTCATCCGCGTCTGGGCACTGAATGGAATGAAATTGACCTGCAGCTCGGCGAGCTCGCGGCCGCGGATGCCGTACTTTTCCTTGGCTAGCACCACGATCGAGCGGCCCTCGGGCGTTTCGTCGGCGAGCGACGCAAGCTGCGCTGCATCGGCAACTTCTTGCTCCGTCACGCCGTGCAGTGGCTTGAACTCTGTCGCCTGGCGGTTGCCGAGCGTGATGGTTCCGGTCTTGTCGAGCAGAAGCGTGTCGACGTCGCCCGCGGCCTCGACGGCGCGGCCGGACATGGCGAGCACATTGAACCGCACCAGCCGATCCATCCCGGCGATGCCGATGGCCGAAAGAAGCGCGCCGATCGTTGTGGGAATGAGCGTTACGAACAACGCCACCAGGATCACGATTGAAATCGTGCTGCCGGTATAGGCGACGTAACTCGGGATGGTCGCGGTGGCGAACACAAAGATGATGGTCAGTCCGATCAGCAGGATATTCAGGGCGATCTCGTTCGGCGTCTTCTGCCGTTCGGCGCCCTCGACCAGATGGATCATGCGATCGAGGAAGGTCGAGCCGGGCGCAGCAGTGATGCGCACGCAAATCCAGTCAGACAGCACATGGGTACCGCCGGTGACCGCTGAGCGGTCGCCGCCCAACTCGCGAATGACCGGCGCCGATTCTCCGGTGATTGCCGCTTCGTTGACCGAGGCCATTCCCGCGATCACTTCGCCGTCTGAGGGAATGATGTCTCCGGCTTCGACCAGCACGATGTCGCCGACCTTGAGCTGGGTCGAAGGTATCAGCCGGTAACTCTGCAAATCGCCGGCGCCGGTCACCAGCTTGGCTTTCGTCTCGGTCCGCTGGCGGCGCAAGGTATCGGCCTGGGCCTTACCGCGCCCTTCGGCCACGGCCTCAGCGAAATTGGCGAACAAGACCGTGAACCACAGCCACAGGATGATCTGGAACTCAAAGCCAATATGCTGGCCGCCCGTTACAAGGTCGCGGATCAGGACGACCGTCGTCAGTGCGGTGACGATTTCAAGCACGAACATCACCGGATTCTTCGTCAGCGTCCGTGGATCAAGCTTGACGAAGGCGGAGCCGACCGCGGGCAGGACGATCTTCGGATCGAACAGCGCCGATACCGGCAAGCTCTTGCGCAGGGTTGAAGTTTCCATCGCGCGGCTCCGACTTTCAATTTGCCGCGAACAGGGTGCCGGCATTGATCGCGAGCTGCTCGACGATTGGGCCGAGCGCCAGGGCTGGGAAGAAGGTAAGGCCGCCAACAATGACAATCACGCCGACGACCAGGCCGACGAACAAGCCGCCGGTGGTCGGGAACGTGCCCGACGATGCGGGCACCAATTTCTTCTCGGCGAGGGAGCCGGCAATCGCCATGGTCGGGATGATCATCCAGAAACGACCGACAAACATGGCGACAGCGCCACTCAGGTTGTAGAACAGCGTGTTGGCGGACAGCCCGGCGAAGGCCGAGCCGTTGTTGCCATCCTGCGAGACGTAGGCATAAAGCACTTCGGTGAAGCCGTGCGGGCCCGGATTACCCATGGCCGCGACGGCCGACGGCACCAGCATCGCCACCGCGGTCCAGCCGAGATACATCAGCGGCAGGATTAGGATAGCGAGCATCGCCATCTTTACTTCCTTGGCCTCGATCTTCTTGCCGACATATTCCGGGGTGCGGCCAACCATCAGGCCGGCGACGAAGATCGAGATAATGACGAACAGCAGCATGCCGTACATGCCGGCGCCGACGCCGCCAACGACGACCTCGCCGAGCTGGATGTTGATGAGCGGAATCATGCCGCCAAGCGCGGTGAAGAAATCGTGCATGGCGTTGACTGCGCCGCAGGAAGCGGCAGTGGTGATGACGGCGAACAGCGCCGAGCCGATAATGCCGAAGCGAACTTCTTTGCCTTCCATGTTGCCGCCGGCGAGACCAAGCGCGTTGAGCGCGTCGTTGCCGTGCGCTTCCGCCCAGTAGCAGAAGAAGACGCCGGCGATGAACAGCACGCCCATCGCTGAGAGGATCGCCCAGCCTTGGCGCTGGTTGCCGACCATGCGGCCGAACACGTTGGTCAATGCCGCGCCGATCGCGAAGATCGAGATCATCTGCACGTAGTTCGAGAACGCGGTCGGGTTCTCGAACGGATGCGCGGCGTTGGCGTTGAAAAAGCCGCCGCCATTGGTGCCGAGCATCTTGATCGCGACTTGCGAAGCGACCGGGCCGACCGCAATGCTCTGCTTGGCGCCTTCGAGCGTAGTCGCATCCACATAGGCGCCGAGCGTCTGCGGTATGCCCTGCCAGACCAGGAACAGCGCGTAGGGCACGCAGATCGGAATGAGGATGTAGAGAGTGCAGCGGGTTATATCGACCCAGAAATTGCCGACCGTACGCACCGAATGGCGTGCGAAGCCGCGGATCAGCGCCAGCGCAAGCACGATGCCGGTCGCCGCCGACAAATAATTCTGGTGGGTGAGGCCGAGCATCTGCACGAGGTAGGACATCGTGCTTTCGCCGCCGTAATTCTGCCAGTTGGTATTGGTGATGAAGCTGACCGCAGTGTTGAACGAAAGATCCGGCGCAACAGCGGACTGTTCCGCCGGATTGAACGGCAGCCATTGCTGCACGCGCATCAACACATAGAGAATGAGAAAGCCGCCGACGTGGAACAGCAGCATCGTGACCGTGTAGGTCACCGCGTGCTGCTCATGCCGCACGTCGACGCCGGCCAGCCGGTAAATCACCGCTTCCACGGGACGCAGGATCGGCGACAGGAACGTGCGTTCGCCGTTGAACACGCGCTTCATGAAGGCGCCGAGGACCGGCGTGATCGCGATGATGATCGCGCAAAAGAGCAGAATCTGGACCCAGCCGATGGCGGTCATGGTTGTTTACCCCTCAGAACCGCTCAGGCTTGAGCAACGCGTAAGTCAGGTAAATAAGCAGCCCCACAGTCACGAGGCCGGCCAGCGAATAATCGAAAATCATGCGCTGCCCCTTTAAAGCTGGTCGCAGGCATAGACGTAGACAATCGACAACGCGAAGGAGGCGAAACCAATCGCCAGCATGACGGCATCCATCATGGCAATGCTCCGGGCTAGGTCGTGCGCGAGCGACGTACGCGCCCAACGGGCAGAAATTGCGCCGCCCGCGGGCGATTAGCTGTCACCCTTCACATAGGAAATCGAGAGGGGACGATGAAAGCGGGCGTATAAATTCCATAAATGCCGGCGCTCGAAACCCCACCAAAGTGCGACCATAAGCGCTTGAACAGTCTAAAAATCCGACCTCCGACCGATCCGCTCTCAGTCCACCCGCCACATAAAAAGAAGCAGGCTACGGGCCGCTTGGGACACCAAGTCATGGAATGAACATTTGCTTGGGCGGAACGTTTATCGCCGCTCGTTTATGCGCACGCGGCCCGATATTTATTCGGCGCCCATATCATCCCATCTGAACTCATCTGGCTTCTTTACGGCCTTTGACTTCACTTTATCGGCGCGCGGTTCGCTCGACCGCGTTTCAATGAGATCGTATCGTGGCCTTTGCTGAGAACTCCCCAGATCTTGATCGGCTGGATGAGGAACTCCGAAGAGCGGCGGCGCTTATACCGGCGCTGTTCGGCAGGGTGCTGACGGATGCTTGCAATCGGATTTCGGTCCTGCTCTTGGCCGGAAAAACAATGCGGCTCGATCGGCTGATTGCGGCGGGCGCATGGACCGAGGCGGCTTGCGCTCTCGTCGAACTCGAACTGCCGGCGTGGACGGCGCGGCGCCTCGTCCGCGAGGAAGGCGAGTGGCTGTGCTCACTATCGCGGCACCCGCAGGTGCCCGTCGCTTTGGACGACCCCGTTGACGCTTGGCACGAGCAGTTGCCGCTAGCAATCCTCAGAGCCTTTGTCGAGGCGCGCCGCAGAATCTCGATCGTGACGGAAGGCGCAGCGCCGGTCCCGAGGTTCCGGCCGATGCTCGGCACTATAATCTGCTGCGACAACTTCGCGTGAGCGGCCGAGGCGTTGACGTTCATTAACACCATTATGCCGGCTTTATGACAACCCTCGCCGCTCCGTCTCGAATTCATATGCGATCGAGCGCACATTTCGCGCCGAGAGACGAACAATAATCGGAGCGATCTCAATGAGCGTAGCCGTAGCCACAATGATGGCAAGGAGAGCCGCACATTTTGACAACGCGGCCAAGCGGCCACTTTTGCGCGGTATTTGTCTGGTCGTGAAGGGCCCGCAACCCCCCGGCAGGCGTCCAACATCACCGTCGGCCGCCCGGACGGCCAAAATTCCACAACGGCCGAATCCCCAAGCATTAAGTGAATCGATCCCATTGTTCTTCGTTGCCCGCAATGACAACGGCTTTTGGGTGGCGCGCGAAGCCGAAGGACGAAGCGGCGGCATCTTTTTGTTCAAACGATCCGCCGTGCGTTTCGCCGAGAACAACAGCGCGCCGGTCGGATGCGCTACCATGTTTCCAACGGAGCGGCTCGAACTCGACGTCGAAAACCAAGGTGGCACGATTGCCGGCTGGCTTGACGCGATACTGCGAATGGCACCGCAGAGGCAAAATCGCGCGCACGGTCCGAGCAGGCTTGGAGCGAAACATCCATGACCCAAGCAAAACAAACCGAACCTCCCTCGTTATTTCGGCCGCCGCTGTTCATGATCGGTCAGGACGAGCGGGGAAACTGGGTGGCTCAGGAGCTCAACGGAATTTGCGGTGGCCTTTTCGTCAGTCGTGAAGCGGCGCTTCGCTACATCCGCTCCGAGAACGGGCATCGGCCGCAAGCGGTCGTCATGGTTTCCGGCGTCCTCGAACTCGACATGACACACAAATCGGCGACAAGCGTCCGACACGAACTCGCCGGCAATTCCGAGCCACTGCGCCGGATCGCCTAGCCAAAAGTCAGATCGCCATGGTTGCTTTGGGCGTCTTGAAGTACTGGTATAGCCTGACGGCGGCGATGTTCGACTCGTATCATCCCGAACGTCACTATATGCGCGGGCCGGGTCCAAAATGCCGCGCCAAGCGGACCGGCTAGTGGAACGGCCATAAGCCGCGCAGAAATCCTTCATCCTTGTCTTTGTCGCTTGCCGGCTCGGCTTGTCCGGTGCCGACGTTAAGAGTCTTCTCCGCGAGCGGCGCTGTGCGGTTCCACCAGCCGCCGCCGAGCGCCTGATAAAGCGCTGCGGTGTCGCTCAGGCGCGCGGCGCGCGCCTGCACCACCTGAATGACTGCCTGCAGATAGGTCTGCTGCGCGGTGAGCAATATCAGAATATTGGCGTAGCCGGCCTGCATCTGCTGGCGCGCCAGATCGAAGCTGATCTTAGCGGCGCGCTCGAAGTCGCGTGCCGCCTTGAGCGCGTCGGCGTCATTTTGCAGTGCGCGCAACGAGTCGGCGACGTTCTGCACCGCGCCGATCACCGTGCCACGATAACTCCATGCCGTCGCATTATAAGTGTCCTTCGCTTCCTGCAACTCGTGCAGCAGCGCACCGCCATCAAGCAACGTTTGCGTGGCGTTGCCGGCGGCCGTGAAAAACAAGTTCTGCGGCGCCAGCAATCCGGCGAGCGCCGTGTTCACATAGCCGACGTTGCCGTTGATGGTGAACGTTGGAAGAATGTTGGCGGTGGCGACGCCAATCAAAGCACTCGCGGAATGCAATTGTTCCTCGGCCATACGTACGTCGGGCCGTTGTTCGATGAGTTGCGATGGCAGGCTGACCGGAAGATCGGTGGGCAATTGCAGGTCCGGCAGCCGAAACGTTTCGCGCGGTTCTTCGCTGGGATAAGCCCCGGCAAGCGCCGACAGCAAGTCGCGGTTCTGCTGCAGCGCCTTGCGCAGCGGTGGCAGCGTTGCCTTGACCTGGGCAAGCGCGGCTTCCTGCAGAGCTACATCGTTGCGGTTGGCATACCCCGTATCGAGTTGCCGCCGCAGAATGTCGAGCATTTTGGTGTTGATCTCGATGAGCTGATTGGTGGCTTCGATTTGCGCGCGCAGCGAGGCTTCATTGATCGCGGCGACCGCGATATTCGATACCAGTGTCAAATAAGCCGCTTCGACCTGGAAACGCTGGCTATCGGCCTGAGCCTGTAGCGACTCCACTGTGCGGCGATTTACACCCCAAATATCCAAGGTGTAGGACACTTGAAGCTGCGCCGTATGGAGAGCGTAGATCGTGGCGCCCGAGTTGGGGATCGGAGCTAGTACGGTGGACGTCTGGTTGTAGCTCGGGTTAAAATTGCCCTGGATCAGCGGAAAGAATTTGCCCTCCTGGGCGTAAACGGCCTGGTTTGCCGCGCGCAAAGTGGCGATTGCCGATTGCAGATTGGGATTATTATTTAGCGATCGCTCGATCAAGGCATTGAGCGCCGTCGATTTGAACATCCGCCACCATTCTTGCGAGATATCGCGGCCCTGCACGAAACGCTGGGACCGTCCGGTCGGCGCATCGGTGGATGACGTTCGCGGCGTCAGCGGCTCTTTTGTATACCGCCCGACCTCGGGTGCGGCCGGATGGACGAAATCCGGACCTACCGCACAACTCGCCAAAAGCGCCGCAGCAGCGACAACGCCGGCTCGTGCATTCCACTTCCTGACCGACGGACCGCACATGCAACTGAGACTTATTCGAACGTGAAAAGCCACGTCATTATCGACGATCCACAGCCGATTGGCTGTGCTCACCCTGCCACAGTGTCAATGATTTAGCGCGGATTTGCACTGCTATCTTTCACAGCGGTCATCGAGACTTCACAGCCGCCGGCGAAGACGATGTTGCCGCACAAGCAGCCACCGCGCGAAATAGTGAATAAATATCGTTGTGATAAAATCCGATTGAGTCGCTCGGGATCGAGCGGATTCATTCGAACCCTTCTAAATCCACAATTAATTCGCGCTTTGCGATTGATCGGCCTTCTGTGATTAGTGACAGTAGACGGGGCTGCCGGTCGGTGGCCATTTCGCGGCAATTCAGACGTTTCAGATGCGGTCCAATCGATGTTTCCGCGCATAACGAGTAACCGATGGGTGCTCGCCGGCGCCGTCATCGCCGTCATCGCCGTCGCCATCGTCGCCTATGGCGTCTGGCATTTCAGCACGAGTTCGCCGCCTGCGCTCAAGCCGAGCGCGGGCGCCGGCGCCGCGCAAAGCGACGCGAAAGGCGCGCCCGACGCGGACAGCGTCGATCTCTCCGATGCTCAACTCTCCGCGGTCAAAGTCGCGCCGATCGAGGAGCGCGAGTTTCTGGTCGAGAAGGAATCGGTCGGCAGCATTGACTTCAACGAGGACATGGAGACGCAGGTCTTCACGCCGTATCAGGGCAAGATTATTGCGCTGTTTGCCGATATCGGCGACGACGTGAAGAAAGGTCAGACGCTTTTCACCATCGACAGCCCCGATCTGCTGCAGGCGGAATCGACGCTGATTGCCGCGGCTGGTGTGCTGGATTTAACCACCCGCAATTTGGCGCGGCTGCGCGAACTCTACAAGACGCTCGCCGTATCGCAAGCGGTGCTGGAGCAGGGGGTTTCCGACCAGCAAACGGCCGAAGGTAATCTTCGCGCGGGGCGCGACGCGGTGCGAATCTTCGGCAAGAGCGATGCCGAGATCGATCGCATCGTCGCCGCTCGCCTGGCCGATCCGACCCTGGTCGTTCCGGGCCCGATCAACGGCCGGATCGTCCAGCGCAACGCGGCGCCCGGGCTGTTCGTGCAGCCGGCAAATCCACCGCCGCCTTTCGTTGTCGTCGACGTCAATACGATGTGGATGTTGGCGAACGTCGCCGAGGACGACAGCCCGGCCTTCCGGGTCGGACAAGAAGTGCAGGTCAAGATCGGCGCTTTTCCCGATCGTGTGTTCGACGGCAAGATCACGACCGTTGGCGCAATCGTCGATCCCAACACGCGCCGCGTGCTGGTGAGGTCGGAGATCAAGGACCCGAATAACGAACTGCGCTCGGGGATGTTCGCGAACTTCACCATCAGTATCGGGGCGCCGGTCCGCTCGCCGGCGGTGCCGCTCTCCGGCGTGGTGCGCGAAGGCGACGGCACGCAAACGGTCTGGATCACGGCCGACCGCCGGCGGTTCACCAAACGCACGGTCAAGATCGGCGACGTACGGGACGGCTATCGGCAGATCCTCAGTGGGGTGCAGGTCGGCGAGCTCGCCGCTACTGACGGCGCGGTCTTTCTCGACAACATGGTGACGATCGCAGCCGGCAGCCAGTGAGGCTGCCGCGCCTTCGCGGCGTTTGATGTAGAGGCGAACCGTGCTGAAAGGTGTTGTCGCTTTCGGATTGACCCGACGCCCGATAATCCTGCTCGGTCTGCTGGTTTTCGTCGCCGCCGGGCTCGTCGCCTTTAGCAAGCTCAATATCGAGGCCTATCCCAATCCCGCGCCCGTTATTCTTGAGATCACCGCCCAGGCGGCCGGGCTCTCGGCCGAGGAGATGGAACGCTATTACACGATTCCGATGGAGATCGGGCTCTATCCCACTCCCGGCATCGACAACATCCGCTCCACGTCGTTCTACGGCTTGTCGTTTGTCCGCGTAACCTTCAATTACGGCGTCGATTTTTTCTTTGCCTATACCCAAGCGGCATTGAGCCTAACGCAGAACGTCAGCCTGCCCGCGGGTCAGGTAGCGAGCATCTCGCAATCAAGCCTGGTCGGCGAAATCTATCGCTATCAGGTGGTCGGCCCGCCGCATTTCGGGCTTACCAATTTGCGCACTGTGCAGGATTGGATCGCCCTGCGCGGCCTGTTCACCGTGACCGACGGCGTCGTGCAGGTGAACTCCTGGGGTGGCACCACCAAGCAATACAATGTCGACGTCGATCTTCACAAGCTTGACGCCTACAACATCACCATTCCGCAGATCATCGCGGCGCTGGGCAACGCCAACATCAACGTTGGCGGCCGCGAGATCACCGTCGGGCAGCAGTCGGTCAATATCCGCGGCATCGGGTTATTCGACAGCGGCGGCAATGAGGATTTGACCCAGGGCTGGCATGTCAAAGACATCGAGGATGTAGTCCTCAGCCAAGTGAACGGCGTGCCCATACAGATAAAGAACGTGGCCAAGGTCTCGGTCGGGTATGTGCCGCGGCTCGGCATCGCCGGCATCGACCACGACGACGATGCTGCATTGTCGATCGTGGTTATGGGACGAACCTTTCATACCAACGACGTCATACCGCGCGTCAAAGCCGAGATCGACAAGCTCAACACCGACGGTGAGCTGCCGCCGGGCGTGAAGCTTAAGCCCTATTACGACCGTTCGACGCTGGTCGCGGTCACCACGCATACGGTGCTGCACAACCTTATCTTCGGCTGTCTATTGGTGTTCGTCATCCAATGGGTGTTCCTCGGCAATCTGCGCAGCGCCATCATCGTCGGCGTCAACATTCCCTTCGCGCTGTTTTTTGCCGTCATCATTATGGTGCTGATGGGGCAGGACGCCAACCTGCTCTCCGTTGGTGCAGTCGATTTCGGCATCATCGTCAATTCCGCGGTGATCTTGATCGAAAACATTTTCCGCAACTTCCAGCATCCCAGGGAGCGGGAAACGCTGCTGCAGCAACTCGCGGAGGGTCGATTTGGGTCGGATCCGACCAGATCGGCGGACTCCACGCATAGCCCGCACTGGACCGATCGGTTGCGGCTGATCCTTGCCAGTGCGTTGCAAGTCGACATGGCAATTTTCTTCTCGGCGCTTATCACGGTCGCGGCCTTCGTTCCGTTGTTTACCATGCAAGGGGTGGAAGGTCAGATTTTCAGTCCCATGGCGCGCACTTACGGTCTGGCACTCCTCGGCGCGCTATTGTCGACATTCACAATCACGCCGGTGCTGGCCTCGTTCCTGTTGCCGGAGCACGTCGCGGAAACGGAAACGATTATCGTACGCGTCATCCGGCGGATTTATGAACCGATCCTGACCTGGTCGCTCGCCAACCGCAAAATCATGCTAGCGATCGCGCTTGGTTTCCTGGCCATAGTGGCGGTGCTCGGCTCGCGGTTGGGCAGCGAATTCCTGCCGGCGCTCGAAGAAGGCAATCTTTGGATCAGGGCTTCAATGCCGCCGACCATGGGACTGGAGGCCGGCGAGCCGCAAGTGAAGAAGATGCGTGAAATCCTTCTTCGCCACACCGAAGTGCTCCACGCCGTTTCCCAGCACGGCCGGCCTGACAACGGCACGGACGCCTCGCCTTTTTCCAACGTCGAGCTGTTCGTTCCGCTGAAGCCGTATGACGAGTGGCCCACCGGCTACACCAAGGACGATTTGATCAAGGAACTGCAGAAAGAGTTCAACGACGAGCTGCCCGGCGTAGTTTTCAATTTTTCACAGTACATCCAGGATAACGTCGAGGAAGCGCTCTCCGGCGTCAAAGGCGCCAACTCGGTGAAGATCATCGGCCACGATCAGAACATTCTGGAGGATCTAGCACTTAAGGTGCAGCACGAGATGGCGCAGGTCAGGGGCATCACCGACCTCGGCATTTTCCACGTCCAGGGGCAACCAAACCTGAATATCAAGATCAATCGCGAAAAAGCCGCCCGCTACGGCCTCAATACCGGCGACGTCAACACCGTCATTCAAGCTGCATTGGGTGGGACAATAGCGACCACGCTGCTCGAAGGTGACCGTTCGTGGAACGTGCAGGTGCGGTTACCGCCGGAATATCGCTCCAGCCTGGAGGCAGTGGGTAACATCAAAGTCGGTTATACGACCGCCGCCGGGACCAACGCCTACATTCCGCTGCGCGAACTCGCCGACATCTCGCTCGATACCGGCGCTTCCTACATCTATCACGAGTTCACGAGAGCGCTATATTCCGATCAAGTTCAGCGTGCGCGACCGTGATCTCGGCGGTGCTGTCGCCGAGGCGCAGGAGCGCATCGCCAAGGACGTCAAGCTACCAATTGGCTATCGCATCGTTTGGGCGGGCGAGTTTGAAGATCTGCAAAAGGCGCAGGCGCGGCTTGCGGTCATCGTTCCCATCAGCCTGCTGCTGATCATCGTCCTGCTGTATGGACTGTTCAATTCGCTGCGCGACAGCCTGCTGGTGCTGACCGGTATTCCATTCGCCGTCGGCGGCGGCGTGATCGCCCTATATTTCTCCGGACTGAATTTCAGCATCTCAGCGGCCGTCGGCTTTGTTTCGCTGTTCGGCGTGTCGGTGATGAACGGCATCCTGATCATGACCTATTACAACGAGACCAGGGCGACCGGCATGGGCGTAATAGAGGCAATGGCTCATGCCGCGGAACAGCGCATGCGGCCGATGCTGATGACGGCACTGTCCGCCTGCATCGGCTTGCTGCCGGCGTCGGTTTCGACCGGCATCGGCAGCCAAGTGCAGCGGCCGCTCGCAACCGTGGTGGTGGGCGGTATGTTCATCGGGCCGATTATTTTGCTTATTGTCGTGCCGGCGTTGCAGACGCTGTTCCTGGGGAACGATGAAGCCAGGCCGCCAGTTACCCCCACGGCGGCGCCGGCGAACGAGTGAGCGACGATGCGCAGGAACGGCGGTTCGCAGATCGGATTTGAACTCATCGCAATTGCGCTCTTGGCGATTGCGTTTTTGGGTGCCGTGACCATGCAGGCGGCTGTGGCCGAGGATGCGGGCTGGAATGGTGCCGGCGGCAACAGGGCGGGGTTCCACGAAACAAAGACCAAAGCCACGGTGGCGCTGGGAGCGCGCGTGCACCGGCGGCCACTCTCCCCGTCGCGGGCCTCCGGGCACACAGTGCGCAACGCGATCGGAGTAGTTGTTCCTGACCACAAAAATGTGGAACGACCAGACGCCCAACGCCCTCAGTCCGTTGCGGTCCCGCACAGTCCCGCCTTGCCCGGCAGCGTGAGCAAAGTGCCCGCTCACTTTGCCACGACTGGCGAGCCCAACGGGCACCCGGCCTATCATCCGAATGGGGTCATCGGCGGCCCGAGCGGTAGAACGATGGGCGCAACAGGCCCGATGCATCGCAGCTCTGGCGTATCCGGAATTGGGGGGCCCGCGTCGGCCGCGGCCGGAATCAGCGGGACATCAATTCGGCCGAAATATTAAGCTCGGTCGGAATCTTTCTTCTGGGTGTTTTCTTCTGATCGATTCACCAGCATCCTCTGCTGCGCTGCCGAAAATCCGTGCCGTCAGACCGCAAAATCTGTCAATTGGGCGTGCCGGATTTTCGCGCCAAACAGATGCGCAAATGCTTGGTTTCAAAGCTTTTTTGCCCAGGAACCTGCCGTAACCGATTTTGGCGGGTTACATTTTCTATATTTTGCGGCAGCGCACTTTATATGAGTTCTATATTTCCAGCGGGAAAAGCCTTATATTTCAACTAAGAACAATTCGAAGAAACACGGCCCCAAGCGAGCAGACGTTGGAGGAGCCGATGACATGGATGCTAACGGAATGGGCACGCCGGGTTTCGCCGGCTGAAGAGCAGGCGCCCGAAATCCCAAATTGGCTACGCATCGCCGGTGCCACGCTGCGCGCCGGGTTCATCGCCTGCCTGCTGCTGATCGTCATTCGTGTCAGCATGCCGCAGAATGAAACCATCTGGACAGTATACGACACGCCCGGCGATCTCCTGCGCATGCTGCTGGGATTCGCTGTCTGCGTTTGGATTGCAATTCAGCTTTTCCGGGCGCCTAAAGACGCCCATAGCCAACGGACGTTTCTCTATTTCGGGATCGCCGCGGTCCCGTTCGCGGCGCTTTGCGTTTACGAATTCTGGTGAGCGCTCCCCGGAGCGGCGGCAAGCGGGGTTAATTCGCCATCGATGCCGGCATGCTCGTTGCTGTAATTCGCAAGCGCATTGGCGAATTCGCGACGCGCGGCGCTCGACGGATACAAGTAAAAATCCATCAGATAACGGTGCTACCGTAGAGGAAAATCGCCAAGCAGCTTTTCCGCCGTGCGCTTTGCGGCGGGGAAACGCTTGCCCCCAGCCGGCGAAATCGCGTAACAGCACTTCTAGCGAAACGATCCCGGTCGCGATGAACACGAGGAAATCGTTGGCGCGTTTCGCGCCGCGCGATTTTGACGCTTTCTCAAAAATTTCCCTCAGCTCAAGGTCGCACTCGATCACGTCGCGCGCATCCGAGAGCCAGAGCATGTCAGGCAGGCCGACATAACCTTGGATGCCGTGATAACTCTCAATCAGTTCGCGGCACCTAGCAATGAGTTCTGCAGGCACGAACTGAAAAGCCCGCTGACGATCGGATGCGTGATCGTCGGGACGAAAATCCCGCTGAACGTCCCGTTTTCGGCCCCTGGCATCAACGAAGTTTTTCATGTGATCGCCGCGATCCATTGCAGAGATCGCACGATCGAGCCTAACCGCGGTAGGCATATACTTGCGAGATCGTTTCACCCACATTCGGATACAAAAAAGGTATACCTCGAGCTCAAGTCGCCGGATCGGCTGGCGTTGATCCGCCGGCACCGATCGCCTTTTTCGGCTACTATGACCAAGTTGTTACACTCGGTTGGTGGTACTTCCAGGCCGCAACAGCAGGCTCGTCGGAATCGCTTGCTGTAATCGAGTTTTGCACGATTTTCCGGTGTTGCCGCAGACACTTTCGCGGCTGCCAAGGCATCGGCGCGCAATTGAGCTTCATCAGATCGAGATGACTTTAACTCAATGCAGTTCCGGTCCGATTGATCCTCAAGCCTATTTTTTAGCTATTAAAAGTTGCCTGGACCAATATCGACTCCCTGTACCTTCCGCTGTGAAAAATCACAGGACTGGGATGAAAATTGGAATACGCGTTGCATGGACGCGTGTTGCGATAAAAAGACGGGGGTGGGGTCATGAGGCGTTTGCTTCTTTTCGTTGGCGTGCTGCTGCTGATGGTAACGGCATCCACAGTTTCGATGGCGGCCGACGCCTACGGCGCGTGGAAGGACGGACTGCCAAACGCCTGGGTCGTAGGTCCAACGTGCGATCCATTGCTCGATTACAACTGCGTGGCGCCGAAAGTATCGCCCATGGCCGCCAAGGCAATGGAGCGCAGTCCAAACTGCGATCCTTATCTCAACTACAAGTGCCTCGACGCGTATCTCGGCGATGATTTCTTCACGCGGTTCGTCCGCTACTACCAGCTTGAATGGGGCAAGGGTGTCGCGCCGTCCGACCCGAGCGCGCCGCCATCCGCCGCCCCGATAACGTCTGGCCTCCTACTCCGGAGGCGAACTCCACCGATGCCATTCACCGAATGGCCCTATGGCGGCACGCAGAATATCGGCGTGACGCGTCCAAACTCGGTCGACTCGCCGCTGATGGTCGCGCTCGGCAACACGCAGCTTGGCAAGGCTATGAGTGATGCCCATGTGCAGGTCTATGGTTGGGTTGCGCCGGCCGGCAATCTCAGCACGAACACGGTGAAACCGGGCGGTAACTCGCCGGCAGCGTATGATTATACGCCCAATACAGTTCAGCTCGACCAGGCTGTGATCTACATCGAGCGCTTGGCCGACACGACGCAGAACGATCACTTCGATTGGGGGTTCCGCGTTGTCGGGCCTTTATGGCGTGGATTATCGCTACACGATGGCCTACGGGCTGTTCAGCAATCAACTTCTCAACCACAATAACGTCAACGGCTTCGATATCCCGATGGTGTACACGGACCTCTATTTCCCGGTGACGCAGGGGATGGACGTGCGCCTCGGACGCTTTATCTCGGTCCCGGACATCGAGGCGCAGCTGGCGCCGAATAACTACACTTACGTGCACTCGCTGACCTACACCTTCGACAATTATACCAACACTGGTTTGGAGGTGACGACCGCGCTTACCAAGAACTGGATTTTGCAGATTGGTGTTACCGTCGGCAGCGACACCATGCCGTGGAACGCTGGCGCGCGCGTGCCCAATCTCGATGCCGGGCAAGCGACCGCTTTATCCCGATGCGACAATGCTCAAAGATCCGGGTGCGGTGCCGTCCGGCACGGTGGGCGTACGCTGGACCAGTGATGATGGCAAGGACGACCTCAATGTGGTCATGGACGCCTGAACGGCGGCCAATGGGGTTACAACAATCTGCAATGGGTCGGCCTCACTTATTACCACAAGCTCAGCGACTACTGGTCACATCGCGTTCGAAACGTGGAACATCCATGAGAACAAGGTGCCGAACCTGAACAATGCCGGCGGTTCCGGGGATCATTGCCGGTGGCGGCACGCCGTTCAGCCCGCAATTCATCCCGTTCAATGCGCCGAACGCGGCGGTTTGCTCCGGCCCGAGTCGTGGAATTCGACAACTGCATCTGCCAATACCGTAGCGGGCTCACCGCTGACCTGTAGTACCGACACGCAGACGTTTCTCGTCTACGTCAACTATTCGCCAAATAAACTGAACAATATTTCCCTGCGCCTGGAATATTTCAACGATCCGAACGGACAGCGAACCGGGGTGCCAAATTCCTATTTGGATGCGGCGTTGAGCTGGCAGCACTGGTTATCGCCGCAGATCGAGATTCGCCCCGAAATTGCTTACTATCACGCGAACGACAACGACGCCTTTAACGGCAACCTCGCGGCGGGCATTCCGCCAAGCCGAAACTGGGCGTTGATCGCGGCAAGCGACATCATCATTCACTTCTGAGCGGTAAGCGACCGCTTATGCGCCGCTTATTTTTTCCAGGCTGCGCCCATCTCGATTTCCTATGTGCCTACGGGTGAGCGTACCCACGCGCCGGGCGGTGCGGGGATTCGATGATTAAGGTGCTTTTGGTCGAGCATGAGGCGCAAATCAAACTGCTTCTTCGCTCAGGGTTCGAACTGAGGGGCTATACCGTCCTGGAAGCGGAAACCGCGGTAGCGGGCCTGCGAACAGCGACCATGAACAGCACAGATTTGATCGTTCTCGACCTCGATGTTCCTGACATGGAGGGTGCCGAAGTGCTCGACCGCATCCGTTCCTGGTCGAACGTTCCGGTCATTGTGCTGTCGGCAGACGCGGACGAGCAGGCAAAAGTCCGGCTTTTTAACCTCGGCGCTGACGACTACGTCGTCAAACCGTTCGGCATTGCCGAACTGCTGGCGCGTAGCGACGCCGTGTTACGGCGGCACGTGCGGGGCACCAACCGCGATCCGGTGGTGCGCGCGGGACCGCTCTCCATCGATCTGGTTTCACGCGCGGTGTCGCGCAATGGCAAACGCGTGCAGCTCACCCGCAAAGAATATGCGCTGTTGCACGGGCTTGCGGCGTACGCAGGGCGCGTGGTCACGCATCAGCAGCTGATGCGTGACGTCTGGCGGAATCCGGCCCACAACATCCAGTATCTTCGCATCCTGGTGCGTAAGCTGCGGCAAAAGGTCGAGAGCGACGCGACGCGGCCAACGCTGATCGTCAGCGAATCCGGTGTAGGCTATCGGCTTGATCAGGGCGACGTCGTGACGACGCAGAATAGCCGGCGAGCCGTTTCGAATTTCTATAGCGCCTGATCTACGGCTCGATCAGCCGCCCACTCGTCGCTTTGATCACCGCCTCGCTGCGCGTCGCCGCGTCGAGCTTGCCCCGTGCATTGTCGATGTGGAAGTCGATGGTTCGCTTGGCCAGGCCGAGAATTTGCGCAATCTCGACCGAGGTTTTGCCGCGCGCCGACCCAGGTGAGCACCTCCACTTCGCGATCGTTGAGGTCGACGAGCTTCGGCCAATAGCCCGGTGCGCGCGACGCCGGCCAGGCGGGCCGCGATGATGGTGTCGAGCACCTCGAAATCGATCGGCTTGGTGACGTAATCGTCGGCGCCTAAATGCCGGCCCTTGAGCTCGTTGTCGCGGTCGGTTAGCGCGGTGAGGAAGACGAACGGCATTTTGTCGAACCGCGGCGCGAGCCCGATCAGCCGTTCCAGAAGCTCGAAGCCCGACATCAGGGCATGCTAATATCGGACAGCACCAAATCGGGCATGGTCTTGAGGATGGCGGTCAAAGCCCTCGCGGCCGTCATGCGCGAACGTGACCGTCGTAGCCGCGATCGACCAACTCCTCGGCGATCAGGGCGGCGGTCTCGCGGTCGTCCTCGATGCAGAGGATTTTCTTTTGCGCTTCGGCCATGGGGCCATATTGCGACTTCGGGCGGCTGAGGCAATCCACGGATGAACACCGGTAACATAGGCAATTTACCCCGTTGCAGTTTCTGCCTCTTCGCGGCGCGTATATAAAGTATAATAATGTCCGGGCGGGTAAGCTCGCGTCGCGGTCGCGGCGCTGGCCCAGCGATGGTCATTGTTCATGCGACAGCCGCATTCGATCCGGTTTCACCTCACCGCAGTGTTTTTGGTGTTTTTCCTTTGGTGGTGGTGCTGGGGCATTCAGCATCTGGCGCCTGAGTAATTTCAATGCGCTTTCCGCCGACGTCGCCGACGTGTGGCTGCCGGAAACCCGCGTTCTTGGCGACCTCAACAATTTCACCTCCGATTTCCGCGCCATTCGAAGGCAGCAATCTACTGTCGTCGGAATCGGCCGAGATCGCCGCCACCGAAAGGGAGATGGAAGAGCTCGACCACTCAATTGCCAAAGCGGAACGCGGTTTTGAACAAATTCGTCACCAGCCGGCGGAGGAGCGATTATACAAGGAGTTCAAAGCGCATTGGACCGGAGTATCGGAAAATCGTCGATCGGATGCTGGTGCTTTCGCGCAGCGACCGTAAGACCGGAAGCGCTGGCGATGTACGGAACCGCCTCGCGTGTGGCCTATGATGCGGCGAGCGATGCCCTCGGCCGGCTGACCGATCAGACGGTCGCTGACGCGCAGCCGCAAGCGAGCGCCTCGGCTCCGCCTATCGGCAGGCCTTTTGGCTCATTCTGCTCGGCATGCTGGTAGCTGGTTTGATGGTGGTAGCGGCGCTGATCCATGTCAGCCGATCCATATCCGCTCCGCTCCTGAATTTGGCGGCAGCATGCGGACAGCTCGCCGCCAACAACACCGATATCGAGATTCCCGAGACTGGGCGGCGCGACGAGATCGGTGAGATGGCGCAGGCAACGGCCGTCTTTCGCAACAACGCCATCGAGTTGATGCGCAGCCAGCGTATGCTCGGTCGCCAGGCCGCCATGCTGGAAGAGCAACTGGCGCAGGAGCAGCGCTTGCCCTGCTCAGCGAAATTTCGTGTCCATGGCATCGCATGAGTTCCGCACGCCGCTGACGATTATCGACGGCCATGCCCGGCGGCTGAGAAAGCCAAGAAATTCAATAAGTGCCGGAAGATCGACGAACGGGCGGGAAAAATCCGCGCCGCCGTGCTGCGGTCACCCATTTGATCGACAATTTCTGAATTCCGCGCGGGTCGATCGACGGCGGCGCCGAACTCTATTTCCAGGCCGACGAAATGGACTCGCGGCAGTGCTGCAGGAAGTCTGTCAGTTACACCGCGAGATGGTGCCGAACGCGCAGATCGTCGAGCGGTTCGATCGACTGCATCGATGCCGGTCGTCGGCGACGCCAAGCTCCTGTTTCAGACCTTCAGCAATCTTGTCGCCAACGCCGTCAAGTATTCGCCCGCTGGCGGCCTGATTGAAGTCGATGCCGCAATCATCGGCGCTCAGTCTGTGGTCGCGGTCGACGACCGCGGCATTGGCATTCCGCCCGGCGATCTCAGCCGGCTGTTCGAACGCTATTACCGTGGCAGCAATGTCTCCGGCATCGTCGGAACGGGCGTTGGCCTTTATTTGGTCAAGACGGCGGTGGAACTGCATGGCGGCGTTATCGAAGTTACCAGCAAGGAAGGCCACGGTTCCCGCTTCGTCGTCCGACTGCCGCGCCCGCGAGCGACGGAGACGCAGGACGAATGGCCGCTCCGTACCAAGACGGAGGACGCGCCCTCGATTGCCGGTCCCGCGGAGCGCGTATCATGAAAACTCTCGCCCTCATCTTGATCGCCGCAGTGACGACGGCTTGCGCTTGTGCCGCGTCGCCGGCAACCCGGCGCCCGGTGACCGATCCGCTTATCAAGGCTGACTGGCAGGAACCGCAAATGCTGCCGGCGCGCTTGCGCAACCATTGCGCCACTGATGCCGTGACGGGCCGCGCTTACTGCGCCGATCATTGTGGTTTCCAATATCAGGTCTTTTACTGTTCGCCGCAGTCGTTCGGGTGTTGCCGCGTCGGTTTCGGTTACTGCGACTGGAACGCATTGCTGCGCTGCCACCCGTAAAGACCGTGTAAGGGGACCGGCAATAGTCCGATTGTTCAAATACGAATGAAATCGGTAAACGACGGCTGACCATCGCGCGGCAAATTGCGCCGCCGCCAGCCGTCCATTAGCACGGCGTTGGCGGCTTGCATGTACGGATGGCGGCAACCAACTCGGCCGTTTCATGCGCTCCATCGTCACATTCGCCGGGCTTGCGCTTGCCGCGAGCATTCTCGTACCGCGCTATGCCGCGCATATAGGCGATGCGCCCGCGCCCGTTGCAATGGCGGCGCACCCGCAGTCGCCAGCCGCGAGCAACTCAGCCAATCCACGATCGGTGGTCGTGCCGCGCGACAGCCGCGGACATTTTGAGGTCGACGCCCGCATCGATGGCCGCCATCTCAACTTCATGGTCGATACCGGGGCGACTGTGATCGCGCTGACGGCCGACGACGCAGCCCGGCTCGGCATACGCCCAGCTCCGCGCGAGTTCGTTGCCGAGGTCAGAACCGCCAACGGTACCGTGCGCGCTGCGCCGGCCAGGCTCAACCGAGTGGAAGTCGGTGATCTTGTGGTCCACGACGTGGCCGCGCTGGTCATGCCGGAGGGGGCGCTGAGCGACAATCTGCTCGGCCTATCGTTCCTGTCGCGGCTGCGCCATTTCGAATACACCGACGGCAAGCTCGTGCTCGAGCAATAAGCGTGTCTAGCGCGGCGGCGCCGGTTTCTGCCAATGGCGCAACCAGCCATTAACGATCACGGCGCTGCGGCTCTGCGGTCGGGGCAACGAAAAATCAATGCCTTTGATCTATTGATCGGACGGCGCAACCAGAAATCTTGCTGGGCCGACAACGAGTTGGTGCGAAAGATTCGATAAATCGCACGATGCTCTGGCCGGCTAAGGGAAGCGAACCTGTTCAACATGGCCGGAAACCTCACCAAATATCTGCGGCGTGGCGTGGCCGGTATTTCTCGCTTCCGCAAAGCCGAACGGGGGGCCACCGCCGTCGAGTTTGCCCTGATCGCACCGGCTTTTCTGGCAACACTCATCGCGGTGTTTCAAACCTGCATCTTTTTGTTTGCACAGATGGCCTTGCAAAACGCCGCGGTGCAGGCAGGCCGTTACTTCATGACCGGACAAGCCCAGAACGGCGGCTGGAGCGCCAGCACGGTAGTAAGCAAGGTCTGTCCGTCCGCGTTGTTCACCTGCTCGAACATGATCCTCGTCGTGCAGAGCGCCTCATCGTTTGCCAGCGCCAATACCTCGGCGCCGGAACTCTACAACGGCAGCACGCCCGTTACGTCATTTGCATACGACCCCGGCACTCCTGGCGAAGTCATGGTCGTGCAACTTTCTTACCCATGGTCGGTCGTGAGTGGGCCATTGGGATTTCTACTTTCTAACTTGCCGAATGGCGCTGCTCAAATGACAGGAACCAGCGCGTTCCGGGTGGAGCCCTATTGAAAATGTTGCTCCGAGTCATCGGTACCTTTCGGCGATTTGTGATTCAACTCGTGCCGTCGCGGCAGTTGAGTTCGCGATGGTTATGCCGGTGCTTTTGCTGTTGTTCCTCGGCTCATTCGATGCCGGCAACGCGATTGTGGTTTACATGAAAGTCCGGGCGGCGACGTACTCGCTGGGCTCGATTACCAATCAATATGGAATCGGCAATGCCGCGATCTCGACGTCAATTATGTCGACCATAACCGCTGCGACGTCGGCGATCCTTTCGCCGTACTCGAACACGCCGACTGTTCTTGTTATTTCGCAGATTAAGGCGACCGCCGCCGCGAGCGCAACGGTCAGCTGGAGTTCCACGGTCGGCGGCACGGCGCTGACGCAGGGGGCTAGTTACAGCTTGCCAACCAACTTTGCCAAGAATTCGTGCGGCGGCACCTATCCCTGCTATGTGATCCTGGCCTCGGTAAGCTACAAATATACCCCGACATTCGGCGCCTTCTTGACCGGGCCGATCACTCTTGCAGATAGCATCTACACCGTGCCGCGCGTCAGCACGTGCGTCCAGTACAACAGCGTGCCCAGCAGCTGTTGAGTAGCGGACTTGATGTCCGGGTTCGTGATGCGGGGATAACCGGCCTCGAGTGCGCCCTCTTGTAAGTTGCGTCCAGCTTCGGCACAGGACGCCCAACCCAGTCAAACACTATACCGTTTGGCGGCAGCGGATCGGCGCATGCGCCGGCAGGTGCAGGCGCTCGCGCTACTTGGCCGAGCGAGCGGAAATATATCCGCCCTGTCCGCGAGAAATAAGCTCTCTACTGCGAAATATGCGCCGTGCTCACGGACTGCTCGAACATCGCAACCAGCGCGGCCTGGATGTCGGCCGGCGTGCTCGCGGTATAGAAGAAGCCGGACGAAGCGCAACTGGTAAGTGCCGCGGGAATGTTCGCGATGTTGTTGTTGGCGTAACCGTCTTCGTTGCTGGCAAAGCTGGAATTTGGATCGACGATGGTTCCATAGGGAATGTAGAGAACGGCAACCGTGATGCCGCGACTTTTCATGGCCCCGCAATAGTCGGTGGTTGTTACGGTGTTCGGCGGGATCACGGTCGCGGAATTCTGGTAGGGAACAGTCGCGTTGGACGTCCAGTTTTGCGAACTCCAGTTTCCGCCCGACTGTGTCTGGTAGTCCTGCGAGCCGTCGGTGATAAGAAAGACATAAGGCAACGGGTTGGTCGGGCCCGCGCCGGTGCCGACCGAGGTGATGAAGCTGTTCATGCTGGATAGCGCATTCTCAAAATGCGTGCCGCCGGATCCAAGCGTGGTGTTTACGCCGGTATCCAACAGATTCGCCAACTGTTGCAGCGAAAGTGGTGATGGTGCCGCCCGTGAGGCTGGTCGTCAGGCCGACGGAGCAGGAGTTGCTGCTTCCGGCACTGGCGGTGCAGAGATTTTGGATGAACGGAAACAGCCCTACCTGGAATTGGTTCGAAATCCCGTCATTGGTCTCGGTGGTTGATGCCTGGCTCAGCAGCGCGGTAACGGCGTAGCCGACGGCGTCAGCGCGCAATTGGATGCAAGACGTCGTTCCGGCAGTCGAGCAGGTTGAGACTGGCGTATTGGTCCAGTTAACGGAGCTTCCGTTTGTTGTGTTGGTCGTGCCGCTTCAAACGACGTGGGTGTGGTCCCCAGGCGTGAAATGATAAACCCTTGGCAATATCCACCCGGGCTGGGGTTGGGTACGTAGCCACTGTAACTGTGGCCCATGGCGGGGGTTGGTCCTTGATCGCTCTGACCGCACGCGCCTTGCGAGGTGAAATGGCAGGCGAATTGGCAGCCGCCGGAATATTCACCGAGGTTGTCGGGATTGACGGCAATCAGTCTCGACTGTTCCGCAGTCGTCGAAG
This sequence comes from uncultured Alphaproteobacteria bacterium, assembly GCA_963845775.1. Classification (GTDB taxonomy): domain Bacteria; phylum Pseudomonadota; class Alphaproteobacteria; order Rhizobiales; family Xanthobacteraceae; genus BOG-931. The sequence continues at coordinate 271,110 of CAWJTE010000007.1, forward strand.
GAAAGCTCATCGATCCGGAGACGTCGAGCATCAGATAGAAATTGATGTAGACCGGCATGCTGTAGCTGGCCGTCGATGAGCCAGACACGGTGATGTTTGAATAGCCCAGAACTTTCATAAAGGACGTGGGCACCTGCTCGGAAAACGTCATCGTTGCAGTCAGCGTTTGCCCGCTTTTTGAGACGCTGCCGCTGTAAGTTACGCCCGAAAACGCGGTTGTTTCCGTGCCGTAGAAGTCCTGCAAATATGTGGCGCTGCCGGAGACGGTTCCATTGCCGGTCATACTCTTGGCGGTTGCGAGGATCGGCGAGTTGTTGGAAACGCTTGCCAGCGTTGCCGCGTCGGCGGCGGCTTGCAGCTTGGTCTGGATCGACGATGCCATCGAATAGTCGACGACGCAGCCAACGGCGCTGATTAGCGGAAGAGATGCAAGGGCGAAGATGATTGCCGTATTTCCCCGCCGGTCCGTTCCGAACGCGCCGATACGCGTCCACAGCCGACAGGATCGCATCATTCCGAGAAGGGATTTGGACATGGCGCGCTGCTCCAATGCTGCGCTTCTAGGCTGAATTCGCTAGAAAATTGTTACTTCGATCGTCGAAGGTCGGGTCCGGCGGCGTCCCCTGCAAAAGCCTTAACCAAACCCTGCCGCGATCGCCGAAACCTGCCGCCCGAGGGGGGACAGGATCGCCCTCGGGCCGGTTCGCGACTATTTGGCAGTTGGACCGCAGGCTTTCGCCGCAAATGGACGAGACCTTGCGCAAGCGCAAATTGGCCGGCTCGACCTTCGCGGTGTGCCGATTGCAGAGGTGACGCCTCGAAATCCGAGGTTTTTTCCGTGAGCGTCGATAATTTATATAATCGTGTATCTTGACGGCCTGTGCACTTGCGCCGGCGCGGGTGTAGCTCAATGGTAGAGCAGAAGCCTTCCAAGCTTATGACGAGGGTTCGATTCCCTTCACCCGCTCCAACCTACGCTGCGAAGCAGTTGCTGGACCCTTGCATCGCCCAACGCCAGGGAGCAAAAAAGCGCCGCTTAGGAGTGTAGCTCAATTGGCTAGAGCACCGGTCTCCAAAACCGGGGGTTGGGGGTTCGAAGTCCCTCCACTCCTGCCAAGGCGCCGTCGCTTCCTTGCTTGACGATTTGGCCGGCGGGCAGTAGGAACTCCCCCATCGTCAGCGGCCCGGTGATCGGACTTCCGCGGCGAACATTTCCCCAAAAGGACGGCTATGCCGGTCTGCTTCCTGAAAAGTGGGCGGGGAATTACTATTTAGACGAGCAATGGCGAAGTTCGAACCGTTCAAGTTCCTGCAGGAAGTGCGGGCCGAGGCGCAGAAAGTGACCTGGCCGACGCGCAAGGAGACTACCGTCACCACCATGATGGTGTTCGTGATGGTCTTTATCGCGTCGATTTTCTTCCTGCTGGCAGACCAGATCATGCGGCTCGGCGTCAGTTTCATGCTCGGCATCAACTCGTGAGCGATTTCATTCACGCATCAAAATTCACGATCCCGGAATCCATGCCATGACCAGCCGGTGGTACGCGGTCCACGCTTATTCGAACTTCGAGAACAAAGTAGCGGATTCCATCCGCGAGCAGGCGAAGCAGCGCGGGCTTTCTGCTCAGTTCGAGGAAATCCTCGTCCCCAAGGAAAAGGTCGTCGAAGTGCGGCGCGGGCGCAAAGTCGACGCCGAGCGCAAGTTCTTCCCGGGCTATGTGCTGGTGAAGATGGAGCTGACCGACGACGCTTATCACCTGATCAAAAACACGCCCAAGGTGACCGGCTTCCTCGGTTCCGATAACAAGCCAATGCCACTGTCGGAATCAGAGGCGCAGCGCATCATCCAGCAGGTGCAGGAGGGTATCGAGCGGCCGAAACCCTCGGTCTCCTTCGAGGTCGGCGAGCAAGTCCGCGTGTCGGATGGCCCGTTCGCCTCGTTCAACGGCACGGTGGAGGAAGTGGACGAAGGTCGTTCCCGCCTCAAAGTGGCGGTGTCGATTTTCGGCCGCGCCACTCCGGTGGAGCTGGAATTCGGACAGGTGGAGAAGCTATAAGCGGGTTTGCAAGGCGTGGGAGGTGAGGCGGCCACCAGCCGTCAAGATCCGCACCACTAAGGGAGTAAAGAATGGCGAAAAAAATCACCGGCTGTGTCAAATTGCAGGTGCCGGCCGGCGCGGCCAACCCGTCGCCGCCGATCGGTCCTGCGCTCGGCCAGCGCGGCCTCAACATCATGGAGTTCTGCAAGGCGTTCAACGCGCAGACCCAGAAGCTGGAAAAGGGCGCCCCGATCCCGGTCACCATCACGGTCTATGCCGACCGCTCGTTTTCGTTCGAGCTGCGCACGCCGCCAGTTTCGCACTTCCTCAAAAAGGCCGCCAAGATCGAAAGCGGCTCGAAAGCACCCGGCCGCGATGTGGCGGGCTCGGTGACCAAAGCGCAGGTCCGCGAAATTGCCGAGCAAAAAATGAAAGATCTGAACTGCGATACTGTCGAAGCGGCCATGCGCATGGTCGAAGGATCGGCGCGCTCCATGGGTTTGGAGGTGGTGTCATGAGTTCTCGGCAAACGCATCCGCACGGCGCGCGAAGGCGTCGATCGTGAAAAGCTTTATCCGCTCGATGAAGCGGTGAAGATGGTGAAGGAGCTCGCCAAGGCGAAGTTCGACGAAACCATCGAAGTGGCGATGAATTTCGGCATCGATCCGCGCCACGCCGACCAGACGGTGCGCGGCGTCGTCAACCTGCCGAACGGCTCCGGCCGCTCGGTGCGGGTCGCCGTGTTCGCGCGCGGTCCGAAAGCCGACGAGGCGAAGGCGGCCGGCGCCGACGTGGTCGGCGCGGAAGACCTGGTAGAGAAGGTGCAAGGCGGCACGATCGATTTTGATCGCGTGGTCGCCACACCCGATCTGATGCCGCTGGTCGGCCGGCTCGGCAAGGTGCTCGGCCCGCGCGGGCTGATGCCGAACCCGAAGGTTGGCACCGTAACCATGGACATCGCTAACGCGGTGAAGGGAGCTAAAGGCGGCTCGGTCGAGTTCCGGGCCGAGAAAGCCGGCATCGTGCAGGCCGGGATCGGCAAAGCCTCGTTTAGTGTGGAAAAGCTGATCGAGAATATTCGGGCGCTGGCCGACGCGGTTCAGAAGGCGCGGCCGCAAGGCGCCAAGGGGCACTTCATCAACCGCGTAGCAATTTCGTCGACCCAAGGTCCCGGCGTGAAGGTCGAGCCGGCGAGCCTGTTTCCTTCGCAAGTTCACTAAGCGATCATCACGTCGGGCGCGCGGGCTTTGTCCGCGCGTCTTTGCTCGCCGCACCGTACGCCTTGTTGTGTCTATATGCCGGCACGCGGCCTTTCACGGCATTGGCTTTCACTTTGTAGGCGATGCGCCCGCTTTTATCCTTGGGCAGACTCGCGCGCAGGTCCGCCTTCAGGGCTTCGACGTCCGCCGCCGACATGCTGCGAATATTCTGTGCAGCGCCGCTTGCCAGTCCGGTTTGTTGCGTCCAGTACTCGTCGAAATTGTCGTAAGTGACCTCGAACTCGATGACGCGCGTTGCGATGTCGCCAAGTCCGGCCGATTTGAAAAAGTCCTCCATCGCCTCCAAGCGCGAACGCGCGTAACCGGGCAGCTGTTGAACCGCGACGCCCATGCGCTCCACAGCGTCGCCCAAGCGCTGGCGCGGCGAACCTTTGTTGAGGAAATCCCACATGTACGCACCGATCGTGCCGCCGGGCCGGGTAACGCGCTTGAGCTCGGCTATAGCCTTGTTGGGATCGGGCACGAAAGTGATGACGAGCGCCATCGCGCCGGCGTCGAACGCGGCGTTGCCGAACGGCAGCGCTTGCGCATCGCCGGTTTGGAAGTCGACGCGCTTTGCCGCCGGCGTCGTGCGCGCGTAGGCGATCTGCTCAGCAGAAGGGTCGATGGCGCTGATACGCTTGGGCGCACAGCGGTCGAGCAGAAGCTGAGTGAAGGCGCCGGTACCGCATCCGACGTCGATCCAGTCCAAATCGGTGGGCAGCGCCAGCCAATCGATGAACACTTCGCCGGCGGGGCGTGTGAAGCGGCGCGCCAACTGGTTGTAAGCGGCGCCATCAGTGAACAAGCCTTTGGTTTCGGTCATTCAAGTGCCCCCCAGGCGCCGTGAAGTTTGCGGACTTGGCAAAACCGCCGGAAGCGGCTAAAAGCCCCCAATGGGCGTGCCGGCCCGGTTTGTCGGTGCGTCTTTATTCGTTCCTCAAAACCTGCGAAAGCGAGGCCGCTCTTAGCGTCGATCCCTCGTGGATTTCCTAAGAGGTGGAGAAGCTTAGCAGTAGTTGGGAACGGGTCCTGTCCAAGACTGCAGGCGCTGGAAACGGCTTAATCCACGCGGCTAGTGGGCCAGCATAGACGGGTGAAGACGTAGGGCAAATTGCCCTTCGGTTCTGACCTCGATGGCCCGGCGGAGCGCAAGCTTAAAGCCGGGGGGCAGGGTGTGTATAAGGGCCGTCCGGACCAATCCGGCCGGCTGCATCAACCCCGGCGGCTTCCGTAAGGAAGACCGCCAACCGGAGAGAGTTCCGTTGGATCGCGCGGCAAAAGCTGAGCTCGTCAGCACCCTTGGTGAACTGTTCAAGGCCACCAAGGTCGTCGTCGTTGCTCACTATTCCGGCTTGACGGTCGCCCAGATGCAGATTTTGCGCAGGCAGATGCGGCAGGCCGGCGCGAGCGTGAAGGTCGCGAAGAACCGCCTGGCCAAAATCGCTCTCGAAGGCAGCGACGTCGCTTCGATCGCGCCGCTTCTGAAAGGTCCGGCCTTGATCGCCTATTCGGGCGATCCGGTCGCGGCCCCGAAAGTGGCGGTGGATTTCGCCAAGACCCACGAACGGTTCGTGATCCTCGGCGGAGCGATGGGTAAGACCGCACTCGATCCGAACGGGGTCAAGGCGCTCGCTGCGCTTCCCTCGCTCGACGAGTTGCGGGCCAAAATCATCGGCCTGATCGAGGCGCCGGCGACCAAGATCGCGCAGGTGGTGAATGCCCCTGCCGCCAAGGTCGCGCGCGTTGTCGCAGCTTACGCTGCCAAGAGCGGGGAGGGCGGCGAGGGCGCGGCCGCCTGAAGCCGCTTCCACTCGAAGGTTTGAACCGAAGGATCATGAGACATGGCTGATCTGCAGAAAATCGTGAACGAGCTCTCCAGCCTCACTGTGCTGGAAGCTGCCGACCTCGCCAAAATGCTGGAAGAGAAGTGGGGCGTTTCCGCCGCCGCTGCAGTCGCCGTTGCGGCCGGACCGGCGGCTGCGGGCGCCGGGGCGGCGCCTGCCGAAGAGAAGACCGAATTTACGGTGGTTCTCGTCGCTGCCGGCGACAAGAAGATCGAGGTCATCAAGGAAGTGCGCGCCGTAACCGGGCTCGGCCTCAAGGAGGCCAAGGACCTGGTCGAAGGCGCGCCCAAACCGGTCAAGGAAGGCGTCAACAAGGACGAGGCCGCCAAGATCAAGGCGACCCTCGAAAAGGTCGGCGCCAAGGTTGAGCTTAAGTAAGGAGTGCTTACTTAAGCTGTATCCCCGCGCTAGCGGAGTGAGATTCTGGGGATACCCAAGAGGTTTAAGTCGTGGACGGCCGGGCTCACGTCCGGTCCGACCCGGTGGAAATCGGTGATTTCGGTACCTGCTCGCGAAATCGCCGCCAATGCCGCCCACGGCGGGCGTAAGAGATGATTCGGGCGTTGGTGCCGAATTGCGGAAAATAGGGTGGTTTGACGCCTGTCCCGACGGTCGCGATGGATTGCGGCCTTCTGGAGAGTTGTCTTGATCGCCTCGATGGCCCGGGCCGGGCGGCACGGGCGCAGGCTTGAATCCGGCGGTTCAGGTCTGACGGATCGATAGAGCGAGAGGACATGATGGCGCAGACGTTTATCGGTCGGAAGCGCGTAAGAAAGTTTTTCGGAAAAATCGAGGAAGTCGCGGAGATGCCGAACCTCATTGAGGTTCAGAAGGCGTCTTACGACCAATTCCTGCTGGTGGTGGAGCCGCAAGGCGGCCGGCCCAATGAGGGCCTGCAAGCCGTGTTCAAGTCGGTCTTCCCCATTTCCGACTTCTCCAATACGTCGATGCTCGAATTCGTCAAATACGAATTCGAAGGACCGAAATACGACGTCGACGAATGCCGCCAGCGCGGCATGACCTACGCCGCTCCGCTCAAGGTGACTTTGCGGCTGATCGTATTCGATATCGACGAGGAAACCGGCGCCAAGTCGGTCAAAGACATCAAGGAGCAGGATGTCTACATGGGCGACATACCGCTCATGACCAACAACGGCACTTTCATCGTCAACGGCACCGAGCGGGTCATCGTCTCGCAGATGCACCGTTCGCCCGGGCGTGTTCTTCGACCACGACAAGGGCAAGACCCATTCCTCGGGCAAGCTTTTGTTTGCCGCCCGCATCATTCCGTATCGCGGCTCCTGGCTCGACTTCGAGTTTGACGCCAAGGACATCGTCTATGCGCGCGTCGACCGCCGCCGCAAAATGCCGGCGACGTCGTTCCTCTACGCGCTCGGCATGAGCGGCGAGGAGATCCTCAAGACTTTCTACAAGCAGGTCGTCTACAAGCGCGCCAAGGAGGGCTGGCGCGTGCCGTTCGACGCCGACCGGCTGCGCGGCTACAAGGCGGTCAACGATCTCGTCGACGCCGACACCGGCAAAGTAGTGCTCGAGGCCGGCAAGAAGCTCACCGTGCGCCAGGCGCCGCCAGCTGCCGAAAAGGGCCTCAAGGCTTTGCGGCTGTCCGACGAGGACCTGATCGGCCGCTACATCGCCGAGGACGTGGTCAATCGCGAAACCGGCGAAATCTATGCCGAAGCCGGCGAGGAGATCACCGAGAAGACGCTCAAGGTCGCTGAACGAGCCGGCTACAAGGAGCTGCCGACTCCTCGACATCGATCACGTCAACGTCGGCGCCTACATCCGCAACACGCTGCGCGATCGACAAGAACATGACGCGCGAAGACGCGCTGTTCGACGTCTACCGCGTCATGCGTCCGGGCGAGCCGCCGACCATCGAGACGGCGCAGACGATGTTCCAGACGCTGTTCTTCGATTCGGAGCGCTACGACCTCTCCGCGGTGGGCCGCGTCAAGATGAACATGCGGCTGGAGCTCGATCGCCGACGACACCGTGCGCATCCTGCGCAAGGAGGACATCATCGCGGTGATCCGCACGCTAGTCGATCTGCGCGACGGCAAGGGCGAGATCGACGACATCGACCATCTCGGCAACCGCCGGGTGCGCTCGGTCGGCGAGCTGATGGAGAATCAGTATCGCATCGGCTTGCTGCGCATGGAGCGCGCGATCAAGGAGCGGATGTCGTCGGTCGATATCGACACGGTGATGCCGCAGGACCTGATCAACGCCAAGCCGGCGGCGGCGGCGGTGCGCGAGTTCTTCGGCTCCTCGCAGCTTTCGCAGTTCATGGACCAGACCAATCCGCTATCGGAGATCACCCACAAGCGGCGGCTCTCGGCGCTTGGGCCGGGCGGTCTTACCCGCGAGCGGGCCGGCTTCGAGGTGCGCGACGTGCACCCGACCCATTACGGGCGCATCTGTCCGATCGAGACGCCGGAAGGGCCGAACATCGGCCTGATCAATTCGCTCGCGACCTACGCGCGGGTGAACAAATACGGCTTCGTCGAAACGCCGTACCGCAAGGTGAAGGACGGCCGCGTCACCGACGAGGTGATCTATCTCTCGGCGATGGAGGAGGGGCGCTACACGGTCGCGCAGGCCAACTCCACCATCGACGCGCGCGGCCGCTTCACCGACGATCTCGTGGTCGTGCGCCATGCCGGCGACGTGCAGCTCATTCCGCCCGACAAGGTGGACTTCATGGACGTGTCGCCGAAGCAGCTCGTTTCGGTCGCCGCGGCGCTGATCCCGTTCCTCGAGAACGACGACGCCAACCGCGCGCTCATGGGCTCGAACATGCAGCGCCAGGCGGTGCCGCTGGTGCATGCCGAAGCGCCGTTCGTCGGCACCGGCATGGAGGGCGTGGTGGCCCGCGATTCCGGCGCGGCGATCGCCGCGCGCCGCACCGGCGTGGTCGACCAGGTCGACGCCACCCGTATCGTGATCCGCGCCACCGACGAGACGGATCCGACCAAGCCCGGCGTCGACATCTACCGGCTGATGAAGTTCCAGCGCTCGAACCAGAACACCTGCATCAACCAGCGTCCGCTGGTGAAGGTGGGCGATCAGGTCGAAGAAGGGCGACATCATCGCCGACGGTCCGTCGACCGATCTCGGCGAGCTGGCGCTCGGCAGCAACGTGCTCGTCGCGTTCATGCCGTGGAACGGCTACAACTTCGAGGACTCGATCCTGCTCTCCGAGCGGATCGTCAAGGACGACGTCTTCACCTCGATCCATATCGAGGAATTCGAGGTGATGGCCCGCGACACCAAGCTCGGGCCGGAGGAAATCACCCGCGACATTCCCAACGTCTCGGAAGAGACGCTGAAGAATCTCGACGAAGCCGGGATCGTCTATATCGGCGCCGAAGTGCGCGCCGGCGACATCCTGGTCGGCAAGATCACGCCGAAGGGCGAAAGTCCGATGACGCCGGAGGAGAAGCTGCTGCGCGCCATCTTCGGCGAGAAGGCTTCCGACGTGCGCGACACCTCGTTGCGGGTGCCGCCGGGCGTGCAGGGCACCGTCGTCGAAGTGCGCGTGTTCAACCGCCACGGCGTCGACAAGGACGAGCGCGCGCTCGCCATCGAGCGTGAAGAGATCGAGCGGCTCGCCAAGGACCGCGACGACGAGCAGGCGATCCTCGACCGCAACGTTTACGGCCGCCTGGCCGAGCTGCTGGAGGGCCGCCAGGGCATCGCCGGGCCGAAGGGCTTCAAGAAGGACACCAAGATCACGCGCGCGGTGCTCGAGGAGTATCCGCGCTCGCAATGGTGGCCGTTCGCTTCGCCCAACGACAAGGTCATGGCAGAGATCGAAGCCATCCGTAAGCAGTACGACGAATCGAAGAAGCGGCTGGAACAGCGCTTCCTCGACAAGGTCGAGAAGCTGCAGCGCGGCGACGAATTGCCGCCCGGCGTCATGAAGATGGTCAAGGTCTTCGTCGCGGTGAAGCGCAAGATCCAGCCCGGCGACAAGATGGCCGGCCGTCACGGCAACAAGGGCGTGGTGTCGAAGATCGTGCCGATCGAGGACATGCCGTTCCTCGCCGACGGCACGCCGGTCGACATCGTGCTCAACCCGCTCGGCGTGCCGAGCCGCATGAATGTCGGCCAGATCCTCGAGACCCATCTCGGCTGGGCCTGCGCCGGCCTGGGCCTGAAGATCGGCAACGCTGTCGATGTCTATAACGGCAAGAAGGACCCAAGCCGCTCAAGGAGCTGCTTGAAGAAGGTCTACGGCGACGAGGAGACCATCAAGTCGCTGGACGAGAAGGGCTTGATCGAGCTCGGCACCAATCTGCGCCACGGCGTGCCGATTGCGACGCCGGTGTTCGACGGCGCCAAGGAAGCCGACATCGAGCATATGCTCGATCTCGCCGGCCTCGATCATTCTGGCCAGGTGACGCTCTTTGACGGGCGCACCGGCGATACCTTCGACCGTAAAGTCACGGTCGGCCACATCTATATGCTGAAGCTGCATCACCTCGTGGACGACAAGATCCACGCCCGGTCGATCGGCCCCTACAGCCTCGTTACCCAGCAGCCGCTGGGCGGCAAGGCGCAGTTCGGCGGCCAGCGCTTCGGCGAAATGGAGGTGTGGGCGCTCGAAGCCTACGGTGCCGCCTACACGCTGCAGGAGATGCTGACGGTGAAGTCGGACGACGTCGCCGGCCGCACCAAGGTGTACGAGGCGATCGTGCGCGGCGACGACACGTTCGAAGCCGGCATCCCGGAATCGTTCAACGTGCTGGTCAAGGAAATGCGCTCGCTCGGCCTCAACGTCGACTTGCACAATTCCAAACAACAGCGCGGCGGTGACGGCGGCAGTGCCGCCGAGGCAGCCGAGTAATACGCGACAAATCAGGCGCGGGCTTATCGCCGCGCCTGCCAGAGATTAAGCGACAGCGGCCGGCACGGTCGGCAAGCGGAGAAGACGATGAACCAAGAGATTATGAATTTTTTCAGCCCGCAGGCGCCGGCTCAGGTTTTTGACCAGATCCGGATTTCGATCGCGAGCCCGGAGAAGATTCAGTCCTGGTCTTACGGCGAGATCAAAAAGCCGGAGACCATCAACTACCGTACCTTCAAGCCCGAGCGCGATGGCCTATTCTGCGCGCGCATCTTCGGACCGATCAAGGACTATGAGTGCTTGTGCGGCAAATACAAGCGCATGAAGTACAAGGGCATCATCTGCGAGAAGTGCTCGGTCGAGGTGACCTTGTCGCGGGTGCGGCGCGAGCGGATGGGCCATATCGAGCTCGCCGCGCCGGTCGCGCATATCTGGTTCCTCAAGTCGTTGCCGTCACGCATCGGGCTTCTGCTCGACATGACGCTCAAGGACCTCGAACGCATCCTTTATTTCGAGCACTACGTCGTGCTCGAGCCGGGATTGACGCCGCTCAAGGACCGTCAGCTCCTGTCCGAGGACGAATACGTGAAGGCGCAGGACGAGTACGGCGCCGACAGCTTCACCGCCATGATCGGCGCGGAAGCGATCCGCGAGATGCTCAAAGCGCTCGATCTGGAGAAAATGGCCGCCGACCTCCGCGTGGAGATCGCGGAATCGACCTCCGAGCTTAAGCCGAAGAAGCTCGCCAAGCGTTTGAAGCTGATCGAGGCGTTCATTCAGTCCGGCAACAAGCCGGAGTGGATGATCCTGACGCACGTGCCGGTGATTCCGCCGGATTTGCGCCCGCTGGTTCCGCTCGACGGCGGCCGCTTCGCCACTTCCGACCTCAACGACCTTTACCGGCGCGTGATCAATCGCAACAACCGGCTGAAGCGGCTCATCGAGCTGCGGGCCCCTGACATTATCATCCGCAACGAGAAGCGGATGCTGCAAGAGGCGGTCGACGCGCTGTTCGACAACGGCCGCCGCGGCCGTGTCATTACCGGCGCCAACAAGCGGCCGTTGAAGTCGCTTGCCGACATGCTCAAGGGCAAGCAAGGCCGTTTCCGCCAGAACCTGCTCGGCAAGCGAGTCGATTATTCCGGCCGTTCGGTCATCGTGGTCGGGCCGGAGCTCAAGCTGCATCAGTGCGGGCTGCCGAAGAAGATGGCGCTCGAACTGTTCAAGCCCTTCATCTACTCGCGGCTCGACGCCAAGGGTCTTTCGACGACGGTGAAGCAGGCGAAGAAGCTGGTCGAGAAGGAGAAGCCGGAAGTTTGGGACATCCTCGACGAGGTGATCCGCGAGCATCCGGTGCTGCTCAACCGCGCGCCGACGCTGCATCGGCTCGGCATCCAAGCGTTTGAGCCGGTCCTGATTGAAGGAAAAGCGATCCAACTCCATCCGCTGGTGTGCGCGGCATTCAACGCCGACTTCGACGGCGACCAGATGGCGGTCCACGTGCCGCTGTCACTCGAGGCGCAGCTTGAAGCGCGCGTGCTGATGATGTCGACCAACAACATCCTGCATCCGGCCAACGGCTCGCCGATCATCGTGCCGTCGCAGGACATCGTGCTGGGTCTTTACTACCTTTCGCTCATGAACGACGGCGGCCTGGGCCAGTGGAAGCTCGAATTGCATACCGAGAAGGAGATCGAGCGCGATCGCAAGAAGAAGAACGTCGTGCAGGGCTTCTATCGCAATATGAGCGAAGTCGAGCACGCGCTGCACGAGAAGGCCGTCGGGCTGCACTCCAAGATCAAGTACCGCTGGGAAGGCGTCGACGACGACGGCAAGCCGGTGCGGAAGTGGTACGAAACCACGCCCGGCCGTGCGCTACTTGGCGAAGTTTTGCCGAAGCTGCCGAAGATTTCGTTCGATCTCGTCAACAAGCTCATGACGAAGCGCGAAATCTCCAGCATGATTGATACCGTCTACCGTCACTGCGGGCAGAAGGAGACCGTGATCTTCTGCGACCGTGTGATGGCGCTCGGCTTCCATCACGCCTTCAAAGCGGGCATCTCGTTCGGTAAGGACGATATGGTGGTGCCAAATTCCAAGCCGGCGAGCGTCAACAAGACGCGCGATCTCGTCAAGGAATTCGAGCAGCAATACAATGACGGCTTGATCACCCAGGGTGAGAAATACAACAAGGTTGTCGACGCCTGGTCGAAGTGTACGGAAGAAATTGCCGAAGCGATGATGCGGGAGATTTCGACCTCCAAGCCCGCGGAAAAGGGCCAGGAAGCCCAGGTTAACTCGATCTACATGATGGCGCACTCCGGCGCGCGCGGCTCGCCCGCGCAGATGCGTCAGCTTGCTGGCATGCGCGGCCTGATGGCCAAGCCGTCCGGCGAGATCATCGAGAGTCCGATCATCTCCAACTTTAAGGAGGGCCTCTCGGTCCTCGAGTACTTCAACTCGACGCACGGCGCCCGCAAAGGCCTTGCCGATACCGCACTCAAGACGGCCAATTCCGGCTATCTAACCCGGCGCCTGGTCGACGTCGCGCAGGACTGCATCATCACCGACTATGATTGCGGAACCTCGCGCGGCATCAAAGTGCGCGCCATCATCGATGCCGGCACGGTCGTGGCCTCGTTGGCGAGCCGCATCCTCGGTCGCACGACGGCCGAGGACGTGCGCGATCCGGCCGGCAACGAAGTGTTGGCGCCGAACGGCACGCTATTGGAAGAGCCGCATGTCGAGAAGCTCGTCAACGCCGGCGTGCAGGAGATCAAGATCCGCTCGGTGCTCACCTGTGAGACCACCAGCGGCTGCTGCGGCAAATGCTACGGGCGCGATCTCGCCCGCGGCACACCGGTCAATATGGGCGAGGCGGTGGGTGTCATCGCCGCGCAATCGATCGGCGAGCCGGGCACGCAGCTGACTATGCGCACGTTCCACATCGGCGGTGCAGCGCAGATCTCGGAGCAATCGTTCATCGAATCGAACTTCGAGGGCACCATCAAGGTCAAGAACAAAAATGTTGTCCGCAATTCGGAAGGCGATCCGATCGTAATGAGCCGCAACCTGATCGTTGCCGTCACCGATCCGGATGGAACCGAACGGGCCGTGCACCGCATCCAATATGGTGCGCGGCTGAAGGTCGAGGACGGCGAGCACATCAAGCGCGGCCAGCGCATCGCCGAGTGGGATCCATATACGCGGCCGATCATGACCGAAGTGGAGGGCACGATCGGCTTCGAGGATCTGGTCGAGGGTCAGTCGATGACCGAGACGCTCGACAAATCGACCGGTATCGCCAAGCGCGTGGTGATCGATTGGCGCTCGGGCTCTGCCCGCGGCCAGCAGGACTTGCGTCCGGCGCTGGTAATCAAGGGCAAGGACAGCAAGATCCTCAAATTGAGCCGCGGCAGCGACGCCCGTTACGTGCTGGCGGTTGACGCCGTCATCTCGGTCGATCCCGGCGCCAAGATGAAGGCGGGCGATGTCATCGCGCGTATCCCGACCGAAAGCGCCAAGACGCGCGACATCACCGGCGGTCTGCCGCGTGTTGCCGAGCTGTTCGAAGCGCGGCGGCCGAAGGAATCGGCGGTCATCGCCGAAATCTCCGGCACGGTGCGCTTCGGCCGCGATTACAAGAACAAGCGGCGGATTACCATCGAGCCGGCGGACAAAGGTGAGGAGCCCAGGGAGTATCTGGTCGCCAAGGGTAAGCACATCCACTTGCAGGATGGCGATCTCATCGAGAAGGGCGACTATATCGTCGAGGGCAACCCGGCGCCGCACGATATCCTGGCGATCAAAGGCGTCGAGGAGCTCGCCGGCTACCTCGTCAACGAGATCCAGGACGTCTATCGGCTGCAAGGCGTCGCGATCAACGACAAGCACATCGAGGTGATCGTTCGCCAGATGCTGCAAAAGGTCGAGATCGACAATTCCGGCGAGACCGACCTGATCCAGGGCGAGCAGATCGACAAAGTCGAGTTCGACGAGGTCAACGTCCGCTTTGCGGCCGAAGGTAAGAAGCCGGCGACCGCGCATCCGGTGCTGCTTGGCATCACCAAGGCTTCGCTGCAGACGCGCTCGTTCATCTCGGCGGCGTCGTTCCAGGAGACCACGCGCGTGCTCACCGAGGCAGCGGTCAGCGGCAAGGCCGACACGCTCGACGGTCTCAAGGAAAACGTCATCGTCGGGCGCCTGATCCCAGCCGGGACCGGCGCCATGATGAACAAGATCCGTGAGGTCGCAGTCAAACGCGATCGGCTCATTCTCGCCGAACGCGAGAAGGAGGCGGCCGCCAAGGCTGCGGCAGAGCCGGCGGCGCTGCCGGCGGCGGAGTAGAAGGAACTCGACGACAGACTACGGGAAGGCCGCCATTTGGCGGCCTTTTCGTTTTCGGCACGGGCGCATACATCGCTTGTATCGCGCTTGCACAACACACGGAGGCGGCGATGAGTACGGTTCTCGTGACGGGCGGTTCGGGCTTTATCGGCAGCTACTGCATTATCCAGCTTCTGACGGCTGGGCATACGGTGCGCACGACGGTGCGCAATCTGAAACGCGAACCCGATGTCCACGCCATGCTCAAGGCCGGCGGCGCCGATGCCGGCGAGCGGGTGAGCTTCGCAGCTGCAGATCTGGAAAACGACGCCGGCTGGCGGGAGGCTGTCGCCGGCTGCGATTTCGTGCTGCACGTCGCTTCGCCGTTTCCGCTCGGCGTTCCCAAACATGAGGACGACTTGATCGTACCCGCCCGCGAGGGCGCGTTGCGCGTGCTTCGCGCCGCGCGCAACGGCGGCGTCAAGCGGGTGGTGATGACTTCTTCGTTCGCCGCTATTGGCTACGGGCATCCGCCGCGCACCGCGCCGTTCGACGAGACTGATTGGACCGATCTTCAAGGTCCCAACGTGGGCGCCTATCCGAAATCGAAGACCATCGCCGAACGCGCCGCCTGGGATTTCATCGCTCGCGAAGGCGGCACACTTGAACTCTCCGTCGTCAATCCGGTGGCCGTGTTCGGGCCGGTCCTCGGGCCCGACTTTTCCACTTCGATCATATTGACGCAGCGGCTGTTGAACGGTGCCATGCCCGGGCTGCCGCGGATCAAATTCGGCGTCGTCGATGTGCGCGATATCGCCGATTTGCATATCCGCGCCATGACCCATCCGGCCGCCAAGGGCGAGCGCTTTATCGGTGTTTCCGGCGATTTCATGTCAGTCTTTGAAATCGCCCAGGTGCTCCGGACCCGCCTCGGTGCCGGCGCGCGCCGTGTGCCGACGCGGCAATTGCCCAACTGGCTCGTGCGTGCCGCCGCCTTGGCAGATCCTTCTATCCGGCAGGTCGTTACCGAGCTCGGCAAGGCAAAGAACGCGACCAGCGAAAAGGCGCGGCGCGTCTTGGGCTGGGCGCCGCGTTCAGCCGAGGAGGCCATTGTCGCCAGCGGAGAGAGCCTCAACCGACTTGGGCTTCTAAAGGACAGCCCGAAGCGCGCCGCGTGATGTAACATCCGGCGCTTGATTGGCCGGAGAGGTCTGTGTTTCCGCCCGAGCGCATTGTTTGCCTGACCGAGGAAACCGTCGAGACGCTTTATCTCCTCGGCGAGGAACGCCGCATTGTCGGCATTTCCGGTTATGTGGTGCGCCCGCCGCGGGCGCGGCGCGAGAAACCTCGGGTGTCGGCGTTTACTTCCGCCGATATCCCGAAAATCCTCGCGCTTGAGCCGGACCTCGTTCTGACCTTCTCCGACCTGCAGGCTGACATCGCCGCGACGCTCATTCGCGCCGGCATTGATGTGCATGCCTTCAATCAGCGCAACATCGCGCAGATTCTCGACATGATCCGCACGCTCGGCGCCCTGATCGGCGTCGGCGAGCGGGCCGATCGGCTCGCCAGCGATCTTGCCGGCGCCGTCGACGCCGCGCGCGAACGCGCCGCCCGCTTGTCGCGCCGGCCGAAAGTCTATTTCGAGGAATGGGACGATCCGATGATCTCCGGCATCGGCTGGGTTTCGGAACTGGTCGAGGTCGCGGGCGGTATCGATATTTTCGCCGACCGCGCTTCCTGCAAGTCGGCCAAGGATCGCATCGTCGTCGCGGACGATGTGATCGGCCGCGCGCCGGACATCATCATCGGCTCATGGTGTGGCAAAAAATTCCGGCCGGAAAAAGTGGCGGCTCGGCCGGGATTCGAGCGCCTGCCGGCGGTGCAGCGTGGCGCGCTGCACGAGATAAAGTCGTCACTGATCCTTCAACCCGGTCCGGCGGCGCTCACCGACGGGCTTAAAGCGCTGCAAGCAATTATCGGGCGAAGTCTGCCGCAGGCATCCGCGTCAGGCGGGTGATGTCCCGGCCCTGGTCAGCATCGCCGCCACCGACCGTAGACAAGAGGGGCAAAAACAGTCCTCGAACGTGCCAGCCGCCGCTGGCAGCGGCATCGGCAGGCGGTAGGATTCGGCAGCGCACCAGCAGCCCGCCGGGCTGTGCCGCCCGCAACTGAATTCGGCGCCACAGCGTCCGCAGGCCATACGCCTGACTGCCGTTTCCATGTTTCAAGCTTCCATCCGAGCCCGCTATGCTGGACGCCGCTCAGCTCGGCTCACATGCCGACGATACGGAAGCATAGCATGCGCAAGATTCTGATCATCGGCATTGGTCCCGGCAATCCCGATTACCTGACCGTCCAGGCGATCAACGCGCTCAATCAAGTGGATGTGTTTGTCATTCCGGACAAGGGCTCGGAGAAGTCGGATCTGCAAAGGCTGCGCCTCGATATTTGCGAGCAGTACATCAAGGACAAAACCTATCGGTTCGTCGAATATAGGACGCCGCCACGGTCGAAAGATCCTGCCGATTATAAGCGGAACGTCCAGGACTGGCATTCCGGCATCGAGCGGGACTATGAGCAATTGCTCGGCCGGGAAGTCGGCGAGGGGGAATGCGCCGGCTTCCTGATTTGGGGCGACCCGACGCTTTATGACAGTACGTTGCGGATTGTCGAACGGATCCGGGCGAGGGGTATCGTCGCGCTCGATTATGAAGTGATTCCCGGCATCAGCAGCATCCAGGCGCTCGCCGCCAGACACCGGGTCGCGCTCAACCGCATTGGCGAATCCGTCCACATCACCACCGGGCGCAGGCTTGCGGAAAGGCCATTGATCGGCGCGGAAACCGTAGTCGTCATGCTCGATGGCGAACAGTCCTTCAAAAAAGTCGAGAACACCGACGTCGAGATCTATTGGGGCGCCTATGTCGGGACCGCAGACGAAATTCTTGTTTCAGGGCGGTTGGCGGACGTGGCCGGCGAGATCGAAGCAAAGCGCGCGCGAGCGCGAGCTGAAAAAGCCTGGATCATGGACGCTTATCTTCTGCGCGCGCCCGGCGAGACGTAAATCAGATCATGGATGCAAGCGAGGAGATCGTTGTGCTCAGCGGCGGCGCCATGCGCCGCTTCACGTCTGAAGCAATCCCCCTGTTCGAAGGCGCCAGCGGCCACAAAGTAACGATCCGCTACGCGCTGACCCGCGAGATGAAGGCCGAGATCGAGGCCGGTGCTGCTTTCGACGTCGCGCTATTACCGCGTTCGGCCATCGACGCGCTGGCGCAATCGGGCAAGATCACGCCTGGCACGCCGATCGACGTCATGCGCTCGCTTGTGGGCCTTATGGTGGGGAGCGGCGAACCTGCTCCCGACATCGGCACGGTCGACAAGTTTATCGATCTGCTGCGGCGGGCGAAGTCGATCTCCTACAGCATCGGCCCAAGCGGGCAATATGTCGGTGCGTTGCTGGAAAGGCTCGGGCTTTCCGCCGAAATGAAGAAGAAAACCGTGCTCGCCATCGGCCGTCCGGTCGGAGAGGTGATTGCCAGCGGGGAAGCCGAGATCGGCATGCAGCAGATCATCGAAAATCAGCCGGTGAAGGGTGCCCACCTGGTCGGCCCGCTGCCGGAAGCGCTCGGAAATTTCGTCGCCTATACGGCCGGCTTTGCCGCCGGCGCTGCGCAAAAGGCTGCGGCACGCTCTTTCGTGCAGTTTCTGGCCACGCCCGAGGCGGTTCGAATCATCCGTGCCAAAGGGATGGAGCCGGCCTAATTTTTTAACCCTGCCAAATCGCAGATGTGCTTGCGCCATCGCGGTTTTATGGCCATATGCGCTTGACTTCGCGCGGTGTCACCGATACATACCGCGAACTTTTCGGCAGGCGGTGAGCTTCGCCCGTCGGAACGGCCTGTCCGGTTCCCAGCTAAGCTATTGGAATCGTTGCTTACTTAGCTTCGATTTTTGAAGCGCGGGATTCGGCACGACGCCTCGACACAAGCAGGCTCAAACGCTGCCTCTGACTAACGGAAAGTCAGACTGAGGAAGCGCATGACCGCGGGCGAACGCGCCGCGGTCCTCTGCGAATTTAAGGCGCCCTTCCGCACCGGAAGCGGATGGCGCGCTTTCGTTTGCGCGAATGGTTCGCGCAAAGAACGGAGAGTTGAGGCGGATGCCGACGGTCAATCAGCTCATTCGCAAGCCGCGGGTGGTGCAGCGCGCGAAGAAGAAGGTGCCAGCGCTGCAGCAAAGCCCGCAGAAACGCGGCGTTTGCACGCGCGTTTACACGACGACGCCGAAGAAGCCGAACTCGGCTTTGCGCAAAGTCGCCAAGGTGCGGTTGACCAACGGCTTCGAAGTCATCGGCTACATCCCCGGCGAGGGCCATAACCTCCAGGAGCACTCGGTGGTGATGATCCGCGGTGGTCGTGTGAAAGACCTGCCGGGCGTGCGCTACCACATTCTGCGCGGCGTGCTCGATACGCAGGGCGTGAAAAACCGCAAGCAGCGAAGGTCGAAGTACGGAGCAAAGAGGCCGAAATAATCGGCCTCTTTGTGTTCAAAGGAACGGAAGACGAGGAATAGAGACAGATGTCCCGCCGCCACAAGGCAGACAAGCGCGAGATCCTGCCGGACCCGAAATTCGGGAACGTCGTGGTCACGAAATTCATGAACTCGGTGATGCATGCCGGCAAGAAGTCGGTCGCCGAGGGCATTGTCTACGGCGCTTTGGACATGATCGAGAGCAAGACCCGGCAGAGTCCGGTAACCGTATTTCAGCAAGCGCTCGACAATGTGATGCCGTCGATCGAAGTCCGTTCGCGGCGCGTCGGCGGCGCCACTTATCAGGTGCCGGTCGAGGTGCGCACGTCACGACGCCAGGCGCTGGGTATCCGCTGGATTATCTCGGCGGCGCGCGAGCGCAACGAAAAGACCATGACCGAGCGGCTCTCGGCGGAGCTGCTGGATGCATCGAATAA
The DNA here is from genome assembly GCA_963845775.1 of uncultured Alphaproteobacteria bacterium. Taxonomy (GTDB): domain Bacteria; phylum Pseudomonadota; class Alphaproteobacteria; order Rhizobiales; family Xanthobacteraceae; genus BOG-931. The sequence continues at coordinate 290,424 of CAWJTE010000007.1, forward strand.
CAGGGGGAACGCCGTGAAGAAGCGCGAGGACACGCATCGGATGGCCGAGGCCAACCGAGCGTTCTCGCACTATCGCTGGTGAAGCCGGCGACAGCGAAGGATTGACCCCCATGCCCCGCATCCATCCCATCGAGGATTACCGCAACTTCGGCATCATGGCCCACATCGATGCCGGCAAGACCACGACGACCGAGCGCATCCTCTACTACACGGGCAAAAGCCACAAAATGGGCGAGGTGCACGACGGCGCCGCGACCATGGACTTCATGGAGCAGGAGCAGGAGCGCGGCATCACCATCACGTCGGCTGCGACCACCGCGTTCTGGAACGGCAAGCGCCTCAACATCATCGATACCCCCGGTCACGTCGACTTCACCATCGAGGTGGAGCGTAGCCTGCGCGTGCTCGACGGCGCTGTGTGCGTGCTGGATTCGAATCAAGGTGTGGAGCCGCAGACCGAGACAGTATGGCGGCAGGGCGATCGCTACAACGTTTCGCGCATCGTGTTCGCCAACAAGATGGACAAGATCGGCGCGGATTATTTCCAGTGCCTCAAGGATATCGTCGATCGCCTCGGCGCCAAGCCGGTCGCCATTCAATTGCCGATCGGCGCCGAGAGTGGGTTCAAAGGCATCATCGATCTCGTGCGCATGGTCGGCGTGGTTTGGGACGATGAGACGCTCGGCGCGAAATATCACGATATCGAGATTCCGGCCGAGCTGATGGACCAGGCCAAGGAATACCGCGAAAAACTGATCGAAGCCGCGGTCGAGCTCGATGACGACGCGATGACGGCGTATCTCGAAGGCAAGGAGCCGGACGTCGCAACGCTCAAGCGGCTGATCCGCAAAGCCACCATTGCCAGCACGTTCTTCCCAGTGTTGTGCGGGTCGGCATTCAAGAACAAGGGCGTGCAGCCGCTGCTCGACGCCGTGGTCGACTATCTGCCGTCGCCGGCCGACGTCCCGCCGGTGAAAGGCATCGATCTCAAGGGCAACGAAGTCGAGCGCAAGGCGTCGGATACCGAGCCGATGGCGCTTCTTGCTTTCAAGATCATGGACGATCCGTTCGTTGGCACCATCACCTTCTGCCGCATCTATTCCGGCAAGCTCGAAACCAGTACGGGCGTGATGAACTCGACCAAAGAGCGCAAGGAACGCGTCGGCCGCATGCTGCTGATGCATGCCAACAACCGCGAGGACATCAAAGAGGCGTTTGCCGGCGACATCGTGGCGCTGGCCGGCCTCAAGGACGTGCGCACCGGCGATACGCTCTGCGATCCGCAGAAGCCGGTGATTCTGGAAAAGATGGAATTCCCCGATCCGGTTATCGAGATCGCGATCGAGCCGAAGTCGAAAGCCGACCAGGAAAAGCTCGGTGTGGCGCTGGCGAAGCTCGTAGCCGAAGATCCGTCGTTCCGCGTCACCACCGATCAGGAATTCGGGTCAGACCATCATCAAGGGGATGGGCGAACTTCACCTCGACATCAAGGTCGATATCCTCAAGCGCACGTATAAGGTCGACGCCAACATCGGCGCGCCGCAGGTCGCCTATCGTGAGAAAATTACGCGTCCGGCGACGGTGGACTACACCCACAAGAAGCAGACCGGCGGTCACGGGCAGTATGCGCGGGTCAAAATCACGGCCGAGCCGGCTCCGCCCGGCACGGGTTTCCAGTTTGAGGATGAAGTCGTCGGTGGTTCTGTGCCGAAGGAATTCATCCCGGCCGTCGAGAAGGGTCTTGAAGGCGTAATGGGCGCCGGCGTACTCGCCGGCTTCCCGATCGTCGATCTCAAGGTCAGTCTCATCGACGGCGCCTCGCACGACGTCGATTTGTCGGCGATGGCGTTCGAAATCTGCGCGCGCACGGCGTTGCGCGAAGCGTTGCAAAAGGGCGGCCCGGTGCTCCTCGAGCCGGTGATGAAGGTCGAGGTGGTGACGCCGGAGGATTATACCGGGTCGGTCATCGGCGATCTGAATTCGCGGCGCGGCCAGATTCAGGGCCAGGACATGCGCGGCAACGCGAACGTCATCACCGCGATGGTGCCGCTCGCCAACATGTTTTCCTACGTCAACAACTTGCGCTCCATGAGTTCAGGGGCGCGCCACGTTTACGATGCAGTTCGACCACTACGCCGAGGTGCCCAAGGGCATCGCCGACGAAGTGCAAGCGAAGTTCGCCTGATAACGTTTTAACGAAGGTACTAAAGAGCCGGAACGGAGAGTCCCATGGCCAAGGAAAAATTCAATCGTACCAAGCCGCATTGCAACATCGGCACGATCGGCCACGTCGATCACGGCAAGACGACGTTGACGGCGGCGATCACCAAGGTCTTGGCGGAGAAGGGCCAGGCCAAGTTCACCGCTTACGACCAGATCGACAAGGCGCCGGAAGAAAAAGCGCGCGGCATCACCATTGCGACCGCGCACGTGGAATACGAGACCGACAAGCGCCATTACGCGCACGTCGATTGCCCCGGCCACGCGGACTACGTGAAGAACATGATCACCGGCGCGGCGCAGATGGACGGCGCGATCCTTGTGGTGAGCGCCGCCGATGGCCCGATGCCGCAGACCCGCGAGCACATCCTGCTCGCCCGCCAGGTCGGCGTGCCCGCGCTCGTCGTCTTCCTCAACAAGGTCGACATGGTGGACGATCCCGAGCTCCTTGAACTCGTCGAGCTCGAGGTCCGTGAGCTTCTTTCGAAATACCAGTTCCCCGGCGACAAGATCCCGGTGGTCAAGGGCTCGGCGCTGATGGCGCTCGAAGGCAAAGACGAGAAGCTTGGCAAAGAAGCGATCATGGCGCTGATGAAGGCGGTCGATGAAAACATCCCGCAGCCGGAACGTCCGAAGGACCAGCCGTTCCTGATGCCGGTCGAGGACGTGTTCTCGATCTCGGGGCGCGGCACGGTCTGCACCGGTCGCATCGAACGCGGCGTTATCAAGGTCGGCGAGGAAGTCGAGATCGTCGGCATCAAGCCGACGCAGAAGACCGTCGTCACCGGCGTCGAGATGTTCCGCAAGCTGCTTGATCAGGGCGAGGCGGGCGACAACGTCGGCTGCCTGCTGCGCGGCACCAAACGCGAGGAAGTGGAACGCGGGCAAGTCCTTTGCAAGCCGGGTTCGGTGAAACCGCACACCAAGTTCAAGGCTGAAGCCTACATCCTCACCAAAGAGGAGGGCGGACGTCACACGCCGTTCTTCACCAATTACCGGCCGCAATTCTATTTCCGCACCACTGACGTGACCGGCGTCGTGACTTTGCCGGCCGGTACCGAGATGGTGATGCCCGGCGACAATATCGCCATGGAAGTCACGCTGATCGTGCCGATCGCCATGGAGGAGAAGCTGCGCTTCGCCATCCGCGAAGGCGGCCGCACCGTCGGCGCCGGTGTGGTGGCCAGCATCGTGGAGTAACGACTTTGCAAGGGCCGCGGCCTCGCCGCGGCCCTTGTGTTGGAGCAATAGGCAATGAACGGCCAGAATATCCGCATCCGGCTCAAGGCGTTCGATCACCGCATCCTCGATGCGTCGACGCGCGAGATCGTCAACACCGCCAAGCGCACCGGTGCCCAGGTGCGTGGGCCGATTCCGCTGCCGACACGGATCGAGAAGTTCACGGTCAACCGCTCTCCGCATATCGACAAGAAAAGCCGTGAGCAGTTCGAGATGCGCACGCATAAGCGACTGCTCGATATCGTCGATCCGACGCCGCAGACAGTAGACGCGCTGATGAAGCTCGATCTCGCCGCCGGCGTCGACGTCGAGATCAAGCTGTAAGGGATTGAAAATGCGTTCCGGGGTGCTCGCACAGAAAATTGGCATGACGCGGCTGTTCACCGAAGCCGGCGAGCATGTGCCGGTGACGGTGCTGCGGCTTACCAATTGCCAGGTTGTCGGCCATCGCACAAAGGAGAAGAACGGTTACGTGGCGCTCCAGCTCGGCGCCGGCGTCCGCAAAGTGCAGCGCACGAGCAAGGCCGAGCGTGGCAATTTCGCCGTCGCCAAGGTCGAGCCCAAACGCAAGCTGACCGAATTCCGCGTCGACGATGACGCGCTCATTCCGGTCGGTGCAGAGATCACCGCCGACCACTTCATGGTCGGCCAGTATGTCGATGTCACCGGTACCTCGACCGGCAAGGGCTGGGCCGGCGGCATGAAGCGCTGGAATTTCGGCGGGTTGCGCGCGAGCCACGGCGTCTCGATTTCGCACCGCTCGATCGGCTCGACCGGCGGCCGCCAGGATCCGGGCAGGACCTTCAAGAATAAGAAGATGCCCGGCCATCTCGGCGTCGATCGGGTGACCACGCTTAATCTCAAAGTGGTGCAGACCGATGTCGCGCGTGGACTGATCCTGGTCGAGGGTGCGGTGCCGGGCGTGAAAGGCGGCTGGATCACCGTGCGTGACGCGGTGAAGAAGCAACTGCCGGCCGGGGTGCCGAAGCCCGGCAAGTTCAAGCTTGCCGAAACCGCCGCCGGGGAGAAGGAGAAGGCGGCCGAAGCCGCTCCCGCTGAAAAGAGGAGCGCCTGAGATGGAGCTCAAAGTCACTTCGCTGGACGGCAAGAAGTCCGGTTCGGTCACGGTGTCCGACGCGATTTTCGGCCTCGAACCGCGCACCGATCTGATTTATCGCTGCGTGGTTTGGCAGTTGGCCAAGCGGCAGGCTGGCACACATGCGGTCAAGAACCGCGCCGACATCCATCGCACCGGCAAGAAGATGTACCGGCAGAAGGGCACCGGCTCGGCCCGGCACGGTTCCGCGCGGGTCAATCTGTTTCGTGGCGGCGGCCGCTCGTTCGGTCCGCATCCGCGCAGCCACGAGATCGGTCTGCCGAAGAAGGTGCGTGCGCTCGCGCTCAAGCATGCGCTGTCCGCCAAGGCCAAGGACGACGGCATCGTGATCGTTGAGGCGTTCGACCTGAAAGAGGCAAAGACCAAAGCGCTGCGCGAGAATTTCGCCAAGCTCGGCTTGTCAAACGCATTAATCATCGACGGCACCGAACCGGCCGGTAATCTGCGTACGGCCGCCCGCAACATCCCGAATATCGACGTGCTGCCGGTCGTCGGCATCAATGTCTACGACATCCTGCGGCGGCAGAAGCTGGTGCTGACCCGCGCTGCGGTCGATGCGCTGGAGGCACGCTTCAAATGACTACCAGCGATCCCCGCCATTACGACGTCATCATCGCCCCGGTAATCACCGAGAAGGCGACCAATGCGTCGGAGCAGAGCAAGGTCATCTTCAAGGTCGCGCTTACCGCAACGAAGCCGCAGATCAAGGAAGCGGTCGAGAAGCTGTTCGACGTCAAGGTCAAGAGCGTGAATACGCTGCGCCGGCGCGGCAAGTGGAAAGCGTTCAAGGGTCGCCTGGGGCAGCAGTCCGATTCAAAGCGCGCGATCGTGACCCTCGAAGAGGGTCAACGGATCGACGTGACCACGGGGCTGTAAGGAGCGGGCGATGGCACTTAAGACATACAATCCCGTCACGCCCGGCCAGCGTCAGCTGGTTTTGGTCGACCGTTCGGTCTTGCATGCCGGCGACCCGGTCAAAGCCCTCACCGAGGGCAAGAAGTCGACCGGCGGCCGCAATAATTCGGGTTCGATCACCAGCCGTTATCGCGGCGGCGGCCACAAGAAGGCCTATCGCCAGATCGACTTCAAGCGCCGGAAGTTCGATGTGCCGGCCAAGGTCGAACGGCTCGAATACGATCCGAACCGCACCGGCTTCATCGCGCTGGTCAAATACGAGGACGGCGAGCTCGCTTACATCCTCGCGCCGCAGCGGCTTGCGGTCGGCGACACCGTCGTCTCTGGCGAGTATGTCGACGTCAAGCCAGGCAACGCGATGCCGCTTGCCAATATTCCGGTCGGCACGATCGTGCACAATATCGAGCTGAAGATCGGCAAGGGCGGCCAGATCGCACGGTCGGCCGGCAGTTATGCGCAGATCGTCGGCCGCGACGGTGCTTACGTTGTGCTTCGGCTTAATTCCGGCGAACAGCGGCTCGTTCACGGCCGCTGCATCGCGACCATCGGCGCGGTTTCAAACCCCGACAATATGAATGTCTCGATCGGCAAGGCCGGGCGCAATCGCTGGATGGGATGGCGCGGCCACGTGCGCGGCGAGACCATGAATCCGGTCGATCACCCGCTCGGCGGTCGCACCCGCGGCGGACGGCATCCAGTTACGCCATGGGGCAAGCCGACCAAGGGCGCCAAGACCCGTAAGAACAAGAGCACCACCAAGTTCATCATGATCAGCCGCCACGCGCGGAAAAAGAGCAAATAGGATCGTCAGGAGCAAGCATGACGCGTTCGGTCTGGAAGGGTCCGTTTGTCGACGGTTATCTGCTGAAAAAGGCAGACGCCGCGCGTTCGTCCGGGCGCCATGAGATGATCCGCATCTGGTCGCGTCGCTCGACCATCCTGCCACAATTCGTGGGTTTAACGTTCGGCGTCTACAACGGCCAGAAGCACGTCCCGGTGATCGTCACCGAGGAAATGGTCGGGCACAAATTCGGCGAGTTCGCGCCGACGCGTTCGTTCTACGGACATTCGTCGGACCGCAAAGCCAAGCGCGAAGCTGGCGCGCTGGCCGCGCCAGGCGCGCCGGGTGCTGCTCCGGCGGCGCCAAGTGCCGCACCGGCGCCGGACGGCCAAGGCTAGAGAGAGTTTCGATGAGCAAGAAAAAGCGCGAGCGCGTGCTGTCCGACAACGAGGCGAAGGCCGTCGCCCGCATGCTGCGGGTGAGTCCGCAGAAGCTCAACCTTCTGGCGCAGCTCATCCGCGGCAAGAAGGTAGCGACCGCGCTTGCCGATCTGGAATTTTCGCGCAAGCGAATCGCGCGCGACGTACGCAAGTGCCTGGAATTGGCGATCGCCAACGCCGAAAACAACCACGACCTCGACGTCGACGATTTGGTCGTAGTCGAGGCGCATGTCGGCAAGGCGATGGTGCTCAAGCGGTTCACGCCGCGCGCCCGTGGACGGGCCGGGGCGATCTTTAAGCCGTTCTCGAACCTCACCATTGTAGTGCGTGAGGTCGAGGCAGCAGCGGCGGCGAATTAAGGAACGGGTCAGGAGCAGGCGATGGGTCAGAAAGTCAATCCGATCGGGCTTCGTCTCGGGATTAACCGCACTTGGGATTCGCGCTGGTATGCCGGCAAGACAAGCTACGGCTCGCTTCTGCACGAGGATATGAAAATCCGCGCAGCGCTGATGAAGGAACTCAAGCAAGCCGCGGTGTCGAAGATCGTGATCGAGCGGCCGCACAAGAAATGTCGCGTGACGATCCATTCGGCGCGCCCCGGCGTCGTCATCGGCAAAAAGGGTGCCGATATCGAGAAGCTTCGCCGCAGGGTTGCCGAGCTGACCGACAGCGACGTGGTGATCAACATCGTCGAGATCCGCAAGCCCGAGCTTGACGCGCAATTGGTCGCCGAGTTGATCGCGCAGCAACTCGAGCGTCGTGTTGCGTTCCGCCGCGCGATGAAACGCGCCGTGCAGTCGGCCATGCGGCTCGGCGCCGGCGGCATCCGTATCAACTGCTCGGGACGGCTCGGCGGCGCCGAGATCGCGCGCATGGAATGGTACCGCGAAGGGCGCGTGCCGCTGCACACTCTGCGCGCCGACGTCGATTACGGCGTCGCGACCGCGTTCACCACCTACGGCACCTGCGGCGTCAAGGTCTGGATCTTCAAGGGCGAGATCATGGAGCACGATCCGATGGCGCAGGACAAGAAAATGGCCGAAGGCGAGGCCGGCCGGCCCCGTCGCGATGCGGCTTGAGCAAAAGAAGAATCTGAGAAAAGGCATCCACAATGCTGCAACCGATGCGAACGAAATTCCGCAAGGCGCACAAAGGCCGTATCCACGGCGCGGCGTCGAGCGCGATCAATCTCGCCTTCGGCCAGTACGGTTTGAAGGCGCTAGAGCCGGAGCGGATCACGGCGCGGCAGATCGAGGCCGCGCGCCGCGCACTCACCCGGCACATGAAGCGCTCGGGCCGGGTCTGGATCCGGGTCTATCCCGACGTGCCGGTGTCGAAAAAGCCGCTGGAAGTGCGCATGGGCTCGGGCAAAGGCACGCCAGAATTGTGGGTCTGCCGGGTCAAGCCCGGCCGCATCATCTTCGAGGTCGACGGCGTGAGCGTCGAGGTCGCCAAGGAATCCCTGGCGCTCGCTGCCGCCAAGCTGCCGGTCAAAACCCGTTTCATCGAACGCATCAGCGAGTAGGCGCGTGCTCAAGACCGACGATATCAGGGTGATGACCCTCGATCAGATTAACGACGAGGTGCTCAAGCTGAAGAAGGAGCAGTTCAACCTGCGCTTCCAGCGCGCCACTGGCCAATTGGAGAACACCTCGCGCGTGCGCGAGGTGCGGCGCGATATCGCGCGGCTTAAGACCATCGCGCAGCTGAAGGGCGGCCTGAAGGCCGTCTCGCGTAGCGCGCCCGCGAGCGCGCCGACGGGCGAGCCGAAGCCCGAAGCGAAAAAGGCGCCCAAGCGCGCGCCGAAGGCCGCGGCTAAGACTAAATCGAAGTCCAAAGCCGCATCCAAGTCGAAGAGTTAAGAGGAATAGAGATGCCCAAGCGCAGCCTGCAAGGCGTCGTGGTGAGCGACAAACAGAACAAGACGCTGGTGGTGCGCGTCGAGCGCCGCTTTGCGCATCCTATCTTCAAGAAAACGATCCGGCGCTCGAAGAAATATTACGCGCACGACGAGAAGAACGAATTCAAGGTCGGCGACACCGTTTGGATTGAGGAACACCGGCCGATATCCAAGCTCAAACGCTGGGCGGTGGTGCGCGGCGAAAAAGCCAAAGTGTCGGCGTCGTAAGCGCCATCGAAATGGAAGTAAGTGGGGTAGCCCATGATTCAGATGCAAACCAATCTCGACGTGGCGGACAATTCCGGCGCGCGCCGCGTCATGTGCATCAAGGTGCTGGGCGGCTCCAAGCGCAAGTACGCCACCATCGGCGACGTCATTGTCGTCTCGGTCAAGGAAGCCATTCCGCGCGGCCGGGTGAAGAAGGGCGACGTGATGAAAGCCGTGATCGTGCGCATCGCCAAGGACATCAAGCGTGCCGACGGCTCGATCATTCGTTTCGACCGCAATGCCGCGGTGCTGATGACGCCGCAAAACGAGCCGGTTGGCACCCGCATCTTCGGCCCGGTGCCGCGCGAATTGCGCGCGAAAAACCACATGAAGATCATTTCGCTGGCGCCGGAGGTACTCTAATGGCGGCCAAGATCAAAAAGGGCGATACCGTTATCGTGATTACCGGCCGCGACAAGGGACGCACCGGCGAAGTGATCGAGATGCGCCGCGAGCACGGCCAGGCGCTGGTGCGCGGCGTCAACATGGTCAAGCGTCACCAAAAACAGAGTGCGACGCAGGAGGGCGGCATTATCTCCAAGGAAGCGCCAATCCACTTGTCGAATATCGCGCTGACCGATCCCAAGGGTGGCAAGCCGACCCGCGTCGGCTTCAAATTCGTCGGCAAGGGTGACGCGCGCAAGAAAGTTCGCGTGGCGCTTCGTTCGGGAGCTGAGATCGATGGCTGACAACGAAGAACAGAAAGCCAAAAAGCCGGAAGCGTCCGGGCGGCAGCCAAGCGCTGAACAGCTCGCCAAAGCCGGCAAGGACGAAAAGAAGGCGGCCAAGCAGGCGAGAGCTGACAAAGCTGCCGCCGAGGGCAAAGCGGCGAAGCCGGCTGCGCCGCGCGAGCCCGAGCCGAAGGTGCCGGCGCGTCTTAAGGTGCAGTTCGATGAGGCGATCCGCGGCAAGCTTACCGAGCAACTCGGCTACAAAAACCGCCTTCAGATTCCAGCGCTCGACAAGATCGTGATCAATATGGGCATCGGTGAAGGCGTTGCCGATCGCAAGAAGGTCGACGCCGCCGCCGCCGATCTTGCGCTGATCGCCGGGCAGAAGGCCGTCGTCACCAAGGCGCGCAAGTCGATCGCGACCTACAAACTTCGCGCCGGCCAGGCGATCGGCTGCAAGGTTACTTTGCGCAAGGCCAAGATGTATGAGTTCCTCGATCGGCTAATCAACATCGCGCTGCCGCGCGTCCGCGATTTCCGCGGGCTCAATCCAAAGAGCTTCGACGGTCGCGGCAACTACACCATCGGCATCAAGGAACACATCGTGTTCCCGGAGATCGATTACGACAAGACTGCCGACGTCTGGGGCATGGACATCACGGTCTGCACCACCGCGCGCAGCGACAACGAGGCGCGCGCATTGTTGACGGCGTTCAATTTTCCGTTCCGTTCCGGCAGTGAGGCGAAAGCGCCTCAGACGCGGAACCGCGAGGAGCAATAGATGGCTAAAAAAAGTTCGATCGAGAAAAACAACCGGCGACGCCGGATGGCCAAGAAATATTCCGGCCGACGGGCGCGGCTGAAGGCGATTGCGCGCGATAAGACCAAGCCGGTCGAGGATCGGTTCGCGGCGACGCTCAAGCTTGCCGAATTGCCGCGCAATTCGTCCGCCACGCGCATCCGCAACCGCTGCGAAATGACCGGGCGGCCGCGCGGGTTCTACCGCAAGCACAAGCTGTCGCGCATCGCGTTGCGGGACCTCGGCTCGAAAGGGCTGATCCCCGGCCTGTTGAAGTCGAGTTGGTGAGGAGGATCGCACAATGCCGATGAACGATCCGCTCGGCGATCTGCTTGCCCGCATCCGCAACGCGCAGATGCGCAACAAGAGCAAAGTCTCCAGCCCGAACTCGAGATTGCGCGAAAGCGTACTCGAGGTGCTCAAGACCGAGGGCTATATCCGCGGCTACGCCGTGGTCGAGCACGACGGCCGCTCGGAGATCGAGATCGAGCTGAAGTATTTCGAAGGCGAGCCGGTGATCCGCGAGATCGAACGAATCTCAAAGCCAGGCCGCCGGGTCTACACCTCGGTGAGGAATTTGCCGCGCATTAACAATGGACTTGGAGTCGCCATCGTCTCGACGCCGAAGGGTGTCATGGCCGACCACGCTGCCCGTGACGCCAATGTCGGCGGCGAAATCCTCTGCACGGTGTTCTGATGTCGCGTATCGGTAAAAAAGCGGTCGCAGTGCCGTCCGGCATTACCGCCAACGTCGAAGGCCAGACCGTCAAGATCAAAGGCCCAAAGGGTGTTTTGTCGGTCGTGCTGCCGGACGAGGTCGCGGTCAAGCTCGACGGCGCGCAGATCAAGGTCGATCCGCGCACCGAAACCAAACGCGCCCGCGCGCAATGGGGCACGGCACGAACGCTGATCGCCAACCTGATCGCTGGCGTCACCAAAGGCTTCGAGCAGCGGCTGGAGATCAACGGCGTCGGTTACCGCGCTGCGGTGCAGGGCAAGAACCTGCAACTCGCGCTGGGCTACAGCCACGAGATCAACTATCCGATTCCGGAAGGGATCACGATTGCCACCCCTCGGCCGGTCGAGATCGTCATCACCGGTATGGACCGTCAGAAGGTCGGCCAGGTGGCGGCGGAAATTCGCGAATACCGGCCGCCCGAGCCCTACAAGGGCAAGGGCATCAAGTATGCGACCGAACGTGTCTTCCGCAAGGAAGGCAAGAAGAAGTAACGGAGGCCGCCGATGAGCAAGCTCAGCGACAGGATAGAACGGCGGAAAGGTCGCGTGCGCGGTGCGCTGCGGCTTGCCGCGGCGGAGCGCAAGCGGCTCTCCGTCTTCCGCTCATCCAAGCACATTTACGCGCAGGTGATCGACGACGATCGGGGTGCGACGCTCGCTGCGGCCTCTTCGCTCGAAGAGGCGGTGCGCGAGGGCTGCAAGACCGGGGCGAGCGTCGTCGCCGCCAAGGCGGTGGGCAAGCTCATCGCCCAGCGCGCGCAGGAAAAGGGCGTCAAGGACGTGATTTTCGATCGCGGCGGCTATCTTTATCACGGCCGGGTCAAGGCCTTGGCCGAGGCCGCGCGCGAAGGCGGACTGAAATTCTAGGCACAAGGACGGATGAACGACAGCGACAATGGCACATGGACATGGCACGTGAACCCCGCGAGCGGCGGGACGAAGAACGCGACAGCGAATTCGTCGACAAGCTCGTGCACATCAACCGGGTCGCCAAGGTGGTGAAGGGCGGACGTCGGTTCGGCTTCGCGGCGCTGGTCGTCGTGGGCGATCAGAAGGGCCGGGTCGGCTTTGGCCATGGCAAGGCGCGCGAGGTGCCGGAGGCGATCCGCAAGGCGACCGACGCGGCCAAGCGCGGCGCTGACTCGCGTGCCGCTGCGCGAGGGCCGAACGCTGCATCACGACGTGTCCGGCCGCCACGGCGCCGGCAAGGTATTCCTGCGCGCCGCCCCGCCCGGCACCGGCATCATCGCCGGCGGTCCGATGCGCGCGGTGTTCGAGACGCTGGGCATGCAGGACGTGGTGGCGAAATCGCTCGGCACGTCGAATCCCTACAACATGGTGCGCGCGACCTTCGATGCGCTCAAGCGCCAGGATTCGCCGCGCACGGTTGCTGCGCGCCGCAACGTGAAGGTTTCGGCCCTGCAAGCGCGCCGCCGCGACGGCGAGGCCGAGCAGGCCGCGGTCGATTAAGTCTTGGAGCTTGGCGATGAGCGCAAACCGGCAAGACCGTGAAAGTGCAGCAGATCGGCAGCCCGATGCGCCGGCATCACAACCAGCGCGAGACGCTGGTCGGCCTGAGGCTCAACCGGATCGGCCGCGTCGCCGAGCTTGCCGGATACGCCGCAGACCCGCGGCATGATCGCCAAGGTCGCGCATCTCGTGAGTCGTGCGCAAGTGGTGGAGAAGCTGGAAGCGCTGCAATGAGAGCTCGCAACGAAGTATGAGCCGACGACGAATGCCGGCGGCCGCGAAAGAAGCGCAAGCGCATCGGCCGCGGCATCGGCTCCGGCAAAGGCAAGACCGGCGGCCGCGGCGGCAAGGGCCAGACCGCGCGTTCCGGCGTGCGCATCAAGGGCTTCGAAGGCGGCCAGATGCCGCTGCACCGGCGCTTGCCCAAGCGCGGCTTCAAGAACATCAAGTTCGCCGCGCAAGCTCAACGAGGTAAATCTGGGCCGCATCCAGCAGGCGATCGATGCGGGCGAGCTGGACGCGGCCGGCAAGATCGATGCGGCGGCTTTGGTCAAGGCCGGGGTTTTGCGCCGCGCCAAGGATGGCGTGCGGCTGCTTGGCGGCGGCGAGATCAAGGCCAAAGTGGCGTTTTCCGTGTACGGCGCGTCGAAATCGGCGGTTGCGGCGGTGGAGAAGGCAGGCGGCAGTGTCGAAATTCTTGCTCCCAAGCGAGAGACGGGCGAACAAGCGGCCTGATAACTATGTCGGGCCGGATCTCTAGCGGGATCAGGCACACACGGAGCGGCGGCAGATGGTTTCTGCAGCGGAACAACTGGCAGCCAATCTCAATTTCGGCGCATTGGCCAAGGCCGAAGAGCTGAAGAAGCGCATCTGGTTCACGCTCGGCGCGCTGCTCGTCTATCGGCTCGGCACCTACATTCCGCTGCCGGGCATCGATCCGACTGCCTGGGATCAGATTTTCAATCAGCAGGCCGGCGGCATTCTCGGCATGTTCAATATGTTCGCCGGCGGCGGCATTCACCGCATGGCGATCTTCGCCTTGAACATCATGCCCTACATCTCGGCCTCGATCATCATCCAGCTGATGACGACGGTTTCGCCGACGCTTGAAAATCTCAAGAAGGAGGGTGAGGCAGGCCGCAAGATCATCAACCAATATACCCGCTACCTGACGGTGGTGCTGGCCGCGTTCCAGGCCTACGGCATTGCGGTCGGCCTTGAGGGCGCCAGCAAGTCGTGGTCACCGATCCGGGCCTGTTCTTCGTCATCTCGACGGTGATCACGCTCACCGGCGGCACCATGTTCCTGATGTGGCTCGGCGAGCAGATCACCCAGCGCGGCATCGGCAACGGTATCTCGCTGATCATCATGTCGGGCATCGTGGCGCAACTGCCGTCGGCGGTTGCCGGCACGCTCGAACTCGGCCGTCAAGGCGCGCTCTCGACCGGGCTCATTCTGATCGTGCTGGTGATGGCGGTCGCCGTCGTCACCTTCATCGTCTTCATGGAGCGTGCGCAGCGCCGTCTCCTGATCCAGTATCCCAAACGCCAGGTCGGCAACCAAATGTTCGAGGGCAGTCCTCGCATCTGCCGCTCAAGCTCAATACGTCGGGCGTCATTCCGCCGATCTTCGCCTCCTCGTTGCTGCTGCTGCCGACGACGGTCGCCAACTTCACCGCCGGCCAAGGGCCGGGCTGGCTGACGCATCGATCACGACGCAGCTCTCCCACGGGCGGCCGCTGTTTCTTTTGCTCTATGGGGCCTGATCGTTTTCTTCGCCTTCTTCTATACGGCGATCGTGTTCAACCCGACCGAGACCGCCGACAATCTGAAGAAACACGGCGGCTTTATGCCCGGCATCCGGCCTGGCGAGCGCACCGCCGAGTACATCGATTACGTGTTGTCGCGGATCACCGTGATCGGCGCCGCCTATCTGGCGATGGTCTGCCTGTTTCCGGAAATGCTGATTTCATACGCGGCGGTGCCATTCTATTTCGGTGGCACTTCGCTCCTGATCGTCGTCAGCGTCACGATGGACACAGTGGCGCAGATGCAGGGTTATCTGCTGGCGCACCAATATGAAGGGCTGATCAAGCGCTCGAAGCTGCGGGGGCGACGTAGATGAGATTGATTCTGCTGGGCCCGCCGGGGGCGGGCAAGGGAACGCAGGCCCAGCATCTGGTCGCCAAATACGGACTTGTCCAACTCTCGACCGGCGACATGTTGCGTGCGGCCGTCAAGGCCGGAACGCCCGTCGGCCTGCAGGTCGCAGGACATCATGGCGCAGGGCGCGCTGGTGCCCGACGATATCGTGGTCGCCATCGTCGAGCAGCGCATCGACGAGCCGGACGCCCGCAAGGGCTTCATCCTCGACGGCTTTCCGCGCACCGTGCCACAGGCCGAGGCGCTCGACCGCATGCTGGCCAAGCATGGGCTGGCGCTCGACGCCGTGATCGAGCTCAAGGTCGATGAGGCGGCGCTTATTCGGCGGATCGAAAGCCGCATCGCCGAGATGACGGCGCGGCGCGAGGCGCTGCGTCCCGACGACAATCCGGAGGTGCTGCACCGTAGGCTTGCCGCCTACCGCGACCCAGACCGAACCGCTGATCGCTTATTACCGCCGGCACGGCATGCTCCACACCGTCGATGGCATGGCGCCGATTCCCGAGGTGGCCCGTCAGATCGATCGGACGTTGTCCGAGAGCGCTGCGGCGGCCCGGCCGGCGCCCGATCAGGCCAAGACCGCCCGCCAAGGCCAAGGCGGGTAAGATAGGAAAAAAATCCAAGACCCCGGAAGGCGAGCCGAAAACCTGCGCGGACCGGGCGTAAACGTCGGGCCGCCAAAAGCGCTGCCCGACGACCCGGTCGAAAGCCAAATCCGGGGCTCAAATGACGGCGCGGCGAAGAAAACCGCCGACCGTAGGTGAAGTTGTACACGAAACCGCTAGCTGGGTTGACGAAAGCGCAAGGAGTCCATTAATAAGTCGAAATATCCGGTCGGAAATTCAGCAGCGATGCCCAGCCGCGGCGGCAGGCAGGCGTTGGCTTTTTACGTTTGTGGCCTCAGGTGACATTCAAATCGACAGGTAGCGGCAGGGCGGCGCCGGAAAAACCCACGCTGGCCCGCATAAGGAGCAACTGAACGTGGCCCGCATTGCTGGCGTCAATATCCCAACCAACAAGCGCGTCGTGGTGGCGTTGCAGTATATCCACGGCATTGGCGAGGCCAAGGCCAAGGAGATCATGCAGAAGGTTTCGATCCCCGAGGCGCGCCGGGTGTCCCAGCTGACCGACCAGGAAGTTCTGCAACTGCGCGAAGTCATCGACCGCGACTACATCGTCGAGGGCGATCTCCGGCGCGAAGTGGCCATGAACATCAAGCGGCTCATGGACCTCGGCTGTTATCGCGGATTGCGGCACCGCCGCAGCCTCCCGGTTCGCGGGCAGCGGACACATACCAATGCTCGCACCCGCAAGGGTCCGGCCAAGCCTATCGCCGGCAAGAAGAAATAGCGCGCCAACCAGGATCGATGTGAGGGACCGGGACCGCCGGTCTCGCTTTGAAAGGGCTCGGAATGGGTAAGGAAGCCACGCGCGTCCGGCGCCGCGAACGAAAAAACATCGCGTCGGGCGTCGCACACGTCAGTGCCACGTTCAACAACACGATGATCACGATTACCGACGTGCAGGGCAACACTATCGCCTGGTCGTCGGCCGGCACGATGGGTTTCAAGGGCTCGCGTAAATCGACCCCTTACGCGGCGCAAGTGGCCGCCGAGGATGCCGCCAAGAAGGCACAGGAGCACGGCATGCGCACGCTCGAAGTCGAGGTGGCGGGCCCCGGTTCCGGTCGCGAGTCGGCGCTGCGCTCGCTGCAGGCCGCCGGCTTCACGATCACGTCAATCCGCGACGTGACGCCAATTCCACACAATGGCTGCCGTCCGCGAAAGCGCCGGCGCGTATAGGACAGGACATTCGGACCGATGGAAATTGAACATTCTCCGCCGCTCGATCATGGCAACGACTTTGGCCCCACGGAGCGGAGTGGGCCGCACGACGCGCTCGCGCCGCGCAACGCGATGGGTGATAACGTGACGATCCAGAAGAATTGGCAGGAATTGATCAGGCCGGGCAAGTTGCAGGTCTCCGCTGGGACCGATGCGCGGCGCGTGGCGACGGTGGTTGCCGAGCCGCTCGAGCGCGGCTTCGGCGTGACGCTAGGCAACGCGTTGCGGCGCATCTTGCTGTCTTCGCTGCAAGGCGCTGCCGTGCAGTCAGTGCATATCGACGGCGTGCTGCACGAATTCTCATCGATCGCGGGTGTGCGCGAGGACGTGACCGACATTGTGCTCAACATTAAGGACATCGCCATCAAGATGCAGGGCGAAGGGCCCAAGCGCATGGTGGTAAAAAAGCAGGGCCCCGGTACGGTCACCGCCAGCGACATTCAGACCGTCGGTGACATCGTCGTGCTCAATCCGGAGCTCGTGCTGTGCACCCTCGACGAGGGCGCCGAAATCCGCATGGAGTTCACCGTCAACACCGGCAAGGGTTACGTTCCCGCCGAGCGCAACCGTCCCGAGGATGCGCCGATCGGGCTTATTCCGGTCGACAGTCTTTACTCGCCGGTGCGCAAGGTTTCCTACAAGGTCGAGAATACCCGTGAAGGCCAGATCCTCGATTACGACAAGCTTACCTTGTCGATCGAGACCAATGGCGCGGTGAGCCCGGAGGACTCACTCGCTTACGCGGCGCGCATCCTGCAGGACCAGCTCAACGTGTTCGTGAATTTCGAGGAACCCAAGCGGGAGACCACGGAGACACCGATCCCGGATCTCGCCTTCAACCCGGCCTTCCTCAAGAAAGTCGACGAGCTCGAGCTCTCAGTGCGTTCAGCCAACTGCTTGAAGAACGACAATATCGTCTACATCGGCGATCTCGTGCAGAAGACAGAAGCCGAGATGCTGCGTACGCCGAATTTCGGCAGAAAGTCGCTTAACGAGATCAAGGAAGTGTTGGTGCAAATGGGCCTGCATCTGGGCATGGAAGTGCCCGGCTGGCCGCCCGAAAACATCGAAGAGCTGGCCAAGCGCTTCGAGGATCATTACTGAGCGTCGGCCAAAGACTAGGGCAGGGAGTCCGTTCGTGCGTCACGCCAAGACCCATCGCAAATTCGGCCGTCGCTCCGATCACCGCAAGGCGATGCTGGCGAATTTGGCCTGCGCGTTGATCAAGCACGAGCAGATTACCACCACGCTGCCCAAAGCGAAGGACCTGCGCCCCGTGGTGGAAAAGCTGGTCACGCTCGGCAAGCGCGGCGACCTGCATGCCCGCCGGCAGGCGATTGCACAGATCCGCGATCTCGCCATGGTCCAAAAGCTCTTCGAGGTCATCGGTCCACGCTACAAAAGCCGCAAGGGCGGCTATATCCGCGTCATGAAAGCGGGATTCCGCTACGGCGATTTCGGCGCCGGTCGCCGTAATCGAATTTGTCGACCGTGACGTTGAGGCCAAGGGCAAGGATTCCGGGCCGGTGCAGGTGCACGCCGAACAGACGGCGCCCGCCGCCGCGTAAGCGGAATGCAGGCCCTTCTAAAGCCCCGGTTGCGCCCTTATATGGCGCCGTTCATTCGGGGTATTCGCATGCCGCAGCTACGCGTTTTCTCGATCATCATCGTCGCCATCATCTCGTCGTCGGCGCTGAGGGCCGGCGCAAGCGCGCAGGATCGCCGCGGGCCGTCGTCGGCCGCCGACGTCGAGCTTTCATTCGCGCCAGTGGTGAAGCGCGTGGCGCCGGCGGTGGTCAACGTCTATGCCGCGCGCGTCGTTGAAAACCGCAGCCCATTCTTGAACGATCCGATTTTCCGTCAGTTCTTCGGCGCGGTGCCGCGCGAACAGGTGCAGCGCTCGCTCGGCTCCGGCGTCATCATCGATCCCGCCGGCCTCATCGTCACCAACTACCATGTCATCGAGGGCGCCAGCGAAGTGAAGGCCGCGCTTGCCGACAAGCGCGAGTTCGATGCCCAGATCGTGCTCAAGGACGAACGCAGCGATCTCGCCGTGCTGCGGATCAACGGCGGTAACGAGCGTTTTCCGTCGCTCGATTTCGGCAATTCCGACGAGTTGCAGGTCGGCGACGTGGTGCTGGCGATCGGCGATCCGTTCGGCGTCGGACAGACGGTGACGCACGGCATCGTCTCGGCGCTGGCGCGCACCCAAGTCGGCATTTCCGACTATCAGTTCTTCATCCAGACCGACGCCGCCATCAACCCGGGCAATTCCGGTGGCGCCCTGGTCGATCTCAAAGGCCGGCTGATCGGCATCAATACCGCCATCTATTCGCGCTCCGGCGGCTCGCAGGGCATCGGCTTCGCCATCCCGGCGAACATGGCGCGCGTCGTGGTCGCCTCTGCCAGGGGCGGCAGCGCGGCGGTGAAGCGGCCCTGGCTCGGCGCCAAACTGCAACAAGTGACCCCGGAAATCGCCGAAAGCCTCGGTCTCAAGCGGCCGACCGGCGCGCTGGTGGCGAGCGTGGCGAACGACGGCCCCGCCGCGCGCGCCGGCATCAGGACTGGCGACCTTATTGTTAGCGTCGACGGAACCCCGATCGATGATCCCAACGCATTCGACTACCGTTTCGGCACCAAGCGGCTCGGCGGCTCCACGCAGATCGGCCTGGTACGCCAAGGACGGGAAACAACGGTCGCGGTCGCGCTCCAAACCGCACCCGACACGCCGCGTGACGAGATCGAGATCGGTTCGCATTCGCCGTTCCGCGGCGCCACCGTCGCCAACCTGTCGCCGGCGCTCGCCGACGAGCTGGGTATTGATCCGCAGGTGCAAGGCGTCGTCATTGTCGGCGTGGCCGGCGGCTCGCCGGCGCAATCGCTCGGTTTTCAGAAGGCCGATATCGTGATTTCGGTCAACAACCGGAAGATCGAGCGACCGGCCGACCTCGACCGCATTACGCAAGCCGGGAGCCGGCTGTGGCGCATCACCATAAAGCGCGGCAGCCAGCAGATTTCGGTCATGTTCAGTGGATGAATGAGCTCGCGCCCGAAGAAGACTCCACCGACCCTGTTCGCCGCCGCCGGTCTTCACCGCGACGCGCCGCGGCCGCTCGCCGATAAGCTCCGTCCCGAGAAGCTCGCCGACGTGGTCGGGCAGGATCACCTGCTTGGGCCAGACGGCGCGCTGACCCGTATGCTGGAGACCCGCTCGCTCGGCTCGCTGATCTTCTGGGGGCCGCCCGGCACCGGCAAGACCACCGTGGCGCGGCTCTTGGCGCAAGCCACCGATCTGCATTTCGAGCAAATCTCGGCAATCTTTTCCGGTGTCGCCGATTTGAAAAAAGTCTTCGACGGTGCGCGGGAGCGGCGCGAGACCGGGCAGGGTACGCTGCTTTTCGTCGACGAGATTCACCGCTTCAACCGCGCGCAGCAGGACTCGTTCCTGCCGGTGGTGGAGGACGGTACCGTCGTGCTGGCGGGCGCGACCACTGAAAATCCGTCGTTTGAACTGATCGCGCCGCTGCTCTCGCGTTCGCGCGTGCTGGTGTTCAAACCGCTCGATTCGGCGGCGCTGGAGAAACTGCTCGAGCGGGCGGAGGCGATCGAAGGTAAGCTACTGCCGCTCGATGCCGAGGCCCGTGCATCGCTTCTGCGCATGGCCGATGGCGATGGCCGCTCCGCGTTGACGCTCGCCGAGGAGGTCTGGCGCGCGGCGCGGGCGGGCGAGACCTTCAACGCCGCGGCGCTGCAAGCCGTCGTGCAGCGGCGCGCGCCGATCTACGACAAGAAGCAGGACGGCCACTACAACCTGATCAGCGCGCTGCACAAGTCGGTGCGCGGCTCTGACGCCGATGCCGCGCTTTATTATCTTTGCCGCATGCTCGACGCCGGCGAGGACCCGCTTTATCTGGCGCGCCGGGTGGTGCGCATGGCGGTCGAGGATATCGGGCTTGCCGATCCGCAGGCGCTGGTCATCGCCAATGCTGCCAAGGATGCCTACGATTTTCTCGGCTCTCCGGAAGGTGAGCTCGCCATCGCCGAGGCGGTACTTTACGTCGCGACCGCGCCGAAATCGAACGCCGCCTATGCGGCCTTTGGCGCTGCGATGCGTACGGCCAAGGAAGCGGGCTCGCTGTTGCCGCCCAAGCACATCCTCAATGCGCCGACCAAGCTGATGCAGAGTGAAGGCTACGGCGCCGGCTACGAATACGACCACGATACCGAGGAGGCATTCTCCGGCCAGGACTATTTCCCAGAGCAACTCGGCCGCCACACCTTTTACGATCCGCTCGAGCGTGGTTTCGAGCGCGAAATTCGCAAGCGGCTTGAATACTGGGCCAAGCTGCGCAAAGAGCGGACCCGATCGTGAGAGGCTCGCGCGGGCCGCGCCAGCCGGGCGGCGGGCGTCAGACCGCCGGGCCAAGGCATCGGCATAAACTCCGTCACCCTGAGGCGCGAGCGCAAGCGAGCCTCGAAGGGCGACGGCCTGCGGCTCCTCGGCCGCATCCTTCAAGGGCCGCTTCGCGGCCGCCTGAGGATAACAGAAAAGAAAGTGGCGCGCCGGCGCCGATGCCCACGACCGTCCAAAATGTCGCCGTCACTGCCGACGAAGCGAGCATGCGCGTCGATCGCTTCCTTGAGCGACGGTTCCCGGGCTTAAGCTTCTCCCATATCCAGCGCGTCATCCGCAAAGGCGAGGTGCGCGTCAACGGCAAGCGCACCCAGCCTAAGAACCGCCTGGAAGCGGGACAAACCGTGCGCATCCCGCCGCTGCGGCTCGATGCGCCGCCGCCGCGGGCCTCCGGCAATGAAGCCGACGCCAAGACCCGCGATTTTCTCCGTTCCATTACGCTGCACGAGGATGCCGACGTGCTGGTGCTCAACAAGCCGATGGGACTTGCGGTGCAAGGCGGCTCCGGCACCACGCGCCACCTCGACGGCATTCTGGAGGTTCTGCGCGATGCGCACGGCCAGCGGCCGAGGCTGGTGCACCGCCTCGACAAGGATACCGCTGGGTGTCTTTTGGTCGCCAAAACGCGCTTCGCCGCCGCGGCGCTCGCCAAGACCTTCCGCTCGCGCTCGGCGCGCAAAATCTATTGGGCGCTGGTCGCTGGCGTGCCGAAGGTGCAGCAGGGCCGCATTTCGACTTTCCTCGCCAAGGAGGAGGAGAATCGTTCATGCGCATCGCGCGCCACGGCGAAAAAGGCGCAAGCCACGCGGTGACCTATTACGCGGTGGTGGAGACCGCCGGGCCGCTGTTGGCGTGGCTATCGCTTAAGCCGGTGACCGGCCGCACTCATCAATTGCGCGCGCACATGGCGCATATCGGCCATCCGATCGTCGGCGATCCGAAATATTTTTCGCTCGAGAACTGGCAGCTGCCCGGCGGCATGCAGAACAAGCTGCATCTGCTCGCGCGCCGCATCGTCGTGCCGCATCCGCGCGGCGGCATCATCGATGTCACCGCTCCGCTGCCGCCGCACATGCTGCAATCCTGGAACCTGCTCGGCTTCGACACCAAGCGCTACGATCCGATCGTCGAGGCGCCGGAAGAGTGACAGGGAATTCACCGTCGACCATGAGGTGCCGTGGCATTCGAAGTCCGCGGATGAAGCAGGCCCGCGTTTGCCAGCGCATCCACCGATCTGCGCTGGATGCACGCAGCCGTGACACGCAAGGATGACGACGCTATCGTCAGCGCAGACTGGCGTTGAATTTGTCGAGCGCCGCCGAGCCGGGGCAAAGCTCCTTCTCGCCGAGCGCGTTGAGCGGCGCTTCGACGGTGTTGAGATGGCCGTGCAGATCTCGGTGTCGGCCGCGACGTAGAGGAGCCCGGTGACGATTTGCCCCTTGGCGGCGTGATGGTGGAGGAAGCTCATGGCGGCGAGCCGGTCGTGTACGTCGTATTCGGCGTCGAGCTTGCGCAACGCGAGAGTCGAGCCGTCGTGCTGCTGCACCAGCTCGACGGTGCCAGGCGCATAATCGACGGTGATCGGTCGCGCGGCCGGTGATGAAATCGAGCTTGTTGACCGCATCGTTATGCTCGCGCACGTAGTCGAAGCTCTTGGTCGAGCCGGCGTGATTGTTGAAGGCGACGCAGGGCGAGATCACGTCGATGAAGGCGGCGCCGCGATGCTCGATGGCGGCCTTGATAAGCGGCGTAAGTTGCGTCTTGTCGCCGGAGAACGAGCGGGCGACGAAGGTCGCGCCGACCTGCAGCGCAATGCCGACGAGGTCGATGGCATTGTCGGTGTTGACCACGCCGCGTTTTGACTTCGAGCCGCGGATCGGCGGTGGCGGAAAACTGGCCTTTGGTCAGGCCGTAAACGCCATTGTTTTCAACGATATAGACCATGTCGACGCCGCGGCGGATGGCGTGCGCGAACTGGCCGAAGCCGATCGAGGCGGAATCGCCGTCGCCGGAAACGCCGAGATAGATCAGATCGCGGTTGGCGAGATTGGCGCCGGTCAAGCACCGACGGCATGCGCCCATGCACGGAATTGAAGCCGTGCGAGTTGCCGAGGAAATAGGTCGGCGTCTTCGACGAGCAGCCGATGCCGGAGAGCTTGGCCACCCGGTGCGGGGCGATCGACAGCTCGAAGCAGGCCTCGATGATCGAGGCGGAGATCGAAGTCGTGGCCGCAGCCGGCGCACAGCGTCGAGACTGCGCCCTCGTAATCGCGGTGGGTGAAGCCGAGCTCGTTCTTCGGCAGCTCGGGATGATGGAATTTCGGCTTGACGACGTAGGTCATGACACGAACCTTGCCCTTGCGCAGCGGCGTGACTTTCAGCGCATCGAGACGGTCGGCGATGGCGCGTGCGATGAAGCGCGCGGTGATCGGCGTGCCGTCGTAATGCAGGATCGGCACCAGCCGCACCGGATCGATGCTGCATTCGTTGACGATGAGCGAGCGCAGTTGCGCGTCGCGGTTCTGCTCGACCACGAACACGAAATCGTGCTCGCCGATGAAGCTCGTCACGCTGGAATGGAACGGGAACGCGCGCACGCGCAGCCGGTCGAGCGCGTGGCCGTCGGCTTCGAGAAGCTCGATCGCCTCGTCCATCGGCGGCGACGTCGAGCCGAAATAGATGACGCCGTATTTGGTCGGCTTGTCGGCATTGGCTTGCAGCGGGCGCGGCACCAGGTCCTTCGCGGTCTCGAACTTGCGCAGCAGCCGCTGCATGTTGTCGGCATAGGCCGGGCCTTCTTCGGTGTAGCGCGCATAGCGGTCGCGCGAGGTGCCGCGGGTGAAGAACGAGCCCTTGGTCGGATGCGTGCCCGGATAGCGTGCGGTAGGGGATGCCGTCGCCATCGACGTCGAGATAGCGGCCGAAATCGGCGCCGGCTTCGAGCGCGGTCGCGGTCATCATCTTGCCGCGGTCGAACTTGCGGCTGTCGTCCCAGATGAGCGGCCGGCACAGCCGATGGTTCATGCCGATGTCGAGATCGAGCATCACGAAGATCGGCGTCTGCAACCGGTCGGCGAGATCGAACGGCGGCGCTGCTGAATTCGAAGGCTTCCGCCGGATCCTCGGGGAACAGCAGCACGTGCTTGGTGTCGCCGTGCGAGGCGTAGGCGCAGGAGATGATGTCGGTCTGCTGCGTGCGCGTCGGCATGCCGGTCGAGGGTCCGGCGCGCTGCACGTCGAAGATGACGGCGGGAATTTCGGCGAAATAGGCAAGCCCGAGGAACTCCTGCATCAGCGAGATGCCGGGACCCGAGGTCGCGGTAAAGGCGCGCGCGCCGTTCCAGGCGGCGCCGATCACGATGCCGATGGAGGCAAGCTCGTCCTCGGCCTGGATGATGGCGAACTTGTTCTTCTTGGTCGCCGGATCGACTGCGCATGCGCTGACAATGGCGCGTAAATGCTTCGGCGAGCGAAGAGGACGGCGTGATCGGATACCAGGCGCAGACCGTCGCGCCGCCGTAAACGGCGCCGAGCGCCGCTGCCGAATTGCCTTCGATGAAGATGCGGTCGCCGACCGCGTTGGCGCGCTTGAGCCGCAGGCCGATCGGATGGTCGAGGTTCATCGTCACCCAGTCGCGGCCGAGATGCAGCGCGTGCTTGTTGGCGTCGAACAGCTTCTCTTTGCCCTTGTATTGCTCGCCGATCAGCTTTTCGATTTCGGCGACGTCCATGTCGAGCAGCGCGGAAAGTGCGCCGACATAGATGATGTTCTTGAACAGCTGGCGCTGGCGCGGATCGGTGTATTCGCGATTGCAGATGGCGGTGAGCGGCACGCCGATGACGGTGATGTCGTCGCGGAATTTCGACTTCGGCATCGGCTTGGTGGAATCGTAGAGCAGGTATCCGCCCGGCTCGATCCCGGCGACGTCCTTGTCCCAGGTCTGCGGGTTCATCGCCACCATGAGATCGGTGCCGCCGCGGGCGCCGAGATGGCCGGCGTCGGAAATGCGCACCTCGTACCAGGTCGGCAGGCCCTGAATGTTGGAGGGGAAAATATTGCGCGGCGCGACCGGAATGCCCATGCGCAACACCGCGCGCGCGAACAATTCGTTGGCGCTGGCGGAGCCGGAGCCGTTGACGTTGGCAAACCGGACGACGAAGTCGTTTACGCTTTGGAGTGGCATGCTTGTTCTGCGTGAGTCATGTCGATGAGGTATTTCTGCATGTCCCACGCGCCGGTGGGACAGCGCTCGGCGCACAGTCCGCAATGCAGGCACACATCCTCGTCCTTGACCATGATGCGGCCGGTCTTGAGGCTGTTGCCGATATAGAGGTCCTGGGTGAGGTTTTTGGCCGGCGCCTCCAGGCGCGAGCGCAGGTCGGCCTCTTCGCCGTTTTCCGTGAAGGTGATGCAATCCATCGGGCAGATGTCGACGCAGGCGTCGCATTCGATGCAGAGCTGCCCGGTGAACACGGTTTGCACGTCGCAATTGAGGCAGCGTTCGGCCTCTTTCAGCGCGAGATCGACGTCGTAGCCGAGCTCGACTTCGGCCTTGATGTCGCGCAACGCCACCACCTTCTCGCGATGCGGCACGCGATAGCGCTTATCGAGCGCGATCTCGTTGTCGTAGCTCCACTCGTGGATGCCCATCTTCTGGCTGGAGATCGCCATCTGCGGTGACGGGCGCACCGTCGATCTCTTCGTCGCGGCACAACCGGTCGATGGACATCGCCGCGTCGTGGCCATGCGCCACCGCCCAGATGATGTTCTTCGGGCCGAAGGCGGCGTCGCCGCCAAAGAACACTTTGGGGTTGGTCGAGCGCCATGGTCTTGGGATCGACCTTGGGCATGTTCCATTTGTCGAATTCGATGCCGCAGTCGCGCTCGATCCAGGGAAAGGCGTTCTCCTGGCCGACCGCGACCAGCACGTCGTCGCAGGGGAAGTGCTGATCGGGCTCGCCGGTGGGTACGAGATCGCGGCGGCCGTTGGCGTCGCGCACCGCCTTGACCTTGACGAAGGTCACGCCGGTGAGTTTGCCGTTGTCGTGGGTGAATTCCTTGGGCACCAGATAATTGAAGATCGGGATATCCTCGTGCATGGCGTCCTCCTTCTCCCAGGGGGACGCCTTCATCTCCTCGAAGCCGGAGCGCACCACGACTTTCACATCTTCGCCACCGAGCCGGCGCGAGGAGCGGCAGCAGTCCATGGCGGTGTTGCCGCCGCCGAGAACGATGACGCGCTTGCCGATCTTGTCGATATGGCCGAAGGAGACGCTGGAAAGCCAGTCGATGCCGATATGGATGTTAGTCTTGGCTTCATTGCGGCCGGGGATTTCGAGGTCGCGGCCGCGCGGTGCGCCGCAGCCGACGAAGATCGCGTCGAAGTTTTCGGCGAGCAACGCCTTCATGCTGTCGATGCGCTTGCCGCCGACGAATTCGACGCCGAGATCGAGGACGTAGCGGCATTCCTCGTCAAGCACGCTTTCCGGCAGGCGGAATTTCGGGATCTGCGTGCGCATCATGCCGCCGGACAGCGGGTCCTGGTCGAACACGACGCACTCGTAGCCTATCGGCGCGAGATCGCGCGCCACCGTGAGTGAGGCGGGACCGCCGCCGACGAGCGCGATGCGCTTGCCATTCTTCTGCGCCGCCGGTTTCGGCAGGCGGTCGCGGATATCGTCCTTGAAGTCGGCGGCGACGCGCTTAAGCCGGCAGATGGCAACCGGCTCCTTCTCGACGCGGCCGCGCCGGCAAGCCGGCTCGCATGGGCGATCGCAGGTGCGTCCGAGCACGCCCGGAAATACGTTCGAATGCCAATTGATCATGTAGGCGTCGCCGTAGCGGCCGGCGGCAATCAGACGGATGTATTCTGGAACCGGCGTGTGCGCCGGGCAGGCCCACTGACAATCCACCACCTTGTGGAAATAGTCGGGGGCCGAAATGTCAGTCGGTTTCATTCCATTCCTCTTGCACCCAGCATCCGCTCATGGCCGGCGGATTTAACGCTGCTGCGCGGACCGGCATCCCCCGCGGTTTTCCGGCCCGCTGCCGAATCCGGCGCGGATACTAATTGACGAAGTCGCGGATTTCCACCGCTTGTGCTTGTTATAACAAGGTTTTGCCGCTGTCCGTCCTTAACAAAAACGCGATTGGGAAATGCACGTCACGCATTGCAACCGCCGCTTCGCTTGGGGTGCCATTGGTTAATTCAAACCATTGAATATATTGGCGATTTTATGTCAGTCGCTCATGCGGCACTGCAGCGGCGGCGACGCGCTGCCGGGCCTGAATTTTCTCGTCTATGGTCTAAGGTCTTATGCGCGATCTGTTCGAGAACGTCTCACCCGAGCACGCCATGGAGGCTGCGCGCCGCGCCGTTCGGCCGACGCTGCGCAAGCGCTTCTACGACAAAGCCGCTGCGGTGATTTCGGGTGATGGTTTTGCCGTGCGGCTCGACGACAAGCCGGTGCGCACGCCTGCCGGCTGCGTGCTCGCGGCGCCCGCATTGACGCTCGCGCAAGCGATCGCGGCGGAATGGGATGCGCAGCGTGAGCGCATCGATCCCGCGAGCATGCCGCTGACGCGGCTGGCCAATTCGATCATCGATGGCGTCCACGACCGGCCCACGGCGGTTGCCGCGGAGGTGGAAAAATATCTCGCCTCGGATCTTGTTTGCTATCGGGCCGGCTCGCCGCCCGGCCTAGCCGCGCGGCAGGTGCATCATTGGGACCCGCTCCTGGATTGGGCAAGCCAAACGCTGGGTGCGCGACTTGCCGTAGGCGAGGGCGTCGTCCACGTTGCACAGCCCGAGGCGGCACTCGCCGCCGCGCGTGCCGCGATCCCGACCGATCCGTGGCGGCTCGGAGCCGTACATACGCTGACGACGTTGACCGGCTCGGCGCTCATTGCGCTTGCGCTCGCGCGCGGCCGGCTCACCGCCGAAGAAGCCTGGCAAGCGGCGCACGTCGACGAAGACTGGAATATGGAGCAGTGGGGACGCGACGAACTTGCCCTCGAACGCCGCGCTTTCCGCTTTGCGGAGTTGCGCGCGGCAGTAACGGTATTGGGTTCGCTATAGCTTGTAAGCGGCGAACGACGCGGAACAAAAACTTACCGGGTAAATCATGCGGGCGGCGAGGGTGCACGCGGACTCGGAAGCTGTGCACGCCGCCAAGCTCTGCCGGCGGCAATGACGAACACTGCTCCCAACGCGCTTGCCGCCCAAACGGCTTGGCGTACGGCGTCATCGCCGAGGACGCGGGCCAAATAGTGCGACACAGCCGGGTCTGTCGCGATCGCCTCGCCGCCAATCGAACCCAGGAATGCCGCGCCGATCCAGACCAGAGTAGGCAGGCGGTCGAGCAGGGCCATGATGACGGCGGCGCCGGCAATGATCATCGGTATGGAAACGATCAGGCCGACGGCGAGCAAAGCGAGATCACCGTGCGCCGCCGTGGCAACGGCAAGGACGTTATCGAAGCTCATGACGAGGTCGGCGACAACGACAATGCGCACCGCCCGCCACAGATGTGCAGTGGCGGCGACTGCATTTTCGTCCGGTTGTTCGGGCAGGAGCAACCTGACCGCGATAAAGAGCAGCGCCAGTCCGCCCGCAAATTTCAAATAGGGCAGCACAATGAGCCAAACGACAATGGCCGTCAAAGCGATGAGCAGAAATACAGCGGCGCCCGCGCCGATCGCGATGCCCCAAATCCGCTGGCGCCGGGGCAGTCCGCGGCAGGCCATGGCAATGACCAGGGCGTTATCGCCCGACAGGAGCATGTTGATAAAAACGATCCGGACGGATGCAATCCAAAACGTCGGATGGCTGAGGCTGTTGCTCTCCGTCTGCCACAGCTGCGTCCAGAACGAAGTGTCCAGATAAAGCGCGTTCAAGGTCACAGTCCGGCCCGCCTCTTCTCTGAACCATTATATAGTTGGTTGGACGGGAGCGAGCGGCCCGCACCACAATCCCGGCGCTAGGCGCTGGGTCCGCGATAGCTGGCGCTAAATAGCGGAAGTAGACAATTCCGGCGTCAGCCGCCGGTCACGCTCATATGACGCGCGAGTGCCGGCCGCCGGTGGCGGCGGTCGATAATGAAATCGTGGCCCTTAGGCTTGCGCGCAATCGCCTCGTCAATCGCGGCGAATAGCAAATCGTTGCCCTCGGAGGCGCGCAGCGGCTTACGGAGATCGGCGGCATCCTCCTGCCCGAGGCACATGTACAGCGTGCCGGTGCAGGTAACGCGTACGCGATTGCACGATTCGCAGAAATTGTGAGTGAGTGGGGTGATGAAACCGAGGCGACCGCCGGTTTCCGCAACTTTTACATAGCGCGCCGGTCCGCCCGTGCGATAATCCAGATCCTCAAGCGAAAAGCGCTCGCTCAATCGGGCGCGTACCATCGACAGCGGCAGATACTGATCGAGCCTGCCGATTTCGCCAAGCGGCATCACTTCGATCAGGGTCAGATCCATGCCGCGCCCGTGCGCCCATTCGATCAGATGCGGAAACCCGCCTTCATTCACGCCTCTAAGCGCCACGGCATTAATCTTGACTTTGAGACCGGCGGCCTGCGCCGCGTCGATGCCGGCGAGAACCTGCGGCAGCGCCCCCCAGCGGGTGATAGCGCGGAATTTCTCCGGGTCGAGGGTGTCGAGCGATACGTTGACGCGGCGAACGCCGTGAGCCGCAAGTTCCGCGGCGTGTTCGGCGAGCTGCGATCCGTTGGTGGTCAGCGTGAGGTCATCCAACCGTCCGGCCGTGAGATGGCGTGACAGCGTCGAGAACAAAGTCATGATGCCGCGGCGGACCAGCGGCTCGCCGCCGGTCAGGCGCAATTTGCGCACGCCGCGCTCAACGAAAGCCGAGCACAGCCGGTCGAGCTCTTCGAGCGTCAGCAAATCGGCCTTCGGGAGGAAGGCCATGTGCTCGCTCATGCAATAGACGCAGCGGAAATCACAGCGGTCGGTGACCGAGACGCGCAGGTAGCTAATCGTCCGGCCGAACGGGTCGATCAGCGCCGGCTGTCCCGGCGTAGCGTCAAAGCCAAAGGCTTTGGCCTGGTCCACTTGCGCGCCCATCGGCATGCGTTTCCAAACGACCCCGGCTCCACATAAGCCATATGGGGCACGTTATTATCTGCCAACCAATATAATCAGTTTTTGTGGCCGATAAAGCCCTGATCGTCCATAGCAAATTTTCACGGCTGGAGAGCGGCGATCGTTGCCGGCAGCTCGGCGTAGGAGCTGATCACCCGATCCGGCCCCAAAGCGGCGACCGGCACGTCGGTATAACCGAAATCCACTGCGATAATCGGCACTTTGGCGGCGTGGGCGGTGCGGACGTCGGTAATGGAATCGCCGACCATAATGGCGCGGGCGGGGTCACCCCCGGCCCGCGTGACGGTGGCGCGGAAAATCTGCGGATCGGGCTTCTGGACGCCGAACGTGTCCTGGCCGCAAATGGCGGCGAACCGCCCGCTCAGCTGAAGCGTATCGAGGAGTTTTTTCGACAGCCATTCAAGCTTGTTGGTGCAAACCGCCAGCAGGTATCCCGCCGCGGCCAGATCATCGAGCGCCGGCTCGACCCCCGGAAACGGACGTGAGCGGTCGGCGATATGTTCGGCATAGTGGGCGACAAAGGACGCATAGAGGGCATCGATGTCCGCCGGCGCTGCGACACGTTCCTCCGGCAACAGCGCCCGCTCGATCATCATCCGCGCGCCTCCTCCGATCATCGGCCGAGCGGCCTCGTAAGGGACCTCCGGCAGCCCGCTCTTCTTCAAGGTGAAGTTGAGCGTGTCGATCAAATCTGGCGCGGTATCGATCAGGGTGCCGTCGAGGTCAAAGACGATGGTGAGCATGGGTCGGCGTAGCCGTGGATTCTTTGCGGCGCAAGCATCGCTTTCGCGGCGATTTTGCCCTACACAGCGGCCATGGACGCCGAAGCACAAAAACGCGCCGCCGCCGCTCGCGCGCTTGAGCTTGTGCGGCCAGGTATGCAACTCGGACTGGGGACCGGCTCGACCGCCAGGCACTTCGTCGATTTATTGGGGGAGCGCGTGCGCGCCGGCCTCGATGTGGTCGCGGTGCCGACGTCAGAGACAACTCTTGCGCAGGCCGCAAAGCTCGGCATTGCACTCACCACTCTCGACGAGACGCCTGAACTGGATTTGACCGTGGACGGAGCCGACGAGATTGCGCCGGACCTAACGTTGATCAAGGGCGGCGGTGGCGCCTTGCTGCGCGAGAAAATCGTCGCTGCCGCGTCCGCCCGCATGGTCGTGATCGCCGATGACTCGAAGTGGGTCTCGATACTGGGCCGTTTTCCCTTGCCGATCGAGATCATACCGTTCGGCGCCAAGGCAACAGGGCGGGCGATCGATGCGGCCTTGCGGGCCGCGGGCTGCTCCGGACCGGTGGTGCTGCGCAAAGGAAATGACGGCGAAGTGTTCCTCACCGATGGTGGGCATTGGATTTTGGATGCCCATTTACAGCGCATTGTCGATCCGCCAGCGCTGGCAACTCATCTTGCCGCGGTGCCTGGCGTGATGGAGCACGGTCTGTTCATCGGGTTGGCCCAGACTGCTATTCTTGCCGGCAGCGATGGGGTGCGCCTCGTTGAACGAGCCCAATTATAGGTATCTAAGGAGTGCAATCGTCAGTGGCCGATTACGACGTTGATCTTTTCGTCATTGGTGGCGGTTCGGGCGGGGTACGAGCGGCGCGTATTGCCGCACGGCACGGCGCGCGGGTCATGGTGGCGGAAGAGTATCGCGTCGGCGGCACCTGCGTCATTCGTGGCTGCGTGCCGAAGAAACTTCTGGTCTATGCATCGCGCTTCCGCGCCGAATTCGAGGATGCCGCCGGCTATGGCTGGACGGTGCCGCAGTCATCATTCGACTGGCCAACCTTGATCGCCAACAAGGATAAGGAGATTGCCCGCCTCGAAGCGGCTTATATCGCCACGCTGGAAAAGGCCGGAGTCGCCATCGTCAAGACCCGCGCCGTGATCGCCGATCCGCACACCGCGCAACTCGCCGACGGCAAGTGCGTGCGCGCGCGATACATCCTGATCGCCACCGGCGGTGCGCCGACCGACGGCGACCCCATTCCCGGCGTCGAGCACGTCATTTCGTCGAATGAAGCATTTCATCTGTCGCAGCTGCCCAAGCATGTGGTCATCCAGGGCGGCGGCTATATCGCGGTCGAATTCGCCGGCATTTTCGCCGGGCTTGGATCGCGGGTGACGCTCATCTATCGCGGCGAAAATATCCTGCGCGGCTTCGACGACGACGTGCGCGCGCATGTGCGCATGGACATGGAGAAGCACGGCATCAAGGTGGTGACCGACTGCAAGGTCGTCGCCATCGCGCGCGCAGGGGCGCGCTTCTCGGTGCTTTTCTCGAGCGGGAATCGGGCGACCGCCGATTGCGTGATGTTTGCGACAGGCCGCGCGCCTAACGTCAATAAGATCGGGCTGACGGAGGCAGGCGTCACCATCGCCAAGAACGGCGGTGTCGCCGTCGATAAATATTCGCGCTCGAGCGTTGCGAATATTTACGCGATCGGCGACGTGACCAATCGCATCAATCTTACGCCGGTTGCGATCCGTGAAGGCCACGCTTTTGCCGATACCGTGTTCGGCGGCAAAAAGATCGCGGTCGATCATACGAACGTGCCGACCGCCGTGTTCTCCGATCCGGAGGTCGGCGCGGTCGGCCTTACCGAGGCGCAGGCGCGCGCGCGGTTTGCGCTGACCGATATCTACAAGGAGATGTTTAAGCCGCTTAAGGCGACCCTGTCGGGCCGCGACACCACGGTCTTGATCAAGCTCGTGGTCGACGGCTCAACCGACCGGGTCGTCGGCTGCCACATTGTCGGCGAAGGCGCTGCCGAGATGGTCCAGGTCGCCGCCATCGCAGTGAAGATGGGAGCGAAAAAGGCCGACTTTGACGCCACCATGGCGCTCCACCCGACCACGGCTGAGGAGCTGGTGACCATGCGGCAGAAAAGCGCCAGCTACGCCCGCGAAGCCGCTGAATAAGCGGCTATTTTACCGGTAGATCGCGTGTCACGGGCCGTCCGGCCGCGCGTGTATAAGACCGGAACTCGGATTGTCACCGGGTCTGTATGGACGGGCGCGTGGCGGGACCGGAGATCACAGCATGTCTACACGGACAAACGCGGCGAAGTGGAGCCCGGATTCCTGGCGCGACAAAGCCGATTGTGCAGATGCCGGACTATCCGGACGCCAAAGGCGCTCGGCGAGGTCGAGGCACAGCTTGCGAGCTTTCCGCCGCTGGTGTTTGCCGGCGAGGCGCGAAACCTGAAGCGGCGCTTGGCCCAGGTCGCTGCCGGCAGATGCTTTCCTGCTGCAAGGCGGCGATTGCGCTGAAAGCTTCGCCGAGCATGGCGCCAACAACATCCGCGATTTCTTCCGCCTGTTTCTGCAGATGGCGGTGGTGCTGACTTACGCCGCGGCGTCGCCGGTGGTGAAGGTTGGCCGCATCGCCGGCCAGTTCGCCAAGCCGCGCTCGTCGCCGACCGAGAAGCGCGACGGCGTCGAGTTGCCGGCCTATCGCGGCGACATCATCAATGGCACCGAGTTCACGCTGCAGAGCGCGCACGCCCGATCCGCGCCGGCAGCTCGAGGCCTATCGGCAATCGGCGGCGACGCTTAATCTTCTGCGTGCTTTCGCCACCGGCGGCTACGCCAATCTGTCAAATGCGCATCAATGGATGCTGTCGTTCGTCAAGGACTCGCCGCAGTCGAAGCGTTATCAGGAGCTGGCGACGCATCTCACTGAAGCGCTCAGTTTCATGCGCGCCTGCGGCATCGATCCGGAAGTGCATCCGGAGATGCGCACCACCGATTTCTTCACCAGCCACGAGGCGCTGCTGCTCGGTTACGAGCAGGCCTTTACCCGCGTCGATTCCACGACAGGAGATTGGTACTGCACGTCGGGCCACATGTTGTGGGTCGGCGATCGCACCCGCCAACCGGACCACGCCCATATCGAGTTCTGCCGTGGCATCAAGAATCCGATCGGATCAAAACCGGCCCGACACAAAAGCCGGATGAGTTGCTCAAGCTCATGGACATCCTCGACCCGGACAACGAGCCGGGCCGCTTGACGCTGATCTGCCGGATGGGCGCCGATAAGGCCGCCGAGCATTTGCCGCGGTTGATCCGCGCGGTGAAGCGCGAGGGCCGTAACGTGCTCTGGTCATGCGATCCGATGCACGGCAACACCATTACGTCCGTCACCGGCTACAAGACGCGGCCGTTCGATCAAATCCTGAAAGAAGTGCGAACCTTTTTTCAAGTCCATGCTGCCGAAGGCACCTATGCCGGCGGCGTGCATCTTGAAATGACCGGCCAAAATGTCACCGAATGCACGGGTGGCGCGCGCGCGATCAGCGATGAGGATCTCAACGATCGCTATCACACGGTGTGCGATCCGCGGCTCAACGCCGAGCAATCGCTCGATCTCGCCTTCCTGCTCGCTGATCTTCTCAAGGGCCAACGGCAGGGCAAGGCGAAACCGGCGCCGGTCGCGGCGGCGCTTTAGTCCGGAAGAAAAGGAGGACAGGCGACGGATGAGGCGATTTGATTGTACTGTTTGTCCCTAGTTTTCCGTTGTCCGTCGTCCGATCCGGGATTAGATCATCGCCATGAACGAGCGTCCCGCCGACCGTCTGGCCATTGCCGTGGCGCAACTCAACCCGATTGTCGGCGACGTCACCGGCAATCTCGAGCGCGCCCGCGTCGCGCGCGCGCAGGCGGCGCGCGAGCGCGCCGATGTCGTCGCTTTTTCCGAACTGTTCATCGCCGGCTATCCGCCGGAAGACCTGGTGCTCAATCCGGCGTTTCAGTCGGCCTGCCGCGCCGCGGTTGAAGCGCTGGCGCGCGACACGGGCGATGGCGGCCCAGCCGTACTCATCGGCACGCCATGGGTCGAGGACGGGAAGCTCTACAACGCGTATGCGTTTCTCGCCGGCGGGCGGGTCGAGGCAATCCGCTTCAAGGTCGATCTGCCGAATTACGGCGTGTTCGACGAAAAGCGGGTGTTCGCGGCCGGCCCGATGCCCGGTCCGATTGTGATCAAGGGCGCTCGCGTCGGCATTCCGATCTGTGAGGATATGGGCTGGGGCGACCGGAAGTGGTCGAGTGCTTGGCCGAGACCGGCGGCGAAATCCTGCTGGTGCCGAACGGCTCGCCCTATTGGCGCGGCAAAACCGAGGAGCGGCTCAACATCGCGCTCAGCCGCGTGGTCGAGTCCGGCTTGCCGCTCATTTATCTCAATCAGGTCGGTGGTCAGGACGAGCTGGTGTTCGACGGCGCCTCGTTTGCGATCAATGCAGATCGTTCGATCGCTTTTCAGTTGCCGGAATTTCAGGAAATCGTGGTGACGACGCACTGGTCGCGAATGGGCAGCGGCTGGCGTTGCGAGCGTGGATTAATGGCGGCGCCGGACGAGCTCGACCAGGCGGATTACACCGCCTGCGTGATTGGATTGCGCGACTATGTGAACAAGAAGCGGCTTCAAGGGCGTCGTGCTCGGGCTGTCGGGCGGCATCGATTCAGCACTTTGCGCGGCGATGGCGACCGACGCGCTGGGCCCGATCGCGTGCGCTGCGTGATGCTGCCGTATCGCTACACCTCGCAGCAATCGCTTGACGACGCGGCGGCGGTCGCTCGCACGCTCGGCATGCGTTATGACATCGTCCCGATCGAAAGTGCGGTGCGGGGGCTTGAAGCGGCGTTGAGCGGCGTATTCGCCGGCGCGCCGGCTGATGTGACTGAGGAGAATCTTCAGTCGCGTGCCCGCGGGACCATGCTAATGGCGATCTCAAACAAATTCGGCTTGATGGTGGTGACGACCGGCAACAAATCCGAAATGTCGGTCGGTTACGCCACGTTTGTACGGCGACATGAATGGCGGCTTCAACCCGATCAAGGATCTTTACAAGACCGAGGTGTTCCGGTTGGCGCGGCTGCGCAACCGCTGGAGGCCTAAAGGTGCGTTGGGGCCGACGGGGCCGGTGATTCCCGACAATGTCATGACGCGAGCGCCGAGCGCGGAACTGCGCGAAAACCAGACCGATCAGGACACGCTTCCGCCTTACGACCTGCTCGATCAGATCCTCGAACGGCTGGTCGAACGCGAGGAACCGCTTGCCACGATGGTGGCGGCGGGTTTTGACCGCGAAATGGTGATGAAGGTTGAGCGCATGCTCTAGCCTTGCCGAGTACAAGCGCCGACAGGCGGCGCCGGGCGTGAAGGTGACGCTGAAGAATTTCGGCCGCGACCGGCGCTATCCGATCATCAATCGCTTCCGCGATCCGGGGACTGCGCCAGCCGAGCCGGACCATAGTGCGGCCGTAAGTCCGGCCAAGGCCGGCGCTGCGGATTTTTGATGGCGCTCTAGGTCAATGCCCCGCAACGAAAGGCGGGCCCACCGTCCGCACCGTACCTTTGGGTGTCTCGGTGGCGGCGGCGGTGGCATTCGTATCCATTGAGGTGGTGCTGGGCGCCGGCGAGGCGCTTGCGTCTTTGGCTCCCGGTTTGGCCGGTTTGGTGCCTTTCGGCGCTGGCGGTTGCGATAGCGCCTTGGCGTTCTGATCGGTCACGACGATATCGCCGCTTTCTAGCGTGGTTGAATCGTCGCCGCCCTTGAGCGCGTCCGCCCAGGTCTGCCCTGGTCGGCGGCACGAGCAGGTGGGGGTGTATTCTTTGCGATAGCGGAATGCGTTCGGCAGCTCGGTATAGGGCGCCCCGCTGATTGACATCGCCTGACCGATGTCCTCCCCGGGATTTCGGTAAGTGTATAGCAATGCTTCGGTGGCCGGACATTCGCGCTGACAAGCGCGGGCGTCTTCGGGGAAGTGGCTCGGCACCGTCGAATACGAAACCGGGAAATAATATCCATCGCAGGTGCGCACGCACACTGTGTGATAGGTGCCGGACGGAGCGCCTTCGCCGCCGGGATTGATCAAGTGCCCGCTGAACAGCGCGTCAAGAAAACCGCTCGGCTGTGCCGCTGCGGCGGCGCGGTATTGCGGGCCGCAATTATTTCCCGCCAGTTGCCCAATCAGCGCGCGCCGCTGGCTTTCCTGATCGGTATTGCCGCTCTTGAGCCGCTCTAGATCGCTCATCGCGCGGTCGAGATTGTCGCGCATCTGCTGGACCTGCACGTTCAGCGGTTGACACGCCGGCGAGCGCCCGGTAAACAGCGCAAAAAATCCACCGCCCTCGCAGCCCTGCTTTTTCGACAGCACCAGCAACCGGTCAAGCTCGGCCTGCTGCTTGGCGACCGCGTCCTCCGAGCGCTTAATCACATCGAGGCGGGCCGGGTCGTTGGCGCCGCGATTGACCACGGCCAGCTGACCTTCAAGCCTCGCACATACCGGGATTGATGGTGGCTGGGCTGCCACAGGCGGGGGCTGGTTGGGGGCGGCGGACGGCTGCCCGGGGATCGGCGCCGGCGGAATCGGTGGCGGGCTTTGCGCCGCTGCCGGCAGGGGCAGCGCCGTCAGCGCAACAGCGAAGAATCCGATGCCGCGCAGTGGCTTTCGCATTTTTAATCCCGACCTTCGTTCCGGCGTTGGCGCGGATGAAGCGATGGAATGGTGACCAAAGTGTGAATGCGCCGCCTGTCACTCGGCATCCGGCTGGTTTTCTGGCCGGGCGCGGTCGAAGGCGGGAAGCTTGAGGCAGGCGGCATCGATAGCGACGATCTTCGGGAATTGGTCGAGCGGGACTTTCAACCGACGCGCATTGGCGACCTGCGGAACGATGAAGAGATCGGCCAACGTCACCTGCGCGCCGCAAGAATAGGGGGCGCCTTGCGCCAGTGTTTCATACGCCGCGAAGCCCTCAATCACCCAGTGATGGTACCAGGCGTCGATCGCGCTCTGGTCCTGAAGCAGCACGCGCTTCAAGTAACGCAACGGGCTTGTATTATTCAGCGGGTGGATATCGCAGGCGATGATATCCGCGAGCGCCCGGCAGTGCGCACGCGCAATCGGATCTTTCGGCAACAGCGGAGGATCCGGATTTGTCTCATCGAGATATTCGATGATGGCAAGCGATTGAATCAGCACTTCGCCGCCCGGCGCCACCAAGGCCGGAACGCGCATCTGCGGATTGACCGCTTGGTATTCCGGCCGGCGATTATGGCCGCCGTCCCTGACGAGATGCACGGGGACCGTCTCGTAGCCGATACCCTTGAGATTGAGCGCAATGCGCACACGGTACGCGGCCGACGAGCGGAAATACGAATGGAGCTTCATGCCGCTCAAGCTAGCCCGCCGTGGGTTTTAGGCAATCACCGAATTGAGGATCGCGGTGAGCCCGGCTGGTAAAGCAGTGCGCCCGGTTTCGCGCCGATGTCTATTCGTCCTCCTCGCCGCCGCCGATCTCGGCGACGAGTTCGGCGGAACGCTGCGTCAATTGCTTCAAGGCGCGGTTGAATACGTCGCGGTCTGTCGGTGTCAGGATCTCGGTCAGGCGGCAAGCAAAGTCGATGGCATGCGGCGCCACTTCCTCATACATGGTTCGGCCGGACGCGGTCAGTGACAGGAACGCCTCGCGCATGTCGTCGCGATTGGCGCGACGCGCGACCAGCCGCCGCCGTTCCATCTGCGCGACCGCGCGCGACACCTTGGTTTTGTGCATGTGCGTGTGCGCGCCGATCGCTTTTGCGGTCATCACACCAAACTGGCCGAGCGTCACCAGGACGCGCCACTCGGGAACGCCGATGCCGTAACGCCGCGCGTAGACCCGCGATAGCGCTTGCGAGACCAGGTTGGACACGACGTTGAGCTGATAAGGCAAAAAATGCTCGAGCTTGAGAGCCGCGTCCTCGAGAGGCTTTTGCTCGGCACCCAAATCGTATCCGCCGTTGCCGTCGATCACTCGCTGAGGAGCCATGGCGCGCCTTCCGCGCCGGCGGTTCCTTGATAGCGGCGCAGTCGCGCGAAGATGGCCGAAGTCGGCAGGCGGCGCAACGGCAGCGCAGCCTTGGTCTGCGTCGGCCCGGTTGTTACGTGATAGAGTGGCGGTCGGGAGGAAATTGTTATGTGCGCGGATTTCGCCTCGACCGGCGATCTAGCCGACAAGGCCATCACGTTCGACGCCATCGGACCCGATCTCTATGCCTTTACCGCCGAGGGCGATCCGAATTCCGGGATTATCGTCGGCGACGACGGCGTGATGGTGGTTGACGCGCAGGCGACCCCGGTGATGGCGCGGCAGGTGATCGAGCGCGTCGCCAAGGTCACTGATAAGCCGATCAAATACGTCCTGCTGACGCATTACCATGCCGTGCGTGTGCTCGGCGCGTCCGCCTATGGCGGCGCGGAGATTCTTGCCTCTGTGGCGACGCGTACGCTGATCGAAGAACGCGGCAAGGCCGATATGGATTCGGAGATCGGCCGGTTTCCGCGACTGTTCCGTGCGGTCGAAAGCATTCCTGGGCTGACCTGGCCCTCAATCACCTTCCCCGACCAGATGTCGGTTTGGCTCGGCCGCCGCGAGGTGCGCATCATGCATATCGGCCGGGGTCATACCGCCGGTGACGTCGTTGCGTATGTGCCCGACGCCAACGTGGTGTTTTCCGGCGACCTGGTCGAATACCACTCGGCCTGTTACTGCGGCGACGCCCACTTCACCGACTGGCCGGCGACGCTCGACCGGCTCGCAGAGTTTTCCGCCGGCGCGCTGCTACCGGGCCGCGGCGCGGCGCTCAAAACGCCGAAACAGGTGGCCGACGGTATCGCGCTGACTGAGGATTTCCTGACCACGCTCTACGGCGCAGTCGCCGAAAGCGTCGCCAAGGGCCGCTCGCTCAACGAGACCTATCGCGCCGCCCGCGCGGCGATGGATCGGAAGTTCGCAAGCTTCGCCATTTACGAGCATTGCATGCCGTTCAATGTCTCGCGCGCCTATGACGAAGCGAACGGCATTGAGCATCCGGTAATCTGGACGGCGGAGCGTGATCGCGCCATGTGGGCGGCGCTGCGCGACTGACATGACCGGCACCCGCAAATCGGTCTATCGCTACGGCTATCGCCGCTCGCGCGATCAGGAGGGGGCCGCCGTCGCGCGGCATCCCGTCGTGGTGGTTGGCGCCGGGCCGGTTGGGCTTGCGGCGGCGATCGATCTTGCCCAGCGCGGCGTGCCGGTCGTGCTGCTCGACGATGCAGATCGTATCGGCGAAGGCTCGCGCGGCATCTGCTGGTCGAAGCGGACTTTGGAGATCCTCGACCGGCTCGGCGTCGGCGAGCGCCTCGTCCGGCACGGCGTCACCTGGAAGCTCGGCAAGGTGTTCAGTGGCGACGAGCTTTTGTTTTCCTTCGATCTGCTGCCGGAGGCGGGGCACAAAATGCCGGCTTTCGTCAACCTCCAGCAATACTATCTTGAAGAGGCGCTGGTCGATCGTGCACTCGAACTCGAAACTATCGATCTACGCTGGAAGAACCGCGTTGTCGGCGTCGATCGGCTCAATGACGGCGCGCGGTTGACCATCGAAACACCGGACGGACCCTATCGGCTCGATGCCGACTGGCTGATCGCCGCCGATGGCGCGCGTTCCACCATTCGTGACCTGCTCGGTCTCGACTTCTCCGGCGTCACCTTCGAGGACAAGTTCCTAATCGCCGACGTCCACATGGCCGCCGATTTCCCAACCGAGCGGCGTTTCTGGTTCGCGCCGAGCTTTCATTCCGGACAATCCGCGCTGATGCACCGCCAGCCTGACGACGTCTGGCGCATCGACCTGCAACTCGGCCCCGACGCCGACGTGCGCGCCGAGCAGGAGCCGCAGCGCGTCCGCGCGCGGCTCGACAAGGTGCTCAAGCCGCACGCTTACGAGCTGGAATGGGTTTCGATCTACACCTTCAACTGCCGCCGGCTCGACCGGTTCGTGCATGGCCGCGTGATCTTCGTCGGCGACGCTGCCCATCAGGTTTCACCGTTCGGCGCCCGCGGCGCTAATTCCGGCATCCAGGACGCGGAGAACATCGCGTGGAAACTTGCGGCTATGCTCAAAGGGGAGGGCGGCGCGGCGTTGATCGAAAGCTACGATCTCGAGCGCATCCAGGCGGCGGACGAGAATATCGGCCATTCGACCCGCTCGACCGATTTCATGTCGCCGCATTCGGACGCGGAGCGGCGCTTGCGCGACGCGGTGCTGGCGCTGGCGTCAAAAGCCGAATTCGCGCGCCGCATGATCAACTCCGGGCGGCTGTCGCTGCCGAAGGTTTACGACACGCCGCTGTCGACGCCGGACGCAAACGCCTTTGCAGGCACGGCCAAGCTTGGCGCGCCGCTGCCCGACGCACCGCTGATCCGGCGAGACGGCGCCCGGACCCATCTCGTGGAAAGCCTCAGCGGCGATTTCGAACTCATCTATGTGCGAGACGCCAGCAACGGTGCGTGTCCACGCGCGCCGGACGGCACCAAGCTCACCGTCATCGGCGACGACTTTCAGGATCAAGACGGATTGTTCGCGTAGCGCTTCGATCCGACGCCGGGCGCCGCCTATCTCGTGCGTCCGGACCAGCATTTGTGCGCGCGCTGGCGCGGCTTCGATGCCGCAGCGGTTGCGCGCGCCCATGCGCGCGCCTTGCAAAGGTGAAGTCGATGCCGAAGCTCGTCACCGCCTCTCGATTTTCCGATCCCGACGCCGCCTATCTCGAGCTGGTGCAAGCGCGGCGCAATTTAACCGAAACGCAAGCGGCCGAGTTCGACAGCAGGCTCGTTCTCGTCCTCGCCAATCACATCGGCGATCTCGACGTGCTGCGAGAGGCAATCGCGCTGGCGAAGAGTGCCGGGCAAAAAAATTAGAGCGCCGGGCGGGCCAGCGCTCTAATCGTCCCACATCGTCACACCCGCCACGGAGAGCGGGCATGACGAATTTCGAGATCACCGCGTGCAGGTGATCGCGACGAAGTTGTTGCAATTTGCCCCATGGCAGGAGCCGGGACCGCTCTGCGGGATCGCGCCGGTGATATCGTCGCGATCGACCTTGCGGAACGACAATGCCGCGCCGAATTCGTGCGAGCGGCAGTAGGAGTTCGCCGCCGCTTCGCCGCAGGCCGCGCCGGAAGCAAGGCAATGGTTGACGCCATAGCCGTCGGCGTTGTCGGAGATGATGAAGACGCGCTTTTCAGCCTGGGCGGCGGTCGCGCCGAACAGGACGGCGGTAAAAGCCAAAACCGCGATCGTGGAACGCATGGAACCCCCAACGGCGCCGCCCCGGCGGCAAGACTTCGGGATGCACTGAACAGGAAGAATGCGACGGCGCGGTAAAGGCTGCGTTAACCCCAGCGCCGGGAAGGGGATTAGGCCGCCCCGCTGTGGCGATTCGGCGGGCGGGAACAAAGGCTTGACGCCATGGCTGTCCTCGACCATTGTGCGCGCCATGAACGGCCTTATCCACATCTGCGGCATTCGCCGGGAGATTATTCGCTAGCGCCAAACGCTGGCTGCGGCCGTCTTTTCTCATCGTCGAGATTGTGGACACGCCCGGCCAGCAGGCCGAAGGCGTAATGTCCGAATTCCGCATGATTTGATTCGACGATGGAACTGAAACTCTACGATACGCTGACACGCGAGAAGCGGGTGTTTCGCCCGCTCGATCCGTCGAACGTGCGCATGTACGTGTGCGGTCCGACGGTTTACGACTTCGCCCATATCGGCAATGCCCGGCCGGTGATCGTATTCGACGTGCTGTTCCGCTTGCTGCGCCACATCTACGGCGCCGATCACGTCACCTACGTCCGCAACATCACCGACGTCGACGACAAGATCAACGCGCGCGCGGCGGAGGAATATCCCGAGCTGCCGCTCAACGAGGCGATCCGTAAGGTCACGGAAAAGACCGACAAGCAATTTCACGACGACGTCGCGGCGCTCGGCTGCCTGCCGCCGACGTACGAGCCGCGCGCCACCGAGCACATCGCCGAGATGCGCACGTTGATCGAGCGACTGGTGCAGTCCGGCAATGCTTATGTCGCCGAGGACAATGTGCTGTTTTCCGTCCGTCGATGCCGGATTACGGCAAGCTGTCGAAGCGTTCGCTCGACGAGATGCATCGCCGGCGCCCGCGTCGAGGTCGCGCCTTATAAGCGGGACGCCGCGGATTTTGTGCTGTGGAAGCCATCGAAGCCGGGCGAGCCAGCCTGGCCGTCGCCGGCCGGCATTAAAGCCCCGGGCCGTCCCGGCTGGCATATCGAATGCTCGGCAATGGCGTGGAAATATCTCGGCGAGACGTTCGACATCCATGGCGGCGGCATCGATCTCGTGTTCCCTCACCACGAGAATGAGATCGCGCAATCGCGCTGCGCGTTCCATACGCCGGTGATGGCGAATTACTGGATGCACAACGGCTTTCTCCAGGTCGAAGGCGAGAAGATGGCGAAGTCGGGCGGGAATTTCGTGACGATTCACGAGTTGCTTGACAAATGGCCTGGCGATGTGCCTTGCGTCTGCAAATGTTGGCGACACATTATCGACAGCCAATCGATTGGACTGAATTGGCAGCCCAGCAGGTCCGTGCACGAGTTGGAAGAGTGGAACGAAAGCTGCAGACTTATTTCAATTTCGAGAATCAAACGAGCCTGAAGCGGTCGTCTGGTATCCCTGTCTGATGATCTAAATACTCCCGAAGCGATATCTGTACTGCGTGACCTGCGCGTGCAAGAAAGGGTGGAATGAACGAAAACTGATCTTCGCGGCGACTGCCGGTTGATGGGCTTTCGAAATCTAGACAAGCCGGATGCTTAGATTGGCGTGTCGGGTCTTAACGTTGGCCAGCGTGGACTTTATGACTATCAAGATGACGTGGAGAGACTTCGCGCTGCCATTGCAAATGATGCTGCGCAGACAGTACTCGACGAAATTACCGAGAACATTCGGTTGGCCGGGTTGGATATTGATGTATCGCGGAGCGGCGCATTACACTGATCGGGGTGATCAATCAAAACTTCGAAAGATATTGAAAGATTGGTTGCAGCTCGCAATACCGCCGCGCAAGGCCAAAAGATTTGCAAAGAGTCCGACCGCATCCGCGACGAACTCGCCAAAATGGGCGTCGTGCTGAAAGACACCAAGGACGGCACGCACCTGGGAGATCGCGCGATGATACGCGCGCGCGCAAGCAAAAACTCGCGATGCGGCCGATGCTGCCCGCCGATGTGCCGCTGCTGGCGGAAATTTTCCGCGCCAGCATCGAGGAATTGGCCGCCGACGATTACAGCGAGGCGCAGCAGGAGGCGTGGGCGTCGGCGGCCGATGACGAGGAAGAATTCGGCGCGCGGCTTGCCGGCGAGCTCACGCTGGTGGCGACCTATCGGCGGCGCCGCTGATCGGCTTTGCCTCGCTTGCCGACAACAGCAGGATCGACATGCTCTACGTGCATCCGGCGGCGGCCGGGCAGGGCGCCGGCGCCATGCTCGTGCGACGCGCTGGAAAAGCTCGCCGCCGCCCGCGGCACCAAGGAACTCACGCGTCGACGCCAGCGACTCCGCGCGCGGTTTTTTTGAAAAGCGCGGCTTTATGCGCGCAAGACACGCAACACCGTGTCGGTCGGCGGCGAATGGCTCGCCAACACCACGATGAGCAAGCCGCTCGCGGCCGCGCAAGGGGAGCGCGTCGATGAAGCGCCAGGACATCCCGTTTCAGCGCCACTGGCTTTATTATCTGGTCCTCAAATACGCCGTGATCGCGGTGGCG
Source organism: uncultured Alphaproteobacteria bacterium (assembly GCA_963845775.1). Classification (GTDB taxonomy): domain Bacteria; phylum Pseudomonadota; class Alphaproteobacteria; order Rhizobiales; family Xanthobacteraceae; genus BOG-931. The sequence goes on from CAWJTE010000007.1 coordinate 335,148, forward strand.
GTCTTCGTCAGCCTGTACACGTGTCTATCGGCTTTATTCGGGTTGAGAGACGACGATGCCGCGCGAGCGCCTTTATCTGTTCGACACCACGCTGCGCGACGGCGCGCAGACCAACGGCGTCGATTTCACGCTCGCCGACAAGCTTGCGATCGCGCGCATGCTCGACGATCTCGGCGTCGATTACGTCGAGGCCGGCTATCCGGGCGCCAATCCGACCGACACGAATTTGTTCGCCGAACGGCGAAAGCTGCGCGCGCAAGCTCACCGCCTTCGGCATGACGCGGCGGCCCGGCCGCTCGGCCTCCAACGATCCGGGCCTGGTCGGCGCTGCTCGATGCCAAGGCCGACGCCATCTGCTTCGTCGCCAAGTCGTGGGATTATCACGTGCGCGTGGCGCTCGAGACGACCGAAGAGGAAAACCTCGCCTCGATCCGCGACAGCGTGCGCGCCGCCAAAGCCAAGGGCCGCGAAGTGCTGCTCGACTGCGAGCATTTTTTCGACGGCTACAAGGCCAAGCCCGGCTTACGCGCTGGCCTGCGCCAAGGCCGCCTACGACGAAGGCGCGCGCTGGGTGGTGCTCTGCGACACCAACGGCGGCACGCTGCCGCACGAGGTGGAGAAAATCGTCGGCGAAGTCTGCGCAAACAATTCCCGGCGACCATGTCGGCATCCACGCCCACAACGACACCGAGCAGGCGGTCGCCAATACGTTCGCCGCGGTGCGCGCCGGCGCGCGCCAAATCCAGGGCACGCTCAACGGGCTCGGCGAGCGCTGCGGCAACGCCAATCTCACCTCCATCATCCCGACGCTGAAGCTCAAGCCGGAGTTTTCGCGAAAAATTCGACATCGGCGTGTCGGATGAAAAGCTGCACGGCCTCGCCCACGTCTCGCACGCGCTCGACGAAATCCTCAATCGCGCGCCGAACCGCCACGCGCCCTATGTCGGCGAGAGCGCATTCGCCACCAAGGCCGGCATTCATGCCTCGGCGATCGTGAAGGAGCCGGCAGACCTACGAGCATGTCGCGCCGGAGCGCGTCGGCAACCGGCGCAAGCTTCTGGTCTCGGATCAATCCGGCCGCTCCAATGTGCTCGCCGAGCTGGAGCGCATCGGGCTCGCCGTCGACAAGAACGATCCGCCGCGTCGTCCGCCTGCTCGACGAGGTGAAAGAGCGCGAGGCGATCGGCTACGCCTACGAGGCGGCGGACGCGTCGTTCGAACTGTTGGCGCGGCGCATGCTCGGCACAGGTGCCGCAATTATTTCGACGTGGAGAAATTCGACGTCAATGTCGAGCAGCGCGTCAAGCCAACGGCGAGCGCGATCAGCGTGAGCCAGGCGGTGGTGAAGGTCAAGGTCGGCGACGAAATGCTGATCAAGGCCGCCGAAGGCAACGGCCCGGTCAATGCGCTCGACGTGGCGCTGCGCAAGGACCTCGGCAAATATCAGAAGTATCATCACCGGCCTCGAGCTCACCGATTACCGGGTGCGTATCCTCAATGGCGGCACGGAGGCCGTCACCCGCGTGCTGATCGAGAGCGCCGACGAAAGCGGCGAGCACTGGACCACGGTCGGCGTGTCGCCGAACATCATCGACGCGTCGTTCCAGGCGCTGATGGATTCGATCATCTACAAGCTGGTGAAGTCCGGCGCGCCGGCGTGATTGACGGCCTGCCCATCTGACGTGACACGAGCGCTAAGCTGTCGATCCGTCTCCTATCGCCGCAAGGCGGGATCTGCATGATCGATCACATCTCCATCGCGGTGCGCGATCTGAAAGCGTCGCACGTTTTACGACGTGCTGGCGCCGCTCGGCATGACGAAGTTGCGCGAATGGCCGGAGGCGGCGATCGGCTTCGGCAAGAAACTATCCGGAATTCTGGATCAACGAGCGCGCCGCAGCATGGATCGCGTTGCCGAAGACAGCGGCGTGCACATCTGCCTGCGCGCGCCGGACGCGGCGGCGGTCGATGCGTTTCACGCCGCGGCGCTGCGGCCGGCGGCAAATCCGACGGCGCGCCGGGCATGCGGCCGCAATATCACGCGCACTATTACGCCGCGTTCATCCGCGATCTGGGACGGCAACCGCATCGAGGCGGTGACGTTTTTGCGGGAAGGGTGAACTCGAGTCGCTGACGGTGCCCAGCGCGCGGCTCGACGAAGCCGAACCTGCGCCGACGACGGTTCACAACCGCTCGACCGGCACCGCCATCGTTTCTCGGCGTCGGCCACATCGCGCGCGGCGTCGCGCAGCTTCGGCAAAATGTCCTCGACGCGTTCGGCGACGAGAAAATCGACGCTCGAGCGCCGACGGCACGAATTTCACCGCGCGCATGTGCTCGATCAGCGTCAGCAGCGGATCCCAATAGCCGTTGATGTTGGCGATCAGGATCGGCTTCTTGTGGCGGCCGAGCTGCGCCCAGGTGAGCTGCTCGACGAGCTCCTCGAGCGTGCCGATGCCGCCCGGCAGCGCGACGAAGCCGTCGGCGCGCTCGAACATGGTGCGCTTGCGCTCGTGCATGTCGCGGCGTGACGATCAGCTCCTGCGCCAGCCGGCGCGGCCGCTCGCGCTTGGTCAGAAATTCCGGAATGATGCCGGTCACCTCGCCGCCATGATCGAGCACGGCGTCGGCGAGCGCGCCCATCAGGCCGACCGAGCCGCCGCCATAGATCAGCCGGACGCCGTTCTCGGCGAGGATTTTGCCGAAGCCGCGCGCCGCCGCGGCGAAAGCCGGGTCGGTACCCGGGCTCGATCCGCAATAGACGCACAGCGCATTGATTTTGCTCATGGAGTGATGCTCATCGAAGCGATAGATGTGGCGTCGATTCGCGCCGCGCCGCAAGCGCATATGGCGGCAAATGCAGGCCCTGCGCCGGTGCGGAACGCGGCAAAACACTCTATATGACGGCGCATGGCGGCGCGGCTCGCCGGCCGCGTCCGGGTCACGCCGGCAATGAGCGATTTCCAACGACCTAGCCCACGCGTCTCAAGCGCGAGGTCAGCGCCGACGGCGGCGGCACTGTTCTCGACGCTCGTGCATCTGTGGCCCTACATCTGGCCGGCCGACCGGCGCGACCTCAAGGCCCGCGTCGTGTTTGCCACGCGTGCTGATCTTCGCCGCCAAGCTCGCGACCATCGCGGTGCCGTTCACCTTCAAATGGGCGACCGACGCGCTGGCCGGCCACGGCACCGCGCCGCTCGGCGCCGACAACTGGCATCGCCTGGGCGCTGGCGACGCCGGTGATGATGACGCTCGCCTATGGCGGCATGCGCATCCTGATGGCGGTGCTCACGCAATGGCGCGACGGCATCTTCGCCAAGGTGGCGATGAACGCGGTGCGGCGGCTGGCCATGCGCACGTTCGAGCACATGCATCTGCTGTCGCTGCGCTTTCATCTCGAGCGCAAGACCGGCGGGCTGACGCGCGTCCTCGAGCGCGGCCGCAACGCCATCGAGACCATCGTGCGCATGCTGCTGTTGCAGCTCGCTGCCGACCATCGTCGAGGTGGCGCTGGTCGCCTGGGTGCTGCTGTTTCACTTCGACTGGCGCTACTTGGTCATCATCCTGCTGACGGTCGCGCTCTACATCGGCTTCACCTTCTACGCCACCGAGTGGCGCATCGGTATCCGCCGCGACATGAACACGAGCGACACCGACGCCAACGCCAAGGCGATCAATTCGCTGCTCAACTACGAGACGGTCAAATATTTCTCCGCCGAGGAGCGCGAGGCCGAGCGCTACGACCGCTCGATGGCGCGCTACGAGGAAGCGAGCGTGCAAGGCCTACGTCTCGCTCGCGGTACTCAATGCCGGCCAGGCGATCGTGTTCACCGATCGGGCTTGCGGCCGCCATGGTGCTGTGCGCGCTACGGCATCCAGCGCGGCACCAATACGGTCGGCGACTTCGTCATGATCAACGCCATGATGATCCAGCTTTATCAGCCGCTGAATTTCATGGGCATGGTTTATCGCGAGATCAAACAGGCGGTGATCGACATCGAGATCATGTTCTCGATGCTGGCCGCAAGCCGGAGATCAAGGACCGACCTGGCGCGCTGCCGCTGCAGGTGCGCGCCGGCACCATCCGCTTCGACAACGTTTCGTTCGCCTATGAGCCCGGCGCGGCCGATCCTCGAAGAATTGAGCTTCGAGGTGGCGGCCGGGCATACGGTCGCCATCGTCGGTCCGTCCGGCGCCGGCAAATCGACCATCTCGCGGCTGTTGTTCCGCTTCTACGACGTGACCGGCGGCCGTATTCTGATCGACGGCCAGGACATTCGCGACGTCGACGCAGAAATCGCTGCGCGCGGCCATCGGCATGGTGCCGCAGGACACGGTGCTGTTCAACGATACGATCCGATACAACATCCGCTACGGCCGCTGGGATGCGACCAACGCCGAAGTCGAGGAGGCGGCGCGGCTTGCGCAGATCGACGGCTTCATTCGACTTGCGCCCAAAGGCTACGAAACCGAAGTCGGCGAGCGCGGCCTGAAGCTGTCGGGCGGCGAAAAGCAGCGCGTCGCCATCGCCCGCACCATCCTCAAAGCGCCGCCGATTTTACTGCTCGACGAGGCAACGTCGGCGCTCGACAGCCACACCGAACGCGATATTCAGGATGCGCTCGACCGCGTGTCGCGAAACCGCACGACTTTGGTCATCGCGCACCGGCTTTCCACCATCGTCGGCGCCGACGAGATCCTGGTGCTCGATCAAGGCTCGATTGTCGAACGCGGAACGCACCAGGAGCTGTTGGCCTGCGGTGGACTTTACGCCAGCATGTGGAACCGCCAGCGCGAGGCGCAGATGGCGCGGGAAATCCTCGCCGAAGTCGGCGAAGACGCTGCCGTCGCGCCGAACCGCAACCCGCCGGCGGCGGTGGAAGAGCCGAAAGTGGACGAGGAACTCGTGCCCGCCGCCGATGCTGCGGAGTGACGCCATCGCATGTCGGTCATCAATTCGATCCGATCGCAACTCGCGCCGATCCATCCGCAGGGCTATCCGTTCATCGGCGGCTTCGCGCTGGCAAGCATCATCCTGTTCTGGCTGTGGTCGCCGCTCGGCTGGCTCGGCACGGTAGCGACGCTCTGGTGCGCCTATTTTTTTCGCGATCCGGAGCGGGTGACGCCGACGCGCGCCGACATTCTGGTCGCGCCGGCCGACGGCCGCATCAGTCGCATTGCCGACGCGTTGCCGCCGAAGGAGCTCGAGCTCGGCGAGCGGCCGCTTATGCGCATATCGATCTTCATGAGCGTGTTCGACTGCCACATCAATCGTAGCCCGCTGGCCGGACGCGTCGAGCGCGTCATTTATAAAGAGGGCGCCTTCGTCAGCGCCGATCTCGACAAAGCGAGCGAAAGCAATGAGCGCAACGCTTTCGTCATCGCCGCCGCCAACGGCGCGCGAATCGCGGTCCTGCAGATCGCCGGACTGATCGCCCGGCGCATCGTGCCGTTCGCGCGGACGGGCGACACCGTCGCCGCCGGCCAGCGCATCGGCATGATCAGGTTCGGCTCGCGCGTGGATGTTTATCTGCCGGTCGGCGCGCGCACGTTGGTCGCCGAAGGGCAGACCGCGATTGCCGGCGAGACGGTGCTCGCGGAACTCAAATAGCGCTCAGGATACGGCCGTTAACGAGCAAAATTGCCGTGCATGGCGGGCACACGGCGAAAAGGATATAGTGCCCGCATGGCAGCATCGTTGCCCCCTCCCGAAGGCCAGCGCAGACGGCGGCGCTTTCGCCGCGTTCCGGTGCGGACGCTTGCGCCTAACCTCGTCACCTTGCTGGCGCTATGCGCGGGCTTAACCGGCATCCGCATGGCTTTCGAAAACCGCTACGGGCTTGCGCTTGCGGCGATTGTCTTCGCGGCCTTCCTTGACGGCGTCGACGGCCGGTTGGCGCGGTTGCTGAAGGGAGCCTCTCGCTTTGGCGCCGAGCTCGACAGCCTGTCCGATTTCGTCAATTTCGGCGTGGCGCCGGGATTGATCCTTTATTTTTGGGGTCTGCACGATCTGAAGTCGGCCGGCTGGATCGCGGCGATGGCTTTTGCCATTTGCGCCGGGCTTCGCCTCGCGCGCTTCAACGTCATGATCGACGATCCCGAGCGGCCGGCTTGGGCCAGCAATTTCTTCGTTGGCGTACCTGCGCCGGCCGGCGCCATCATCGTGCTGTTGCCGATCTACGCCGCGTTTCTCGGTTTGCCGCGCACGCAGGTCCTGACCTGGGCGACGCTTGGATATACGCTGTTGGTCGCCGGCCTGATGGTGTCACGGCTGCCGGTATTCTCCGGTAAGCGTATCGGCACCCGCGTGCCACCGGATCTGGTCGCGCCGGTGGTCAGCGTGGTGGTTCTTTTTGTCGCGCTGCTGATCGCTTATCCGTGGATCATCCTCGCCTTGGGGACGCTCGCTTATCTGGTGAGCCTGCCATTCGGCTGGCTATCCTATCGCGGCTACGTGCGACGCTCGCGCGAAGGCAAAACGGAACCGGCGGCTGCAACGGCCACGGCTGCCGCGGTATCACCGCCGCTCCCGACCGGTACCGGCCGCGCTGCGGGCAAGGAAGAACGTCCGTCGCGCCTCAATTGAGCCGCATGGCGTGTGTGATTTAGCGGCGGGTGGAACCATGCGGCTCGGACGTCGGGCATTCTTGAACTCGCTTGCGGTGTCCGTGATGGCGCCGGCCATTCTGCGGCTTGCGCGTGCCGATTCCCCGCAAGTCACGCTTAAGCTGCACCACTTCTTTTCGTCGGTATCGAGCAGTCACGAAAAATTTCTGGTGCCATGGGCGCGCCGGGTCGCGGCGCAGTCGGCCGGTCGCATCCGCATCGATATTTTTCCGTCCATGCAGCTCGGCGGCGCGCCGGCGCAGCTTTTTGATCAGGGGCGTGACGGGCTTGCCGATATCGTGTGGGCGGTGCCGGGCTATAGCCCCGGCCGTTTCGGTCGGATCGAGGCGTTCGAGCTGCCGTTCCTTCCCTCGCGCCGCGCGCTAGTCAATTCCAAAGCGCTTGAAGATTTTGCGGCGACCAACCTGCGTGATGAATTCCGCGAGGTTCATCCGATTTGCTTTTCCTGCCGCGACCACTGCGTCGTTCACACCAACCGTGCCGTCCGCGCGGTGTCCGACCTGCGCGGCTTGCGCCTGCACGTGCCCAACCGGCTCGCCGGCGAATCCGTGCATGCGCTCGGCGCCAGCGGTGTGACGGTGCCGGTCCCGCAGGTGCCGATGGCAGTGTCCGGCCACGCGATCGAAGGCTGTCTTATGCCGTGGGATGAGGTACCTGCGCTGCGGTTGAACGATTTGCTCAAACAGCACAGCGATTTCGCAGAGTCGGCGCTGAGTACGTCAACCTTCGTACTGGCGATGAATAAACCGGTCTATGACCGCCTGCCGCGCGATCTGAAAACCGTCATCGACGATAATTCGGGACTGGAAGCCGCCGGTATGGCCGGCGCGATGTGGGATGTGGAAGCAAAAACCGTCGCCGACATGGTCCGCGACAGCGGTGATCCGATAACCGTGTTGGCGGAGGACCAGGTTGCGGTTTGGCGTGCGGCGACCCAGCCGGTGGTCTCGCTATGGCTGAGGCAAATGAAGGAGCGCGAGGTCGACGGCGGTAAACTGCTTGCGAATATTCACGCCTTGATCGGGAAGTACGCCAGCGAACCGGAGCCGCAAATGCCGCAGCCGAGCGAGCCGCATTTGACCGAGCCGAAAGTCGTGAGCGAGCCGCCGAAGCCAACTCAGCCACCGCGAGCGCCGCAGGCGACGGCCGAGGTCGCACGGCCGAAAGCAGACGTGCCCGCCGCCGCTTCGCCGCCGGCCGCCAAGCGTGCCCCGCTCAAAGAGCTCGACATTCCACTTTAGTCACGCCGGCAACGGGTATCCCGGCATCAGCTCGTAAGGATGTGCCCAGCCCGATAGCGCCTTGATGCGGGCGAGCCAGGCGCCGACGTTCTTGTGTTCGGCGGCGATATCGAAACCGAATTTTTCCGCGGGTAGTAGAGGTAACCGACCAGGGAAAGGTCGGCGATGGTCGGCTGCGCGCCAAGCACGAACGGCCGGTCGGCCAGGCGCTTGTCGAGGATCGCCAGGGGACCGTCCGCCCTGCCTTTCAGGAATTTGAGCACGACAGGATCGCCGCGCGGCTTCGCGAGTGCGTAAAGGTAACGGTATGGCGCGAGCGAGCCGTTGAGCTTCTGATTGTCAAAGATGATCCACCGCAACGCTTCGCGCCGCTCATCCTCGCTACGCGGCAGGAATCTTCCGGACCGCTCGGCGAGGTAGAAAACGATCACGCCGGACTTGCTGAGCTTTGTCGCGCCGTGGATCAGTACCGGCGCCTCGCCCAGCTCGTTGACCTTGCTGCGATACTCGGCCATCCGCGTCTCGCCGTTGAAGAAGTCGACGAAGATCGGCTCCCAATCGGCGCCAATCAGATTGAGCATCAGCGCGACGCGATAGGCATTGCCCGATTGGGCGAAGCAGTAGAGCTGATAGTCGGCCATAGAATAGTCGGCCATAGAATCACTCCGCTAACGCGATAGCCCGAGAGCGATGTTACCATCGTGCCCCTGGAAGCGGCCGCCGGCGAACGAAAGCTGGGCCAACGGCTCGTCCTTATGGTTACGGACGATCAGCAGATCGTGCTCGTAAGTCCATTTGCGGCTGGTGAAGTATTTGCCGGGACAGCCGCCTTCGGGCGCGATCGTGCCTTGCGCGGCGCCCGGCTCGGTGCCGAATTTCATGAAGCAGGCGCCAGCACCAACTGCGGTGAAGCGCCAACGACCGGCCAAGTCGACGGGCGGCGGAGGTGGCGGCGGGGGTGGAGGTGGCGGCACTGGAGGGGCCGCGGCTACTTCCGGCTCAGGCGGCGGATTGGAGGCGCAGCCCGCGACCGCCGCGCATAACACCAGCATCGCTGCGGCGATCGCCGCCTGCCGGCTTCTCCGCCGCATGTTGGTCAAGCCGATCATTCGCGGGCGAACAAAGCGAGCGTCATTTCATCGTCGGGATGACGAATTCGGCGCCTTCCTTCACACCCGACGGCCAGCGCGCGGTCACCGTCTTCGTCTTGGTATAGAAGCGCACGGAATCCGGACCGTGCTGGTTGAGATCGCCGAAGCCGGAACGTTTCCAGCCGCCGAAGGTGTAATAAGCGAGCGGAACGGGAATGGCGAAATTCACGCCGACCATGCCGACCTCGACGCGGCTGACGAAATCACGCGCCGCGTCGCCGTCGCGGGTGAAGATGGCGACGCCATTGCCGTATTCATGCTTGGACGGAAGCCGTACCGCTTCTTCGTAATCCTTGGCCCGCACAACCGACAATACCGGGCCGAAGATTTCCTCCTTATAGATGCGCATGTTCGGTTTCACCTCGTCGAACAGGCAGCCGCCCATGAAGTTGCCGTTCTCGTAGCCTTGCAGCTTGAAGCCGCGCCCGTCGACGACAAGCTTGGCGCCTTCCTTGATGCCAAGATCGACGTAGCTCTTGACCTTCTCCAGATGCGCCCTGGTGATCATTGGGCCATAATCGGCTTGCACGTCGGTTGATGGACCGATCTTGAGGCTCTCAACCCGCGGCACGAGCTTCTCCATCAGGATGTCGGCAGTCTTCTTGCCGACCGGCACCGCGACGGAAACCGCCATGCAGCGTTCGCCGGCCGAACCGTAGCCGGCGCCGATGAGAGCATCGACCGCCTGATCCATGTCGGCGTCGGGCATCACGATCATGTGGTTCTTCGCGCCGCCGAAGCATTGCGCGCGCTTATTGTGCGCGCAGGCGGTGGTGTAGACGTATTCGCCGATCGCCGACGAGCCGACGAAGCCGACCGCGCGAATACGCGGATCGGTCAGCAGGGTGTCGACGGCTTCCTTGTCGCCATTGACGACGTTCAGCACGTCGGAAGGCAACCCTGCTTCCACCAGCAGTTCGGCGAGCCGCATTGGCACCGACGGATCGCGCTCCGAGGGCTTGAGGATGAATGCATTGCCGCAGGCCAGCGCCGGCGCGAACTTCCACATCGGGATCATGGCCGGAAAATTGAACGGGGTGATGCCAGCGACCACCCCAAGCGGCTGGCGCATGGAGAACAGATCGATGCCGGGACCAGCGCCTTCCGAGTATTCGCCTTTGAGCAAGTGCGGAATGCCGCAGGCGAATTCGACCACCTCCAGGCCGCGCTGCACGTCGCCCTTGGCGTCGGCGAAAGTCTTGCCGTGCTCGGACGAGAGAAGCCGCGCCAGTTGATCGAATTCCTTCTGCACCAGATCGAGGAATTTCATCATGACGCGGGCACGCCGTTGCGGATTGGTGGCAGCCCAACTGGGCTGCGCCGCGCCCGCCACTGCGATGGCGTGTTCGACTTCGGAGCGTTTGGCGAAGGCGACCGTGGCCTGCACCTCGCCGGTGTTGGGATTGAAAACGTCGCCGAACCGCCCCGATCCCCCCTTCACCTCTTTGCCGCCGATGAAGTGGCCGATCTCGCGCATAAAACCGTCTCCTGGACGAAACAAGGCACCTTGGGCGCCCATTGCTTTGAAAGCCCATTGTGCCGGCTTTTTCCGCAGCGGTCACGGGGTCCATGCCGCTGCCACGGCGCGCGGTGCAGGCTGGAAATCCACGGGTAACCCTCCTTCAAGCGCCCAGGATGGCAACGAATTGCCCGGATTGGCGTTTTGGGCTTATGCCGTGCTTCGCCGCGTCCGCCCTAAACCTGATCATGACTCCGCGCGCCGAACGGTGTATAGGCGCGACCCTGCCTCCTTCCTCGACCCAGCATCAGGAGCAGGGCGAGAGCCCGTTTCACATTCCATGACCGACCGCGTCAGCGCTCCCATCGGGAGCGATGTGCCGATCAACGGCGGCGCGCCCGCGCGCTCTTCTACCGGTCTGTGGGGCCTAACGCTCGGCAGCATTGGCGTTGTCTATGGCGACATCGGCACCAGCCCGCTCTACGCGCTGCGCGAGGCGGTGGTGGCGGCGTCCGGTCCGCAACATAGCGAACTCACGCGCGGGGCCGTGCTTGGCGTGGTGTCGCTGATCCTGTGGGCGCTGATCGTCGTGGTCACGCTCAAATACGTGCTGATTCTTCTGCGTGCCGACAACAACGGCGAAGGCGGCACACTGACGCTGATGGCACTTGCTTCGCGTGCGGTCGGCCGCGTCGGCAAAGCCGCCGCGACAGTTGCGCTGCTTGGCATCATCAGTGCCGCTTTGTTTTACGGCGATGCCGTTATCACGCCGGCATTGTCGGTTTTGTCAGCCGTTGAAGGTCTCGACGTTGCCACCCCGGCGTTCCACGAATTCGTCGTGCCGCTGACCGTCATCGTGCTGGTGCTGCTGTTTGCCTTCCAGGCGCGCGGTACCGCCAAGGTGGCGGCGTTGTTCGGGCCGGTTACGGCGATCTGGTTTCTCGCGATTGCGATTCCCGGTTTCGAGGCAATAATAAGAGACCCCGGCGTGCTTTGGGCGCTCAATCCGGCGCATGGCATCGCATTTCTTCTGCATCACGGCATCATCGGGTTCTATACGCTTGGCGCCGTTTTTCTCGCCGTGACCGGCGCAGAGGCGCTTTACGCCGACCTCGGCCATTTCGGCCGTGCGCCGATCCAGCTTGCCTGGCTCGGTCTCGTGCTGCCTTCGCTGGCGCTCAATTACCTCGGGCAGGGCGCGCTGGTTTACGCGCATCCCGAGACGGTCGCCAATCCGTTCTTTCTCCTTTATCCCCAATGGGCCCGCATTCCGATGGTCTTCCTGGCCACTGCCGCAACCGTCATCGCCAGTCAGGCGGTAATCACCGGAGCCTATTCGCTCACCAGCCAGGCGATCCAGCTTGGCCTGTTGCCTCGCTTCGAGATCAAACACACTTCGGCGGAGCAGGCCGGCCAAATTTATATGCCGCGCGTCACTGCGCTTCTTCTTGTCGGGGTACTTTTGCTGGTCGGACTGTTCCGCTCCTCGAGCGCCCTCGCCTCCGCTTACGGCATTGCCGTTTCCGGTACCATGGTGGTCACCGGCATGATGGCGTTTATTGTGATTTGGCGAATGTGGCGCTGGTCGCCGTTCGCCGCGGCGGCGCTGATGCTGCCGTTCATCCTCATCGACACGACCTTTCTGTCGGCCAACATGCTCAAGGTTATCGAGGGCGGCTGGGTGCCGTTGGCGCTTGGCGGGGTGGTTATGCTGGTGATGTATACGTGGCGGCGGGGCTCGCGGCTTTTGTTCGAGAAAACGCGCCGCTTGGAGACGCCGCTCGATCAGTTGGTCAACATGCTGGAGAGAAAACCGCCGCAACGCGTGCCGGGCACCGCGGTATTCCTCACCAGCGATCCGAAAAGCGCGCCGACGGCGCTTATGCATAGCCTCAAGCACTACAAGGTGCTGCACGAGAAAAACATCATCGTTTCGGTTGAGATCACGCACACGCCTCGTGCCGACCCCGACAAGCGCGTCCGTATCGAGCCGGTTGGCGCGACCTTCCAGCGTGTGGCGTTGCGCTTCGGCTACATGGAGGCGCCGAACATACCCAAGGCGCTCGGCTTGGCGCGCAAGCTCGGATTGCAATTCGACATCATGTCCACATCGTTTTTCCTCTCGCGCCGCGCGCTACGGCGTGCTCCGCGCTCAGGAATGCCGCGCTGGCAGGATAAGCTGTTTATCTCGCTTGCCCGCTCGGCCAATGATGCGACGGATTATTTCCAGATTCCGACCGATCGGGTGGTCGAGGTGGGTACGCAGGTCAACATCTGAACGTAAGCCAATTGCGGAGCGCCCGCGGTTGCTTGACGATGCGCGGCGTCTGCTTCACTTTCCCGCCAGTCCGCGCGCCGGCGGGAAGCCACGCCGAACGCCGCGACTGCCTTGCGAGGGATTGAGGAGGGCACAATGGCCGATCAACCCGGAAGCGGATCCGGCGTGCGCGATCTGACGCCACAGGAAGTGGCCGACGGCGTCAGCGACGGGCGCATTGTGCTGGTCGATGTGCGCGAGCCGAACGAAACAGCGGTCGAACGCTTCCCCGGCGCAGTGCTGGTGCCGCTTTCCGCTTTCGATCCGGCGACCATTCCGGCGCCGCCGGGGAGCGAAGTCGTGTTTGCCTGCCGCTCCGGCCGCCGCTCGGTGACCGCTTCGCTCGTGGCCCAGGAGCAGGGTTTCAACTATGATGCGCATCTCGCCGGTGGAATTCTGGCCTGGAAGGCGGCCGGTCTGCCGACGGAGACCTGACGCGATTGCGCGTGCGAGCCGCGAACAGGCGACGGGCCGTTGTGGCGCCGGCAGAAATTCGGCGTCGGGTGTCTGCGTTCGTGCAGAAGACCGCAATCGCCATTGCGCTTTTGATCGCAGCGGCTGTCGGACCGACAGGGGCTCGGCTGGAGCGGGTCGTCAACTTCTACAACTGGTCGGATTACGTCGATCCGACCGTGCTGGGCGCCTTCACAAAATCGACTGGCATCAAGGTCCGCTACGACACCTTTGATTCGAACGATACGCTCGAGGTCAAGCTGCTGGCCGGCAAATCCGGTTATGATGTCGTGGTTCCGACTGGCTTCTTTCTCGCGCGGCAGATTGCTGCCGGGATATTCCAGAAGCTCGACAAGTCGCAACTGCCAAATCTGGTGAATGTCTGGCCGGAAATCGCCGAGCGGCTTTCAGCCTACGATCCCGGCAATCAATACAACGTCAATTACATGTGGGGCACGACCGGGATCGGTTACAACGTCAAGGCGGTGCGCGACACTTTGGGCGCTGGCGGGGTAATCAATTCGTGGGCCGATGTGTTCGAGCCGGAGAAGATCGCGCGCTTGAAGGATTGCGGCATCCACTTCCTCAATTCTTCCGACGATATCATGCCGGCGGCGCTGCATTATTTGCATCTTGATCCAAATTCGAGCGATCCGTCCGACCTGCAAAAGGCGGCCGATCTGCTCGACCGGATCAGGCCTTACGTGCGCAAATTCCACTCGTCGGAATATCTGAACGCGCTGGCGAATGGCGAAATCTGCCTGGCGGTCGGCTTTTCCGGCGACATCAAGCAGGCGCAAAAGCGCGCGGCTGAAGGCAAGGCCGGCATCGCGATCGGCTACTCGATTCCGAAGGAAGGCGCGCAGCTATGGTTTGATAATCTCGCCATCCCGAAGGATGCGCCCGATGTGGCCGAGGCGCACGCGCTGATCAATTATCTGCTCGAACCGAATGTCTCCGCCAAGAACACAAACTTCATTTCCTATGCCAACGGCAATCTGGCGAGCCAGAAGTTCATCGACAAATCGATCCTCGACGATCGCACCATCTACCCCGATGCTGCGACCATGGCCAACCTTTACGTCATCACCGCCCATGACGCGAAGACGCAGCGCTTGATCAATCGGTTGTGGACTCGGATCAAGACCGGTCGGTGAAAACTGTCAATCAGGAGATTCACATGGGTGCGCTAGACGGCAAGGTCGCGATTGTGACCGGTGGTACGAGCGGTATTGGCGAACGAATTGTCGAGGTTTTCGTCGATGAAGGCGCCAAAGTCGTGGTCGGCGCACGCCGGGAGCAGGAGGGCAATGCGCTCGCAAAGCGCCTCGGCATTCGTTTCATCCGCGCCGACATAGCGAACGAATCCGACGTGAAGGCGATGATTGACCATGCGGTGAACTCGTTCGGCCAGGTGGACTGTCTGGTCAATAATGCCGCCATCCCGTCGCCGATGGTCAGTATCGCCGAGATCGATGCTGCGACCATAGATCAGCTTCTGGCGATCAACGTTCGCGGCGTTTTGCTCGGGATCAAGCATGTGGCGCCGGTGATGATGGCGCGGAAGTCGGGAAGCATCATCAATGTCGGCAGCATCGCGGGGCTGCGTGGTGGCGTGTCGGGTCACGTCTACAGCGCGACCAAAGGCGCCGTGCACGCGCTCTCGCGTTCGGCCGGCGCCGAGCTCGGGGAAAAGGGCATCCGCGTAAACACGCTTGTGCCCGGTGCAATTGTAACCGGCATCTTTGCTAAGAATGCGGGCGTGGAGGGATACAAGGCCGACAAGCTGACCGACTTGCTCAAGGTCGGCTTTGCCGGTCTTCAGCCGATTCCGCGCGCCGGCTTGACGGAAGATCTGGCGCGTGCGGCGGTTTTTTTGGCAAGCGACGCTTCGAGCTTCGTCAACGCGCAGGAAATCGTGGTTGACGGGGGCATGGGAAGCGTAACGCGGGGTTGGACGGCAACCTTCACCGCGCGCGGTGAGATGAGCAAGCGCTTCAAAGAGGCCGCTGCCGCGATGTAGCCCCCGCAATCGGCGATAAGATCGTCGTCGTACCTCGCTTGGTACAGGGAACGAGGCACGCTTATTCTCGTTTTCTCGCCGCCACTGCCAAACGCGCCGCGAAAGCAGGCGCGGGCGGCGGCCCATCACTGTGCTCCAGGGCGATCGGGCGGGGCGGCTTGTGAATGGCGCGCGGTTTTTGATAACGTCCAGATAGGCACAAGAGGTGCGCGGCTGCGCGTTTCGGGCGCAAAGTTCATAGACTTAAAACGTTCAGAAAATAGGGAGGATTTAGATGGCGAACCGTATCCTGACGACCCATGTGGGGAGCTTGCCGCGCCCCAATAAACTGATTGCGGCGGCCCATGATCGCACTGTCGACGGGAAGGATGAGACTGCCTTCGAGAAAGAGCTCAAGGGCGCGGTGGTCGATGTCGTCCGCCATCAGAAAGAGGTTGGCGTCGACCTCATCAATGATGGCGAGCTCGGCCACACGATGGGTTGGGCCTACGATTACGGCTCATGGTGGTCGTATGTGGTGCGTCGCCTGGACGGCGTTGAGGTCGTCAAGCATGGGCTCTGGGCGACGCCCTTGAAGCCGGTCAAAGGCCTGGCGCCGAACGATTTCCAGCTGGGCAATTGGGGGGATCGCAGGGATTTCAGCAAGTTTGCAGAAGCGTACGGTGATCCGGCGGCCGGGTGCAACGTGCCCGAACAGTTCATGACTCACTACAGCCCGATCGTCACCGGTCCAATCAAGTACAAGGGGCAGCAGGCGATTCAGCGCGATATCGCCAACCTCAAGGCCGGCCTCAAGGCTGCTGGGGTATCGACCGAAGGGGCTTGGATGAATGCGGTCGCTCCTGCGAGCTGCTCGCGCTTCGCGAGTGACTACTACAAGACCGAAGAAGAGCTGATGTATGCCTGCGCGGATGCGATGCGCGAGGAATACAAGGCGATCATCGATGCCGGCTTCACTTTGCAGCTCGACGATCCGGCAATCGGTGAAAGCTGGGATCAGTGCAAGGATGAGCCGACCGTCGAGGGATATAGGAAATACACCAAGCTTTGCCTCGACGTGCTCAACCACTCCATCAAGGGGCTGCCCTCTAACAAGATCCGCTTCCACCTGTGCTGGGGCAGCTGGCACGGCCCGCACACAACTGACATCCCGATGAAGCATCTGGTGGACCTGATGCTGGCGGTCAACGCGGACTATTACTCCTTCGAGGCCGCCAACGCCCGCCACGAGCACGAGTGGAAGCTGTGGAAGAACATCAAGCTGCCCGCGGCAAGAAGATCCTGCCCGGCATCGTCAGCCACTCGACCAATTTGATCGAGGATCCCGAGCTCGTCGCCGATCGGATCATCCGTTTCGCCGAAGTGGTCGGCCGCGACAACGTCATTGCTTCGACCGATTGCGGGCTGGGCGGACGCGTGCATCCGCAGATCGCGTGGGCGAAGCTCAAGACGCTCTCAGAAGGCGCGGCGCTCGCCAGCAAGCACCTCTATAAAGGGCGAGCGGCGGCCGCCGCATAAGGCACGCTGAGCGTGCGCATTTCGTCCGGAGAAGGGCGAAGATCGCAAATCCCAAGGCGCCGGCGTTTCACCGCCGGCGCCGTTCTTTTAGTCGGGATGAGCAAAAGCGTGCGCCGGGCTCGCGCGCGCCGGGCAAGACGCTTGCAAGCACGGTCAAATGATCGGAAGCGACGGCATCACAATTCCGAACACGAGGCCGAGGAGAAGGACGGCGGCGGCAAACAACGCCACGAATTCGGCCGTCGGCAACGTCAACGCCTCCGCTTCCTGCGCTCGCTCGCGCTCGGAAAGTTCCTCAAGGTTTCTTGCCATCGAGAAGACAACGCAAACGACGTTTTTGGGTTCCCGCGCGGCGGGTCCGGAACCAGGCCGGGTCTGCCTTCGTTGAAATGGGTTCGAGATCCATTACGGAGGGTCGAAAATGACGGTACTGAGCAAAACCCTTTTTGCCGCTGCAACCGGCGCCGGGATCCTGGCCCTTTCAACTCTCAACGCATCGGCGGAAATCGTCTGTAACGGCGGCGTTTGCTGGCACACTCACGCCCGCTACGACTATCCGCCTTCCGCCCGGCGTGGTCATCCGTCCGGACGACTGGCGTTGCGGTCCCGGGGAACGCTACACTTGGCGCGAGCATGAAGGTCGCGGCGATTGGCACGGCGACCGCTGGAATGGTAAACCGCTTGTAACGAAGCGAACCTGGCCGCCCCATTGGGCGGCCTTTTTCTGGTCCGGTGAACCCGCCTTCGGTCGGGCTTTTGACCGGGCTCATTAAAATTCTATCGAAATCCGAAAAAGATCGGTCATGCCCACTGTTCCACGCGTCTGTCTCAGCACTTCGGAAAGGATAAAAAACCCTCCCGATTTCCCAGTAAAAGCGGGCGGATATTACCGGGGCGGCGGTCTCGCCGGCTCATTGGCCGCGGCTATGCTCAGGCGCGCGGGCATCGATTGCGTGCTGATCGATCCGCACGAAACCTATCCCGACGATTTTCGCTGCGAGAAGCTCGACGGGCCGCGTCGAGCGGCTGTGTAACGAGTACATTCCGCGGTGGCTCACGACGCCTGGCATGGATGCAGCCAAGATCGCGGCCTTCTATGACGATCCGGTCAAGCAGGCTTGCGGTGCTTTCTGCGCGGATAAGACCTTCCGCCTCAAGGCGACGAGCCTCGACGCCACGGTCACCGGCGCGCTGCAGTGACGCACCAAATTCGTCTTGCATGCAGCGCGCGGCGCGTTGCGCCCGGCGCCGGACGAAACCCTGCCAGCTGCGCGACTACGGGTCGAAGCGTCGGCTTAGTCGAACTCGCTACGCGCTCATCCCGGTACGACCGGCGGGTGATAGTGCAGCGTGAACGCCAGCGCCCACAGCAGGAACAGCACCAGCGGCAAGTGGACGAGTAATTGCAGAAAGGTAAAGCCGACGAGGTCGCGTGCGCGCAAGCCCAGCACGCCGAGCAGCGGCAGCATCCAGAACGGATTGATCAGATTCGGCAGCGCCTCCGCAGCATTGTAAATCTGCACCGCCCACCCGAGATGCACTTTGAGATCGTTGGCCGCCTGCATCACGTAAGGCGCTTCGAGAAGCCACTTGCCGCCGCCGGACGGGACAAAAATCCCAGGATTGCCGAATAGACACCAATCACCAGCGGGTATGTGTGCTGGCTTGAAATGCTGACGAAGGCATGGCTGATCTGGTCGGAGAGCGTCACACCCGCGCCGTTCTTCGCCTGCGTCAGGATTGTGGCGATCGCTCCGTAAAGCGGAAACTGGATTAACACGCCGGCAGTGGCCGGGACCGCCTTGGTGACGGCCGTCAGGAAGCGTTTCGGCCGCCAATGCAGCAGTAGCCCCGCCATCACGAACATGAAGTTGTAAGTGTTGAGGTTTGAGATCGCGACGATCGCGCTCTGGCGGGAGAATTCGTAGATCAACCAGCCGACGGCGAGCAGCACGAGCAGAATGGTCAACAGCGGTGAGTGTTCGAGCCAATCGCCGGGTTTTTGCGGCGGTGCCGCGGTGATCGCGTCGTCGTGCCCGATTTCGATCCCCATGGCTTGCGCCGTCGTCGCCGCCTTCGGTCCCGGCGCCGACCAGATCGCAATGGTAATCGAGACCACCAACAGTACGGCGGTGATCACGAAAGATTGCCACATGAAGATCGTTTCGGTGAACGGGATGACGCCGGTGATGGCGAGTAGCGGCTTCGGTACGCTCGCCGGATTGGCCTGAAGCTGCGCCGCGGATGACGAAAGCCCCATAGCCCAGGTTGCGCCAAGTCCAAGATAGGCGGCGGCACCGGCTGCCCGGTAGTCCATGTTCAACTCGCGACGCTCCGCCAGCGCGCGCACCAGAAGCCCGCCGACAATAAGGCTGAAGCCCCAGTTGAGCAGGGAGGCGACCATACTGGCGGCGGCGACCAGTCCGACCGCGCCCGTGCCGGTCTTCGGCATTTGCGCCAGGCCGCGGATCAGCCGCTGCGCCGGCGCCGAGGTTGCGACGACATAACCTCCGACCACGATAAACGCCATTTGCATGGTGAAGGTGATCAGGCTCCAAAAACCATTCCCGAACGTCTGACTGACGACGATGGGCGAGGCGCCGTTGATCATGGCGCCTGCCGAAACCACGACGACGGCAATTGCGACGAAAATGAAGGCGTCGGGGAACCAACGTTCGGCCCAGACCGTGAACGCAATGGCAAGCCGGACCAAAGCGCCGTCGTGCTCGGCTGAAGCGTCCGGGTGTCCGCGCGTTACTTCGCTGGTGTTCGACACCTCAGCCTCCCGTGCACCTGTTTTTGAGAAGCTATCCGATCTGAAAAAGTGCGCAAGGCGTGAGGTGGACGCTGAATCTCTGATTTAGCGCCATCGCCGGTGCAGCCAGAGCCATTGCTCGGGATATTCGCGCACCCAGCCTTCGACCACCGCCGTGATTGCTTGCATAGTGCCGCGCAATGTCGATGCGGCCGTCGGTATCGCGTGCTGGTGTGATCGCTTCGGTGATCTCGCCACGAAAGCTATTGCCATCGGCAAGACGAACGACGCGCAGGCCGTGAATCGGACATTCGGTTTGCCGCGCCATCATCGCGATCAGCGGATTGGCAATGCAACGCCGCCCAAAAAAAATCACCTCGACGCCTTTGGTGAAGTGCTGGTCGACGAGCATGCCGACATGCACACCGGTTTCCAATAGCCGCGCCAGCTGGATCGGCGCTCGAGAGCCGGTCGCAATCAGTTCGCCCATCAGCGGCTTGCGCAGCTTGACGATGAGGTCGCTGATCGGCGCGGATATTGGGCCGCCGGTAAAGCACGGCGCCATTGAGCGCCGAGCGAATGGCGACCACCGCCGGCAGCTCCCAGTTGGCGAGATGGGCGGCGAAGCCGAGCAGCGGTTTGCCGCTCGCAATCATGCTCTGGTAGCGCTCCGCGACTTCCGGCGCGTAGGTGATGACGTCGGGTGCGGTGGTGCCGGCCGGCCGGCGACGGCAGAATTCGTCGAGATGCGCGAACTCAACGGCGATCCTGCCGAGATTGTCCCACACGCCGGCGAGTATCCGCTCGATCTCGGCGTCGGATTTTTTCGGGAATGCGGCGCGCAGGTTGTCACGGCCGAGGCGGTGTTCCGGGAGCAGCGGGCCGAGGCTGCGCATCAGCGCGCCGGCGAAGTTGGCCGTGCGGCTGCCGATCCAGGCGCTTGACCGCGCTCAAGGTGCCGGCGCGCGATCGCGCCGATGGCGGCGTCCAGAAGCTTGATCCGCGGCTTCACCATCGCGCCCGGCTGTCAGAAAGTGACGATGATCTTGCCGAACACCTGCCGGCTTTCCAGCCGCGCGAGGCCGCGCTCGAAGTCGGCAAGCGGCGACTTCGGTGTCGATCACCGGGCGCAAGCCCGGCCGCCATTTGGCGAGGCTGTCGCGGATATTGCGCATGGAGGCGCCGAACGAGCCGAAGATGCGATATTGCTGAAGGTAGAGCTGGAACAGGTTGAGGGTCGTTGATTGGCCGGAGGTCGAGCCGCAGGTGACGAGCCGGCCGCCGCGCTTGAGGCAGAGCAGCGAGCCGTTGAACGTATCCGGGCCGACATGCTCAAAGGCGACGTCGACGCCCTTCTTGCCGGTGAGCTTGCGTACCATGCCCTCAAATCGTTCGGTCGCGATAGTTGATAACGTGATCGGCGCCGATCGCTTTCGCTTTGGCCGCCTTTTCGTCGTCGCCGACGGTGGTGATGACGGTGCATCCGATCGCTTTCGCCATCTTGATGGCGGCCGTGCCGATGCCGGAACCGCCGGCTTGGACCAGGATGGTTTCGCCCGGCTCGAGCTTGGCGTTGTCGAACAGCATGTGCTGCACGGTGGAAACGCGATCGGGGCGCAGGCCGCGTCACGAAAGCTGACGCCGGCGGAACCGGGATGACCAGCCGCGCCGACATGTTGACGAGGTCACGAGCGAAGCCGTCGACGTGGAATCCCATGATGCCGGCGACGTTCTCGCACAGATTGTCGCGGCCTTCGCGGCACGCTTTGCAGGTTCCGCAAGTCAGCCCGCCATAAGCGACAACCGGGTCGCCGACTTTGAATCCGGTCACGCCGGGGCCGAGTGCGCGGATTTCGCCGGCGGCTTCCGCGCCGACAATCAGCGGCAGCTTGCGTTTGGCGAAAGCCATGCCGCGCCAGCCCCAAACGTCGATGTGGTTAAGCCCGATCGCCTTTATGGCGACCTGCACTTCTCCGGCGGCGGGCGGCGGCGGTGCATCGATCTCGCGCAGCTCGATCTTGCGGTCGCTGACGAGCGTAAGTGCGCGCATGGTGTGTGCCGAAACCGGGGCTTTGGCTCATCCAGGCGTAGCGTCACGCCGGCTCCAGCGCCATGACCAGGCAGACATTCTGGCCGCCGAAGCCGAAAGAATTGGACATCGCGCGACGAATTTTGGCGTCGCGCGCCACGTTAGGCACGACGTCGAGCGGGATCGCCGGATCGGGAGGGCGTGATTGATAGTGGGCGGCACGCGCTGGTGTTGCAGTGTGAGCAACGTAAAGGCGGCCTCGACTGCGCCAGCCGCGGTCAGCGTGTGGCCGATCATCGATTTGTTGGAGGAGATCGGAATGCCGCGGACGGCCTCGCCGAACACCGTGGAGACGCCGAGATGCTCCATCTTGTCGTTTTCAGGGGTCGAAGTGCCATGGGCATTGATGTAGTCGACGTCTTGCGGCCCGACGCCGGCGTCGGCAAGCGCGCTGCGGATAGTGGCGACGATCGGCTTGCCGTCCGGGCTCGAGCGGGTGCGATGGAACGAATTCGATTTCTCGCCGAAGCCCTCAATGATGCCGATGACGCGCGCGCCGCGCGCGCGGGCGTGATCGAGGTCTTCAAGCACGAGCGCGGCGGCGCCTTCCGCCAGCACGAAGCCGTCGCGGTTCTTGGAAAACGGTTTCGAGGCGCGCTCGGGCGGATCGTTTTGAGTTGAGAGCGCGGAAAGGAGCGAGAAACGCACCAGCGATTCCGGGGTCAGTGACGCGTCGGCGCCGATCGCGAGCGCCGCCTGACAGTCGCCGCGCCGGATCGCCTCCATGCCAAGCTGGATGGCGCTGGCGCCGGACGCGCACGCGGTGTTGAGCGAAACCGGCGAACCTTCGGTACCGAAATGCTCGGCGAGATGTTCGCCAATGATGCCGAATTTGAAAGCGCCGCGGTCGGCGGCGTAATCATGGGCGACGCGCAGGAGATCGGGATAGGTCGTGTCGGCATTGGAGGCCGCCATCTCGGCCATGGCCATGCGGTCGGCCCATTCGATCTCGAGCGGCGGCGGCGCCAGATAAAGCGGCCCGGGAAAGCGGCCCTTCGCGCCAATGCCGGATTCGGCGATCGCCTCGTCGCCGGCAAGCAGCGCAACGCGCTCGGAGAGTTCGGCCGGCGACATGTTCTCGCGGTACACGTCATTGACCGCCCCGGCGATGGTGGTGCGCAGGCCTGCAGTCGGAAAACGCGAAATGCGCTTGATGCCGGAAACGCCTCCGCAAAGCTTCTCCCAATTATCGGACTTGCCGACGCCGAGCGAGGTGACGATGCCGATCCCGGTGACCGCAATGATGGGGCGACCGAGCTTGTCGCGTTTAGCGGCAGCCATGACGTTCTCCCTCAGCAACCCGCTCAACAAGTGCCAGTCCTTCGCCGCGCCAATTCCCGACGCTGGTGACGACAACCTGGGAGATTTCGGCCGGACTGGCGCCGGTATCCCCGGTTCCCGCCGGCGCGAACAGTTTGCCACGTTCGAGCGCAGCGCAGGCGACGCCCAGATTGGCCATGAATTGGGCCTCAAGGCCATGCCCGATATAGGTCCCGGTGTTGCGAACGGGAAGGCCGATCTCATTGAGCACCGCTTGCTCGGCCGCGGTCGCCGGCTGCAGGCCAGCGGCGCCGGAGATCACGCCCGCATGCGTGGCGTCAACCTGGTGGGCGATCGTGTCCCACTCGCGGCGCAGCGTCGCCTCAATCTCGCCGGGCTGTCGTTTATTGCGGTCGGAAACCACAGCCGAAAGCCGACCGCGCGGCCGCGCGCCGCGAGCTTGCGCATGCTCGCGGCTTTCAAGCACGAGGAAGGCGCCCATATTGCCGGGTGCGAAGCCGCCCGGGGCGCCGCGATCCCATACCGGTGCGAAGGCGTTCTTGAGCGCGGCGCCCGATTGTTCGAACACGAGCAGGACGTCCCAACGCGCGCCATTGTATGCGCCGCCGACCAAGGTGAGCTCGCTCTGTCCCGCGGCGATCCGCGCTTGGGCGATGCGCACGGCGTCGACGCCGGCGGCCTCCTCGCCGAGGAAGGTACGCGACGACCCGACGACGCCGTGGACGATGGAGATGTTGCCGGCCAGCAGGTTTGGCAGCTGCGCGAGAAACAGCGTCGGGCGCAGATCGCTCATCAGCCGCTCGTTAAGGAACGAGCCGCGTTCGGTCAACTTACGCAACCCGGTAAGGATTCCGGTGTCGGCCAGAACATCGCGTTCGCCGCCGGCGGCGGCGACGATCATGTCGATGCCGTCAAGCAGTTCCGGCTTGCCGGCGATGCCGGCGTCATTGAGGGCCAAGCCCGCGGCGTAGACGCCGATCCTTTGCCACAGCTCCATCTGCCGCTGGTCGCTCTTTTTCGGTATTTGCCGGTCGAAATTGACCGGCGGCAGCGGATGCACGATGTAGGGAGCGAAAGCTTTGGCGTCATAGGGTGGCGGCTCGCCGCCTTGCAAATGGGCCCAGTTCGCGTCGAGCCCTTCGCCAAGGCAAGTGAGAAGTCCGACGCCGGTGATCCACACCTCGCGGCGTCCGCTCACTTGCTAAGCTCCTTGACCGCAACGTCGAGCTCGGCGGCGCGCCGCATGATGGCGTCGCGAAATTCGGGATTGGGAAACGGCATCAGGCGATAAAGAATCTGCGCCTCACAAATAACTTTTCCCTGCCGGCGGCCCTTGCACTCGGCAACCGTGAAGCCTGAGCCTTCGTGCACGACGTGGCCTTCGAACTCGATCTCGTCGCCGGGAACCACGGCGGTGCGGAATTTTGCGTCCTTGACGGATCCCAGGAACGGCATCGCCTCGAAACCCGAGCGCGCCATCACTAGCCAACCGGCCGTTTGCGCCATGCATTCGATCTGCAGCACGCCCGGCAGCAGCGGGTAGCCGGGAAAATGTCCATCGAAGATCGTGCTGCGCTCCGGCACACGGCCGAACGACCGGACCGAGCGCGCCTCCACGTCGAGCGCGACGATGCGGTCGATCATCTGAAAATATTCGAGATACATAAGTGGCGCCTCAGGCGCCTTTCGCCGCGATCAGCTTGTCGATCTGCTCCGACAGATTGCTCAGCACGAAGTACTGGTCGGTCGTTGCCCTGCCGTCGTTCACTTCCTGCGTCCACTGCTCGAGCGGCAGCTTGATGCCGAACGTCTTGTCGATAGCGAAAGCAATGTCGAGGAAATCGAGACTGTCGATTTCGAGATCGTTGATAGCGTGGCTTTCCGGCTTGATGTTCTCGCGCGGAATATCGCAGGTTTCCGCAATGATATCAGCGACTTTGTCGAACGTTGCGGACATGCTGCGGACCCCTCCAAGCTGGCCTGCCCGTATAGCGAAGGATGCAGCCAAGTTCAACGTCGCCCGCCGCCGGAGCAATTTCGCGTCATTCTTGCCGCATTCCCTTCCGCGGCGTGCCATCCTACGTTCCGGACAGTGCCATTCAGTGTTAGTCGGAGCCGTCCATGAGGTATTTCATGCGCAGATCTCTTCGCCGCGGCCTGCTCGCGGCCGGAGCCGTGGCGGTGGCGCAGATCGCCGCCGTCGGCGCGCAGGCTGCCGATTACGACGTCGGTGCGATCCACATTAGCAACCCGTGGACGCGCGCGACGCCGAAGGGCGCGAGCAACGGTGCCGGCTATCTGACCGTAACCAGCGCCGCCAGCGCGCCGGATCGCATGATCTGTGCAGGAAGCGACGGCGCTGCATCATGCCAGCTCCACTCTATGACCATGGACAACGGCGTGATGAAAATGAGGCCGGTGGAGGGCGGCCTTGAAATCAAGCCCAGCGAAAGCGTAACGCTCAAGCCGGGTGGCTTTCACGTCATGCTGGTCGACCTCAAACATCCGCTCGAGGCCGGCAAGACCGTCGAAGTAACGCTGCAGTTCGAGAAGGCTGGCACGGTCAAGGTGGAATTGCCGGTGCTTGCCATTGGCGCGCCGGCGCCCAACGTTGACGCCGGCGGCAGCATGGGCAACCCCATGCAGGGCGGCAACATGATGCACGGCGGCAGCATGATGCAGATGGACAAACACTGACCCGCCGGACCACGCCGTCGGATTTCACCTAATGATTGGTTAAGTGGAGTCGCCTTATACCTTCGGGGGCTAGGGGCGGCTTTTCGATGAAAAACTCCGATGTAAAGGACGTGAGGAACTGGTCCGGGCCGATCAAAGACTTGGCCGAGGACGAGCGCCGCGAGCTGATCGATTCGATGAGCGGCCCGGTTAAGCAGCAAGTCGCGCTCGGCGAAGCCCTGCGCAACAACTGGTTCGAGATTTGGTACCAGCCGAAAATCGATCTCAAACGCAAACGGCTAGCCGGCGCCGAAGTGCTGGCCCGCATCCGCCATCCGCAGCTCGGCGTCTTGCTGCCGGCAAACTTCCTGTCCGACGTCGACGACAAAAGTGTCGTTGAGCTCGCCCAGCAATCGCTGCTCGCCACCTTGTTCGACTGGACCACGTTTGAAGAGGCTGGCTTCAGCCTGCATCTATCGATCAACGTGCCGCTCGGTGTGCTGTTCAAGCTGCCGATCCCACGACTGGTCGCGCAATATCGGCCGCACTCGCAACGCTGGCCGGGATTGATTCTTGAGGTCAAGGCCGACGACATTGCGCGCGATGCTTATCTCGGCAAGGAAATCGCCACACAGCTGCGCGTTGGCGGCATCAGTATTGCGATCGACGATTTCGGCGCCGGCTTCTCCTCGCTGGCGAGCCTGCGCGATCTACCATTTGCGGAAATCAAGATCGACCAGTCGCTTGTAAACGGCTGCGCCACCGTCGCGGCTAATGCCGCGCTTTGCCAGACCGTAATCGATCTCGCGCGTCAATTCGGCGGCGTCAGTGGCCGAGGGAGTGGAGAAGACCGCGGACTTGCAGGCGCTCATGATGATGGGCTGCGATTACGGTCAGGGCGCGTCGATTGCCCCGCCGATGCCGAAGCCGCGCTTTATCGATCTGTTGCGTGTGCGCATGAATAATAAGCCCGCCGCGAGCCCGGCCCCGACAAAATCCGCAACAAAACCCGTCGGTCAGGTCGCCTAGCTCAGGACCGGCTCGTTGAACGGCGCCGGCACGCCTTCGGGCACCGGCATGCGAAAGACGTTGAGGATCATCGAGATCATCACGTAATAACCGAGGATGCCGGTCAGCTCGACCATCCCGGCGTCGCCGAGAAGTTTGTGCACGCGTGCGTAACTCGAATTGCTCACCCGCCGCCGGGCGTAGAGTTCCTTCACGAAGTTGTAAATCGCCATCTCGTCGCGCGGCGCGGATTTCGGCACGCGGCCGGCGTAGATGTCGCGGACGGTCGCTTCGCTGACGCCCTGCTTCAGTGCAATGCGTGCATGTGCGTACCATTCAAATTGTGCCTTCCAGTATCGGCCGGTGCACAGGATCGCCAGTTCCGACAGCCGCGGCGGAACGCTCGTCTTGAACCGGACGTGGCCGCCAAGCCGTTGTGCCAGCATGCCGAAGGCAGGTGCGTGCAGGAAAATGGCGAACGGTCCTTCGTTGCTGAATCGGCCGCGCGGGCCGGTATTGATCGCCTCCACAATCGCTTGCTGCTGCGGCGTGAGGCCGCTCATGGGAAGCGCCGGTAGCCGCTGGGCCGGCTGTTTGGCAGGTCGTTTGACGCGTGCGCGCAAGGATTTCTTGGCCATGGGCCCCTTCCAGTTATTTTTTCCCAACGAGGTCGATTAGTGCCGACATGCCGACATGGGCGGTGCCTTCGTTGATGACGTTGTCATACTCGCGGATGTCGACCTCAGAGAAATCGCTGAACGCCTTTTGCAGGAGATCGCGCGTGTACATACGCTCGGCGTCGGGTGGCCCGCCGGTCCGGTACTTGAGCTGCGCCGGGCGATAGCTTTCCATCAGTAAAAGCCCGCCCGGTTTAAGCGCGGCTTTAAGGTTGGCGAAAAATGCATCGCGCTCGGCGCCTGCGAAATGGATGAAAATCGCCGCGATCACGTCAAACGCCGCCTTCGGCCAGCGCCACGAATTGAGATCGGCGACCTCGGTCGCAATCAGCACGCCGCGTTCGCGCGCCAGCGCCAGGGCTTTGGTCAGCGCAGTTTCGGAAAAATCGACGGTGAGCACATCGAGCCCCTGTTCGGCGAGCCAGACGCCGTTGCGCCCTTCGCCGTCGGCGACCGACAATCCCGTCTGCCCGGGGCGCAGACGATGTGCCTGATTTTTAAGGAAGGCGTTCGGCTCTTTGCCGAATAGATAATCTGGCGGACGATAGCGGGTTTCCCAGCGCTCCAATTCCGACATGGCCTCCTCCCGTTGCGCTTTTGGCATCTTGTACCGAATTGCGCTAGGGCTTGTGCCATGACGGTCGCAGTGAAGGCCCTGTTCTTCGACGTTTTCGGCACGCTGGTCGACTGGCGAAGTTCGATCGCGCGCGAGGTGAGGGCGGTATTGGAGCCGCGCGGCCATGCGATCGACTGGCTTGCTTTCGCCGACGCCTGGCGCGGTGAATATCAAGGCGCGATGGAGGAGGTGCGCGCAGGCCGGGTTCCGTTTTGCAAGCTCGACGTGCTGCATCGGCGCAATCTCGATCGCATCCTGCCCCGCTTCAACGCCGACGGCGTCGGCGAAGAAGATCGGCGCAACCTCAACATGGCGTGGCATCGGCTCGAAGCCTGGCCGGACGTGTCACCCGGTCTAGCGCGGCTCAAGCGCAAATATCTATTGGCGCCGGTATCGAACGGCAACGTCTCGTTGATGGTCGATCTTGCCCGGCGCAACGGTTTTGCCTGGGACGCGATCCTTGGCGCCGAGTTCAGCGGCGACTACAAACCTAAGCCCGGAGTGTATCTCGATGCAGCGGAGGCGTTCGATCTCGCGCCGGAACACTGCCTGATGGTTGCCGCCCACAGCGCCGATCTGGCGGCCGCGGCCGCAGCTGGCTTGCGTACGGCGCATGTCGCTCGACCCGATGAGAAAGGAAAGGGTCGCGGAGAAGCGGCGCCAAGCGTCGGCGTCGATTTCGCGGCCAAGGACCTTGGGGACTTAGCGGAGAAACTCGCGGCCTGAATACTTCAGCGCGGGAAGATTTGCGCCCGCGCCGCTATCTTGCGTGCTGCGCGTCGCATTTTGCGTTTCAAATAGTTGGTCGGTCAGTCCGCTTAAGAATTCCAGGGCGACGGTCATTGGAGGCTCCCTCGTTTGTTAGATGGCCCCAATTTCGTGAGTCCAACGCTAGGCGTCGCTGCCCGGTTCCGAAGTGACTACGGTCACAACAATTAATTATCCAGATAAGCTATTGCGGCGTCGACAGATTTTCCGTTATCGGAAGATGGAGGAAAGTGGAAATTCGATCAGCCCGGAAGGGCGGGGTAATCGATGTAGCCCTTCTCTCCGCACGTATAGAAAGTCGGCCGGTCGGGCGCGTTGAGGGCCGCACCGCGGCGGAAGCGTTCGGGCAAATCCGGATTGGCGAGGAAGAGCGTCGCGAAGGACACCAGATCCACGGTGCCCTCGCGCAGCGCCGCGTTGGCACGGTTGAGGTCGTAGCCCTTGTTGCCCATCAGGGTGCCCCGCCAGATGCGGCGGAAAAATTTAATGTCGGGCTTTTCGCCGGCAGCTATGGGATCGGTCGGCAACGGTTCGACAATATGCAGATAGCCGAGCCCAAATCTGCTCAGTTCGTTGACCGCAACGGCGAACGTCGCCGCCGGATTACTGTCGGCTACGTCGTTGAACGGATTGGTTGGCGCGAGCCGCACGCCGACGCGCACGCCGCCCCATTCGCCGACAATCGCTTCCATCACTTCAATAAGGAAGCGGGCACGGTTGAGTGCGCTGCCACCATAGCGATCGGTACGCTGATTGGTCTTGTCCTTGAGAAACTGATCGACCAAGTAGCCGTTGGCGCCATGCAACTCGACGCCGTCAAAGCCGGCCCGCTTGGCGTTGGCGGCGCCGCGCCGAAATTCCTCGACTACGCCCGTGACTTCCGCCGTCGCGAGCGCGTGCGGGGTGACAAAGTCCTGCATGCCCTGCGCAGTCATGATCTGCCCGGCCGGCGTGAGCGCCGACGGTGCCACCGGAATTCCGCCGCTTGGCTGTATCGAAGGATGCGAGATGCGCCCAACATGCCAAAGCTGGAGGAAGATGCGGCCGCCGGCTGAGTGCACGGCATTGGTGACCATCTTCCAGCCAGCGACCTGGGCGTCACTGTAAATTCCCGGCGTTCGTGCGTAACCCTGGCCTTGGGCCGACACTTGTGTCCCTTCGGTGACGATCAGGCCGGCACTGGAGCGCTGCACATAATAGGTGACGCTGATCTTGCCCGGCGCGTCGCCCGGTCCGGCACGATTGCGCGTCATCGGCGCCATCACCAGCCGGTTACGCAGATGCAGAGGGCCGAGATCGAAGGGGGTAAAGGCGCCGATCGTTTGATTATTTTGGGTCATGACAATGAATGGAAACCGGTGGGAGTGGTTAGATCGACTTGGGGAGCGCAACGTTCAAATCAAGTGGCGTGGAAGGCATACGGTTGGGCAAGAAGGACAAAAAGCCGGCGACACAAACCGGGTATACGAGCCCTCCTACGGTACGAGATTTGCATGAAAGTTTGCACAAATGAAAAGTGATTTGTCGTGGCCTCTTCACGCCTTGGTGACGCAACCCTGCTGAACTGACCGGCAAGGGGGCGCCCGGTCCCCAATCCCCGCGCACCACGGGAGTCCGACGTGCCGATGCGAAACGAACTTACTTTCCCGATCCGAGCGGCAAACGCGGCACCGGACAGCGATGCTTGGGCGATTGTCGGCTTTTGTCTGGCAGGTCTGATGATATCGCTTTATTTCACGATGACGTCGCTGCCGCTGGACGAAATCCCGATCATGCAATATAACCTCGGTTGACGGCGGGTTCAGCGGTCGCTTCGCCGACGGCGGCCCCTCACGCTTTGGGCGGCTCGACGCTGAAACCTTCACCCTCGACGACGATCTGCCCGTCGGCGACGGCGCGCGTCCAGCGGCCGGTTGCCGAAATTCCGCCGAACGCAAAGAAATGCAGCGCCACGCCAGCCGGTGCCGCGTCGGCGAGCATGTGGATCAGATTGTCCGGGGTCGCCATGGCGAACATCTGCCGCATTAGCCCGGCGTGCTGCGCAATCGCGCCTGCCGAGGCGCGCACGCCGCAGCGGCTCGCGTAGCGCAGGAGTGACGTCAGGCTGGTCGGCCCGGCAAGTCCTACACGAAGCCGGTGATCGAAGCCGTAAGCGCGCAGTTGTGCGATGAAATCAAGAATGACTCGGCCATCGAACGAAAACTGGGTGACGATTTCAACGGTCAGCCCGGTTGCTTCCGCCGCCGCGATCTTATCGGCGAGCGCGCGCCGTAATTCTTCACTGCCGATGCGCGGATGACCCTCCGGGTAACCGGCTATGCCCACGTTGCGGAAACCGCGCCGGCGCAGCACGCCAAAATCGATGACGTCGAGGGTGGAGCGGAACGGCCCGCTTTCACTGCGGTCGCCGGCGATGACCAGCGCTGTGTCGACGGCCGCCTCGCCGTTAAGTCGCGCCAGAAATTCGTCGAGTGCCGCCGCGCTGGCGAAGTTACGAACCGCGACATGTGGCACCGGCTCAAGGCCGGCGGCGCGCACCCGGATGGCGTTGTCGATGGTTTCATTCGCCGGTCGGCTCGGCACGGCGCTGAGATAGACGCGCGTGCCGCGCTTGAGCGCCGAGAGTCCGGCGATGTCGGCCGCCGAAGGGCGTGTTGCTTCGACGGAAAATTCGGCCATCAGGGCGGTGACGCGCCCAACGGTGTCGAGTGGCCGCCGGTTGGAAGCGAGCGCGGTCATGCCCCGTCCTTTCGCGTACCGCGGCGGCAGGCGCTCACGCGCGTCGGCGCGAGATCACGAACAACTCGTCGAAGAACCAGAGCCCACCGCGCTCGCGCAGCACTTCGCGGGTCGCTTCGGCGTAGCGACCGTCCGCGACGGCCTCGCCGAGGCGGTCATCCTCAACCTGCGCCACGTAGATCGCCGCGTTCCAAGCCGCGAACAGCGTCGAAGTACCGATCGATTCGGAGATTTCCGACGGCAGTGTGTGCATGACGTAGCGGAACAGCGAGCGATTATCGGCGTAGGCGTTGAAATTGAGGTCACGCGCCGCTGGCCCAAGCTCGTGCTTGACCGCTTTAAGGATCGCATGCCGGTCGTGGATGAATGGTTGGTCATCCGGCCAAACCCTCTGAATGATCTCCATCCCGGGGTCGTGGCCGTGCGAATGGATGCCGATCAGCCGGCCGCCGGGCCCGAGCGCACGCGCCAGCGGTGCGATCACCCGCTGTGCCTTGAATTCGAGCGAAGCTCGCGCGCGATAGGGCTGCGAGGCGATCACCAGATCGTAATTGGCGCTGGTGCCGCCGGGCCGGGGAACGATCGGATCAAGCAGGAAACGATGGTCCTCGCGATAGACCACAAGCACCACCGGCCGTTCATAGATCGGATTGCCGGTACGAGAACTAACCCCAGCCCGCCAGTTTTGCGCCAGAAACGGCTCGAGATCGATGATCTGCTGCTCGAACCGGTGCGCGGAATTTCCGATCAGCGGCAGCTCGTGCCACACCATGCTCGACGCCGCATTGAGCGATTTGACGTGCAGCCACGGCGCATCGGCGTAAGCGAGGTTGGTCAGCACCAAAACCGTTGCCGGATGCTCGAAAAAGCGGTCCGACATCTTTTGCAGCGTGAGGCGGATGTCCTCGAGGCTGATCTCTTTGCCGACCACGTAGAACGGCATGTGCGCGAAGCGATCGTGCATGGCACGCATGACGCGGGTCAGCACCGATCCGTCGCCGACGCCGGCATCGAATACCCGCAGCGCTGGCGGACGCGGATGGACGTGGGCGAGCTCCTCGGAGACGCGGTGCGCAACCTCCCATTTCTCGCTGCACGTGTTCACGAACAGCAGATATTTTTGCCGGTTGTCGAAGAAGCGGAAATTCCGCTGCGGATCCGCCGGCTTGATCAAGCCGTTGACCGGTTGCAGCGGCGGGGCGGTTGGCCGAGCCTCGCGCGAACGCTCGATAACGATCGGACGCGGCCCTTGCGGAGGGTGCGCCGTCATGAAGCCATGGATGCGGTCGAGTGTGTCGGTGGTGATGCGGCCGCCGTTGCGCAATCGCGCGGTGAGCTTGCCATCATTGACTGCGCGCCGACCGAAGGTCGATTCCGCCAGCCCGGCTTGCCGGCAATAGTCGGAGATCTCCTGCAGCAATTGTTGCGCGTTCATGACACGCCACGTCCTCAGGTTTCTTCGACCCGTACGCCTGATTTCCGTGTTCTTTTGCGCGCACGGTTTCCAGTGTTTGAGCG
This sequence comes from uncultured Alphaproteobacteria bacterium, assembly GCA_963845775.1. Classification (GTDB taxonomy): domain Bacteria; phylum Pseudomonadota; class Alphaproteobacteria; order Rhizobiales; family Xanthobacteraceae; genus BOG-931. The sequence continues at coordinate 368,064 of CAWJTE010000007.1, forward strand.
AACCAAATCGGGGGCTGAAGGGTCAACCACAAAATGCCCCACCACAGAAGTGGGCAGGATAATGGGCACCTTCCCAGTCAATTTAGTCCCTGCACCACCCACGCCCAGTACGAATGGCCCCCGAACAACCCGTAACCCACCAAAAAGTAGCGCTTCCGAGACGCCTCGATTGGGCCGGCCATCCCATTTTGGACAGAGACGGCCATCGGCAGCCGGCTGCGCGACCGCGCCGCTTGTTGTATGATTGCAAAGGGACGTTTGAATGATTTGGGGTCGAAAAAAATAAACCCGCGCCGGCCGCCGCCGAAGGGGCGCCGCCTACGCCGCTGAAAGCGGCGATTCACCAGGCGCGGGTCGAGGCAGCCGAGCGCACCAGCGTTGTGGTCGATCTCCGCGACGCGGAAGTGGCCCGGCTCGAACTTCTCAATGAAGCGCTCGATCCGCTGTTTGCCGCTGTGCCGGCCGACATCGACCTGTTCGATCGCGGTCTTAGCCGCGGTGACACGCCCCGGCTGTGGATCGACCCGGTGGCGCACGTCGCCATGGGGCGCGACAAGCGCAGCTACCGGTTTCTGCTCGACAACCGGTTCGGCCGCCGCGTTCTCACCGAATCGCACGAAATTCCCGACATCGTCAAAGCCGTCACCGATTATGTGGCGCGCCGGCTGGTCGAGCGCGAGCGTGCGCTGGAAGACGATTCGGATCTGACAGTCCGCGCTGGCGGGCACCGCCCGCCGCGTGCTCGGCGCCGCCGGCGCAATCTCGGCGCGCTTTTGCTCGGCTTTGTGCTGGGGGTCGTTACACTTGCCATCGCCGCATTTGTTTTTGCGAGCTTATCCTAGGGCAGCACGCGCCGTTCGACTTCGCCGACGCTTTCGTCGGCCTTGAGCTGACGCGTAATCATCTCGCAATGCCATCCTCCCGGCGCACCGTCGATGTGGAAGATGTTGTAGCCCGACGCATCTTCATGGCCGTGCGGCGCTTGCGCCGACGCCGACGGCACGCCGACCGTCGCGATCGCGCCTTCGGGACCGTCAAGCCACACCAGCGAGCGGCTGTGATCGTGACCGTGCAAGACGAGGTTAGCGCCGTGCTCGGCAAGCACGGCGCGGAAGTCGGCGGCATCGATCAGCCGCCGCAGATAGCGGTTGGGCGGACTGACCGGCGGATGGTGGATGAGCACGACGCGGAACGATCCGCGCGTTTGCTCCAATGCGTCGCCCAAGCGGGCGAGCTGGTCTTCGCCGAGCCGGCCGGTGGCGAGAAACGGTCCGGTCGCCAGCGCCGTGGACAGTGCAATGAGCGCGATCGCTCCGCGCCGGCGAATAAACGGAAATGTACCGCTCTCGGTATTGTCGTCGGCGTTCATGAACTCGCCCCAATACTCGGCGGGGCCGCGCCGCGCTTCCGGGACGTAAAGATCGTGATTGCCGGGGATAACCGTGATGCGTTCCGGCGTGCCGAGCGATTCCAGCCATTTGCGCGCCCAGGCATATTCGGACGGCAGCGACAGATTGACGAGATCGCCGGTTACGGCGATGTGATCGACGCCGCTTGCCTGCAAATCTCGGGTAATCGCGTTCAGCGCCTCGATGCGGTGGATGTATTTGCGCCGCCGATGCCAATTGATGAAGCCAAGTCCGCGCTTGCCGGCGAATTCAGCCAGCCGGCCGGGCCGCACTGCCAGGTGCAGATCGGAGATATGGGCGAGCGCGAACATCCGGGCATGATGTTATGCGAATCAACGTGAAACAATCGTTTCCGCCGCGCCGCTTAAGCCCGGCCAATCAGGAACTGCCGATCAGGATGCCGGCTGCGAACACCAGCGCGCCGCCGACCACGACCTGAAAGGCCGCCTGCAGGAACGGCGTGTCCATATAGCTGGTGCGGATCCAGGCGATCACCGCGAGTTCGACCGCTACGACGGCGAAAGCGAGCGCGGTCGCCGTATAAAAATGCGGAATGAGATAGGGTAGCGTATGGCCAAGGCCGCCGATGGCGGTCATCGCGCCGCAGACCGCGCCGCGCACCAGCGGCGCGCCGCGGCCGGTCAGCGAACCGTCGTCGGAAAGGGCTTCGGCAAATCCCATGGAAATGCCGGCGCCGACCGCGGCCGCGAGCCCGACCAGAAACGTCGCCCAGGTGCTGTGCGTGGCAAACGCTGCCGCGAACAGCGGCGCGAGCGTCGAGACCGAGCCATCCATCAGTCCGGCCAGCCCGGGCTGGACATATTGGAGCAGGAACATGCGTCGGGAGGTTTCCTCCTCGGCGGCACGCGCGTTGGCGGGGATGTTGTGGCCGAGTTCCTGGGCTATTTTTTCGTGCTTGTCCTCGGCGGCGGCAAGCCGCGTTAGCAGATCGCGCGTGGCCGGATCGCCGGCAGTCTCGGCTGCGCGTCGGTAAAAACGCGCCGTTTCGATCTCCATATCCTCGGCGAAATTGCGGGTCGCATCGATGGCAAGCGGTCGGTTGAGCCAGATCGGTTTGCGCGCAACGAAGCCTTTGACGTCCTGGCGGCGAATGAGCGGCAGGAAGTCGCCGAATTTCTTGCGATAGAGGTCGAGCAGCATGTCGTGATGGCCGATCTCCTCCTCCGCCATCTGGTCGTACATCCGGGCGGTGTCCGGAAAGGCGGTGCGCAGCCCATCCGCGAACGAGCGATAAATGCGGCTGTCGTCGTTTTCGTTGGAAATCGCGAGCGCCAGAATTTCGCGTTCGCTCAGATCGGAAAAGTTTTTCACCGGCCGAGCCTCAATCCGGAAGCGTAGTTATCTTAGAATGCTTTTAAAGTCGTATGCTAGGGTAAGATCGGCGGCGTTCGCGCGACTTTCCACCTAGCCGCAGCCACTTGAGGCCGCCGGGCGGAGACGGTCCAATGCATCCGGCGTCACCCGTTACGGCTTAATTCCCGAGCGAGCCGCATTGTGTCCCGCATGAAATCCGATTCCATCCGCCAGCCGTTCGAGCCGCTGATCCGCAATCTTCTGCACCTCTATTGGCGCTTCTCGCGTGGTTTGACCCTTGGTGTACGCGCTCTCATTATCGATGGGACCGGGCGCGTGTTCCTTGTCAAGCACAGCTATATCGCCGGCTGGCATTTGCCGGGCGGCGGCGTCGAAACCGGCGAAACGCTGAGCATGGCGCTCCTCCGCGAGTTGCGCGAGGAGGGCAACATCGAGCTTGGCGAGGCACCGCAGTTTTTCGCCGTCTACTTCAACCGGCGGGTTTCGCGCCGCGATCATGTTGCGCTTTATGTCGTGCGGTCGTTTCATCAGCGCGGCGCGCCGCAACCGAACCGCGAAATCGTGGCGCACGGATTTTTCGCGCCAGACGCGTTGCCGGCGGATACCGGGCGCGCGACGCGCGAGCGCATCGCCGAAGTGCTCGGCGGGCGCAGCGTTGCGGAACTTTGGTGAGGGAACCGCAACATTACAGCCCTGTAATTTATTCCGCGTCATTTGGTCATAAGTCCGTGACGTGCCGGCAACCATCGCGCCGATGCGGCGTTGGCTCACATGGACCGCTTTAGGCGGCAACAGGAGACAACGATGCGGAAGACAATGCTTGCACTCGCCGCGGCCTTCGCTCTCGGCACGGCGACGATGGCAACCGGCGCGATGACCACAACCGCTGTAGCGGCGCCGCACGGCCACGGTGGCGGCCACTTCGCCGGCCGCGGCGGTGGCTGGCGCGGCGGCGGCGTTGGCCCGGGCGTGGCGCTTGGGCTCGGCTTGGGCGGCCTCTATGCCTACGGCGGCTATCCGTACGGCTCTTGCGGCGCGTATGCCGGCTATCCCGGTTACTACGGTTACAACAACTGCGGTTACGGCGGTTATTACAGCGGCTGGTAAAACGCAGCCTGCAATTGCTCGAACGTGAATGATCAGCGCCGCGCCTTCTTCCCGAGGGCGCGGTGCTTTTAGAGCATGATCCGGAAAAGTGGCCACCGGTTTTCCGAAAAGATCATGCTCAACGAAGATTCTACGCGAAGCGGCCGCGGTCATGCGGCGTCGTGAAATCGATAACCGGCCCGATCGGCACGATGCCGGTCGGGTTCACGTTGCGATGGCTGCCGTAATAATGCCGCTTGATGTGATGGAGGCTGACGGTCTCGGCCACGCCCGGCACCTGGTAAAGCTCGCGCACATAGCCCCACAAATTCGGGTAATCGATGATCCGCCGCACGTTGCATTTGAAGTGGCTGTAATAAACCGCGTCGAAGCGCACCAATGTGGTGAATAATCGCCAGTCGGCTTCCGTGGTCTGCGCGCCGACCAGATAACGCTGGTGGGACAGCCGATCTTCGAGCTGATCGAGGGTAGCGAACACCGCGCGCGCAGCTTCTTCGTAAGCGGCCTGCGTGGTGGCGAAGCCCGCGCGGTACACGCCGTTGTTGACGGTGTTGTAGACGACGTCGTTGATGCGGTCGATGTCGCCGCGCAGCGCCGGCGGATAATAGTCCGTGCGCACGTCGGTGAAGGCGTCGAACGCCGAGTTGAGCATGCGGATGATTTCCGACAATTCGTTGTTGACGATGGTCCGCCGCTTCTTGTCCCACAGCACCGGCACGCTGGCGCGGCCGCTATAGTGCGGATCGCCAAGCGTGTAGATGTCGGCGATCGTCGATTTGCCGTTGACGGTATCCAGCGTCGCGCCGGGCTCGTTGCCGAATTCCCAACCCTTTTGGCCGAATTGCGCGGCGGTCACCGAAACCGAAATCACCTCATCCAGCTTTTTCAGCTTGCGGAAAATCAAGGTGCGGTGCGCCCACGGGCAAGCAAGCGACACGTAGAGGTGATAGCGCCCGGCTTCGGCCGGAAATCCATCCGTGCCGGTCGGACCGGCGCTGCCGTCGGCGGTGATGTAGTTGTGAAAGACCGTCGGTTTGCGAACGAAATGGCCGTCCTGGACGCGCATATCCACGTCCCGCCAGACGCCGTCGACCAATAGCCCCATCTGCAAATCTCCATCGGCCGATCAGTTAGCCGCTTATATGGTGTCGTCTGGCATGTAGTCATTCTTGCCAATGTTGCCGCCCCTGTCTGGACCGCACCTTGCCTAGGTGCTACGCGCCCACGGCATGACCGACGTGTCACTGACCATCCTGCCGGAGAGCGCGGACGACGGCCCGGCGATCGACCGCCTGCACGAGCGCACGTTCGGCCCGGGCCGCTATGCCAAGTCGGCGTATCGCCTACGCGAGCAGGTGGCGCACAGCCTCGAGCTTTCGTTCACCGCGCGGATCGGCACGCTGTTGGTCGGCTCGGTGCGGCTCTCGCCGATCTGCGTCGGCGACACCAGGGCGTTGCTGCTCGGGCCGCTCACCGTCGAGCCGCCGTTTCGCGATCACGGCGTCGGCCAGGCGCTGATCGCGCGTGCGCTCGAGGCGGCGCGCACCGGCGGCCATAAGCTCGTGATGCTGGTCGGCGACGAATCGTATTACGGCAAGTGCGGTTTCAAGCCTGTGCCGCCCGGCCGCGCCAGCATGCCCGGGCCGGTCGATCCCGCGCGGCTTCTGGTCGCCGAACTGGCCGCCGGCGCCTTCGACGGCGTGTCGGGACCGATCCGGCCCGAGCGGGAAACCTAACGTATTGTTCGTTGGTCGATCCAAGGAGCTGACTTATTGTGAGGGAAGCACGCGCGATTTTCACGCGACGCACTCGTAAAAAGGAGCACGTCCGAAATTTCGGAAAGGATATTCGGCCCCTGACGCGCCCTAAGCCGACAATATACTTAATACTTAAAGTTGTAGACCTAAAAGGGGGCAGCGCGATATCCGGGCGCTTCTACCGCCCCTCACGGGCCCAAGTGCCGGCGAGGCTGCCAAGGAGCAGCAGCAATCCCAGTAGCCCGGCGAAGACCGGCAGCACGCCGATGCCGCGCACCACGCTGGCGTCGCGCATTTTCAAGCCGATCCAGTCATCGCCTTTGTAGGTATCGCCGGAGCGCACCGCGAGAATGCGCGGCACGCTTAAGCCGTTGCCGTCGTTGAGCCGCCGCGCATCGCCACCGGTCGCCGCCGTAATCGGCGCCAGCACTTCGATGGTCGACGTCACCTCGGCGAACTCGCGCGGATTGGCCGGGCCGATATTGACAAGCGCGGAGAGCTTGCCGTCGGTCGCGCGCCATAGCCCGAGCTCGTTGGCGCTGACCGTCGTTTGCCAGACGCCCGGTTCGGCCGGCGACAATTTCAACGTGCTCGCTTTGCCCGCGGGTGCGGTGAGCGTCACCTCGGCAACGTCCTCCGCCATGGTTTGCCGGCGGATTTGCAGCTGGTGTCCGCTGACCGAGAGCCGCAACGCCTCTTCCTCGAGGTCCGGCTCCTTCATCAGCCAGTGCGAGAGCCGGCGCAACAGATCGAGATGCGGGCCGCCGCCTTCGTAGCCGCGTGCCCACAGCCAAAGCTGGTCGGACAGAAGGAGCGCAACGCGGCCGTCGCCCTGGCGGGAGAGAACGAGCAGCGGCTTGTTGTCCGGGCCCTGCATGACCGGCGTGCCGGTTCCGCTGTGCGTATCGACCAGGCGGAACCAGCGGCTCCAGTGCGGCGGATCGCTGTCGGCGCCTTCGAGGTCGCGGGTGACCGGGTGGCGCTTGCCAAGCTCGCTCAAGCGGGCGTGAAAGGCGCGCTCGGTGACGTTGCCGCTCGGCTCGGCCGGCAGGATGGCGTCGAGCGGCGTGCGCCAAATGCTGCTCGGGCTCGCATAATCGGGGCCGGCGGCGATCAACACCGCGCCGCCGCCACGCACATAGCGGGCGATGTTGTCGAAATAGATCATCGGCAGCACGCCCTGGTGGGCGTAGCGGTCGAAGATAATGAGCTGAAACTCGCCGATTTTTTGCTGGAACAGTTCGCGGGTGGGAAAGGCGATCAGCGACAGTTCATTGATCGGCGTGCCGTCCTGTTTTTCCGGCGGCCGCAAAATGGTGAAGTGCACCAGATCGACGGAAGGGTCCGACTTGAGCAGGTTTCGCCATGTGCGTTCGCCGGCATTCGGCTCGCCGGAGACAAGCAGCACGCGCAGCTTGTCGCGCACGCCGTCGATGGAAACCACGGCGCGGTTATTGACGGTGGTCAATTCGCCCGCAAGCGGGGCGGCTTCGATCTCGACGATATTAGCGTCGCCGTGCGGAACGGGAATCTCGACGCGCTGCGGGACGTTGATCGGCACCGACCGGAATTCGATGACTTCACCGTCGCGGCGGATGGTCACTTGTGCGCTTATTTGGGCGCCGCGCGCGCGGGCGCCCTGATCCTCGACCTTATAGGTGATGCTCTGCGACTGACCGACAATGCCGAAGCGCGGCGCGGCGAGGAGCGCCACGCGGCGGTCGCGTTCATTCTTGTTGCCGGTGATCAGCGCGTGCACCGGCGCTGCGAAGCCGAGCGCGGCCGCTTCGGGCGGCACGTCGTGCACGCGCCCGTCGGTGATCATAATGGCGCCGGCGATACGGTCCGGCGGCACGTCGGCAAGGCTCGCGCCAAGCGCGGTGAAGAGGCGCGTGCCATCGGTTTCGCCGTCCGCTTGTCCTGCTTCGACCACGCGCACGTCGAGGCCTGGAATATGCCGCAAGCGGGCGACGACCGCGGTGCGCGCGTCCTCGGTCTCCTTGGTGCGTTCGCCGAAATTCTGGCTTGGGCTTTTGTCGATCACGACGACGGCGACCGAGCTCAACGGGTCGCGGTCCTCGCGGGTCAGCGATGGGTTGGCGAGCGCCAGCACAATCAACGCGAGCGCCAAGGCGCGAACCGTGGCGCCGCGGCTGCGCAAAGCAAACAACAGTGCCGCGAGGATGACGGCAGCAGCGATCGCGGCCCACAGCAGCGGCACGGCAACGAGGGGAGCGAACGCAACGCCGAGATTCACCTTCGCCCTCCTATTGGCCGAGCCGTTCGAGCAGCGCCGGCACGTGGACCTGGTCGGCCTTATAATTGCCGGTGAGCGTGTACATCACGATGTTGACGCCGGCGCGGAACGCAAGCTCGCGCTGGCGCGGCTCGCTTTCGACCATCGGCAGCATCGGCTGGCCGTCGGCGGCGATTGCCCAGGCGCCGGCCATATCGTTCGAGGTGATCAGGATGGAAGACACGCCGTCGCCGCCACGCGCCGGGCGGTTGGCTGATTCCAGGTCGTCGACCGCCGGCAGGGCTTCGACCCAAAGCTGGCCGGAATTGAAGCGGCCGGGAAAGTCCCGCAGCAGATAGAAGGTCTTGGTCAGGACGTGATCGTGCGGCACCGGCTCAAGCTCGGGAACGTCTAGCGAAGAAATGATCTTGCGCAATTCCAGCATGCCGGGGCTGCGCGTCTCGCCGCTTGAGCCGGGCGGCGCCACCACGGCATCGCGGGTGTCGAACAAAACCGTGCCGCCTTGCTTCATATACGAATCGATGCGCTTGAGCGCTTGCTCAGACGGGCGTGCCGCGCCGGGCGCGATCGGCCAATAGATCAGCGGATAGAACGCAAGCTCATCGCGGCTGATATCGAGACCGATCGGATCGCCGGGCTCAAGCGCGGTGCGTTGCGCGAGAAAGAGCGTTAGTCCGGCAAGGCCCGCCTGGCTCACGGCATCGACATCGCGATTGCCGGTGACGACGAACGCGAGCTTAGTTTCCAGCGCCGAACGCGGCACGTCGTTGGCTACTGCGTTCTGCGCGTCGGCGCGCGGGGCCGCGGCGGTGAGAGCCGCAGCGATCACGAGGATCGCGGCGCCGCTGCGCGCCAGCCGCGGCATGAGCCGGCCGATGCCGCCGCCGAGATAGAGCACGATCAGCGTGTCGAGCAGGAACAGTGAAAGCGCGGCGAGCAGGATCGGCCCGCGCAGATCCTGCGGCTCGCTCTTGCGGTAGACGTCGTGGCCGGCGTTGGTCAGCGCCGAAACGTCGAGCGGCGCCAGCCGATCGGTGGCCGACAGCGTATTCACCGCGAGCAGGCTTTCCGGCGGGCCGTAAAAGCCGGGCGGATGGTCGGCGGTGGCGCCGCCGGAAAAGTCGGTCGGCACCGGCCGCGCGGTCACCGGCGGCGCGACGAAACGGCCGAAGCCGTCGAGAACGCGATTGGCCGCAATCATCGCCCTCGCATTTTTGCTCTTCTCGCCGGCGGTGTCGGCGACGGCGGCCGTGCCGGCGAGCGCGACCACCCGCTTGAGCATGTCGACGAATGTTCCGGACAGCGGCAGATCCGACCAGCGCGTATCGCCGGTGACGTGGAACAGAATGATCAGTCCCTTGCCACGGCGTGCGGCGGTGACGAGCGGGGTGCCGTCGACGAGCGTTGCCCAGGTATTTTCGCTCAAGGCGGCGTCGGGCTCGGCCAAAACCTGGCGGTTGACGGTGACGTCGGTCGGCACCGCAAGCCCGTTGAACGGGCTTTCGTGCGAGAAGGCCGCCAGCGGTTGCGGTTTGTCCCAACTCAAGCTGCCGCCGAGAATGCGCCCGCCACGCCGAAGCCGCACCGGAACCAAATCGTCGTCGGACGCCGCCAGGCGGGGGCCGGCAAACCGCAGCAAAACCCCGCCTTCCTCGATCCAATGCGTCAGCTGGTCGTGCGCATCGCCGGCGACATTGCCGACATCGGCGAGGATCAGCATCGGCACGTGTTGATCGAGAAAGTGCGTCACGGCCTCGGCCGGCGATTCGCCCTGCGCCAGCCTGACGTCGGCGAACGGACCGAGTGCGCGGGTGATGTAGTAGCTCGAGGCAAGCAGCGGCTGCGACGTGTCGGCGGTGGCGCCGGAAACAATGCCGGCGGTGCGGCGGCGCCAGCGTTTGTCGAGCAGTTGCACGGCGCCGGCGGAATGTTCGCCGGCGATTTCGACGCGGGCGATGTCGTTGCGCAATTCGACCGGCAGATCGAATTGCGCGTCGGTCTCCCGCTCGGCCGCCTTGAAGGTAAACGGCGCTTCGCCGAGGGTGAGGCCCTTGAGGTCAAGCGCGCGCAACGAGCCGCTCGCCGGTGCTTCGGTGGTTGCCCGCAATACCTTAACGCTCAGCGCGCCAGCCGCGTTATCGGTCGCGGTCAATGCGTGCGGGCCGGCGATGCCGCCGGATACGACGGTTATCGCGCGACCGCCGAGCATCGGCGTCATGGCTTTGACGAATTCGGCGCCGCGGCCGAGATCGATGCCATCGGCCAGCCAGACGAGTTCAACGTCGCGCGTCTGGTCGAGGAAGCGCGCCAGCACCGGCAGCGCTTCGGTGCGGTCGACCGTATGCGGCTTGGGCTTGATCTGGTGCAGCTGCACGCGCGCGGAAGCCGCGGTGGCGAAGGAAATGTCGCGGGTCCCCTCCGAAAGCGGAATAAGCGCCACTGCGCGGTGATCGTTCTCGGCGCGCGCGATCACGTCGTCGGCGGTGCGCAAGCGTCCGTCCCAGGCGGCTGCCGCGGGCCAGCCGTCGTCGATCAGAATCGCGACCGGCGCGCGCGTCTTCATGGCCGCGACCGGCGGATTCCACAATGGACCGGCGGCGGCGATGATGACGAGGGCGGCAAGCGCGAGCCGCATCAGCGTGAGCCACCACGGCGTGCGGGCCGGTGTCTCCTCCTTGGGGGCGATTTCCAGGAGAAACCGCGTCGGCGGAAAATCGATGCGGCGGGGCCTCGGCGGAATGAGCCGCAGCAGCCACCACAGCACCGGCAGCGTGAGTAGGCCGATCAGCACCACGGGTTCGGCAAAGCCGAGCGGCAATGCACCGATCATGCCGGCACCTGCAGCTCGCCCGTTTGGTGCCGGCGCGCGCCGCCGTCGGCGAGGTCGCCGCCGATGCGGCCGTGCAGCGCCAACAGGAGCTCAGCGGGCGGACGGTCGGTGCGGTGGATGATGAAGCTCCAGCCGAGCCGATCGGTTTCGCCGCGGATTTCGGCGCGGTGACGCGCCAGCCTTGCCGCATAATCGGCGCGCCAATTTTGCGCGCGGCCCGCGGTGATGCGGCCGCCGCCTTCCGGCTCGACGAATTCGATGCGCCCCCAATAAGGGAATGTCTCTTCGGCCGGATCGACAATTTGCACGACATGGCCGTGCGCGCCGCTGGCGGCGAGTTGCGTAATGGTGCGCCGCACGTCGCCGATGTCGCTCCACAAATCGGACAACAGCACGATCTCGGACAGTGGCGAGGGCGAGAAGTTCGGCGGCAGGCTCGCGCGCTCGCCGCGGTCGTGCGCGATCGCCTGCGCCATGCGCTCGATGATATTGCGGCTGCCGGTGGGGCGCAGCAGGCCGGGAACGCCGACCCGCTCACCGCCTTCGACCAGGATCTCGGCGAGAGCCAGCGCGACAACCAGCGTCCGATAAAGCTTGGTGTCGCGCACGAGCGGGGACGCAAATACCATCGACGGCGAGCGGTCGGGCCAGATCCATACCGTGTGCGCGGCTTCCCATTCCTGCTCGCGCACGTAGAGATGGTCGTCACGTGCCGAACGCCGCCAATCGACGCGCGACGCGGGCTCGCCGGACACGAAGCGGCGATACTGCCAAAAGTTTTCGCCAGGCCCGGCGCGGCGGCGCCCGTGCAGGCCGTGCACCACCGTTGCCGCTACGCGGCGCGCTTCGAGGATCAGCCGCGGCATCGCCGCGGCAAGCGTGCGGCCTTCGCCAACCGCACGTTGTACCGCCGGACGATCGTGATCGGACCTGCGCCTGGTCTCGGCCGCCATCCGTTTATCCGATCCGCGCCTTCAGGCGTCCGATCACCGCATCGATGCTTTCGCCTTCCGCGCGCGCGGTGAAGGTGAGCGCCATGCGGTGCTTGAGCACCGGCTCGGCAAGATCGAGCACATCGTCGATCGACGGCGCGAGCCGCCGGTCGAGCAGGGCGCGCGCACGCACCGCCAGCATCAACGCTTGGCTCGCGCGCGGAGATGGTCCCCAGGAAATGAGCTTGGCGGCTTCACCGCCTTCCGGGCCGGGTCGTGCCGACCGCACCAAAGCGAGGATCGCTTCGACCACGGATTCGCCGACCGGCAATCGCCGCACCAAACGCTGTGCGGCCATCAGCTCCTCGGCGGTCATCGCCGCCTTGGCGCGAGTTTCCTCCGCGCCGGTCGTCTCGAACAAGATTTTTCGTTCCGCGCTACGATCGGGATAGTCGACATCGATCTCCATCAGGAAGCGGTCGAGCTGCGCTTCCGGAAGCGGATAGGTGCCTTCCTGCTCCAGCGGATTTTGCGTGGCGAGAACGTGGAACGGCCGCGGCAGATCGTGCCGCGTGCCGGCGACCGTGACATGTTGCTCCTGCATCGCCTGCAACAGCGCGGATTGCGTGCGCGGGCTGGCGCGGTTGATCTCGTCGGCCATTAGGAGCTGGGCGAAGACCGGACCAGAAAGAAATCGGAAACTCCGTTTGCCGGTCTGGCTCTCCTCCAGCACTTCGGTGCCGAGAATGTCGGACGGCATCAAATCGGGCGTGAACTGGATGCGCTTAGCATCAAGCCCGAGTACGGTGCCCATGGTTTCGACGAGCTTGGTCTTGGCCAATCCCGGCACGCCCAGCAGAAGCGCATGGCCGCCGGAAAGGATGGTGACCAGCGCTTGCTCGATGACTTTGTCCTGGCCGAAAATAACGGTACCCACTGCAGCCTTGGCGGCGCGGATATGGTCCGCGCTGGATTCGGCCGCACGCACGATTATGTCTTCGAGCTTCTCGCGCCCGTCTCCGCTGGCAGCGGGCATGGCTAACTCCCTCGGCATTGCCGCATTGCGGCGTATCGAATCAGATTCGCAACGTCGGTACAAATCACGGCGGCGTGCTGTGCACCGCTATTGCGCTGCAATAAACGCGCCAGCATCATGGCAGTTCGAAGGGAGCAGCGCGCGGTCGGACATAGTGTCCAGGTATCCAGCTTCAAGGTATCCAGCTTCAAGGTATCCAGCTTCAAGGTATCCAGCTTCAAGGTATCCAGCTTCAAGGTATCCAGCTTCAAGGTATCCAGCTTCAAGGTATCCAGCTTCAAGGTATCCAGCTTCAAGGTATCCAGCTTCAAGGTATCCAGCTTCAAGGTATCCAGCTTCAAGGTATCCAGCTTCAAGGTATCCAGCTTCAAGGTATCCAGCTTCAAGGTATCCAGCTTCAAGGTATCCAGCTTCAAGGTATCCAGCTTCAAGGTATCCAGCTTCAAGGCAAACCATGGCTAAGGAAGGGCAGCCGGGCTTGGAAGGGATTACCGGCGCACTCAGCCGCGCTGCCGGCCAAGCAAAGGGGCCGCCGCCCGTTGAGCGCTGGAACCCGCCATTCTGCGGCGATCTCGACATGCGCATTGCCGCCGACGGCACCTGGTTCTATCTGAAGACGCCGATCGGCCGGCCGGCTTTGGTCAAATTGTTTGCTTCGGTGCTCAAGCGCGAGGGTGACAAATATTTTTTGGTGACCCCGGTGGAAAAGTGCGGCATCCAGGTCGATGACGCGCCTTTCATGGCCGTCGAGCTCGATGTCGAAGAATCATCGGCCGGCCGGGTCCTTAATTTCCGGACCAATGTCGACGATTGGATCGCGTGCGGGCCACAACATGCACTGCGCTTCGAGCCGGAGCCTAAAACCGCCGGGCTTAAGCCCTATTTGCACGTGCGCCGCGAATTGTGGGCGAAAGTCACGCGTGCTCTGTTCTTCGATCTTGTCGAACTCGGCGAGGAGCGCGAGGTTTCCGGCAAAGCAATGTTCGGCGTGTCGTCGATGGGAACGTTCTTTCCGATGGCGCCGGCCGAAGAGGCGAGGGAGTTTGCGTGAGCGAGCAACGTGTGCCGCTGCAACAATCGGCGGCGGAAGGTTTCTTCGAGCGCGCGCGGGCGCGGCTTGCGCTCGACGTGCCGCCGGCGCTGACTGATCCGCAGGCCACGGGCGCCCGCGGCGATCTCGATCTCAATCCGGCGATGTGGGAGCAGGCGGGTGTCAGCGCGACCAGGCCGGCCGCCGTTCTCGTCCCGGTGATCGATCGCCGCGAACCGACCGTTTTGTTGACGCTGCGCACGCAGGATCTTTCTAGTCATGCGGGGCAGGTGGCCTTTCCCGGCGGCAAGATCGATCCCGGCGATGCGAGCCCGGTGGCAGCGGCGTTGCGCGAAGCGAGGGAGGAGATCGGGCTCCTGCCGGCGCTGATCGAGCCACTTGGCTATCTGGACCTCTATCTGACTTTCTCTGGGTTTCGCATTCTGCCGGCGGTGGCGCGCGTAAAGCCGGACTTTACGCTCAAACTCAATCCGCGCGAGGTGGTCGAGACGTTCGAAGTGCCGCTTGCATTCTTGATGACGCTGGAAAATCAGCAGCGCCACAGCCGCGAGTGGAAGGGAATTCAGCGCGAATATTACGCGATCCCGTTCGGTGATCGCTACATTTGGGGCGTCACCGCGGGTATTGTGCGCAACCTCTACGACCGGGTTTACCGATGATTCGACCAATCGCCACCGAGATCGGGCTGTTTCTTGTCCCGTTCTTTGTTTATGCGGCATTTCTCATCGCGACGCGTGCCGGCGTGCTCCAGCCACGATCATGGACGATCCGCCATATCGCCGGCCTGGTCATCGCATCGCTCATTCTGATGGTGGGGAGTTTTCTGGTGTTGGCGCAATTTGGCGGCGCGCCGCCCGGCTCGACGTACGTGCCGGCGCATATCGAGGGCGGCAAATTCGTGCCGCAAACGACGCGGTGACCTCGGTTCCGCATCTTGCCGATGCCGCATGGCTGAAATCCGGCGCGGCGGCAAGGCTGCTTGCACTGCTCAACGGTGACGGCGAGGAAGCGCGCGCGGTCGGCGGCGCCGTGCGCAATGCGCTGTTGGGAATTCCGGTCGGTGAGATCGACATGGCGACCACCGCCTTGCCCGAGGAAGTGATGCGCCGCGTCGCGGCATCCGGAGCAAAAGCCGTGCCAACCGGCATCGAGCATGGCACCGTGACCGCCATCATCGACGGTCGTCCATTTGAGGTCACGACGTTGCGCGAGGACGTCGAGACATTCGGCCGCAAGGCACGGGTGACGTTCGGCCGCGACTGGAAGAAGGACGCCGAGCGCCGCGATTTTACCATCAACGCGCTTTCCGCCTCGCCGGATGGTACGGTGCATGACTATGTCGGCGCTTTGGACGACATCGGCGCACGACGCGTTCGCTTCATCGGCGAGCCGCGGCGGCGAATTGAAGAAGATTATCTGCGCATCCTGCGCTTCTTCCGCTTTCACGCGCATTTCGGCGACGGCGCTCCTGATGCCGCGGGTCTTGTTGCTTGCATCGCCGCACGCGCCGGCCTGGAGACGTTATCGCGCGAGCGGGTGCGAATGGAGTTGCTTAAGCTTCTCGTTGCAACGCGCGCCACCCCGACGCTCGCGGTGATGAGCGAGACTGGACTCCTCGGCCCGGTTCTTGGCGGTATTGTCTATCTCGCGAGCTTCGAGAACTTGATCAAAGTCGAGGCAGCGAGCGGCGTCGAGCCCGATGCGCTGCGCCACCTCGGCGCGCTCGGCGTCTTGGTGGCGGAAGATGCCGCGCGGCTGACGCAACGGCTGCGACTGGCGAATGCGGAATCGAATCGGCTGCTGGCGCTAGAAGGCTGGTGGCGCGTTGCGCCGGACACGGGCGAACAGCGGGCGCACGCGCTGCTTTACCAGCTCGGGCCGCAGTCCTTCGCCGACCGGGTTCTCATCGCCTGGGCGCGGTCGCAAGCCGGTGCGGCGGATGCTCGCTGGCACGTGCTGGCCGATTTGCCGCAACGCTGGAATGCGCCGACATTTCCGCTCAAGGCGGCGGATTTCACGCGGCGTGGCGTCGCCGCCGCGGGTCCGCCGCTCGGCGCGGCACTACGCGCCGCCGAGGCGGCTTGGATTGCGGCCGATTTTCCAGCCGATCGCGCCGCGTTAGATGCAATTGCCGACGCTGTTTGCCTATGACGGCGTTTGGTGCGCCGAACCAACCGCTTACCCGAAACGCAAGGGCAGACAAAACGAGGATTCGGACAGACATGGCGGGATTGAATTCAAGCGGTACCGCTTCGATATGAGAACGGTCGGCTGGCGCGAGCGAAGGCTCGCGACGGCAGGTGTGAGTGGAGACTCGCAATGACGACGCTGACAATCAACGGTGAAAGCAAGACTTTCGACGCGCCCGACGACATGCCGCTGCTCTGGGTGCTGCGCGATATCCTGGGCATGACCGGCACGAAATTCGGCTGCGGCATCGCGCAATGCGGCGCCTGCACGGTGCATATCGACGGCAAGCCGGTGCGCTCCTGCCTGTTGCCGGTCGGCGCGATCGGGAACGCGCCGATCACCACGATCGAAGGCATCGGCGCGACGCCGGCGGGCGCGAAAGTGCAGAAGGCCTGGCTCGATCTGGAAGTGATCCAGTGCGGCTATTGCCAGTCGGGCCAGATCATGTCGGCGGCGGCGCTGCTCGCAAGCACACCCCAATCCCGACGATTCCGACATCGACGCGGCGATGGCGGGAAATATCTGCCGCTGCGGCACCTATGTGCGCATCCGCGAGGCGATCAAGCGCGCCGCCGGCGAGGCATAGGAGGCGGCGATGAGCACTGCTCGCAAATCTCGTCGCGAACTCCTTCGCGCCGCGCGCTGCTCAAGGGCGGCCTGGCCGGCGGATTTCTGCTCGCCTTCCATCTGCCGGTGCGCGCGGTGAACGAGCCGGAGCAGGCGCCCGACAACACGGCCGGCAAGTTTGCGCCGAACGCCTTCATCCGCATCGATCATGCCGGCAAGACCACGCTGGTCATGCCGCAGGTCGAGATGGGCCAGGGCGTCTATACCGCGATGGCGATGATTCTCGCCGAAGAGCTCGACGCCGATTTCGCGCAAGTGGCGCTGGAGCATGCGCCGCCCAACGACAAGCTCTACGGCAATCCCATGTTCGGCATCCAGGCCACCGGCAATTCCAATTCCATCCGCGCGTTCTGGAAGCCGCTGCGCACGGCCGGCGCCGCGGCGCGCGCGATGCTGGTGCAGGCCGCGGCGCAGCAATGGCAGGTCGATCCGGCAAGCTGCTCGGCGGCGAACGGCAAGGTCACGCACGCGGCGAGCGGGCGCACGCTCGCCTATGGCGATCTGGTGGATGCGGCGAGCGCACTTCCGGTGCCGGAAGATCCGCCGCTCAAGGACCCGAAGGATTTCACGCTGATCGGCAAGCCGCTGAAGCGCCTCGACACGCCCGACAAGAGCCAACGGCAAGGTCG
Source organism: uncultured Alphaproteobacteria bacterium (assembly GCA_963845775.1). Classification (GTDB taxonomy): domain Bacteria; phylum Pseudomonadota; class Alphaproteobacteria; order Rhizobiales; family Xanthobacteraceae; genus BOG-931. The sequence continues at coordinate 385,224 of CAWJTE010000007.1, forward strand.
TCTACGGCATCGACGCGATGCTGCCCGGCATGAAGTTCGCGACGCTCGCGGCATGCCCGGTCTTCGGCGGCAAGGTCGGCCATGTCGACGACAGCGCGGCCAAGACCATCCCCGGCGTGCGGCAAGTCGTCGTGCTGGACGATCTGGTCGCGGTCGTCGGCGATCACATGTGGGCGGCCAAGAAAGGCCTCGACGCGCTCGTGATCACTTGGGACGAGGGCGCCGAACGCCCAGGTCAATTCGAGCGACATCTGGGAGGATTTGCGCGCCGCCAGCAAAAAGGACGGCGCGGTCGCGAAATCCGTCGGCGACGTCGCCAAGGGCCTGTCCCAAGGCGACAGGTTCGAAGGCCGAATACGAACTGCCGTTCCTGGCGCACGCGACCGATGGAGCCGATGAACTGCACGGTTTCGCTCACGCCGGGCGCCTGCGAAATATGGATCGGCACGCAGGTCATGACGCGCGTGCAGTCGGCTGCGGCGAAGGCCGCGGGTCTTCCCGTCGACAAGGTGACCGTGCACAACCACCTGCTCGGCGGCGGCTTCGGCCGCCGGCTCGAAGCCGACATGGTCGAAAGCGCCGTGCGCATCGCCAAGCAGGTCGACGGGCCGGTCAAGGTGGTGTGGACGCGCGAAGAAGACATCCAGCACGACATCTATCGCCCGGTCTATCGCGACGTCATTTCGGCAAGCCTGTCGGACGGCAAGATCGTCGCCTGGAAATATCGCGTCACCGGTTCGTCGATCATGGCGCGCTGGTTTCCCGCCGGTTTTCCGAACGGCATCGATATCGACGCCGTCGATAGCGCCGTCGACATGCCCTACGACATTCCCAACCTGCAGGTCGAATATGTGCGCGCCGAGCCGCCGGCCGTGCCGACCGGTTTCTGGCGCGGCGTCGGCCCGAACAACAACGTCTTTGCCATCGAATGCTTCATGGACGAACTGGCGCGCAAGGCGGGCAAGGATCCGGTCGCTTTCCGCCGCGGCATGCTCGACAACAATCCGCGCCTGAAGGCGGCGCTCGATCTGGTGGCGGAAAAATCCGGCTGGGGCCAGCCGCTGCCGGCGCGCGACCGGGCGCGGCGTCTGCGTGCAGCCATCGTTCGCCAGCTTCATCGCGACCGTCGTCGAGGCCGAAGTCGACGAACAACGGCGAAGTGCATCTGCGCCGCGTCACCTCGGCGGTCGACACCGGCATCGCGGTCAATCCCGATACGATCGTCGCGCAGCTGCAGGGCGGCCTGATCTTCGGCCTGACCGCCGCGCTGTACGGCGAGATCACCATCGACAAGGGGCGGGTGCAAGCAATCGAACTTCAACGATTACCGCATGCTGCGCATCGACGAGGTGCCGAACGATCGAGGTGCACGTCATCAAGAGCGGCGAGGACCCGGGCGGCATCGGCGAGACCGGCGCGACGGCGGGCCCGCCGGCGCTGCGCAACGCGATCTATGCGGCGACCGGCGTTGCGCTGCGCCGGCTGCCGATCGACCGGCCGCCTTGGCCGCCGGCAGCAAGGCGTGAGGTTCATGCGCCGCGCTCGCATTACTACTGTCATCGGCATCGCAATCATTGTCGTGGTTGCTCTGGCCGTGGGCTGGCGAGTGTTCAACCCCGGACCGATGGCGTTCGCCGGCGGCTCGACAGTCGCGCTGGCGGATTATCACGGCGCCGATCCGACCGGCGTCCCGGCGATCTCGCCAAGGCGGACTCGGTCAAGCGCGGCGAGTATCTGGCGCGCGCCGCCGATTGCCTGGTCTGCCACACCGCTCCCGGGCGGCAGGCAATATGCCGGCGGCCTGGCGTTACCGCTGCCGTTCGGCGACGCTTTATTCGACCAACATCACGCCCGACAAGGAAACCGGCATCGGCAACTACAGCGATCAGGATTTTCTCAACGCGCGTGCAGCGCGGCATCCGCCGCGACGGCGCGCGGCTTTATCCGGCGATGCCGTATCCTTCCTACACCTACATGACCGATGCCGACGCGCTGGCGATCAAGGCCTATCTGTTCAGCCTCGCGCCGGTGCACGCGGCCAATCGCGCCGACACGCTGGCGTTTCCGTTCAATCAGCGCTGGTCGATGATCTTCTGGTCGTCGCTGTTCAATGCCGATGCGCGCTTTGCGCCCAACACGGCGCAAAGCCCGGAATGGAACAGGGGCGCCTATCTCGCCGAGGCGCTGGCGCATTGCGGCGAATGCCACACGCCGCGCAATCTTGCCTTTGCGCTCGACAACCGCAAGAAATTTGCCGGCGCGGTGGCGGCCGGCTGGCACGCCTTCAACATCACCTCCGACAAAGGCTACCGGCATCGGCGCCTGGAGCGATGACGAACTGTTCGCCTATCTGTCGACCGGCCACGCCCTGGGCCGCGGCACGGCGGCGGGGCCGATGGGCGAGGCGGTGGACGAGAGCTTCAGCCAGATGGCGCCGGCCGATATCCACGCGCTGGTCGCTTATGTGCGCAGCGTGCCGCGCGGTCGCCTCGTCCGATCTGCCGGCGACGATCGCGCCGCCGGCGCCGGCTTCTCCCAAAGACGGAGGCGGTGTCGTCGCCGACATCGCTCGGCAAGAAGAGTATTCGAAGGCGCCTGCGTCAGTTGCCACAACTGGACCGGCGTCAGCGCGATCACGCCCTACGCCACGATCGCCGGCGCGCGCGCGGTGAACGATCCGACCGCCACGAATGTCGCCCAGATCGTGATTTCCGGCACGATGCGGCACGACGCCGCAAGGCGTCGTCTCGATGCCGGCCTTCGGCGGCGCCTATTCCGATGCGGAAATCGCCGCGGTCGCCAACTACGTCACCGGGCGCTTCGGCAGCGAGGGGTCCGAGATGACGCAGAAGGAAGTGGCAGAGCTGCGGAACCAAACGTCACGGTGACGTCGTCACAGCGAAGGTCATGACATCCGTTCGCGCAGTGAGCGCGAGCGCCGGCGGGCGACCGGCGCCAGTTCGTTCAACGCCGGCAACGCGCGCGAGCGAAGTCGCTCGACCTGCATTTCGTTGCCGCGCCAGACGAAGCCGTTGCCGAACAGCGCGGCGACGAACAGCACGGGCAACAAAAGGTCGCGCGCCAGGCAGATGAGCGGATAGCGCCCAGAGGCGTGCCAGCCGGCCGCGAGCGCAAGCAAAGTTTCCGCCCCATACCAAACAACGGCGAGGAAAATGACCGAGAGCGCGGTCGGGAGTCCAAGCGCCGGGGCGGCGAGCGCGAGCGCGAGTAGTGGCAGCGTGCCGCCGGACAGCGCTTCCGGGAGGAAGTAGGCGAAGAAGCTCGCACGGCGAAGCCGTGCCCAGCGCAATTGCCGAGACCAAACCTCGCGGGCGCTGCGATAACCGAGCGGCTGCGGAAACGGCCGGTTGACCAGCCGGACTTTGCGGCCGGCGCCGCGCACGATCTTGGTCGAAGCCGCGTCCTCGGCGACTTCGTTGGCGAGCATCTCGAATTCCGCCGGCGCGTTCGAGGTCACCGCGCCGCCACAGCATGGTCTTGCCTTGGGCAAAGCCGCAGCCGAACGCGTCGGCAATGTATTGCCAGCGGGCTTGATAGGTATTGAGGAAGGCGCATTCGAGTTCGGCCCACAGGCCTTGCGGCCGGTCGCCGATCGGCGGCGAAGCGACGAGGCCGGTGTCGTCGCGCCAATTGGCAAACAACTGCTCGATATAGTCGCGTGGCAACAGCACATTTGAATCTGCAAGCACGATCCAGTCATGCCTGGCCGCCCGCCAACCCTTGAGCACGTTGTTCAGTTTCGGGTTGGCGCTGATCCGGTCGTCGCCGACGAGCAACCGCGCGCCAACGCCGGCATGCTGCGCCATCATCGATTCGATCAGCGGAACGACTGGATCCCTGGCGTTAGCGACACAAAATAATATTTCGCAGCGCCGATAATCGAGCGTGAAAGTCGAAACGAGAGTCTCGCGGCCGTAATTGTCGATGCCGCAAAGCCGGCGCACCAGGCTGATGGCCGAAGGTTCATCGCGGGATGGCGGCTCCGCGCGCGCATTCCGGCGCAGTCGGACGGCGGCGATGACGAGGCTGACGGCGTGGATCGTGGTGGCGCTGATGCAGAAGATCGCGGCGGCAAGAATCGGCGCTGTCATCGCCACGTTATCTAATGAAAACGCGTGACAGCGTTGTGACTCGGTGAACGTTAAGCCGCGTTAACTTTTGTTGTCATGCCGCTGCCATCAAATCCGCTTATACGCGAGGCGATGTCGAGCGGACGAGAGAATAAGCATCGTGACACTTGAGCACGGCACGCGTCTGTTCCGTACTCTATTTATCTCGGATGTTCACCTCGGCGCGCGCAGCTGCCAGGCCGACCGCCTCCTCGATTTCTTGCGTCACCACGATGCCGAGACGATCTATCTGGTCGGCGATATCGTCGACGGCTGGCAATTGCGCTCGGGCTGGTTTTGGCCGCAGCCGCACAACGACGTCGTGCAGAAGGTTCTACGCAAGGCGCGCAAGGGTACGCGTGTCATTTATCTGCCCGGCAATCACGACGAGTTCCTGCGCGATTATTATGGAACCCACTTCGGCGGCATCGAAGTCGTCGACACCGCGGTTCACCAAGCCGCCGACGGGCGGCGTTATCTGGTGGTGCACGGCGACGTATTCGACTTGGTGGTCAAGCACGCGCGCTGGCTCGCGCTGCTCGGCGATACCGCTTACGACTTTGCTATTTTTCTGAACCGCTATTTCAACGCCATCCGCCGCCTGCTCGGCTTTTCCTACTGGTCGCTGTCGCAATGGGCCAAACACAAGGTCAAGAATGCGGTGAATTATATCGGCGCGTTCGAGCAGACTTTGGCGGCCGAAGCGCAGCGCCGCGACGTCGATGGCGTGATCTGCGGCCATATCCATCACGCGGTCATCCACGACGAATTCGGCATCCGCTACATGAATTGCGGCGATTGGGTCGAGAGCTGCACGGCGCTGGCCGAGCATGCCGACGGGCATTTTGAGATTATCTCCTGGGTCGAAACCGCCGGCGCACAGCCGCGTGTGAGCCCGCGTTTGATCGAGCAGGATGAGGAGACGGAAATCGCGGCCTGAAATTTACAGGGCCTTAATATGACGGCTATAGATAGCCCAATGTGACGATCATCGCGGCGGCCTGCGTCCGTGTCTTCACGCCGAGCTTTTTCTTCACTCTGCTCAATGTGAAAATGCGCGGTCGTGTGGGAAATGCCTAAAATCTTCCCGACGTCCGTGTCAGACTTACCCTGCAATACCCACCGCAGGCACTCTAATCTCGCGAGGCGTCAAAGGAGCCTTTACAGAACTCGCCTCGGTAAGACCTCCAAGCATGCGACAACGCTGATGGGCGTATAGTGACGCTGTGTGCAGCGCCAATCGCTCGTTAGGGTCGTCGATGGGATGATCCGCCACGCTGACGCAGAGCCCAAGGTCGCCGCCCGGATAGTGGATCGGCACCGCGAAACCATCAACAACGCCGAGACTTGCGACCCATTTGTTAAAATCAATCTGCGCTTGTGACTGCTCCCTTCCCAGCATGGCTTCGCGCCATGTAAAAGGGTGCACCGTGAGGCGTGCGATCGTGGGCGCCAGATCATGCCTGACATAGTCGTTCTTTTGATATTGAAGCAGCCATTCAATCGGCCAGGTATTGAAGAAGAACTCCCAGGTGCGACCGGCGGGCATCTCGCGAGACTTCGCCGCAGGAAACGGCAAGATATCCGCCGGGGGAGATCCAGGTTGCGAACGCCGCGCCGACATCACGTGAAGAATTGTGGTTGGGGAGACCTTCAATGAAGGTCGCTGCGTCGGTCAAATTCATTGCTTGCCCCACCCGCGGTTTGATTTTTTCTTGATACAAATTGCGTTCGCATGAGACATATTTCGATTGCAAATCGGCTCGACCAGCGAGCAATCGGCACGGCCGCTAAAATCCAAGCCTCTCCAATTGGAGAGGTGCGCAAATTTGTCGTATCCCCTAAGAAATATCTTGCCGGGACAGACGGTTTGACAGCCCGGGGCGCTGCGTAAACGGCGTGGCGTTCGACCCCCGCTCCCGCTTGTTTCCCAGCCATGCAAAACAGCAATTTGCGACGGTGCGCCAATGCAGCGCCGTCGGATGTGTCGGTCGGCACATGATTTGGTGCTGCCTGTTCTGCACACGATAATTTTTGGAGAGATTTGATGCCCACCAGTCTGCCTAATCGATCCCGTAGTCAAACTCAAAGTGACGACACCGAAGCAGGTTGGCAAGCTCTGCTCAGATTTTACGGAAGCGCCGGACTAGCGGTGTTGCTCCTCCTTGCGTTAGAACGCCGAATTGGAATGTTTGACGGTTTGTCCATCGCAGAGTCCATATGCAATGCGACCGGCGTCCAATATCGGCACGACGGAATCGATCCGTTTTGGGCGTCGTCTCCGCCACTCTAAGGCAGATTTTTCTTCAACGCCCGAAGATCAGCCGCGATGGATGCTCGTCGATGTTTTTGAGTAATTTCTGAAGCTCGGCAAGTGTGCGGCGGCGTCGACGGCGAACGCCTCGTATTCCTTCAATCCGGAATTGGAGAAGCGGACCAGACCGATCGAGATCTCATCCGTACGCTTGTCGAGATTGTCGGCGAGCTTACGGATCGCTTCGGCGGCTTGTCCGATTTCGCCCGGATTGTCGCCGGTGCCGGAGAGGTTTTCCAGGCCGGCCATTACTTTGTCGAGACGCTGCGAATTCTGCGCCAGCGTCGTTGTCACGGTTTCGATATTGTGCAGCGAGGTGCGCATGGTTGTTTCATTCTCGCTGACCAGGCCGGCGATGCGGGAAAGCACGTCGCGCGCCGCTTGCGTGACGTCGGCGCCGGCATTCGGATCGGCGTAGAGCGTCGGCAGGTGGCCGGCATCGGCGGTGACCAGCGCCGCATCGGCCGATCCGCCAGTCAGCGAGACCTCGGCCAGACCGGTCAGTCCCTGAAAGGACAGTGAAACCTTGGTGTCGGCGCGTACGGGCACGCTGCGATCGAGCGCGATCTGCGCTTCAACCTTGCGCGGATCGTGTGGGTCGAGCGCAAGCTGCGTCACCTCGCCGACGCGCATGCCGTCGAACAGCACGGACGCCCCGCTGCGCAGCCCCGAAACCGAGTTGGCGAACACGATGCGATAGACCGAACGCTCGCCGCCGCCGGTGCTGCTCAGAAACCAGTAGATAAAGCCGAACACGCCCAGGACGACGGCAAGCGTGAATGCGCCGGTGATTGTGTAGTTGGCCTTGGTTTCCATGAAATGGCCTCTCAGTGATGGACGCGGCGCGCGATCTGGCGTCCGCGGTTGCCTTGAAAATACGATTTGAGCCACGGATGCTCGGAAGCGAGCATTTGTTCGATCGAGCCGGCCGCGATCACCTTGCCTGCGGACAGGACCGCGATGCGGTCGCAGACTGCGTGCAGGCTGTCGAGGTCGTGCGTAACCATGAACACGCTTAAACCGAGCGTACGTTGGAGGGTGCGAATCAACTGGTCGAATTCGGCGGCGCTGATCGGATCGAGACCGGAGGTCGGCTCGTCGAGAAAAACGATGTCGGGATCGAGTGCAAGTGCGCGCGCGAGCGCCACCCTTTTGACCATGCCGCCGGAAAGCTCCGCCGGAAATTTTCCGCGCACATCGGCGCCCAGCCCCACCATTTCGAGCTTGGTGACGGCGATCTCTTCCATCAGGCGCGGCGAGAGCTTGAGATATTCCCGCATCGGAAACTGCACGTTCTGCAACGCGGTCAGCGATGAAAACAGCGCGCCCTGCTGAAACAGAACGCCCCAGCGCTGCTCGACCGCGCGGCGCCCGTTTTCGTCAATGCCCGCAAGATCAGTGCCGAACACTTCAATCGTGCCCTGGCGCCGCGGCAATAGCCCGATGACGGCGCGCATCAGCACGGATTTGCCGGCACCCGACCCGCCGACGAAGCCGAGGATTTCTCCTTCGAAGACGTCGAGCGACGCATGGTCGAGCACGGTGATGTCGCCGAAGCCGACGACCAGATCGCGCACGCTGATCACGGCGGTGTTGCTGGCCATTGCTATATCCCGATGCCGGCGAAAAACATCGCGAACAGGCCGTCAAGCGCAATGACCAGGAAGATTGACTTGACCACGGATGCGGTGGTCCGTTGTCCAAGCGACGCGGCGCTGCCGTCGACCTCAAAGCCTTCGACACAGGCGACCAGCCCGATGGTCAGCGCCATAAACGGCGCCTTGATCATGCCGACTTCGAATGTCGGCAGCCAGATCGCTTCGCGCAGCCGCTCGAGGAAAATCTCCGGCGCCATGCAGCCATAGAGCCAGCATACCAGGCCGGCGCCGTAGAGCGCCGCCGTCGAGCCGAGGAAGGTGAGCAGCGGAACGGCGATGACCAGCGCAATCACGCGCGGCAGCACCAGCACCTCGATCGGATCGAGGCCCATGGTGCGCAGCGCATCGATCTCCTCGCGCATTTTCATGGCGCCCAACTCGGCGGTGTAAGCGCTGCCCGAGCGGCCGGCGACCATGACGCAGACAATGAGCACGCCGACCTCGCGAAGCACCAACACGCTCACCATGTCGACGACGTAAATGTCGGCGCCGAAGCTACGGAAGCGGAAGATGCCCTGCTGCGCCAGAATGGCGCCGATCACGAATGTGCTGAGCAGGATGATGGGCACCGCGCGCCAGCCGACGCGTTCCAGGTGATGTACGATCGAGGTCAGGCGCAGCCGCGCCGGATGGGCGATGGTGCGCAAGGCGGCCGCAGTCAGCGCGCCGAGAAGATGCGCGATCAGCACAAGCGACCAGCCCATTTCGGCGACCGCCCGGCCAACAGTATCGAGTGCCGCAATGGCCGGGTTGGGCGGCGCATTTCGTTGCGCGGGTGCTTGATTGACCAGCCGCAATTCCTCGATCAGCCCGCGGGTCGGTGTCGGAGAGGCCGACGATGCGCGCGGTGGCGCCAGCCCGCGATCAGCGTGCGCTTGAGCCGCTCGATGAGCCAGGCGCCGAAGGTGTCCAGCCGCTCAAGCTTGGCGAGATTGATGTCGACGGAGCGCACCGCTTGATAGCGGCGCGCAGCCGCATCGACGATACCATCCAATTCGGCGGCACATTCGACCACGCGCCGGTCGCGGTCAGCGCCAACTTTGTGCCGTCGGCGGTGGCGTCGAGAGAAGCAGCGCTCAGCGGTGAATGCTCGGCGCGCACGCCCGGAGGCCGCGCCGGCCTTGAGTCGACCGGTAAATCACCGTCATATTGCTCCTCGCATGGAGCTCTCCGTACGGATCGAGCGCTGGCCCTTGGCCGGCGCGTTCACGATCAGCCGCGGCAGCAAGACCGAGGCGGTCGTGGTGGTGGTCGAACTCAGCGATGGGATCCGCCGCGGCCGCGGAGAATCCGTCCCCTACCAACGCTACGGCGAAACTCCGGACGGTATTGTGGCAGCGGTCGAAGCCATGCGTCCGACGCTACGGCGGGGCCTTGATCGCGCCGCCCTCCAGCGCGCTATGCCCGCGGGTGCTGCTCGTAATGCACTCGATTGTGCTTACTGGGACGTTAACGCCAAGCAAAAAGGCCGCCGGGCGCAGGATTTAGCCGGGATTGCCGCCGTCGCGCCGGTCACCACGGCCTATACCATATCGCTGGCTTCGGCCGTCCAAATGGCGGCGGCGGCGGAGCAGGCCGCCTGGCGGCCGCTCCTCAAGGTCAAGCTCGGCGCCGGCGAGGACGGGGGACGCATCGCGGCGGTGCGACGGGCCGCGCCCAAAGCCGACCTTATCGTCGACGCCAACGAGGGCTGGGATGCCGACAATCTGCAACACAATCTCGCCGCCTGCGCGGATGCCGGTGTCACGCTGATCGAACAGCCCTTGCCGCAGGCGCGCGACCAAATGCTGGCACAGATCAAGCGGCCGATTCCGGTCTGCGCCGACGAAAGCGTGCACGATCGTGCGTCGCTCGACGCGCTTGCCGGCAAGTACGACGCCGTCAATATCAAACTCGACAAAGCTGGCGGCCTGACCGAAGCGCTCGCGCTCGCCGCCGAGGCCAAGCGGCGCGGCTTCGGCATCATGGTGGGCAGCATGGTCGCCACATCGCTGGCAGTGGCTCCGGCCATTCTTGTCGCACAACGCGCGCGCGTCGTTGATCTCGATGGTCCTTTGCTGCTCGCAGCCGATCGGGCCGACGGCCTGCGGTATGAGGGAAGCGTCGTTTACCCATCCGAGCCGGCGTTGTGGGGGTGAATATCGGGGCCAGGCCGTTCAAGCCGATTGCGACGCCGAAGCCGTTGTGCTGTTTCAAGCGGGCGATCCGGGGGAGCGATGTCCAACGATCCGCGGCCAGTACCGGAGAGTTCGGCAACACCGCGCGAGGATGCGGACTACGAGGCCGTTCATGCGGTGCTGACGGCGACGGCGCGGGGACGCAAATTCCTGGCCGAATACGTTGCCCGCCGCGGTCGCTCCGACCCGCGCAAACTCGCCGACAGCGTCGCCGCTTTCGAAGCCGCGATGCGCGAGGGCCTCGCATCGCAAGCTTCGCACGCCTTCGCCCGCGGCCTCGCCGAACTCGTGGCGGCGATCGAACAGATCGGCGCCGAACTGGCAAGCGATAGAAGCTTGGCGGCCGACGGTCATTTTGCCGTCGAGCGAATCCAGGACATCGCCATGGCGTTGCGACAGCGCGACGTTGAGGTGGCGTTATGCGACGGTCTGGATGCGGTGATACGCGAAGTCGGCGATGCGGTCGTGCGCAGCGACGCGGCGGAAGCGCGCGCCCATAACGCGGCCGGGCAGTTGCGCGAGCTCGCGCGCCAGATCGCCGACATGACGGCGCGCGGCGCGACGGCGCGAGCGGCCGACGCCGCACCATCGAATTATGGCGTTCCTCGGCCTTTGACCGACGTCAGTGACGAAGCTGCAGTCGTGGAAGACGGGGCAACGCCGCCGCTTGACGTTGGTGTTCACCAGCCGCTGCCTCAAACGCAGGCACCGAGCCGGTCGCGCGAAGATCCCGCTGCGCTGCCCGTTCCGAGTCCGGTGCAGGAAGGCGATGAAGCGTCGCAAGCTGCGGCGAACTCGAATGCAGCTGTGCCGCAACGCGCGGTATTGCGCGATCCACTAGCGGCACTGCATACGTTGAGCGAAGAAGAGCTGGTCGCGCTATTTAGCTAACAGCACCCAGCTACCAACGGGAGCCGGCGTATCCGGCACAAATCGGCAAAAACGCGGCGGTCGCGCGTTTGTTCATTCTCTGTTAACCAGAAGTGTTCTCCCATGATGGTGATTCGTCAAACGGCACGGAAGTTGCTTTCCATGAGTCGATGCGGATCAACAACGACGCGCAGGCGATACGTTCTCCAGGTCTGTCCGTTCTTCACGTTGTTGGTCGGCGTACAACGATCTTCTGGAGGCCACGATGCACAGACTCACCGGTCCTTTGTTGGCGGTTGTGGCGTTGTGCATGATTTTGTTGGTGTCGAGTGGTGTGTCCGCGCGTGATGACGGCCGCTACGCCAATGAACCACTTCATGCTTGGTTCGATCAGCTCGCAAGCGGCAAGGGCTTATGCTGTTCGTTCGCCGACGGCGTCAAAGTCGAGGACGTCGATTGGGATACTCAAGACGGCCGCTATCGCGTCCGCCTGAACGGAGAGTGGATTTTCGTACCGGAAGCGGCTCTCATAACCGAACCGAATAAGTTCGGTCCGGCGGTGGTGTGGCCCTACTTGGATGCGGAAGGGGGCACACAGATCCGCTGCTTCTTGCCGGGCGCCGGCGCTTAGTGTCCGATCGCCCCGCGCATGCGGGGCAGGCTGAGCGTCATGGTATTTGAACTGGCGCTCCGTCGTTTACGCGGCGAGCATGTTCTTGTGGCTGCGTTGCAAAGGTCTTAAGCGACGAGCCGCGAGAACAGCTCTGGATCGACGTTGCCGCCGGAAAGAACGGCGACGGCTATTTTGCCGGTGACGTCCACCTTGCCGGTCATCAGTGCGGCGAGCGCTACCGCGCCGCCCGGCTCGACCACGAGCTTTAATTCAGAAAAAGCAAACGCCACGGCGGCGGCGACTTCGTCGTCGCTTGCCACGACGCCGGCGCCGACCAGCGAGCGGTTGATCGCGAAGGTGAGTTTCCCGGGCATACGCGCCATCAGCGAGTCGCAAATCGTGCCGCTCAATTCGGCATTCTGCTCGCGCTGGCCGCTGCGGAACGAGCGCGCGTGATCGTCGAAGCCGAGCGGTTCGGCGGTATAGAGCTTGACCGTCGGCACGCGCGCGTGGACCGCAAGCGCGATACCTGCGGTCAGTCCGCCGCCGGAGGCGGTTACCACAACCACGTCGGGAACAAGTCCCATCGCCTTGAGGTCGTCGACAATTTCCAGGCCGGCGGTGCCCTGACCAGCGATGATCAGCGCGTCATCGTAAGGCGGCACCAGCACGGCACCGCGGCGGGCCGCGATTTCGCCGGCGATCGCCTCGCGATCGTCACGGGCGCGGTCGTAGAAGACAAGCTCGGCGCCAAATGCCGCGGTTCGCTCGCGCTTAGCGCGCGGCGCATCGTACGGCATCACAATTACGCACAGCATGCCGAGGAGGCGTGCCGCGGCGGCGACACCCTGCGCGTGATTGCCCGAGGAGAAAGCCACCACTCCGCCGCCTCGCTCGCTCGGCGGAATTGCCGACAGCCGATTGTAGGCGCCGCGGAATTTAAACGATCCGGTGTGCTGAAGCGTTTCGGCCTTGAGAAAACGCGCCCGCCGGTCATCGCGTCGAGCGCAGCCGAGGTCAGTAGCGGAGTGTGCAGAGCCACACCGGCAAGCCGGCGAGCGGCCGTATCGACGTCGGCGGCGGTAGGCAAGGAAATCGAGGCTTCCATGCGCCGAACGGTAACGCCGCGGTCGCTCGGCAAGCAAGGCCGTCGGTGCGGATTATTCCTGCCGCTTACTGGTCGAACCGTCCGGCCGCGTGCGCGAGCAAGGTGTAGACTTTGCCGGTATCAGAGGTGAGGTAGTTGCGCGCCACCGCCGCGCCGCGGTCTCCGCGCGAAACGTCCTCCAGCAGGCGTTCGAACTCGTGAATATACTGTTCGACCGTCTGGCGGAATTCCGGATCGGCGCGATATTTGCGGCGGATTTCCTCGAATGCCTTCTGACCTTGTGGCGTGTACAGGCGCTTGTTGAACAGGTTGCGTTCGCCGCGCTTGTAGCGCTCCCACAACTCGGCGGCGGCATCGTGATCGATCATGCGGGCGACATCGACCGCGAGCGATTCGAGCGAGGGACTTCAGTCCCGCCGCGCTGTGGGCGCGGTTCCGGACGCGCAGCCGGTGCAATCGGCACGCTTTCATCGCGCGACGCGCGGGTCAGCAAATCGCTGAGCCAGCCGCCATTGCGCCCGTCGCCGTTCTGCGACGGCGGTTCGGCGCGGCGCGGCGGCGCACCGGTGATGTCGCCGCGCGCGGCCGGCGGAGGCGCGGCGGTGATGTCGCCACGCGGTGGCCGCGGCGGGTTGCGTCCGCCCGTGGCGTGAACCGGTTCGGGGTCGCGCCGCGCCGGCTCGGCGATATCGAGCGAACGGCCGTGGCGGGCGACAATGCGATTGAGTTCGGCCAGCGCCTCGATCTGGTCGACGATAACGCGCCGCATCTCCGCCGCGCTCTCGGCGGTTTCCTGCGGCAACTCAAAAATACCGCGGCGCAATTCGGCGCGCGTCGTCTCCAACTCGCGCTGCATTTCCGCGGCCATTTGCTTCATGCCGAGCATGATCTCGGTGAACCGGTCGGCCGATTGCGCGAACAGAGTATGCGCCTGGGTAGCGGCCTCGTCGTAGACCGCATTCATATTCTCGCCAGTGCGCTTGCGCTCCTCATCCGTCGTGGTGCGCACAAGCTCGAACTGCTGCTCGATGGTGCGGATGCTTTCGTTGCTGGTTTCGGCGACGATGCCGGCGATCTGGCGCGCGCGGGTCGTCGCTGCGTCGAGCAACTCGTCGAGCAGGGCGGCGAAGCGTTGCAGCCGCTGCGCGAAGTCCTCCGAGCGTGCGTCGAGCGTCGAGACCAGCGCCTCGAGGTTGGTACGCCGGTCAGCGATCAACTCCTCCGTTCGGCGGTTGCTTCGCTCCAGCAGTTCGACAGCCTCGGCGAGCGAGCGGCCCTGCACGTTAAACTGGGCGGAGATTTCGCCGAGTTCGCGCAGCGTCTTGCCGGTGACGTTGTTGAACGCGCTGACGTGCCGTTCGACCAGGCCGGCGCTGGTATCGCTCTTAGCGCCCAGGTCGCTTATGGCGGTGACGAATTCGGACACGCGCGTGACCATTGTCCGCTCGAGCGAGGTCATGTTTTCGTGCGCGCCGCTGAGCACTTCCTGCAACAGGATGTTGGCTTCGCGCAGCCGTTCGAACAGAGCGGTGGTATCCGACCGCAACATGCTGTTCGTCTCCAGCATTTCGGCGACGGTCGCCGCGGCCGTCTGTTTCAATTCCTCGATCGAGCTGCGGGTGGCCGCCTGCAAGTCCTCAAGGCTCCGGGTGATTGCCTGCTTGGCCGCGTCGGTGACGCTCTGCGTGCCTTGCTGCAACTGGCCGAGGGTGCGGGTCATGGCGGAGGTTGCGTTTTGGCTTAAATCATTGATCAGCCGGGCGATCTCCTCGCTGTTGTCCATCATCGTCTGCGTGAAGACGAAGCTCTTGGCCTCGATCGACTTCACCGCCTGATCGGTGATGCGGCTAACTTCGCCGGCGAATTCCTGACCCTTGCCGGAGAGCGCGGCGATCAGCGTGTTCGACTTTTCGTCCAGCAGCCGCGTCAATTCGCCGACGCGTTGCGATACGGTGTTGGTGATGTCGTTGGCGTTGCCGACCACATTGCGGGCAACTTCGTTGCTGGTAGCGATCAGCGTGCGCTCGGCCTCGTCAGTCGCTTTGGTAATGGCGTTGGTGAGCGCGCCGGTGCTGCGGCTGAGTGAAGCGGTGGTCTCGGCGGCGCTGCGATTAAGCGCCTCGCTCGCCGCGTTGCTGGCAGCCACGGTCTTGCTGAGCGAGTCGACGGATCGCGTGGTGAGCTGTGAAAGCGCCTGCTCGGCGTTGCCGGAGTTGGTTTTGATCGCTTCCGAAAGCTCTTCCAGCCGGGCGTTGAGCATCGTAGCGGCGGCCCGGCTGAGTACCTCGATCTGCTGGGTCACCGTTTCGGTCCGGCCGATCAGCAGCTCTTCCATCTGGCCGATGCGGCTGTCGAGTGTCGTATTCACGTCGCCGACCCGCTTGTCGACCGCCGCGACAACCTCGCGGCCGCCCTCGGTGAGCGTCTTGGCAATGTCGAGCACGCGGCCCGACAGGGCCTCGGTGAGGGTCTGTGCGCGGCTGTCGAGCGTTTGCTGAAACTGTGTCAGACGCTGATCGAGGCCGGTGCCGACTTCCGTCGCCTTGGCGGTCACGCGGCTGTCGAAATTGTCGACGTAGCTGCGCATCAATTCCGACACATCCTGAGTACGCGCGCCCAGCCGCTCGACCAGCTCGGACCCGTAGGTCTTCACCGTGCGATCGAATTCGGTGAGATGGCGGGTGATCAGGTTGGCAAGCATCGAAGCATCGCGGGAAATCTTCTCGCCGAGCTGCGCGCCGGACTGGTCGAACGTCTGTTCGAACGCCGCCAGCCGCGCCGTGAGCATTTCCTTGATCTCGTCGCTGCGGGCCGCGACGATCTGGGCGACCTGATCTGCGCTCTCCTGCATCGCGTCGGTCATTTTGGTGGTGCGCGAAATCAGCGATTCGGTGACGCGGTTGCCCGCCGCCTCGAATTTCTTCGCCACGTCGCCGCCGCGCAAATTGAGGTCAAGAATGAGCGATTCACCCGACGTCTTGAGCGTCGAGTTGACCTCTTCGGCGCTGGTCGCGATCGTCTCAGCAAGCTGGCTCGAGCTGTTGACGATGGCATCGGTCAACTCTTGGGAGCGGCCGACCATCATGTCGACGACCGCCAGCGACTTTTCCGAGAAGCGGTCGGTCACGCCGTCGAGCCGCGACGTCATCATGCTTTCCAAGCCGCGCGCGATTTCGGCGAACTCCTCGCCGATGTGATCGGTCTTGAAGTTCAGACTGGCGGTCAGGCGGTCGCTCGCGGTGGTAAGCGCCCGCGAGGTTTCTTCGCTCGCCGTCTCCAGCCGCACGATCAGATCCTCGCCGCGAACGCTCAATTGCTGGATCATGTTGTCGCCGATCTGACCGAGCGCACCGGTAATATGCTCGCCCTTTTCGGCTAGCGAACCGGTGATCCGCTCGGCGGCTTCGTTGACCTGCTGGCCGACGAGATCGCTGATGGTCGAAAGATCCTGCGTCAGGTCGACGTGGACGTTGTTGATGGCAGAGCGCACCTGCTCGGCCTGGCCGACCAGCGTATCGCGCTGATTGGTGAGGTCCTGGAGGAGGCCACGGATGCGGACTTCGTTGTCGCCGTAGGCATGCTCAAGCGCAGCGACCTCGTTGCGCACCAACGCCTCAAGCTCGCTCGCTCGCGCCAGCGCACGTTCGACGCCGTCGCCCATGGCCGCGACTTCGCGGCGGATCGCCTGGCCGACCGTAACAATCAAATCGCGGGCGACGCCTTCCGGCTCGGCGAGCCGCAGGGCGACTTTCGCCATCGATTGCGCGACCAAGCGCAGTTCCTGCGCGCGCCAAGCCATATGCGCCACACCGAAGAAGAAGATGATCGGCAACAGCGCGGCGGCACCGAGGCCGATCAGGGTGGTGGCCGGGGAATGGTTTGGACCGAGCGCCGCATTTAGGTCGCGCAGATAGGCCCAGGAAAGCGCGATGCAGGCGATGACCCACGCGGCGGAAAATATCGCGGCGACAAAATATGACGTGCGCGCCGGACGATTTTGCAGCGCCTGCAAGATCTGTCCGATCGATTGCTGGTCATCGTTGGCAGCCGGAAGCACGCGCGGATCGCTCGCTGGCGCACCGATCGGACCGGGGTCGACGGAGACGGCGGGACCCGGCATAGGGGCCGGCTGCGACCAGGCTTCGTTGTGCGCGGCCGCCGCGACGCCAGCATCCAATCCTTGACCCTGCGCTTCGTCATCTCTGACCTTGAGCGCTTCCTGGATCGCCGAGAGCGCGGCCTCGGTCGGGTCCGCGATCTTCTTGGGATTGTTCGCCATTTCGGTCGTCGCCTCGCGTGTTACGCCGGACTAGGGCGGCCCTAAAGACGTAAAGGCCGCGCCACGAGCGCGTGATCGGTCAAATCAACATCTGCAAAAGAGGGGCTCCCCGCCCTCTCGTCGTACTGCCGTAGCCCATCCTATCGGTCTGGCGGAGCGGAGAAAACCGGGTTGGTAACGTCCTTTTAATCATCGTTAATAACGATTCGAACACCATCAGCCCGCTTGGCACCCCGCACGTCCGAATTAGCCATTGTGCGGCCAACAATGCGGCCTGTCTTGGGCCGGCAGGCGGCTTTGTCTTCCGTTCCGGCCGGGCACGGCGGGGCGCCGACGGCAGCGGGTAAGAAGTTACTTACCCACCGCGGGGAAAGAGAGCGGCAAAAACTCTCGATGGCATCGGCATTTACCGCACTTTTGCAGCCTATGTGCATGATCCAAGCAATATGGGGGGAGAGGACGTCATGAGTGAAGCATGCCTTTTGGCTGTGCCCGACCTTGATCAAAAGCCGCTGGTCATCGATGCCGATCATCTCCGACGCATGACGCTCGGGGATCGCAGCCTTGAGCGCGAGGTTTTGCAGATATTTGCCCGCCAGACCACGCTGATGCTTCAACGCATTGTTGGTGCCAAGCCGGCTTGTGCCGCGGCGGCTGCGCACACGCTTAAAGGTTCGGCCCGAGGCATTGGCGCATGGTGCGTAGCCCAGGCGTCGGAAAACCTTGAAGACGCCGTCGCCCGCGGCGATGCCCGCGGCCTGGACGCGGCGATTGCCGAGCTGGAAGCAGCGAGCGCCCAGGCGCGTGCGGCGATCGCGGCGCAGCTGGACGATCCCATGGACGCCCAAGCCGACGCGTTGGGCGACGCTTTACGCGAGCAATAATCCAAGCTCGGGTTACTGCACTGGCGCGGTGCTGCGGGAGCCTATACTTAGTAGAAGACTGCCCGCCGGCCCATCCCCTCCTCCATCGCCTTTTGCCGGCCGGCGTGCGGCTTTACCCGGCATGGTCAAGATCACCTTCATCGATTCCGATGGAACGGCTCGCACTGTCGAGGGCGAAGTCGGTTCGACACTCATGGAGACGGCGATCAATAACGGCGTGCCCGGAATCGAGGCCGAATGCGGCGGCGCCTGCGCCTGCTCGACGTGTCACGTCTATGTCGAAGAAGTCTGGCGGGGGAAGGTGGGTGCTCCCTTGCCGATGGAAGAAGACATGCTCGATTTTGCCTATGGCGTGCAGCCGAACTCGCGCTTGTCATGCCAGATCAAGGTGAGCGAGGAATTCGAGGGTTTAGTTGTTCGAACGCCGGACCGCCAAGCCTGACGAAGCATGAGCTTCTGTGACGCAGGCTCCATCTGGCATAAATCCTCGCGTTGCTGGAACAAAGCGGGCGTTTTTGCCCCAGGGTTGCTCTTCCCCTGACGCGGTAGCCACGGTAGACACTCGCAATCTCAACCCATCACCCTTAGCTGACAACGCATTGAGACGAGTGCGGATACACTATGAGCGAGCCTATCAAGACTGACGTTGTGATCATCGGTGCCGGCCCGATCGGCTTGTTTGCCGTGTTCGAGCTCGGCCTGCTCGACATGAAGGCGCACCTGATCGACATTCTCGACAAGATCGGCGGCCAATGCGCCGAGCTTTATCCGGAAAAGCCGATCTACGACATTCCGGGCATTCCCTACACCAGCGCGCAGGGTCTGGTTGATGCGTTGCTTTTGCAAACCAAACCGTTCAACCCGCAATTCCATCTCAACGAGATGGTGGAGAAGGTCGAGAAAATCGGCGACCCGCTGTTTCGCGTGACCACGGACCAGGGCAAGCAGTTCGAGTGCAAGGTCGTGGTGATTGCCGCCGGTGGCGGCTCGTTCCAGCCAAAGCGGCCGCCGATCCCGGGCGTCGAGCCGTATGAAGGCAAGTCGCTGTTCTATTCGGTGCGCCGGATGGAGCAGTTTCGCGACAAGCGCATCTTGATCGTCGGCGGCGGCGACAGCGCGCTCGATTGGACGCTCAACCTGGCGCCGCTCGCCAGTAAGCTCACGCTAATTCATCGGCGCAGCGAATTCCGCGCCGCGCCCGACAGCGTCAACAAGATGAGAGCGCTGGCCGACGAGGGCCAAATCGATCTCGTGCTCGGCCAAGTCACTGCATTGCATGGCGATGGCGGTCAACTCCACAAAGCCACCGTCAAAACCAACGACGGTGGGGTCTCAGAGATCGCCTGCGACGTGCTGCTGCCGTTCTTCGGCTTGACCATGAAGCTCGGCCCGGTCGCCAACTGGGGCTTCGAGCTGAAGAACAAAGAACTGATCCCAGTCGAGACCGCGACTTTCGAAACCAGCGTGCCGGGCATCTTCGCTATCGGCGACATCAACTGGTATCCGGGCAAGCTCAAGCTGATCCTGTCCGGCTTCCACGAAGGCGCCCTGATGGCGCAAAAGGCGTACCATTATTGTTATCCGGAGAAACGGCTGGTGTTCCAATACACGACGTCGTCTTCGAGCCTGCAGAAGAAACTCGGCGTCGCCCCACAGACGGCGCAGCCGGCCTGACGCTGCTGCGGAGCGCGAGCGGATGTCGTGATGCCGAACGCGATCGCCACCAAATGCTGTATCGCAGGCGGCGGACCGGCCGGCGTGATGCTTGGTTTCCTCTTGGCGCGCGCCGGCGTCGAAGTTGTGGTGCTGGAAAAGCACCCGGACTTCTTCCGCGACTTCCGCGGCGACACCATCCATCCTTCCACGCTCGAACTGATGTACGAGCTCGGCCTGCTGGATGAATTTCTCAAGCTGCCGCACCAGAAGCTGGAGGAATTCAGCGCGCAGGTCGGTGATCAGCACATGCATATGGTCGATCTGCGGCACCTGCCGACCCACTGCAAATACATCGCACTGATGCCGCAGTGGGACTTTCTCAACTTTCTCGCCGCGCACGGCAAGCGCTATCGGACCTTCGACTTGCGTATGCACACCGAGGCCACCGATCTGATCGAGGAGGGCGGCCGGGTCGTCGGGATGCGCGCCAAGACACTGGACGGCGAGCTCGAAATCCGCGCCGATCTTGTCGTCGGCGCCGACGGCCGGCATTCGACGGTGCGCGAACGAGCAGGCTTCACCAGTGAGGATTTCGGCGCGCCGATGGACGTGCTCTGGTTTCGGCTCTCGCGGAAGCAAAGCGACGAGGCCGAGACCTTCGGCCATATCGAGGCCGGTATGATGATGATTATGCTAAACCGCGGCGACTACTGGCAGTGTGCGTACGTCATTCCGAAAGGCGGCATCGAGCGGGTGCGGGCGGCCGGCCTCGATGAGTTCCGCAAGTCGGTGGTGAAGATGTCGCCATACCTCGCAGACCGGGTCGCCGAATTGAAAAGCTGGGACGATGTCAAGCTGCTGACGGTGGCCGTCGACCGGCTGAAGCAATGGTGGCGGCCGGGGCTGATCTGCATCGGCGACGCCGCGCACGCGATGTCGCCGATTGGCGGCGTGGGCGTCAATCTCGCCGTTCAAGACGCCGTTGCCGCGGCCAATCGGTTGGTGGCGCCGCTTAGGGCCGGCACGGCCAGCAACGAAGACCTGCGGGCGATCCAGGCGCGGCGTACCTTGCCAGTTCACTTCACCCAGCGGTTACAGCTCATTATGCAGAACCGGATCATCAGCCGCGCGCTCTCGGGCACACAAAAGCCGAAGCCACCGCTGCTGTTCAAGATGTTCGAGATGTTTCCGCTGCTGCGCCGCATTCCCGCGCGTTTCCTGGCGGTGGGCATCCGGCCCGAGCACATTCGTACTCCGGATCTGGCTTCGGTACCGTAAATCGACCGCCAACCCGGTCTTGAACGGACGGCTTCTTCACCCATTTTTTGACTGAAGAAATCTGCTGGGACCCCTCATGACCGTGACCGACAAGAACCGGCCCGAAAGCCATTCGTCCGAGGCCCAACCTTTCCAGGCCGACGTCGCCAAGCTGCTGCAGCTAATGGTGCACTCGGTCTATTCCGAGAAATCCGTCTTTCTGCGCGAACTGATCGCCAACGCCGCCGACGCCTGCGAGCGGCTGCGTTATGAGGCGATCGCTGCGCCGGGGCTGCTTGGCGACGATCCGAAGCCGCGCATCACGCTGCAGCTCGACGCCGACAAGCGGCAACTGACAGTCGAGGACAACGGGATTGGCATGAGCCGCGACGAGATGGTCGAGGCGCTTGGCACCATCGCCCGGTCCGGCACCAAGGCGTTTCTCGATCGCATCGAGGCGGCCCAGAAGGACGAAGAGACGGCGCTGATCGGCCGGTTCGGCGTCGGCTTTTATTCAGCCTTCATGGTGGCCGAGCGCGTCGATGTGATGTCGCGCCGCGCCGGCGCCGATGTAGCCTTTCTCTGGTTCTCCGACGGCAAGGGCACTTTCTCGGTGTCGCCGGTGGGGGCCGCGGATGCGCCGCCGCGCGGCACCCGTGTCGTCGTGCATCTGCTGGAGGACGCCAAGTCTTACACCGATCGCGCAATCGTCGAGCGTGTCGTGCGCGCACACTCGGGCCACGTGCCGGTGCCGATCGCAATCGTCGACAAGCCCGGCGCCGAGCCGGCGGAGCTCAGTGATGGCGCCGCCTTGTGGGCGAAGCCAAAATCCGCGATTACGCCCGCCGATTACACCGACTTCTACCGCAGCGTCGCCGGCCAGTTCGACGAACCGGCGCTGACCATTCATTTCCACGCCGAGGGCCGGCACGATTACACCTCGCTGTTTTTCATTCCCGGTTCGCGGCCGTTCGACCTGTTCGATCCCGACCGCAAGGGCCGCATCAAGTTTTACGTCAAGCGCGTCTTCATCACTGACGACGCCGATGTCCTGCCGCGTTATCTGCGCTTCGTGCGCGGCCTGGTCGACAGCGCCGATTTGCCGCTCAATGTCTCGCGCGAGAAAATTCAGGAAAGCCCGCTGCTCGCTGCCATCAGAAAAGGCGCGACCAGCCGGGTGCTGGGCGAACTGGAACGGTTGGCGGACAAGGAGCCCGAGACCTTCACGAAAATTTGGGACCTGTTCGGCGCGGTGCTCAAGGAAGGCCTCTACGAAGATTTCGAGCGCCGCGATGCGCTGCTGGCGCTGGCGCGCTTCAAGACGACGGGCGCCGAGGGTTGGCGCAGCCTCAAGGATTATGTCGCGGCGCTCAAACCCAACCAGACTGCGATTTATTACCTCGCCGGCGACGATATCGAGCGGTTGAAAACCTCGCCTCACCTGGAAGGCTTCCGCGCCCGCGGCATCGATGTTCTCCTCTTGGCCGATCCGGTCGACACGTTTTGGGTGATGTCGTCACCGGGCTTCGACGGCAAGCCGTTCAAGTCGGTGACGCAGGGCGCGGCCGATCTGGCGCTCATTCCGCTGGTGGATGCGAAAGAGGCGGCGGCGCCGGAATTGCAGGATTCGGTCAAGAAGTTTCTGGTGTTCGTGCAGAGCGCGCTCGGCGAGGCGGTGGCGCAGGTGCGCGCCTCCGACCGGCTCACCGACAGCGCAGTCTGCCTGGTCGCGTCCGATCAAGGGCCGGACCGCGCGCTGGAAAAGATTTTGGCCGGGGCAGGGCGGCTAAATGCCGTTTCGAAGCCGATCCTGGAGATCAATCCGCGCCACCAGCTTGTCGTTGCGCTCGCCGCGCTCGGCGACGACGAGCGAAGTCTGAAGGAAGACGCCGCGCATCTCCTCCTCGACGAGGCGCGCGTACTCGAAGGCGACCGGCCGGCGGATGCGAAATTATTTTCCGAGCGGCTCGCGCGCGTGCTCGGAAAGTGCGCCGGCAAATAGCTCCGTTCGATGCGATTTGCAGCTACTTCATTTGGCCCGGGTCGTAATAGAATCGTTCTTCGGCGATTTTTTCGCCCTGCCAGCGCTGATGGGCCAGTTCTTCCATCCGCATAACGCCGCCGTCGGCGCGCACAAATTCGAAGACCCAGTGAACAACCGCAAAATCGCCGGACACAAAGACCGGTTTCACACAGGTCGTTCGGATTTCCTTGAAGCGGGTCATAAAAGCGCGTTCGCGAGCGACAAGACCGTTGCGGCCCTTGCGGATGTCCCCCAGGTTCTCCTGCATTGTGGCGTCTTCGGTGTAGAAGCGCTCGATTGCTTGATCGTGCTTTCCACTGACGACCAGCGTCACGAAGTCATCCAATGTTTTTTGGCTCGGCATGGGGTTGGTTCTCTCGTGCGTCACATTTCTAATTTCTCAGTCGCTTAATACGTCGGGGGTCGCTGCTGATGCAAGCTGGGGAGCGGTTTTATGAATGGACCGCCTAATGAAAATCGCGGCTCTTGAGTAGCAAGTGACTGTCGAGCGGATGCTGCACGCCCGACGATCGCAGCGAAAACAGCTCGCCCCCTTCGCCGAGTGAACCGTCGCGCAGTTTTGCGAGTTCGGCGGACAGATCGAAAAATTTTTCCGCTACCACATGGATGACGAGGCCGGCGCGTTGCAGCCGGCCGCGCACGGCGAGGAAGCGCGACGTCATCACCACGCGGCGGTTGTTCTCGAAAGCCTTCGGCCAGACGATGATGTTGGCGATGTCGGTTTCGTCCTCCAGCGTCATGAAAATCACACCCTTGGCCGTTCCGGGCCGCTGCCGCACCAGAACGAGGCCGGCGACGGTGACGCGCGCATCCTGGCGCAAGTCGTCGTTGCGCAGATCAGCGTTGGGCAAGGCGCCGAGCGCAGTCAGGCGGTCGCGGAAAAAGCGTACCGGATGCTCCTTCAACGACAGTCCGGTCGCCACGTAATCCTCGACCACGTTCTCGAACAGCGGCATGGCGGGGAGCGCGACTGCCGGCTCGGGAAAAAGTTCATCGCTCAGATGCGGCGTCAGCAGCGGCAACGCATCATTTTTTTTGTTCTCCGCTAGAGCAGATTTCGCTGTCTGCTCCCTCCCCCCTTGGGGGGGAGGGTCGGGGAGGGGGATTTCTTTAGCCGGCGAAAACCCCACCCCTAACACCTCCCCACAAGGGGGAGGGGAACATTCCGAGTGTGCCGCTTCGTTTTGCGTCGATCTCGATGTGCGCTGTAATCGGCGTGGCGGCCGCGCTCCGATCGCGTCGAGGCGGCTCGCCGCCCACAACGCTTTGCGCCGATCGAGTCCCAGCGATCGGAACGCATCCGCTTCCGCGAGCCGCTCGATGGCGAAGCGCGAAACGCCGGCGATGGCGGCAAGCCGCTCGATCGAGGCAAAGCCGTTGCCGCGCGCGGCGATAAGTTTTGTGCTCTCGTCTTCGCTGAGCCCGTTGATGAGCCTGAAGCCGAGGCGGACCGCACGCTTGCCGTCCACGGCCGGCTCGAGCGTGCAATCCCAATCGCTGAAATTGACATCGGCGGCGCGGATTTCGACGTCGTGGGTCCGCGCGTCGCGCACAAGTTGCGCCGGCTGATAGAAGCCCATCGGCTGGCTGTTGAGGATGGCGGCGCAGAACACATCGGGATAGCGGCATTTGATGAAGGCCGAGGCATAGACAAGCAGCGCGAAACTTGCCGCGTGGCTTTCCGGAAAGCCGTATTCGCCGAAGCCTTCGATCTGGCCGAAACAATTTTCGGCGAAGTCGCGGTCGTAGCCGCGCGCGGTCATGCCGTCGATGAACTTGTCGCGGAACAGATGCACCGTTCCGTTATGGCGGAAGGTGGCCATGGCGCGGCGCAGTCCGTCCGCCTCGTCGGGCGTGAACTTGGCGGCGGTGATGGCGATCTGCATCGCCTGTTCCTGGAACAACGGCACGCCGAGCGTGCGCTTGAGGACGTCTTCCAATTCGTTGGCCAGTCCATGCGCGGGCGAAGGCGAGGGATAATGCTCCCGGTCGATTCGATCGCGCCGGCGCAGATAGGGATGCACCATATCGCCCTGGATCGGTCCCGGCCGCACGATCGCCACCTCGATAACCAGATCGTAGAAGTTGCGCGGCTTGAGCCGCGGCAGCATCGACATCTGTGCGCGGCTTTCCACCTGAAACACGCCGACGGAATCGGCGCGCGACAGCATCTCGTAAACCGCGGGATCGTCCTGTGGCAGGCTCGCCAGCGAATAATCCTTGCCGTAATGCGCTTTCAGGAGATCGAGCCCGCGCCGCACGCAGCTCAGCATGCCGAGCGCCAGCACATCGACCTTCATCAGGCCGAGCGTATCGATATCGTCCTTGTCCCATTCGATGAAGGTGCGGTCGTCCATGGCGGCATTGCCGATGGGAACGATCTCGTCGAGCGGCGCGCGCGTGAGCACGAAGCCGCCGACATGCTGCGAGAGATGACGCGGGAAGCCGATCAGGTCGTCGGCGAGATGCACCGCCTGCCGGATCGCCGGATTGAAAGGATCGAGACCGGCCTGGCGGATATGCTCGTCCGGCAAGCCGTCGCCATAGCCCCAGACGGTCCGGGCCAGCGCCGCGGTCACGTCCTCGGTCAGGCCCAGCACCTTGCCGACTTCGCGAATGGCGCGGCGCGAGCGGTAATGAACGACGGTCGAGCAGATCGCCGCACGATCGCGTCCGTAACGCTTATAGATGTACTGGATCACCTCTTCGCGCCGCTCGTGCTCGAAATCGACGTCGATATCGGGCGGCTCGCCGCGGTTCTCGGAAATGAAACGGGCGAACAGCAGCTGCGTCTTGTCCGGATTTACCGAGGTGATGCCGAGGCAATAGCACACCGCGCTGTTCGCCGCCGAGCCGCGGCCCTGGCAGAGGATTTCCTTCTCCTGCCGGCGGGCGAAATGCACGACGTCGTGCACGGTGAGGAAGTAGCGCGCGTAATCGAGCCTGGCGATGAGCGCAAGCTCGTCATTGAGCCGCTTCTCGACATCAGCCGGAATGCCGTCCGGATATTGGTCCTTCAGGTAACGGTCCCGTGCACCCGCCCAGGTGAGATCCGCAAGATGCTGCTGCGCGGTTTTGCCCTCCGGCATCGGCTCGTCGGGATATTCGTATTTTAGCTGGCCGAGCGAGAAGTTACAGACGCTGGCGATGTCAATTGTGCGGGCGATCGCATCGGGAAAGTTTTTGAACAGCCGCGCCATCTCCGCCGGCGATTTGAGGTGCCGTTCGGCATTGACGGCGAGCCGCAAGCCCGCTTCGGCCAGCGTGCATTTCTCGCGGATGCAGGTGACGATGTCAGCAAGCGGCCGGCGTTCGGGCGCGTGATAGGCGACGTCGTTGACGGCGACGAGCGGGGCGCCGATGCGCTCGCCAAGCTCGGCCAACAGCCCGAGCCGGCGCGGCTCGTCACCGCGATGATAATGACAGCCGGCGAGGAAGGTGCGGCCCGGCGCGGCATGGACCAAAGCCGCGAGGCGGGAGGTGAGTGTATTCATCCGCTCCCGCGAAGCGGGGGAGGATAAAAACAGCGGCGGCAATGCGATGAGCATCTGGCCTTCGCTCGCGGCGACAATGTCCTCGAAGCACAGATGGCATTCGCCTTTCTTGGCCTTGCGATTGCCCACAGTGAGAAGTTTGCAGAGCCGTCCGTACGCCGTGCGATCGGTCGGATAGGCCAGCACCTCGAAGCCGTCGGTCGTCACCAGCCGTACGCCGACGATGAGCTTTATTTTTCTGTTCTTGGCCTCGTCATAGGCGCGCACCACGCCGGCAAAGGAGTTGCGGTCGGCAATGCCGATGGCAAAGCAGCCAAGCTCATCGGCGGCGGCGACCATCTCCTGTGGGTGCGAGGCGCCGCGCAGGAACGAGAAATTGGTGGTGACGGCCAGTTCGGCATAGGCGGTCATGACAACTCACGCAAACAGACCGTGGACGAACCATCGCGCCGCCGCCGTCTCGCGCCCGTAGAGGCCCTCGCGGTAGAGCCAGAAGCGGCGGCCGCCGGAATCCTCGACCAGGTAATAGTCGCGCGTCGGCTCCGGCGTGCGATGTCCGTCGCTCTGACGCCACCATTCGGCTCCGATGCGTTCCGGGCCTTCGGAGCCGGCGACTTCATAGGTCACGCCGCGCCAGCAGAAACGCCGGGGCGGACCATCGGGAACGAGCGCGGTGACTTCGGCCGGCTCGGCGCGGGGAAGAATGAGCAGTGGGCGCGGCTTTTCCGGCTCCGGCCACGATGCGGACGATTCACTGGTTATCGGCGGCAAGATTTCGGCGCGCTCGGGATTGTGACTGGCGACCGGCGCAAACCGCCGCACGCTGTGCGGTCCGAGACGGCCGCGCAGCGTGTCGATCAACGCCGCGCAGCGTTCGGTTCGGCCGGCTTCGCCTAAATCTTCGATCAGCTCGTTTTGTCGCGCGGCAATGGGTTCGGCGCGGGTGACGGCAAGGCCGATCGCCTCGAAACCGAAACCGGCTTCCTGCATTGCCGAGAGCGCTTCGAGTTTGAGATCGAGAAGGCGAACGACATGCGCGACATCGCGTGTCGGCAAAGTGAACCCGACATCGACGGTCTCGACCGCGCCGTCGACGTTATAGAGCGAAAGCCGCAGCGAGCGAGCGCCGACATCGTCGCGGGCCAGCACATGCACGAGCGTGCTCATCAGCCGGCGCGCCAGCGCGAGCACGGCCTCCTGGGTGATGACCGGCTCGAGCAGATAACGCAGGCAGTGATAAACCGGCGGCGGAACGACCGGAACAAGCGGCTCGTCGAGCCGCCCGAGCGCCTGGTCGATCCGCCGCAAAAGTTCGGTGGGAAAGCGCGCGGCAAACGGCGCGCGCGGCTTGTCGAGCAGCGCGCCGATGGTTTTGAAGCCGAGCCGGCGCAAAGCCGTGCAGGTTTCCGGAGCAAGCCGCAACGCTTCGACCGGCAGCGGCGAAAGCGCTGCGGCTTCTTCGCCGGAGGCAAGCGTGGTGCATGGTTTGTCGTGAAAGCGCGACAGCGCCCAGGCCGCGCCGGGCGTATCGGCGACGGCCAGCCGCGCCGGCAGGCCGAAATTTTTGTGAAGCCGCGTCGCAAGATCGGCGAGCAATGTCTCCTCGCCGCCGAACAGATGCGCGGCGCCTTCGATGTCGAGAAAAAATCCATCGGCGCCGTTCTCCGCGCTCCAAATATCCTTGCACCAGGGCGAAGCGGTCGGCGTATAGCGCGTCGCCCACAGAGCGAGCCGCCGCAGCGCGGCTGCATCGGCGGCGGCATCGATCTCGCGCGTCTGCAAGAAGCCCGCTTTCGCGCGCGCATCGGCCAACGATTGGCCGAGCGTCAGCCCGGCGGCTTCCGCCGCAGTGTTCAAGGCGGCAAGCCGCGGCCCGCCGCTGGCGGTGAGCGTCAGGACGAACGGCGCGTGCGGATCAACCGGCTCGCTGCAAGGATTTTTCGCTTGCGCCGCCAGCATGCGCAGGATCGGCCAACGCGGAAGCCAGACTGAAACAATGCGTGACATGATCGTACTCCACTAGCCATTCGCCCGCGCGTCCGTTGCGGCAGCGTTCCAGCATCAGCCGCCAGCACGCCCGCATGATCAGGCCGAAGCGGTCGCGGACGGCGGGCGCCGCAGCGACGCGCCAGCGTGTCGCCGCGGCGCTGGCTTCGAGAATTTCCGCCGGACGCAGCAGAAAGAGCGGCACGCCGGCTTCCGCCGCGGCGAGTTGCAACCTTTGGCTCAATCGCAGATCGAGCTTGTCGATCACGCCGGCGACGGCGGCGACCGCGCGCGAACGCAGCGCTTCCTCCAGCGCCCACAAAGTTTGTTTGCGATGCGCGGTCCCGACCAGGATCAGGCGGCTTGGATCGAGGCCGAGCGCGCGGATGCCGTGGCCGTAGGGACGGCCGTAATCGGGCAGTCTGTAAGCCGGCAGAACGAGAAGGATCTTCTCCCTCCCCCCACCCGGGCCGCGCTTGCGCGCGCCCGAGTTCATGCTTGTTGGGGAAGGGTTGGGGAGGGGGGTATCTTTTGACGAGCCGGCAATGACCCCCCTCCCGACCGCGCAAAGCGCAGCCGACCTCCCCCTCAAGGGGGGAGGTGATAAGAAACGGGCCAGCAATGCCGTCATGAAACCGAAGGCGGCGGCGGTAGCGCGTTCCCCGGGTACGATTTCATGCAAGGCGCCGCCGGGGAGCCCGCCCTGCGGCAGGCAATGATCGATGGCGGTCAAGCCGAAGGGCAGCGGTTTAGCCTTCTGAAATCCCTCGATTTTAGGCAGCAGCTGGCGCAATTCCTCAGCCACCGCGGCGCGGTTCCGCAAGACGGAAAAGGCGGTTGGCTCACGCATGGCTGACGTTCTGTTCCGGGGTTTAGAAACTATAGAACAAAACAAGAACAAAGCCAAGATCACCTCCTAAGTTTTGAGGATTGACATCTCGGGACAGGCGCCTTGCCGGTGCGGAGGCGTTGCCGCATACGTTCCGCGCTCGAGAAGCGCGCGGCCAGTGAGGAGCGTCATGCCGGAAGCCGATAAAGCAGGAGAGCGCTACGCGGCCGATCAGCCGCAGCAGGCGCCGGGCTTTTATCTCAAAGGCTCGCATCAGCTCGACTGGGGGATGAAGAATCGCCTCGCCCGCGTTTTTGCGCCGGCGAGCGGCCGCACGGTGATGCTCGCCATCGACCACGGCTATTTTCAGGGCCCGACCAGCGGGCTTGAGCGCATCGATCTCTCCATCGTGCCGCTGCTGCCTTCCTGCGATGCGCTGTTCTGCACGCGCGGCATCCTGCGCTCGATCATTCCGGCGGATTCGACCAAGCCGATGGTGCTGCGCGCGAGCGGCGGGCCGAGCATCCTGCGCGAAGAACTTTCCGACGAGCAGATCGCCATGGACATGGACGACGCGGTGCGCTTGAACGCCGCCGGCGTCGGCATCCAGGTGTTCATCGGCGGCGAGCACGAGACGCGCTCGGTGCACAACATGACGCGGCTGGTCGATGCCGGCTTGCGCGCCGGCATTCCGGTGATGGGCATCACCGCGGTCGGCAAGACCATGGTGCGCGACGCCAAATATTTCCGGCTCGCCTGCCGCATCATCGCCGAGCTCGGCGCGCAATACGTCAAGACCTACTACGTGGATGAAGGCTTCGAGACCGTCACTGCGTCGTGTCCGGTGCCGATCGTGATGGCCGGCGGCA
Source organism: uncultured Alphaproteobacteria bacterium (assembly GCA_963845775.1). Classification (GTDB taxonomy): domain Bacteria; phylum Pseudomonadota; class Alphaproteobacteria; order Rhizobiales; family Xanthobacteraceae; genus BOG-931. Next base: position 415,392 of record CAWJTE010000007.1, read on the forward strand.
AGAAGCTCGCCGAGCTTGACGCGCTGACGATGGCCTACAACGCCGTGCAGCAGGGCGCCGCCGGCGTCGATATGGGCCGCAACATCTTCCAGTCGGCAGCGCCGAATGCGATGATCGCGGCGATCAACGCCGTCGTGCACAAAAACGCCAAGCCAAAGGAAGCCTACGAGCTGTTCAGCGCGCTCAAGACCAAGGGCTGAACGAATCCAGGCATTTCTTTCACCTCTCCCCGCCGGGCCGCCGGGGAGAGGTGAATTAGCGGCAACGTCACCCGTATGTCCGCTGCGGCGTGCCGCCGATCAAGAACCAGGCGACCGTGCCGGCGGTGATCGCGCCGCCAAGCGCTGCCAGTACTTGCAGGATCCACGACGTGCTGCCGACTTCGTTCGGCTGTTGCGGCTGCGCAACCGCGAAGGCCCTCATGGAATCCGATTTAGGCGTCGAGTCGGAAGTTTCGCTCAGTGGCGGCGTGCCGGCGATGATACGGACCGGCGCTGCGTCGCTTGTCTGCGGCGCGGCGTCGTTGGCGGCAAGATCGATCTCATTGACCTCGTCCGGCGGCGCTAGCTTCACGGTTTGACCGGCGACCACGACCTCGTGCGGACCGGGCACCGCTGGTGCCGGCTGCACTGCGGGCTCTCCGGCAATCTCGGTTGTCATGGCGGGATTTGCCGCAGGCAGGATGCTGTCGGGCACAGGCGCTGGGGTCGGCGCCGGTGTGGCCGCCGCCGCCTGCACCGGCAATTGCGGCCGGTGTCGTCGCAGCGCGGCCAGATGGGTATGCTTTTTTGTTCTGGCGGCGACTTTGCTCGATCGCTTGACCGCGGATTTGGCGACGGCTTTCACGTGCGGTTTCGCCTTGCTCGGCTGCTCGACGATTTGCAGGAGCTGCAGCGGCTTGCCGGCTGGCTGGCTGGTTGCGGTTTGCGCGGCTGCCGCGGTGATCGCCGCAGCGACGAACAGCAGCGCAGCCGCGGCCACCGCGGCGATACGAGTACGCGACATTGCGCCCTCCATGACTGAACACTCTGCGGCCGATACCGGCCAGACCGGCATGACCGCACGGTGACCCAATTGCGGATTTTTTGGCGCAAAGCGCGGACCAAAAGCGGCCGGGCTTGACCAGGCTTCTTCCCGACGGCGCGTCCTGTTATCGTAGAACCGGAAACGCCGGGCCGAAGAAAAATCATGATCGATCGTAAAAACCGAAAACGGCATCGCCGTCGTCACCTCAAGCACGGCAAGGCCAACGCGCTCGATATCGAGTTCTGCGAAGCGTTGGTGACGTGCTTCGGGGAGCTTCGCCCGTCGGCGGCGCGGGCCGTGGTGGTGACCGGGCAGGGCGGGATTTTCTCGGCCGGCGTCGATCTTATTCGGGTGAATGCGGGCGGCGCCGATTATATGCGCAAGTTCCTGCCCGTACTGAATCGGTCGTTTAGAGTCCATGTTTTTTCCATCCGAAGCCGCTGGTTGCGGCGATCAACGGCCATGCCATGGCCGGTGGCTGCCGTGCTCGCTTGCTGTGCCGATCGCCGCATCATGGCGCGAAGCGGCGGGCGCATCGGCGTGACCGAGTTGCTGGTGGGTGTGCCGTTTCCGGCGCTTGCCTTCGAGACCGTGCGCTTTGCCGTGCCAGCGCGTTATTTTCCCGAGTTCCTGTATAGCGGCGCCACCTACGAGGCGGATACTGCCTTACAGCGCGGCTGGGTCGAGCGAAGTCGTGGCACCGGATGCCTTGATGCCGCGGGCCATCGCGGCCGCGCAGCAATTGGCGCAATTGTCGCCGGTGGCTTTCGCCCAGACCAAGAAGCAACTGCGGCAAGAAATCCGCGAGCGCCTCGATCGAAGGGGCGCGGCCGCCGACAAGCTCGCGACGGAGATCTGGGTCGCGCCGGAGACGCTACGCTACATCGGCGAGTACGTGGCGCGCACGCTCAAAAAAGCGTAGCTGCTCACGCCGCCAGCGACTTGAGGTACTTCTCGGCCTCCTCGGGAACCGCGAACCACGGGAACAGATCCAAAGGCTCGTCGAAGCAATTGGCGATGCGCTTGGCGAGCACCGGAATGCCCTGCGCGGCGCCCATGATGTTGAGCACGTGCGGCGGCGGCGGTTGCAGCAGCGCGTTGGTCCAGCCGGTCACGTATTGCACGTAATCCCAGAAGCGGTCGAAGGTCGCCTGCATCCAGGCCTGATCGAACGGCTTGTTGCCGTGCGCGATGATCGCGTCGAGATAAATCTTCGCGCATTTTGACGCGTTGTTGGAGCCTTGCCCGGTGATCGGATCGTTGAGCACGACCACGTCGGCCATGCCGAACGCGGCTTTGCCGGAGGGAAGTTTGCGCGATCGGCTTGCGCACGGTGGGCGCAAAGCGCCCGCTAAGAATGCCGTTCGCATCGGTGAGTTGGACATTCTTCGCGCGCGCGGCCTCCCAGGGCAGGAACGTGTCCAAAATCCATTTCGATTTGGCCAGGTGCTGCTCCGGCGTCTTGACGTCGGCCCAGCAATCCATCGGGCCACCCGGAACGCCTTCGAACACCATGATCTCGCACGGCCCCGTGGTCGTGAGCGACGGGAAGACGAAGTATTCACCGACGCCGGGGATGAGATTAAAGGAGACCGCGGAATGCTGCGGTCGCGGCACGAGTCCTTTAACATAGGTCAGCGCCAGCGCCCGTTGCGGCGCGTCGAACTGGCACTTTTGCGCGTCGCGCTCGAAAATTTTGACAATGTCGCTCTTGCCGGCGGCGACGATGACGAGATCGGAATCGGCAGCGTATTTATCGAGGTCGGCGGGTGTCGCCTGCTTGTATTCGATCTTGCCACCGCGCTTTTCCAGTTCCTGCATCCAGCGCGGAAATTTCAGCCGCTGGTCGACCGCTTGCGCCGGCTTGTCGAGCAGGCCGTTCCATTCGATCGCTTTGTTGCCCGACCCATCCGGCGCCGGAACGATGAAGCTGACCGAATCCACTGTCGGACATTCCTTGTCCCAGAAGTTTAGTCCAAGCTCGCGTTCGTAACTCAGCGCCTTGTTGAACATGCACTGGCTCGACGTCACCTTGCCGTTGCGGATGTCGTCACCTTTGCGGTCTTGCACCAACCGCACATCGTAGCCGGCCGAAAGAAGGCCGTTGCCAAGCTGCAAGCCCGATTGGCCGCCGCCGACGATCGTAATCATTCGCTTTGCCATCGCCCTCTCCTGTACGAGCAGCCAAGCCGCGGCCGCGGTTTTATTCCATCAATAAAGGAATTGCCGGATCGGCGCGTTCCGGCCCCATCGCCGTATAGCCGCCGTCCACCCGAATATCTGTCCCGGTGATGAAGCTCGCATTATCCGAGAGAAGAAACGCCACCGCTTCCGCGACTTCCGCCGGATTGCCGGTCCGGCCAAGGAGATGGAAGGGCTTCGCCACGCCGTCGGTTTTGGCGCGGTTGCCCTTGGTCAACTCGACCATGATGTTGCTCCAGGTCCAGCCCGGCGAGACGGCGTTGACACGAATGCCATCGGGCGCGAGGTCCATCGCCTGATTGCGCGTCAATTGCAGGATCGCGGCCTTCGCGACCGGATAGACCCACCGGCCGGTCTGCGCCACGCGCGCGGAAATCGAGCCGAAATTGACGATGGCGCCTTTGTTCTTCTTCAGATGCGGCCGGGCGGCCTGCATCAGCATGACCGAACCGACGACATTGATATTGAAGGCGGTCAGCCAGTCGGCGCGGGTGGTGTCGGCGCCGTTATCGAGATACGTGCAGGCGACGTTGACCAGGTAGTCGAGCCGGCCGGTTGCGTCGACCGTGCCCTTGATCAACGCGGCGATGTCGGCGTCGCCTGTGATGTCGCAACGGACGAAGCGCGCCTTGGCGCCAAGTTTCTTGGCCGCTGTTTCGCCGTCGGCCGTATTGATGTCGGCGATGACGACATTGCAGCCATAGCCGACGAGCGTCTCGGCCACCGTTTGGCCGATCAGGGTCGAACCGCCCGAGACAATCGCCGTTTTGCCTTCCAGTCCCCGCATCGGCGCCTCCCAAAACGTTCGTTATCCGCGCCCCATCAATCCTACTAGGAGCGGCATCCTTTAAGTATAAAATATTTTTGCAAGAAACCGGCGCGACTGCAAGTCACCCAAGCTCGGTGATGGTTTCCGGGAATTTGTGCAGCCGCTCGCCCGGTCCGCCCGCCTCGATCAGATAATTGTCGCAGACCCAGGACAGCACGTGGCCGCGGATGTAGGTCGGGTGCACGACGATGTTCATGTCCTTGGCGATCGACATCGGCTCGTCGCTGCGGATCAGCGGGCGCTCGACCAGGTCGTAGCCTTGGCCGTGACAATGCAGCCGCTTTTCCTCCGGGCGGCCGTTCTTGCGCATGAAATCGTTGCAAGCGGCGAAAATTTCCTTGCACGGCGCGCCGGGCTGGAGAAGGCCGAGGTTGAATTTGCGCGCCAGCAACGCGAATGCAAATTCGTCCTTCAACTCGGCTGACGCTTTGCCGACGACGCACGAGCGGCCGAGCTCGGTGTACATACCGCCGGGACCGGAATCCTCGACCAGAAGCGCGATCACGTCGCCCTTCTGGATCACCCGGTTCTGGAAATGGCGCTGGCTGAACTGCGCCGGCTTATCCGCCGGCATGGACGCGCACAGATAGATGCCGTTCTCGCTGCCGTTGCGCTGGCTGTAGCATTGCGCAATGGCGGCGATGTCGCGGTCGCGCAGGCCCGGCTCAACGGCATCGAACGCAGCTCGCATGGCGCCGTCCTGCATGGCGGCGGTGCGGCGGACTAGTTCGCGCTCCTCGGCGCTCTTGATCACTTTGATCCGGTCGACTAGGTCGGAGGCGTCGACAAAGCGCGAATTGGAAAAGCGGCCTTTCTGCAAATGATCGACCAGCGCAAACGACATCTGGTAGGTGCCGACGAGCCCGATCGTACCGCCGGCGTAGGGCGCGAGCGCCGTAGCCGCGAGTTCAGGGTCGTATCCGGCCGTATAGGCGCAAGACGCGAAGCTTGGCGTAGTCAGCCATTGCTTGACACCGCGAGCGGTGCCGTCGCCGTTTGCGGTCGGCGTATTGCCGCCGCCGAACGGGCCCTGGCTCACCAGCGTCATGAGATCGTCGCGCGGGAATACCACCGTCAGCGGATAGCCGTTGGTCGCCGGCAGATCGGTGAAGTATTTAACGTAGCCGCCCATGTAATCGTTGTTGTTCTGCATCAGCAGCACGTTGATTTTGTCGCGCTCCATGGCAGCGCGCACGGCGGCCCGGCGGCGTTCAAGCTCGGCGGTCGAGATCGGCGTTTGCAGGCGCTCGGAAAGCGCTTCCATGTCCCATTGTCTCCGATTGGGGCGTTGTCGGGCCGATATAACGTGATGCACGAGCCGCCGCCAAGCCATCGCGCGGCGCCGGAAGCTCGGCTAGACTGCTCGCGGGCTGATCATTCAAGCGTGCATTGCCAGGAGCACAGGATGCCTATCGACTTATCGGCTGTGAATTGGGTCTTCGTTGCATTGATGGCGGCACTCGCCTTCGTCGCTGCATTGCTGGGCAGCGTCATTGCATTCCGCAACCGCTTTGTCGGGGCGATTATCGCAGGCGTGCTATTTGCCGCAGGCTTCGTCGCATGGAACTATTACCCCCACAGCTTCGGGCTTCCGATCATCAAGACGATGGGCACCGACGGCGGCGCCGGCTAGTTGAACGCTTCCGCCGGCCTCGTTATGCGTAGTTGAGTTTTTCGGGAGAGAATGGAGCGGTCATGAACAAGGTCTATGCGGACACCAAGTCCGCGTTAGCCGGGTTGCTTAAGGACGGCATGCTGATCATGGCCGGCGGTTTCGGCCTGTGCGGCATTCCCGAAAGCCTAATCCTGGCAATCCGCAATTCCGGTGTGAAGAATCTCACCGTCGTCTCCAACAACTGCGGGGTCGACGGCAAGGGGCTGGGCGTTTTGCTCGACACCAAGCAAATCAAGAAAATGATCGCGTCCTATGTCGGCGAAAACAAAACTTTCGCGCAGCAATATCTCGACCACCGGATCGAAATCGAATTCAACCCGCAGGGCACGCTGGCGGAGCGCATCCGCGCTGGCGGCGCCGGCATACCGGCCTTCTTCACTAAGACCGGCGTCGGCACCTTGATCGCCGAAGGCAAGGATGAGCGCGAATTCGACGGCCAGCGTTATGTGATGGAGCGCGGGCTCGTTGCCGACCTTTCGATCGTCCACGCCTACATGGCCGACACCGAGGGTAACCTCGCTTATCGCAAGACGGCGCGTAATTTTAATCCAATCATGGCCACCGCCGGACGGGTGACCGTCGCCGAGGTCGAGCAACTGGTGCAGCCGGGCAAAATCGATCCGGACCGTATCATCACGCCCGGCATTTACGTGCAGCGTATCGTCCACGTCCCCAATGCGGTGAAGTACATCGAGCAACGCACGGTTCGTAAGCGCGAGAAAGCGACCGCACCGGCCTGAATAGGAGTGGAAGTCTGATGCCCTGGACCCGCGATGAAATGGCGGCGCGCGCCGCGAAAGAGCTTCAAGACGGCTTCTACGTCAATCTCGGCATCGGCATTCCGACGCTGGTGTCGAATTTCATTCCGGACGGGATGAGCGTGCAGTTGCAATCCGAGAACGGCATGCTCGGCTTCGGCCCGTTCCCCTATGAGGGCGAAGAGGACGCCGATTTGATCAACGCCGGCAAGCAAACCGTGACCGAGTTGCCGACGACGAGTTTTTTCAGTTCGGCGGATTCGTTCGCCATGATCCGCGGCGGCCACATCGACATTGCCATTCTCGGCGCCATGCAGGTGGCGGAGAACGGCGACCTCGCCAACTGGATGATTCCTGGCAAGATGGTCAAGGGCATGGGCGGCGCCATGGATCTGGTCGGCGGCGTCAAGAAGGTCGTCGTCGTCATGGAGCACTCGGCCAAGAACGAGGCCAAGCTTCTGCATAAGTGTACGCTGCCGCTCACCGGCGCCGGCGTCGTCGACATGGTAATTACCGACCTCGGCGTGTTCACCATCGACCGCAAGGGTGGCGGCATGACCCTGATCGAGCTTGCGCCGGCGGTAACGCTCGACGACATCAAGACCAAGACCGAGGCGAGCTACAAGGTCGCCAACACGATCAAGCACTAACGGCGCTGCCGGGCGCCATTTACGCCCGCGTGCCACGTCCCGAGAATGGGCGTCTGGGGTGAAGCGTGCCGCAAGCGCCGATTCTCGAAACCGAAGACCTGACCAAGGAATTCGCCGGCTTCGTCGCGGTGCGTTCGGTGAACTTGCAAGTCGCCCGCGGCACCATCCATGCGCTGATCGGGCCGAACGGCGCCGGCAAAACAACATGCTTTAATCTGCTGACCAAGTTCCTTTCGCCGACGCGCGGCCGCATCATGTTCGACGGCCGCGACATCACGGCGCTGAAGCCGGCCGATGTGGCGCGGCTCGGGATCGGACGCTCGTTCCAGATTTCAGCGGTGTTTCCGCACCTGACGGTGCTGGAGAATGTCCGCATCGCGCTGCAACGCCGGCGCGGCAATTCGTTCGATTTCTGGCGCTCCAAGCGCGCGCTCGCCGGTCTCGACCAGCAGGCGAATGCGCTCATTGTCGACGTCGGGCTTTCGCCTTACGTCGGGGCGTTGGCAGTCGAGCTTTCCTATGGCCGCAAGCGCGCGCTGGAAATCGCCACCACGCTCGCGCTCGAGCCCGAGCTTTTGCTGCTCGACGAGCCGATGGCGGGCATGGGACGCGAAGACATCGTTCGCATCAGCGGGTTGATCAGATTGGTCGCCGCCAATCGCACTGTGCTTATGGTCGAGCACAATCTTTCCGTCGTTGCCGATCTGTGCGACCGCATCACCGTGCTCACGCGCGGTCAAATCCTGGCCGAGGGCGACTATCAAGACGGTTTCCGCCGATCCGGCCGTGCGCGAAGCCTATCTGGGAACCGGCGATGCCTGATCCGCATCCGCTGCTTGCCGTGAACGAACTGGAAGCCTGGTATGGCGAATCCCACGTGCTGCACGGTGTTACTTTCGAGGTGCAGCCGGGCGAGGTAGTCACGTTGCTCGGCCGCAACGGGGTCGGCAAGACGACGACGCTCAAAGCGATCATGGGCATCATCGAGAGCCGGACCGGCTCGGTGCGCTTCGAGGGCGCGGAAATGATCGGCCGCACCTCGGATGCGATCGCGCGCGCCGGTATTGCCTTTTGTCCGGAAGAGCGCGGCATTTTCTCCAGCGCTCGACGTCAAGGAGAACCTCTTGCTGCCGCCGCAAGTGCGGTCCGGCGGGCTCGATCTTGACCGTATTTTCGAGCTGTTTCCCGAATTTGCACGAACGGCTCGTCCAGCCAAGGGACCAAACTCTCGGGCGGCGAACAGCAAATGCTGGCGATCGGCCGCATTTTGCGCACCGGCGCGCGGCTGCTTCTGCTCGACGAGCCGACCGAAGGTCTCGCTCCGGTCATTATCCAGCAGATCGGCCGCACCATCGGCGCGCTCAAGGCGCAAGGCTTCACCATTCTTCTGGTCGAGCAAAACTTCCGCTTCGCCGCGACCGTTGGCTGACCGCCACTACGTCATGGAGCACGGCCGCATCGTCGATCATTTCTCGGCCGCAGAACTAAAGGCCAATACGGAAAAACTGCACGACTATCTCGGAGTTTGATATATCAGGCTCCATCGATTGCCGCGCTCTCCGCCCGCGGCCAACAACCAGGGAGGTTTCAATGTTACTTCCAACGCGAGTGGTCTTTGCGCTCGCCGCGCTGTTATGCGCGACGGCGGTCGCTTCGGCGCAGGACGTTGCCGTCAAGATCGGCGTGCTCACCGACATGTCGGGCCTCTATGCCGACATCGGCGGCGCCGGCTCGGTTGCCGCCGCCAAACTGGCGGTCGAGGATTTCAATCCCGCCGCCCACGGCATGAAGGTCGAAGTCATCGGCGGCGATCACCAAAACAAGCCCGACGTCGGCGCGAACATCGCCCGCCAGTGGTACGACGTCGATCATGTCGACGTGATCGTCGACGTACCGACTTCCAGCGTCGCGCTCGCGGTCAACGAGGTCGCGCGCGAGAAGAACAAAGTGTTCCTGGTCTCTGGCGCCGCGAGCTCCGATCTCACTGGACCGAAATGCTCACCGAATACCATCCAATGGACCTACGACACCTGGATGCTCGCCAACGGCACCGGCAAAGCGGTGGTGAAGACCGGCGGCGATACCTGGTTTTTTCTGACCTCCGACTATGCCTTCGGCCATGCGCTGGAACGCGACACCGCCGCCGTCGTCACCGCCAATGGCGGCAAGGTGCTCGGCCAGCGTTCTGCATCCGCTTAACACCAGCGACTTCTCGTCGTTCCTGCTGCAGGCGCAGGCGTCGAAAGCGAAGATCATCGGGCTCGCCAATGCCGGCGGCGATACCGTCAACGCGATCAAGCAGGGCGCCGAATTCGGCATCGCCGCCGGCGGGCAACACTTCGCCGGCCTGCTCGTTTTCATCAACGACGTCGAAGCGCTCGGGCTGAAGACCGCGCAAGGCCTGGTGCTGACCGAGACCTGGTATTGGGACATGACCGACGCCAATCGCGCTTTCACCAAGCGCTGGCAGGCTGCATCGTCGCGGCCGGGCAAGTTTCCCAGCATGCTGCCGGCGGGCGTGTACTCGTCGGTGATCGCATTATCTGAAGGCGGTCGACGCGCTCAAGAGCGCCAGCGACGGCAAAGCGGTAGTTGCCAAGATGAAGGAAATGCCGACCGACGATCCGCTGTTCGGCAAAGGCACGATCCGCATCGACGGCCGCAAGATTCACCCTGCCTATTTGTTCGAGGTGAAGAAGCCCGAAGAGTCGAAATATCCTGGCGACGACTACAAGCTGCGCGCCACGATTCCGGCGGATGAGGCGTTCCGGCCGCTTGCGGACGGCCATTGTCCGCTGGTCAGCGGATAACCATCACCGGATGAGACGGCCGCTCGTGAACGCGAGTGGACGTCGGGGAGGGTCTGGGGCATGTTCCAGGTTTTCGGCATTCCCTCGCAGGCGCTGTTCGGCCAGCTCTTGCTCGGCCTGATCAATGGTTCGTTCTACGCATTGTTGAGTTTGGGGCTCGCCGTCATCTTCGGCATGCTCAACATCATCAATTTCGCTCATGGCGCGCAGTACATGATGGGCGCCTTCGCCGCCTATCTGCTGTTGCAATATCTCGGCATCAATTACTGGGCAGCGCTGGTGATCGCGCCAATTCTGATCGGCGCGACCGGCATCGTCATCGAGCGGCTGTTTCTCCAGCATTTGCGCAAACTCGATCCTCTGTACGGGCTGCTGCTCACGTTCGGCCTCGCACTGGTCATCGAGGGCCTGTTCCGTAACGCTTACGGATCTTCCGGTCAGCCGTATCAGGTGCCATCGGGGCTGCAGGGTGGCCGCAATCTCGGCTTTATGTTCCTGCCGAATTATCGCGCCTGGGTGATCGCGCTTTCGTTCGTGGTGTGCTTCGCCACCTGGTTTGCCATCGAGCGCACTCGGCTCGGCTCTTATCTGCGCGCAGCGACGGAAAATCCCGTACTGGTACGCGCCTTCGGCATCAATGTGCCGCGCATGGTGACGCTCACCTACGGTTTCGGCGTGGCGCTGGCGGCATTGGCCGGCGTGATGGCGGCGCCGATCTACAACGTGTCGCCGCAGATGGGCTCCGACCTGATCATCGTCGTGTTCGCGGTGGTGGTGATCGGCGGCATGGGTTCGATCATGGGCGCGATCCTGACCGGCTTTGCGCTCGGCATCGTCGAGGGACTGATCAAGGTGTTTTATCCGGAAGCCTCGAACACCGTGATTTTCGTCATCATGGCGATCGTGCTGCTGATTCGCCCGGCCGGGCTGTTCGGGCGGAGGGCGTAGTGGCGGCGGTGGTTGACCCATCCGCCGGGAAGCAGGGCCGGCGTTCGGGCCGAAGCCTCGCCGTGGCGTTCGCCATTATGGTCGCGCTGTTCGCGATCGGGCCGTTCGTGGCCTATCCGGTATTTTTGATGAAGGCGTTGTGCTTTTCGCTGTTTGCCTGCGCCTTCAACCTTCTGATCGGTTACGTAGGCCTCGCCTCGTTTGGCCACGCCTTGTTTTTTGGCTGGGCGAGTTACGTTACCGCCTACACCGCCAAGACGTGGGGTTTTTCCCCTGAGCTGGCGATCGTTGCCGGGATCGCGACGGCGGCTGTGCTTGGCCTCATCGTCGGCGGCCTCGCCATCCGCCGCCAAGGCATTTATTTCGCCATGATCACGCTCGCTCTGTCGCAGATGATGTATTTCTTCGCGTTGCAGGCGAAATTCACCGGCGGTGAGGACGGCATCCAGGGTGTGCCGCGCGGCCGGCTGTTTGGCGTCTTCGATCTGTCCAACGAAATGACGATGTTTGCCTTCGTCGTCGTCGTCGTGCTCGCCGGGTTTCTCCTCATCTACCGGATCATCAATTCGCCTTTTGGCGAGGTGCTCAAGGCGATCAGAGAAAACGAGCAACGCGCGATTTCGCTTGGCTACGCCACTGAACGTTACAAGCTGGTTGCTCTTGTTCTTTCCGCCACGCTTTCCGGACTTGCCGGATCGCTGAAAGCCCTGGTGTTTCAACTCGCCTCGCTTACCGACGTGCACTGGACAATGTCCGGTGACGTGCTGCTGATGACCTTGCTCGGCGGACTGGGCACGGTGTTCGGACCGGTGGTCGGCGCCTTCGCCGTGGTCGCCATGCAGAATTATTTGGCGCCTTTCGGCCAGTGGGTGTTGGTGATCCAGGGCGCGATATTCGTTGTCTGCGTGCTGGCGTTTCGGCGCGGCATCGTCGGAGAACTCGCCCGGGCGTTGCGCCTGCCGCTGTAACCTCGTCGGGTTTTGCACGGAATTATCCACAGCGTAGTTCAGTGGCCGGCGCCTTTTTCACAGTCCGGCCGCCGTCCCACAGCGCATTTCCATTGCCGAATCAACTTGCCCGATGGCACATGCAAAAAGCACCGACTCCACGGGCGCTTCTGGCTGCTCCATGTCGTCCCGGCAATCCGGTCCGTACGACCGTGTCGCGCGCAAATGGCTCGCACTGGCGGAGCGTCGTCGCTCGCATGTGATCGAGCTGCGCGAGAGCGGCCGTTGGCGGCGCTATTATACGCCGGAAGAATTTCTCGAGGCGTTGCGCGAAGCCGTAAGCACCCGCGATGAATGGGCAAGACTCGCCGGCGTGGAAGCGGGTCAGGCTCCGGCATAAGCGATTTTTCGCGCAGCCTTCGCTTCCTTCCCAATTTCAAACCGCGACCCCATGTAACAGCCATGACGAGTGCTCTGTTCTCGCCGCGGCGGCTCGCCGATCTCAATCTCGCCAACCGCATTGTCGTCTCGCCCATGTGTCAATACAGCGCCAATGACGGCGTTGCCTCCGATTGGCACATGACGCATCTCGGAATGTTGGCGAATTCCGGCGCGGGCCTGCTGGTGGTCGAAGCGACGCATGTCGAGCGCTCCGGCCGCATCACGCACGGCTGCCTCGGGCTGTATTCCGATGCCTGCGAGGCGGCACTTGAGCGGGTTGTTGCGCACTGCCGGCGCATCGGCAGCGCCAAGCTCGCCATTCAACTGTCACATGCCGGCCGCAAGGCCTCCGCGCAGCGGCCGTGGGAAGGTGGCAAGGCTTTGCCGTCGGGCGAAAATCCGTGGCCGACGATTGCGCCTTCGGCAATTGCGTTCGGCCCGGGCTGGCATATTCCGCGGGCCATGACCGAGGACGACATGGCCCATGTGCGCGACTGCTTTGTGGCCGCTGCCAAGCGTGCGCTGCGCATCGGCTTCGACGCCGTCGAGCTGCATTTTGCTCATGGCTATCTGTTGCACGGTTTCGTCTCGCCGATCTCCAATACCCGCAACGACGCGTACGGCGGCTCGCTCGACGGCCGGGTGCGTTTTCCGCTCGACGTCGTGCGCGCGGTGCGCGCCGTAATTCCGGGCGGGACCCCGCTCGGCGCGCGCTTTACCGGCAGCGATTGGCTCGATGGTGGTCTGACCGTCGGGGATGCGGTGGTGGTCGCAAAGGCGCTCAAGCAAGCGGGGCTCGACTACATTGACGTGTTTTCCGGCGGCGTCAGCACGCAAGGCCAGGTGAGCGTGCCGCGAGATCCCGGCTATAACGTACCGCTTGCCGAACAGATTCGGCGCGAAGCCGGCATGCCGACCCGCGTCGTCGGTCTGATCGTCAGCCCGACGCAGGCCGAGGCCATTGTCGCCGAGGGCCGCGCCGATATGGTCGCGCTGGCGCGAGCCTTCCTCGACGATCCGCATTGGGGCTGGCACGCCGCCCAAGCGCTTGGCGGCGACATTGCCTATCCGCCGCAATACCTGCGGGCCGCTCCGGCTTTATGGCGCGGCGCGAAGCTGCGCGGCTGAAAAGCGGCAATTCGACGCAAAGTAACGCGGCTGCTCGTCAGCGCACCCGGTTGCCGCCGATCGACAATTGGGCGTAGCGCGTAGCGCCGTCCCTTGAGAGATCGCCGCTCACCGGCTTCTTCCATTCCATGCCGACAATGGCGCCGCTGCGAACCTCGGCGATCATGTTGTCGGCGATCACGGCTGCTCCCGCGCCGGGGGCGACCGAAACGGAGATGCCGTAATCGGCGCGACGGATGACGTTGGAACTAATCGCAACGTCGCGCAGGTACGCACCCCAGCCGGCCGCGATGCCGGCGTGAGCGGCGTTCTCGACCACATTGCCGGTGACCGCCGTATCGGCCTCGACGCCGATGCCGACGCCGGCGAGATCATTCGGATTGGTGCCCGGCGGGCGACGAGAAACCAGATTGCGGATGAGATTGCCCTGCACGACGGCAAGACGGCCATCCTGGTTGAAGTTGGTGACCGACACACCAAGCGCCGCGCCATCGACGACGTTGTTGGCGATGACCACCCCCTGAAAGCCGAATTCGGCATAGAGCGCGACCTCGCCAAGCCCGGTGCAGGTGTTGCCGACGATCTGCAAGTTGGACGCGGCATTGCCGCGTACCGCGGAGAATGTCGTATTACGGATGCGATTGCCGCGCACGATGACATTGCCGGCGCGGAACACGCTGACGGCGTTGCCATGCTGGCCCGAGCCGCCGGCTTTGTTTCTGATGTCCTCGATGCGATTGTCGACGACCAGCGTGCCGTCGTCGCCGGCTTCGCTCCGCCAAACGAGGATCCCGCCGTTGCCGGCGCCGCGTATGGTATTGCCGCCGATGCGCAGGCCGCGGGCGTCGAGCGAGAAGATGGCAGCGTCCGAAGCGGCGATTGTGTTCTCGCTGACGTCACCTTCGATTGCTTCAAGGGCGATGCCATTGCCGCCGGCATTGACGATCTCGCAATCGAAGATGCGTAGCGCACGACCCTCGGCGAAATGCACGAGCCCGCGCCGTTCCGGCAGCGGGACATTGCCGCCATCGAGGATGAGGCCGCTGACGATCACGTGATCGGCGCCGGTCGCCGACATGATCGAAGGTCCGCCGGTCATGACGATCCGTGTCGCACCGGCAACACCGGTGATGGCGGCATGCGACGGCAAGCTCAGGCCGCCGGCGCGGTAGACGCCGGGCGGCAGCCGCAGCACGGCACCGCCCGAGGCTGCCTGTTCGATCGCGCGCTGAAATGATTGGGTCTGGTCTTCGGCCGCGTTCGGCCGCAAGCCGAGCGCGAAAGCATCGATCTCCGCGCGCGGACCGAATCCGCGCCCAGGCATTGTTGGTAGTTCGCCGGCCTGTGCCGCGCCTGCTGCTCCGGCGCCGGCAAGCGCTGCGAACAGACGGCGGCGGTCGAGCTTCATCGAAAGGCTCCTGGTGAAGCGCCGACCCGGGCGCAGCACAGCCCGGAGTATCCCACCGGCGCGGTTAACGGCGGCTTGCCGCGATCAGCCCGATCAGAAGAGCCTCGGAGGCCGCCAACAGCGACCGAAACGCGAGATTGCGTCGTCGCTCGGGTTGGGCGCCGAACCTGACCGGCGGAATATGAACAAATTGCACCAGCGGCCGGTGGTCGCTCACGTGCTGCAGACACCGCCAATAGGCGTAGTTACAAAGATATCGCCCGGCGTCGCGCGACAGCCGGGCAGGGAAGGAATGACCGCGCCGTGCGCCGAGCAGATCGACGAAAGGCGCGTTGCCGCGGATGACGGCGGGGCCGCCCGGCGAAATGACGCCGCGCTGTGGCCGATATCCGCTGATGTCGGGAAACAAGACCGATTGCGCATTGCGCGCGCGGGTCTCGATGCAAAGGTGGCGACGGCGCCCGGCAAGCCCGAACATCAGCACGATGTCCGGATTTTCAGCGAACAGCCTCGGCAGATCGCGATCGACTGCGGCGTAGCTCGTCGCGAAGATGTGGACTGTGCGCCGCGTCAAGGCGAGCGCCGGTCGCCGCCGGTGCGCCAGCGCTTTGGCCAACGCCGCGCTCGGATTGCAAGGCGCGCCGGGGAAGGGGCCGAAGCCCACGAGCATGACGCGCAGCACGTCATTGCCCGAGCAGGTCGGCGATTTCTTCGACCGCGGCATTGGGCGCGAGCCGTCCCGCCGCCACCGCGGCTTCGATTCGCGGCAGTGCGGCCTTGAGCGACCGATCGCTGCGCAAGGGAGCAAACAGCCGCTCTTCGAGCATTTCCCACATCCATTTCACTTGTTGCGCGCCGCGCTGCGCGGCGAGTTCACCGGACGCCGTGAGCTTTTGGCGATGCTCGAGCACTTTCTCCCAAAGCGCGCCGACGCCATCGCCAGTCAGCGCCGAGTACGTCACCACCGGCGGCGACCAATTCGACGAACGCGGAGCGAGAATGTGCAGCGCGGCGCGGTATTCCGCAGCGGCGGCTTTGGCGCGGGACACATTGTCGCCGTCGGCTTTGTTGACGGCGATCATGTCGGCGAGCTCGACCACGCCTTTCTTCAGCCCTTGCAGCTCGTCACCGGCGCCGGGCAGCATTAGCACGAGGAAAAAATCGGTCATGTCGGAGACGGCGATTTCGGATTGGCCGACTCCGACGGTTTCGACCAGCACCACATCGTACCCCGCGGCCTCGCACATCAGCATCGTCTCCCGCGTCTTTGCGGCTACGCCACCCAGTGTGCCGGAGGCGGGCGAGGGACGAATGAACGCGTTGGCATCGTTGGCGAGGTGCGCCATGCGTGTCTTGTCGGCGAGGATCGAGCCGCCGGTCCGTCGCGACGACGGATCGACCGCCAGCACCGCGACCTTGTGGTCCTGCTCGGTGAGCATGCTGCCCAATGCGTCGATGGTGGTCGATTTGCCAACGCCGGGTGCCCCGGTGATGCCGACGCGTACGGCGTTGCCGGTTGAGGTTAACAGCTCCTGGGTCAGCGCCGCGGCGGTTCGGCGGTGATCGGCGCGCTTACTTTCAACCAGCGTGATCGCCCGCGACAATACGCTGCGGTTGCCGGCACGAACATCGCGCGCGAGCCGGGCAACATCGGGAGATTGCGCGGACGAGCCCATGCTGTCTCTTCGTCGAGCGCGCGGTCCCCGTCAAGCAGCGTGTATGCGCGTTCATTTACTTTTTGCTAGCCGCATTCGTTCCGGATCCGGATTTTTCGTCGAATGAACGCGATCTCGCCGAATTGCGGCCGCATCGCTCGGCTGACATTGCCGCGTTCCCGCAAGGGCAACTCGTAACAACCAGGAGGCGTCGATGAACTGGGATCAGATTCAGGGCGACTGGATGCAATTCAAGAGCAAAGTACGGATGAATTGGGCCAAGCTCACCGACGAAGATCTCACGCGCATCGGCGGTCGGCGCGAAGTATTGGCGAGAAGCCTGCAGGCGCGTTACGGTTTTGCCCGGGCCGAGGCTGAACGCGAGATTGATGCTTGGATGAAAACGCAGCGCTATGCCGCGTGACCGGTAAGACGGCGCGTTTGGCCCCGGGCCGAGCGCGCCGCCGCCTTAACCCCACAATTGACGGGTCGCCAGCCGGGCGCCTTGCGCGAGCGCCTCAAGCTTCGCCCAGGCGATCATCGGATGAATGCGGCCGCCGAGGCCGCAATCGGTCGCCGCAATGACGCGTTCGCGGCCGACGCTTTTGGTAAAGCGCAAGATGCGCTGGGCGATCAGCTCGGGATGCTCGACCACATTGGTGGCGTGGCTCACCACGCCGGGCAATATGACCTTGCCGTCAGGCAGCTTCACGTCCTCCCACACGGTCCATTCGTGTTCATGGCGAACGTTGCCGGCTTCGAACGAATAGCCCTGGCATTTGACCGCCAGCATGACGTTGACGATGTCGCGCATGGGAATGTCGGTGGTGTGCGGCCCGTGCCAGCTTCCCCAGCATAGGTGATAACGAATGCGATCTTCCGGCAGTCCCCGCAGCGCGTGATTGAGCGCTTCGATGCGGATCATCGAGAATTTCTTGTAATCGTCCACCGACGGTTCGGGATTGACCATGTCCCAACCGTCGGCAAGGGCCGGGTCGTCGAGCTGGAGGATTAAGCCGGCACCGACGATGGCCTCGTACTCTTCGCGCAACGCCTCCGCGCAGGCGAATAGAAATTCCTCGTCGGTCTTATAGTAGCTGTTCTCAATTCTTGCCGCGCTGCCGGGCGCAACCGCTGTCATGAAGCCCTCTGCGACGCCACTTGCTTTGAGCGCCGCTTTGAAGTTGGCGATATCGTTTTGAAGCGCTTCCTGCCCTTTGTATGAGACCGGGCCGACACAGATCGGCCAGTGCGCCTTTCTCGGGCCGGTGCTCGCCGGGCCTTGCGGGTCGGCGTAGACCTCCGCGAACCGAACGCGGTCGCGGCGATCGTTCATGCTGGTGATGATGACGTGGCCAGGGCGGCTGCGCTTTGCCGGTTGCCCGTAGAGGCCGGGCCCGCTTGCCAGATCGAGTCCGCCAAGGCGGTTAAAGCAGTAGCTCCACCACGCGCCGTAATTGACGCGGCTGCCCATCGACTTGCCGAACTCGCCATCGCCGGGGACGTCGATGCCGATGTCCTTTTGCCTGCTCACGACATCGCTCACCGTGGCGCGCAGCTGACGCTGAAAGCCTGCCTCATCCTTGCTTTCGCCGCTCTCGCGCGCGCGATTGGCCACAATCAGATCGTCTGGGCGCGGCAGACTGCCCGCCTGGCTGGTCAAAATGTGATCGGTACTCAGCTTCATAGCGGCGTCGTTTACCCCCAAAGCTCGCGTGTCGCCAGCGCGGCTCCTTGGGCGAGCGCTTCGAGCTTGGCCCAGGCAATCATTGGATGAACGCGGCCGCCGAGACCGCAGTCGGTCGAGGCGATGACGCGCTCGCGCCCGACGCTCTTGGTGAAGCGCAGGATGCGCTGTGCGACCAGGTCCGGGTGCTCGACGACATTGGTGGCGTAACTCACCACGCCGGGCAAGATGATCTTGCCGTCGGGAAGCTTCACATCTTCCCACACTGTCCATTCGTGCTCGTGCCGCACGTTGCCTGCTTCGAACGAGTAGGCCTGGCAGTTGGCCGCCAGCATCACGTTGACGATGTCTTTCATCGGAATATCGGTCGTATGCGGGCCGTGCCAGCTCCCCCAGCACAGATGAAGACGGATGCGGTCCTGCTGCAGACCCCTTATGGCGTGATTGAGCGCTTCGACCCGCACCATGGTGAATTTCTGATAGTCCTTTACCGGCGGTTCGGGATTGATCACGTCCCAGCTTTCGGCGAGCGAGGGATCGTCGAGCTGGAGAATCAGCCCGGCGTCGACGATGGCCTTGTACTCTTCGCGCATTGCATCGGCGCAGGCGAAGACGAACTCGTCGTTGGTCTTGTAGTAGGCGTTGGCGAGCCGCGCGGCGCTGCCCGGTCCAACCGACGTCATGAAGCCTTCTTCGACGCCCGCCGCTTTTAACGCGGCCTTGAAACTGGCGATATCGGCCTTGATCGCCTCCTGGCCCTTGTAGGTGATCGGGCCGACGCAGACCGGCCAATGAGGCAACGGCGGGCCGGTATAAATGCCGCCGTCCGGGTCGGTATAGGCCGCAAGAAATTTTTGCCGGTCGCGGCGGTCGGCGTTGCTGGAGAGCACGATTTCGCCCGGCCGGCTGCGCTGCGGCGGAATTGCGTTGATGCCAGGTCCGGACATATCGAGGCCGCCGAGGCGGTTGAACGAGTAGCTCCACCACGCCCGGTAGTTCACCTTGTGGCCCATCGCCTTGCCGAATTCGCCGTCGCCGGGGACGTCGATGCCGATCTCCTTCTGCCGGCGCACCACGCCGGTGACGGCGGCCTGCAGCAGGTCCTTGAAGCGCTGATCGCTGGCGACCGTCGGATTGGCCTCGCGGCCCTGGTTGGCTTCGATGAGGTCTTCCGGGCGCGGCAGACTTCCCACCTGCGTGGTCAGGATGTGGTCGCGGCTCATGCGCATGATGTTAGCGGACGACCGAAGAAGGACGACGGCGGGCGGATAAGAAATCTCTTATCCGCCGCTTCCAGCATCCGTCGCCTGTAGTCCGTCCTCTGTCTTTAGATCGCGTGGAGCTGCTGGCCCTTCAGTGACTCAACGTAGCCATAGAACACTTCGTTGATCTTGCCCCAATGGGGCAGCTTCTTCATGTTGTTGAGCCAGCGCTGGACGTTGGGATATTTCGAGAAGTCGACCCGCACGGTCTCGCCGAGGGTAACAAGTGCGGCGCCGAAATAATCGGCGATGGTGATCTGATTTCCGGTCAGATACTGGTTATTCGGGCCGATGAAGTGATCGTTCAGGACCTTCAGCCACTTTTTGGCGTTGCTCTGACCAAGCTCGACCGTCGCGGCCTGTGCCTCGTCGCTGCGCCGCTTATTGTTTGGGAATATCTGCGGATAAATCATGTTGTATGCCCAGTCGCGATAGAACTGGGTATTGATCCAGTCCATCACCTCGTTGACCTTGGCGCGCTGTTTGAGGTCTTTCGGATAGGCAGGCGATCCGATCTTGTCGGCGAGGTATTTGAGGATCGCGGAGCTTTCGGTCAGCCGCAGGTCGCCGTCCTCGATCATCGGCACCATGCAGCTTGGGTTCATATCCGAATACGGCTGCTTCACATGTTCGCCGGTGAAGAGGTCGACGGTTACTTCGTCGACCGGAATTTTGTTTTCGGCGATGAACAGCCGGACCGGGCGGCTCGTCATCGATACCGGATGCATATAAAGTTTCATGGCAATTTTCCTCCCAAGTGAATTCTTATCCGTAATTCCATTCTAGTGCATCTTTGTGAATGCTGAAAAGCGGAGTCCTGCCCACCGCAAGCATCAAATAGACGTGTGAGGATGGGCAGCGGCGGCCGACTATCGAACAATCGACGCCACTTATCGGGCCCCAGCTTCGGCGACGAGATCGGCGATGAAGCGTGGCAGTGCGAAGGCTGCGGCGTGAACCTCGGGCGTCCAGTATTTCGTAGCGAATTTGCCGGCATGCCGATAGCGGGCGGCCAACGTTGTTGCCGAAACCGTTCGCAGCCGCCGGTCGTCGGTTGCCCAACCCATCGCCATATGGCCGCCGATATAGGTCGGTATCGCCGCGACATAACAGGTCGCGTCGGCAAACAGCCGCCGGAACTTCGTAACGCTTGAGGTGAGTTCACGCGGCTGGAGCATCGGCACGCCGTTTTGCGTGACGACGATGCCGCCTTTGTTCAGGCGGCGTTTGCAGGCGGCGTAGAACTGTTCGCTGAACAGGACTTTTCCGGCCCTGTCGGATCCGTGAAATCGACGATGATCGCGTCGAAACGTCGTTCGGTGCGCTTAAGATACCTCATGCCGTCGTTAATCACGCTTTCGAAACGCCGATCGGCGAAGACCGGTTTGGTGAATTGTGGGAAATACCTTCGGGCGAAATCGACCACCGCCGGATCGATCTCCACCTGCGTCAGATGTCGTACAGTCTTGTGCTTAAGCGCCTCTTCGGCGATTGCGCAGTCGCCGCCGCCGACGATTAGCACGTGGTGCGCGCGCCCGTGCGCGAAAAGCGGCACATGCGCCATCATTTCCTGGTAGATGAATGCGTCGCGGGCAGCGATCTGGGTCGCGCCGTCGAGCATCAGCATCTTGCCGAAGAATGCATGTTCGAACAGGAACAGATGTTGATGCCCGGTCCGCGTTTCATGGAGCACCTTTTTTGCCCGGTAATTGATGCGGATGCCGAGTTCGTCGAACAGCGTCTCGGTAATCCAGCGCGCCTCGGCCATGAAATCCGCTCCCGCACGTTGAAAAAGCAAACGGCCGGGACTGAGCCCGCGGTCAAGCCTCGCGCAACAGCTCAGGAGGCCCCGTGCCCGCGCAATATCTCGTTCACGCCGACGCTCTTCGCCGCGAAGGCCTCGCGCAGCACCGGAATGCACGCATCGGGATCGGCGATGCCGCACATGAAGACGTCGAGCGCCGCATAACCAGCGTCGGGCCAGGTATGGATGGAGATGTGGCTTTCGGCCAGGACCGCCACGCCGGATACGCCGTTCGGCTGAAAGTGGTGAAGATGAATATGCAAAAGCGTCGCGTGCGCGGCCTCGACGCAGCGGCGCAAGGTGGCCTCGATGTGATCGATGTCGTCGAGCCGCTCGGCGCCATGCAGGTCGATGATCAGATGCACGCCGGCGCAGCGGACGCCCTTGCGGATGGCGAAATGGTCTTGCTTTTCGTTGTGCGCCGGGCTGGCGAATTTGAGTTTCAACTTGCCGTTCGCCAGACGGGCGTCCGCAATTCGCAAACCTTTGCCGGATCGCGAGAGGGCGTTTTGGCTATGCATGCCGTCCTTCCCAGTCAGAGGCGAGAAACCGAGATGCCGGCGAGCGGACGCCGTAACAAAGAACGACAGCACGATGCCGCAGCGCAGAATTCAACCAACTTCCGCAAGGTCCCCACTTAAATCCAAACCCCTGAGAAGTCAAGCTGATTCTCGACAATAACCGGTAAACGGGCTTAGCGCGCGATTCGTTCAGCGTAGTTTTTCAGTCGATGCCGTTTGCGCCGCCGACACGCAAATCATTTTCCGTTGAGGCTTCGCGCAGCTGGAGTAACGGGGCCGCGAAGTCGTATAACTTGGCGGCGAAGCGAGGGGAGATCAGCTTATGAAGCGAATACTGGGAGGCGCGATGCTGTTGGCGCTTGCGGCATCGCTGCCGGTGCAGCCGGCGGGAGCGCAAGACCCGATCGCGGGCGCTATCGTTGGCGGTACACTCGGCGGTATCGTCGGCGGCGTGCTTGGCCGCGGCCCCGGCGCGGTCGCGGGCGCTGCAATTGGCGCGACGACCGGCGCGGTCATCGCGGCCGAAGCCCAGCCGCGCCCGGGCGGTTACTATTGGTGGCGCGGCGGTTGTTACTATCAGTATCCGAACGGCGCCTGGTCGCCGCTGCTCGCGCCGAATTATTGCGGCTATTGAGTAAGGCTCGGTCCTGCCGGCGAAACCCGATCAGCCGTTCACGGCGACCGCCGGCGGGACCATCGGCTCCGCCGGCTTTTTCACACGCGTGCGAAAGAAGCCGAGCACGCGCCGCGCGGTTTCCGGTTGCAGGCGGTTGAAGCTCGCCAACGCTTGATCAAGGTCTTTCGTGGACATGCCGCGGTCGGCGGCCCGCAGCAGCAAGATGGCCTTGGTCGTGGTCGCCGAAAGTTCGGCGACCTTGGCGAGAATGAGCACAATCTCGGCGCCCGGGTCGAGCAGCGCCCGCTCGACGACGTCGATCGGCGTGTCGCACAGGATCGATAACGCGATCGCCGTCTCCTCGAACTTGCGCTCGTGCGCGTATTGATAGATTTCGGACTTCGCCGATCCGGCGGACGCGGTTCTGTCGCTCGACCGCAGCCTGCGCCGCGGCAAAATCCGGCGACGAGTTGCGGGCATTGTCGCGAATTCCGCCGACCACCTCGGCCACCACGCCTTCGATGGCGCTTGAGGCTTGCGGATTCTCGGCGGCAAGCCGTGAACGCAGCGCGCTCGAGGCCTTCTCCAGCAGCACCAGGAAATGCGGGCGCGGAATATCGCTGCGCATGCCGACGGTGGTCGCAAGGTCGTCGTCGCCTTCCGAGTGCTTGACCAGCATGCGAAAGCCCGCGTCGGAAAACCGCGCGCCGACATTCTTGACCACCGAATGCACGACGTCGCGATCGCCGCGCTCGACCAGCACGTCGGTCACCGCCTCGCTCAATGACGAACGTTGCGAAATCGCGAACAGGTGCTGTTGGCTCTTGGTGCTGGCGTTGGCGAGCAGCGCCGGCTCTTGCAGCCGCTTGGATGCCCGCAAAATCGGCTGCGCGACTTCGATGTCGTCATCGAATGCGAGCATGTAAATCACATTCGACGGCGCATTGGCGATCGGCGCCAGTCGATACGACAGCTTGCTGCGCGCCTTGGTCTCGATGCCACTCATCAGGCGCACCATGACGTCGTCAAAGATCCCGATTTGCTCTTCTGAATAGCGGGTCGCGCCGCCGACGAACAAGTCGGTGACGCGCGTCAGCATTTCGATGCGGCGCGCGTTGGTACCGGAGGACAGCGCCGCCTCGAGCTCGTCGATCAAGGGAAGAGTTCGCAACATTGCGTATGGGCGCCGCCCCACTGAAGCACCGATAACAATGCCGTGCGAACGGTGAACAAAGGCTTGCGGATGGGGGGCCGGGCGCTGGCGGATTAAGAAAGCGTAAATCAGTCAAATCCGGCGGGGACGGCTGCCGGAGCCCAGCACGCCCATGCGATTTTGCACCTCGCGCGGCACCCCATAGTCGCGAATTATCAACCGCTGGTCGCGTAGGCTGCACGCTTCGCGTTGAACGATGAAGCACCAGAGCGCGTAGCCCGCTTCCCCGACCAGCCGCTCGCGCGTGCCGACCGCCGTCGCGGAATCGGGGCCGGCCCGATCATGCTCCAACAAGGCGGTCAGAGCGACTTCGAGCGCGCGGCCCAGTCGGCCGAGCGCGGCCGCCTGCTCCTGCGCAATCTCGTAATCAAGCGCGTTGTCGGCGGGCTTGCGGCGGTGCGATCCTGGCGGCCGCAAGTTCACGGCCGCTGCCAGGTTGTCAGCGTGATGCCTGCCGGCGCGTCGATATCGCGACGCGGGGTCGGCCGCAGGCCTTGGCCGGCAAGCACTTGTTCCGGCGTCAGCAGTGCGCTGACTTGCGGAAACACCGGCCGGCCGCCGGGAATTTTGGCGCGCGCCGCGCGCGTCAGGTGAAATGCGTCACAGAGCGGCAGAAAAAGGCCGAACACTTCGGTGCCGCCAATGACCGCGATCGGGCCGTCGAAGGCGCCGACGGCCGCCAGCGCCCGCTCGATCGGCGCGTCGGCTGAATTCCATAAAAACGCATTCGGATGCGAGGGGTCGGGTGCCGTCCCGGCGACCGCGCGCGTGAGGGTCAAGCGTTTGCGGCGGTCGGCGCGCGGCCCGCCTTCATGCGAATGGCGTCCCTGCACGATCACGCCCGCGCGGTCGAGCGCGGCTTGCAGGAACTTCTGATCGGCATTGTTGCGGATGGCGTCGGGCATTGCCCCGGCTGCATTGGCGATCATGCCGTCGGCGGAAACGATAGCGTAACCCTCGACGCGGTGGGTTCCGATCATGGACCGCGACGATAGCCGGGCGCGGCGGCGGAGTCATTTGCCGCAGGCGTCAAGCGGCCACCGGAACATTTGCATCGCGGCCGGCAAGCGCTTATGTGGGATTCGAACGATAGTTTGAAAAAGAAAGTTCCGAAAAGACCCGGACCCCATGACGCGACCTTCCGAAATCACGCGCGAACGGATCTTGAGCGCTGCCGAGCGACTATTCGCCGAACGTGGCTACGAGGCCACCAGCATCCGCGCCATCGTCGCCAAGGCGCGCGTCAATCAGGCCGCGATCAACTATCACTTCGCCGGGAAGGACGGGCTTTATAGAGAAATTCTGCGCGCGGCGTTCCGGGTACTCACCGAACACCAGCTGGGGCACGCCGACGAAACAAAGGCGATGCCGCGCGAACAGGCGCTGGAGGAATTCGTCCGCCATCAGCTGAGGCCGCTGCTCGCGCGCGACGATCTCAGCCGCTACATCAGGCTGTTCAATTGGGAAGCGGTCCGCCCGACTGCGGTGTTTCGAAAGCTGATGACCGAGGAGGCGGTGCCGTTCATGGGCCTGGCAACCGACCTGGTGCGGCGGTTCATGCCGAAAGCGGATCAGCCAACGCTGACGCTCGCGGCGATCTGGTTGATCGGTCAATGCAGCGTATTCGTGCGCAACCGCGAACAGCTCGCCGGTCCGCCGATATCGCTTTCGCTTGATGAGGCGGCGGTGGAAAAGCTCTCCCGTCTAATCGGCCAATGGGCGGTTGCCGGGCTCGCTCCGCGCGGCTGACGCAGCGTTTTCCGCAGGAAATCCTTTGGGTTGCCGCAAAAATTCCTTTTTCCCGGCCACTGGCCGCCCACAACAGGTGTTTGAAATTCAACCGGCCGTTTGAAAAATGCCGGCCCGCCGGGAGAACGACGTCATGCACTATGGTCTGGTTCGCCGTTTCCTCACCAAGCTGATCCACGACATCGTGCCAGGGGCGTTGGCGAGCCTGATCGGCGGATTTCTCCTGACCCATTACGGCTTGTACGGTTTCGGCCGGCCTCCTGAACCGGCTGCCGTGCAGTCAGCTCCGGCCTCCGTTGCGATGATGGATTTGCTGCGCGACGAACACGCGCTGATGGCAAATTTCGTCAAGGCGGCGATGGCTACCGAATACAAGGAGGCGGTGACGGATGACGCCGATGCGGCGCCGCCAAATGAAACCGCGGCCGCGCCGGCGTCGATCGCTGCCCCGCGATCGCCGGCGGCGGCCACCGCGGTGAAGGGCACTGTCACCCACGGCAAGGCGCCGGTTGTCGTCGCTTCACTTCCGCCGCTTGTGATCGCGCAATTGCAGCCGAGCGAAGGCGCCAGACCGGCCGCGAACCATGACGGCGTGTTCTTTACGGAAGCGATCCAAAATCGCGTCGTCGCGGCCACGCAACGCGCCGTCGCGGTGATCGGCGGCATACCGTCGTGGTTCGGTGCGATCGGCGACCGGATCGGCGGCGAAAGCAACGTTCCGCGGCCGCCGGCCGATCTGGTCAGCGCGTCCTAAGTGCCTTCGCAGCCGTATGTGTTGAGCGTTGTTGCGCGCTTTCAACAGGCGCCGGCATTCGTTTATCGGCGTCTTGCGCCGGTTTTCGTGGCCCGCTAACCATTTCGGCGCGGCAAAGGAACCGCCCCGGTATCGAAGCGTTCCAGTTCCGGCGGCGCCCAGCAGCAGGTGGGGCAGCTTTTGGTTTGCCTCGGAGGTCGTGATGCGCCAAGCGGCAAACTTCAATCCGGAATGGGGCTATCTAGCACCGGCGCCTAACTTCATGCGCACGTTGCGGATTGTCGTGGTCGCCGCCGCGATCGGCGCGACCGGCGGCGCAGCCGTGGTGTTTTCGCTGACCGACCGGCCGGACGCGGAGCTTTCGGTCGCGGCGCGCACCATGGCCGCTGATGCTCCATCGGCCTCGGTTGCCGTGCTAGCGCCGGTCTTGTCTTCTGTCGCCGCCCAGGCGGTGCATCCCCTTGCCTCGGAGTTGGGCGTCGCGACCACGATGGAGCGGCCCGCAAGCGGAGCGGCATTGGCCGAAATCGCCGCCAATTCATGACGTCCCGCAAAGTGGCTCGCTTACGCCGCAGCGGAGGCCTGTTCGGCAGCAACCGGTTTGGAACCCGCGCCCTGATCGCGGCCCGCTTGCGCTATTACGGTCGCCCGGCGCACCGACGAATGCCAGCCCACCGCGCGGCGACTATTAGCGCCGGCACCTCTATCGCATTTCGCTGACTGGCGCGGTCAGCGGCAGGCGCCCTGCGCGAACGCGTTGTCGAGCGCTGCTTGCGCTGCTTCGTGATCGGGAAGGCCCACCGCAATCTTGGTCCAAGCGGGGCCCCAAGGATTGTCGCCGCTGTCCCACCAGATTTTGCAAAAGCCGTAGTTGAACTGAACCACGGCATAGTCCGCATGGGCGGGGCTTGCGGCGACAAAGCAAGCCGCCAGCAAACCAGCTGCGAGTGCCATTCGTTTCATGCTCTGCTCTCCCTTGCCGGTACCAAACAAACCCGATCCGGTCGGGAATGGTTCCGCGCGCAGAGCGGGGCAAAAAAAGCCGCCCGCCTGTTGAGGCGGGCGGCTACTGCAACCAAAGCGACCAGCGGTTACTAGTGCCAGGCTTTGCACCAATGGTGCTTCATGGCCCAAGCGCCCTTGGCCTGGGCGGCTTCCCAGGTCGGCTCTTTGGCCCACAGCAGCTGATATTTCGTCATTGGCTTGGTCTTGGAGTTAGCCCAAGCTCGGCAGCTGCCGGTATCCTTGAATTTGACCACGGCGAAGTCGGCGCGCGCCGGAGCGGCGGCCGCCATGCCGATTGCCAGAATCCCAATTGCAATTGCGAATTTCGTCACAGTCACCCCCCTTTGGGCAAAGCTTCCGCGGCTCGCCTTTCGATCGGCGGGCAGGCTTCAGAGCCCTTGCGCGTTGAACGGTTTGCACCAGCGATGAGCTTCCGCGTAGTGCTTCTTCGAAGCCGCGAGTTCCCAACTCTTGAGGTGCACCCAGTGATATTTCCAGCCGGGCTGCGATGGATTGCCGCCCGTATTCCAGACCCGGCAATAGCCGTCCTTGAACATCACTACTGAGTAATCGGCGCGTGCCGCCGTCGTCGCAGAAAATCCGAGCGCCAGCACACCAATTGCAAAGGCCACTCGTTTCATAATCCAGCTCCCTTGTACGACCCCACCGAGTTCCGATAGACGGAACCCGTTCTGGAGGCAAGCCGATAGCCAACTGCTGCGCTTGAATTTTGTGAATGTGAACGGACGTTCAAACACCGAGGAAACAACTATGCCCGAACTCATCGTCTATTTGCTGGAAGGCCGCTCGGTCGAAGACAAGCGCGCCTTGGTCAAGGATCTGACCGGCGCGGTGGTGAAGAATCTCGGCGTGCCGCAAGAATCGGTTACAATCTCGCTGGTGGAAACCGCGCGGACCGATAAGGGCAAAGGCGGCGTCCTGTTCGCCGATATGAAGGCCCGCTAATCGAATTCCCGTTCCACGCGTCCGATCGGCCGCCGGCCCCGTTTTTGGGGGGCTTGAACGCGTTCACAGGGTTGTGCGTTGCTGTGGGTGCGACGCACAATTTACTTGCTGCGGTGCGGTAGAGAATGGATGATACGCCGCAACAGCAGGGTTTAACGCAGGTGCGGATATGAGCGATAGCTGGGACACAAAAGACGGACCACGACGCGTCAGGCGCGACCCGCCGACCGTCGAGGAAGCTGTGGTGGCGGCGCAAGGGCTCACCGACGATCTCAAAGAGCAGATCGACATTGTCGCCTCGTTGATGGAAGTGGCGCCCGACCAGGCGCGCGGCGTCGTCCTGCGCATGGGCCAGCGCAAGGAAGTCCACGTCACCGTGACCGGCCGCGTCGGCGCGCGCGCCGTTGTCGTGGAGCGGCGGACGCCGCGCCGCGCGGCGGTGGTGCCGCGGCGGTTCGCCGGCCGCTAGCCCCCCGCTGCGCGAGCGGCCGTGCCGCGGCTTCGCCCCAGCCGGTGCCAGCAAACAAGACGAGGACTATAATCGCGGAGCCCGCCAACCGATGAGCAGCGGAGCGTCGTTCGATGACCAAGACCATCGTCAAGCTGCGCACCCAGGTTAAGACCGAGACCAAGCGGCCGCCGCTCTACAAGGTCATTCTGCTCAACGACGATTACACGCCCCGCGAATTCGTGGTGCTGGTGCTCAAGGCGGTGTTTCGCATGAATGAGGATCAGGCTTATCGCGTGATGATGACCGCGCATCAGAAGGGCGCTTGCGTGATCGCGGTCTATGTGCGCGACGTCGCCGAGACCAAGGCCAAGGAAGCGACCGAACTCGGCAAGCAAAAGGGCTATCCGTTGTTCTTCACCACCGAGCCGGAAGAGTAGTGCATCCGCTTGAGCACGCCCGGCGCGTGCGCCACGAAGCTCGGGCAGATTTCATTCACGGCATCAATGTCGCGGGCGAGGGCGTAACGAAAGCCGTTTGCAGCGGCGGCTCGCCCTGGTCGGCAAACAAATAGCCGCCGAGCGCGACGCCGGCGAAAAACACCGCAGCGATCGCAAGCATCAGCACGCCGTTGTTACGCGGCGCGGGGCTGATGTGCCCCATTTGCTTGTCCAAAAGCTCCAAATCGTTGCGATCCATGATCGCTGCTCCGTCGTCGGCAATACACGAGGAACGCAAAGGTGAAATACAAAAACAAAACGCTTAAGAAAACACGCGAGTCCAGTACCTGTTCCGCGCATGTTCGCGCCGGGCGCGCCTTACCGCGCGTCCCGGCCATGCGTCCGACGCAACTTCAGGGTTTTGTGATGTGCGTGTGAGTCCGATTGCCCGTACGTCGCGCTCATTGCGGGAAGCGGATCTTGGTGAGCCGTCCGCTCGCTAGCCTTTAATCTCGATCAGCTCGACGTCGAAGATCAGCGTCGCATTCGGCGGAATGACGCCGCCGCCGCCGCGCGCGCCGTAGCCGAGGTCGGGCGGAATGATGAGGGTGCGTTTGCCGCCGACCTTCATGGTGGCGACGCCTTCGTCCCAGCCGGCGATAACCCGATGGGTGCCGATCGGAAATTCGAACGGTTTGCCGCGATCGACCGACGAGTCGAATTTCGCGCCCTTGGCGCCGTTCTCGTACAGCCAGCCGGTGTAGTGCATGACGCAAATCTGGCCGGTCTTCGGCGAAGCGCCGGTGCCGACCGCGGTGTCGATGATTTGCAGTCCTGACGGCGTGGTCGTGGGTTTCCCGGCAGTTTGAGCGGCGGCCGGCGCCAAGGCGGCGATCCCGGCGGCCAAGATGATGACGGCAAGCACTAGCAGAGCGTTCGCGCGCGGCAAAACTTTCACTGGTCGGCTCCTTGGCATGTCAGGGGGGCAATCGGCGAGTGGAACACATAGCGTCAGGCGGACGGCAGCAGCAAATCTTCTTCGATCAGCAATTCGCGCAAGTCGCCGATCGCCTCGATGGCATCCTCCTCATCGCTCACCGATTTGAGGCGGTGCCACACCTCGCGCCACGGCTCCGGTCGGCCGATGCGCATCGCCTCGTCAACGTAAGTGCGCGCCTGCGACAGCTTGGTGAGCCGCTGCGGCTTCGGCGTGTCCTTGATCACCAATGGCGGAACGATCGCAAAGTTTTTCATCGCGCGCATGGTAGCGCGGATCACGCGGCGGCGAAATCCGGGTAGAGCAGTGGGGCCTGCAACCAATTCTGCTTCACTCAGTCGGGGATGACCCCGTAGTATCTTTATCAGGCCTGCGCTGGACCTCGATCCTGCGGCAAATTTTGGGGCGCTCGGACAATGACACTGACCCACGATCAAGCGGCCTGGCAGGAAAGGATCGCCGCGCTTCCGCTCGAAAGCTACGACACCGGCGAAACCATATTCGCCGAGGGCACCAAAACCGGGCGGCTGATGATTCTGAAGAGCGGCACGGTCGGCATTTACAAAGGCGATGTCGAGTTCGCCCAGGTGGCCGAACCGGGCGCGGTGTTCGGCGAACTCTCGGCGCTGCTCGATGCGCCGCACAGCGCGGACGTGCGCGCGCTGGAGCCGGCGGAGTTTCACGTCGCCGACGCGGCGACATTGCTACAAGACCCGGTGGCGTTGCTCTACGTGACGATTGTGCTGGCGCGGCGGATCGACGCCGCCAACCAGGGGCTGCTGCAATTAAAGATCATGCTGGAGTCCGGCGAGCCGCGTGGCCTGATCGACAAGACACTCGACGGGATCGAGGGATTGTTGAGCGCAATCGGCTCCGGCTACATCAAAGCCGGCGCTGGCGTCTCCGGCTATCCGTTTGCGTAATTTCGTCATTGCCAGGAGCCAAAGCGACGAAGCGATCCAGACTGGATTGCTCCGCTGACGCTCCCGATAACACGACGACGAATGCTCAGAGCCGGTCTTCAGCCGCCCCGCGAGAACGGCCGGAACGACCGCGGTGGCGCGTAAGGCACAAAGCTGCGGCCATTGAAGTGCTCGGTCAGTTGCCGCTCGATGTCGTCGGTGAGGCGCCCGCCGTGCTCGGCGATGAAGCGCCCGGCCTCCTGCTCGGTGTCGCGCTGTTTCCACCGCTCGATGGCTGCGGAGATACGCCGAACCAAGCCCTTGTGCGTACACGGGGGGGATTTGACCGATATCGGCAGGGGAGCGTCGTGCAGGTGAAAGTCGTGGTAGAGAGCCATACTGCTCATAGCCTATCCTCTTATTATTGAGTGTTTCTCACTTACCTCGTTGCTAAACCCCAACATGTTCCTTACTTTACGGGGCTACAAACGATATGTTTTCGCGTTATAGATGAGATCTTCTCATGCACGCGCTGCCCCCGCTTAATGCGCTCCGGGCCTTCGAGGCAGCCGCCCGGCACCTCAGCCTGACCAAGGCTGCAGCGGAGCTGAACGTCAGTCCGGGCGCCGTCAGTCACCAGATCCGCGGGCTGGAGGAGCTGCTCGGCGTCCCGCTGTTCGAGCGTCGGGTGCGTGCGATCGTGCTGACCGCTTCGGGCGAGCGGCTCTATCCCGGCCTGCAAACCGGTTTTCTTCACATCAGCGAGGCGGTGTCGGCCTTAAAGCAATTGGACAATGAGCGCGTGCTGGTGGTCTCAACGCCGCCTGGACTGACTGCGAAATGGCTGGCGGCGCGGCTTTATCGCTTTGCCGGCGCACACCCCGAGATCGACACCCGCATCGCGTCCTCGCTCAACAATGCCAATTTCACCTCCGACGGCGTCGACTTGGGCATTCGCAGCATGCCGGACGATCCGCCGCCCGATGCCGGGCTCGACATGGAGAAGCTCATATCGCTGTCGCTCGTACCGGTGTGCAGCCCGAAGCTGATCGCAAGCCTGGGACCGCTCGATACGCCCGAGCGGCTCGCGCACGCCCCGCTCATTCACGACGACACGCTGTTGCCGCGCGCGCGGGTGCCGACCTGGACCGATTGGTTCGCGGCCGCCGGCCTCGACCGTGTCGAGATCGCCCGCGGCTTGAGCTTCAACAGCGCCGACCATGCGCTCGATGCCGCGAGCGAAGGCGCCGGCGTGCTGCTGGTGACCGATATTCTCGCCTATGACCTCGTGCGCAGCGGCCGCCTGGTCGTTCCGGTGCCGCTTACGCTGCCCGCGGGTCGCGCCTATTATCTGGTGCGCCCCAAGCGGGCGCGCGAGCGTGCGCAAGAACGTCCACAAGTACGCGCGTTCATCGACTGGCTGAAGCAGGAATTTGCCGCGCTCGACTGGACGATTTTCGATCCGCCTGCGCACCCTGTTCGTCATGGCCGGACTTGATTCGGCCATCCACGTCTTTCGCTTCGCTAATAATCGAAGACGTGGATGCCCGCGAAAGCGCGGGCATGACGAGGAGCGTCGGAGCCGCGTCCTTCAGGAGCGGCGCCGCAGCTCGCGGATTACGCAGGCGGCTACGCCTGCCGTAGCGCGTCGATTAGGCAACGCCTACATCGAACACGACCCTGAGAAGGTGTGGCACCACATGCCTTTTTTGCACATCGCATGAGCTTTGCCGGCAGCCGCTTTACACATACAGTTCGCTTTGGTCATGCCGTCAGCACACGCGGCCATGTGCATCATCTTCGCTTGGGCCGCGCCGGCAGACAGGAAAGCCGCAAGTAACACCGCAGCAAATATCTTCATGGGAGAACCCCCCTTTTTTTAAACTCAACGATCAACAGTTAGCCGCGTGCGCCTGAACGCGGAATGAACGGTTATGCTCTGGCGGTGAAGAACCGGGGAATTTCGTTCTTCCAAACGGCTATGCGGGGGAATGATGAGATGCGCGGAGGTCGGGTATATAGGGGTTGAGCCAGCCGAGGCCGACCATGTCGAAAAACTCGGGCGGGCTATATCCCGCCGCGCTCGCGACACAGATTGCCGCGACGAAGGTGGGAGCCGAATGCCAGCGTGTACATCACTGGCTGTTCTTCGACGTCAAAGCACCAGTACACGCTGTCGTAGATGCGGCCGCTGCGCCTGGCGCGCACCAGCGTGCAGATTATAAAAAGGGCGAACCCGCCCATGACGAAACGTCCCGGCATCCACATGCGGCGGCGTCTCCAAACAGGGCCGTCATGATGCCGGGGGTGCGTAAAAATTTGGTTCGGTCGGGGCGTCAATTACGTCATTGCGAGGAGCGAAAGCGACGAAGCAATCCAGATCGACGCATCAGAACTGGATTGCTTCGCGAAGCCTGCCACCGGACTTGATCCGGTGGCTCGCAATGACGCGGTCTGTTCCGTCACCCTGAGGTGCGAGGCGTGTTAGCGCCGAGCCTCGAAGGGCGACGGCCTGGGCGCCTGAGCAGCATCCTTCGAGGCGCGCCTTCGCCGCGCACCTCAGGATGACGGAGGAGTTTAAGATGCGTGGGCCCGGCGCGCTGTGCGCCCCAGCCCAGCCCGCTCGCTATTTCTTCTCGATCGAAAGGCCGTTGGGGCCGACATCGATACGCACACCCTCGGGCTTCTTGGGATCCCGATAGAGTTGGTAACCCATCACGACGACAACGATCACCAGCGCGCCGACGACGAGGTAGATGATATTGCTGCAACTCACGGCCCGATCTCCATCGCGGCATGCTAAACTCGCGGTGCCGCAAAAGCGAAGCATGCGTTCGTCAACCTTGCTGTGCTTTTTAAGATTGAACAGCGTAGGCACGGCGCGTTCCGCGCCTTAACCAACTCGTCAGGCCGGTGGGAATTATCGAAGATTGCTTTTAGTGGAATGTGATCGCGGGTCGTAGACAAACGCTCACCGCCACACAGTGAGCATTGAGGATACTGCTCAATGAGCTTCCAAATCGCGGATTTTCTACTTTTTGCCTCACCCATGCTTGAATTTAGAAAGATGGCAGCGGACTGATTCGCTGCCATCTACCGAGATCTTGAGTTTGCCTAGCTACACCCCGTGGTGCTGCCGCACGTATCGCATTTGAGACACGTGCCGTTGCGCACTAAGGTGAAGTTGCCGCATTCGCCGCAGGCTTCGCCTTCGTAGCCTTTGGCTTTGGCTTCGGCGCGTTTCTCGGCCGCCGCAGCGCGCGCATCGCGATGCGTCCACTGCTGTTGCTCGAGCGCCTGCGCCGGCGAGAGTTTTTGCTCCGGCTCGGATTTGAGCGCGGTGGTGCCGGCAACTTCGGTGCGCGGCGACGAGAAGCGCCGTGACGTTGGACCCCAGCCGCCATCGTCGCGAGGTCGCCGCCACCACCCTGCATCACCTTGAGGCGGTCGGTGCGCGAGCGGGTCAGCCCCTTCGACACGTAGCGCGTCTCCGGCGCGGGCTTGCCTTCCTCGACGCCCTTGCCGAGCGCATCGAAGCCTTCGCCCGATCGGATCGACATGGGCAAGGTCGAAGCGCTCCATGTAGCTCACTGCCAGTTCGCGGAACACGTAATCCAGAATCGAGGTGGCGTATTTGATCGTGTCGTTGCCCTGCACCGGGCCGGACGGCTCGAAGCGGGTGAAGGTGAACGCATCGACATATTCGTCGAGCGGCACGCCGTATTGCAGGCCGAGCGACACGGCGATGGCGAAGTTGTTGAGGAGCGAGCGAAGCGCCGCGCCCTCCTTGTGCATGTCGATGAAGATCTCGCCGAGCCGGCCGTCGTCGTACTCGCCGGTGCGGAGATAGACCTTGTGGCCGCCGACCACGGCCTTTTGCGTGTAGCCCTTGCGCCGGTCGGGCATGCGCTCGCGCTCGCGCATCACCACGATGCGCTCGACGACTTTCTCGACGATCTTCTCCGACAGCGCGGCGGCGCGTGAGGCGGCCGGCTTGTCGATGAAGGCCTCGATGATGTCATCGTCGTCTTCCTCGTCGGCGATGAGCTGGCTTTGCAGCGGCTGCGAAAGCTTGGAGCCGTCGCGGTAGAGCGCATTGGCTTTCAGCCCGAGCCGCCAGGACAGCTTGTAGGCTTCCTTGCAATCCTCGACGGTAGCGTCATTCGGCATGTTGATGGTCTTGGAGATGGCGCCGGAGATGAACGGCTGCGCCGCCGCCAGCATGCGGATGTGGCTCTCGACCGAGAGGTAGCGCTTGCCGGTGCGGCCGCACGGATTGGCGCAGTCGAACACGGCGTAATGCTCGGGCTTCAGATGCGGCGCGCCTTCGACCGTCATGGCGCCGCAGACATGGATGTTGGCCGCCTCGATCTCGCGCTTGGTGAAGCCGAGATGCGCGAGCAGGTCGAAGCTCGGTGCGGCCAGAGTCTTCGGCGTCAACGCCGAGCTCGTCGCGCAGGAACTCCGCGCCCAACGTCCATTTGTTGAAGGCGAATTTGATGTCGAAGGCGGTCGGCAACGCCTTTTCCACCTTCTCGATCGCCTCCGGCGTAAAGCCCTTGGCCTTGAGCGTGGTGTGATTGATTGCCGGCGCCTGGCCCATCGAGCCGTGGCCGACGGCATAAGCGACGATCTCGGCGATGTCGCTCTCGCTATAGCCGAGCCGGCGCAATGCTTCCGGCACCGCGCGGTTGATGATCTTGAAGTAGCCGCCGCCGGCGAGCTTCTTGAACTTCACCAGCGCGAAATCGGGCTCGATGCCGGTGGTGTCGCAGTCCATCACCAGGCCGATGGTGCCGGTCGGCGCCACCACGGTCGCCTGCGCGTTGCGATAGCCGTGCGCTTCGCCGAGCGCGACAGCGCGATCCCAGGCGCGCTTGGCATGCGCCGCCAGGTTCTGCGCGGTGACGGCCTTGTGGTCGAGCGGCACCGGCGGGGTGGTGATCTGCTCGTAGCCGGAGCGATCGCCATAAGCGGCGCGGCGATGATTGCGCATCACCCGCAGCATCACCTCGCGGTTTTCGGCAAAGCGCGGGAACGGCCCAAGCTCGGCTGCCATTTCGGCCGAGGTGGCGTAGCAGACGCCGGTCATGATCGCCGACAGCGCCGCGCAGATGGCGCGGCCGGCGTCGGAATCGTACGGAATGCCCGACGACATCAGGAGGCCGCCGACATTGGCATAGCCCAAGCCCAAGAGTGCGGAAGTCGTAGGAGCGCTGCGCGATCTCGCGCGACGGGAATTGCGCCATCAGCACCGAGATTTCCAGCACGATGGTCCACAGCCGCACCGCATGCTCGTAACCCTCGACGTCGTAAGCATGCGTTTTCGGTGTCGTGGAAGGAGAGGAGATTAAGCGACGCGAGATTGCACGCCGTGTCGTCGAGGAACATGTATTCCGAGCACGGATTGGAGGCGATGATCGGCCCCGAATTCGCGCAGGTGTGCCAGTCGTTGATGGTGGTGTGGAATTGCAGGCCTGGATCGGCGCTCGCCCAGGCGGCGTGGCCGATCTTCTCCCACAGATCGCGCGCCTTCACGGTCTTGGCGATCTTGCCGCCCTTGGTGCGCCAGAACAGATCCCAGTCGCGATCGGCTTCAACCGCCTTGAGGAATTCGTCGGTCACCCGCACCGTGTTGTTGGAATTCTGGCCCGAAACCGTGAGGTAGGCTTCCGAATCCCAGTCGGTGTCGTAGATCGGGAATTCGATGTCCTTGTAGCCCTGCTTGGCGAACTGGATCACGCGGCGGATGTAATTGTCCGGCACGTGGTTTTTGCGCGCCGCCTTGATCTCGCGGCGGAGCACCGGATTCTTCTCCGGATCGAAGCAATCGTCGCCCGAGCCTTCGCAATTCACGCAAGCCTTGAGGATCGCGCGCAGATGGCGCTGGTTGATCTTCGAGCCGGTGACGAGGTTGGCGACCTTCTGCTCCTCGATCACCTTCCAGTCGATGAAGTGCCTCGACGTCAGGATGGTCGGCGTCGAGGATGACCATCTTGGCGGCGCGGCGCGTGGTGCCGCCCGACTTGATCGCGCCCGCGGCGCGGTCGCCGATCTTGAGGAAGCTCATCAGGCCCGACGACTTGCCGCCGCCGGAGAGCTTCTCGCCTTCGCCGCGCAGCCTGGAGAAATTCGTGCCGGTGCCGGAGCCGTATTTGAACAGCCGCGCCTCGCGCACCCACAAATCCATGATGCCGCCCTCGTTGACGAGGTCGTCAGCGATCGACTGGATGAAGCAGGCGTGCGGCTGCGGGTGCTCGTAGGCGGTGGCCGACTGCTTCAGCTCGCCGGTTTTGAAATCGACGTAGAAGTGGCCCTGGCTCGGGCCGTCGATGCCGTAGGCCCAATGCAGGCCGGTGTTGAACCATTGCGGCGAGTTCGGCGCCACCATCTGCATCGCCAGCATGTAGCGGTGCTCGTCGAAGAAGGCTTGCGCGTCGGCTTCGGAAGAGAAATAGCCGCCCTTCCAGCCCCAATAGGTCCAGGTGCCGGCGAGCCGATCGAACACCTGCTTGCAGGAGTGTTCGCCGCTGTAGCGCTCTTTCTCCGGCAGCTCGACCAATGCGGCCTCGTCGGCGACGCTGCGCCACAGCCAGGAGGGGACGGTCTCCTCCTCGACCTTTTTCAGGCGCGCGGGCACGCCCGCTTTGCGGAAATACTTCTGCGCCAGCACGTCGGAGGCGACCTGCGACCATTGCTCGGGCACTTCGACGCCGTCGGCGTGGAAGACGACCGAGCCGTCCGGATTGCGGATTTCGCTTACGGTGAGACGGAAGGCGATATCCGCGTAAGGCGATTGTCCCTCTTTGGTGTAGCGCCGCTCGATCCGCATTCTCTGCCCCTTTTAATTCTTGTGTTTCTCTTCGCCGGCGGTCCTGCGGGTAACATCCGCAATATAAGCCGCCGACAACTTCCCCGCGACGCGGCGGATCAAACTCCGCCGGCGTCCGGCCTCACCCCAATCTTCTGTCTGCCACCCGCACCCTGTCCGGCTTTGCGGCCGGCTTTTTCTGCCGTCCGGGTCCTCTCAAGGGCGCAAAAGTCCACGCTCGCGCCAACGGCGGCACGGAGCACTCCCGCAAACCCTTTTTGGAGAGCCCGGCGGACTTCGTTACCCGCGCGCCGAACTTGTGAGGCTAGGCCAAGCCGGTCGCGCCCGTCAAGACTTAGTATGAAATCTGAATCAACCACTAAATGTGGGGATAGCGGGGACGAATCTGGGAGGGGGACGCGCAAGTATCGGAAATTACGTCCGGATTCGAAAGCGCCACAATCGGCCGTCCGATCTTTTTTCCCCGCTTTGCCCACCGCGAGGATGGCTTCCGAACGCGTCCGAGCCTCTCAGCACGGTTCGGTTTCCCGGTGGCCTCTGTTCCGTCGGCCGCGGCCGGTCATACTTCTGTCACGCAACGACGCGCCTTTCCCGCCGATTTGAGTGAAATGCCCGAAAAAATCGAGGCTTTTGTTGTTTGATGTTTTGCGCGCCGCTCCTAGCGCATTGAGGCGGCAGGCGAATCCGGGTCGTAGCATTTGCTCTCGCCGAAAACGGCCGCGCATTTGACGGCAAAATTGAATTTGCACCCGCTATAACGCGGCGGACGCGTTGGCAGCGGCGGCCAAAAACCGCCTGCTGAACGCCATTAACCTCAAAGAAAAAGCTGGCGTTTTCGGATGCGGCGTTTGCTTGACGGGTGCGGAGCGATCCGCCGATAACCGTGGTTAATGATGGTGGGGTGGTGGCAGCGTTGCGTGCGTGCAGGGCGCATCGTTGCGTGCTCCGCCCTGTTGGCGGCCTGCGCCCCGATCCACAACGAGCCGATCAATCAGCCGCTGCCGCCCGGCGCGCCGCCGACAGCCGCAACTCGATCGCGACGTCGAGACCTATTACGACGACACCGTCGTCGCGCTGTCATTCTCCGGCGGCGGCACGCGCGCGGCGGCATTCTCTTACGGCGTGCTGACCGCCCTCGACGAGATCGCGTGCCCAACCGGTCGACCATCGCTGCTCGACCGCGTCGACTTCATCACCGGCGTATCCGGCGGCTCCGTGCTCGCCGCCTATTACGGACTGAAGAAGCGCAAGGCGCTGGCCGATTTCAAGCAGCGCTTCCTTCTGCGCAACGCCGAGGAAGATCTGCACATGGAGCTCAATCTGTTCAGCATCGCCAAGGGCCTGCAGGGTGGCATCAACGATCCGACCGCGTTTCCGCACTGGCTCGACGATAATCTGTTCGACCACGCGACGTTCAAGTGCCTGCTGCGTCAGCGCCGGCCGTAGATCTGGATCAACGCCTCCGACATCTACAACCGCACGCCGTTCGTGTTCGGCCGGGTGATTTTCGGCGCGTTGTGCAGCGACCTTTCGACCTATCCGATCTCGCTTGCGGTCGCAGCCTCTGCGGCGGTGCCGGTCGTCTTTACGCCGGTCGTTATTGAAGGTTTCCCGGCCGCTGCTCCGAGCCGCTGCCGGACTGGGTGCAACGCGTGCGCACCAATCCGGACGCTCCGCCGCTGCTGAGGCTTTTTGCCAACGCCATGGAGCGCTACCACTCCGGCGAGGTTCACTACGTCAAGCTGCTCGACGGCGGCATTGTCGACAATTACGGCCTTGCCGGCTTCACCATCGCGCGGCTGGCGTCGAATACGCCTTACGGGCCGCTCGAGCCGGAGGAGGCCGTCAAACTGCGGCGCATGCTGTTCCTGGTCGCCGATGCCGGCCGCGCGCCCTCGGGCACCTGGTCGCAGACCGTGCAGGGGCCGTCCGGCGTGACCTTGATTACCGCGGCGTCCGATACTGCGACCGAATCCGGCGCGGTCGGCAGCTACTCGGCGTTTCAGGACACGATGGCCGACTGGCAGGACGCGCTGGTCGACTGGCGCTGCAAGCTTTCCGCGGCCGAGCGCCGCCGCTACGGCGCGCCGCCCGGATGGAACTGCCGCGACGTGAAGATCTTCGTCGGCCGCGTTGCCTTCGATCAATTGGGGCCGCAGCGCGCTGCCGCACTCAACACCGTCGAGACGGCTTCAAGCTGCCGCCGGATCAGGTCGATATGCTCATCTCAGCCGGCCACGACGCGATCCGCAGCAGCCCCACGTTTCGTTCGTTCATGAATCTCTTGGCCGCGCGTCGCCGCGCCCCTCGCCGACGGCCGGGCCGATAGAGCCGCAACCGACGCCCGCAAGAGGCGGCGGCGCAGTAATGCGCAGCCGCCGTTATTCCGCCGCCGCCTTGCTGTGGCCGAGCCGGCGGTTGAGCGTATCGAGCAGCTTTCGGCGGCTTCGGCGATCACGGTGCCGGGCGGGAAGATCGCTTCGGCGCCGGCGCTTTGAGCGCCTCGTAGTCCTGCGGCGGCACCACGCCGCCGACCACGATCATGATGTCGGCGCGGCCGTTGCTGTTCGAGCTCGGCCTTGAGCTCCGGCACCAGCGTCAGATGCGCGCCGGCGAGCGACGAGATGCCGAGGATGTGCACGTCGTTCTCGACCGCCTGGCGCGCGGCTTCGGCCGGCGTTGCGAACAGCGGGCCGATATCGACGTCGAAGCCGAGATCGGCGAACGCCGAGGCGATCACCTTCTGGCCGCGGTCGTGGCCGTCCTGGCCGATCTTGGCGACCAGGATGCGCGGGCGGCGGCCTTCGTTGTCCTCGAATTCGGCGACGCGCTTCTGCACCCGCTCGACGGCGTCCGACATGCCGACCTCCCGCCTGTAGACGCCGGAGATCGCCTTGATCTCGGCCCGGTGGCGGCCAAACACCTGCTCCAGCGCCAATGATATCTCGCCGACCGTCGCCTTGGCGCGCGCCGCATCGATGGCGAGCGCCAGCAGATTGCCGTTGCCGCCGGCGGCGTTGCGCGTGAGCGCGGCGAGCGCCTCGGCGACCGCCTGCGGATCGCGCTCGCGCTTGAGCCGCGCGAGCTTGTCGATCTGCAATTGCCGCACCGCGCGCGTTGTCGACCTTGAGGACGTCGATCGGCGCCTCGTCGCGCGGCCGGTATTTGTTGACGCCGATCACCGCCTGCGCGCCGGCATCGATGCGCGCCTGGGTGCGGGCGGCGGCTTCCTCGATGCGCAGCTTCGGCAGCGACGCCTCGATCGCCCGCGTCATGCCGCCGAGCTCCTCGACTTCGCGGATATGCGCCCAGGCCTCGGCGTCGCAAGATCGTGGGTGAGCCGCTCGACATAGAACGAGCCGCCCCACGGATCGATGATGCGCGTGGTGCCGCTTTCGCGCTGCAGCACGATCTGGGTGTTGCGGGCGATGCGGGCGGAAAAATCGGTCGGCAGCGCCAGCGCCTCGTCGAGCGCGTTGGTGTGCAGCGATTGGGTGCCGCCCTGCGTCGCCGCCATCGCCTCGATCGCGGTGCGCGCCACGTTGTTGAACACGTCCTGCGCGGCGAGCGACCAGCCGGAGGTCTGGCAATGGGTGCGCAGCGACAGCGAGCGCGGCGTCCTGCGGGTTGAACGGCTTCATCAGCTTCGCCCACAGCACGCGCGCGGCGCGCAGCTTCGCGACCTCCATGAAGAAGTTCATGCCGATGCCGAAGAAGAACGACAGCCGCGGCGCGAAGCGGTCGACGTCGAGCGCGGCCGCAAGCCCGGCGCGCACATATTCGACGCCGTCGGCGAGCGTATAGGCGAGTTCGAGGTCCGCGGTCGCGCCGGCCTCCTGCATGTGATAGCCGGAGATCGAGATCGAATTGAATTTCGGCATATGCGCCGAGGTGTAGGCGAAAATGTCGGAGATGATGCGCAGCGACGGCTTGGGCGGATAGATGTAGGTGTTGCGCACCATGAATTCTTTGAGGATGTCGTTCTGGATGGTGCCGGCGAGCTTTTCCGGCGGCACGCCTTGCTCCTCGGCGGCGACGATGTAGAGCGCCAGCACCGGCAGCACCGCGCCGTTCATGGTCATCGACACCGACATCTGGTCGAGCGGAATGCCGGCGAACAGCGTGCGCATGTCGTAGATCGAAGTCGATCGCGACGCCCGCCATGCCGACATCGCCGGAGACGCGCGGGTGATCGCTGTCGTAGCCGCGATGGGTGGCGAGATCGAAGGCGATCGAGAGGCCCTTCTGACCGGCGGCGAGGTTGCGCCGGTAGAAGGCGTTGGAATCCTCGGCCGTGGAGAAGCCGGCATATTGCCGGATCGTCCACGGCTGGGTGACGTACATGGTCGGGTAGGGGCCGCGCAGGTAGGGCGCGATGCCCGGATAGGTGTCGAGAAAATCGAGGCCGTCGAGGTCGCCGGCGCCATAGCGCGCCTTTGACCGCGATGCCTTCCGGCGTGAGCCAGGGTGCGGCCGCGTGCCGGCGCGGCAGGCGCAGGCGTATCGGCGAAGTCGATCTGCGCGAAATCGGGATACGGCTCATCCGTCTTTCACCCGATCGTTCGATACCGAGAATATCGTAAGCGCTCCTGCAGTGTCGCCAGGGCGTCGCAGCCCTCGTAAATGAACGATTGAACGCCGGCGGCCGCGCAAGGCGGCCTCCGCGTCGCCCGGCCGGCCGGCGAGATAGATGTGCCTGGCGCCGGCGGCTTTCAGCGCCTGCGCCGCGTCGCGCGCCTCCTTGTCATAGACCTTGTCCGAGGAGCACAGGCAGGCGAGCGCGCGCCGGAGCCTGAACGCGGCAGGCGCGGCGCGGACGTCCGGCCCTCGCCGTCTACCGCCTCGATGCCGCCGGCCTCGAAAAAGTTCTTGGCGAAGGTCGCGCGCGCGCGTGAAATCGGCCGGCGTGCCGAGATTGGCGAGGAAGATCCTCGGCCGCGCGCCGGTCTTCGCCAGCAAGCGGTCGGAGGCATCGCGCAGACGCTTCGAACGGTTCGGCAAGCCGGATCGGCACGCAGCGGCGTCGATGGGCGAAGCGAGCGGGGCATTGCGCCGGCGGAAGCGGCGCATCGACCGCCGCCTGCGTTTCCGCAAGATCGGGAAAATGCTGACGCCGGTGAGCGCATCCTGCGCCGCGCGCGATCGCAGCCTCGCGTTTGGCGCGAACCGCGGCGACTTTGCGCTGGATCAAGTCCGCTTTCGAGCGCGGCGGCGACGCCGCCTGCTGCTTCGATCTCGCTGGAACAGACGCCCAGGCCGCTTCGCAAAGCTCGTCGGTCAAAGTCTTCGACGGCGCCGGAGCCGGCCGCCGGATCGGCGACCTTGGCAAGGTGCGATTCTTCGAGCAGAACGAGCTGAGTGTTGCGCGCGATGCGCCGCGCAAACCGGTCCGGCAGTCCGAGCGCGGCGGTAAACGGCAACACGGTGATCGCATCGGCGCCGCCGAGGGCGGCGGCGAAGACCGCAATGGTCGCGCGCAGAATGTTCACGTGCGGATCGCGCCGCGTCATCATGCGCCACGCCGTCTCGGCCGCGACGAACACCGGCTTCGGCGCAAGGCCGCAAGCGCGCTTCGACGCGCGCCCACAATTTCCGCAGCGCGCGGAATTTGGCGATGGTGAGAAACTGATCGGCGTCGGCGGCGAGCCGGAAATAGATCGCATCGCGCGCCGCATCGAGCGCGATGCCGCTTGCTTCGAGCGCGCGCAGGTAGGCGACGGCGGCAGCAAGCGCGAAGGCCAGCTCCTGCGCCTCCGATCCGCCGGCATCGTGGATGACGCGTCCGTCGGCGACCGCGAACGGACCCTTGAAGCCGCCGTCGGCAAGCACGCGGATTGAGGCCGCCATCAGCGGCGCCGTCTTGTTCCAGGCAAGCGGCAGCTGCCGCCGATCGCGATCGCGCTGAGCGGGTCGTACCCGAAACGAAGCCGCGCCGTGCCGGCTTGGCGCTGTGGCCTGCGACCTTGGCGACGATGTCGCGGAAGTCGCGCGCAAAGGGCGGCAGATCGATGTCGACGACAATGCCGGCGTCGAAGTGGACGCCGTCGAGCGTGCGCGCCAGCGCTGCTCGTTTGCCGGCATACCGAAGCCATAGCCGCCGAGCGCGCCGGCAAAGACCAGCGATGAGCCCGCTGGCGCCGTTGTTGAGCTCGCGCAACGCGGTCTGCGTTGGCGAGCGCCGGATCCGGATGTTCGATGCGCGCCAGCACGTCCCACGGTGCCGCGCCCGGGCGCGCCGGCGATCGGCCGCGCGTCGGAGCGGCGCGCGGCAAGCGGCTCGATGGCGAGGCCATCATAGGTCTTGCTGACGAGCCGCTCGAACGGCGCGCCCTTGAGCACCGCGTCGACCAGCTTGCGCCATTGCGTCGCGGGTTGCGGGCGGAAAATCGGCGGCCAGCGGCAGGGTTTCCGGGATCGGTCATGGTCGCAAAATGCCATGGCCGGCGCATGTCGGGCCAACCGACTTTGCGCTCGTGCAATCGGCATGCCGTCGGCCGCTGGCTTACCGCGGCGGCAGCTTCTCGATGCCGCTTGCATCGACCCGCGCCAGCGCGTCGCGCACCGTGATGCCGGCGATGAGCCGGTCGGGCGCGATCTCCGCAAGCGGCACCAGAACGAAGGCGCGCTCGAACAGGTGCGGGTGCGGCAAAATAAGGTCGCGATCGATCAGGACGAGGTCGTCATAGGCGAGGAGATCGATATCGATGGCGCGCGGTCCCCAGCGGCGCTCTCGCTCGCGGTCGCGGCCGAGCGCGCGTTCGCACTCGTTGCGCGCGTTCCAGGAGAGCGTGCGGCGCCAGCGAGGTATCGACTGCGATCACGGCGTTGATGAAAGGCGGCTGGTCGGTGACGCCCCACGGCGGCGTCCGGTAATCGGAGGAGCGCGCCATCAGCCGCACGGCGTCGCCGTCGCACAACGTCGCAATGGCCCGATCGAAAGTGGAGCGCACGTCGCCGACATTGCCGCCGAGC
Organism: uncultured Alphaproteobacteria bacterium; assembly: GCA_963845775.1. Classification (GTDB taxonomy): domain Bacteria; phylum Pseudomonadota; class Alphaproteobacteria; order Rhizobiales; family Xanthobacteraceae; genus BOG-931. Next base: position 460,037 of record CAWJTE010000007.1, read on the forward strand.
GCGATGAACGCCTCAGCCACGGTGGCTCAGTCGCGCGTGTGCGCGTGATGATCACGCCGACATCGTCGAAGGTCGCGGCGATCGGCGCGTGCGGCTTGTGCACGGTGACGCGAATGCTGCGCACGTGCGGATAGGCGTCGAGCACCGCGTCGGCAACCGCGCCGGCCGCGGCTTCGACCAGGCGATAGCGGCTGGCGCAGAAGGCCTCGCTCGCGGTCTTCACCAGCAGCTCGTAGGAGACGGTGTGCTTGAGCTTGTCGGTGCGCGACGCCTCGGCGAGATCGATGTCGAGTTCGAGATCGAGCTTGAACGGCTGTCCGACCTTGGCCTCGTGCGGCATGACGCCGTGATAGGCGTGCAGGACCAGTCCGTTGACGAAGATCGTGTCGCTCATCGCGCCCGCCTGATCGCGGCGGCGACCGCCAGCGCCTGCACGGTCGGCGCGACGTCATGCGCCCGCACGATCGCGGCGCCGCTTTCGACGGCGAGCAGATGCGCGGCCAGCGAGCCGCCGAGCCGCTCCATGCGGATCGGACGGCGTCAGCGAATGAATGAAGCGCTTGCGCGAAGCGCCGACCAGCAGCGGCAGGCCGAAGTCCCGCCATGCGTCGAGCCGGGCGATGCAGGTCAGGCTTTGCTCCGGCGTCTTGCCGAAGCCGATGCCGGGATCGAGCACGATGCGCTCGCGCGCGATGCCGGCGCGCGCGGCGATGTCGAGCGAGCGCTGGAAGAAAGCGGTCACGTCGGCGACGATGTCGATCGCCGGATCGGCGCTCTCGCGATTGTGCATGATGATGACCGGCGCGCCGTGGTCGGCGACGACGCGCGCCATGTCGGGATCGCGCTGCAGGCCCCAGACGTCGTTGACGATCGCGGCGCCGTGATCGAGCGCCCAGGCGGCGACGCGGCTTTCAGCGTGTCGATCGAGACCGGCACGCCGAGCGCGATGACGTCGGCGAGGACGGCGCAAGACGCGCGCGCTCCTCCTCGAGCCGATACCCGAACCGCGCCGCCATAGGGCCGGGTCGATTCCGCGCCGACGTCGAGAATGTCGGCGCCTTCGGCGACCAGGCGGCTGCGCCTGCGCGATCGCCGCCGGCGGATCGAGAAAGCGGCCGCCGTCGGAAAACGAGTCCGGCGTGACGTTGAGCACGCCCATGACCAACGGCCGCGCCTTGGCCGAGAAGCCGCGCCAGCACGTCGCCGGAGCGTGAGGCAGCCGAAAAACTGAGCGGGTGTCAAGCGGATCGGCCATGTGGCATCGCCGTTGTCGTCGTCCGCGGCAGTGAGCATTGCGCGGTCGAAGTGAAGCAGGCCGGATGCGGTCGCTACTGGGGTCGCTGGCGGCCGCAGTCGCAGCGGCTGCGCGCCGATCAATAACGGATAACCGGCGGCAGCTTTTTGGCGCTCTCGATCCAGCGCTGCACCATGCTCACCGACGGCAACAACCGCACCAGTTTGCGCTTGGCGTTGGCTTCGGTCATCTGGTCGACGAGCTTCTGCGGATTGCGGAACTTGAGCTCGTTGACGGTCTTGACGCCGGCCGCGCCAACAGCTCCGCATATTCCCAGCCGACGCCTTTGACGCGCATGCGGTCGGCGGCGGTGACCCAGTCGAGAACCAGCTTATCGTCGGCGCCGACCTTCTCGGCGATCTTGAGCCGTTGCTTCGGGCGTTTTGGCCATGCGCAACAGCCCGACCGTGGTCCGGATGCCTTCCGACTTCAGGATCAGCGGCGGTATCGGCGCCGATGCCTCGAATGTCGGTGATGGGATACCCCATCGCTGTCCCTCCTCAATCGCGCAATCCGGCACGCCGGCAGTCAAACAAACTGCGGAGGCCGGGAATGGCGCCGACGAATTCGCCGACCGCGTCTTCGCCGACCTTCTGGCGCGCAAACGCGATGAATTCCCGGGTAACATCCTGAACTTGGCCCATGCTAAGCCCCGCGGCCATCATGCTCATGCCCGCGCCCATGTCTCCGCCCATGCCGCCGCCGCCTCGTTCGCAGCTTTTTGCATCAGGCTTCGGCTCCGGCAGCTTCGCCAAGAGCAGTTGCTTTTGTCGGCAGGCCTTCCTTGCCAGGAAGTCGAGAATGATGCCGACCGCAGTTTCGGCGGCCTCCGATCGACGCCCCGTCGGCGACGAGACGCCCGATCAGTTCATCCATGGTCCCCTCGCCAGCCCCTGCTTTCGGCACCTTGTGCCATAATGAACATTCGAGCGCGGCGTGACAAGCCGATGCTGCGCGAGCGGAAAGTAAGCGAGCTAGTAAAAATGTCGCGCACTAAAATTCTGAGCGTGCGACGTGTCGACCGCGTTCGCGCGCATGCTGGATGCGGGAAGGAAACGCGTGATGGCGAAGTCCGGACCAGGACGGAAAGATTTTTGTCGGCAAGGGTGCGAGCAGTGACGAATATCTTGACGCTCGCGCTCGCCAATCGTCACGGTCTCGTCGACCGGCGCGACCGGCACCGGCAAAACGGTTTCGTTGCAGGTGCTGGCCGAGGGCTTTTCGCGCGCAGGCGTTCCGGTATTCGCCGCCGACATCAAAGGCGATCTGTCGGGGATTGCCGCGCGCGGCGAGGCCAAGCCGGATTTCGTCAAGCGCGCCAAGGATTTGGGCTTCGACTACGCGCCCGAGGAATTCCCCGTCGTGTTCTGGGATTTGTTCGCCGAACGAGGGCCATCCGATCCGCGCCACGGTGTTCGAGATGGGGCCGTTGCTGGTCTCGCGGATGCTCGAACTCAACGACGTGCAGGAAGGCATGATCAACATCGCGTTCCGTTTCGCCGACGACGATCCGGAATTGAAGGCGCTGCGACGATCGACGGCCTGGTCGGCCTCAAGGATCTGCGCGAGCTGCTCGCCTATCTTGTCGAAGAACGCCAAGGAGGTCAGCGCCCGCTACGGCAACGTCGCGGTGACCGCGGTCGGCGCCGTGCAGCGCCAACTCCTGGTGCTGGAGAACCAGGGCGGCGCAAATTCTTCGGCGAGCCGGCGCTGACGATCGACGACCTGATCGAGACCGACGCCAGAAGCGGGCGCGGCATCATCAACGTGCTCGCCGCCGACAAGCTGATGGCAAGCCCGCGGCTCTACGCCACCTTCCTGCTTTGGCTGCTATCCGAACTGTTCGAGAAGTTGCCCGAGGTCGGCGACCCGGCCAAGCCGAAACTCGTGTTCTTTTTCGATGAGGCGCATCTTCTGTTCAACGAGGCGCCCAAGGAATTGCTGGACAGGGTCGAGCAGGTGGTGCGGCTGATCCGCTCGAAAGGGCGTCGGCGTCTATTTCGTCACCCAAAACCCGATCGACGTGCCGGAAAAGGTCTTGGCGCAGCTCGGCAACCGTCTTCAGCACGCGCTTCGCGCCTTCACGCCCCGCGACCAGAAGGCGGTGAAAGCGGCGGCCGAAACGTTCCGGCCCAACCCCAAGCTCAATACCGCGCAGGTCATCACCCAGCTCGGCAAAGGCGAAGCGCTGGTCTCGTTTCTGGAAGGCGGCGGCACGCCGTCGATGGTCGATCGCACTATGATCCGGCCGCCGTCGGCGCGGATCGGCCCGATCACGCCGGAGGAGCGCAAGGCGGTCATGGCGAAAAGCCCGGTCGAGGGGAAATACGATCAGACCGTCGATGCCCAAATCGGCTTACGCGATCTTGCAAAACCGGTTGGCAGGCCGGCGGCGCGCTTACCGCCAGCCGGCGCAGCCTCCGCGGTCAGCTGCGCGGTGCGCCGGCCGCTCCGGGCGCACGCGCCCGCCGCTGCCGGCGGCATGCTGCACAGGATGGGCGAAGGCTTCCGCCAGTGTTTTCGGCATCGGCCGGCCGCGCGGCACGGCGTTGACGACCTCGCAACAAGTCGCGCGCAACGTCGCCCGCGCCGTCGCCGCCGGCGTCGCGACGCAGGTGGCGGCTGAACTCGACCAAATCGACCGGCAGCAAGACCGCCGGGACCATCGGCAAGGCCGTCGTGCGCGGCGCGCTCGGCGGCGTAATGAAAAGGTGAAAGCCATGACAGTAACTCGAAAGCCTGCCGGCGGTGCTCGACCGCATCGACCGCGATCTTGACGCCAGCGTCGAGCGGTTGTTCGCGCTGCTTCGCATCCAGTCGGTGTCGACCGATCCGGCCTATGCGCCGCAATGCCGGACCGCGGCCGAACACGTCGCCGCCGATCTGCGCGGCCTCGGCTTCGAAACCAGCGTGCGTCCGACCGATGGCCATCCGGTCGTTGTCGGCAAAAGCGGCAACGGCAGCTGCCAACGGCCACGGCGCCGCGCGTTCTGTTTTACGGCCATTACGACGTGCAGCCGGTCGATCCGCTCGATCTGTGGAAGACGCCGCCATTCGAGCCGCGCATCGAGACGCTCGACGGCGGCCGCAAGATCATCGTCGCGCGCGGCGCCTGCGACGACAAAGGCCAGGCGATGACCTTCATCGAAGCTTGCCGTGCCTTCAAGGCGGTCACCGGCAAGCTGCCGCTCGACATTACGATGATGATCGAGGGCGAGGAGGAATGCGGTTCGAAGAATCTGTTCGGCTTCGTTCGCGACAATGCAGCCGAGTTCAAGCGCGACCTTGCTCTCGTCTGCGATACCGGCATGTGGGACGCGCAGACGCCGTCGATCACCACGTCTTTGCGCGGGCTCGTTTACGAGGAGGTCAGGCTCACCTGCGCCGACCGCGATCTGCATTCCGGGCTTGTTCGGCGGCGCGGCGCGCAATCCGATCCATCGTGCTGGCCGACATTCTTTCGGCGCATGCACAAGCCGGACGGTTCGGTGGCCATACCCGGATTTTATGAGGCGTTCATGAGCTGCCGCCCGAAATCAAGGCCGATCTCGCCGGGCTCGAGCTTACGCCGGAGAAATTTCTCGGCCCGATCGGCCTGAAAATTCCGGCCGGCGAAAAGGATCGCATGCTGATCGAGCAGATCTCGACCCGGCCGACCGCCGAGGTCAACGGCATTCTCGGCGGCTATACCGGGGAGGGCGCGAAAACCGTCATTCCCGGCAAAGCGATGGCCAAAATCTCATTCCGCCTGGTCGGCGCGCAGGATCCGGAGAAAATCCGCGCCGCCTTCCGCGACTTTGTGCGCGCGCGCGTGCCGAGCCGATTGCTCGGTCGAGTTCGGCAATTTCAGCGGCGCGCCGGCCTTCGATGTAGCGTTCGACAATCCGGCGCTGGCCAAAGCGCGTGCCGCGCTCGCCGAAGAGTGGGGCAAGAAGGCGGTGACCGTCGGCGCCGGCGGCTCGATCCCGATCGTCGCCGATTTCAAGACCGTGCTGGGCATGGATACGCTGATGGTCGGTTTCGCGCTCGACGACGACCGCGTGCATTCGCCGAACGAAAAGTTCGACCTCAAATGTTTCCACAAAGGCATCGCGCAGCTGGGCGCGCATTCTGGCGGCGCTCGCTGCGTAGGGCGCCAACACGGGAGGACATCATGAGACTCGGTTATCTCGCAGCCGCTGCCGCCTTCGCTGCCACGGTCGGCGTGCTGCCTGCGTCAGCCGCCGGCGTCGACAAGCTCTATGTGCTCGACTGCGGCCAAATCAACGCGCCCGATCAGTCGCGCTGGTCGCCCGGCATCAATGTCGGCGTGCCGATCGAACTATCCGACAATTGCTACCTGATCCACCACACGCAGGGCTGGTTCCTGTGGGACACTGGACTTCCCGATACGCTCGCCGCCAGACCGGATGGGTTTAAGGGCCCCAACAGCTTCGTTATGAAGCGGCAGAAGACGCTCGCCGGGCAGATCGAGCAGGTCGGCGTCAAGCCATCCGACATTAAGGCGATGGCGGTCTCGCACACCCATCCCGATCACATCGGCAACGTCGAAGAGTTTCCGCAGGTCATGCTTTATGTGCAGAAAGCCGAATACGAATGGCCGGGCCGAACTCGGCGCGCCGCGCTTTAATCCGGAACATCCGGTGACCAAGCTCGAAGGCGACTACGACGTATTCGCGCGACGGCTCGGTGGTGATCATTTCAACGCCGGGACACACGCCCGGACATCAATCCCTGCTGGTGCGATTGCCGAAAACCGGCGCGGTCGTGCTGTCCGGTGACTTGGCGCACTTCAAGGCCAATTGGGACAATCGCCGCGTGCCGGGGTTCAACTTCAGCAAGGAGCAGACGCTCGCTTCGATGCAGCGCATCGCCGACATTTTGGCGAAAGAGCATGCGCAGCTCTGGATCAACCACGACAAGCCGCAAAGCGACGCGCAGAAGAAATCGCCGGAATTCTACGAATGACGCCGGTGCGGGAGACAATGATGGCCGGCTTCGGCCTCAAATTTCATCATCTCGGCCTCGCCGTGCCACGCGCCGACGAGGCGGTGACGTTTCTCTCTGGCCTTGGCTACGCGATCGGCGAGCGAATTTTCGACCCCGAGCAGAATGTCAACCTGATGCTCTGCCAGCATCCGAACATGCCGGCGGTGGAGATCATCTGCCCGGGCAATGGGCCGGGGCCGATCGACAAATATGTCGCTCGGCGGGCAAGCGGCATCGTCTATCACGTTTGTTTCGAGACTGCCGATCGCCCGGCGAGCCTCGCCGCTATCGCTACGGCTAAGCTCAACCCGATTTGCGTGTCAGATCCGCTTCCGGCCGTGCTGTTCGCGGGCCGCGCCGTTTCCTTTTATGCCGTCGTCGGCATGGGCTTGATCGAAATTCTCGAATAGTCAGTCGGTTGCTTCGGCAATGAGCCGGGGACTGACGAAACGATCGAGCTGTCCGGAGCCGCGACGCAGACGCGACCAATCGTCGAACGTAAACTCGATGACGACGAAGCCCGACGTCGGCAGTTTTTCGTTGATGCGCCTGCGCGCTTCGACGTCGCGGGAGGCGATCAATTGCACGGCGAGATCGTGCAAGCCCGGATTGTGGCCGACGATGAGGAGGGTCGGAGCATCCTTGGTCTTGCTGATTAGTTCGATCAGCGTCTCGGTGCTGGCATTATAAATGCGCGGATCCTGCACCACGCGCGGGGCTTTCTTGAAGGCGGCCGCAACCAGTGCCCAGGTCTCGCCCGCTCGCGTCGCCGGCGACACCAGCGCGAGATCCGGAACGAGCCGGTGGCGCGCCATGTATGCGCCAATCAGCGGCGCGTCGGAACGGCCGCGCGCCGTCAGCTTGCGATCGCGGTCGCGGGTGCCGGGTTCGGGCCGCTCGGTTTTGGCATGGCGCAACAACAGCAAACGGCTCATCGGGCAATCGTCCGGTGTCGGCATCGGCCAGTATGCCGAAGTCTAGTGTGCGAGATTTGAACTTCATATAGTGTGGCCGCAAACCTGCACAGGAACCTCATAACCAAGCCGACATTCAGATGCGCGGCCGCCACCGTCCGCCGCGCGAAAATTCGAGTCATGGACGAAAACGTTTCCCCAGCGGCCTACGGCGACACCTGGTATGCAGCGACCAAGGTGGAGGCGCCGGAACGGCCGAAGCTCAATGTCGACGTCGACGTCGATGTCTGCGTCATCGGCGGCGGGCTCGCGGGGCTGACGACGGCGCGCGAAGTCGCGCGCAGCGGCTGGTCGGTCGTTCTCATCGAGGCGTCGCGGCTGGCGGCTAACGCTTCGGGCCGCAACACCGGTTTTGTGCTTCCGGGTTTCGCCGCCACGCCTGAAACCATCATCAACCGCGTTGGCTTGGCGCGCGCCCGGGCTTTATGGGGGTTGTCGCAAAGCGGGCTCGATTACGTCCGCGACGCGATTTCCGCCGACGCCATGCCCGGCATCGATCGGCAAGACGGCTGGCTGTGCGTCTCGAAAACCAACAACGGCGATGAGTTCATGAAGCTCGTCGGCTTGCTTGGTGAATTCGGCGCCGAGATCGAAGGCTGGCCGGTCGAGCAAGTGCGCGCGACTTTACGCAGTGAGCGGTACTTCCACGCGATTCATTTTCCGCGGGCAATCAATATCCACCCGCTCAACTATGCGCTCGCTCTCGCCGCGGCCGCCGAGCGCGATGGCGCCCGTATCTTCGAAAACACGCCGGCTTTGTCGATCGATCCGGCGGGTGTCCGCAAGCGCATCGTCACCCCGCATGCGCGGTTGCGCGCCAGCCAGGTCGTACTTTGTGGAAATCTTCAAATCAGAGGTCTGATGCCGCAGGTCGGCGCCGCCCTGGTTCCGGTCACCACCTACGTCATAACAACCGCGCCGCGCGGCACGACGCTTGCGGAAGCGATCGGCTATCGTGGCTCGGTCAGCGACAGCGACCGAGCCGACAATCACTACCGCGTCGTAGGCGGCGACCGGTTGATGTGGTCCGGCCGGGTCACGGCTTGGGCAGGCGATCCGCGCCGGTATGTGCGCACGCTGACCGCCGACATCCGCAAAACCTATCCTCAGCTCGGCGAAATTGCGGTCGATTACGCGTGGTCCGGCACACTGGGTCACTCTCTCCATCGCATGCCGCAGATCGGCGAACTCGCGCCCGGTGTTTGGCTGGCGAGCGGTTTCGGCGGTCACGGGCTCAACACCACCGCAATGGCCGGAAACCTCATCGCGCGCGCGATCGTTCACGGCGATCAAACATGGCGCCAGTTCACGCCGTTCGAACTGGTGTGGGCTGGCGGAATTTTTGGCCGCGCGATCACGCAAGTAAATTATTGGGCAGGCCGTTTACGTGCCGTCCTGGCGGAGCGGCGGGCACGCGCTACCGATTTAGCCGCCCGCGCGCGTCGGCACAGTTGACCGAGGCCGGACGGGCGCGCCCGCCGAGCCAGTCCGACAATCAATGGTCGAAAACGAGGAGCGTGCAGAGGCGGCGAAATCGGACCCGCCGCCATCCGACGACGCGGCCGTCGCGATGCAAACGGAGATGCCGGAGCGCGCGGGCCTGATCGAGTCCGGCGCGGCCGGTGACGAGACGCCGCTTGCGGCCGGTACGGGCAAAAAACGTCGGCGCAGCAGGGGTCGCAAGGGAGTGTAAGTTTGGGTGTTGCTCGTACACTACATTGTTAATCCGTCTGAGAGTTTCACCGGGAACGGGCATAGCGCCGTCGCATCTGCCGCGGCTGTGCACTATAACAGGTTGGGGCTCCGCGAACCTGCGGAGGGGGCGTTGTATGGCTTTTTGTAGATGGCAACTCGTTGTTGCGGTGTTGTTTTTTGCGACGCCCGGCTTTGCTGTTGCCGCCGATCTCGAACCGTCCTCTCCGCCGCCGTCGCCGATGACCGTCAAGGCGCCGGCCGAGGTGGCCGACTGGGTCATCACAATCGGCGGGGAAATTCGGGCGGTCCCCGCGTGGCCGGGCGCGCCGAGTATGGTTTACGGTTTGGGCGGCTACCCGCTCTTCAATATCAGCAGGCCCGGCGATCCGCCGGTCTTTTTCGAAGCCCGCGACGGCTTTGGGGTTCCTCTGTTTGATCTTGGCAAGTTCCAGGCTGGACCGGTCGGGACGCTGTCCTGGCCGCGTTACGTCAATCCGTGGGGCTCACTCCACGGTTTCACCGACGTCGATTGGGCCGTGCAGCTTGGGATCTATGCGCAATATTGGGCGACGCCTTGGCTGCGCATCCGCGCCGAGGGCCGCCAAGGTGTCGGCGGCGAAACCGGCCAGAGCGGCGACCTGTATGTGGATGCTGTCGTTCCGCTCGGGCAGTTCCGATTGTCAGGTGGCCCACGCCTCGCGCTGCAATCGGCCAATGCCATATCGCCTTATTTCGGCGTCACCGCCGCGCAGGCCGTTACCTCCGGATTGCCAGCCTATAATGCCGGCGGCGGGGTGTACTCTTACGGCGCCGGCGGGCAGCTTGAGTATTTCTTCAATCAACGTTGGCAGGTTCACGGCCTTGTCGAATACGAGCGGCTCGCCGGCTCGGCCGCCGATTCACCGCTAGTAACCATGCGCGGTTCGCCGAACCAATTTACCTTCGGCGTCGGCGGGACTTACACGTTCAGCATGCACCCGTTGTTCAACTTCGGTCCGTTATTTTAGTTCGCAGCGCCGATCAGCGGCCCTCCCGCCGCGTCATAAAGGCGAGGCGCTCGAATAAGTGCACATCCTGTTCGTTTTTGATCAACGCTCCATGCAACGGCGGGATCAGTTTCTTATGATCGCGCTCGCGTAAGGTTTCGAGCGAAATATCCTCGACCATGAGCAATTTAAGCCAGTCGAGCAGTTCGGAGGTCGAAGGCTTTTTCTTCATGCCGGGCACGTCGCGGATCTCGTAAAACAGCCGCAGCGCCTCAGCCACAAGACGGTGTTTGATGCCGGGGAAGTGGACCTCGATAATCGCGCGCATGGTGTCGGCATCCGGGAAACGGATGTAGTGGAAGAAGCAGCGGCGGAGAAACGCGTCCGGCAGCTCCTTTTCATTGTTCGAAGTAATCACCACGATCGGCCGCCGCCGCGCATGAATGGTTTCGCCGGTTTCGTAGACGAAGAACTCCATGCGATCGAGTTCTTGCAAGAGATCGTTAGGGAACTCGATATCGGCTTTGTCGATTTCATCGATCAGCAAAACCGGGCGTTCGTCGGCGACAAAAGCATCCCACAATTTGCCGCGCTTGATGTAGTTGCGGATGTCCTTGACGCGCGCGTCGCCCAACTGGCTGTCGCGAAGCCGGGTGACCGCGTCATATTCATACAAACCTTGCATCGCCTTGGTGGTCGACTTGATGTGCCATTCAATCAATGGCGCGCCGAGCGCTTTGGCGATCTCGATCGCGAGCACGGTTTTGCCGGTGCCCGGTTCGCCTTTGACCAGCAACGGCCGTTCGAGTGCAATCGCGGCGTTGACCGCGACTTTGAGGTCGTCGGTGGCAACATAGGCGCTGGTGCCTTCAAAACGCATTCGCAAATCCCTTCGCTGTCGTTTCAAGTTTAAGCATGTCGAACTCGTTGCTCACAAGGCGGCTTGGCCGACGCGCGTGGAACGCGTCGGCCGACTGAAATTGCAGCCGGCCAAGCGGCAATTTCTGCCGCCTGGTCGGCATATCCGTGCCGGGGGCGACGCCGGCCAAAATGCATAAGTATTTGATATTTAAGGAATAAATAAATCGCACGGGCCTTGCTGCGCTGGGCGCGTACGCGGTGGAACCAAGCCAGTCGAGCGCCACCGTTTGTCGGTTGAGGACCGAGTTGGAGATAAAGTCATGGGTATTTTCGATGCATTGACCACCGCCGTCGCGGGTCTGCAGGCGCAGTCGTTTGCGCTGCAGAACATTTCCGGCAACATCGCCAACTCGCAGACCATCGGCTACAAAGAAACCGACACCAACTTCGCCGATCTGGTTTCCGCCGCTGCGGCGGCCCAACAGACGTCGAGGGGCGTCACCGCCGGTTCAGTCGCCAGCAACACGGTGCAAGGAACAATCCAGAGCACGTCGGTCTCGACCGATATGGCGATCAACGGCGACGGTTGGTTCGTCGTAGCGAAGCCGACCCGGCCAAGCCGACAACGAGCCGGTGTTCAGTGGGGTCAGCGACTAGACGCGCGCCGGCGATTTCCAGCTCAACTCAAACGGAAATTTGGTGAACGGCTCCGGCTATTACTTGATGGGCATTCCGATCGACGCAGCGACCGGAAATCCGGTCGGCAGCTCGCCGCAGGTTTTGCAGTTCAGCAACGACTTCGTGCCGGCACAGGCGACGACGGCCATCCAATATCAGGCGAACTTACCCAGTACGCCGACGTCGGGAAAGTTGGTCGGGACAGATTTCAAGGCCAATCCGCTGGCGGCGCTCCGGCCGCCGCGGTGATTACCGGCAGCGGCGCCACTCTTTCGCAGTCGCCGAAAGCGTTGAAATAAACAGCTATCTGAAACAGGAATGAGGCGGGATGCGGCCGCGCGCGAGCATTCCCTGCCGGTTCACGGCAATTGTTGCCGCCTTCAGGCGGCACAATTTTACCGCCCATTAACTATAAAAGCCCAAGTTCCATGCATGCGCGTCAATAGACCGAACGGCACGGCAGCAGTAACGACGCCGGCCGCGACGCGACGCGGCGCACGGCGGGCGGGACCTTCAGCCTGGCCGAGACGAAAGCGCCGCAGCCGCAGGCTGCCGCCGTCGCCTTGCGTACGCTCGGAGGAATCGATGCGCTATCGCTCTGCAGGGCATCGAGGACCCGGTTGAGCGCCGCCGGCGCGCAGTCAAACAGGGCGCGCGTGCGCTCGACGCACTCGATGAACTCAAGCTCGGCCTACTGTCCGGCGCCGTCGATCAGGCCATTCTGCTGCGGCTTAAGGCGGTCGCCGCCGACCTTAAGGAGGGTTCCGGCGACGACGGCCTCGATCAGGTCCTCGGCGAGATCGACCTGCAAGTCGCGGTGGAACTGGCCAAGGCCGGAATCAACTGATCGGCCCAGTAGTTAGGCCCGGTCATCGCCGCCTTTAGCCGCTCTCATCATCGTTATTGTCACCGTCATGGCCCCGCGCTATAGGAGCGCGCCTCCGGGGAGGACGTAACGCCAAAGTCGCGGAGAGTAGGGGACATGCAGTCCATGCAGTCGGTTAAAAGCAAGAACGGTCGATCCGACGAACCTTTGAATAAGAACGGCAAAATCACACGATCCCTCGATAGGGTCTACCGGCCGACGGACCGTGAGCCGTTCATGAACGAGCGCCAGCGCGAGTATTTCCGCGTGAAGCTGCTTGAGTGGCGCGAGGATATCCTCAAGGAAGCCAAGGAGACGCTTCAGCATCTCCAGGATGACAATCAGAACCATCCCGACCTGGCCGATCGGGCGTCTTCGGAGACCGATCGGGCCATTGAGCTGCGCGCCCGCGATCGGCAACGTAAGCTGATTGCCAAGATCGATGCCGCCATGCAGCGCATCGAGGACGGCACTTACGGGTATTGCGAGGAAACCGGCGAGCCGATCTCGCTCAAGCGTCTGGAAGCGCGTCCGATCGCTACATTGTCGATCGAGGCGCAGGAGCGCCACGAGCGTCGCGAACGCGTTTACCGCGAAGAATAGCTTCCCGCCTTCTGCCGACGTTCCACCGATTGTCTTTGCAGCGGCGACACGGCCAACCCTGCGTCGGTCGGCCAAGTCGTATTTCGTCTGCAAAGTTGCGTTCAGCCTCTGTAAACCGCGCTGGTCAAATGCGCCTCAAAGTCGCGCCGGCTGCATCGCTTTTTAGCGGTTGCGCATTTATCTCAGCGGCAGGAGCTAGGATGAAAGAGCGTCGCGCTTTAGCCAGGCACAAAACCCTGTTCAAGGGCCGGATCTATTTCAACAACCGGTTGTCGAGCATGGATTGCATCGTGCGCGACGTCACGGCCGACGGCGCACGTCTTGAGTTCTCCGAAAACGTTACGCTGCCAGAAGTGTTCGAGCTCTACCTGGCGAACAAGGACGAATATTTTCGCGCCCGCGTGATCTGGCGGCGCGGCAGTCAGCTCGGCATCAGCTGGAAGGCCGAAGACACCAAAGATCGGGTCGAAGGCGGCGACGACAATCCGATGGCCGAGCGGTTGACCAAGCTTGAGCAGGCCGTGGCGGTCCTGCAAAGGCGCCTCGACGCCTTGTAGGACGTGTCACCGCGCCTGGGCGATCCGTCCTTTAAGTCTTTTTTCACCATCTTCCTTCACCACTCGTTAACGATCGACGAACCCAAACCGCGGCGTTGGCCGTGTCTTATCGTCGGGCACGTCGTTTCAACGGCGTCGCCGGTACTGCGCGCCGCCGTCGCGAACGGTCGGCGCGCGGCGTGCGGCCGGTCCACCGCCGGAAAGCGTGACAAAACGCGCTGACCTCGGTATAGCCGAGCAGCCATGCGATGCGCGAGATGGAGAGATCTTGCTCCGCCAGATAATGCTTGGCCAGCGCGAATCGCAAATCTTCGAGGATGCGCGCGAAGGTAATGCCCTCGGCGGCGAGCTTACGCCGCAGCGTGCGGGCGCCAACACCGAGTTTCTGCGCCACATCCTCAATCCGTGGTTGGCCGTCGGCAGGAGCGAGGAGATGACGTTTTCCACGTCAGCCTGGGTCATCCCCGTGCGCGCCTTGCGACGGGCCAAAACGTCCTCGCAATATCCAACGACTAATCGGTTGAGATAACGGTCGGCATTGAGCACGGGCAAGTTTGCCGCGTCGCCGGTGAACGATACCTCGTCTCTGCCGGTGCCGAATTCGACGGCGCGTCCGAAGAAGCCGTCGAGTTCGACCAACTCCGGGATTCGCGAATGCATGATCCGTACGTTCATGGGTTGAAGCTCACGCCCGGCGATTTCGCGGCAACAACGGACAATGGCAGCCGTCCAGGCCTCGATCTGGTGACGGTCGGACCGACGCGGCCGGCGTATTCGAATCCGATGCGCAATACCTGCCCGAAGTGAGTGTCGAGCCTGATGCCTTCGTTCAGCATGGCGGAGCAACGCGCGATACCCCGCAAAGCCTCGCCGAGAGTACCCGACGAGGCGGCGACATAATACAAAAGCCGCAGATCCATTGTCAGGGCAACGTGAAAGCCGAGTAGCCGGTCGCCGAGCGCTTGCGCAAGCAAGTTGAGGCAATTGATTTGCGTGGCCACGCTCATCCTCGATGTCGCGTAAGCTCAGGCCGGTTTCGCGCAATATCGGCGTCAGATCGAGACCGGCACTTTGCGCATGCGCGCAGCAAAGGCGCGTCATCAGCCCGGCGCAATCGGGGATTGCCCTCAGCCGCTTCCGAGGTGTCGTCCGGTTGCGCAAAGCTGGCCCCCGTCCCAACAAATCGACCGATTTTGGCTTTCGGCCGCGAGCGACCGGCGCGAAGTGAAAATGCCTTATCGCTCCGGGTGCTGCAGCCGCTCAGCATAGACCTATCGAGCCGTTGCCGACAGCGCCAAGTCGGCCAAGGCGCATTGAAATTATTCGCGGGCGATCCGAACCGGGCCGAGGCCAGCGGCGTTGATCCCAACAACAGCACTATTTTTGAGGATAATCATGGCCCAGAGCACGACCAGCAAGACTGCCGATTTCAACCGCGCCCTTGGCGACGCCAAGAAGCAGGCGAGCGGCGTGGCCGACGCCGTCTCCGACGCCGCGGGGGACGTCTACAGTCAGGCGCGCGACAGCGCGTCCGACATCGCCGACACTGCGCAAGCCGCCGCGCGTAAGACCGTCGGCTCGTTCGAACGGGCGATCCGCAACACAATCGAGACGCAGCCTTATACGGCCGCCGCCATCGCGCTCGGCATCGGCTGGTTGCTCGGCCGAATGCATCGGCCGCTGTAGCATCCCGCAAGGCGGCGTTGCGCCAACGTGTTCCTGGTCGGCTGCGGGCGTCCGCGGCCGGCCGTTTTTATGCGTGACCCTTGCCGCTGGCGCGGCTGGCCTCGTAGATTGAATCCAATAGGGGAGGGAAAACATGAACACGCGGCTCAAGGACAAAGTGGCGATCGTTACCGGCGGCGCGCGCGGCATAGGCGCCGCGTTTTGCGAAGGTCTGGCAGCCGCCGGTGCCAAGGTCGTCGTTTCCGACGTGCTCGACGGCAATCCGGTCGCCGAACGTATCGCCGAGACGCAGAAGCAGGCGGTCTATGTGAAGGCCGACGTGACCTCCAAGCAGTCGGTCGAGAGCCTCGTCGCCGACGCGGTGAAAAAGTTCGGCACGGTGGACATCCTGGTCAACAATGCCGGCCTGTTCGCCGATTTGCACACCAAGCCGTTTCAGGACATCGACGAAGATGAATGGGACCGGGTGATGAAGGTCAACGTCCGCGGCACCTTTCAATGCGCCAAAGCGGTGGCGCCGGTCATGATTGAAAAAAACAAAGGCCGCATCGTTAATATCGCCTCGGGCACCGCGTTTAAGGGCACGGCCAACCTGCTGCATTATGTTGCCTCGAAGGGTGCGGTGGTGTCGATGACGCGCTCGCTCGCGCGTGAACTTGGCCCGCACAAGATTTGCGTCAACGCGATCGCCCCGGGCCTGACCATGAGCGAAGCGGTCAAGACGCATCCGGACTGGACTGGCAAGGCCAGCGCCGCCGGCATTGCCGCCCGCGCCATCCAGCGCGAGCAGGTGCCGGCCGATCTTTTGTCCACGCTGATTTACCTCTGTTCCGACGACAGCGATTTCGTCACCGGCCAGACCATCAGCGTCGATGGCGGAGCGCTCATGAAGTAGACCGTCAAATCCAGTCCTTCCACTTGAACCAGATCAGCGGCAATAGCGCGGTAATCAAGATCAGCGCCAGCGCGTAAGGGTAGCCCCACGCCCAGTCGTATTCCGGCATGCCCTTGAAATTCATGCCGTAGATGCCGGCCACCAGCACGGGTGGAATGCCGACCACTGACGCGATGGTCAAAACCTTCATCACTTCGTTCTGGTCGATATTGATGATGCCGCCGGCCGCGTCCTGCAGAAGCTGGACGCGGTTGACCAGTCCCTCGGCGTATTGCTCGAGCGAGGCGATGTCGGAAGAGACCGCCTGCAGCCGTTTGCACAAATCCGCCGCGATCCACTCGCGCCCGCGCTCGGACGCGAATTTCGCCATCCGGTCGAGGCAGACGAGCGTGTATTGCACGCGCGCCATGCGCTCGCTGGTCCGCCCGGTGCGAATCATCAGCCGGCGCAGCTTGAGCGTTTCCTGCGAGAGCTTGGTCTCGGTCGGGTTATCGGGCCGGAATATCAGGTGCGAGGCCTCGTCGAGGTCACGGGCGGCTGCCTCCAGCAGGTCGGCGGTGCGATCGACCAGGATTTCCAGAAGCCGCACGAAGGCAACAGCGGGTTCGAACGTTTCGCGTTTGTTCAGCTCGGCAACTACTGCGTCGAACGCGGGCAATTTATCGAACCGTAGGGTCGCGAAAATGTTCTTCGCCAGCACGAAGCCGGTCGGCGTCACGATCCAGGGCCCTTTTTCCGGCGCCAGGATCAATGGCGTCGTCATATAGAGCGCGCCGTGATCGGTGCGCAGCCGGCTGGTGGCTTCGATTTCCACCAGCGCTTCTTTGGTCGGAACCGACAGCCCGAAGGCTTCTTCGAAGGCCGCGCTTTCCGCCGGTGTCGGATCGACCAGGTCGACCCAGACGGCATCCTTCAGCGACGTGGTTCCAGCACGATGGGAAGGGTAGACGCCGAGCATGGGGAAGGCTTGTACCCCATTTTCGCGGCTGCGCGGATGTCGGACCGGATTTTTGTCGGCTTTAGTCCCAGAGCCGACTGGCTACGCCGATAAGGACGCCGACGCCGATCACCGTCGCGAGACGAACGCGGCGGCCCCAAGGAAATTTCATTTATCCAAATTTTCCTGGCGGACGCCCTAGCAAACTCGCCATCTCCTGTTCGAGGGTGTCGTAGAGCTTGCCTTCCTTGGCCTTGGTCTCCGCGCGTGCAGGTTTCGCATCGGCGGACCGTGCGGGTCGCGGGGCAGCAGGTGGTGTCGCGGGTCCATCGGTTTCCGCTATTGGCGCCGCAACGGTGGCCGTCTCGCGCGGCTCCCCCGGCCTGTCGGCCGCTTTCGGTTTGCGCAGCGCCGCTTCGAGCCGCTGTGCCATTTCCGCGAGACTTTGATCGGCCGCGCTCACGGCTTCGGCGCTCGCCGGTGCTGGCGATGGGCGCGGTTCAGCCGGCCGCGATGGCTGCCGGGACCGCGGCGGGAACGTCGGCGTCGGCGTGGCGGTGATTTCCTCGGCGATGGCGGTCAGCGCTTCGCGCTGCGGCCGCGGTATTTCAGGAGATGGCGCCGATTCGTCCGGAATCGGTTCGACCCGGGTGCGGCGAGGCGGTGGGAACGGCGCCACCGGATCGGGTTGCAACGGCCACGAACCATTGCCGGCTTCCGGCAAAGGAATTGCGCGCGGCAAAGTCTCGCTACCGGCGGGTGGTCGCGCCGCCGGGATGTCGCGCGGGGCCGCGACCGCACGCACGATATTGGATTCGACGACGACGTCGGTCGGTCCGCCGATCATCACCAGATGCTCGACATTGTCGCGCCGCACGAGAATGAGTTGGCGCCGCGCATCGACACTCGCATAGTCGATTACCGCGAGCCGCGGCAGGCGTCCGCGCGCCATGCCGATCCGCGCGCTGCCGAACCGTCGCACCGCCCAGGCGGCCGCGCCGATCAATCCCAAAACGATGAGGAATGCCAAAGAGAAACGTACGGCGAGTGGCATTTCCGCGCCGAACAAATCGAACATTTCGCCTTACTCCCCTCGACGCCGGCGTCCGCTGGATTTACAATGGTTAACAGCGCCGGTAACATTTGCCGCCGCGAATACTAACAAACATTTAAAGTCGACGGGCGATTTACGGCCCGATCCCCGCGCTCGCAGCATTTCTATGGTAAACGGCGGTTTAATGGCAAAAGCGGGCCGAGATCGGACTTAACCCGTCATTAACCATGCTCCCGGCAAAGTCTGCCCAGCGGGTAGCCCGATGCCGATTTCCGATATCCCGATCCTCTCAATGCGTCGCACCCGCATGCAATGGCACCAGGAGCGCCAGCGCGTGCTCGCCGAAAACGTCGCCAACGCCGATACGCCCGGCTATCGCGCGCGTGATCTGACGCGGCCGAATTTCGAACGCATGCTGCAATCCGCTTCGGTGGCGCTTGCCACCACCGATCCCGCGCACATCTCCGCCGGCAGCGGCTCGCAATTCTCCGAAGATAACGATCCTCACTACGAGGTGTGGCCGCGCGGCAACGCTGTCAGTCACGAAGATGAAATGCTCAAACTCGCCAGCAACCAGATGGACTACGACGCGGCAGCCTCGATCTACACTCACAGCCTGTCGCTGATCAAAACCGCTTTCGGAAAAGCTTAGATTGGCGGCGCCGGAGACGGCCGATGATGGACTTCATCAAATCGATTGCGATTGCCCGCCAGCGGAATGCGCGCGCAGTCCGGCCGTATGCGCATCATCTCCGAGAACGTCGCCAATGCCGATTCCACTGCGACCTCGCCTGGCGGCGATCCGTACCGGCGGTGAAACGTCACGATGCGGCGCGCCGTTTCTGGCGTTCGGGCTCCTGTTCAACATCGGGCTCGGCGTCCTCTCGCGCCTGATGCCGCAAATGCAGGTATTTTTCGTGGGATTGCCGTTATCGATCCTGCTTAGCTTTCTGTTGCTGATTCTGGTCCTGGGCGCGATGATGGGATTGTTCCTCCATTATGCGGGCGGCGTGCTGCACGCGCTCGTTCCGCACGGCTAGGCGCGGGCGATGGCCGCGGAGCGCGACGACAGCGAACATACACAAGATCCGACCCCAAAGCGGCTGGAAGAAGCGATCCGCCGCGGCGACGTCGTCAAAAGCGTTGAGGGCAACACCTGGTTCCTGATCGCCGGCGGTGCGCTGATGATCATGCTGTTCGCGGCGCCGATGGCTTCGAGCCTGCAAGCGACCTTTCGCACGTTGATGGCCCGGTCCTACGAAATCCACACCGACGGACCAGCGCTGTTTGCACTAGCCAAAACAATCGCCATCGACGTTATCAGTGCGTTCGGTATTCCGCTCGTCCTGCTTACGATCGCTACCTTTGCCGGCAATTTCATCCAGCACCGGGTCGTGTTCTCCGCCGAGCCGATAAAGCGGCAATTGTCGCGAATTTCGCCGGTGGCCGACGCCGCACGGCTGTTCTCGCGGCAGGCGATCGCCAACTTCGCCAAAGGTGTGGTCAAGCTGTGCCTGATCGGCGCGCCGCTGTGGCCGCAGCGCGATCTCCTTCGCGGCCTCATCGCCACCGACCCGGTGACGATCTTGCCGTTCACCCAGTCGCTCACCATGCGGATGCTTGGCGCCGTGGTCGCGATTCTCGCGGTCGTCGCCACCGCCGATTATCTGTTCCAGTACCGGCAATGGTTCGAGCGACAGAAAATGTTGCTGCGGGAAATGAAGGAAGAATTCCGCCAGACCGAGGGCGATCCCGCGTCAAAGGCAAGCTCCGGCAATTGCGTAATACCCGTATGCGCAAGCGGATTATGGCGGCCGTGCCAAAGGCCTCGGTAGTAATCACCAACCCGACCCATTTCGCCGTCGCGCTCAGATACGAGCGTGGCATGAACGCGCCGGTCTGCGTCGCCAAGGGCGTCGACCTGATCGCCCGCAAAATCCGCGAGATCGCCGAAGCGCACGACATTCCGGTGGTCGAGAACCCGCCGCTGGCCCGGGCGCTGCACGGCACGGTGGATATCGACCAGGAGATTCCGTCCGAACATTACCGTGCCGTCGCTGAAATCATCGGTTACATCATGCGCCTGCGCCGGCTGGTGGCCAGCCCGCGACCGCTGTGAAATGCGGCGCAAAACCTCTTGCGCGGCCGCCGGGCAAGAGGCACTGAGAGCGGGCCGGCAACGACCTTAAGGCAGGGATGACGACACACCGCATCACCGAAAAGCCCGCCGGTCCCGCAAGAAGGGCCGTGGACCGCAGCGCCGCTTCCGCCGGCGCGGGCAGCATCGTGCTGGTGCTCCTGGTCGCGGGCGCGCTGGTCGCCGCCGCCACGATCTTTATGCTGCTTCGCCGCGGCAATGCCGAACCTTACATCCTGATCTTTCTGGCGGTGCTCGCCACCGTCGGCGTGTTCTCGCTGTTCGCGCTCGCGTCCGGTATCTTGCGGCTATCGACTGCGGATGCGGCCAACCCGCTGATCAAAACGCTGGTCGATGATGCATTCGACGCCGTGCTAGTGATCGACCCCGAAGGGCGCGTGATCTATGCCAACGCCGCTTACCTCGATCTGATCGACGCCGCCGACGTAAACGACATGCGGCCGGTTGAACGCGTGTTCATCGGCGATGCCGACGCGTCGGAAGCCATCTATCGGCTGCTGAAGGCGGCGCGCGAGGGAAAACGTCTGCAGGAGGAGGTGCGGGTCGCAGCGACCAAAAGCCGGCCAGCGCGCTGGCTGCGGCTGCGCGTGCGGCCGCTCGGCGAAAACGGACGCGCGCGCCACCTCACGGTCTGGTCATTGTCGGACGTGACACGCGAGCGAGAACGGCAGGAAAACGTTTTTCAGGAATTACAGCACGCCGTAGACTATCTCGACCACGCGCCGGCCGGTTTCTTTTCTGTCAATGGCAAGGGCGACGTCATCTATCTCAATGCGACGTTGGCCAACTGGCTCGACCAGGACCTCGCCCAGGTCGGGTCGGGCGGCCTGAAGCTGACCGATCTCGTCGCCGGCGACGGCGCCGCGTTACTGACTACGCTCCGCGCCGCGCCGGGTGAGGTCAAGACCGAGGTACTCGACCTGGACTTGAAGACCCGCAGCGGCGGCACGCTGCCGGTGCGGTTGTTTCACAAGCTCGCCTTCGGAGCCGATGCCACACCGGGCGCTTCGCGCACGCTGGTGATCAATCGCGGCCGCGACAACGGGGTCGATCCACAGCGCGCTGCCGAAGTCCGCTTCATGCGTTTCTTCCACAACACGCCGATGGCGATCGCCACCGTCGACCGGGACGGCGGCATTGTCCGCACCAATTCACTGTTTGCGCTGCTATTCCATAACGTGCTCAGCGCCGAGAGCGGCAACCGGTCGATCGGCGTTGCCGTCGCCGAGCGCGATCGCAGCGCGCTCGAAGCCGCTATCGCGCAAGCGGCGCGCGGCAAGGGCGATATCGCGCCCGTCGACGCGGCCCTCGCCGGCGACGGCGAACGGTTCGGTCGCTTTTATGTCACCGCGGTCGAGGAGGAAGAACGCGACCAGGAAGCGGCCATCGTATATGCGCTCGAAACCACCGCGCAACGCGAGCTTGAAACCAAGCTCAACCAGCAGCAGAAGATGGAAATGGTCGGCCAGCTCGCCGGCGGCATCGCGCACGATTTCAACAACGTGCTGTCCGCCATCATCATGGCGACCGACTTTCTCCTCAACGCGCACAAGCCGACCGATCCGTCGTTCGGCGACATCATGCAGATTAAGCAAAACGCCAACCGGGCGGCGAGCCTGGTTCGGCACCTGCTGGCGTTCTCGCGCAAGCAGACCATGCGTCCGCAGGTGCTCGACCTCGGCGAGGTCTTAAGCGATCTCACTATGCTGCTGCGCCGGCTGATCGGCGAGAAAGTCACGCTCGACGTCGTGCACGGCCGCGATTTGTGGCCGGTCAAGGTCGACATCTCGCAGTTCGAGCAGGTGATCGTGAATCTGGTGGTGAACGCGCGTGACGCCATGCCCGAAGGGGGGAGGTTGACGCTGCGGACGACCAATGTGCTGGCAAAGGAGTGCGAGCACTACCACGCCAAAGGCATGCCGGCGGCCGATTATGTGCTGGTCAAGGTCACCGACACCGGCGCCGGCATTCCGGATGCGATCCGCGACAAGATTTTCGACCCGTTCTTCTCAACCAAAGAGGTGGGCAAGGGCACCGGCCTCGGTTTGTCCACGGTTTACGGCATCATCAAACAGACCGGCGGTTTCGTGTACGTCGAATCCGTGCTGCATGAAGGCGCGACCTTCCGTATCTTCCTGCCGCGCCACATCGCCACCGCGCAGGAGGTGGCGGAAGGCGAATTGGAGGTGCCGGTGATCTCCGGGATGATCGCTGCAACCGATCAGGTCAAACGTGCGGCCACCGCCATCGGCGCCGACCTGACCGGGGAAGGCATTATTCTCCTGGTGGAAGACGAAGAGGGGTTGCGCGCACTCAACGCGCGGGGACTTGCCTCGCGCGGCTATACAGTGCTTGAGGCGGGCAACGGGGTCGAGGCGATCGAAGTGCTGGAGAAATCCGATAAGCCGGTCGATCTCGTCGTCTCTGACGTGGTCATGCCGGAAATGGACGGGCCGACGCTCGCGCGCGAATTGCGTATTCGCAATCCGGGCCTGAAGATCATTTTCGTGTCCGGTTATGCCGAGGACGCATTCCAGAAAAATCTGCCGGAACACAGCCAGTTCGCGTTCCTGCCGAAGCCATTCACGCTCAAGCAGCTGGTCGCCGCGGTGAAGGAAACGCTGGCGGCGTAATCGGTGGGTTATTTCACCGCCGGGCCGTCGTGACAGGATTGTGGGGCGGCCGCCGGCGTATCGCGGTGCCAAAAGTCCGGCACGTCGCATTTCGAGCAGGCGCCAAGCGCCAAACCCAGCGCTGCGACGGCAAGGAGCCGAACTGCAATTGTCTGCTTAAGCCGCAAGCTCGCCACCCCTTATGCCACACCCGGCATTATACTCACTATCGGCCGACTGAGGCCTGGTTGCGGCGCGCCCCGACGGGGAGCGTATCGCGCGCCGATTTCCATTATATTACCGGCCGGATCGAATGGGCTAAAACCGGGAGAAACGGGCAAATGGACATCCACGTTTGCGGTTCGGCGCCGACCGGCCGCGGGAAACCTGAGTGGTTCACCGGCACGGTTTTGCAGGATCCGATCATCGAAGCGCCGGCGCCGGCGCGGGTGCGCGCGACCACCGTGCGCTTCGAGCCGGGCGCTCGCACCAACTGGCACACCCATCCGCTCGGCCAGACGCTCCATATTGTTTCCGGCGTCGGCCGCGTGCAGGCGTGGGACGGGAAGGTGCGCGAGGTGCGCGCCGGCGACGTCGTCTGGTTTGCACCAAATGAGAAGCATTGGCATGGCGCCGGCCCGTCAACCTCGATGGTGCACGTCGCTATCCACGAAGCGCTCGACGGCAAGCATGTCGATTGGCTGGAGAAAGTGACCGACGTCCAATACAATGGCGCATGAGGATTCGGGCTTCGCGTCTAACCGCCCAGCTTTGGGGGGTATCGTGATGCGCAGCATTGCCGGAGCCTTTCTTCTTGCCGCAACATTAATCGTGTCCGCTTTGACGTCGGCGACGGATGGGCGCGCCGGCACCAAATTCGACGGTCAGTGGAGCGTGGTCGTCTATACGTCGAGTGGGCCATGTGACGCGTCCTACCGTTTCAGCGGGCAAATTGTGAATGGTGAAATCTCTTACGCCTATAACACCATCGAAGTGACCGGGCGGGTCGAGGCGAGCGGCGCAACCCACGTACAGGTTACGGCTAGTGACGCCCATGGCGAAGCGCATGGGCATATGACCGCAACCCAAGGCAGCGGCACCTGGAGCGGCGTAGGCCCGAACGGCCGCTGCGCCGGCACCTGGGTTGCGACTCGGCCGGGTACGAGCGCGAATTAAAGAAGTGGTCGCTGCAGGAGGTAATTAGGGAAGGGACGCCTCCGAAATTAAAGTGCAGCGCTGGACAGGCCTGCGCAGGCCATGAAACACTGCGTGTTTTAAGACTGGCGATAGGACGCATTGATTTCACTGCATTGAGGCGTGCCGGCGCCACAAGGCTCATGGTGGCAAACATGATCCGCAACAAAGCCCGAGCCGTTCTGCTTGCTGCGACGCTTGCCGCGGCAGCGTTGACCCAGGTCACCGACGCGCGCGCGGCCAGCAAATATGACGGCACATGGAGTATGGTCGTTTATACGCGCACTGGACCGTGCGATGCCTCCTACCGTTTCAGCGGTCAGATCGTCGACGGCGTCATTACCTATGGCAGCCTTGGCGTGGATCTCGTCGGCCGCGTCAGATCGGGTGGTAGCGCCTATGCGCGCGTTTCTGGCGGCGGCGCCTACGCGGTGGCTTACGGGCAGCTGACTGCTACGCGCGGCGGCGGCAGCTGGCGCGGGCGCACATCCAACGGTTACTGCTCCGGAACGTGGGCGGCGACGCGGATGTGACCGCGCCCGCTTTAGCGGCTAACCTCCCGCGCTGCGGGAGATGATCCATGCCCTATCTGTTTTATTACTGGCCGACGGTTCAGGGCCGCGGCGAATTCGTCCGGCTCGCGCTTGAGGAGGCCGGCGCCGACTATTTCGACGTTGCACGCCGCAAAGGTGGCGAAGCGGCGATGATGAAGATCATCGAAGATCAGCGCGCAGCGCGGCCGCCTTTTGCGCCGCCGTTCGTCAAGGCCGGCAGGCTCATCATCGCGCAGACCGCCAACATCCTGTTCTATCTCGGGCCACATTTGCGGCTGGTACCGCGCGACGAGGCGACCCGGCTGTGGATTTATCAGTTGCAGCTCACCATCACCGATCTGGTGGTCGAGATCCACGACACCCACCATCCGATCACCTCGTGGCTCTATTACGAAGAGCAACGTCCGGCGGCGAAGCGGCGCACCACGGATTTCTGGCGCTACCGCGTACCGAAGTTTTTGGATTATTTCGAGCGCGTGCTGCGACGAAACGGCGAGCAATATTTGGTCGGCCGGCGGCTCACGTATATCGATCTGTCGCTATTTCAGATCGTCGAAGGGCTGCGTTACGCTTTCCCCAAACGCATGAAGCGGTTCGAGAAGAAGATCCCCCGCGTGGTTGCGCTGCACGACCGGGTGGCAAGGCGGCCGCGCATCAGAGCCTATATGAATTCACAACGGCGCATCCCGTTTTCCCAGTGGGGCATCTACCGCTACTTCAAGGAGTTGGATCGTTAAAGCACGATCCGGAAAAGCCTGCCCTCGGACTTGATCCTAGAGTGGAAGCCGGTTTCCCGCCTTCGCGAAAGCCCGCTCGGCCGGCGAAGGAAGGTCCGAAAAAGATCGTGCTCCAACAAAAGGAAACTAGAGCGCGTTGATTTCCCGCCTGTGCAATCTGCTCATCCTCATGCGATTGCACGCCCGACACGCCAATGGCGCCGACGCATTCGTTCTGGTGCATGATCGGCAGCGCGCCTTGAATTAAGGTGCCGGCGGGAAAAGTCGTGAACGCCGGCCGGTCCTTGACGCGATCTTCGAAGAATTTGCTCGGCCGCCGGGTCAGCGCAGAAGTATGCGCCTTGCCGATGGCCACTTCGGCGGAAATCGGCCCGCACTCGTCCATTCGCTGGAAGCCCAAAAGGTGCGCGCCTTCATCAACGATGGCGATCGACACATTCCATTTGTTTTTCACCGCTTCGGCCTCGCAGGCCGCCAGCATTTTCTTGACGTCGGCCAATGTCAGTGACGGCTTGGTGCGCATGATGATTTCCTTGTGCGATTGTGGCGATGAGGCGGCCGTGAAACACTACGGCGCGCGGGAATTGCTTGACGCCGGGCGGTGACCGACCTTAGCCTGCGGGCTGCGCTTCGGGGGCGCCGGTAAGGGGGAATAATGATGCTTCGATCGACGCAGCTTCATTTAGCGGCCGTGGTGCTGGCGATTGCGGCGGTCTCCATGACCGCTCCCGCCGCACGCGCGTTCACCCAGGAAAACCTCGGCGTGAATGGGAATGGTAATTCGACGTTTGCCGATCCAGACGATCAGGTCAAGAACTTCGGCCAGGGCGCGCAGCCGTTCGGCCCGGGCGGTCCGGTCGTGCAATTCGGCACGCAGACGGGACAGTCATACTCGCCGTTCTCGCCGTTTCGTGGATTTCAGGGCGGCATGAACAGCGGACCACCGCCGGATCCCTATGCGCGGCCGCTCGGCAACGGTAACTGATACCCGTCATTGCAGCGAAAAGCGGATCGGCACGGTCAGATCGAGTTGCGCCTGCGGCATGCTCGTCGGAAAGGGCGGCAGCGGCTCCGCGCGCATGATCATTTCCATCACTTCGTTGTCGAGATCGGCATAGCCCGAGCCTTGCACGATGCGGTGCGCCAGCACGCGGCCGTTGCGGTCGAGGCTGAAGCCTAACAACACGATGCCCTGCTCATTGCGCGCCTGCGCTTGCGGCGGATAGCGCTTGTAACGCTGGAGCCGCCGCATCAGGCTGGTCTGCCATGACGGCTCGACGTGCGGCGCGCCGCCCTTGACCTTCTCGGCCGTGCGCGGCGCAGCGGGCCGCGCCTCTTCGGCATTCTCCAACGGCTTGACCGTCGGCGCCGGCAAGATCGCATCCGCGTCGGGCGGCTGCTCGATTTTTACTTCCTCGGGCGGTTTTTGCTGCTGTTGCGGCGGCGGGACCGGCTTCGATTTCGACCATGGTCTCCGGCGCCGGCGCCATATCGCGTGCGACTGCATCAGGTGTCGAGTTGATGGGGGCAAGCTCAACGGTGACGACATCAGTATCGGCGCCGATCTCCTCCGGCTCGGGGCGGGAGAGCAAATAGGCGATAGCGCCGGCATGAACAGCCACGACGATGACGGCCGCCACAACCCAGCGGAGCAATTCGCGCGGATTGCGATCATCATGCCATGGCAGCGTTAGAGTGCTCATTTCGTCTGCCGCATTTCCAAGCCCACCAGCGCGACCTTTAGATAGCGGGCCGCGCGCAGCTCGTTCATCACCGTCATCACTTCTCCATACGGCACACTGCGGTCGGCGCGCAGGAGGATGCGCTCGTTCCTGTTGCCGCCGGTTGCGGCATCGAGCGCGTCGGCAAGTTCGGCGCGTGCGACCGGTTGATCGCCGACGGCAAGGCTCAGATCGGATTTGAGCGTGAGATAGACCGGCTTGTCCGTGTGCTCTTTCGGCTCGGCGCTGGAGGTCGGCAAATCAACGGCGATATCGACGGTTGCCAGTGGCGCTGCCACCATGAAGATGATCAACAGCACCAGCATCACGTCGATGAATGGCGTGACGTTGATGCCGTGCACTTCCTCAAGCTCATCTTCGCCATGGTTCAGACGCATCGCCATCGGCCTTACTCCGCGGCTTGCGATACGACTTTCGACTGTTTTTCGGCTTTGGGAAACCGGGCGCGGTCGAGATCGCGGCTTGCAAGCTTCATGACCTGCGCGGAGGCGTCGCCGATGAGCGCGCGATAATGTGCGGTCGAGCGGGTGAGCATGTTGTAGATCACGACCGCGGGGATGGCGGCGACAAGTCCGAGCGCGGTTGCCAGCAAAGCCTCGGCGATGCCGGGTGCTACGACCGCGAGATTGGTCGTATGCGCCTTCGAGATGCCGATGAAGCTGTCCATGATACCCCACACCGTGCCGAACAAGCCGACGAAGGGCGCCGTCGCGCCGATGGTGGCAAGGACGCCGGTACCGCGCGAGATTTTCCGGCCCGCTGCCATCTCGATGCGCTCAAGCTGCCAGGCGATGCGCTCCTTCATGCCCTCGTGGTGAAAACCGGCGGATTGCCGGATTTCGCCGACCGCCGCCTGCAATAGCTGCGCCACCGGACCGGTCTCGCCGCGCAATTGCTCATATGCCTGCGCCAGCGTTTGGCAGCTGCCGAGGATCCGTAATCCCTGCCGCACCGCCCCCCGAGCGCTGCGCAGTTCGAGGCTTTTGGCGATCCACACCGTCCAGGTGACCAGCGAAGCAAAGGCCAGTCCGATCATCACCGCCTTCACGATGCTGTCGGCGTGCAGGAACATGCCCCAGGGCGAAAGGTCCTGCGGCAGTTCGGCGACGGCGGCCGAATGTTCGGCGGTGGTTTGCGCAAGTGCTGCCGGCGCCGATGTCATGTACAGCGCCAGCAGGGCGAGCGCGCGCAGGGAAATCCGCGGCGCGCAGATGCGCTCGCCGCGCTGCTTGGCCGGCCTGTGCAATCGCATGTGCGTGCGCTCCTTCACCCCGTTCGTCACGTCAGCGTTCGCTCGCTCTTTAGAATTTGAATAAAGAAGAACTCTAGCGTTTTTCCAGCGTCATTCGGCATAGCCTCCAGGCACAGTCAAGCGGCAAAGGCAAAATCAGCGCGGTGGACGCGCGCGAGTACCTGTCATCACAGTTTCTGTGAAACGCCTGCATAAAAGCCGCGGCGCGCCCCGAATTGCGGCGCAAACTCGCCGATGCCGCTGCCGGTGCGCAGTTCATAGATCTGATCGAACAGGTTGACGATGTCAAAGCGCACGGTCAGTGGCTTGGCCTCGGACGACCATTTGAAATCGTGCGACACGCCGACATTGACCACTGCGTAAGGCGGCGTGTGATCGGAATTTGGTGGAACGGGCGGTGTAGACTCCAAATCGCCGCTGCGCAGACCGCTGCCGTAGATCAGGCTGGCGGTGAAGAGCGTATCGCTCCAGCGGTACGAGACGCCCGCCGAGCCGGTCAAAAGCTGCATGTCGTCGGTGTAATGCCAATGGGTGAGCAAATAATTGTAGTCTGCGGCGTCAATGAGATACTGGTTCGACACCACATCTTTGCCTTCCGTTATGTTTACGGCAAGGTTTCCATAGGCCTTGAAGTTGCCGTTGGTGTATTTGAGTTTGAATTCGCCGCCTTCGCTAAAGCCCTCCGCATAATTGAACTGCGTCAATACGACGGCCTGCCCGAACTGACCGTCGTCGAGCATGTCGGTCGCCTGCTTGTAATAGGCGTCAACTCCCACGGTCAGACCCGGAAGCACCACCTGGTCGACGCCGACGTCGTAATAATTCGACCGCTCGGGCTTCACCGGATCAGCCAAGGGGACATCCGGCTGATTGGTCGTGTTGGTGAACAAGGCGATATTCGCGGTATAGGCCTGCGCCTGATAGGGCGGCGTGAAATAGCGGGCATAACCGATATGGAAAGTCGTGCCGGTGAACGGCTTATAGATCAGCGCGATGCGCGGACTGAGCTGGTTGGCGTCGACATATTGGTACAATTGATCGAAGCGCAGGCCGGCGTTTAGCGTCAACTGATTGGTCAGCTTCCATTCGTCCTGAATGTATGTGCCGATGTTCCAGCCTAGTTTGGCGTTGCTGTCGGTAATGTCGAAGGGCGGGCCCGTGACCGCACCTGGCGAGCCGGGCAGGACAGTGTAAATGTTGTTGATGTTGGTCTGTTCCCCGCTCACCGCGAAGCCAAACCGCAAAGTGTGTCGATCGTCGACGAGGTATGAGGCGTCGCTCTGGATGCCGTTGAGTACACTTTCCCGGGTCACGTTTGAGGCCAGGTCGTTGAACTCGAGGTCTCCAATAATATCGGGAACGAAATGGACGTCGGCGTAACGCGAATAGACGGCGATCTGCGCGTCGCCGTCGGTGCCGTGTCGCTGCCACGCCACGATATTGGCTATATAGGTGTCGTATTCGTTCTCGTTAAGCGTTGCGGAATTGGCGGTCGGCGAACCGAAATCCCCGAGCGGCACCTGATTGGGGTTGTTAGGTATCTGAAACGCGCTGTAGGACGCCGCCGAGATGAAGCTCAGGCGTGTCGATTTGTCGAGCAATGTCGAGGCATATCCGAAGAACTTGCCTTGTTGCGTGTAGTCGTGGATGGCGTCGGGGCTCGACGTGGGATTTTCCAGCCCGAGAGCGTTCCAATTGCCCCGCGCGCTGACGAAATATTCCGAATTGCCGAAGCTGCCGCCGTAGTCGACGCTCGGCGTTATCGTCTGCCGGCTGCCGCCGTAGAGGCTGACCTCACCGCCGGACACGGCAAAGCTTCTGCTCCTGATGTCGAGAACGCCCGCGGTACGCCCACCGTATTGCGCCGGCAGCGTGCCCGTGAGCAGCGATAGGCTGCCGATGAAATTGGTGTCGAGAAAGGGGCCGAGTGCGGAAACGCCTTCGGGAACGATGACGCCGTTGATCCGAATTTGCACGTTGGCGTACTCGTTTCTCACATGGAAAGACGGGTTGGAAACCGCCGAGTTGTAAGAGACGCCAGGAAATTGCAGGATGACCTTGTCGATCGGCGTATTGTCGCCCTGCGGCAACGCCTCGATCGCCTGGCGGCTGAGGGTGTCCGTCGTCGCGCCGATCTTCGGCAGCAGGTTATCCCGGGCCTGATCAAAAGCGTGCATCTTGGCGTCCAGCGCCGCTTGCGCGGGTGTTGGCGCGTTTGGCTGCGCGGCAGCGGCCTGTGCGGCGTTGGGCTTTGGCTTCTGCTTGTGACGCGCCGCCGTGACGACAATTGGCGGAAGTGCAGTATCGTTGCGGGGCATTGCAGTCGGCGCTTGCTGCGGCGCGTTTGGTAATTCTGCTGGTGAGGGCGGGGGAAGAGTTTGCTGCCCTTCCGCGTTTGTCGACTGCGCACTCGCCGCCGTCGTGAGGATGCAAAGCGCTACTCCCCCCAAGATGCGAACGCAAATCGGTGATGACCGTAGACCGTCCGCCCCCACAACACGCCGCCCGTTATTATTTAGAATTGTTGAAAAGAATATTTGTTCGTTTTCATTCGCCGCATCAGCGACGAAGCATGGTCGTCGCGGCACTGTCAACGAAGTTTGCGCTTCCGCCGCAACATTAGAATTGATCGAATTAAAAGCTGAGAACGCGAGCGTGAAAGTCTCTCGAGAAATTTTCCAATGCCTGCCGGTAGACTCTTCGCGGCATAGCGTGCCCCCGTGCTGGAGGCTTTGCCGAGTGATGGTTGATGTGGCTTTGAATGCGAGGCTGATCTGAGTCATCTTGATTGCTTCGAGCGGTTGGTTCGGCCGGCGCATGTCCTTCAAATCTTCTTCGACACGCCCATGAAGAAACCGAGGCGGGGACCATATTGCGGCGCGAACACGCCGATGCCGGTGCCGCTGCGGATCAGGTAGACCGTGTCGAACAGGTTGACGATGTCGAAGCGCACGGTCATCGGCTTCGGATCGTCCGGCAAAAGGAATTCACGGGCGATGCCGACGTTAAACTGCGTGTAAGGCGGCACTGTCGAGATATTGGCGTCACCGCTGCGCAGGCCGCTGCCGTAGATCATGTCGGCGCTGAGCCGGATGCCGCACCATGATATTCCGCCCGCGCCGGGGAGGCCGTTGAACATCTCGCCGGCGTCAGCCGGCCGGCCGCAGAATTTGTAGGCCAATCCGGCAGAACCAGTCACCAGCTGCGTGTGATCGGTGTAGATCCAATGCGAGTCAACGTACTGCTGCAGTGTTAAGCCGCCGAGGTCGGCAAGCGGCGTCGTGTTGTCGAACAAATATTGATTCGACACGACGTTGGTGGCTCGCTCTTCACCGAGCGCAAGGTTGGCGTAGGCCTGAAAATTGCCGCTGTGAAATTTGCCGCTGAACTCGATGCCTTCGACATAGCCCAGCGCGTAGTTGAAAGCGCTGAGCACCAGGGCCTGGCCGAAATTGCCGTTATCAATGAGGTCGGTCGCGATCTTATAGTAAGCGTCAACACCGAGAGTAAGCGCCGTGCAATCCTTGGCATCCGGATTGCTGCATCCGAACGGTATCTTCTGATCGACTCCGGCATCGAAATAATGCGACCGCTCCGGCAGCACGGGACTGGTCCCGGGAGTGGTCGACGCGCCCGTGGTGCCATTGAACAGGGCGATATTTGCAGGCGCCGCTTCGACGAGGACCGGCGGCGTGAAATAGCGCGCATAGCCGGCGTGGAAGGTGGTGTAATCGAATGCCTTGTAGGTGAAGTTGACGCGCGGGCTGAACTGGTTGGCGCTGACGAATTGCCACGTCTGATCGAAGCGCAGCCCGCCGTTGATTGTGAAGTTGTTCGTGATCTTCCATTCGTCCTGCACATAGCCGCCGGCGAGCCAGCCGACCTTTGAGACGTTGTCGGTTATCGTCTCTGGCGTGCCCGAAGGAATTCCGCCGGGGGCGGCCTCGACCTGCGATGAATTGCCGACCAAGACCTGTTCGCCACTGAATGTGAATCCAGCACGAACCGTGTGTGCCGGATTGAGCTGGTAGGAGCCGTCGCCCTGTATTCCATTGGCGTAGGACTGCCGCGTAATGTCCGACGCTATGCCGTTGAGGAGAAGGTCACCAACAGGGTCGGGGATGAATTGCAGGCGGTTGTAACGGGTGAAATAGGACAATTGCCCGTCAAAGCCGTTGACCGATTTCTGCACGGCGAGCACGCCGTATTGGGTGAACTCCACCTGGTTCTCGTTGAGCGCCGCGGAGTTAAAATTCGTGATCCCGTTGACGCTGGTAACCGGCGGATTTCCATTTAGTCCAACCGGCTGAACGGGGACGTTTGGGATCTGGAACGTGCTGTAAGCAGTTCCCTCGATCATGCTGATCCGCGTGGTCGGGTCGATGAACGTTGAGATGTAGGCGAAGCCTTTTCCTTGCTGCGAGAAATCGTGGATCGGGAAATACGAGGGCGTCGCGTTTTCCAGCCCTTCGTTGGTCTGCAGATAACGGCCGGTGAAATAAAATTGCACGCCGGGGAAACAATTCGCCGGCGGTGGTGGCGTCGGCTTGCCGGGTGGGGGCGTGACTGTGGGGCACGTGCCGCCGAGGGTACCGCCGTATTCCATATACGGCGTGATCGTGCCCTGGCTGCCGCCATAGACTCCGACGGTGCCCGAGTTGTTGAACAGATCGGTGCGCGTGGTGATGTCGACGAGGCCCACGGTGCGCATGCCGAATTCGGCCGGCAGCGCGCCGGTGACCAGCGCGATGCTACCGATGAAGCCGGTATCAAAGATGCTGCCGAAACCGGTGACGCCGTCGGGCAGCATGACGCCGTTGATGCGGAATTGCACATTGGCATGGTCGTTACGTACATGCAGTAAGCCACTGGCGGCGGAATCTTGCGACACGCCCGGAGCTTGCAGCAGCGCTTTCTCGACCGTCTGATTGGTGCCTTGCGGCAAGATGTCGATGGTGTCGTGGCTGATGGTGTCGGCGGTGGTGCCGGTCGTGGTGTACAAATTGCTGCGCGACTGGTCGAAAGCGTCGGCCTTGGAGTTGAGTTGCGTGGCCGGCGTGACCGGCGCCGTCGGCGCTTGAACGGCGCGGACGCGGCGCGGCTTCGGCTTTTGTTTCAGCGCGCTGACCACGACTTCCGGAAGTTGCGTTTGCGCGTCGACGACGCCACTCGAACAAATAAGCGCGAGCAACGAGCAGCCGAACAAACATGTGCGACGCGTCCACCGTGTGCGGGCAGGACGAAGAGCCATGACGCTCCACCTGTGAACTTCACTGAAGACGAACCGGATTGGAGGGCGGCCGCGGTTTCGCAGCTACGGCCGGCGCACAGGGCGACGATGCCGACGATCAACCATGGCCGCAGTTCAGATGAGCGGGGGAGCGCGCGATTGAAACGGCGTTCGCCGCGTTGCGATGAAGACAATAGTGGAATGATCGAAGTGCTCGATCGGCGTGGAGGCGAAGGGCGCCGGCAATTGCGGCGCCTGCGGCACGAACGAACTCACGGCGAGATAGATGGTGGCGCAGACCGCGCAGTATCCGTCGTCGTCATCGCCGGGCTGTTGCGGCGCCGGTTGCTCAGCCAGAGCCCTCGCCTTGGCAAGGGTCGCCGCGCGACTGCCGCTGTGGAAGGCTTCGAGATGAACGTGCCCGAACGAGATGACGAGTTGCAGCGTCAGCGCGGCAAGCGCCAGCCAGCTGGTCAATCGTCTGCGGGACGCAACCGACGCCATCACTTAAATCCCAAAAACTCCCCGGGCATAAGTGTAACGTTATAATATTACATACGCAAGACCGCATCGAGGAAATCCTTGTCTGGCGGCAGCATTCCTGCATGTTCGGGCCGGCGAAACCCGGTTACGACAGCGAAATAAGACCGGTCGCTGCGTACCTGAGGCCGCTATTGGCCGCCACGCATGCGCGTGAGTAATTCCGCGGTCGGATAGGAGTTGGCCGGCAGTCCGTATTTGACCTGCACCGCCTTGACCGCTTCCCGCGTCTTTAATCCCATAAACCCGTCAATCGTGCCGACGTCGTAACCGGCGCGCGTGAGCAAACTCTGCACCTCTTTGACGTTCTGGAAGGAAAGCGCCGGCGGCGGCGTGCCGCGGGTGAGTGCCGGCGCTCCGGCAATGCGGGTCGCCAAATAGGCGGCCGTGGTCGAATAAACCAGCGAGTTATTCCATTGCAGATAGACTTGGAAATTCTGATAAGCGAGGAACGCCGGACCGAGCCGGCCCATCGGCAAAAGCAATGATACCGGTAGATTATCGGCAGGCAGCGGCCGCCCGTCAGCGAAGGTGACGCCGTAGCTCGCCCATTTGGCGCGCGGCAGCGAGATTGAGAGGTCGGCCTGCGCCCACGGCAAATTCGCCGGCACGCGGACTTCGGTCAGCCACGGCTCACCGCGCTTCCAGCCGAGCGCGTGCAGATAACTCGCAGTGGAGGCGAGCACGTCCGGCACGCTGTGAATGAGATCGCGCTTGCCGTCGCCGTCGAAGTCGACGCCGTATTGGTTGTACTCCGACGGCATCATTTGCGTCTGGCCGAGTTCGCCCGCCCACGAACCGATCATCTCGTCGGGCGTAAGATCGCCGCGATCGATCAGGCGAAGCGCATCGAGAAGCTGCGCGCGGAAGCGGTCGCTGCGCCGGCAATCGTAAGCGAGCGAGGCAATGGCGGAGAGTGAATGATATTTGCCCATGTTAGCACCGAAGTCGCTTTCCAGCGCCCAGAACGACACGATCACCGGCGCCGGCACGCTGAATTGTTGCTCGATGCGCGCAAACGTCGACGCGTGCGTCTTGATCAGCTGTTGCCCGCGCTGGATCCGGTATGCGGCCGCCATGCGACCGGAGAATTCCAGAAAGGTCTGGGTGAAGACGCGCTGGCCGCGGTCGATGTTGACGATTTTCTGGTCGTAGGTGAGTGACGGAGTGGCAGCGGCGATGGCGCGCTGCGATATTCCCTGCGCTGCCGCTTCGCGTTCGAATGCGGCAAGCCAGGACGCGTAGTCTCCGCCGGTGCGGCAGGGTGCCGCCTGCGCGACATGAGCGGCCAACGCACATCCCACCAACACAACCGCGCCGAACGCTCCGCGCATCGCGCCGCCCCTCACAATGCCACCGCCCCCGACTTCAAATACCAATCCAGGATTTCCTCGCCGGTCCAGTACACAACGCCGTCGAAGCGGCGCGCGTAATCGTAGATTTGTTCGAGATGTTTGATCCGGTGCGGCTGGCCGCTGATGTAGGGATGGATGGCGAGCGCGAGAATTTTGGCGCGTTTCTCACCCTCGGCATACAACCGGTCAAATTGGTCGATGACCCGGCGCCACAGATATTCGCTTTCGTGATGCTGGATGATCATCATCGGAATGTCATTGAGCTCGACCGTGTAGGGCAGCGTCAACAGCGGACCGGCGGCGGTACGGATCACGGTCGGCTCGTCGTCATAGACCCAGTCGCCGATATATCTGATCCCCGCGCCGGCGAGAATTTCCGGCGTGTCGTAGGTTTCCGTAAGCCCCGGGCCGAGCCAGCCGAGCGGGCGCTTGCCGTTGAAACGCTCAATGATGTCCAGCGAGCGCGTCACCATCGCCTTTTGATCGGGCTCGGCGTGGATCGGTCCCTGTTCGTAGGAGTGGCCCATGAATTCCCACCGCTGCGCGCGCGCCTCCTCGGCGACGCGCGGGTATTCCTCGCAAACCCGCGCGTTGAGCGCGAGCGTCGGACGAATGTTGAGCCGTTTGAACAGATCGAAAAAGCGCCAGACGCCGACGCGCATGCCGTATTCGTGCCAACTCCAGTTCGGCACATCGGGAAGTTGTATCTGCCCGGCGGGCGGCGCCAGCACCTGACGGGCCATCGGCTTGCGGATATCCCAGACCTCGAGATTGACGATGGTCCAGAACACCAATCGGGCGCCGCCGGGCAGTTTGAGCGGCGGCCGGTCGACGATGGCCGAGTAGTCGCAGCGCTCGCGCGGCAGCATCGCGTTGGCCATCACACAACCTCCTCACGCCGGTATTTTCAACGCCAAGCGGTAAGTAGTTTAGCGGCAACGTCAATATCTTGGCGGCAAATTCTTATGTCCGATCACATCCCCGTTAGCGCGAACACTTGGCATTGCGACGCCCGTATGAATAGGTAAGGAACTATCACCGTGTGCGCTGATTTAGCGTTCAGCTATTGACGTTGAACTATTCGACAATACTTGCCGTTTCTCGGGCCTCATAATGTCACGCCCCGCCGTTCGATTGCACGAATCACGCGCTGGTCATGCCG
Organism: uncultured Alphaproteobacteria bacterium; assembly: GCA_963845775.1. Taxonomy (GTDB): domain Bacteria; phylum Pseudomonadota; class Alphaproteobacteria; order Rhizobiales; family Xanthobacteraceae; genus BOG-931. The sequence continues at coordinate 496,647 of CAWJTE010000007.1, forward strand.
CGCCGGCCGAGCTACGCGATTCCCGCCAATTTTGGCTGGAGGCGTTTGGCGCCGTCCGCGCCGAAACCGAGCGCCGCGCCGCACCGCTTTCCGCCGAGGATCAGGCGGTGCAATCGATGCCGGAGGCGAGCCCGGCGAAATGGCATCGCGCGCACGTCACCTGGTTTTTCGAGCAGTTCCTATTGCGCCCGTTCGTGCCGGACTACCGATCCTTCGACGGGCGTTTCGCGTTTCTATTCAACTCGTATTACGTCGCCGCCGGCCCACGCCAGACCCGGTCGCAGCGCGGGCTGATCACCCGGCCCGGCGTTGCCGAAACCACGGCGTATCGCGCGCATGTCGATGCCGCCGTGGCGGCGCTGATCGAGACTACCCAAAACGGCGAACAGGTTTTTCCCATTGTCGAGATTGGGCTCAATCACGAGCAGCAGCATCAGGAATTGATGCTGACCGATCTGCTGCACGCCTTTGCCCAGAACGCGACGAACCCGAGCTACGATTCGAACTGGCAATGGCCGCGCGGCGCGCGCGGGGCGAATGCCGCCGCTGGACCGGACGCCGCGGTCGCCGGCATTCACATGATCGGCCGGCAGGAGCCTGGCTTTGCATTCGACAACGAGCGCCCTGCGCATCAGGTGCTGCTGCAGCCGGTGCGTCTAAAACGTTCGCTGGTCACCAACGGCGAGTGGCTCGAATTCATGGCCGACGGCGGTTATGCAACGCCGGGTATTTGGCTCTCGGACGGCTGGGCCACGGTCGAGGCGCAAGCTTGGGAAGCGCCGGGCTATTGGCGTTTGATTGACGGCGCCTGGTTCTCCATGACGCTCGGCGGTCTGTGCGCGGTCGATCCTTCGTTGCCGGTCTGTCATGTCAGCTACTATGAAGCGGACGCGTTCGCGCGCTGGTCCGGCCAGCACTTGCCGAGCGAGGCCGAGTGGGAGGTTGCCGCGCGGGCGGGTGCGCTCGACGATGCGTTCGGTAGCGTCTGGCAATGGACGCGGAGTGCTTATTCGCCTTACCCCGGTTATGTGGCAGAGCCGGGCGCGCTTGCCGAATATAACGGCAAGTTCATGGTCAATCAGATGGTGCTGCGCGGATCCTCGCTGGCGACACCCGCCGGCCATTCGCGCGAGACCTACCGCAATTTCTTCTATCCGTCGGCGCGCTGGCAGTTCAGCGGCTTGCGTTTGGCGGAATTCGAACGTCGAACGCCAGCTGAGCGAACCGACCGTAAAAATCCATCACGAACAGAACCATGAACATTCAAACCGCTATCCGCGCACCGGTTGCACAGCCGCTCGATACGGCGAACGAATTTATGGCCGACGTCATTGCCGGTCTAACCAACAAGCCAAAGTCGCTGCCGCCGAAATATTTTTACGACCATGCCGGATCGGCGTTGTTCGATCGCATTACCCAGTTGCCGGAATACTATCCGACCCGCAGCGAGCTTGGGCTTCTGCAACAGCATTCGGCGGAGATGGCTTCGCTGTTGCCGCCGGCTGCGGCGCTGGTCGAGTTCGGCAGCGGATCAAGCCGCAAGGCACGCATTCTCCTTGGCGCGGCGGCAAATATCGAGGCTTACGTTCCGATCGACATATCCGGCGATTTCCTGCGCGAAGACGCAGCCAAGCTTCACCGCGATTTTCCGCATTTGGCGATTTACCCGGTCGCGGCCGATTTTACTGTTACGACCAAGCTGCCGGCTGAGGTTGCCTATATGCCGCGCGCCGGTTTTTTCCCCGGCTCGACGATCGGCAATTTCGAGCCCCATGAGGCGGCGGCGTTTCTGCGCCACGCCGGGCGCATGCTCGGCCACGGCGGCGTGTTGATTGTCGGCGTTGATCTCGCCAAGGCGCCGGACATTCTCTACCGCGCCTATAACGATGCCGCCCGCGTAACTGCCAAGTTCAATCTCAATCTGCTTGCTCGGATCAATCGCGAACTCGGCGCCAATTTCAATCTGGCGGCCTTCGAGCATCACGCGTGCTACAATATCGACAAGAACCGCATTGAAATGCATCTCGCCAGCACCAAGCGACAAAAGGTGCGGATCGGCGAGGTAACCATCGACTTCCGTGCCGGCGAAACCATCCATACCGAGAACAGCTACAAATATTCGATCAAGTCGTTCCAGGCGTTGGCGCGCGGCAGCTGCTACACGCCGCTCAAGGCATGGACCGACGGGCTGTTCAGCGTGCACGCGCTGCGAATGACGGCGGACTCCTGATGGGCGGCGGCTCCGACTTTCCTCCTTCGGTTCGCCACATTAGGTTGTTTGCCGACTGACATATGCCTCTGCACGAAGCCGATCCGTGGCGCCTGCAATATTTTGCGGAGGTAAAAACCGACGCGAATATCACCACCGAGGATACCGACGCCTGGGTTTGGTACCCAAAGCAGCGCTGGGTCTATGACAAGCTCAAGGTGGCGCTGAGCCAGGGGCTCGACGCCTGCCCGCACGGTACCAAGCCGCCGCGCTTTCCGGTTTTTTCCAAGCCGATCACCAATCTCAAGGGCATGGGGATCGGCAGCCGCGTGCTGACATCAGAAGCGGACTACGAAGCGCATTGTAAGCCCGGCCACTTTTGGATGACGTTGCTGGTAGGCCGCCATGTTTCGTCCGATCTGGCCATTGTCGATGGGGCGCCACGCTGGTGGCGGCACGTGACCGGCAAGCCGGCCGGAGAGGGCACCTTCGACTACTGGACGGTCCATGCCGAACCCGATGCGGAGATCGAGGGGCGCTGCGGCGCCTGGGTGAAGAAACACCTTGCCGGCTATACCGGCATGCTCAATCTCGAAACCATCGGCGGCATCATCATCGAGGTGCATCTGCGTTTTGCTGATCAGTGGCCTGACCTTTACGGCGCCGGTTGGGTCGATGCGATCGTGCAGCTTTACGAGACCGGCGGATGGAAATTTGCCGATGGCGACCGCCGCAGCGGCTACAGCGTGGTGCTGTTCGGACCGAATGGCGTGCACTACCGCCACCCGCCGCCGGCGCTGATCGAATTGATCAAGCAGATGCCGGGCATCTCCAGCGTGCAGATTACCTTTCATGAAGATCTGCCGCCTGAACAGCACTCGATGCCGCCCGGCGGCTTCCGCCTTGCCATCATCAACAGCTTCGATCTGGCCGCCGCGCTCGATGCGCGCGAGCGGCTCAAGGCACATTTTCTTCGCAGTCGCTAAGTGGCCGGCACCAGCTTGATCAAGTTCACGTCCACCGCGCCGAGATGAAATCCGACTTCGCAATAGGTCAGATAATACTCCCACGTGCGCTTAAAGCGGGCGTCGAAGCCGAGCCGCCCGATGTCGGGCCACGCAGCAAGGAAACGCCGCCGCCATTCGCATAACGTCTTTGCATAGCTCGTGCCGAAAGATTCCTGACTGACGATGCGCAGGCCGGCCCGCTCGGCCTCGCGCCGGACGATTGGCAGCGTCGGCAGCATGCCGCCGGGAAAAATGTAGCGCTGAATAAAGTCGGGCCGCCGCCGGTAAGAGGCGAACCGCTCCTCGGCAATGGTTGTGACTTGCAGCACGGCGGTGCCGGCGTCGGTCAACGATTGCCGCAGCTTGGCAAAATAAACCGGCCAAAAACGCTCGCCGACCGCCTCCAGCATCTCGATTGAGACGATGCGGTCGTAGCGGCCGTCGATGTCGCGATAGTCCTGTAAGCGAAGATCCCAGGATTGCACAGATGCATGGCGGCCGAGCCTTGCGCGGGCCAATTGGAGCTGTTCGGCCGACAACGTAATCCCGATGATCCGGCAGTCGTGGTCTGCGGCGAGCCGCTCGCTGAGCGGCCCCCAGCCGCAGCCGATCTCGAGAATGCGCTGGCCGGGTGCCACGTCGAGCCGTGCGATGACGCGATCGAGTTTGGCGTCCTGCGCCTGTTCGAGCGTTTGTTCCGGCCGCGTGAACAGCGCCGAGGAATAGTTCATCCCGCGGTCGAGCCACTGGGCATAGAATTCGTTGCCGAGATCATAGTGGGCGGCAATGTTGCGGCGGCTGCCGCGGCGCGTATTGGCGTGGCGTGCGTGCCCGATGCGGCCAAGCCAATGGGCCGGCGGAACGTCGGAGGGAAGCTTCGCACGCGCCGGCCGATTTTGCGCGCCGAAGGCAATGAGGCTGCGCAAATCCGGCGAGCGGAAATCGTCGTCCATATAGGCGCGGGCGAGCCCAAGGTCCCCGGCCAACAATGTGCGCAACAACGCGCGCCAGCGGCGAACGATTAAGACGGCGTCGGGGCCGGGCCGGGCGGCCCGATGATGGATTTGAAGTCCAAGCGGCAAAAGGACCGTAAGGCTGCCGACCTCAATCCGCGCAAGGTGCGGCCGCAGCATCTTTTGCAACGAGGCGGACAGCCGGGAGCGCATCCCACCGGTCACCGAGCCCGAAAGCATCATTTCAGGGGCGGACATCGGCGTTATTCCTTGGCGCGAACCAGCGTGACCGGCCAGGCGGGCGGCGCCGGCCGCGGCTTGAGCGCAAAACCTCTCAGCCACATTCGTAGCGCATGCCAGTGGATCGCGCCGATGACTTTCAGCGTGAGGAACGGCACCCCCAGCAACAGGCGCAACAGCATAGCATCGCTTAACGGCGCGCGCCGGCCAGCCAGCGAGGCAACGATGATCGGTCCTTGCGCGTCGCCCGCCGACACCACCACCGAGACCCGCTCGGCCGGTTCAAAGACGCGAAAGTCATAATGTAATTTCATATCCATGAACGGCGAAACGTAGAAGCACTTATCACAGCTTTGCCGTTGAACCGAACCGTGCGGCGTCTCGGCCGCGATCAGGTAGCTGTGCCGTTCGCCGAAGGTGTTGCGGACTTCGTAGAGGAGCGCAGCCAGCACGCCGTCCGAGCGATAACAAAAGTAGATGCTCAGCGGATTGAACACGTAGCCGAAGATGCGCGGCATGCACAAAAGCAACACGCGGCCGCCGTTGAGCTCGATACCAGCGGCGGCAAGGTGGCGATCGACTTGCGCCCGCAGCGGTTCGTCGCTCGTGTCGCCGTGGTCGGTATCGTAAAAGCTTACCGCATTGAATTGGCGGCGCGAAAAAAGCTTCAGATGCGCTTGCAAGGCCGCGATCTCGTCGAGGTCGAGGAGAAGCCAGAACGCGGCATGGCGCAGATAATGGCGCTTAGGCCGCAACCGCCGATGCATCACCGAGCCGACATAAAGGGATGAGCTCGGCATCATGCCGCCAGCTCCCGCCGCGCCGGCATGGAAGGCCTCGGGTTAATGAAAATACGACCGGACTCGTTCGGCACCGACCATGGCCGGCGCACCCGGCCGAGCGCTTCGGCGACAGCCAGTCCGGCTTGCAGTCCGTCCTCGTGAAACCCCGCGCCGAAATAGGAACCGCAAAACCAAGTGTTGCGCTCGCCTTGTAGGGACCAAAGCCGGCGTTGCGCGCGCATGGCGACAGCGTCGAACAACGGATGATCGTAAAATTCGTTGGCGAGAACAGTGCCGGGGGCGGGTTCGCGGTGCGGATTGAGCGTCATAAACAATTGCGCCGGCGAGGCGATGTTTTGCAGTCGGTTCATCCAATAAGTCACGGTACAGCCGTTCGTCGCCCGCTCCGCCGCGTCCGGCCCGATATAATTCCAGCTTGACCACACCGCGCGGCGTTTTGGCATGAGCGAGGGGTCGCTGTGCAGCACCGCCGCGTTCTTGCTGTAAGCGAAGCCTCCAAGTAACTCGCGCTCCGCGGGGCTTGGATCGTCCAGCATGGCCAGCGCTTCGTCGGCATGCGCGGCGATCACGACATGGTCGAACCATTGCGTCCGTCCACCCGCGTCCGTCACCGCAACCCCGCCCTCGCTCCGCTGCACACGTTTGGCGGCGATGCCGAGTTCGATCCTGTCAAGATACATCTCGGTCAGCCGCTCCACATACGCACGACTGCCGCCAGTGACGGTACGCCATTGCGGACGGTTGGCGACCTGTAAAAGTCCGTGGTTGTCGTGAAAACGGATAAATGAAGCGGCGGGATAGGCAAGCATGGCCTGCGGCGGCGCTGACCAAATCGCGCCGGCCATCGGCAGGAGATGATCGTCGCGAAACGCCGGGCTATAGCTGCGTGTGTGAAGGTAGTCGCCGAGAGTCGTGTGCAGCTCGTCGAGCAACGTCACGTCGGTGGGAGCTTCACGATAGAATTGGCGGATGTCGGTGAGCATCGACCAGAAGCGTGGACGGAAGAGGTTGCTTTTTTGCGCAAACAATCCGGCGAATCCAGAGCCGGAATATTCGAGGCCGCCGCCGTCGAGAGATACCGCGAAGGACATGTCCGAGGGCTCGGTCGGCACGCCGAGATGCGCGAACAAAGCCGTGAGATTCGGATAAGCGGTCTCGTTGTAGACGATAAAGCCGGTATCGACCGGCACGGCGCGGCTTCCGTGCGGTACGTCGACGGTATTCGAATGGCCGCCGATCCGCTCGGCACGCTCGTACACCGTGACGTCGTGCGCCTGGCTCAAAAGCCACGCCGCCGCCATGCCCGATATACCGGTGCCGATAACCGCGATGTTGCGAATAGTCCTCGGTTCGTTGCGCACTGCGGGGCCTTTTGAGCGCGGAATCGTTGGTTCCGCCGGCTGTTCCGCAAGTTCGTACGGTTGCGGCCGCTGCTTGGATCATCGGCGACGTTCGGCAAACCCCTGATCCAAACTATTCCGGTTTCCGTAAGCGGTGCTATGGAAACAATTGTAAGTGTCGCGGGGCCGCCGCCACTGCCGCGTTTATTGGTCGGCGTCGGTCTTTTGAGGGGTATTCGCCGCCGCGCAGCGAGCCTCGAGCGACGGCCCGAGATGTATATGGCGTCGAACCGCAAGCACACCGAGCCGGCGACATGGATCGCAGCGATTGCGACGGAGTGCGATCGCGCGGCATTCGCATCCTTGTTCGATTTTTACGCGCCGCGCATCAAGGGATTTTTGATGCGTACCGGCAGCGCCGCCGAAGTCGCCGAAGAAATCGCGCAGGAGACCATGCTGCTGGTCTGGCGCAAGGCGGCACTGTTTGACGCTTCGCGTGCGCGCGCCTCCACCTGGATCTACACCATCGCACGAAATCTGCGGGTCGACTGGTTGCGTCATGAGCGCACGGTCAGCGCGGCTACGAGCTATGAGGTGGTGGAGAAAGACGCGCCCGCTCAGCCCGACGATGAGGTGGCCGGAGCCCAGCGCGACGAGACGGTCCGAGCGGCAATGCAGGCGTTGCCGAGCGAGCAAATGGCGGTCGTTCAATTGTCTTTTTTTGAAGATAAAGCGCACGGCGACATCGCCCGCATCCTCGGAATCCCGTTGGGAACCGTTAAATCGCGATTGCGGTTGGCGATGGAAAAGCTGCGCGAGCGCCTGGAAGATCAGTCATGACGATCACCCATCATCCCTCCGACATGACATTGGCCGCGTTCGCGGCCGGCACGCTTGATGAGGGACCCGCGCTGGTCGTCTCGACGCACCTGGTCACTTGCCCGGCATGCCGAAGCGCGGTGCGAGGGTTTGAGCATGCGCGCGGCGTTGTGCTGCAAGACACCCGGCCTGTGCCGATGGCGGCCGATGCGCTTGAACATGGGCTGCGCGAGATTTCGGCCAACGCGCCGATACAACTGCCCGGCGACGACAGCGCCGTAATGCAGGAACGTTATCCGTTCTCGGCCTATCCGCTTGGCGCCTGGCGGCGGATCGGCGGCGGCTTGCGCTGGCGTTCGGTTGGCGTGTCGGCGGAGCAGGGCACGCGTGTGTTCATGCTCAAGGCGGCGCCCGGAATTTGGATTCCGCATCATGCCCATGCCGGACTCGAGTGGACCTGCGTGCTGCAAGGAGCTTTTCGCCATGAACTCGGCCGCTACGGGGCCGGCGATTTCGACGAGGCTGACGAAACCGTCGAGCACCGGCCAGTGGTCGAGGAGGGTGAAGAATGTATTTGCCTGGTGGCGCTGCAAGGCCAAATCCAGCTGAAGAGCTGGATCGGACGCCTAATGCAGCCGTTCGTGCGGATTTGAGCAATTGCGATGATCTTGGTCATTCAAGCGCCGAGGCGTTGCCACCTTCGTCTGCCACGGGCCGCTGAATACGCGGCATCGGCGCACTAATCGTTCTGCTAGCCGCAACGACGGTTGCGGCGCCGCTCGTCACGGCCTTTGTCGAACTGGAGCAATGCGTGAAGTTCAGCGACATTCCCTACGCCGACGGCGCGCGTCACAAGCTTGACGTCTATCAACCGCGCGCAGCCGCCGGCGCGCCAGTCGTCGCATTCTTCTACGGCGGACGATGGTCAAGCGGCGCCAAAGGCTTGTATCGTATTTTTGCCAGCGCGCTCACCTCACGCGGCTACGTCGTCGTGATACCCGACTATCGGCTCTATCCGGACGTCAAATTTCCGGCTTTCGTCGAAGATGGCGCCATGGCCGTGCGTTGGACGCGTGACAATATCGCCAAGTTCGGCGGCGATCCGCACCGGCTGTTCGTGATGGGACACTCGGCCGGCGCGTACATCGCCGCCATGCTTGCGCTCGACCCGCAATGGCTAAACGGCCTCGGTCTCGACGCTGGCCGCGATATCACCGGCCTGATTGGGGTGTCGGGCCCTTACGATTTTCTTCCGCTTAAGGGCCGGGACCTGGTGGACATCTTTGGTGGCGCCAGTCATGCCGCCACGCAGCCGATTACGTTCGCCGATGGGCGCAAACCGCCCGCACTGCTGGTGGCGGGCGGCGCAGATGACGTCGTCGATCCGGGCAATGCGACGCGGCTCGCCGACCGGCTGCGGTCGGGAGACAATGACGCGACCGCAGTCGTCTACCGGCGCTTTGGTCACATGACCGTCCTCATCGGTTATGCGCCGTTGCTGTGGAAATTTTTTCCGGCGATGTACGATCTGGACGCCTTCATCGTCCGCGCCGGCAATGAGCAACGGGTCTCCGTTCTTTCCGCGGTGCCCGCGCCATGACCGTGACCGTGCTTCAATTCTCCGTCGCGCTCGTCGCCATTGCCGTCGCTTTATCGGCCGTCATGTCGCTCGGCTGGGTGATCGAACAGCGCAGCGGCAATTCCGGCTGGATCGATACGGTGTGGACCTTCGGCCTCGGCATCGTCGGTGTCGCTGCAGCACTTTTTCCGCTGGCAACCGATATGCCCGGCGCGGCGCCGCGCCGTATCCTGGCGGCGGTTGCCGTAACTGCGTGGGCGCTGCGGCTTGGCGTTCATATCGCCCAACGCACGGCTGGCATCGCCGACGACCCACGTTATGCGGAATTGCGCAAGAACTATGGTGCGCAAGCTTCCTGGCAGATGTGGCTGTTGGTGCAAAAGCAGGCGCTGGTGAGCATTCCATTCGCGCTTGCAATTTTCCTCGCCGCTCACAATCCGGCGCCCGCGCTTCGGCCGCAGGACTGCCTCGCAATCGCCGTGTTTGCCGTCGCGATTGTCGGCGAGGCGCTCGCCGACGCGCAGTTGCGAAGGTTTCGGCGAATGTCGTCGGAGCGTGGCTCGATTTGTGATGTTGGATTGTGGAGCTGGTCGCGGCATCCGAATTATTTCTTCCAGTGGTTCGGATGGCTTGGATATCCGTTGATCGCCATCGATCCAGCCGGTCACTATGGGTGGGGATGGCTCGCCTTGTTGGCGCCGGCCGGCATGTACTGGCTGCTGGTCTACGTCTCTGGCATACCGCCGCTCGAACGCCACATGCTGAATACCCGCGGCGCCAAATTTCGCGACTACGCGGCCCGCACCAACGCCTTTTTCCCCTGGCCACCACGCCCGTTGGCGGAGGCGGTGCAGCCATGAACATCGCCGCGGCGGCGATCAGCGCCGGTGAACGTCTGGCGTTGCCGGATGGGGTGTTGCGTGCCGCCGTCAAGCTATTGGTCGGGCGCACCAAGCACCGGCTGCGCGGCGAAGACGCCGCCGGCGAGCAGGATTTTGCGCGCCGCATGGCCGATTTTCCGATCGCGATCAATACCCGCGAAGCCAACGACCAGCATTACGAACTACCGGCGGAATTCTTCGGATCGATGCTTGGCCCGCAGCGCAAATATTCCTGCTGTTACTACCCGGAGCCGGACACCTCGCTCGCTGATGCCGAAGAGTGCGCGCTCGCCCAAACCGCGGAGCATGCAGCGCTCGCCGATGGCCAGCGCATCCTTGAGCTTGGCTGCGGCTGGGGATCGCTGTCGTTGTGGATGGCGCGAAAGTATCCGCGCGCACGCATTGTTGCGGTGTCCAATTCGCAGTCGCAGCGTGCGTTCATCACCGGCAAGGCGCAAAAGGACGGTCTGCGAAACCTGACCGTCGTGACCGCCGACATCAATGCATTCGCACCGGCCGGGCAGTTCGATCGCGTGGTATCAGTCGAGATGTTCGAACATATGTCGAACTGGCGCGAACTGGTGCGCCGGACTTCGTCCTGGCTGGCGCCGCAAGGCACGCTCTTCGTTCATATCTTCGCTCACGCCCGCGCGCCTTATCAATTCGACGCTGGCGATCCGGCAGACTGGATTGCACGGTATTTCTTCACCGGCGGCATCATGCCGAGCCGCGGCCTGATGCGGCAGTTCGACGATCTCGTTACGATCGAGGATGAGTGGTGGTGGAACGGCAATCACTATCGCCGCACGGCCGAGCAATGGTTGGACAACTTCGATCGCAACGCGCCGCAGATCGATCGGGTGCTGCAGAATGTCTATGGCAAGGACGCCGACCTCTGGCGCCGCCGCTGGCGGCTGTTTCTGCATGCCACCAGCGGTCTATTCGGCCATGGTGGCGGAACAGAGTGGGGCGTCAGCCACTATCGGCTCCGCCCGGTTCGTTGATTTATCCGGCCGCAGCCGGCAGCAACCGTCCGACGAGTGTCGCCGCGGCGGCAGCAATCGCGCTCGCGAGCGCACCGTAGACGATATCGACCAGCGTGAGCTGCAACGTCCAGTTTCGCAGCGTCGCGTAATTGGTCAGATCGTAAGTAGCATAGGCAATAGCGCCAAAAAGTAGGCCCCACAGCAAAGCAGGGCCAACCGCGCCGGCCCGCACCGCCGGGATCGCCGCAAAGGCAACGATACCGATCGGAAATATCGCGTAGAAGACAATGGCCGGGGGCACGCGAAGGGTTGGCAACAGAATGTCGCCCAGCACCGGACGATACATCGCGTTGCCCATCAAGCTCAGCCAAGACGCATCGATAGCGACGAACACAACCAATGCCGCGATGTACATGACGATATATTGCATGCGATGCCTTTTGCGGTTGGTGGTTTGTTCTACGGAGCAGCCGTCTGCGCGGATCACCATTGCGCTTAACAGCCGTGGAATGACATGCCGCCCCCGATTATAGTCCCGGCCCGGTAACAAGAAGGCCAGTCAAGGAAGGCAGTCATGAAAATCGTTGCGTTTGAGGGACAGGATGGTGCACGGCTCGGCGTTGTCGAAGGCGATCAAATTGTCGATCTGCAAGACGCCCACAGCACGGTGCCGGCTGATCTTGGCGAGGTGCTCAAAAGCAGCAACGGCGATCTCAAGCCGCTTGCCGATCTTGCCAAGTGCGCGCCGGCGAGCGCGCGAAAGCCGCTTTTCGGCATCACCTATCACCTGCCAATCGCGCGACCGGGGAAGATCATCTGCCTCGGCTTGAATTACCTCGAACACGTCAAGGAAGGCGCCCAGCGCGACAATATTCCGAAGTTTCCCACCATATTCATGCGTGGCCGAACCTCGCTGGTGCCGCACGGAGCGCCGATTGTACGCCCGCTGGTGACCGAGACGCTGGATTACGAGGCCGAGATGATCCTCGTCATCGGCAGGCGCGCCAAGCATTTGACCGCGGCCAATGCGCTGTCCTGCGTTGCCGGTTACTCCTGCGGCAACGAAGGCTCGGTGCGGGAATTCCAGCGCAAGACCACGCAATGGGACATGGGCAAGAATTTCGATAATACCGGCGGCTTCGGGCCGTGGTTCGTGTCCGCCGACGAACTTCCCGCAGCTGGCAAGGGATTGAAGATCGAGACCCGGCTGAACGGCCAGGTCATGCAGTCGGACAACACCGACAACATGATGTTCCCGGTGATTGAAATGCTTGTGTACGTCACCCAGGGCATGACGCTCGAGCCTGGTGACATCATCTTTACCGGCACGCCGTCCGGGGTCGGCTTCGCGCGCAAGCCGCCGGTCTGGATGAAGAACGGCGACGTTTGCGAAGTCGAGATTCAAGGGATCGGCGTCTTGCGCAATCCGATCGCCGACGAGAAGGCCGCCTGACGGAGGCAGCGATGCTGCGGCCGCAAAGCTGGTTTGGCGTTCTGGCGGCGCTGTGGGTGCTGTCGGGGCCGGCTGCGGCGCAGGAGCCGGTGCGGATCGGCATCGGCTCCGGACTAGCGTTCTTGCCCGCCTACATCTGCGACGATCTCGACCTGATCGAAAAATACGGCAAGCAGGCGCATCTCGACCTGAAAGCGACCTTTCCGCGATTCGCCGGCGCTGGTCCGTTGCAGGAGGCGCTCGCTGCGGGCGCAATCGACATCGCTCCGTTCGGCGTCGCGCCGTTGTTGTCGGATTGGGAGAAAACCAGCGGCTCGCCGCGGCAGCTTTTGGCAGTATCCGGTATGACGACGTTATCTCCGGTGCTTTTGACCAACCGGGCGAATGTGCGGACGCTTGCCGATTTCGGCAAAGACGATCGCATCGCTATTCCCGCCGCCACCTCGCCGCAGCTTTATTTCCTGCAGATGCAGTCGGAGAAATTGTTCGGCAAATACGACAAGTTGCGTAGCCAGATCGTCGTGCTGCCGCATCCGCAAGCCGCCAGCGCGCTGATGGGCGAAGGCGGCTCGCTGGTCGGCTATTTCTCCTCCGCGCCCTACACCGAGATCGCGCTCGCCGACGGGCGCATCCACAAAGTCTTGAGCGGGGCCGACGTGATCGGCGGCAAGGCTTCGTTCCTGATCCTCGCAGCGTCGAAAGCCTACGTTACGGCGCATCCGGGCGTCGTCGAAGCGATCGGAAAGGCAGTGGATGAGGCCGCCCACCTGATCCACGACGATCCGCGCCACGCCGCTGAAATCTTTCTCGTCCGCGAACCGTCGAAGACGCTTGACGTTACTGCGGTCGCCGCGATCATCGGCGATATCAAGGACGAGTTCGGCAGCCCGATCCAGGGCGTACAAACATTTGCCGATTTCATGGGCCGGCACGGCGGCTTGAAAGCTCCGCCGAAGAGCTGGAAGGAGATCGTGGCGCCGGCTCTGTTGGATTCGCCGAGCAGCTGACAACGCCGACCGGGGCTTGTCCACTAGGGATGAAGAGGTAACGCCATGGCCGACAAAACGATCAATGTCCTTTGCATTTGCGGCAGCCTGCGCAAGGGCTCGTATAACCGGATGGTGATGAATGCGTTGCCCGGTCTTGCGCCGGAGGGCATGAAATTCACCGAGGCGCCATCCTTCGCTAGTTTTTCCATCTATAATTTCGACGACCAGGAATCGCGCGGCATACCGCCGGACGTGCAAAGGCTCGCCGACGCCATTCGCACCGCCGACGGCGTGATGTTCAACACGCCGGAGTATAATTTTTCCATCCCCGGGGGATTAAAGAATGCGATTGACTGGGTGTCGCGGGTGAAGGATCAGCCGTTCGCCGGCAAGCCGGTCGCGATCCAGTCGGCGACCGGTGGCGGGCTCGGTGGCGGGCGCATGCAGTATGATCTCCGGCGTGCAATGCTGTTTCTCAACGCCCCGACGCTGATCAAGCCGGAAATCTTCATCGGCAATGCCCCGACCCGGATCGACGCAAAGACCGCGCAGATCACCGACCAGCAGACCGTGGGCTTCATCAAGCAGCAGCTCGAAGCGTTCGCCAAATTCATTGAGCAGCACACCATCAAGAGCTGAACGGGCGCGCAACCGGGGAGAGATCAATTATGGGACGACTGGATAATCGCGTCGCCATTGTGACCGGCGGAGCCAAGGGCATCGGCCGGCATTATGCGCAGGCGCTTGCCGCCGAGGGCGCACGCCTGATGATCGCCGATATTGCCGACGGCAAAGACGTGGCGGACGAGATCGCACGCAGTCATGGCGCCAATTCGGTCGCCAGTGCGGTAGCCGACGTCAGCGACGAAGGCGCGGTCAAGGCGCTGGTCGCGCAGACCATGCAGCGCTTTGGCAAGATCGACGTTCTGATCAACAATGCCGCGCTGTTCGCACCGCTGAAGGAAACCAAGTGCACCGAGATCGACGCGGCGCTGTGGGACCGCGTTATGGCGGTCAATTTGCGCGGCCCATTCCTGATGGTGAAGCATGTCGCCCCGCACATGAGCGCGCAAGGCTACGGCAAGGTCATCAATATCGGCTCGGGCAGCATTTTTAACGGCATCCCCTGGATGCTGCACTACGTCACGTCCAAAGGCGGGATCATAGCGATGACGCGCGCGATGGCGTTGGAGCTCGGTGAGCACGGTATCCGCGTCAACACCCTGTCGCCTGGTTTGACCATGAGCGACACGCTAATGGAGGAGAATCCGGGTCACGTTGCCACTGCGCGCAATCGTGTGGTGGCATCGCGCTCGCTCAAGCGCGATGAGCATCCACAAGACCTGCTCGGCGCGTTGGTTTTCCTCGCCAGCGCCGACAGCGACTTCATGACCGGGCAAAACGTTTTGGTCGACGGCGGCAATTCCAACACCTGACCCAGTCTGCCGACATGACAGTCCCGCGGCGCCTGCGGTGCGGCGCTATTTCCGCCGCCGGGGCAGGCGGCTATATTCGTGTTCAGAAACTCGGTTTCACGCTCCTGGAGGACGCCATGGCGGTCGCCGCCACGAACAAGACGGGCAACGGCCAGCCCGACAGCAAGCACAATATCGACGCGATGCGAGATGCCTACTACGCGCGCATCGCCAAGCATTCGATGTCGCCGCTCTGGAAGGTGATGGGCGAACTGGTGCCTGACGAACCGGTGACGCGCTGCGCGCCCGCGGTCTGGCACTTCGACGACGTGAAGTCGCTGGTTCTCGAAGCGGGTAGCCTGATTACCGCCGAGGAGGCCAAGCGGCGTGTGCTGATCCTGCAAAATCCCGGTTTGGGCGGCGAATTTCGCGTTACCAACACATTATTCGCCGGCATTCAGATGCTCATGCCCGGCGAAATCGCACCCGCGCACCGTCACGTTTCATCCGCCATCCGCTTCGTGCTTGACGGTGAAGGCGCTTACACCGCCGTCGAGGGCGAAAAGGCCTTCATGGCGCCGGGGGATTTCGTCATCACCGCCGGCTGGGCGCCACACGATCACGGCAATCCCTCGAACAAGCCGATGCTGTGGCTCGACGTGCTCGATGCGCCGGCGGTCAATTTCTTCGAGACGTCGTTCGGCGAGGATTTCGACAGCCCGACGCAGACGACGACACGGCAGGACGGCGACTCGTTGAGCTTCTACGGCTCGGGCGTGCTGCCGGACGGCACGCCGGCGCTCAATCGCACTCCGATCATCAATTATACCTATGTCCGCACGCGCCCGATCATCGAACGCATGCTCAAGGCGGGCGATATCGACAAACGCCACGGCGCGCGCGTGCGCTACGCCAATCCGATCACCGGCGGTCCGGTGCTGCCGACCATGGGCGCCAACCTCGCCATGCTGCCGAAGGGCTTCCGCGGCGAACCTTATCGCTCGACTGACGGCACCGTTTTCGCCTGCGCAGAAGGGTACGGCACCACCACCGTCGACGGCAAAGCGCTCGACTGGGGGCCGCACGACGTCTTCGTCGTGCCGTCGTGGAAGCCGTATTTCCACACCGCGGCGGAGCAATCGGTTCTATTCTCGATTTCCGACCGGCCAGCGCAGGAAGCGCTCGGCATCTGGCGCGAGGCGAAGTGACGGGAACGGCGGCGAAAAGAAAATCGAAACTGATCAAGGGCGCGACCGGCGACTGGGAGGTGGTCATCGGCATGGAAGTGCATGCCCAGGTGACCTCCAAAGCCAAATTGTTCTCCGGCGCTTCGACTGAATTTGGCGGCGAGCCGAATTCGCATGTCTCGCTGGTTGATGCCGCCATGCCCGGCATGTTGCCAGTGATCAATAAGGAATGCGTACGCCAGGCGGTGCGCACCGGGCTTGGTCTGAACGCGAAGATCAATCTCAAATCGGTGTTCGACCGGAAGAACTATTTTTATCCGGATCTGCCGCAGGGCTATCAAATCAGCCAATACAAATCGCCAATCGTCGGCGTGGGTGAAGTTACAGTCGACATGGCGGACGGTACCACGGTCCGCGTCGGCATCGAACGGCTCCATCTTGAGCAGGACGCCGGCAAATTGCTGCACGACCAGCACGCCACCATGTCGCTGGTCGATCTCAATCGCTCCGGCGTGGCGCTGATGGAAATCGTGAGCAAGCCCGATCTGCGCTCGGCGGAAGAGGCGAAGGCGTTCGTCGGCAAGCTGCGCACCATCCTCCGGTACCTCGGCACCTGCGATGGCGACATGGAGAAGGGCAATCTGCGAGCCGACGTGAATGTCTCGGTACGCAAGCCCGGCGCACCGCTCGGCACGCGCTGCGAGATCAAAAACCTCAACTCGATCCGCTTCATCGGCCAGGCGATTGAACACGAAATGTGGCGGCAGGTCGGCGTGATCGAGGACGGCGGCAAGATCGAGCAGGAGACACGTTTGTTCGACCCGCACAGGGGCGAGACCCGCTCGATGCGCGGCAAGGAAGAGGCGCACGATTACCGTTATTTTCCCGATCCGGACCTGCTGCCGTTGGAGCTTTCGCCGTCGCTTGTCGCCAATTTGCAGGCCACCCTGCCGGAACTACCGGATAATAAAAAGGCGCGCTTTGTGCGCGAGCACGGACTTTCCGCGTACGACGCCGGCGTCTTGGTGGCCGAACGCGAAACCGCGGAGTTCTTCGAGACTGTCGCCAATGGCCGCGACGCGAAGTCGGCCGCGAACTGGGTGATCAACGAATTGTTCGGTCGGCTTAACAAGGAAGGCAAAGAAATTTCCGCCTCGCCGGTCAGCGCGGCGCAGCTTGGCGCCATCCTCGACCTGCTCGCCGACGGAACCATCTCGGGAAAAATCGCCAAGGACGTGTTCGAAATCGTCTGGAACGAGGGCGGCGACCCACACGCCATCGTCGAAGCGCGCGGGTTGAAGCAAGTGACCGACGTTTTCGCGCTGGAGAAGCTGGTCGACGGCATCGTCGCCGCCAATCCGGACAAGGTGGGTGACGCCAGGACCAATCCGAAGGCGATCGGATGGTTCGTCGGCCAAGTGATGAAGGCGTCGGGCGGCAAAGCGAACCCGCAAGCGGTCAACGATCTTCTGAAAAAACGTCTCGGTCTCTGATCGCGTCGCGTGCACGCGCATGCAAACCGAAATCGTGGTGACAATTTTGCGCGCGATGACGCCGCGCGGTGACTCGCGCGTGTGCGGCAGCCCGACCGGTGCGAATCAGTAGCGCCCGATTTGGGCATTTTGCGTCCGAAAATGCCGGTTAGCGGGTCCGCGCAGGCCTCCGGTGCAAAATATTTTTCGACCGGTGAATTGCGTGCAGTCGGCCTTGTCGCGTGCACGAAAGCGCGCGCGACGCGCGCGTATGGTGTTTGCTCGCGCAACAAAATTGGTTTCGCGCGAGGCGGCGAAAAGCCGCTATTCGTCGGCATTTCTGCGTAGTCGCGATTTTTTCGCGCGCGGTCGCGCTGATGGAAAAATTTTTCGGTGCGCATTTTATCGCGCGCGTTCGCACGTAAGGCGTGGCGCGCGGGGCGCGGCACTTACACACAAAATTAAGCCGAGTTACTGTTATTTTTCTCCTGCTGTAGTAATCGGGTGTCAGTGCTGGTCGATTCGCGACCGCACTGCATCGATGATCGCCATCCACTCAAGCTAGGAGGGCAGCAATGGCGAAGAAGAGAAAAGCGAAAGCGAAGACAAAGAAAAAGGCAAAACGCCGGAAGAAGAAGTAGGACGCCGCTACCTGATCTTTGACTTCGCTTTTAGTTGAAGATCGCGTCACACGGGCCGGCTGCGGTCCACGTCGATCGGTGATTGGCGTAGACGCGCCGGCTCAGGTGAACTTAGAGGGCGTCGGCGAGACGGGGGCTTTTGGACGTCGCGGTCGTTTGCCTTGCAGGCGAACGTGAAGAAATGGACAGCCAGTCCGGACCTTTGGCGAATTGCCAGCGGCTTTAAGTCTCACGCTCTCGCCGACGCCCTTTTGCGTCGGAGTTTCCTCCCAACGACTTGAACGGCGTCGTAGCAACTCTGCGACGCCGCTTTTGTGTGGCGAGCATGGCACGCGCACGCAAGGCCACGAAAGCAAAACGCCCCCGCCGGTCCGCGCCGATCGAGCTTTACTACTGGCCGACGCCGAACGGCTGGAAGATCTCGATCATGCTGGAGGAATGTGCGCTGCCTTATGCGGTGCGCCCGGTCGACATTTCCAAAGGCGAGCAATTCGCACGAGAATTTTTGGCGATCTCGCCGAACAATCGCATTCCGGCGATTGTCGATCCCGTCGGTCCGGGCGCTCGGCCGATTTCCGTCTTCGAGTTCGGCGCCATCCTGCAATATCTCGGCCGTAAGACCGGCAAGTTTTATCCCCGGGAGGAGCGCGCGCGGGTCGCCGTCGAGGAGTGGCTGTTTTGGCAGATGGGCGGGCTCGGCCCAATGGCCGGCCAGGCTAATCACTTCCGCCGGTATGCTCCGGAGCAGCTATCGTATGCGATCGACCGCTACACCAACGAGGTCAACCGTCTGTTCGGAGTGATGAACAAGCGACTGGCGGGTCGCGATTTCCTCTCTGGCCGCTACTCAATCGCCGACATGGCGTGCGTCGGCTGGGTCCGGCTGGCGGAGCGGATGGGGCAAGACCTCGGGCAATTTCCCGATCTCAAGCGCTGGTTCGAAACCATCCGGGCGC
This sequence comes from uncultured Alphaproteobacteria bacterium, assembly GCA_963845775.1. GTDB lineage: Bacteria > Pseudomonadota > Alphaproteobacteria > Rhizobiales > Xanthobacteraceae > BOG-931. The sequence goes on from CAWJTE010000007.1 coordinate 515,577, forward strand.
GGCCGGCGGTCAAGCGCGCGTTTGCCATCCGCATCGACGCGGCCGCGGCGGTCGACATCCACGATCCGAAAGTGCGCGCGGTCCTGTTCGGGCAGCGGGCGACCTAGACTGATCGTCCTTGCAGAGCGGGCGGGTCAGTTCGTCCGGGTCCAGGTCTGGCTTTTGCAGATCAGCCCGCCCATTACACAGCCCTTGAGCTCGGCGGTGTTGGAGCCGCTCATGGTGAACGAGCCGGTATACGTTCCGCCATCCTCGGCGTTGTAGACTTGGCCTTCCCATTTGTCGCCGCCGGCGGGCTTCATGTTGAGTACGATCGGGATGCCAAGCAGCGGGCGGCTTTGCAGGCTCGCGTTGCTGTTGTGGACGTCGGTCTTCGGCTTGTGGGTCTCGGGATCGTTCGGCTCGGCAAGCCAAACCAGCGTCCCGCAGATCGCGCCGCCGCAATTGACGATGCGGATCTTGCCCTTCTTGTCACCGTTGAACCAGGTACCGAGCGGATCAGCCGCGCGGGCAGGTCCCGCCAGAACGAGCGCAACCGCGATCGCGGACACAATAACGGCAGTCGTTAAGCGAAAAATACCCATGGCCTCCCCCGAGACATTCGGAACCGCAAGAACCGAAGGATAGCTTGCAGCGCCAGCGTTGCAAAGTGACTGCCGGTATGGGCTTTCGGGCCGTCCGTGGAGCGGGCGTTGCTTAACGCGGCGTTTCCGTCCGCGCGGGAACGCGGCCCTCAGAGTTCAGTTTTGATTTATCGCATTACTTAAACCACCATTCAAATGTTCTGACGATTATCGCCATATCCGCCGGAAAATGATTCCGGCGCACAGACGAAAAAAGACAGGCGACAAGGCGAAAGACAGGAGTGTGGTATGGCGCGTTTTGAAATCCTCGATGCCCGCGCGGCGCCGCTCGGCGAAGGCCCCGCCGCCGGCGACATGTTGTTTGAACTCGGCTTGATGTATTCGGTTGGGCGCGATGTCCCGGTCGATCTGATCTCCGCGCACAAATGGTTCAATCTCGCGGCGATGAAAGGCAACCTCGAAGCGATCCGGGCACGGCGCGAAATTGCCGATCAGATGTCCGACGGCGAGATTGCCGTCGCGCAGCGCGCGGCGCGGGATTGGCTCAAGGGCAGTTCGGCGACAACGGTTCCCGCGGCTGCGCCGGCGATCGCGGCCTGACGTTACGCGACCGATCACCTCGCCGGTGCGGCGCGCTGTGTCCGGTTGGGAAGGTCGGGGAGGAGGATCCGCAGCATCGCGTTCATCGATATGATGCGATGCGCCATCAGTCGCGCCGCCATCTGGTGAAACTCGGCAGCGACGGCGGGCTGATCCCGGTTCAGGCAAAGAAGGGATGCGCCGCTGATAACGCCGATGGTCGCATCCGTATCCGCCATCAGCGAGGCCGAACGCTTTCTGTCGGTATAAAAAGCCATTTCCCCCGTTAGGGTGCCGGGCAAAAATTTCCGCAAACGAATAGATTGTCCGCGGCCGAGGTCGAGATGCGCCGAAAGAGTGCCGCGCACCAGCAAGATGGTATCGTAGTCATCGTCGCCTTGGCGGAACACCGTGTCGCCTGCCCGTATGTCACGGATGGTGAAATAGGGTAACAAGGCCATCGCCTTGTCCCGTTCCCCAATGACGGAAACCAAGGCATCCTCAGCGCTGATCGGGTCATCGTGGGCGCCAGACTGCTTGAGCAGGCGGTCTTCGACCCATTCGACAGCCATCGCCGTCGTCGCGAAGGAGAAGGACAGTTCCGTGTCGAGGATGTTCGCGGCCCGCAAATCTTTGGTGGCGTCGCTGCTCAGGCCCGAGAAAAGCAAACAAATCTCCTGCGTTCTTGCAAAAGTATTCAATTTCCGTAGTGCGAAGTGCGCCGCGGCGTCCAACCCGTCAACATTCGCAAACCCTAAAATCATATATTCGATTTTTTGCGCGCTCACGCCGATGCGCTTGCGGATATGCTCCAGAAGTCCGATCGCCGTCCCGAAGAAAATAAATCCCTGGATTTCGAAAGTGACTACCCGCTCCCCGACATCACGCAAAATCTCGTCGGCGCGGGGGGAGCGTTCCACGTCGCTGCGAAAATCGCGCCCCGAAAGTTCGGTTTTTATCACATTCAATCTGCTGTATTTGACCTGGAAGTCGAGAACGGCGATGAGAATGCCGGCCGCGATCCCCGGCAGAAATCCAAACACCGCGATGATCGCTGTGATTATTACGATAAGGATATAGTCGCTACGGCCGAGGCGATGACGGGCACGGACTAGCCACTCGTGCATCAGACCGAAAGCGAACATGATAAGGAGTGTGCCCACCATGACCTTGGGCACAAAACCCAGGAGACTAAGACCCGCCAACCCGACCGCCAGAGCAAAAAAAGGACGCACGACCGGCATCAAGCGGCTCGACGCGCCGAGGCGAAGATAGGACAACGAGGGCCCGGTCAGGGTGAAAGCCGGCAGGCCGCAGACCACAGCAGCCGCCAGATTAGCCAGACCATGCACCCGGAATTCGTGATTTGGCTCAAGCTCCGTGTCAGCACCGATTTCCAGGGCTGTGGTCGCGAGCGACGCGCCGATCGTGCAAACCAGAACCAGGCCGCCGACTTTTCCCAGCCCGCCGAGGACAACACTCCAATCAATTTCCGTAAAGGAAAGCCATTTGATTGCATCGAAGACGCCGCCTTCGGGCGACGCCCCGAAGACGAGACCGCTTGCCCGCAGGGAGGCGAGTGGCAAGGACAACATGCCGGTAACAATGTAAAACGCTGCCACGATTCCGATTAGCGCGATCGGTAGAAACAAGACATGCCGAATACGGTTCACCCCCCAATACAAAAGGCTGGCGGCGACCAGCGCCGGCAGCCAGCGTAAGGCTGTTTGCCAGGAGAAAAGATGGGGCAAGTTTTCCAGGGTCGGAGCGACCCCCGACAGAAAGCGGATCGCGGCGATCAAGACCAGCACGCCAACTCCGGCCAGGAAGCCGCCGATCACCGGATAGGGAACAAGTTGGGTGTATTTTCCAAATCTAAGGACGCCAAGGAGCAGGAAAGTCAATCCGAACGAAACGGTAGAAAGAACAATGACCGCGAACATCGTCGAGATGGCCGCCACCTCATCGAGCGCGCTAGCGCCGGCGAAGGTGCCCACGAAGGTCGCTAGAATGGCCGCCGGCTGATCCTGTGCGCCGCTGAGATTGCAGTAAAATCGGCTTAACAAGCCGACCACTAAAGCTGCCACCACGGATCCAGCCAGGAAGGTTATAAAGGCCAGCGGCACACCCTTTGCCAGCGGGCCGGAAAAAATGAGGCCGGCGAATGCGATAGTTCCGAGAACAGTTGTGACGCTGGACAGCGCTGCCAAGGATAGGTCCGCGAGAACCTCATGCCCTGTTAATTGTTTGATCCGCATCGCCTCGACAATGCCCAATATCGGCAGCTGGTCGGCAGCCCCGAAACCGGACATAATTTAACACCTACGTCGATTGCGTGGACGAAAATCGGCGAAGGAAAAAAGTTTCATGTTGCTGTCACATGGCACTGAAGCTGCCGTCGGCGGTGAAGAAACCGCCGTTGCAACAGTTAGCGTCATCAGCGGCGAGGAAAGCGGCAAGAGCCGCCGCTTCTTTCGGGCAGTGCTCGATTGCCAAACGTGCTAAATTACAGACGTGGTGGCGGAGAGGAAGGGATTCGAACCCTTGATACGGCTTTAGACCGTATAACGGTTTAGCAAACCGCCGCCTTCAGCCACTCGGCCACCTCTCCGGTAAGCCGCTATCTAGTGCATGGCCCGCAAAAGTGAAAGCCGGATTTCCGCTGGTTTCCAGTTTGGCTTCCTGTGCTAGGACTGATCCACGGGAAGCGGCCGGCCCTGCGCAATCTGTGATCACCGGATGCTGGCGATAAGCCGATATTGTCTCGCGATCGCGTTCTTAAGCCTGTCGGGCGTGATCGCGCATGCGCAATCGGTACGCGAGGTCAAAGCGACGCCGGGCAAGGACGTGCGCGTCGGCGTTTACGTCAATATTAGGCCGAATTGCACGTCAGGACCGCTGCCGGCGATCCGGCTGGCAGTGCCGCCGGAACATGGGGCAGTGACCGTCAGGCGCGGCACGCTCAAAGCCACCAACCTGAAACAATGCCTCGCCGCCGAGGTCCCGGCATTCGTCGCATTCTATCGTGCCACCGACGGCTATACCGGGGCCGATGCGTTCGTGCTGGAAATCAATTCAGCGGGCGGACACAGCGCGCTGCAGCATTTCCGGGTGAACGTCATCGGCAATCAGGCTGGCGGCCAGGGTATCTAGTCTCTGCCGGCCACCGCTCAGCGCTGTTTGAGTTCCGGGCGGCCACGTCCTCGTCACTGACCTGACCGACCGTACCCGATTGCTGTCCGGCGACGCGTACGATGTCGCCGTTCGCGAGCAGAGTAAGGCGGGCTGTTGACGATTTTGTCACTCTGAACCAGCCCATTGATGACTTCCACCTCGGTGCCGAGATTGCGTCCGAGGGTCACCGGTTTGAGCTCAATTTTATTGTCCGTGCCAACGATGGCGACTTCCATCCCATGCTCGCGGAAGATCAGCGCGCTGGTGGGTACGCGGACGACATTGGGGTTGCCCGGCAGCTCGAAATCAACCTTGGCATAGGCGCCCGGTTGCAATTGGCCGTTCGGATTGTCGGCGTGCAGTCTACCAACAGAGTGCGCGCGCTGGTATTGATGGCGCTCGAGGTGGTGGCGACCGAGGCCTTAAAGGTCTTATCCGGATACTGCGGCAAGTGCAGCTCCGCTGCCAGTCCGGCTTGGATGCCGGCCGATAATTGCTGCGGCACCTGCACGTAGACCCGCATCTCATGGACGTCGGCTACGCGAAACAATTCGGGACCCGCTGCCGCCGCTGCCGACGTTGATGAGCGCGCCGATATCAGTTTCGCGTGCGGTGACGACGCCGTCGAATGGCGTGGTGATGTTCTTGAAGCTTTCCATTGCTTGCAGGCGATCGACTTCGCCCTGATCGGCGGCGACCTCGGCCGTCGCAGAGTTCAGCCGGGCTAGGGCGCTGTTGTAATCGGCCTGCTTGCTCTGCTGCTCCTGCTCCGAGACGACGCCCTTGGGCGAATCCCGCCAGCGCTGATAGGTCGAATTCGGCGAACTGCTTCTCGGCCTCCCTGATCTTGACCACCGCGTGCGCCGAATTGAGCTTGCCTTGCACGGCGGCCAATTGTGCATCGAGGTCGGGAGTTTCGATCTCGGCAAGCACGTCGCCCTTTTTCACGTGCGCGCCGTAATCGAAGTACCAATTCTTCAGGTAACCGGGAACGCGGGCATAGATTGGCGCCTCGTACCAGGCGTGTACCGTGCCGGGCAGCGTGAGATGTTGCACCGCGGCGCCGCTCTCCGGAGTGATCAACGCGACGATCGGAACCGCCTGCTGCTTGGTCCATTGCGCGACCTCGGCTTCGTGGCTATGCCGTTGCAGAATCCCGAGCGCCGCAATCAGGATCGCCGCCGCCGCCGCAATGAGCCCGATCCGTCGCAGGTTGCGCGGCGGCGGTATTTCGTGTTGGGGCTTGTGATCTTCCGACGCCATGGTCGTCTTGCTCAGGCGGCCGGTTCGGGATGCGATGCTGCGGGCACGTCCGCCGCGCCATGCCCGCGATGCAGCAGGCTGAACACGGCCGGAACGAAGAACAGCGTCGCCACCGTCGCGACCAACAGCCCGCCGATGACCGCGCGGCCGAGCGGCGCGTTCTGCTCGCCGCCTTCGCCGAGCGCAAACGCCATCGGCAGCATGCCGATAACCATCGCCAGCGCCGTCATCAGCACCGGCCGAAAGCGTGTGAAGCCCGCCTCAAGCGCCGCCGTCCCGCGTCGAGGCCCTGCCGCCATTCCTTCCCGCGCAAAGCTCACGAGCAGAATGCTGTTCGCCGTCGCGATACCCATGCACATGATCGCGCCGGTCAGGGCCGGGACCGACAGCGTCGTTCCGGTCATGAACAGCATCCAGACGATGCCGGCGAGCGCGCCGGGCAGCGCCGTAATGATGATGAACGGATCGAGCCAGGACTGGAAGTTGACCACGATGATCAAATAGATGAGCACGATAGCGCCGGCGAGCCCGAAATAGAGCTGGCTGTAGGCGTTGGTCATGGTGTGAACCTGCCCGCGCAACACGACGTAAGAGCCGCGCGGCAAGCTTTTGCTGTTCTCCTTGAGGATGCTGTCGATGTCGCCGGCGACCGCGCCGAGATCGCGGCCCTGGACCGCACCGTAGATGTCGATGACCGGCTGGACGTTAAAATGCGAGACGATGCCGGGGCTCGGCCCCGGCGTAATCTTGGCGAGGCCGCCCAGATATTGCGGCGCCGTCGTTTCCGCCGACGTGATCGGCACGTTGACCAGGTCCGACATGGTGTCGATGCGGTATTGCGGCATCTGCGCGACGATCGGGTAGGAGACGCCGTTCTCGGTGTTGAGCCAGAAATTCGGCTGTACCTGCCCGCTGCCGGAAAGCGTGACCAACAGGCTGTTGGCGACGTCGCGTTGGGTGAGCCCGACTTCGCCGGCCAGCGAGCGGTCCACGTCCACATTGATCTGCGGGTAATTGAAGACCTGCTGAATGCGTGCGTCGGCAATGCCGGGGACCGTGCGGATGCGCTTGAGAAGAGTGGTCGCGTAGGCGTAATTGGCGTCCTGGTTGTTGCCGATCACTTGCACGTCGATCGGCGCCGGCAGGCCGAAATTGAGAATCTGCGAGACGATGTCGGCCGGCAGGAACGAGAACGTTGTGCCCGGGAATCGCTGCGGCAATATGGTGCGCAGCTCCTTGATATAGCGTTCGGTCGGCGCGTGGTTCTCGTTGAGGGTGATCAGCGCGTCGCCATCCTCCGGACCGATGGTGCCGGTGTTCTGGTATGCCATGTTGATGCCGGAAAACGGCAGCCCGATATTGTCAACGATGTTGGCGAGCTGATCGGGCGGAATCGTCTCGCGCACGGCTTGCTCGACGAGGTCGAACAGACGCGCGGTTTCCTCGATGCGGGTGCCGGCCTGGGCCCGGACGTGCATCAGGATTTGCCGGAATCCACCGTCGGAAAGAAATTCTCGCCCAGGAACGGCCACAGTGCCGAAGGACAGCAGCACGCAAGCAAGGAAGCCGGCGATGAATGTTTTCGGCCGACCGAGCGCGAGCACCAGCAGTGAGCGGTAGCGCGCCCGCACGCGGGTGAAACGGTCGTCGAACGCCCGCTGAAAGAGCGTGAGCGGATTGGCATGTCGGCTGCGGCGTCAAAGTTTCGTGCCCGGAGTGCATGACCGTGCAGCAAATAATGGGCCATGGTCGGAACGAGCGTGCGCGACAGCACGAACGAGCCGAGGAGCGCAAAGACCACCGCTTCGGCCAGTGGCCGAAATAGGTAGCCGGCGACGCCGCCGAGCTGGAACATCGGCACGAAGACGATACACAGACAGAGCAAGGTCACGAACGCGGGAATGACGATCTGCTGGGCGCCGTCCATTATCGCCGTTTCGATCGGTTTGCCCTTTTCCAGGTGGTAGTTGATGTTCTCGATCGTCACGGTTCCGTCATCGACCAGGATGCCGACGGCGAGCGCCAAGTCCGCCGAGCGTCATGACATTGATGGTCTCGCCCAAGCCACGACAGGAGCGTCAGCGAGAACAGGATCGCGAGCGGTATCTCGATCAGAATAACGACCGTCGAACGCCAGCTGCCGAGGAAGACCAGAATCATGACGCCGACCAGGACGGCCGCGAGCACCGCTTCGCGCACGACGCCGGTGACGGCGGCCTTAACGAAGATCGATTGATCGCCGACGGCGTGCAGGTTCAAGCTCGAAGGCAGGCTCTGTTCAACTCTTGGCAGCAGCGATTTGACCCCGTCGATAACGTTAAGCGTCGAGACGGCGCCCGCCTTGAGGATGGTCATCAGCACGGCACGCGAGCCGTTGACGCGCACTAAATTGGTCTGCGGCGGCGAGCCGGTATGCACATAGGCGACGTCGTGCATATAGATGATCGTGCCGTTGACCTTCTTGACCGGCAGATCGTTGATCCGGTCGAGCAGCACGGGACTGGCGTTGAGCGCGACGTTCCAGTCGAACTTGCCCATTTTCTGGTCGCCGGCGGGCAAGATGAGATTCTGCGCCGAGATGGTGTTGACCACGTCGTCGGCCGAGACGTTGTGGGCCTGCATGGCCTGCTGATCGAGATCGACCTGTACTTGCAGCACCTTGCCGCCATAGGGCGACGGCACAGCGGCACCGGCGACCGTGGCAAGCTGGGGGCGGATGAAATTCTGCCCGAGGTCGAAGAGCTGCATTTGCGGCAGCTTCTTGCTCGATAGCGCAAGTTGCAGGATCGGCACGCTGGATGCGTTGTAGCTTAGCACGTAAGGCGGCGTGATGCCGGGGGGCAGGAGCTTGAGTACCGTTTGCGAGGCGGCCGTGACCTGCGCCTGAGCGGCGGCGATGTTGACGTCCTTCTGAAAGAAAATCTTGACCACGCCGTAGCCGTTGAGCGATTGCGATTCCAGGTGCTCAATGTCGGCGACTTGCGCGGTGATATAGCGTTCGTAGAAATAGATGACCCGGCTGGACATGTCGTTGGGCAACAGCCCGTTGTAGGTCCAGACCACGCTCACGACCGGTATGTTGATATTGGGAAAAATGTCGATCGGCGTGCGCAACCCGGCGAGCGTGCCGAAGATCGCAATCAGGAAAGCGAATACAACAAACGTGTAGGGCCGCCGCAGGGCGATTTGTACGATCCACACGTCGATGATCTCCGGCCAAAACGGCGACCGTCCGGAATCGCCGCAACGTCGCCGCCGGGCTGAATTTTATACGAACCGGGACATCCTGTAACCGGCGCTACCGCCGCAGTTTCACCGCGATTTTGCGTATATTACGCTATTGTTAATGGGTATTGGGGCGAAACCGACCCGCCGGCCGGGCACTATGCGGGCGCACGCGTGGCGCGCGGAAGCGGTTTTGTCAAAACGACGAAAGGCGCCCCATGAGCGATCTGTGTCGCCTGCCATCGGCTGCGGTCGTGATTTTGGTGCTGCTTGTCGGATGTCCAAGCTGGGCCGACGAAACGCCGCAGCTTCAGCCCACGCGCGACGTGGATATCAGCTACGACGTCACTCGGCCGCAGCAACCGAAAATCCGCGAGCGGGTGCGCTGGCTCGCTGCCGAGCATTTGGAGCGCGTCGACGGCCCCGATAAATCGACCACGATTTTCGACCGCAGCGCAGACGAGATCACGTTGCTGATGCCGGCGAGCCGTTCCTATCGCAAGCTCGTGGGTGTGGCGCGACGGCCGCCGGCGCCGGAGGCAGGGGCCGTGCTCAAGCGCGGCGACGTCGTCGTCGTCGCGGGGTTGCATTGCACCGATTGGTCCTGGACCGGGGAAGATCTCATCGTCCACGTGGTTTGCCTCACACCCGATGGCGTGCTGCTGCGCCTTGTCATCGATGGTCAGACCATTATGCAGGCGCGCTCCGTGAGCTACGGTTCGCAACGCGCGGAGCTTTTCCAGGTGCCGCCCGACTACACGCCCGCGCTGGCGCCGGAAGGCGGCGCGACGGAGTAAGCGCCGGTTAGTCCGGGGTTACCGCAATGGCGATTTCATGCGCGGCTGTGCCGCTGATTTCGATGACGAAAGGCATGGCGGACAGGTCGAATTTCACGCTTTTGCGGATGCCTTCACAGCCGAGCGCACCGCTGAACGCCGTTGATTTCACCTCGTGCGCATCTTGCACGACGTCGATCCATGCCGGCTCGGAAAGCGTGACGCGATAGGTGGCGGCTCGCGGCAGCGCCGCGTAGCGGACGAAGCCCGCATAGGAATCCGGCGACTTCGGCTGACGGCCGGGCGGCATCGGGAGTTTCACCTCCGCGAACGGAGCGAGCGGAAGTTTCACGCCGCCGCCGAGCGGCTGCGCAACATCGCCGCCCGCGGTCACCGGCGACGCGACGGCCAGCAATGCACGCTCTTTATCGATCGGCCACTTGAACTTGTCGCAGCCGGCCGGCTCCTGCGCGAACGCCGATCCGGCCAGCGCCACCGAAAAGAGTGCTGAAAATGCGATAAAAACTGGGTTCATCCCGCTGTCCTTTAGGGCGATTTTATCTGGCACTTTGTCAGGATAACTACTGTTGCCGCGATGTCACTTACATCAGCCGCTTTGGTCCGGCAGCGGACGATCTGTTGACAAGCTCCGTTGTGTACTAGCGAATACAACGTTGCGTTATATTATAATTTATACAGCGTGAAAACCGCTGTTCGGGGCAGGGGGCTTTCATGAAAAGGCTTCGTTTTTCGGCCGCCATTGCGGCGGCGACGCTGCTGGCTGGCGCGAGCTACGCGACGAGCGCATTGGCCGACATGGATTCCATGGCGACCAAGGCGGCACCGATGGCTTATATCCCGCCGCCGCCGGCGACGTGCGGCAGCGCTTACGACTTCTTCTTCACCGCCTGCCCGCTGACCTGGTACGGGGTGACCTTGTTCGGCACCGTGGATGTGGGCGTCAGCTATCAAACGCATGGCGTGCCGTTCGACCCGAACCACCCGACCGGCGGCGCTTATCTGATTGGCGCTGGTGGCCCGAATGCGCCGAACCGGCTGAGCGGGTTTTTCCCTGGTGAGAACGCCTTGAGCCAATCGGAGGTGGGGTTCAAGGTTAACGAAGCCATCGCACCCGGCTGGTCGTTTGTTGCCCAGGGGGGGCTTGCGTTCAATCCGAAGTCGGGGCTGTTGGCCAACGCGCCGCAGGCGGAATTTAACTCGATTGGTGTGCCTGAGAACCGGCAACTCGCACCGTTCGAACTCGAGCCGGTGGGGCTGGCTGGCGGCGCAGAACTACGCCGGTGTTAGTTCGGCGAATTAGGGCACGCTGACCTTCGGCCGGCTAAATACGCCGACGACGGACGGGATCACGGCCTATGACCCGATGGGCGCTTCCTACGCCTTCTCGGTGATCGGCTATTCCGGCAAAACTGCCGGCGGCGGCGACACCGAGGACGCCCGCTGGACCACGGCGATCAAGTATCGCGTCAATATCGGCGACGGGCGGTTCTACGCCATGGTGCAGCCGGTCGGATTAATCGCTAACGCTGGCACTTCTGCCGGCTATAACGCCTATAACCCCAATAACGGCGCGGCCGAAATCGGCATCGGCGGGGACATCAAACGTTCGGTTCCGGGCGTGATCTCGTGTGGATCTCATCGCCGCGTACGAGAAAGACGCGGTGAATTGGACGACGACGTTCCCCAGCGCGCTTGGGACCGTTGTCAACACCGCAGGCTGGCCGACTGCGTTCGGCCCTGGCGGCCTCAAGGCTACGATCTCCAACAACCTGGCTGGCATGGCGCTCCTCAAATGGAGCTTCGGCAGCGTATCGGCCGATCCGGGGCCCATCGCCGACAAGGGACCACCTCCGGCTGCTTTACCGCTCATCACTTTTTACGCCGGCTACGAATTGATCCAGTTCTCCAATCCGAGCGATCCGCAGACCAATTCCTTCCGGGATGACGGCTTCACGTTCAATTTCGTCAACGCGCCCGCCAGTGCGCTTTCGGCTAATGGCACCACGATCGCCAACAATGCTTTCAACGGCTTGTGCGGAAAAGGTGCCGGCTGCACCAACGAAATTTTTCAGGTCATGTGGACGGGTGTCAAATACGGCATTACCAAAGATCTGGACGTGATCGGCGCCTACTATCACTACATCCAGAACCAGTACGTCATTAACGCCGTTGCAGCAGGAGCGAATTGCTGCCTAGCTGCCCTTTCGCAATGCGCCGGCTGGTTAGATGCCGCGTCGCTGGTTTTCGACTGGCGGTTCCTGCCGAAGTGGGATGCTTACATTGGCACCATGTACTCGGCGGCGTTTGGCGGCATCGCCAACGGCGACATCACCCGTAACAACGTCTCGACCACGGCCGGTGTGCGCTTCCGGTTCTAAAAATCCGCAAGCCTGAACTTTGCCAAGCGCCGCCGGCCAATCCGGCGGCGCTTTCGCTTGCAGCGGCGGTAACGAACTGGAGTAGCGGGGACAAGCGGCCAACGGTCGCTTGCGCGCTTATGCAAAACCGCCCATTCTCGATCGCGGGGGAACACCATCCGCAGGCGGAATGAAGCGTGCCGCGTCAGCGCCCGCTGATGGCACCACACAGCTAAGCCGTCGTCGCTTCGTGAGTGGAGTGCACCCGTCCGTGCCGGCGTCAGCCCAGCTTGCGCGTCTCCGTGGTGGCCGCCGAGCCCGCGGCGCCAAGATCAATCGCTTGCTCGCCTTTGCTTTCCTGGCCTGCGGCCTGGCGGGTTGCTCCGTCGGTCCGGATTATCGGGCCCCCGAGCCGCCGATGCCGGCGAGCTTCATCGCTGCGGCGTCTTCCAAGGTAGCCGCCAGCCGCGCCGCCTCCAGCACCAAATGGTGGCGCACACTGCACGATCGCGAACTCGATTCGCTGATCGATCGTGCCATCGCAGCGAAGTCCCACGCTCGAGATTGCCTTGAACCGCATCCAACAGGCGCGCGCGCAGGAAGCCGTGGTGATCGGCGCGGCGCTTCCCGCGGCCGAAGCGAGCGAAGGCGGCGCCTTGGGCACCGGCAGCGATCTCGCGCGCTCGCGCGTGGCGCAGCCGCTCGTCTCCGCCGAAAACGGTCTCGGCTTCACCCAGCGTCTCCAATATCGTCGGTTTCGATGCCGGATGGGAGATCGACGTCTTCGGCAAGTTCCGCCGCGCCATCGAGGCGGCGCAATATGACGTCGAGGCCACCGTCGCCGCGCGTAACATGGTGCTTATTTCGCTCGTCGCCGACGTCACCCGCGCCTATCTTGATCTGCGGGCGCTGCAGATGCAGCGCGCGGTGTTGCGCAAGAACATCGAGGTGGCGCAAAGGTACGTCGATTTCGTCCAGGAGCGCTACAATCGCGGCATCACCAACGAGCTGGACGTCACGCTGGCGCAGCGCGAATTGGCGCAATTACAGGCGCAGGTCGACCCGCTAGTCGCGCGGATCGACGCGGCGCGCTACGTAATCGCCGTGCTGATCGGAGAGTTTCCCGAAAATCTCGGCACGCGAACTGGCGCGCCCCGGCTATCTCCCGGCGCTTCCGGCGCGGATTAGATCCGGGTTGCCGATCGATCTGTTGCGGCGTCGGCCCGACATCGTCGAAGCCGAGCGGCAATTGGCCGGCGCCACCGCGCTGATCGGTGTTGCGACCGCGGACTTGTTTCCGCACAGTCGTGCTGATCGGCTCCTTCGGCTGGGAGCAGGGTATCGGCCAAACCGCCGCCGCGATCAATCCGATCTGGTCGGTCGGGCCGGCGCCGCTTTGCCGCTGCTGGATTTCGGCCGGCTCGACGCCATCGTCCAGAAAGCCGACTTCCGCAGCCCGCGAGCTTTTGTTCAACTACAAACAAACGGTGCTCAATGCAGTGCGCGAAGTGGACACCGCGGTCGATGCGTACGCCGCACAGCAGGATCGTTTGCGTCACCTCGTCGATGCGTTGACTGCGGCGCGGCGCGCAGTGACGCTTGCTACGGAGCGCTTCGATCGCGGGTTGACGGATTCGCTCAATGTCATCGACGCGCAGCGGCAAGAGTACGAGATCGAGCAGCAATATGTACTGGCGCAGGAAAGCGCCGCCGCCCAACTGGTGACACTCTACAAATCGCTCGGCAGCGGCTGGGAGGATTATCAGGTCTTCCCGGCTATTCCGCCGCCGTTGCCAGCGATTGCGGCGGCGTTCAAGAGCCTGGTCGCGCCCAGTCCGGCTCAATAACGCGTCCAACGCGACGTTTTTTCCAAAAAGTCCGAAATCTTTTCGACGAAGCGTGCCATTTTTCCGCGTTTTGCGTCGAAGACGCGCTCTGACTGGGACTTTGGATGGAGACGACTTGCCGCGTGGCAATTTTGCCACTCACTGTGCGGATTTTGTTGTCACAATGCGGCGAAGGCTTGATTGGGGAACCGATTGTCACTCAACTGTCACTTGGGGAATCTACGCAAGGCTTGGGCACCGAATTCTTGGCATTCAATCGTAACGGTGGAGGGGGTCATGGTCGTCAATCGAAGAGCGGGCAAGGTCAAAAAGTTTAGTCTTGCCACCGCCTTGAGTGCGGCGGTAACGCTCGCCGGCGCGACTTATGCGACGAGTGCATTGGCCGACATGGATTCCATGGCGATGAAGTCGGCGCCGATGGCTTATGCGCCACCGCCCCCAGCGGCATGCGGCAGCGTCTACGACTTCTTTTTCACCAAGTGCCCGCTGACTTGGTACGGGGTCACCGTCTTCGGCACCGTGGACATGGGCGCCGACTATATGACGCATGGCTCGGGGTTTGACCGGAACTTCCCAACCGGCCTCCAATACTTGATTGGTTCTGGTGGGGGGGGTGCCACGAACCGGACGGGCCAGTTTCTCCAGGCTCCCAACGGCCTGAGCCAATCGGAGGTAGGGGTCAAGATTAATGAACCTATCGCACCCGGTTGGTCGTTTGTTGGCCAGGCCGGGGTTGCCTTCGATCCGTATTCGCTGCTGCTCTCCAACGCGCCGCAGGCGATGCAGAACGGGATCGGCGTGGCGCAGAACCAGCAACTTATACCGGCCGACTCGAGCCGGTGGGGCTGGCTCGGGGCGTCGAACTACGCCGGCGTTAGTTCTCCGATTGCCGGCACACTGACCTTCGGCCGACAAAATGCGCTGGAGAATGACCAGATCGTTACCTATGATCCGATGGGTGCTTCCTACGCCTTCTCGCCGATCGGCTATTCCGGCAAGACCGCCGGCGGCGGCGATACCGAGGATGCCCGCTGGACCACGGCGATCAAGTATCGCCTCAATATCGGCGACGGCCGGTTTTCGGCCATGATTCAGCCAGTCGGGTTATTCAATCGGAATGGCACGGCCGCCGTAGGCTTTGATACGTTTAACCCCAATAACGGCGCGGCCTCGATTGGCGTCGGCGGAGACATCAAGCATTCGGTTCCCGGCGTGATCTCGTGGGATCTGGTCGGCACGTACGAGAAGGACGCGGCGAATATTACAGCACTGTATCCCGGCCAAACCACTGCCGGTGGCTGGCCAACTTCGTTCCCCACTGGCTTCTCCGCTGGTTGCGGCCCAGGCGGCGCACCCGCCTCCTGCAGCGGCCTCAAATTGACGCTCTCCAACCAGTTGGCCGGCATGGCGACCATCAAATGGAGTTTCGGTTCGTGGGGAAACACCCCGCCGCCGGTCGTGGGTAAGGAAGCTCCTGCGCCGTCCGGGCCCACCGGCATCCCGCTGACGCTGTATGCCGGCTACGAGTTGATCCAGTTCTCCAACCCGAGCGATCCGCAGACCGGCAACATGCCGGATGACGGCTTCACCTTCACTTTCCAAAACGCCGGCGCCACTCAGCTTACGGCCAACGGCACGTCGATCTTCAACAACGCGTTCAACTCCAACTGCGGATCGGCCGGCGGTTGCACCAACGAAATTTTTCAGGTCATGTGGACCGGCGCCAAATACGGCATCACCAGAGACCTGGATATCATTGGCGCCTATTATCACTACATCCAGAACCAATACGTTATCTCGACGGGATCGGGGCTGACGGGGACTTGCTCCCAGCCATCTAGCAACTCCCGGTGCGCAGGCTGGTTGGACGCGTATTCAGCGGTCATCGACTGGCGGTTCCTGCCCAAGTGGGACACTTACATCGGTGTCATGTACTCGGCAGCGTTTGGCGGCATCGCCAACGGCGATATTACCCGTAACAATCTTGCGACAACGGCCGGCGTGCGCTTCCGGTTCTAACAAATCGGAAGCCTGAACTTGCCAAGCGCCGCCGGTCGACCCGGCGGCGCTTTTGTTTTCGTGGGAGGAGTTGAGCCGCACGAGTGAGACCGAAGTCCTGAGCCATATTTGCAACACCCTGAACGAAAACGCGGGCGTCGAAAAATTTGCAATATTTACAATGCGTTACAGCGGTCACCTCAATCGGTGGTCACATCGACCGGAAGTGCCCTTGGGTATATCATCCACGTGGGCGAGGCATGCGGATTCGGTGGTGCGGATGTCCGTGCCGGGCTTGAAGTTTCGAGCTGGTCCGGCCGCAGCGAGGTGAAGCTGGTGCTGGTCAAGAGAGCTTGCACTTTGCTGATGGTGGCTTTCGCCGGCGCTGGCTTTGCGCAAGCCGCGTCCGCGCTCGATCTGAATTCGTTCACGGCCGCGCCGGCGCAACAGCAACAGCCCGACTGGGCCGGCTTTTATCTGCGCTCGAATTCCGGCGCCGGCTCCGACGCTATTCCATGGACGACGGCGCCGACGAACGGATTTGCCTCGTCCAATACAACGCCGACCAACGAAAGATTTGGCTACAATTTCCAGTCCAGAAATTTCGTGTTCGGACTGGAAGGCTCACTGGCGGCGGCCAACTTCGACGGCAGATTCACCGCGCCTTACCTGCCCGCGTTCACCGCCGGCGGCTGGTCGCCGAACATGAATTGGCTCGGCACCGTAACCGGCAGGTTCGGTTACTCGTTCGGGCAGTGGCTGCCTTATGTCAAGGGCGGCTTCGCGTGCGGCGGACGTCGGTTCGCCACTGCAGGGCGCCGCCCAACTCGGTGCGTTCTCGCAGGGCTCGCAGGGCACGCAGCTGCGGTTGGACCGCCGGCGCTGGCTTCGAATATCAGATCACGCCGAAGCTCTCGTTGGGGCTTGAATATCTTTACACCGATCTCGGCAATGGTGCACCCAATGTGAATCGGCGGAGCGCCCATTACCGGCTCGCCTGAAATGTATTCCACCGCGCTGAAGAGCCAGAGCCTGCTGGGCCGGCTGAACTACAAAGCGGGTTGGTAAAAGCGTATAACGGCGGATCAGGCCACCGAGGTTGCGCTCTGCGCGCCTTGGCGTGCGGCTTCGCAGTTCTCCACGAAACTGGACGATCTGCGCACCAATTCGCCCTCGAGCAGCGGCGCATGCCCCTGGTCGGGGACTTCGATGAAGTCCATCTTGCCGCCGCGGCGTTCGCGCATGGCCGCGACCGTCGCGGTGCTCAAGATGTCGGAATTTGCGCCGCGAATGACCAGCATCGGCACGCTGGCGAGCGCATCGAATTCATGCCACAGCGCCGGCATCGGGCGTTCGACGTCGATGCCGGAGAGCGCGCGGGCGATGCCAAGATCGTAGGCCGGCTTGAGTGCGCCGTGTTTGAGGTGCCAGGTCCGTTTCGCAGCGCCGCAGCCATTGCTCGGCGGTCAATTTGGGAAATTGTGCGCTCATCAGGCGGCGCAGGACTTCGGCGCCTTCCTCGTAGGTGCGCGGGTGCGGTAGTTTGCCGAGATAGCCCTTGATGCGCGCCATGCCCTTGGCTTCGGTCACCGGACCGACATCGTGCATCACGACGCCGGCGATGGCGGTCGGGTACATCGTCGCCCAGCATCATGGTGAGAACTGCCGCCGCGCGAACTGCCGATGAAGATCGCGGGGCCGACGCCGAGCGCGATCAGGACGCTGACGATGTCGCCAAGCTCGACCATGCAATTATAGTTGGAGTGGTCGGCGTCGTGGTCGGAATGGCCCCGGCCGCGGGAATCGATGGCGATGACGTGCCGCTCCGGCGGACCGGCGGCAAGCGCCGGCGCAAGTTCGTCGAAATCGGCGGCGGTGCGGGCAAGGCCCGGGCAGGCACACCACCGGCAATCCCGGCGATGAACGCGAGCCATATTCGCGCACATGCAGACGCAGGCCATCCTGCGCGGTGACGAACAGGCTCTTGCCTGGTCGGTGGCGCCGTGCACGCGTGTCCGGCACCAGATGAGCGGAGGGCTTGTTCATTGCCTGCTTCCTGCCGCCCGACTTCACGTCGCAGGGTGAAGGTCACAAAAGTGACATTAACGGGCGGGCCGGGCCGGAGAGGCAACCGAAGAAATGCCGCGCGGAAGCGATGGATTAGCCGCCGCGGTGCAGGTCGGCTTCGATCAAAAGCCGCGGATCGTTGCCCAGCCGGGCGCGATAGACCTGCATGTTCTCGATGACGCGCTGGACGTAATTGCGCGTCTCCGAGATCGGGATGCGCTCGATCCAGTCGATCGGATCGACCTTCGGATCGCGCGGATCGCCGTATTGCTCGATCCATTCCTTCGCCCGGCGCGGCCCGGCATTGTAGGCGACGAAGGCCAGGATATAGGAGCCGCGCCAGGTCGCGATGTCGTTGCCGAGCTCGGCGGTTCCGAGTTGCGCGTTGTAGGCGACGTCGGCCATCAGCCGCCGCTGGTCGAACGAGACGTTGAACCGCTTGGCGGTGTCGCGGCCGGCGGCCGGCGTGACTTGCATCAGGCCGATGGCGTTGGCGCTGGAAACCACCTTGGGATTGAACGCGCTTTCCTGGCGCACGATCGAATAGACCACGCAGCGCTCGACCTGCGGTCCGATCTGCTGATAATCCGGCACGCCGAAATCGGGAAACGCGTAGTGCTCGAACGGCAAGCCGTGGCCCGAGCGCCGCTTTGCCGATCGAGCAGCGTCGCGCGCGCGTCGTTGTGGTGCGTGGCGATCTCGGCCGAGCGTCGCCAGCGCGCCGACGTCGGTTGCCTTGTCGCCGAAATCGGCGGCCATGAGGGCGGCAAGGTCGCGCTCGTCGATGGCGTAGAGAATCTCGAAGGCGCGCGCGACTTCGAGGTGCCGGTGCTCCGCGGGCGGCTCCGGCGGAGTGCGCAGCGTAACCGCGTCGATGCCAAGTCGCGCGCGCGCCAGCTGGCCGTAATAGGCGGTCGGATAGCGGGCCGCCTGCTTCGTAATAGGCGCGCGCATCCTGCATGCGGCCGAGCGCTTCGGCGGCGCGGCCCTGCCAGTAATAGGAGCGCGCCAGGGTGATCGGATTGGTCGATGCCGTCGGCGATGCGGGCGAAATGGGCGAGCGCGACGCGCCGGCTCGCGCAGGAAGCGCAGCGCGATCCAGCCGGCGGTGAATTGCTGTTCGGCGCGATAGTTTTCGTTGATCGGCGGCGCCGCGCCGTTGGCGACTTCGTAGGCGAGCTTGGCGTCGCCGAGGTCGAGCAGCTTGCGCGCGAGCAGGCGCCGTTCGACCCACCATTGGTCGACATCGCCGAGCCGCTCCGGCTCGCGCGGCGCGCCGAGCATCCAGCTGCGCGGCCTCGGTGATTTTGTCACTGCGGCGGAGCCATTGGATGCGGCTGAGAATATAGCCGGCGTCGTGCTGGCCGCGCAGTCGGGACCGCGTCGAGCAGCGCTTTGGCCTTGGCCGATTTGTCGATGACCGCGGCGCGCGCTTTGGCGATGAGCGTTTCGGTTCCGCCGAGCGCGTTGCGCCGCGCGCAGACCGGCGTCGTCGTCATCGACGTCGAAGCGTGCATCCATGCGCGCCTTGTCGTCGGCGGCGCTGATCAGGCCGGCAAACGCCGCGCGCGCCTGCGCCTCTAGGTCTGCCGAAAAGCCGTCTTTGCGCCAGGCTTCGCGCACCAGCGCCTGCGCGCCGGCGCGATCGCCCTGCAGCGAGAAGCGCCCGCGCCAGCGCAAATCGTCCTTTGGCCGTATGCGGCAGCATCACTCTGGAAAAAGTCGATCACCGTGCGCGGCGTCGGTCTGCTGCTGCCAGAGCGCCGCCTCCGCGCGGCGGCGCAGAAACAAAATGCCCGGCCAGCCCGGATTGGCGGCGATGAAGGCCGCATAACGCGGGAAATCGAGTTCGGCATCGTCGCTGCGCAGGATCACCCATTCGACCAGCTTGCGGCCAGTCGGATCGTCGACGTTGCCCGCGATCGACGTCGCTTCGTCAGGCCGGCTTTTGTGCACGAGATCAATTGCCTGTTTGACCGTGGAGACATCGAGCGGCGAGGTCGCTGCGCTCGCGGTCGTCGCGAGCGCGGGGGGCGTCGCGCCGGTCCGGCGGCAAATGCGGGCGGGGGCGCATTGTTCCGCGTGAGCCCGGGAGGTTGAATTGAGGAAGTGGAAAAAACGTCAGACGACGACGGCGCGAGCACTACCGGCGTGCTCGCCGCCTGGACCGGAGAAACGTGCGCTGCGAACTTTGCCGGCCGGTCCGATTTGAGCGCCGGTCTTGGCCGCGGCAGCGGCATCGCCTCCTGCGCCGGCGCCGCGATCGCGTCGCCGGCCAGCACGGCGGCTGCGGCAAATGCGACAATGAGCCGAAGAGCTGTCACCGGCACGGACCTTTCTGCGGCGACGCCTCCCGTCTCTCGCGCTTGCCGGCGATACCGGAGTTTTTCTTCGGCTGGCAAGATTGAAAAAATCGCTAATGGGGGCGCCGATCGGTCATGGCATTCGGCGGATTTCACGGCAAAAGCGAGGCATGCCGGCTGTCGCAGATGGATTCGCGGCGCAATTTAGCGCCGAGAACGCGCAGTTCCTACCGCTAAGGCCGGAATAATGGCGCCGGACGAGGGGCTTTCAAGCTGTGCCCTGACCCGTTATCTATGCGTGCCGGCAGCGGCGGGGCGCACTGTCGCGCCGGATCGACCGCCGGGACTGCCTTAAGGATCGTGCCATGGCCGCCAAGACGAGCTTTCGCGGCTCGTTCACCGCGCTCGTGACGCCTTTCCACAACGGGGGGGTCGACGAAAAGGCGTTCCGCGATCTGGTGGGATGGCAGATCGCGGAAGGCACCCACGGGCTGGTGCCGGTCGGCACCACCGGCGAAAGCCCGACGCTGTCCCATGACGAGCACAAGCCAGGTGGTCGAGTGGTGCATCGAGGAGGCGCGCGGCCGGGTGCCGGTCGTTGCCGGCGCCGGATCGAATTCGACCAGGGAGGCGATCGAGCTCGCCCGCCACGCCGAGAAGCCGGCGCCGATGCGGTGCTGGTGGTCACGCCTTATTACAACAAGCCGACGCAGGAAGGCCTCTACCAGCATTTCAAGGCGATCAACGACGCGATCGGCATCCCGATCATCATCTACAACATCCCGCCGCGATCGGTGATCGACATGTCGGTCGAGACCATGAGGCGGCTGTTTGAGCTGGGGAACATCGCCGGCGTCAAGGATGCGACCGCCAACATGGCGCGCGTGTCCCAACAGCGCGCGGCGATGGGCCGGAATTCAATCAGCTTTCCGGCGAGGACGCGACCGCGCTCGGCTTCATGGCCCATGGCGGCCACGGCTGCATCTCGGTGACCTCGAACGTCGCGCCGCGGCTATGTGCGGAGTTCCAGGGCGCCTGCCTGAACGGAGACTATGTCGCCGCGCTGAGGCTGCAGGACAAGCTGATGCCGCTGCACCTCGGCCTGTTCGTCGAAACCAGTCCGTCGCCGGCCAAGTACGCGCTGTCGTTGATCGGCAAATGCGCCGAAACGGTGCGGCTGCCGATGGTGACTGTCGGAGAAATCGAAGACCGCCGTGCGCGAGGCCATGGTGCATGCAGGCCTGATCAACTGAGTCACCGGCGGCGTCGACGTGATCGCTGGATGCGCCGGCGCGGACGACTGGGGTTCGATCGCAAGTCGGGAAACGCCGATGCTCGAAGAATTCAAGAAATTCGCCATGCGCGGCAACGTCGTCGATCTCGCCGTCGGCGTCATCATCGGTGCAGCTTTCGGCGCCATCGTCAATTCGCTGGTGGGCGACATCGTCATGCCGATCATCGGCGCGGTCACCGGCGGCCTCGACTTCTCCAACTATTTCGTGCCGCTGTCGTCGAAGGTGACGGCCACAAGTTTGGCCGAGGCGAAAAAACAAGGCGCGGTGTTCGCCTGGGGTAATTTTCTCACCGTTATGCTCAATTTCGTCATCGTCGCCTGGGTGCTGTTCTGGGTGATCAGGTCGTCAACCGGCTGATGCCGGCGGAGGCGCCGAAAGCGCCGGCGATGACCAACGAAGAGCAACTGTTGACCGAGATCCGCGACCTGCTCAAGAGTCGCTGAGCCAGCGCAGCATGGCGGCAAAGCCTGAAAGGAAATTGCGGGTCGTCGCGGACAACCGCAAGGCGCGCTTCAATTACTTTATCGACGAGACCATGGAAGCGTGCTGATGCAGCTCGAGGACGGAACGCTCTCCCTCGGAGAGACCTGATTGACCGGCCATAGGGCCCATCGTGGCACGTATTACGGCAGGCTGCGCCGGTTAGCGAACGTGGATCACATCGCCGGCGCTCACCCACTCGGTGCCGCCGGCACCAGTGACCAGCAGGCGGCCCCCGTCATCGACATCGCTGGCGCGCCCGGCCAGCACCGCGCCGCCGGGCAGTTCGACCCGCACGTCCCGGCCTAGGGTGGAGCAGGACCGAAGGTAGGCCGCTTCAGGCCGCAGGCCGCCGCGTCGCCCGGCGACACGCCGCCGGCCCACCGCAGATACCAGTGCTCGAGCTCGCGCAGAATCGCGGCCAGGAGCGCAGCCCGGTCGATCCTGTCGCCCGCGCCGAACTCGGCCAGTGAGACCGGCGCCAGCGCTGCCGACCACTGGGCCCCCGGGGATGACACACCCGAGGCAGCTGGTGCCCGGCGGCGAGGTCCGGGCTGGCCGCCACGTTCAGCCCGATCCCCACCACGACTGCGTCGCCAGCCTGCTCGGCCAGGATCCCGGCAAGCTTGCCCGCAGAGTCGCTGTCGCTAACCACGGGCCCGGCCAGCACGTCGTTCGGCCACTTCAGGCTGACCTCGACGCCGGTCTGCGCGCGCACGCCCGCGGCGACCGCGACTCCGGAAGCAGCGTCAGCCAGCTCCGCCAGATGGCCGGAAAGGCGGCGGCCGGAGCAGCACCGAGAAGGTCAGCGCCGCTCCCTGCTCGGTCACCCACCGCCGCCCAAGCCGCCCGCGGCCTTTCATGTGCCGCTCAGCCACGAGCACGCTGCCTTCGGCGGCGCCGGCGCGCGCGGCCGCGACCAGGTCCTCGTTCGTCGAGCCAGTCTCCGCAACGACCGTGAGATCGGACCACAGCCCGCTGCCGGGGAGCACGCTCGCCCTGAGATCCCCCGCATCCAGCTGCGCCCGCCGCCCGTGACTCATGCCGCTGCCAGTCATGCCAGTACCGCCATGCCGCTACCCTCGGCGCCGCCCGCGATGCACGGGATCTCGGGACCCCCATGCCGAAGATTGCACTACGGAGAGTTTTTGCGCGACCGCTTTGCGTAACTATGGGAAGAGGATGTGGGGGCAGACACTGCGGTACTACCTGAAGAGCCGCGCCCGGAGGACGGTGCTGTCTGGCGTCCGGAGGACGACACTCTGCGGCCAGGGGGCTATGGCGGCGGCACCGGCTGATGACGATCGCCGCGGCGGTCTCGCTGGTGCCGCGGGCGGCCGCGATGGCGGCTTTCCGGCCGGCGTTCATGACCGCCGACTCGTTCGTCTACATGGGCGAGGGCGTCAGCGGCAGGCTTGGCGCGATTCGCCCGAACGGCTACCCGATGTTCCTCAGCCTGTTTACTCGCTGGCCGGCTGCGCTGACGGTGGTCATTGGCCTGCAGCACCTGATGGGCATCGCCATCGCGGTGAGTACGCGATCGCGGCCGTGCCGCTGGCCCTGCCTGGCCGCCGGGATGGGCTTCGTGCGGCTGCGAGCGCGGCGGGCCGAGCGGGTCGCGCGGCTACGAGCCGGGCAGGTCGCGGGCCCGGCGGGCGATCCCAGTGGCCATGACCCGGCAGTTCTGCCCTAACCTGTCCGGCATGGTCAACGATGCATCCGCGCCGATCGAGGCGCCCGCCAGCCCGCCCGCTGACGCGCGCAGCGCTGACCTGCACACCACTGCAGGCAAGCTGGCCGATCTGGAGAAGCGCAGGTACGAGGCCGTGCACGCGGGTGCCGCGCGGCAGGTCGAGCGCCAGCACGCCAAAGGCAAGATGACCGCGCGGGAGCGGATCGATGCCCTGCTGGACCCCGGCTCGTTCACCGAGTTCGACGAGCTGGCCCGGCACCGGGCCACCGACTTCGGCATGGCCGCCAACCGGCCCTACGGCGACGGGGTGGTCACCGGCTACGGGACCATCGACGGCCGGCCGGTGGCCGTCTTCAGCCAGGACTTCACCGTCAACGGCGGGTCGCTGGGCGAGGTCTTCGGCGAGAAGATCGTCAAGGTCATGGACTACGCGCTGAAGACCGGCTGCCCGATGATCGGCATCAACGACAGCGGCGGTGCCCGGATCCAGGAGGGCGTCGTCGCCCTCGGCCTGTACGGCGAGATCTTCTACCGGAACGTCATCTCGTCCGGCGTGATCCCGCAGATCTCGCTGATCATGGGCCCGTGCGCCGGCGGCGCGGTCTACTCACCCGCCATCACCGACTTCACCCTGATGGTGGACAAGACCTCGTACATGTTCATCACCGGGCCCGACGTGATCAAGACGGTCACCGGCGAGGAGGTCAGCCAGGAGGAGCTCGGCGGCGCGCACGCGCACAACGTCAAGTCCGGCGTGGCCCACTACCAGGCCACCGACGAGCAGGACTGCCTGGACTTCGCCAGGGACCTGCTGTCCTACCTGCCGTCGAACAACCTGGAGGAGCCGCCGGGCTGCCCGGCCGCCGCCGATCCGGCCGCCGCACTCGAGATCACTGACTCCGATGCCGAGCTGGACACGCTGATCCCGGACTCCCCCCGGCAGCCCTACGACATGCACACGTCATCCAGCATGTGCTGGACGACGGCGAGTTCCTCGAGATCCACGCCGGCTTCGCGCAGAACATGGTCGTCGGCTTCGGCCGCGTCGACGGCGCGCCGGTCGGCGTCGTCGCCAACCAGCCGATGCACTCGGCGGGCACGCTGGACATCGACGCGTCGGAGAAGGCGGCGCGGTTCGTCCGGACCTGCGACGCGTTCGGCATCCCGGTGGTGACGTTCGTCGACGTGCCGGGATTCCTGCCCGGCACCGGCCAGGAGTGGGGCGGCATCATCCGCCGCGGCGCCAAGCTGATCTACGCCTACGCCGAGGCGACTGTGCCGAAGATCACCGTGATCACCCGCAAGGCGTACGGCGGCGCCTACGACGTGATGGGCTCCAAGCACCTCGGCGGCGACATCAACCTCGCCTGGCCGACAGCGCAGATCGCCGTGATGGGCGCCGACGGCGCGGTCGACATCCTGTACCGGCGTGACCTGGCCGCGGTGGCGGATCCGCAGGAGCGCGCGGACCTGCGCAAGCAGCGGATCACCGAGTACGAGGACAGGCTCTTCAACCCGTACATCGCTGCCGAGCGCGGCTATGTCGACGCCGTTATCAGGCCGGCCGAGACGCGCTCGCAGGTCACGCGCGCACTGCGGGCCCTGCGGACCAAGCGCCAGACGCTGCCGCCGAAGAAGCACGGCAATATTCCGCTGTAGCCTGCGCCGGGTAAATTCCAGGAAAAGAAAACTCTTCTGCGACAGGAAGTTTGGCCACTGCCCGACCAGAACAGTCAGGTTGCCGTGGCAAACTATGCGCCGTGACGATCCGACGCGACCAGGGATTTCCTAGTTAGGCACTGGCTTTTCGGCATTACCCTTGTGCTCGGCCTCGTCATGCGTCTCATCACCATGCTGGGATTCCCGCCCGCGATCTGGTTCGGCGGCGACTCGGTTTCCTACGTGAACTCCGGCCTGCACCAGTGGCCGGGGGTATCACGAGAGTCCGGCTACGGCATCTTCCTGGAGATATTCCACCCGTTCCACAGCTTCTTTGTCGTCACCGCCGTTCAGCATCTGCTGGGCCTGGCCATGGCCGTGCTGGTCTACGCGTTGCTCCGGCACCGCTACCGGCTGCCAGCCTGGGGTGCCACGCTCGCCGCTCTTCCCGTGCTGCTTGATGTCTACGTCATCCAGCTGGAGCAGGAGATTCTCGCGGACTCCACGTTCACTTTCCTCTGCATGGCCGCGGTAACGCTCGTGCTGTGGTGGCCAGACGACCGGCGCCCGTGGTGGTCGACGCCGGCCGCCGCGCTGCTGCTCGGGGTCGCCTCCGCCTTCTGGCCCGTCGGCCTGCCGCTGCTGATCGTCCTGCTGGTCTACATGGCCGTCCGCCGGTTCGGCTGGCGTGCGCTGGTGGCCACCGTGGTGGGCGGCGCCATTCCGCTAGTGGCCTACCTCGGCTGGTTCGATGCGCGTTACCACCAGCTCGCGTTCAACGACAGCGACGGGGTTTTCCTGTGGTCGCGGACTATGAGCTTCGCCGAGTGCTCGGTCATCAAGCCGCCCGCCGACCTGCGGCCGCTGTGCCCGTCGGGCCCGCCGTCCAGCCAGGGTCTCGGCGCCGTTCTACATCTGGGAAGCCAACTCGCCGCTGCTGCGGGTCGGCACCGGCTCTGACAAGTTCTCCCGGACGCGGAACCACCTCGCGCGAGAAGTTCGCGATCAAGGCCATCGAGGCACAGCCGCTGAGCTACGCCAACGTCGTGGTGCGCGGCTGGCTGCTGAACTTACAGCTGGAACCGGCCCGACGTGCCCAGCGCGGCCATGGCCTCGCGGTACCAGTTCACCAACGCGACCCAGACCCAGAACGCGCTGTCTGGCCTGACGGCTCAGGAGTCGGTCCGGGATCGCCGCATTGCACCGGGTCCAGCGGGCGTACACCGGCGGGCACACGGCCGACACCAGGGAAGTGCAGCCGTTCGCCGACATCATGATCGATTACCAGAAGATCTTCTACATGCGCGGCACGCATCCTCGGCCTGCTGATGCTGGTAGGGCTGGGCGGCATCGTCGCTTCCTGGCGACGGGACGGCTTCCGCACCCTGCGGAACTGGGGCGGCCCTGCGCTGTTCCCCTTCGTGGCGGCGCTGACCATGGAGGTCGTCCCGCCGCTGACCGCGGACTTCTCGCTGCGGTATGTCGTGCCCACCATCCCGGTGATCTGCCTCACGGCTGCGCTTGCATTTGCCCGGCCGCTGTCGTCGGCAGGCGCCGGGGCATCCGAGGCCGAGGTACCTGCCATCCCGGAACTCGCCGCGCTCGCGCCCGGTGACGGCACTGGCCAGGCAGAAGGCACTGGTCAGAGCGGCAACACCTG
>CAWJTE010000008.1:0-293318 GCA_963845775.1 uncultured Alphaproteobacteria bacterium
ACCGGCGAGTATCTCAATGGCGTGCGCGAAATTGCCGTGCCGGAGCGGCGGCCGAAAATCCAAGCCGCGTGCTCAAGCTGATCGGCGCGCGCGGCAACAATCTGAAAAACGTCACCGCCGAAATTCCGCTCGGCCTGTTCACCTGCGTCACCGGCGTGTCCGGCGGCGGCAAGTCGACGCTGCTCGTCGATACGCTGTATAGGGCGCTGGCGCGGCGGCTCAACGGCGCCAACGAAGCCCCTGCCCGCTTCGACCGCATCGAAGGCATCGAGCACCTTGACAAGATCATCGACATCGACCAGTCGCCGATCGGCAGGACGCCGCGCTCAAACCCCGCCACCTATACCGGCGCGTTCACGCCGATCCGCGAATGGTTCGCCGGCCTCCCCGAGAGCAAGGCGCGCGGCTACGAGCCCGGCCGCTTCTCGTTCAACGTCAAGGGCGGGCGCTGCGAAGCCTGCCAGGGCGACGGCGTGATCAAGATCGAGATGCACTTTCTGCCCGATGTCTACGTCACCTGCGACGTCTGCAAGGGCAAGCGCTACAACCGCGAAACGCTGGAAGTGCTGTTCAAGGGCAAATCCATCGCCGACGTGCTCGACATGACGGTCGAGGAGGCGCTGGAATTCTTCAAGGTGGTGCCGCGGGTGCGCGACGTGCTCACGCTGCTCCGCCGCGTCGGCCTCGATTACATCCATGTCGGCCAGCAAGCGACCACGTTGTCCGGCGGCGAGGCGCAGCGCGTCAAGCTCGCCAAGGAATTATCCAAGCGCGCGACCGGCCGCACGCTCTACATTCTCGACGAGCCGACCACCGGGCTGCATTTCCACGACGTGGCGAAACTCTTGGAAGTGCTGCACGAGTTGGTCGAGACCGGCAACACCGTGGTCGTCATCGAGCACAATCTGGAAGTGATCAAGACCGCCGACTGGATCATCGATCTCGGCCCGGAAGGCGGCGACGGCGGCGGCGAGATCGTCGCCGCGGGAGCGCCGGAAAACGTGGTGCGCGAGAAGCGCAGCTACACCGGCGCGTTTCTCAAGCCGGTATTGGCGCGCGGCTCCAGCCGCGGCAAGCCGAAACGGCGCATCGAGGCGGCGGAGTAGCAGCACGTCGCAAAATTTAACCTGAGCGCTTCCCAGGCTTGCGAGTGCAATTGACCAAATCCGCGGATTACGCAGTCGCTTGATCGTCAAGAGTGCATCTTTGGCTTCATCAATCGCCGCCAGGAAGGGCCCAACATTGCCGGGCCTTCGTGCGCCGAAGGGCGTCGCCGAAATCTGCCTTGTGTGCCACGACTTCGGCCCGCAGGCGGGTCAAGTCCGGCAATGACGAATTAAGCAAGCAAGACGTGGATAGCCGGGACATAGGCGAGCGAAAACGACGCCGATCTTCGGGCGCCATGTCCGGCGATGACGAGAACGCCATCAAGCGCCGGAGCCGTCATCTAAAGTCCACGCGTGGGAAATGCACGCCATGCCCGACGTCGAGCCCTACCCCTACGTCTACATCAAAGCCGACGGCACGGCCCGCGAGCTTTATGCCGGCGAGCGCGCCTGGCTCGAAACCGAGTGCGAGCTCGGCGACGGCACGGCGCCTTACGTCAACGACAGCTACGACGAGCGCAACGGCTGGGGTGAACTCAATGGCCATCTGAAGCGCGCGGCGTTGCCAGCCGGAACGCCGCTCGCGGACGCTCCCGCCGAAAACCCGAACCGGCCGATGAGCCAAAAGGACCTCATCGCATGGTTGCGTAGCAAGGGCGCGCGCGTGACTGAGAACGGCGGGGGCTAACGCCAGATCAAGTCCGGCTTTTCCGGAAGTGCCGGCGCGCGCGCCTCGGTAATCCCCAGTCTGCTCAATCGCGCCTTGGGTCAGCCGCGAAGCCGTCACATTGTCATGGGGTCATTCGCCGTCGGATCGTCGCCCGGCAACGGGCGCGCGAAAAACAGGGGATGACGTCATGAGCATGGTCAAGCAGCGCGGCTCGGTCGGCATGGAAAGATCGGCCGACGCCGAGCTCGAGGGAAAAATTCACGAGCTGGTGCGGCGCGACAATGGTGTGCGCCAGATCGATAGCGACGGCGAAACCGCGCCCCGCAATCTGGGCGATTTGTTACGCCGGATATCGGCAAACTCGACCGGCGAAATCGATAACCTGATCAGCGAATTGCGGCTGTTGCGCGAAAAGCTTCTGGCCGACGGTAACCGCGTCGAACGCGACATCGTCGAATATGCGGCGCTCAGCCAGTCGGTTATCGAGATGACGAAAATCATCACCGAGAGCATGCTGCAGGTGAAAAAACTGCCGGCGGCGCCGACACTGACGCCGTAAGCCATTTCCCGGACGCGGTGTAGCGCCTTTCCGTCACCTGAGGTGGCCGCGAAGCGGCCCTCGAAGGGCGACGGCGCGATTGGTCCTCGCTTTCGCGGGGACGACCGGACGTGGCAATGCGGCTCTGCGTGCATACATAAAGTCCCACCCGCCGCTTCACCCTCCGCCACCACATGAAAAAAATCGGCTTCCTCTCGTTTGGCCATTGGACGCCCTCGCCGCAATCGAAAGTGCGGACGGCGTCCGACGCGCTGCTGCAATCGATCGAGCTTGCTGTCGCCGCCGAGGAACTTGGCGCCGACGGCGCTTACTTCCGCGTGCATCACTACGCCCGCCAGCTCGGCTCGCCCTTCCCGCTCCTGGCCGCGGTCGGCGCGCGAACCAAGCGCATCGAGATCGGCACCGCGGTCATCGACATGCGCTACGAGAACCCGCTGTATATGGTGGAGGACGCCGGCGCAGCCGACGTCATCAGCGGCGGTCGCCTGCAGCTCGGCATCAGCCGCGGCTCGCCCGAGCAGGTGATCGACGGCTGGCGCTACTTCGGTTACGCCCCGCCAGACGGCGAGACCGACGCCGACATGGCGCGGCGCCACACCGAGGTGTTTCTCCACCTGCTGCGCGGCGAAGGCTTCGCCAAGCCCAATCCGCAGCCGATGTTCCCAAATCCGCCGGGCCTACTGCGTCTCGAACCGCATGCGGAAGGCTTGCGCGAGCGCATCTGGTGGGGCGCGGCCGGCAATGCCACGGCCGAGTGGGCGGCCAAGCTCGGCATGAACCTGCAAAGCTCGACGCTCAAATACGACGAGACTGGCGAGCCGTTCCACATCCAGCAGGCGGACCAGATCCGCAAATTCCGCGAGGCCTGGAAGGCGGCCGGACACACGCGGCAGCCGCGCGTATCGGTCAGCCGCAGCATCTTCGCGCTAATGGACGACCGCGACCGCGCCTATTTCGGCCACGACAACGAGAGCGAGGACCAGATCGGCTTCCTCGGCGACAACACGCGCGCCATTTTCGGCCGTAGCTACGCCGCCGAGCCGGACGAGCTGGTCGAAAAGCTTAAGCAAGACGAGGCCATCGCCGAAGCCGACACGCTGCTGCTCACGGTGCCGAACCAGCTCGGCGTCGATTACAACGCCCACGTCATTGAGGCGATCCTCAAGCACGTGGCGCCGGCGCTGGGCTGGCGGTGAGGTAATTCCTCTTCCCCCGCGATCGCGGCGCTTAGGTCTCGATCTTGCTGAGCACGGCTTGCATCTGCTGCAACACCTCGCGGGTCTTCTCCGCGTAGAACGCGTTCACCGCCTCGCTGATTGCCTGCACCTTCGGATCGAGCGGGTTGATGCCGGCGGCGACCAGGCGGCCGTGCAATTCCTTGAGCACTTCGTCTTTCTCGAACATGACGCCTCCGGTTCCCGACTATTCCACCACTTTCTTCCCCCGCAGCGCGGGGAAGGGGGCATAGGCGTCCTTTGGCCGCCGTACTTTTCGTAGAACGCCAACGCCAAGCGTCAGCTATGGCCCTCGCGCAGTGGAAAGGGCGTCAGCGCTGAATAAATTCTCTGTCGCGTGCCCCCTCTGCTTCGCATGGTCCCCCTCCCCCACTTCGTGGGCGCGGATGAAAAAAGGGCACCGGACTCAGAAATGGAAATAGCCGATAACAATGCTATGCCCGCCGCCGTCCGCGACAATACCGCCCGCTCCCGCTTCGAGCTCGACGACGGCGGTGTCACCGCGTTTCTCAACTACAAGCTCGCCGGCAACGTGATCACCCTGGCGCATACCGAGACGCCGGTTGCGGCGCGCGGCTATGGTCTCGGCTCGCGGCTGGTCGAAGGCGTGCTGCAAACGGCCCGCGCGCGCGGCCTCAGAGTAGTGCCGGTCTGCGCGTTCGTGCGTGCTTTTCTCGACAAGCATCCCGAGTATCAAGACCTCGTGGCGGGGTGATTTCGTCGTCGCGCAGGCGTTGTCGCGTTCCCCTCCCCCTTGTGGGGAGGGGTTAGGGTGGGGTTGTTAGTTGCTTCTGAGAAACCCCCCTCCCAACCCTCCCCCACAAGGGGGGAGGGAAAAGGGAGCGGCGTCGCGGGAACTAGATTGCATATTTCCCACCGCGCTTGACGCCCTCGCATCCGCGCGCGACACGATAGCGTCCGTCCGGACGATGATTTCGGAGCATGCCATGCGGTTGAAGGACAAGGTCGCCGTCGTCACCGGCGGCACGAGCGGCATCGGCCGCTGCATCGTCGAGCGCTTTGTCGAAGAAGGCGCCCGCGTGGTGTTCAGCGGCCGCCGTGCGGCGCTCGGCGCCGAGGTGGCGAAGGCGACCGGCGCTACGTTCATCGCAGCCGACGCTGCGCGCGAGGAAGACGCCGCGCGCACGATCGCCGCCGCCGCCAAGCTCGGCCGGCTCGATGTTCTCGTGAATAACGCCGGCATGGGCTCGCCCTATGCCCGGGTCGAGAAGCTCAATCTCGTCGAATTCGACCGCATGATCGCGGTGCATGTGCGTGGAGCGCTGGCGCATATGAAATACGCAGCGCCGATCATGCGCAAACAAAAGGGCGGCAGCATCATCAACGTCGCCTCGGTCGGCGCGCATCGCGCCGGCTACGGCTCGATTTTCTACAGCGCGGCGAAGGCGGCGCTGCTGCATCTGACCACCTACGCGGCAGTCGAGCTCGGCGAGGACAATGTGCGCGCTAATTCGCTTTCGCCAGGCGGCATCGCCACCGGCATTTTCGGCAAGGCGCTCGGGCTCGAGGGCGACGCGGCGGAAGCCTCCGCCGACCGGGTCAAGGGCGAGCTGGTGGCGTTTCAGCCGATCCCGCGCGCCGGCCTGCCGGAAGACGTCGCCGCCGCGGCATTGTTTCTGGCCAGCGACGAGTTCATCTTTCATCAACGGCGAAGACATCGTGATCGACGGTGGCGTAATCCGCGGCCGCCGCCCGTCGGAAGTGCGCGCGCACGGCGCCGGCATCAAGCGCGCGCTCGGCAACAATGAAGGGTAAGAAATTTTCTATGCGTCACCACCGGGCTTGACCCGATGGTCCATTGTGCCTCGACGCTGCATGGATCGCCGGAACAAGTCCGGCCATCACGACCAGAAGGCGGCTAATTCTTCCGGCTGCATTGAGCCTGGCTTTCGGCCCTGATCGCTTCCTCGTGGTACCACCCACTGCCGGGCGCGGCGACGATGGCGCGCGGTAGCGGCGCATTCGCTGCGGTGGAATTTTGCGGCTGGCCCGCCGCCGCGAAGCGCCCTCTGGGCGGGAAGACGTAGATCGTGGCCGTTGCTGAGTTGGTGGTCATTTTGTTCGGCTCCTTGGCCGGCGCGCATCGCCGCGCGTCATTGTTTTTGAGTGTCGCGAGGTTTTTGAGTGTCGCGAGTTGCAGTTAATATAGTGCCTTGCCCGGCCTTTTGTTCGGCATGCCTCACGGCAAATCAGCGCATGGCTACAATATGAGCATTCGGGTTTTTGCTTATTCCGGCCGCAGGACTTTCGCCGCAAATTCACGCGGAGCCGCCGGGCTTGCCGCGCGGGCCCAAAAGCAGCGCCGGCTGGCACACTAAATGCTTGAAAAATGCGCGGGAGGCGGCTGCCGGGCGCCGTTGGCGGCAAAATCGGCATCTGCTCCTCCTGACGTCTTTCGCTGCACAAAGTGCGAGACCGCCACGAACTGGGACAGCGAGTGACCGCAAGAAAGATCGCAAACAGAGAGACACCATGACCAAATACAAACTCGAATATATCTGGCTCGACGGCTACAAGCCGACGCCTAACTTGCGCGGCAAGACCCAGCTGAAAGAATTCGAATCGTTTCCAAAGCTCGAACAGCTTCCATTTTGGAGCTTCGACGGCTCGTCGACCCAGCAGGCCGAGGGGCATAATTCGGATTGCATCCTCAAGCCGGTCGCGGTCTATCCGGACGCGGCGCGCAAGAACGGCGCGCTGGTCATGTGTGAAGTCATGCTGCCGGACGGCTCGCCGCATCCGTCCAATATGCGCGCCACCATTCTCGACGATCCGGGCGCCTGGTTCGGCTTCGAGCAGGAATATTTCTTCTACAAGGACGGCCGGCCGCTCGGCTTCCCGCCGACCGGCTATCCGGCGCCGCAAGGCCCCTACTACACCGGCGTCGGCTACAGCAATGTCGGCTCCATTGCCCGCAAAATGGTGGAGGAGCATCTCGATCTTTGCCTCGCCGCCGGCATCAATCACGAAGGCATCAACGCCGAAGTGGCGAAGGGCCAATGGGAATTCCAGATCTTCGGCAAGGGGTCGAAGAAGGCCGCCGACGAAATGTGGATGGCCCGTTATCTGCTGGTGCGCCTGGCCGAGACCTACGGCGTCGACATCGAGCTACATTGCAAGCCGCTCGGTGACACCGACTGGAACGGCTCGGGCATGCACTGCAACTTCTCGACCGCCTATATGCGCGAAGTCGGCGGCAAGGACTATTTCGAGGCGCTGATGAAGGCGTTCGCCGACCACCGCGACGAACACATCGCGGTGTACGGCCCGCATAACGAGATGCGGCTGACCGGCAAGCATGAGACTGCGGCGATCGGCGATTTCACCTTCGGCGTAGCCGACCGCGGCGCCTCGATCCGCGTGCCGCATTCCTTCGCCAACAACGGCTACAAGGGTTATCTGGAAGACCGCCGGCCGAATTCGCAAGGCGACCCGTACCAGATCGCCTCGCGCGTGCTCAAAACGATCGCGTCGGTGCCGACCAGCGGCAAGGTTTCCGCCGCCGCGTAGCGATCACCACGACCGGTATCGATTTCGACGTGCTCTTCGAGTTCGATGCTGAGGGGGGAAGTGATTGGCGTCCTTCCCCCCGTTTTCTTTTTGGCGGAATGGTCGGACCGCCGCGACTATTTGAAATACGTGACCCCGCAGGCCTGGTTGCCGATGCGAGTCTCGAGGAATTCCTTGTCCACCGGCACTTTCGTTCCCGGCTTGCTAAGCTTGTATTGCGCGGTGACGTAACTGCCTCCCGGGGAGTCGTGCACAACGTCGTAGGCGCGCTGCCCGATCGGATCGTCCGGTGGCAGCTTGAACTCGCGGACGTTGACGCCGAGCAGCATGGTGCTTTCGTAAGCGGTGAATTTGCCGTCGCTGAGGTTGAAGCAATAGACGTAGAGATCGCGGTCGCGGAATTGTTTGTTCTTGTCGTCGTTGAACGCCTTGAGCGCAGCGACCGGGTTGTCCTTCATCGCCACCACGGCGCGTTCGAGCATCGCGCGTCCATCCTGCGGGCTGGCGAATTGGTCGGCGCCGAATACGGCGCCCGAGATCAGTAGTATTGCGGCGGCCACGGCGGGCGCCAATAGTGTTTTGTTCATGGCGTCCGCCGTCTCCCTTTGCCGAACGGTGTTATGCTGCCGGTTTGGCGACAATAAGGTTGCCGTCGTCGTCGACCGAAAGTCCGGTCTTGCGCGCCTCGGCGACCACCGACGGATGCCAGTCGACCTTGCCGGCGTCGGGGCCGCCGACGATCGCCATCAATAGCGCGTCGGGGCGGTCCGACAGATTGCGGAAACCGCGGTAAATGCCGATCGGCACGTTGACCACGTCGCCTTCGTCGAGATCGAGCGTGCGCTCGTCATTGCCTTCGAGCCAGAACACCTGCCATTTGCCCTGCACCGGGATGAAGACTTCCTCGGTCGCGTGGCGGTGCAAGGCGGCGCCGCAGCCCTTGGGCGCGCGGATGTAGGTGACGGAGAAACCCGCGGCCCCGGCTTTGACGTGCGGACCAAGTTCCGCGTTCTCGGTGACGCCCATGCCGACCATGTTGATGATCTCGCGCTCATAGGCGGGCAATCGCTGGTCAAGGAATGCGAGGTTTGAGCCCTTGGCGGACGCCCGCGCGACATGGCCGCGTTCCATCTGCTCGCGCGAGATGCGCGGAACCTGCTTGCCGGCGAGCCGCGGATCGACGTGTGTCATCAGTCTCCTCCCGATTACGTGGTGCGCCGGATGCGGACGGCGCGTCGCTGCCGCAACGTTAGCGCCGGTTGTTGCCCGGCTCAATCCACCCTAGAGCTTGATCACCGGCCGCTTGCCGCGCGAGGCTTTCTCGCTCGGCACTTTGACCAGCGCCTCGCCGTCGAGCACCACTTCGCCGTCGACTTCGCACAGGCAGGACAGCCGCGTCCGGCTCTTTTCCGGGATCAATTCGGCGACGGTGACGGTGACCACGACCGTGTCGCCAATTTTGACCGGCGCGCGGAAGTTGAGCGTCTGCGAAATATAGATTGCGCCGGGTCCGGGCAGCCGGGTGCCGAGCACGGCCGAGATCAGGCTCGCGGTGTAGAGCCCGTGCGCGATCCGCCGGCCGAACGAGGTCTTGGCGGCGAAGTGCTCGGACAGATGGATCGGATTGCGGTCGCCGGTCAGTTGCGCAAAACCGACCACGTCGGACGACGCCACCGTCTTCGACAGCCGCTCGGTCATTCCGACCGAAAGGTCCTCGAAGAACAAGGTCCGCAGCGGCGGCAGCGACGACGGCTGGCTCATCGGCGCATTGGACCGTGCCTCTGCCGTCCCGGCAAGCTAGACATTCGGCTCGGGATTGGCCAAGGAGCACCGGTCACCAGCGGAGCATTCATGGTCGATCTTACTCGCATCAGCGCTGGTCTTTCCGGCCGGGCGCAAATCCTGGTTGGACCGGAGCACACTGCGCCCTTCGTCGGCTCCGGGCGGATTGCCGTGTTGGCGACACCGGTCATGATCAACGTGATCGAAGCGGCAACACTCGACGCCGTCGAGCATTTGCTGCCGGCGGGCCATCAAAGTCTCGGCATCCATCTCGACGTCAGCCATGTGGCGGCGACGCCGGTCGGCCTGCAAGTGATGGCGACGGCCGAAGTCGTTCGCGTAGAAGGCCGCACCATCACCTTCCGCGTTGAGGCACGGGACAATATCGAACGGATCGGCGGCGGCACGCATCAGCGCGTTGTCGTCGGCGTGGCCCGGTTTGACGAGCGGGTTCAGCGCAAGGTGCGTGCCGAGCGTTGAGCGAAAGTTGCCGCGCTCTAAGGCTGCCGGCGGCCGACGAACCAGCCGATCACGAACAAAATGATGGCGCCGATGATGGCGATGGCGGCGTGCTTGATGATGGACGTGCGCCGAGCCCGCTTCATAGCCAGGCATGAAGGTCGGCAAGTGGCCGGCCGGCATGACAAAATACATCACCGCGGCAATGATGCAGATGATGGCGAGCAGGTAAGCGAGCATTTTCATCAGTAGGCTTTCCTCGTCTGAAATTATGCCAGAAATTATCAATGCTGCGGCGGGGCCGGCGGAGCGCCGCGCGGCTCGTCTTTGTTTAACATGCATTTCTTCATGAACTTGCTGCGGGCGGCGCCGGTAAGTTTCTGGTCGTCAGCGCCGAACTTGCAAGTCGCCATTTTCTCCTTGGCCGTGACGGCAAAGGACGGCGTTGCCGCCACCGGCAGCAAAACGGCCAGCATTGCGCCGGCCACCGCGTATCTAAGCATGCGAACCCCCTTGAATTGCCCCAATCTATCTTAGCACCGATCCGGGGTGCGCTGGGAGCCAATTTGCCCACGGTTACCGGCCGACAGCTATTTGGGACAGCGGTAAAGCTTTGCAGTGTAGTTCTTGTCGCTATCAACGAAATCGATGGCGTTATTGGACTTCTGGGTAAACGTGATGTCCCCCATCAGCGGCCCGGCCGGAAATTGGCACTCGACGTGCGCCCTGAAGTTTTGCTGTCCTCTTTGGTGTCTAGGAATGTGCAGGGTCCGACCTTCGAATCGATCTCCGTGGTTGTGACCTTCACTTTGACCTCGGCGGGATCGGTGCCATCGCCCTTACACGGCACGTTCTGCGTAAAGTCTCCAAGCAGCCAGAAATTATCGGGCAGCTGCGCAGCGCTCGCGCCTGCGGTCAAAGCAAGAGTAACGCAGCCGATCAGTGGATGGATGATTTTCATGCGAACGCTCCGCACGTTACCGCCGCGACCCCGATCGGAATTGTAGCCGGTCTGCCGCAGAAGCCCAATCGGACCAGCGGAATTTCGGCGCGCTGTGTCCCGCCGAGCACGCCCGCCTCGTGGATGAATGGCGTTTAGTGCGCGGTTAGGCCGGAGGAATCTTCCTCCACCACCGGCTCGGGGACGTCGACGGGCTTCGCCGTCGCCTCGTCCCACACGATCGCCTCGGGCATTCGCACGAGCGCGTGCTTCAACACCTCGTCCATGCGCGAGGCCGGAATGATGTCGAGTCCGCTCTTGATGCTGTCGTTGATCTCCACCAGATCCTTGGCGTTCTCTTCCGGAATAACCACGGTCTTGATGCCGCCACGGTGCGCGGCAAGCAGCTTCTCCTTCAAGCCGCCGATCGGCAATACCCGGCCGCGCAGCGTAATCTCGCCGGTCATCGCTACATCGCGATGCACCGGAATGCCGGTCATCACCGACACGATCGCGGTGACCATGGCGACGCCCGCAGACGGTCCGTCCTTTGGGGTCGCGCCTTCCGGCACGTGGACGTGGATGTCGCGCTTGTCGAATGCCGGCGGCTCGATGCCAAAGGCGACCGCGCGCATACGGACGTAAGATGCCGCAGCCGAGATCAATTCCTTCATCACATCGCGCAAGTTGCCGGTGACAGTCATTTTGCCTTTTCCGGGCATCATGGCCGCTTCGATGGTGAGTAGTTCGCCGCCGACATCGGTCCAGGCGAGACCGGTGACCACGCCGACCTGATCTACGTCTTCGACTTCGCCGTAGCGGAATTTCGGCACGCCGAGATAATCGGCAAGGACCTTGTCGGTGATTTGAACCGACTGCGTCTTCTTGATCGTAAGCTCTTTCACCGCTTTGCGGATCAGCGTCGACAGCTCGCGTTCGAGATTGCGCACGCCCGCTTCGCGGGTGTAGCGGCGAATGATCGTGAGCAACGCTTCGTCGTCGATCGACCACTCAGTCGGACTGAGGCCGTGCTTGACGACCGCGTGCGGAATGAGATGCTTGCGTGCAATCTCGACTTTCTCGTCCTCGGTGTAGCCGGCAATACGGATGATCTCCATGCGGTCCATCAGCGGCGGCGGAATATTGAGCGTGTTCGCCGTGGTGATGAACATCACGTGGGACAGATCGTAGTCGACTTCGAGATAGTGGTCGTTGAAGGCGTGGTTCTGCTCGGGGTCGAGCACTTCCAGTAGCGCCGATGACGGATCGCCGCGGAAATCGGCGCCCATCTTGTCGACCTCGTCGAGCAGGAACAGCGGATTCGAAGTCTTTGCCTTACGCATCGACTGGATGACCTTGCCCGGCATCGAGCCGATATAGGTCCGCCGGTGGCCGCGAATTTCGGCCTCGTCACGCACACCGCCGAGCGAGACGCGAACGAACTCGCGTCCGGTCGCTTTCGCGATCGATTTGCCGAGCGAAGTCTTGCCGACGCCGGGCGGACCGACCAGGCAAAGGATCGGTCCGGTCAGTTTGTTGGCGCGCTGCTGCACCGCCAGATATTCGACGATGCGCTCCTTGACCTTCTCCAAGCCGTAGTGATCGGCTTCTAGGATTTGTTCGGCGAGCGTGAGGTCTTTCTTGACCTTGGACTTCTTATTCCAGGGGATCGACAACAGCCAGTCGAGATAATTGCGCACCACGGTCGCTTCCGCCGACATCGGCGACATCTGGCGGAGCTTTTTGAGCTCGTGCTGCGCCTTCTCGCGTGCCTCCTTCGAGAGCTTGGTGCGCTTGATCTTCTCTTCAAGCTCGGCGAGCTCGTCCTTGCCATCCTCGTCGCCGAGCTCCTTCTGGATCGCCTTCATCTGCTCATTGAGGTAATACTCGCGCTGCGTTTTCTCCATCTGGCGCTTGACGCGCGTGCGGATGCGCTTCTCGACCTGCAGCACCGAGATTTCGCTCTCCATAAGCCCCAGCACCTTCTCCAGGCGCTCGGTGACACTCGGCGTCTCCAGGATCAACTGCTTGTCGGGAATCTTGACCGCGAGATGCGAAGCAACCGTGTCGGCGAGTTTGGCGTAGTCGTCGATCTGTTGGACGACGCCGACCACTTCCGGCGACACCTTCTTGTTGAGCTTCACATAGCCTTCGAATTCGATGATCACCGAGCGGGCCAAAGCCTCCGCTTCGACCCGATCACTGGTCGCGTCGCCGATCACGGTCGCGTCGGCTTCGTAGTAATCCTCGCGATCGGTGTACTTCCCGACCTGCGCGCGCGCAGCGCCTTCGACCAGTACCTTGACGGTGCCGTCCGGCAGCTTGAGCAACTGCAGGACGCTCGCCAGCGTGCCAATGCCGTAGATCGAGTCGGTTGTGGGATCGTCGTCGGAAGCGTTCTTCTGCGTCGCCAGCAGAATGAACGTGTCCGAACGCATCACTTCCTCAAGCGCCTTGATCGACTTTTCGCGTCCCACGAACAGCGGAACGATCATGTGCGGGAAAACCACGATGTCGCGCAGCGGCAGCACCGGATAGGCGCGGCTTTCGCCGGTGGTCAAAGGCGGCTTCGGTTTGGCGGCACTGGTCATGGCCCCATTTCCTTATTGTTGTGCACGTCGATCGCGACCCGCAGCCTGCGCTGCCGCAACGGACTGCCGTGTGGCCGGGAAGGGATTGGACGGACCCTGCCCGGGTGGTGCGCGGCCGTCAAATAGCTTGTGTGGCCGTGCATTATAGGTGGCGACGCCGTGCCGGCGTGTCAAGAAAGCCAGGTTTTCCGAGGTAAATGCGAGGTCCCGGCGCAACCGCGTTTCGCGGCTTGCCGAATCGGGGATACCTGAATCAGGCACCGCTCAGGCGCTCGCGGCGCCGCCGGCTGCCTCGCCGGCACGATCGGACCGGTCGGCGTAAATGTAAAGCGGCCGGGCGGCTCCCTCGACCACTTCGCGTGAGATCACCACTTCCTCGACGCCTTCCAGGCTCGGCAGATCGAACATGGTGTCGAGCAGGATGTTTTCCATGATCGAACGCAGGCCGCGCGCACCGGTCTTTCGGTCGATCGCCTTGCGCGCGATCGCGGACAGCGCCTCATCGGCAAGCGTCAGGTCCACCGTCTCCATCTCGAACATGCGTTGATACTGCTTCACCAGCGCGTTCTTCGGCTCGGTGAGGATGCGTTTGAGCGACGGCTCGTCGAGGTCTTCCAGGGTCGCGACAACGGGAAGCCGGCCGACAAATTCCGGAATAAGTCCGTACTTCAACAAATCCTCAGGCTCGACGTCGCGGAAGATCTCACCCTGTTTGCGGTCCTCGGGCGCCATCACTTTGGCGCCGAAACCGATCGAGGTCGAGCGGCCGCGCGCGGAGATGATCTTCTCCAGGCCGGAGAATGCACCGCCGCAGACGAACAGGATGTTCGTGGTGTCGACCTGGAGGAATTCCTGTTGCGGATGCTTGCGGCCGCCCTGCGGCGGCACGCTTGCGATCGTGCCTTCCATGATCTTGAGTAGCGCCTGTTGCACGCCCTCGCCCGACACATCGCGGGTGATCGACGGGTTGTCGGACTTGCGCGAAATCTTGTCGATTTCGTCGATATAAACGATACCGCGCTGCGCGCGCTCGACGTTGTAATCGGC
The DNA here is from genome assembly GCA_963845775.1 of uncultured Alphaproteobacteria bacterium. Lineage (GTDB taxonomy): Bacteria > Pseudomonadota > Alphaproteobacteria > Rhizobiales > Xanthobacteraceae > BOG-931. Next base: position 13,921 of record CAWJTE010000008.1, read on the forward strand.
CGACTGCAACAGCTTCAAAATGATGTTCTCGACATCCTCGCCGACATAGCCGGCTTCGGTCAGCGTGGTCGCGTCCGCCATCGTGAATGGCACGTCGAGGATGCGCGCCAGCGTCTGCGCCAGCAGCGTCTTGCCCGAGCCGGTCGGTCCGATCAGCAGAATGTTCGATTTCGCCAGCTCGACGTCGTTGTGCTTGGACTGGTGATTGAGCCGCTTGTAGTGATTGTGGACGGCAACCGACAACACCTTCTTGGCGTGGTCCTGGCCGATCACATAGTCGTCGAGCACTTTGCGGATTTCGCGCGGGGTCGGAATGCCGTCGCGCGACTTCACCAGCGAGGATTTGTTCTCCTCGCGGATAATGTCCATGCAAAGTTCGACGCACTCATCGCAGATGAAGACGGTCGGCCCGGCAATGAGCTTGCGCACCTCGTGCTGGCTCTTGCCGCAGAACGAGCAGTAAAGCGTGTTCTTTAAATCGCCGCCGCCGACTTTGCTCATTCCCGTCTCCGCCTTCACCGCAAGGGAAACGTCTTAACCCTCGCTACCATACCAACCGCCGCGCTAAAAAACCGTAGCACCCCTGTCGTACTTCTGCCCCATCCCCCCATACCCGGATCACCGCGTATAAACGTGCATGCTAGCGGCGTGCCAATCAAGAATCCATTAACGATAACGCGAGTTTGCACCGGCATGCTTTCCAGAGCAAACCTGCGAAAACCGGCTTGACGCGCAAATGGAACTTGTTCCCCGACGCGACAATTCGGCCCATTCGGCTCAAACCTTGGTCAGCGCAGGCTGTTCGGTCTTAAGGCCGGGTTCCTCGGGGCGCTTTTCGATCACCTTGTCGATGAGGCCGAAATCCTTGGCCATTTCGGAGGTCAGGAACATGTCCCGCTCGAGCGCGTCCTCAATCTTTTTCAGCGGCTGGCCGGTGTGTTTGACGTAGATTTCGTTCAGCCGACGTTTGAGGTTCAGGATCTCCTGGGCGTGCAGCATGATGTCGGTCGCCTGGCCCTGAAATCCACCCGACGGCTGATGGACCATGATGCGTGCGTTAGGCAGCGCGAAGCGCAAGTCCTTGGCGCCGGCCGCCAGCAGCAGCGAACCCATGGACGCCGCCTGACCGGTACAAAGGGTCGAGACCGCTGGCCGGATGAACTGCATGGTGTCGTAGATTGCCAAGCCGGAGGTGACGATGCCGCCCGGAGAGTTGATGTACATCGAGATTTCTTTTTTCGGGTTGTCCGCCTCGAGAAACAGCAGCTGCGCGACCACCAGCGAAGCCACGCCGTCCTCGATCGCCCCCGTGATGAAGATAATCCGCTCCTTCAACAGGCGGGAATAGATATCGTACGCCCGTTCCCCGCGGTTGGTCTGCTCGACCACCATGGGGACGAGGTACTGCATGTAAGTTTCCTTTGGGTCGCGCATGGTGTTCACCTGTTAGGGCTTCATGGCTCAACGCACAGTGTGGCTTGAGTCGGTGGGCCTTGTCGAAGCCGCCCGCGTACGGCCACGAAGTCCACTATGCAACTATGGCACATAGGTGCGGAAGTTCCGGCTACAAGACGCATCACTCCGGTTATGGCAGATACGCCAGACAGCGCCTCCTCATTCCTCGTCTTCCTTTGACAGTTCGTCCAGCGACACCTGCTTGTCGGTGACCTCGGCCAGTTCGGTCAGGAAGTCGACAACCTTGTCCTCGAACAGCGGCGCGCGTAGGGCAGCAAGCGCGTTCGGGTTCTTCTGGTAATACTCCCAAATCTGCCGTTCCTGCCCGGGGAACTGTCTCACCTGCTCCATCAAGGCGGCCTTTAATTGATCCTCGGTGACCTTGATGTTGTTCCGCTCGCCAATTTCTGCAAGGACGAGGCCGAGCCGCACCCGGCGTTCGGCAATGCCGCGATATTCCTCCCGCGCCTTTTCCTCGGTCGTGCCTTCCTCGGCGAAGGTGCGGTTCTGCCGCTTGAGATCGCCCTCGATCTGCGACCAGACGCTAGCGAATTCCTGCTCGGTCAGGCTCGGCGGCGGATCGAATTTGTGGCGCGCGTCAAGCTCATCGAACAGCGCCCGCTTGAGCTTCTGGCGCGAAGCGGCCATATGATCGCGCGCGACGCGTTCCTTCAAGGCGTCCCTTAGCTTGGCAAGAGACTCTACTCCAAGCGTCTTGGCGAATTCGTCATCGATATTGATTTGGCCGGGAGCCTCGACCGCCTTCACTGTGACGGCGAAGGCCACTTCCTTGCCGGCAAGAGTGGTCGCCCGGTAATCGTCTGGGAATTTGATGTTGAAAGTTTTGATGTCGCCGGCTTTGAGGCCAATCACATGGTCCTCGAAGCCGGGAATGAACTGGCCCGCGCCCAGAACCAACGGCACGTCTTCGCCCGAGCCGCCCTCGAACGGCGTACCATCGATCGATCCCTGAAACGAAATCGTCGCGCGATCACCCTTTTCCGCCTCCCCGGCCTTGGTTTCGAATGGCCGGTTCTGCTCGGAGAGGCTCTCCAGCGCTTGATCGACCTCACTTTCGGCGACCGGCGCGGTCAAGCGGGTGAGTTTGATGGTCTTAAAATCCGTGAGCTCGATTGGCGGCATGATCTCGAGCTCGACCGTGTAGGCGAGATCCGATTTGCCCGCGATGACGCCTTCAACGCCGCCCTCCTCCGTGGGCAGCAGCACTTTGGGTTCAGTGGCGAGCTTGAAACCGTGCTCGGTGATGATCTTCGAATTGGCGTCGCGCACCGCCGCTTCGATCGCTTCGGCCATGGCCGATTTGCCGTACAGGCGACGAAGATGCGCTACCGGCACTCTGCCCGGCCGGAAGCCGGGCAACTGCACGCGGTCCTTGAGATCATCAAGCCGCTCCTTGACGCGCGCTTCAAGGTCGGTCGCGGGCACAACGACCCGATATTCGCGCTTGAGGCCCGCGGCGGCAGTTTCAGTCACTTGCATGGACATTACTCTTGAACAACTCGGTCAGGGCCTGAGATCGGGCGTCCGGCCGCAATCGGAAAAAATTATCCGCCCTGCTGGTGCGGGCGGAGGGGCTCGAACCCCCACGACTTTCGTCACGGGAACCTAAATCCCGCGCGTCTACCAATTCCGCCACGCCCGCGACAGGAGGGCGGCCCGGTGGCGCGGCTTATATCACGCAGAACCGACGAGGCACTAACGAAAAAGGCCGCGATAAAGGCCTGGCAAGCACTCAGGCAAATCCTCGGAAATAAGGCCAGGACCGAACGACGCGGCTGCCTCACCATGCAGCCAAACTGCTGCTGCGGCGGCTTCGAAAGCTGGCATGCCCTGCGCAAGAAGTCCTGCCGTCATGCCGGTGAGCACGTCGCCCGCGCCGGCGGTTGCAAGATAAGGCGGTGCATTTGCCGAAATCGCGGCCCGGCCGTCCGGGGCCGCTACCACCGTGTCGGCCCCCTTTAGGACCACGGTGGCCTTGGTGAGCTGCGCCGCCAAGCGGGCTCTTTCCAGCTTCGAGCCAGCTTTAGTTCTTTCATCCAACGCCCAGAAATAACGTGAAAACTCACCTTCGTGCGGAGTGAGTAAAGTGGCTCGGTGCCGGCGTCCCCGAAGTGCCTTGGCAAGCCGTTGCGGGTCACCGACAAAGCTTGTTATCGCATCGGCGTCGAGAACGACCGCCCGATCGCCGGCAAGCACCGTGAGGATGAGTTCGCTGGTCGCATCGCCGACGCCCAGGCCTGGTCCGATGGCGCAGGCGTTGAGGCGGCGGTTGGCAAGGAATCCCGCGAGTTCGGCGGCGCCGTCCACCGGTCGCACCATCACCGCGAGGTTCGTTGCGGCATTGACGGCGAGTGCCTCACGCGGGCTCGCGATGGTGACAAGGCCGGCTCCAGCCCGCAGAGCCCCGCGCGCTGCCAGCCTCGCCGCGCCCGTCGACCACGAAGGGCCGGATACGACGACTGCGTGTCCACGGTCGTATTTATGGCCACCATGCGCCGGCACAGGAAAATGTCCGCGCCACAGGTCCGGCGTGTTCTCGAATGTTTTCGGGCCGATGCGTGGCAGCGCTGATGCGGAAATTCCGATATCGGCCACGGAAACTGCACCGCAATGCAGCCGGCCGGGCAGTAAAAGGTGCCCCGGTTTTTTGCGAAAGAATGTCACCGTCTGCGTCGCGTTGACGGCGATGCCAAGCACCGCGCCCGAGGTGCCGTTGACGCCGCTCGGCAGGTCCACCGCCACGACCGGCTTTGCCAGGGCATTTATGGTTTCGATGACGGCGCGAGCGGTACCCTCCACCGGACGATCGAGCCCGGCGCCGAACAGCGCGTCGATCAGCACGTCGGCCGTGGCGAGAAATCCGGGATCATCGCTGACGCCGCCCTGCCACTTCTTGGCCGCCAACGCTGCGTCGCCTTTGAGCTGCGCACAGGTGCCGACGAGCATCACCGTCACGAGGTAGCCTCGCTCCGCCAAAAGCCGCGCGGCGACAAATCCGTCGCCGCCGTTATTACCCGGACCGGCAACGACAGTGACTCGGCAGCCGGCGGCATGCCGGGTGACGACCGCATCGGCTACCGCCCCGCCCGCGCGCTCCATCAAGTCGATACCGGGTATCCCAGCGGCAATGGTCTGCTGGTCGGCTTCCGCCATTTCGGATGTGGTCAAAAGCTCAATCATGACGGGGAAGGATAACGATTGCAGCAGCGGCAGAACATTGGCCGGTCTTGTTGTTTCAAGCTGTTGACGCGATAATAGGCAACATGCCCAGTTTGATGGCGGGGGCATTTGCCGCACCTTCGATAAGGGGCCGGAATAGCCCGGTAGCGATCTGATCCGGTTGCGGTTTTCATGCCTTTCTGGCCTTGGCACGGGACCTGCTAACGAAGCCTCGGTTCCAACTGGATGGTCGTGCCGTCCCGGAGCCGGGAGATGAAACGCGATGAAAAAAATCGAAGCGATCATCAAACCTTTCAAACTCGATGAGGTGAAGGAGGCCCTGCAGGAAGTGGGGCTGCAGGGCATAACCGTCACTGAGGCGAAAGGCTTTGGACGTCAGAAGGGTCACACCGAGCTTTACCGGGGCGCCGAATACGTGGTGGATTTTCTGCCCAAGGTGAAAATCGAGATTGTGCTTGGCGACGACATGGTCGAAAAAGCCATCGACGCGATCCGTCGCGCCGCCCAGACCGGGCGGATTGGCGACGGAAAAATATTCGTGTCGACGATCGAAGAAGCGATCCGGATCAGGACCGGGGAGTCCGGAGTTGACGCCATCTGACGCGCTGATTTGATTGCTCGCGCCTTGCCGCAACTGGCAGGATCGATCGTCGCGATCAACCATCCAACATGAGCACGAAGGGGTACGTACGCCATGACGACGCCGAAGAATGTCATGAAAATGATCAAGGACAGCGACGTGAAATATGTCGATTTCCGTTTCACCGACCCACGCGGCAAGTGGCAGCACGTCACCTTCGACGTTACCCTGATTGAAGAGGATACTTTTGCCGAAGGGCAGATGTTCGACGGATCATCGATCGCCGGCTGGAAGGCGATTCACGAGTCCGACATGTGCTTGATGCCGGATCCGGCTTCCGCCTGCATCGATCCGTTCTTCGCCGAGACCACGCTGGTGCTGGTATGCGACGTGCTCGAGCCGACCACCGGCGAGCCCTATTCGCGCGACCCGCGCAGTATCGCCAAGAAGGCGGAGGGCATGGTCAAGTCGATGGGCGTCGGCGACACCATTTATTTCGGTCCCGAGGCCGAATTCTTCGTGTTCGACGATGTCCGCTACAAGGCCGAGCCCTACAACACCGGCTTCAAGCTCGACTCGGTGGAATTTCCGTCCAATGCCGACACCGCGTATGAGGGCGGCAATACCGGACATCGCATCTGGACCAAGAAGGGCTATTTCCCGGTTCCTCCGCAGGACTCGGCGCAGGACATGCGCTCGGAAATGCTCGCCGCCATGGCGCGCATGGGCGTGAAGGTCGAGAAGCACCACCACGAGGTCGCTTCCGCGCAGCATGAGCTGGGCTTGAAATTTTCGCCGATGGTGCAGATGGCCGACCACTTGCAAATCTACAAATACTGCATCCAGCAGGTCGCGCAGGTTTACGGCAAGACCGCTTGCTTCATGCCCAAGCCGGTGTACGGCGATAACGGCTCCGGCATGCATTGCCACCAGTCGATCTGGAAGGGCGGCAAGCCGGTATTCGCCGGCAACAAATACTCCGATCTATCGGACACCTGCCTGCAATACATCGCCGGCATCATCAAACACGCCAAGGCGATCAACGCTTTCACCAATCCCACGACCAATTCTTACAAGCGTCTGGTTCCCGGCTTCGAGGCGCCAGTATTGCTCGCCTATTCGGCGCGCAACCGGTCGGCATCGTGCCGCATCCCCTACACCACCAACCCGAAGGCTAAGCGCGTCGAGGTGCGTTTCCCGGATCCGCTTGCCAATCCGTATCTCGGCTTTGCGGCCATGCTGATGGCCGGTCTCGACGGCATCAAGAACAAGCTCCATCCCGGCGAGGCCGTGGACAAGGACCTTTACGATCTGCCGCCAAAAGAATTGAAGAAATTCCGACCGTCTGCGGCTCTCTGCGGCAGGCGTTGGAGGAGCTCAACAAGGACCGCGCCTTCCTCAAGGCGGGCGGTGTGTTCGACGACGACTTCATCAACTCCTACGTCGATCTGAAGATGACCGAAGTGATCCGCTTCGAGCACACACCGCATCCCGTCGAGTTCGAGATGTACTATTCTGCGTAGCGTGAAAAGCTATCCTCCCGGCATTGCGTTTTAAGCGATGCAACTTTCCGGAGCGCCGCCGGTCGCGGCGCTCTTTTCTTTTTCCCTTCCGCTTCTCCGGATTGCTTCGCTTCGTCCGCCGGCATGCGATGCCCTCGCAGCGATGACTTCTTCCGTAGCGATTTCGACGCGGTCGCGGCCGTTGCTCTTGGCGCGATAGAGCGCTGTATCGGCGCGCGCGATGATCAGGTCGATTGCGGTCAACGGCGAACCGCTGGCGACACCGATGCTAACCGTCGTTGCCACATATTGACCGTTGCGAACAAAACTGGCGGCCGCAAATGCCGCCCGCACCCGCTCCGCGGCGATCGTGGCGTCGGCGAGTGTACCAGGCAATAGCGCGACGAATTCCTCGCCGCCAATCCGTCCGACGATATCGTTTGCCCGCATCGTTTGCCGGACCACCTTGGCAAAAAGCTGCAAAACTGCATCGCCGACCACATGTCCGTAACGGTCGTTGATTGATTTGAAACGATCGAGGTCGATGGCAAGTAGACTGATCGGTGTGCGGCTGCGGCTGTGACGTGCCATCATGCTGCCGGCGGCTTCGAAAAATCCGCGACGGTTGAGTAAGCCCGTCAGCGGATCGGTTGCAGCGGCGACCTTGTAGGTGTGCACGGTGCGGTCTTTTGCCAGGATTAGCACGATGAAGGCCGTGCCGACGACGTAGAGCAGAGTTTCGATCGCGAACACGGCGATCCAGCCGCGCGCAACGCCGTGAACGCCGCTGCCGTCGGGGAAAAGCGTCGCCAGCGCCACCGGGAAAAGAAATATCGCTCCGTGCAGCATCGGAACGAACGCGGCGGGCCAGCGCCGGATCAGCGATTTTCGCCGTTCACGCCGCAATTCGGTGGCGGTCATGAATGTATAGCCGGCGACGATGATGGAGCTTACCACCATGCGCGACGCGGCCGAGAAAGCGAACGCCGGCACGAAACATGCGGTCAGCCAGAATGCGGCGCCGAACAGCATGGCGATCCAGAGAACCGGTCGGCCGTGAAAAAGGCGGGCCGCGCTCCAAATCATGCCGGTTGCGACGAACAATAGCGCCGTCGACAGGTTCGAAGCCAGCGGCGTGATCAAGTCGCCCATGTGCCAAAACGCGCCGGAAGCGCCGCCGAACAGGTAGGCCACGCCCCACCACGCCAGCGCTACGATGCGCTCCTGCGTCCAGGCGTAAAGCAGGAACAGGCCGAGCAACGACGTGACGCAGATCGCGACGACGAACAGGGTTCCGAAATCGAGCGCGACCGAGGCTTGAACGAAGGTGGCCATGAGCAGGCTGAACCGTACGGTTATGCGGAGAAATGCGTAGCATCCCATCAGGATAAGTTCGTATGACCGTTCCGGGCCTGACGCGGAAAGTTTGCGGTCACGCTTTGCCAAGCGTCTCGCCTATCGCGCAGCTTTTGGAAAAATTTTCGGAAATGAAGGGAAATATACCGCGTTTGCGCCTCAACAGGCGGCGCGCCTGCGCGGTTCGGCAAGGACAGGCGCGCTTTTCACAAGAGTTGGCGTGGCGACGGGCCTAAAAGCCTCAACCGCGCCCGAGGTTAGTTCTTTTTCGACCCGGTTGCGGCCACGTTCCTTAGCCCGATACAGCGCCCGGTCGACGCTCGACAACAGCTCGCTGATGTCGAGCGCGGGATCGCAACCGTCGCGGTACCGGCAAAAGTTTGCAGGACTGTGTCACCGGCCGCATGCCCAAAACGATCGTTGATCTGCTTGAAGTGATCGAGGTCACGATCACGCACGGCCAGCGCGATATCAGCGGATCATCACGGCCGCGCAAAAACTCCTCGGCCGTGAGCGGCGCCAGCACCGACATCATGGTCGAAACGGCGAAGATCCGGAGATTCTCCGCGCTGGCGAAACTCGGCAGCTGGCACAGCCCCGATCCAGATCGCCGGCGCGAGCACGATCATCAGCGGATGTGCGTCGCGGCCCCCGAAGATGCGGGTACCGCTCCAGGTTAGGCCATAGCCGAGCAAGACGAGCGCGTTGCCGATGCCGAGGGTGATGAAATTGGTTGCAGCGCCGGCCGAAGTCAGGAGCCCAAGCCCGGCGGCGTTGACGATATGCGCGGCACCCCACCACATCGGTGCGCGGATGCTTCGGTTTTGCAGCCCGGCAAAAACCAGCAACGCCCAAGGCAGCGCGGTGATGAAAACAGTCACCACCGAAAGGGTTTGCACATCGAGATGCATACGGCCCGCCGACGCCCGTGGCGGCGCAAACTAGGCGGCAAGCGTTCCGCGCGGGTTACTACGTAACGAAAGCTCGACAACGGCATTGCCGAAGGGTAAACGCCCGTGCCTTCAGGTCGCCAAGGACGCATGAAACGCCGTATTCGGACGATCATAGCCGTCACGGTCTTCGGCGCCGGCGTTTGCATCGCGCCCGCGGCCGCGCAGACCGGTCCCGCTTGGCCGGACACTTTTCTTGCGCGCGTGGAGTCTTTCGGCGCTTGTTGAAACGCTCAGTGCCACGCTCCTTTCAGCGCGCAGCGCGACTTTCACGCTCGACAAATGGTGCGCCGATCACCAGCTCGCTGAAGACGCCAAAATTCGCGCGCGCCTCATCCGTGGCGTCGACAAACCGATCACCGGCGAGCAGCGAAACGAGCTGCAGATTGGCCCAAACGAACCGATAAAGTTCCGCCATGTCGAACTTGCCTGTGGCAATCGGGTCTTGTCGGTAGCCGACAACTGGTACGTACCATCCCGCCTCACCGCGGAGATGAACCGGCTCCTCGAAACGACCGATATCCCCTTCGGCCGGGCTGTGGCAACGCTAAATCCGTTCCGGCAAACCTTCGCTGTCGAGATACTATGGAAGCCGTTGGATTACGGCTGGGAAAGCCGCCCGCCGCCGCCCGATCATCCCGGGCAAAAGCTGGCGATACCGGAATATCTGTTTGAGCACCGGGCGCTTCTCTATACGCCCGATCTCAAACCGATTTCCAAAGCGACGAAATCTATACGCGCGAGAATTTGGCCTTCCCGCCACCGCGCTGAACGCAAAACGGTCGCGAAGCCGATCAGCGCTTCGAGAACTGGAAGCTGCGGCGCGCCTTGGCGCGGCCATACTTCTTGCGCTCGACCACGCGCGGGTCGCGCGTCAGGAAGCCGCCGCGCTTGAGCACGCTGCGCAAATCCGGCTCGTGCCGCATCAACGCCTTGGACAAGCCATGGCGCACCGCGCCCGCCTGCCCGGAAAGGCCGCCGCCGGAGACTGTACAGACGACATCGTATTGGCCTTGGCGGTTGGCGGCGACGAGCGGCTGCTGAATCAGCATGCGCAGCACCGGCCGGGCGAAATAAGTCTCCACCGGCCGATCGTTGATGACGATTTTGCCGGCGCCCATTTTGATCCACACGCGCGCTACCGCGTCCTTGCGCTTGCCGGTCGCGTAGGCACGGCCCTGCTTGTCGAGCTTCTGTACGTATTTCGGCGGCTGCGGCGCCGGCGCCGGCTTGAGCGCCGAAAGCTCTTCCAGCGTCTGCATCGTCTCGGCCATCAGGCGGTCCTCTTATTTTTGCGGTTCATGGCGCCGACATCGAGCTTTTCCGGCTGCTGCGCTTCATGCGGATGCTCGGCATGGGGATAGACCCGCAGATTGCCGAGTTGACGGCGGCCAAGCGGTCCTTGCGGCAACATGCGTTCGACCGCCTTCTCGACGATGCGCTCCGGAAAGCGACCGGCGAGGATCGACTTCGCCGTGCGCTCCTTGATGCCGCCGATGTAGCCGGTGTGCTTGTAATAGATTTTCTGCTCGACCTTGCGGCCGGTCAATATCGCCTTGGCCGCATTGATGACGATGACATTGTCGCCGCAGTCGACATGCGGCGTGAACGTCGCCTTGTGTTTGCCGCGCAAGCCGCAGCGCGACGATCGAGGCAAGACGCCCGACGACGAGCCCTTCGGCGTCGATCATCACCCATTTCTTCTCAACTTCGGCGGCTTTGGCCGAATAGGTTTTCATCTGCGCGTCCGTTTGGGAAACGGCCCGGCGGGGCGGGGTGATTGCGCGGCTATGTAGCCGCGGGGCCGTTATCCGTCAACACGCCAGACCAGCTATTTCGTCAATATTATCAATCGATTTGACGTGGAGGTATTATATATACCTCTGACGACGGAATTGAGTATGTGGCGGTGGCGTGCGCGACGAGCTCGTCCTCGCCGTCGGAGCGAATGGCGACCTCGGCCATCGGCAAGCCGTTTGCCGAGCTTGATCAGTCGCGCTTCGGCCATAAGGTCGCGTGGCGCCGGCTTTTTGAGGAAATTGATGGTCAGATTGGTGGTCACCGCGAGTGGCACCCATCCGATGCGCGCAAGGATCGCGACATAGATGGCGAAGTCGGCCAGCGCCATCAGCGTGGTGCCGGCGATTGTGCCGCCCGGCCGCAACGAGCTGCGGCTGAAATATTTGCGAATGCGGCATCCACCAAACCAGACTTCATCGATGGCATAGCCGCCCTCGCGTTGAACATTCCGGGAAATTCCGCCTCGAGAAGCGCTCCAGCTCCTTGGCCGAGAGTTTCGGCATCGCCATATTTTTCATGGCCCCTGCTCCCGCCCGTGCGGATCGGATACAATGGCCTTGCTGACTTGCCAAATCCGCACCGACGGAGCCGATCGAAGGACCAAGGCGATGAACGCGCGATCCGCCGCTGGCACAGCCGGTGCGGCCTCCGCTCTGATCCTTCTGCGCGAGGATGACGGCGGGGTCGCCGTGCTTACGCTCAACCAGCCGCAGGGCCGCAATGCCCTGTCCGAAGCCATGCTGGAGGCGCTCGGCGATGCGTTGACCGCGATCGCGCACGACGCGACCGTGCGCACGGTCGTTTTAGCCGCCAACGGACCGGCATTCTGCGCCGGCCACGATCTCAAGGAGCTGACGCGCCATCGCGGCGAAGCCGACCGCGGCCGCGCCTATTTCAAGCACATTATGACGGCGTGCAGCGCGATGATGCAGCAGATCGTCACCTTGCCGCAGCCGGTGATCGCTGCGGTGCAGGGCCCCGCGAGTGCGGCTGGCTGCCAATTGGTCGCGAGCTGCGACCTCGCAATTGCTTCGCGGGATGCGAAGTTCGCGACGCCCGGCGTCGATATCGGGCTGTTTTGCTCGACGCCAATGGTCGCGCTGTCCCGCAACGTTTCGCCGAAGCACGCGATGGAGATGCTGCTCACCGGCGAAGCGGTCGCGGCCGAGGATGCGGCGCGTATCGGCCTCGTCAATCGCGTGGTAGCGCCGGGCCGCGAGCGCGCGGAAGCCGTCAAGCTTGCGCGCCACATCGCCGACAAATCGTCGCTGACAGTCAAGATCGGCAAAGAGGGGTTTTACCGCCAGCTCGAAATGCCGCTGGCGGCGGCTTACGAATACGTTTCCGAGGTCATGACGGAGAATATGCTGGCGCGCGACGCCGAGGAAGGCATCAATGCCTTCATCGAAAAACGCGATCCGAAATGGGAAGACCGCTAAAGGTTCGACGTGCATGATGAATCACGATTCCTATTCCGATAGCTACATCCGCGGCATCCTCAATACCGTGAAGACGATTGCGATGGTCGGCGCCTCCGAGAAGGAGAACCGTCCGAGTTATTTCGCGTTCAAATATCTGCTCCAGCGCGGCTACACGATGATTTCGGTCAATCCGGGGCGCGCCGGCGAACAGATTCTCGGCCGCCGAATTTACGCGCGGCTCGGCGACGTTCCCGAGCCGATCGACATGGTCGATATCTTCCGCTGCTCGCGTCATGCGTTGCCGATTGTGCAGGAAGCGCTGGCGCTCAATCCGCGACCGCAGGTGATCTGGATGCAACTCGGCGTTGGCAACGACGAAGCGGCTGCGCTCGCCGAGGCGACGGCGTGAAGGTGGTGATGAACCGCTGCCCGAAGATCGAATACGGCCGGCTGTCGTCGGAGATCGCGTGGATGGGCGTCAACACCCGCACCATCTCGCGCAAAGAAGGCCGCCACCACCGGCGGTATTCAGCGCCTGTCGCTCAACCGCGCGTCGGTACGCGGCGGCGCGACCGAAGCCGCCGGCTGCCGCCGAGCGCGAAATCGGCGAGCGCCTGAGCCGTTACGGAGACCTGTTGCCCCCTTCGATCGATTATTTACCTTTGTCGGACGCGCGGAAGGCTCTTACCCACGCGATACCAAAAGATACAACCGGAGAAGCGAGCCATGAAAATCGGTTCAATGCTTATCCTCACGTTCTTTGCCGTCGTGCTTGCGCCGGTGGCTCAAGCAGCCGAGCAGCAAGTGCAGCAGGACCAGAACGCCTGCATGGGCGACGCGATGTCTGTCTGCGGGCAATTCATTCCCGACCGCGAGCGCGTTGCACACTGTCTCATGTCCAACCGCAGCCGCATTTCGGCACCGTGCCGGGCGCAACTGGCGCACTGGCGGGGCTGAAAACGCGCTTGCGACGATAAAATAATTTCTTGACCGCCGCGTCCGACAGCGCGGCGGTTTTGTTATAGAGCGCACTCGCTCGGGGCGCCTTGACGGCCCTGCCCTATCAAATCCATCGTGTGCTTTCCTCCACGAGATCGTCACGCCCGCGAAAGGACGGCACATGAGCGAACGCATTCCCGGTTTCTCCACGCTTGCCGTCCATGCCGGCGCGCAACCCGATCCGACCACCGGCGCGCGCGCGACGCCGATTTATCAGACCACGTCCTACGTGTTCGAAAGCGTCGATCACGCAGCTTCACTGTTTGGCCTGCAAACCTTCGGCAACATCTATACGCGGATCGGCAACCCGACTACTGCGGTGCTCGAGGAGCGTGTCGCCGCGCTCGAAGGCGGCACCGCCGGGCTGGCGACGGCGTCCGGTCATGCCGCGCAGGTCCTTGTCTTTCATTGCCTGCTGCAGCCCGGCGACGAATTCGTCGCCTCGAAGAAACTCTACGGCGGATCGATCAACCAGTTCACCCATGCGTTCAAGAATTTCGGCTGGAACGTGGTGTGGGCCGATCCCGATGACATTTCCTCGTTCGAGTGCGCGATCTCGCCGAAAACCAAAGCGATCTTCACCGAGTTGATCGCCAATCCTGGCGGCGTCATCACCGACATGGCGGCGGTGGCGCAAATCGCCAAGCGCGCGGGCGTGCCCTACATCGTCGACAACACGCTGGCGACGCCTTATCTGTGCAAGCCGATCGATCACGGCGCCGACATCGTCGTGCATTCGCTGACCAAATTTCTCGGCGGCCACGGCAATTCGATCGGCGGCGCGATCGTCGATGCCGGCACCTTCAACTGGTCGCGCGAGCGGCGCTATCCGATGCTGTGCGAGCCGCGGCCGGAATATCACGGCATCGTCCTTCACGAGACGTTCGGCAATTTCGCCTTCGCCATCGCCTGCCGCGTGCTGGCGTTGCGCGACATCGGCGCGGCGCTGTCGCCGTTCAACGCCTTCCTCATCCTTACCGGCATCGAGACGCTGCCGCTGCGCATGCGCAAGCATTGCGACAACACGCTTGCGGTCGCGCAGTGGGTTGCCGCGCATCCGAAAGTCGCCTGGGTGAGCTATCCGGGCCTGCCCGGCGACCGCTATCACACCCTCGCCAAAAAATATTGCCCGAACGGCGCCGGCGCGGTGTTCACGTTCGGGCTCAAGGGCGGCTATGACGCCGGCGTCAAGCTCGTGTCCAATGTGAAGCTATTCTCCCACCTTGCCAATATCGGCGACACGCGCTCGCTGATCATCCACCCGGCTTCGACCACGCACCGGCAATTGACCGACGCGCAGAAGGTTCAGGCCGGCGCCGGGCCGGATGTGGTGCGGCTGTCGATCGGCATCGAGGATAACGAAGACATCATCGCCGATCTCGATCAAGGCGCTGGCGGATTAGCTCTCAACCCGCTCGTCCCCGCGAAAGCGGGGCCCGGTCTGGATTCCCGCTTGCGCGGGAATGAGCGGAGTGTGCGCCAGAACCATCACATTCGCCGCGTGCAGGGACGCGACGGTGAGCACCAGCATCGCCACCGCCTGGTGGGCGAGCGCGACCGGCAGCGGCACGTGCCAGACCAGCGTTAGGATGCCAAGCGCCGCCTGCAGCGTGACCGCGGCGAATAGCGCAAACGCGCCGAGCCGGGCGGCTCCGCTTTTGACACTGCGCTCGACGTCGAAGGCATGCAGTAGCGTACCGACAAAGATCAGATAGGCGAGCATGCGATGATCGAATTGCACGGTCAGCGCATTCTCGAAAAAATTGCGCCACAGCGGCGTATCGAAGAGCAGCCGCGCGCTCGCGGCACAAACGCGCCGTCGATCACCGGCCAGGTGTTATAGACATAGCCGGCGCGCAGACCGGCGACCAATGCGCCGAGATAGATTTGCGCCAGCACGAGAACAAGAAGCGCATCGGCGCCGAAGCGGATGCGCGCCGGAGTGGGCGCCGCGGCGGCCGCATGTTGTCGCGCCGCTGCGCGGTCCAGATCAGCGCCACATAGATCAGGCAGGCGAGGAGGAGATGCGTGGCCAGCCGATATTGCGAGACTTCGACCCGGCCGGCGAGCCCGGACGCGACCATCCACCAGCCGACGGCGCCTTGCAGCGCGCCAAGTCCGAAAATGAACCACAGCCGCGGGCGCAGTCCGAGGTCCGATCCAGCCGCGCCAGAGAAACCACAGAAACGGCAACAGGAACGCAACGCCGATCGGTCGGCCGAGCAAGCCGGTGCGTCCATTCCCACCAATAAATCGTCTTGAACGCATCGAGGCTCATGCCGCGGTTGAGTTCGCGGTATTGCGGGATGGCTTGATATTTTTCGAACTCGGCCTGCCATTGGCTGTTGTTCAAGCGGCGGCAGCACGCCCATGACCGGCTGCCACTCGGTGATCGACAGGCCGCATTCGGTGAGCCGCGTGGCGCCGCCGACCAACACCATCGCCAGCACCAGCGCGGCGACGGCGTAAAGCCACAGTCGGATCGCGCGCGCGTGACGCGTGCGGTTGCGTGTCGAAATGTCGGCCGTCATCATCGGTCGCTTGTCGCAGGCGCGCGGACCATATAGTGCTGCGCCCTGCTCTCGCAACGGACCTAACGCCGCGTTCCACCATGCCGATTCGCCTGCGCAAATTCATCGGCGCCGTCGCGCTGTTCGTTCTGGTCATCGTCTGGGCGCTTCTCGCCATGGCGCTGGCGCAAGTTCCCGCCATCCGCGACAACGCGATTGCTTCGGTCGCCTATTACGTGATCGCCGGCCTCGGCTGGGTTGTGCCGGCGATGCCGATCGTCACTTGGATGGCGCGGCCAGGAACAAAACAGAGTAGAACGTCTACGCCGTCCCTCAGGCCGTCGCGGAAGCCGTTCCACATCGCGGTGGCTGAACCCGAGAGCAGCACCCGCACATAGCGCAATTGCTGATATTCGCCGTTGAGCGAGATCCGCGGCAGCGCGGTCAGCTGCTTGCGGTGCTCGGGGAACAGCGACGCCCGGCCGCGTCGTCACCGCGGTCTTGAAACCAAGTTCGGCGGCGATCTCGAATTCGCGCGGGCCCGCCGAAGTCGGATCGCCGAACGGATAGGACAGATGCGCCGGCCGCGTCGCCGAGCGCCGCCTCGATCACCGAGCGGCTCAAGTCCATTTCCGAGCGCGCGGATTCTCCGGCAGCTTCGACAGCATCGGGTGATTAACCGTGTGCGCGCCGATGGTGA
Organism: uncultured Alphaproteobacteria bacterium; assembly: GCA_963845775.1. Lineage (GTDB taxonomy): Bacteria > Pseudomonadota > Alphaproteobacteria > Rhizobiales > Xanthobacteraceae > BOG-931. The sequence continues at coordinate 30,395 of CAWJTE010000008.1, forward strand.
CCAGCGGATCGGCGGCAAGCTCGGCGAGCTCGCGCCAGTCCATGCATAGATCCTTGCAGAACGCCGCGATGTCGACCGATAGCAGGCGGCGAGATTGCGGATCGACGGCGCGCATTTCGGCTTCGGTCGGTCGGCGCGCGCAGCCACCAATAAAGCTCGTCATAGAGGATTCGCTTTTCGCCGACGCGTGCGGCAATCGAAGGTGCGGTTGCGGCCCTCGATCGACCAGGCCGATGCGGTCGTTCTTGGCGATCACCGCTTCGAGCGCGAGCCACCACAATTCGCCGAGCCGGTCGGGAAAGCTGGTCGGCACATAGACCGCGAACGGCATGCCGCCGCCTTGAGGATCGGATAAGCTGAATGCAGCGTATCGCGGTAGCCGTCGTCGAAGGTGAGGCACACGAAGCGGCGGCGGAAATCGCCTTCGGTCATGCGGCGGTGCATCTCGTCGAGTGTGACCACGTCGACGCGCGAGCGGCGCAAGAGCTTGACCACGCGGTGAAGGAAGCGCGGCGTGATTTCGAGAAGCCGGTTGGGCTGGAAGCGGTCGGGCCGTGGGGGCCGAACGTGATGCATGGTCAGGATGGCGCCGACGCCGCCAACCAAGGGTTTCAGCGCAAAATGCGCGCCGGTGAAGAACAGCGACTCTAGCCCGCCGCGGATGATGGTTTGTTTCAGCGCGCCCAAAACACGTCCCGCCGGTGTCAATTGCACAAGGCGCGCGCGTTTCGTCTGCGCTGGCGCCCCGGCCGACTATCTACCGCCTTGGTTGATAATCCTTTGCCGCCATGGCGTTTACGTGACGCCATCTACGCGTTGGACCGTATCGAATCCGGCAATGATGACGCGAATTTGCCTGGTTGCTCGCTGCGCCCTAGACCGCCCGAAGCGGCGGCGTTGACGGATCGACGAGTTTAAAGTCGATCGGGGCTTCTCCAAAAATGCCGATGACCGCGGGCGCGGCTTCCCCTTCTTCACCCCATCCATGGGGATGTCTTCGACAATGACGCGGGAGAAGCAAAAGAGTTCGGGCAAGGGCGCGGATAAAGGGTGGGTTACGCCGCCGCTTGATGTGCCGGCATTCCCGAGGAGCCGGCTTCGGCGCGGCCGGAGACGAGGATGGTGACGTCCCCGAAGCCCGCCTCGATCAGCGCGTCGCGCGCTTTCTGGGTGGCAAGCCCCGATAGCGTCTCGACCACCAGCGCCGCGTGCGGGACCATGCGCGCGATCGCAATCATATCCGGCCCGCCGAGCACGCCGGCGTCGACGATGACGTGCGAATAGGCCTTCGACAAGGCGGCGAAGCTTTGTGCCATGCCGGGCGCAGCAACAAGGGCGTGGCGCAAGCCGCCACCTGGGGCGATCAGGTTGAGCGCCGACGCCCGGTCCTTGGTGATGATGGCGCCGAAGGAGGCCGCGCCGGCGGCGAGATCGGACAGGCTCGGCGCGCCCGGGTCGTTGGAGATATCGCGGATGGCGGTGTCGCCGGCACCGAGGCCGACCAGCACGACGCGTGCGTCCCGCGCCATGGCGCGGGCGAACTTAATGGCGATGCCGGCGGTGTCTAGTTCGGGCGTGGCGCCGAAGAACGCCATCTGGCCTCCCGCGAAACCCACCTGCTGCAGATGGTGGGCGAATTCCGCAATCGCCGAGACCGGCATACCGACCGGCGCTGGCGTCCTCACCATCTCCGTGTAGCGCTTGGCGAGAGAATCCGGCGAGGCCGGGTTGGGCTCGTCGTTTGTGGCAGCTGCCGCAGCTGCCGCGACCGCTTCCGGCGGAATGTCGGGTGCAGCCATTGAGACGGGGCCTGCGACCCAGGCGCCCGGCACCACCGGATCGCCGCCGCCGAAAAAACGCGGCGCGCGGGCGGGCGCACGCATCGCGCCGGACGGCGTCGCCAGCAATTCGCGGGTCAGTACCAGGCCGGCGCATAGCACCATGGTGGCGAGCGAAGCGATCAGCACGGTCGGCAGCTTCTTCGGATAGGCGGGCACGTTAGACACGGTGGCGCGCGAAATGATCCGCGCATCCGACGGCGCCGACGCGATGGTGTCGCGCGCACTCGCCTCGCGGTATTTGGCGAGATAAGATTTCGAGCAGGTCGCGCTGCGATTTGGCGTCGCGCTCGAGCGCGCGCAGCTGCACGTCGTCTTCGTTTGAGGTGGCCGCCTGGCTCTTGAGCGCGTCAAAATTGGCAAGCTGGGCGGCAACCTTGGCGCCAGCAAGCTTGGCGTCATTTTCCAGTGATCGCGCAATAGTTTCCGCCTCGTTCCTGATCTGTCGGTCGAGGTCGGCGACCTGCGCTTTCAGCTCCTTGATGCGCGGGTGGTTATCAAGGAGCGAGGAGGATTGCTCGGCAAGCTGCGCCCGCAATGTCACGCGCTGCTCGGAGAGCCGCCGGATCAGCTCGGAATTGAGGATGTCGGAGGAATCGATCGGTTGGCCGGATTGGAGCATGTCGCGGATTAGTCTCGCCTTTGCGTCCGCGTCGGACTTTTGCGCGCGCGCGGCGGCAAGCTGCGCGTTGAGGTCGCCGAGCTGCTGGGTCGAGAGCGTGGTGTTGTTCGGCCCGACCAGGAGGTTCGATTTGGCGCGGAAGGCTTCGACCTTGTTGTCGGCCTCGGCGACTTTCTTGCGCAATTCGTCGATCTGGCTGCCGAGCCAGACACCGGCGCTCTTTGCCTGCTCCTGCTTCGCCGCCTGCTGCCGCTCGAGATAGGCACTGGCGATGGCGTTGGCGACGCGGGCGGCCAGTTCGGGATTTTCCGAGAGGAAATCGATGACGATGACGCGCGATTTCTCCACCGGGAACACGGTGACCCGGTCGTAATAGGCCTCAAGCACCCGCTCTTCCGGCGTCATGGCGAGCGGATTCTTGACGATGCCAAAAAAGCCAAGCAGCGACTTGACCAGCGAGACGCCGGAGAGCGCCGGATCGAATTCGGGCAGCTCGCTGAGCTTAAGGTTGGCGATCACTTCTTTGGCGAGGTCGCGCGACAGGACGATCTGCGCCTGGCTGACCACCGCCTCCGGGTCGACGACGTTACGATCGAGGACGTCCTTATCGAGGTCGGAGCGCAGATAAATGTTGTCGCGGGAGAGCAGCAGCAAGCGGGATTCCGCCTGGTATTTGGCCGGTATCATGAACACGACCAGGAAGGCGATTAATGCCACGATCAAAGTCGGGCGCAGGATCTTGAAGCGGTCGCGCCACAGGGCAGTGCCGAGCGCGCCCAAATCCAAATCCGCGTCGCTGAACGCCTCCCGCAAATACGATCGCGGCGATGGCGGCGCCGAATTCATTCGCGACTCCCGGGCTGACGGGCCTAACTCGACGCGGATAGCAACATTGCGCACGTAACGCCGGTTGCCGATAACAATCGATTAAGGTTGCTATCCGGTTAAACCGCCCTGCTCCGTTATGGCGAGGGTGTCCGCAACAACGTGTCTAGGCCGTCGCCCGTGAAAGCTTTCTTAACCGCGGCATTGCTCTATCGGTGTTAAAGCGCCGCTGCGAATTTTACGGATTCGCGCGGCCGATATGGGGTTCTCCCGCATGGCCGAGTTGCGGACCGCCGCCGCCATTGCGACCGAAACGGCGCCGCCGCCCCTCGCCGCGCCGCGGCCGGCGCTGAAGATCATGCACGTCCTGCGCGCGCCGCTCGGCGGGCTGTTTCGCCATGTGCTCGATGTCGCCCGCGGGCAGGCGGCGCGAGGCCATCGTGTCGGCCTCGTGGTCGATTCGACCACCGGAGGGGCGCGTGCCGACACGGCGCTGGCAGAGCTATGCCCCCACCTCGCACTTGGGCTTGAGCGCGTGCCGATCGCGCGTGCGCTGCGTCCCTCCGACGTCGGCGCCTTGCGGGTGATTACGCGGCGGATCGGAGCGATGCAGCCCGACGTGCTGCACGGTCACGGCGCCAAGGGCGCGGCGCTGGTGCGGCTCGCGCGGACCGCGCCGAATGCCATCCGCGTGATTACCCCGCACGGCGGCTCGTTGTTCTACCGGCCGGGCACGCTCACTGGCGGCTTCTACCGCTCGCTGGAATGGCTGCTGAAATGGCGCACCGATCTGTTCCTGTTCGAGAGCGCTTATGTGGCCGGCTTGTTCCGCACCGCGATTGGCCGCCCGCCGGCCATGGTGCGAGTGGTGCATAACGGCGTTGGCGACGACGAATTCGCGCCGATCATGCCGGCGGCCGACGCCACCGATCTGGTCTGCCTCGGCGAATTGCGGCCGGTCAAAGCTTTCGACGTGCTGATCGCAGCGCTGGCCCGGCTGAAAGAGTCCGGCCGGCGGGTGAGCGCGACCATCGCGGGCGAAGGCCCGCTGGAGGACGAGCTCAAATCGTTCGCCAGGTGGCTTGGCGTCGATGATCGGGTGCGCTTTGTGGGCTATCGGCCGGCCGGCGAGGCTTTTGCCATGGGCCGCATGCTGGTGATGCCCTCGCACACCGAATCGTTGCCCTATGTGCTCTTAGAGGCCGCCGCCGGCGGCCTGCCTATCCTCGCCACCCGCGTCGGCGGCATCCCGGAAATCTTCGGTTCGCTCTCAACCGGCCTCGTCACCGCTAACGATCCGCTCGCGCTTGCCACCGCGATTGCCGCCGCGCTCGACGAGCCGGCCGCAATCAAGCGAGCTGCCGAGCGCGTGCGCGCGCGCGTGCGTGCCGAGTTCTCACTCGATGCCATGGTCGACGGCGGGCTTGCCGCCTATCGCGAAGCGCTGGCGCTGCGCAAACTTTCCCGCCATCGCTGACCATTTTCGGACATTATTTACTATTTCGGCGCTCAGACTGCCACGGGAGTTTCGCGCATGGGCGCGAACGATTTAATGCGTGGCAGAAATGTCCAGGCCCGAACATAGCTCGCTTTTCGACACCGCATCGGCGGTGCTGTCCGCCGTTTCGACGATGCCGCAATCGGCGCCGCGCGTCGACGACGCGCCGCCTTTGTCGCCCGCCGCCGCTTCGCTCGCCGAGCAGCATTACGAGCCGGCGTTGTCGCCGATCGTACTCGCCGGCGCCGTGCGGCTGATCGAAGCCGCCATCGTCGTACTGATCGGCTTTGCGGGCTACGTTTCGTATGTCGTGCCGGCGCACGGCTTCGCCTGGCATTACTTCGCCGCCATCGGCGGGATTGCGCTATTGGCCATGTTCGCCTTCCAAGTCGCCGATATCTACCAGGTGCAGGCGTTCCGCGGCCACGAGAAGCAATATATGCGGCTCGCCTCGGCGTGGTCGGTGGTATTTCTCATCGCCATCAGCGTGTCGTTCTTCGCCAAGGCCGGCGACCATTTCTCGCGCGTCTGGCTCGGCATGTTCTACGTGCTCGGCCTGTTCGCGCTGATCGCATTCCGGCGCGCGCTGTTCCTCCTGGTGCGCCGCTGGACCCACGAAGGCCGGCTCGAACGCCGCACCGTCGTGGTCGGCGCCGACGCCAACAGCGAAACGCTGATCCAGTCGCTCGCCTCGCAGCGCGATTCCGACGTCCGGGTCATCGGCGTGTTCGACGACCGAGGCGACGGGCGCGCGAGCGCGAGCTGCGCCGGCATCCCCAAGCTCGGCACCGTCGACGACCTGGTGGAGTTCGCCCGCAACACCCGCGTCGATCTGGTGATCTTCTCGCTGCCGGTTTCGGCGGAAGGCCGCATCCTGCAAATGCTCAAGAAGCTTTGGGTGCTGCCGGTCGATATCCGGCTGTCTGCGCACACCAACAAGCTGCGCTATCGCCCCCGCTCCTACTCCTATGTCGGCAACGTGGCCGTGCTCGACATTTTCGATAAGCCGATCGCCGACTGGGACGTGGTGATGAAGTGGCTGTTCGACAAAATCGTCGGCACGATCGCGCTGATCTGCGCGCTGCCGATCATGGCCGTCGTCGCGCTCGCCATCAAGCTCGACAGCCGCGGGCCGGTGTTCTTCAAGCAGAAGCGTTACGGCTTTAACAACGAGCTGATCGAGATCTGGAAATTCCGCTCGATGTATGTGGAGCAGACCGACGCGGCCGCGACCAAGCTGGTGAGCAAGGGCGACAGCCGGGTGACGCGGATCGGCCGCTTCATCCGCAAGACCAGTCTCGACGAACTGCCGCAGCTGTTCAACGTGGTGTTCACCGGCAACCTGTCGCTGGTCGGGCCGCGCCCGCACGCCTTACAGGCCAAGGCCGAGAACCGGCTCTATGACGAGGCGGTGGACGGCTATTTCGCCCGCCACCGGGTCAAGCCCGGGCATGACCGGTTGGGCGCAGATCCACGGCTGGCGCGGTGAGACCAACAGCCAGGAAAAAATCCAGCGCCGTGTCGAGCACGACCTTTATTACATCGAGAACTGGTCGATCCTGCTCGACCTTTACATCCTCGCCCAGACCCCGTTCGCGCTGATCCGGACGGAGAACGCTTATTGAGGGGGGCCGCAAGCGCTTCGGTTGCCGTCGGCGGTGGGCCGTTTGCCGTCGTGCGAAGGTTGCCGCAGCGGTTCCTCAATTTCGTCCTGTTCGTCACGGTGCTGCTAAGCTCGATCGCCTTCGTCGAGCCGTCACCGCATGATGTGCTGATGATGGCGCTGCTTGTGGTCAGCGTCGGCGCGCGCGTCCGGTTCGACCGCAAATTGGTTCCGCTGGTGATGCTGCTTGCGGTCTGGCTGGTCGGCGGCTGCTTTTCACTGATCCAGGTGAGTGATCAGCAACAGAACCTGCAATATGCCGCAACCTCCTTCTACCTAGCGCTGGCCGCCATCATGTTCGCCGCGCTGTTCTGCGATGGCGATCTGACGCGGCTTTCGATCGTGCGCCGCGGTTATCTGATCGCGGCCCTGATTGCGACCGCTGCCGGCTATATCGGCTTCTTCCACTTGCTGCCGCACTCGGACATTTTTCTCGATAACGACCGCGTCAGCGCCACCTTCAAGGACCCGAACGTCTACGCGCCGTTCCTGATCTTTCCGCTGCTATTGCTGATGATCGAACTGATGACGCGCGGCGTGCGGCCCGTCAGCCATGGCGGTCTCGATCTTTCTTCTTGGCGGTCTGTTTTTGAGTTTCTCGCGCGGCGCATGGGGGCATTTCGTGATCTCGTGCCGTCGCGGTCGCGCTGCTGCTCATCGTCGCCTCTCCGGACCCGCGCATGCGCGGCCGCGTCATGTTGTTTTCCATCGGCGCGGTGGTCGCCGTTGCGCTGCTGTTCGTGCTGGCGATTTCCATTCCTTCGGTGCACGACCTGTTTCTGGAACGGGCGAAAACCATTCAGCCCTACGACGTTGGGCCCGGCGGCCGCTTTTGGGAGCAAAAACTCGCGCTCAGCGTCATCCTCGACAACCCGAATGGGCTCGGGCCGTTCGAGTTCAGCCGGCTGTTCGGCACCCAGCAACACGATGTCTATATGCAGGGCTTTCTCGTGTATGGCTGGCTCGGCGGCACCGCCTATCTGACCGTCGTACTCGTCACCTTGGCGACCGGATTGCGCGCCGCTTTGGTGCGCACGCCTTGGCAATATTATCTGATCGCCGCTTACGCCGCCTTTGTCGGCGAAGCGCTTCGAGGGATTGATCGTTGACACCGATCACTGGCGCCACTTCTTCCTGCTGCTCGGCATGGTCTGGGGGTTGACCGCGGCGACCGTCAACCTGCCGCCGCTGGCACGAATGGGAAGCGTCAACCTACGAGGCCACCCTGCCGAGCGCGGCGTAACGCCGGCCCGCACCCGCGTTCCTTTCAGATCAGCCCCAACCGCACGACCAGCGCGGCGAGCCAAGTGAGGCCGGCAAGGCAGATACCGCAGAACACCGCCGCCGAGCCGTAGTCCTTGATCCGCAGGATGTCGATGTGGTGCTCGGGGGTGACGTGGTCGGCAAGTTTTTCGATCGCGGTGTTGAGAAATTCGATGCCCAGCAGAATAAGCAGCGAGCCGACCAAGAGCACGTACCAGCCGACGCTCGGCGCGATCGGGAGCCCGAGTACGAGCCCGGCGGCGAGTAGGGTCGCCTCCTCGCGGATCGCCGCTTCATGGACCACGCCGTAGCGTAGTCCTCGGATGGAATTCAGCGTGGCATTGTAAATCCGTTTCACGATGGGTGCGGCTCGTGTGTACGCAGGGTTGGCAACCGACGATAAGCACTTTACGCGGTGAAGCGTTGGCGCGCGAGCGCTGGTTGCGCGTCCTATGAGCGCTGACTATAGTCCGGCCGCATCGACGGAGCGTAGCGCAGCCCGGTTAGCGCACCAGTCTGGGGGACTGGGGGTCGCGAGTTCAAATCTCGCCGCTCCGACCATTGCCATCATCCGTATTTATTTCGACCGGGGGCCGCCACCGACAAAAGCCACGCATAAAGTCCGCTATGATGATCTGTCTGGTTCGTTCGAGGGATCGCATGCGCGCCTTTTTTGCCGCACTCGCCGCCGCCGTTCTCTTCGGTACGTTTGCCGTTCATTGCGCTACGGCGATGACGCCAATCGTGCCGGCGGCGCGTGCCACTCTGATCCAGCAAGTCGCCTCGGTCTGCGGTGGGCATGGGCTGCGTTCCGGTGCAAACCAAACGTATCATCCATCACCAAAAGCCGGGTAACACGGTCCCGCACCATATTTGAATTTGCGGAACGGCCGCTAGGGCGAACGCCGCTGTCTAACGCTGGGAGTTTGCCGCTTCGGCGAGTGCGGCGTGGATCAGGTCACGGCAGGCGATCAGTTCGTCGAGAGCACTTTGCAATTTGCGCCGCTCTTCGCCGCCCAGACTAGGGCGCGGAGTGGGCGGAACGATGCTTGGCTCCCGCCGCTCGCCGGACGAAGAGGCAGCTTCCGGCGAACGCGCGAACAGGGACGGTTCCGGTTCGGCACGGAGGGCGACTTCCATCTGGGTATCGTCAGCATCGGCCTGTTCGACGAGAGGCGGCGGTGGCTCGGCGCCGGGACGCCAGACCGCTTGAACGAAAGCAAGCCCCTCTTCGCGCAAAATGCGCTGCACGCCGCGGATGGTGTAGCCCTCGCCGTACAGCAGGTGGCGCACGCCGCGCAGCAGATCGACGTCGTCGGGGCGGTAATAGCGCCGTCCGCCGCCGCGCTTGAGCGGCCGGATCTGCGTAAAGCGGCTCTCCCAAAATCGCAGCACATGCTGAGGAACGTTGATCTCCTCGGCCACTTCGCTGATCGTGCGGAATGCGTCCGGCGCCTTGTCCAAGGCCCAACCCCGCGGCTAGTCGATTGCCGTTTTCGTCGCCGCCGTCCGGTCGAATTGATGCGCTGCTTGAGGATGGCGGACGGCTTAAACACCATCACCCGGCGCGGCGAGATCGGCACTTCCTTGCCGGTCTTGGGATTGCGGCCGATGCGCTGGCCTTTCTTGCGCACGACGAACGAGCCGAAAGACGACAGCTTCACCGTTTCGCCGCGTTCCAGACAATCAGTGATTTCCTTGAGAACCAACTCGACGAGCGTCGCGGATTCAGTGCGCGAAAGACCGACTTTCTGATAGACGGCCTCACACAAATCCGCCCGCGTGATCGTCTTTCTCGTCATCGCCAGCCCCGCTCTCGGCGATCGATCGCCAATCGATCATCGTATCGTACTGAATTATCAACGATATTACTTCTCGCCGAGCGGTCAACGCCCTTGCGGCGGGCCGTTCTGTCACCAGCGCAGCAGCGCCGCCGCCCAGGTAAATCCGCCGCCCATCGCCTCCAGCAGCAGCAGATCGCCGCGCTTGATGCGGCGGTCGGCGACGGCATCGGCCAGCGCCAGCGGTATCGAGGCCGCCGAGGTATTGCCGTGCCGATCGACCGTGGTGACGACCTTGGTCGGCGCGATGCCGAGCTTGTGCGCCGATCCGTCGATGATCCGCTTGTTGGCCTGGTGCGGAATGAACCAGTCGATATCGGCGACGGTCAAGCCGGTCGCCTTGAAGGCGTCCTCGACCACGTCGGTGATCATCGCCACGGCATGGCGAAACACTTCGCGGCCTTCCATGCGCAGGTGGCCGACAGTGCCGGTCGACGAGGGTCCGCCATCGACATAAAGCTTCGATTTATGACGGCCGTCGGATCGCAGCCGCACGGTCAGGACGCCGCGATCCTCGCGCTTGCCCGGCAGTTCTTGTGCTTCGAGCACAACCGCGCCGGCGCCGTCGCCGAAGAGCACGCAGGTGGTGCGGTCGGTCCAGTCGAGCAGCCGCGAGAATGTCTCCGCCCCGATGACCAGCGCGCGGGTGAATGCGCCCGATCTGAGCAGCGCGTCGGCGGTCGCCAGCGCGAAGACGAAACCCGGAGCACACCGCCTGCACATCGAAGGCGGCGCCGTGGGTGATGCCGAGGTTCGGCCTGCACCGAGACGGCGCTGGCCGGAAAGGTATTATCCGGCGTCGAGGTCGCGAGCACGATGAGGTCGATCGCCTGCGCATCGAGATGCGCATGGGCCAGCGCCGCGCGCGCCGCATGCGTGGCCATCTGCGAGGTCAATTCGCCGGGCGCGGCGATGCGGCGCTCGTGGATGCCGGTGCGCTGCACGATCCATTCGTCGGAGGTGTCGACCTTGCGCGCGAGGTCGGCGTTGGTGAGGACCTGGTTCGGCAGGTAGCTGCCGCAGCCGAGCGACAACGGAGCGGCGAACGGTCACGAGGCGGCTCCGCCGAGCGCTGCGTGCGGCTCCGCCCGTGCCGTGCCGAGCGCGGCCGTGATCTTGGCAAGAAGCTCATCGCGCACCACGCCGTAGCCGAGCTCGATGGCGGCGGCGAAGCCCTCGGCGTCGGTGCCGCCGTGGCTTTTGATGACGATGCCGTTGAGGCCGAGAAAGACGCCGCCATTGGCCGGCGCGGATCGAGACGGTCGCGCAATTGCCGGAATGCCGAACGCGCGAACAGATAGCCAATGCGCGCGCCGAGCGAGCGAGTCATCGCGCCGCTCAGATATTCGCCGATCTGGCGGGCGGTGCCTTCGGCGGTCTTGAGCGCGATGTTGCCGGCAAAGCCTTCGGTGACGACGACGTCGACCTTGCCCTGCCGATATCGTCGCCTTCGACGAAACCCAGATAGTCGAGATCGGGCCATTTGCTCCTCGCGCAGAATACGGCCGGCTTCGCGCACCTGGTTCAAGACCCTTGACCTCCTCGACACCGATATTGAGCAAGCCAACTGTCGGCACGTTCAAGGCCGAACAGGATGCGCGCCGTCGCCGCGCCCATGACCGCAAGATCGACGAGATGCTCGGCATCGGCGCCGATCGATGCGCCGACATCGAGCACGATCGATTCGCCGCGCAGCGTCGGCCACAGTGCCGCGATGGCGGGCCGTTCGATCCCGGCCAAGCGTTTTGAGCTCGAATTTCGACATCGCCATCAGCGCGCCGGTATTGCCTGCCGACACGGCCATGTCGGCTTCTCGTTTTTCACCGCATCGATCGCCAGCCACATCGAGGATTTACGGCGGCCGTAGCGCAGCGCCTGGCTCGGCTTGTCCTCCATCCGCACGGCGATTTCGGCGTGCACGAGTCGCGAGGCGGATTCAGCGCCGGGCGCTGCGCCACGAGCGGCGCGACCGCGGCGGAATTGCCGAAGAACAGGAATTCGCTTTGCAGGATGACGCGCCAACGCCAGCTCGGCGCCGGCGACGACCACGGCCGGGCCGTGGTCTCCCCCCATCGCATCGAGCAGCAATGCGGACCATTTGCGACATGATTGCCCGCGGTCCTAGTCCACGATCCGATTCAACCCGGCCGGATCATGCGGCGCGATTTTCTTGTTGGCGCATAATGGAAGACGAGACCGCAGCGAGAATAGCGGTTCGGCGCCCGGAAACAACTGCGATCAGCGGCCATCCTGGCCCTTCTTGAGTGCCGCGAGAGCGGCGAACGGACTCTGCGTCCGGCGTTGCCTCCTGCGGCGGTTGGAATACCGCGCCCGGTTTGCGCGGATAGGGATCAAGCCCGAGGATGAGAAACTCGGTGGCCAGCGCGCCAAGATCGATCACTCCGCCGATCAGCGGCTCGGCGTCGTCGTCACTCGCAGCGCGCGCAGCCTCCGTCTCGCCGGCTTCGTAGATGCGACCGATTTGCGGCACGAACAGCAGATCGACCTCTTCGCTCGACCTCGTTGGTAAGCGGCTCGAGCGTGACCACGCAAGACTGGCCGACGGTAGCCGAAACCCGGCCCGCAACGCGCAAGCCCCCGGCTCCATGCCGCGTCACGTCGAAACTTCGCTTCGCAGCCGCGGCAATTCGCGCAGGCCAGCCACACGCGCCACCGTCGCGCGCGTTTCAGCATCTGCCACCAAGTCGAAGTGCTCGCCGGTTTCGGCGACATCTTCGACCGCAACTGGAACGCGCCAAGGTGCCGGCGCCGGATTTTCGGTTTGATGCTCAGGCATCGGCGAAGGCCTCCGGATCGGGAAAAGCGGCACCACCGGCAACGAGGCCATCCGGGTCCCGGGCCTCAAGCCGCGTCACCGCCGCACGCGACATAGCGCGCTAGCCGCGCCGCATCTGTCGTCGATACCGGCCATGCCAAAGATATTGCGTGCCAGCGCCTTCTCAAGTTCCGGCTCGCCGGCCGCGGCGAGCGCCGCGCAATAGGCGGCTTGCCGGCCATAAAACGCCTCGCCAAAGCGCCGCATTTCGCGTGGCACCGCGAGATCGCCGACGCCCATTTCCCGCAGGTTGTGATCCAGGTCGCGGCAAAAGACGTCGAACAATTGCTGTCCGGCCCTGCGGTTGGCCTTGGCACCGGGCGAGCCGTCGTCCGCGCGGCCAAGGCGGCCCAGAACCAGCACGAGATGCAGCACAATCAGCTCAAATCGGCCTTCGACAGTGTCAGGCACCCCATAGGCCGTATAGAAGGCCGCCGAGCGCGCTTGCGCCACGATGGCGCCATAGAGAGCATGGATGTTGCGATCGTGGTGACGACTCGCCGAAAAGCCGCTAAGATCATAGAGATAGCTCAGTTCATCAAGCTGTTTCGTCGATCCCGCCGCGCTCCGGCGAATTGCCAATTTTGACCTTTCGGGGGTACGGCAGGCGGCTTCGGAGACAAGGTGGAATGCCGGAAATGCGGAGGGGTGTTGTGCAGAACCGCGGAAAGCACGTGACGGTCGTCGCGTTGATTCGGCGCTACTTGTTCTGCCGCTCGGCGGCTGCTTCTTCGGAGAAACGTTCCAGCGCGGCTATGTGTTGCCGGACGGTGCGCTTGAGCAAATCCGGCTCGGTGCTTCGCAGGAGCAGGTGCTGATCGTGCTCGGCACGCCGTCGACCGTCGCCACCGTTTCGGGCGAGGCGTTCTACTACATCTCGCAAAGGGCCGAGCGTGCCGTCTCGTTCCTGCCGACGAAAATCACCGACCAGCGCGTAATCGCCATCTATTTCGACAAGGATCGGCGGGTGAACGCGTCGCCTCCTACGGCATCAAAGACGGCAAGGTGTTCGATTTCATCAGCCGCACGACGCCGACCGCGGGCTCGGACGTCAATTTCATCAAGCAGCTGCTCTTCATACCCTACAGAACGCCCGCATTGGAATGCCGTTCTCGCGAGCGCGATAGCGTGACTGCGTGCCATCGCGTTAGTGCGCCAATACGGCGAGCAGCAACAGCGCGACGATGTTGGTGATCTTGATCATCGGATTGACTGCCGGGCCGGCCGTATCCTTGTAAGGATCGCCGACCGTATCGCCGGTGACCGCCGCCTTGTGGGCGTCCGATCCTTTGCCGCCGTAGTGGCCGTCCTCGATGTACTTCTTGGCGTTGTCCCAGGCGCCGCCGCCCGAGGTCATCGAGATGGCGACGAACAGCCCGGTAACGATCACGCCGAGCAGCATCGGCGCCGAGCGCGGAGAACGCCGCCGATTTGCCCTGCGGCGCCGCCGCCGGCAATGAAGTAGATGATGAAATAGCCGACGATCGGCGAGAGCACCGGCAACAGCGACGGAATGATCATCTCCTTGATCGCTGCGCGCGTGAGCATGTCGACGGCGCGGCCGTAATCGGGCTTGTCTTTGCCCTGCATGATGCCCGGCTTCTCGCGGAATTGCCGGCGCACCTCCTCGACGATCGAGGAAGCGGCGCGGCCGACCGCGGTCATGCCCATCGCGGCGAACAGATACGGCAACAGGCCGCCGAACAGTAGCCCGGCCACGACGTAAGGATTGGCCAGCGAGAAATCGGGCATGACGCCCTGGAAATATGGGTGCTTGTCGGCGCCGGCGATGAAGAATTTCAGGTCTTGGTTGTAGGCGGCAAACAGCACCAGCGCGCCAAGCCCGGCCGAGCCGATGGCGTAGCCCTTGGTCACCGCCTTGGTGGTGTTGCCGACGGCGTCGAGCGCGTCGGTCGATTTGCGCACCTCTTTCGGCAAGCCGGCCATTTCGGCAATGCCGCCGGCATTGTCGGTGACCGGGCCAAACGCATCGAGCGCAACCACGATGCCGGCGAGCGCCAGCATCGTCGTCACCGCGATGGCGATGCCGAACAGGCCGGCAAGATTATAGCTGACGAGGATGCCGGCGATGATGACGATCGCCGGCAGCGCGGTCGCTTCCATCGACACCGCGAGGCCCTGAATGACGTTGGTGCCGTGGCCGGTGACCGAGGCGAGCGCGATCGAATGCACCGGCCGGTAGTTGGTGCCGGTGTAATATTCGGTGATCACGATGATCAGCGCCGTCACGACCAGGCCGGTGATGCCGCAATAAAACAGTTCGGCGCCCGAATAGGTCACGCCGGCGAGCGGTCCGAAGCCGATCAGATAATGCGTCACGCCGGCAATGCCGATCAGCGACAGAATCGCGGTCGCGATCATGCCCTTGTAGAGCGCGCCCATGATCGACTGGCTGGCGCCGAGCCGCACGAAGAATGTGCCGATGATCGAGGCGATGATGCAAATGCCGCCGATGGCGAGCGGGTAACGTCATCATCCGCGTCACCATCTCGCGCCGAGACCGAGCTGAAGAAGATGGCGGCCAGCACCATGGTCGCGACCGTGGTCACCGCATAGGTTTCGAACAGATCGGCGGCCATGCCGGCGCAGTCGCCGACATTGTCGCCGACATTGTCGGCGATGGTGGCGGGATTGCGCGGATCGTCTTCCGGGATGCCGGCTTCGACCTTGCCGACAAGATCGCCGCCGACGTCGGCGCCTTTGGTGAAAATGCCGCCGCCCAGGCGCGCGAAGATCGAGATGAGCGAGGCGCCGAAGCCGAGCGCCACCATGGAATCGACCACGGTGCGATCATTTGGCGCCAGATGCAGCGTGCCGGTGAGGAAGCCGAAATAAAGCGTCACGCCGAGCAGCGCCAGGCCGGCGACCAGGAGGCCGGTGATGGCGCCGGCGCGAAACGCGAGTTCTAGTCCGCCGGCGAGCGAGCCGATGGCGGCTTGCGCGGTGCGCACATTGGCGCGCACCGATACGTTCATGCCGATAAAGCCCGCCGCGCCGGACAGGATGGCGCCGACCGCAAAGCCGACGCCGACCAGCCAGCCGAGGAAATAGCCGACGATCAGGAAGATCACGATGCCGACGATGGCGATGGTGGTGTATTGCCGCCGCAGATAGGCCTGCGCGCCTTCGCGGATCGCCGCGGCTATCTCCTGCATCTTTTCGCTGCCGGGATCGGCGCGCATCACCGAACTCGTGGCCCAGATGGCGTAAAGGATTGCCAGCACGCCGCAGAGAACGATGAGCCACAACGTCGTCATGAAGAGCACCCCGGTTGATGGGGCCAGAGGTCAACCCGGCCCTGAAGGAAAGCGCGCCGCGAATCCATAAGCGCGTTCGGCGCAAGTCGCGCGCGGACATTGCCAAAAACGAGCGCACGGTGCAACGGCGGTGGAGGTTCTTTCCGCCGCCGAATTCAACTGGAGGTGCAAGGGGATGAGTTCTTAGACCGGATTGGCCTGCCGCGCCTGCGGCCCCAGGTCAGCAGGATTGCCGCCGCGAACACCACCGGAAAGAACCAACGCATCCGCCGCTGCCCAACATTAGCAGGTCAGAATTGCAACGCCCCCGCGTGCTGGACGGAAAGCGAGCGCAGTTCCGCAACCGAATGCGCGCCTAATTGGCCGAGTGCGGTCTGCGTCTCTTCCACCAAAAGGTCGATGACATGGCCTGGCCCCTCCCCTCCGAGCGCGCCAAGTCCCCACAGGAAGGCCTTGCCGGCAAAGGTCGCGTCCGCGCCGAGTGCGCAAGCGCGTACCACGTCGCTGCCGCTGCGAATTCCGGAATCCATCATCACGGTGGCACGCTTGCCGACCTGTCGCGCGACGGCCGGCAGCGCATCGATCGGTGCCGGCAGTGCGTCGACCTGGCGTCCGCCATGATTGGAAACGATAATACCGTCGACGCCGAGCCCGACCGCCTGCTCCGCATCCTGCGGGTGCAGGATGCCTTTAACGATCAAGGCGCCCTTCCAGCGTTTGCGGTACGCCCGGACTTCTTCCCAGGTGAACGCGCCACCCATTTCGCGCCGCGTAAAAGCGATGAGTTCGCCGAGCGAAATATTCTCGCCAGCATAAGCGCGAAGATTGGCGAAGCGCGGAATGCCGTGCCGGCAGAGCGCCACTATCCAGGCGGGCGAAAGCGCGCTTTGCGCGACAATGCCGAGATCGATCTGAAATGCTCCAGCAAGCCCGACGGCTGCTTCACGCGGCCGCGTGCTGCGCACCGGAACGTCGAGCGTAAGCACGAGCGCGCGGCAACCGGCGGCCTCGGCGCGGCGGATAAGATCGAACCCGATCGCATGGCCGTTGTTGGCGAAGCGATAAAGCTGAAACCAAAATACGTCGGGCGCGATTTCGCCGATTTTTTCGATCGTGGCGCCGCCGACCGTGCTCAACGTGTATGGAATGCGCGCTCGCTGCGCAGCTCCGGCAAGATAGGCGTCGGCACCCGGCCAGACAATCGCCGGCCCGCCCATCGGTGCGATTCCGACGGGGCGCTATAATGGCGGCCGAATAATTCGACGTCGCAGGGCGGCAACGCCGGCATGACGCCGTAGCGCGGAACGAGTTCGACGGCGTCGAGCGCCGCCCAATTGCGCTTGACGCCCCCGTCGTTGCCGGCACCACCGTCGGCGTATTCGAAAGCAAAATGCGGGACGCGGGCGCGCGCACGCCGCCGCAAATAAGTAACGTGCGGATAGCGCCGACGAAGCGCGGGATAACGCGGATTGCCGCTGCGGCTGACAAGCGGCCTGTGCTGAGGCGAGACGACGGCGGTCGTATCGTGCATGCGGCGTTCCTCCGGAAGCCATTATAGCCGTTTCGTAGCCGGGTCGGCGGTGGAATAGGCAACGGCTGCGGCCTATGATTGGCCCCAGGTTTCAAGCCGGGATTCCAAAGGGATGGCCAACCGAGCAGCGATAGCCGCCAAAACCGTTGAACTGCTTAATGCCATGCGCGCGGCGCGGCCGCTGGTGCATAACATCACCAATTACGTGTCGATGGACGTTGCCGCCAACGCACTGCTCGCGATTGGTGCATCACCGGCGATGGTCCATGCGCGCGAAGAAGTGGCCGAATTCATCGCCATCGCCGGCGCGCTCGTCATCAACATCGGCACGTTGTCGGCGTCGTGGGTGGATTCGATGATCCTGGCCGCGGAAGCGGCCGGCCGCAACAACAAGCCGTGGGTGCTCGACCCAGTCGGTGCCGGTGCGACACGGCTGCGCACCGATACGGTGAAGACGCTTTTACCGCGCCGGCCGTCGATCATCCGCGGCAACGCATCCGAAATTATGGCGGTCGCCGGCGGGGCCGGCGCCGCGCCCAAAGGCGTCGACAGCGCCAACACCACGGAAGAGGCGCTCGCGTTTGCCGTCAGTCTCGCCAAGCACCAACGATGCACGGTCATCGCTACCGGTGCGGTCGATATCGTTAGTGACGGTGAGCGAGTGGTGAAGCTGGCAAATGGTTCGCCGGTCATGGCGAAGGTTACTGCCCTTGGTTGCGCGTTATCTGCCGTCACCGGTGCGTTTGCCGCGGTCTGCTCCGATCCATTTGAAGCATCGGTGGCAGCGGTCGCGGTCTATGGCCTCGCCGGCGAGATAGCGGCGGACAAGACGACGAGACCCGGCTCGTATCGGGTAGCGTTTCTCGACACGCTGGAGGCGGTCGGGCCGGAACACATCACGGCGCGTCTGAAAATCGCCGATTAGCCCGGCGACCGGCAACCGGGCGCGCTATCGGCCGGGCGGCGTGTTGTATGCCCAGGTCAAGTAAATGCCGCCCCAGGTGAAGCCACCGCCGAATGCCGCAAGCAGGAGGCGGTTGCCGGCCTTGAGTTTGGATTCATAATCCCAGAGACAAAGCGGAATCGTTGCGGCGGTGGTGTTGCCGTATTTTTGGATAGTCATCATCACCCGCTGCATCGGAATATGCATGCGCTCGGCTGTTGTTTCGATGATGCGCTTATTGGCCTGATGCGGCACGAACCAATCGACATCGTCTTTTTTAAGGTGGTTTCGCTTCATCAGGCCGGACACCACTTCGGTCATGCCGACGACGGCGAACTTATAAACCGCCGCCCCCTCCTGGTGCACGGAGTGCAGCCGCTTAGCCACGGTTTCCGCTGTCGGCGGCATGCGGCTGCCGCCGGCGGGCTGATGCAGATAGCGCATACCGGAGCCGTCCGACCGGATCATAGTATCGACGATGCCGAATTTTCGGCTGGGCTCGACCAGAACCGCGCCGGCGCCGTCGCCGAAAATGACACAGGTCGTGCGGTCGGTGTAATCGACAATAGCCGACATCTTGTCGGCCCCGACCACCACGATCTTGCGATAAGCGCCGGCGCGAATGAATTGAGCGGCTACCGTCAGTGCGTACACGAACCCGGAACAGGCCGCCTGGACGTCGAAGCTGCCGATGCCGTGAATGCCCACCATATCGCAAATGAGATTGGCAGTGGCCGGATGCACGAAATCAGGGGTTGTGGTCGCGCAAATCAGGAGTTCGACCTCGTCGGGCACCGTGCCGGTTCTTTTCAGAAGGCCGCGCACCGCCTCGGCACCCATGTGTGAGGTGCCGAACCCTTCGCCCTTGAGAATCCGCCGCTCCTTGATTCCAGTGCGCTCGGTGATCCATTCGTCGCTCGTGTCGACCATGCGCGCGAGTTCAGCGTTGGTCAGCACGTCGGCCGGCAGATAGCCATAGACGCCGGTGATGGCCGCCCGGAGCGCGGATTTCCTTTTTTTACTTTTTTTGCCATTCGTACGCGAAACTTGGGCGGCCGCTCGAACTGCGATGGCGTTGGATAACAGGATGGCTAGTGCAAGGATAGAGCACGTGTGACAAGCGGTTAACTTTCGAGTGCTGCGGCACGTTCTTTTCGCCGGCGGACCACGTCGATCACGGTGGCTGCGGCCTTGGCGCTGGGCGTCGTATCGACAGCCATGATGCGATCGAGCCGGTCAAACGCCTCGATTTGGC
The DNA here is from genome assembly GCA_963845775.1 of uncultured Alphaproteobacteria bacterium. Lineage (GTDB taxonomy): Bacteria > Pseudomonadota > Alphaproteobacteria > Rhizobiales > Xanthobacteraceae > BOG-931. The sequence goes on from CAWJTE010000008.1 coordinate 49,788, forward strand.
GCGACCGTTCCGGCGTGTCACTCAGCAGTGGCGCCAGGGCGCCGGCTAAATTCTGCGCTGTACAGTGCCGTTGCAGAAATTCCGGAACAACGATTTCACCGATGACAAGATTAGCCAGGATGATGGTCGGCAGCCTGGCGCGCATCTGCAAAACGCGGGCAATCAGTTCCTCCACAAGGGTGATCCGATAAGCTGCGACGGTCGGCACGCCGGCGAGCGCAAGCTCAAGCGTTACCGTGCCCGACGCTGCAAGCGCGGCGCGCGCGGTGCGAAAGGCAGCCCATTTTTCCGCCGGCTCGATCACGACACGGGGCTTGATCGCCCATGACGCGACGGCGGCACGAACGTCCACGGCAAGATGCGGGACGGTCGGTAATATGAGCTCCATAGGTCCGCAGCGAGCCGCCACCTCCGCCACCGCTGCGCCAAAAATTGCGATCAGCCGGCGGATCTCGCCGGCGCGGCTGCCCGGCAGCACCAGAACGACCGGCGGGTCGGTGCGCCGGCGCCGCGCGTCGTCAGCATTGGGACGCAATTGAGAAAGACGCTCGATCAGCGGGTGGCCGACATAGACGCAGGGCGGGCCGCCGAGTCGGGCGTGGACCGCGGGCTCGAACGGTAGGATTGCGAGCACGCAATCGAGATAGCCGCGCATGGCGCGAGCGCGTCCCGGCCGCCACGCCCAGACGGATGGCGACACATAATCGAGGATCGGAATTGACGGAGCGCGCGCGCGGACGCGCCGGGCGACACGGTGGGTGAAGTCCGGGCTGTCGATGATCACGAGCCCATCCGGCCGGGCCGCGACGATGGCATCCACACTCTCGCGGATGCGGCGCAAAATCGTCGGCAAACGACGCGGGATCGCACTCACGCCGATGATAGATAGCGCGTTGATTGGAAACGGGCTGGCGATTCCGGCGGCGGCCATGGCGCGCCCACCGATGCCCGCAAGCTTCACGGACTCAGCGCCCGCGGTCAGCGCGCCTGCTAACGCCGCGCCGAGAGCGTCGCCGGATTCCTCCGCTGCAACCAGATAGATCGACAGCGGCCGCGATGGGCTGTTCATCCGGCCTAATCCTCGCGCACGCCGACGAAGAAAATCCCGGCGCCGTCGGCGGCTGCGGCCGCCATTTCCGGTTCCGCAATTATGGTGCTGCCGGCCGCGACAGCAACGCCCGCCAGACCTGCGCGCGCGGCATTTTCAATGGTCTGCGGGCCAATCGCCGGCAGATCGAAGCGCCGGTCCTGACCGGGTTTCGGCGCCTTGACGAGAACGCCGATGCCGGCGGGCGTGGTTACCCGGCCCTGACGGCGCAGTTCGGTGATGCGATGGAGCATATTGTCGGTGCCCTCCGCGGCTTCGACCGCCAGAACGTGCTGATCGGCGACGACCACGGCCTGGCCGACGTCGAACGGCCCGAGCGTGGCGATTACCTGGAGTGCGCGCGCGATGTCGCTGTCGTCGCGAGGCGACGGCCGCACACCGCCGAGTGCGCCCTCTGACATCAAGATCTCCGGGGCCACGTTTTTCACTCCGATCAGGCGCATGCCACCTTCTTCGAACAGTTTCGCCAGCTCGCTGAGCAGCCAATCGTCGCCGCCCCGAAACGCACCGAGCACGCGCGGCAACACGCGGAGCGTTCGCCAGTCGAGGCGGATCTGAGTAATCGGAGGACGCAGCAGGCTGCCGATGAACAGCACGTGGCGGCAATGCTCGGCCCGGGCGAGGCGCAGGAATCGGCCGAGTTGCCCAATCGCGATCCAGTGGTGCGGATAACGATCGAGTAGTTTCTGATCGGCCCAGCCTCGGACGCCGAACAATACCGGCCGCCCGCCGCGTCGGGCGACGGCTTCGGCGACTGCGCCCGGGAAATTGCCGCCGCCGCAGATGATCGCCACCGGCTCTTGCGCCGGACGATCGGTAGCGCTCGGCTGGTCAGGACGCATCGGCTTCGTTCTCGCGTTTCGCCCTGGCGTTTGGCTGCATCAGCGCGCGCTTTCCGCTCGCGCGGATAAAGGCAATGATTTTCTGCAAAAGTGGATCGGCGGCATACTCGTTTGCCACCGCCTCAACGCGATCGGCGAACACGCCCGGGCCATGGAATAGCGCCCGATAGGCTTGCCGCAGCCGTGGCAAATCGCTGCGTGTCAGGCCGCGCCGCCGCAAGCCCACGATGTTGAGCCCGCGCAAATCCGCGATCCGGCCGATCGCAAATCCAAACGGAATGACATCATCGGCAACCCCCGACATACCGCTGACCATCACCCCTTCGCCGACGCGGACGAATTGATGAACCGCGACGTGGCCGCCAAAAAACGTGTTGTCGCCGACCGTGACGTGACCGCCAAGCACGACGTTGTTGGCGAAGGTTACCTCATTGCCGATTAGGCAATCGTGCCCGACATGCGATCCGACCATGAACAGGCAGCGTTCCCCGACGCGGGTGATGCCGCCGCCGTCTTCGGTGCCGGTATTGATGGTGACATGTTCGCGAATTTCGCAACGCGCGCCGATGGTGAGTCGCGTGGCGCCGCCGCGGTAGTGCGTCGATTGCGGCGGCGTTCCCAGCGACGCAAAGGGATAAACCACCGTGCCCTCGCCGATGCCGGTGACGCCGGCGATGCTGACATGGCCGATCAGACGTACGCCGGCTTGCAAATCGACTTGCGCACCGATTAGGCAATACGGTCCGACCTCCGCGCCATCGGCGATGCGCGCGCCGTCGGCGATGCGCGCAGTCGGATCGATCGTCATTCTAGCCCTCGGTAATGATGGCGCCGACTTCAGCCTCGGCGATCAAAACCCCGCCGACCGTGGCCTCGGCCCGATACCACCACATGTTGCGGCGGTGCGAGAGTTTGTTGACGTGATATTCGATCGTGTCGCCCGGCACGGCGGGTTTGCGGAACTTGGCTTTATCGATGGTCAGGAAATACATCGAGCGCGGACCGTTGGGCGGCAGATTGCGCAGGCACACCACGCCCGCGGTTTGCGCCATGCCTTCAATCATCAGAACGCCCGGCATGACCGGATTGTCGGGAAAATGACCGAGAAAATGCAGCTCGTTGAAAGTAACGTTCTTGATGCCGATGGCATGCTCGTTGCCGCGCATGTCGATCACGCGATCGATCATGACGAATGGAAAGCGATGCGGCAGCAGCCGAAGGATCTCGCGGATATCAGCGGAGTGAAGCGTTTCCGCGGTCATTCCGTGTCTCCGTCCGGCTTACTGCTCTTCTGGCTGCCGCGGGCAAGTCGGCGAAGAACGGCGACACCCTTCATGTACTCGCGCACCGGCTGAGCCGGAGAGCCAATATACCGTCCGCCGGCGGGCACCTCGGACATATACCCGCTCTGCGCGCCGAGCATTGCGCCGGAGCCGATCGTCACGTGATCCGCAAGGCCAACCTGTCCTCCCATCATCACGAAGTCTCCGACCTGCGCGCTGCCGGATATTCCGGTTTGTCCGGCGATCAGACAATGTCGCCCGATCGAGACGTTGTGCGCGATTTGCACGAGATTGTCGATCTTGGTGCCTTCGCCGATAACGGTGTCGCGGGTCGAGCCCCGGTCGATTGTGGTGTTAGCGCCGATCTCAACGTCGTCCTGGATAATAACGCGCCGGTTCTGCGGAATTTTTTGGTGGCCTTGCGGCGACGGAAGAAAGCCAAAGCCGTCCTGCCCGATGCGGACGCCGGGATGGACGATCACGCGATCGCCAATCAGCGCGTGCTGCACCGTGGCGCCGGCGCCGATGACGCAGTCGCGGCCGATGGCGACGCGCGGACCGATGATGGCGCCGGAGGCAATCAGAGTACCGGCGCCAATTTCGGCGCCGGGGCCAATTACGACCAAGGGATCGATAGTCACGCCGGCTTCAATCCGCGCCGACGGATGCACCTGCACGCCGCTTGCTCGACCGGCAACGCCGAACAGCGAGGAAGGTCGCAACGACGAAGGAAACAGCGCGCGGGCAACCGCAACGAAGGCACGGTATGGCTCGGGCGTCGCCAGGACCGGAAGGCCGGCGGGCGCCTTGCTGACGAAACGCGGCATGAGCAAGCACGCGCCGGCGTGCGTGCTTGCCAGCGCATCGAGATATTTGACGTTGTCGAGAAACGCGATATCGGAGCCGCGCGCGGTGTCGAGCGGCGCAATGTCGGTAATGCGTCGCTCGAGGGAAGTGCCGGGGCCGGGCTTGGCCTGCGTGAGCGTTGCGATCTCGGCGAGCGTCAGTTCGCGGTGGGTGGGGAAGAAATCAGGCATGGCATCGGGCGGATCGCGGCGCCGCGATCAGAACCGCGTTCCGCCGCCGAACTGGAAGAACTGCGGAATGTCGTACGGTTGTTTCAAGAGCGGATAGGCCAAATCGAACCGCAGCGGGCCGAACGGCAAATCCCAGATCAGACTGCCGCCCACCGACAGCCGTGGTGCGGCCGTATCGGCGTATTGCATGGCGCAATTGCTGCAAAAGAAGCTTTGGCCAGTGTTTGTTGTAATGGTGCCGTTGACCTCGCCGTTGGACGGCCACGCGGTTTCCCCCTTGTAACCCCATTCCGCGCCGCTATCGATGAAGAAGGCAACGCGTATGCCGATATCCTTCGGTAGGAAGAACAGCGGATATTGCACCTCAAAGCTGGCCCCCCAATATTTAGTGCCGCCGAGCGCGTCTTGCGCGGTCCCCACAGTGGTATCGCGCGGACCGAAACCGACCGGCTGGAAGCCGCGCACGAGGTTCGGACCCATCTTGAAGTCGTCGAGCATGCGCACGTAGCCGCCGTTCGAAGCGCAGGCGCCTTGCTGCGGACAACTGGCGAACCCGAGCATGTCGCCGCCTTGCAGGTGCAGCACGCCGATCAAATCGGAGACGATTTCGTAATAGGCTTTCATATTCACAACCGAGCGCATGTAATAGGCGTCGCCGCCCAAGCCGGCGAAATCCTGGGCGAAACTAACCAGCAGGCCGTTGGTCGGGTGCTTGTTGTTGTCGAGCGTGTTGTAGGTCAGGCCATAGCCGGCGAGTGACGTTAGATAGCCGCCCTGCGCCGCCTCGAAGCGGACTGGCAGCGAAGATTCGTAGATCGAAAAAACTGAACCGTTGGAATTCGTGTAGAGACAATTGCTTTGCGCCGCGGCTGGATTGTATCCAGGATAGGCTGCCGCAAGGACGCCGGCGGCGGTTGCCGCAGCGATAGCGTTGGGGGTCGGGAACATGGTCGAGAAATTCGGGTTGATGTTGGCGCAATCACTCAACTGGCCCGACAGTTCGATATTTTGCCAATAAATCGAATAGCGCAATTGCAAGCTCAAATCCTCGCGCAGCGGAATACCCAGCTTAAGGTTGGTGCCGAAATTCTCGGTGCCGTAGGACAGATACGGGCTCGCAAGCGTCTGGCGGGCAAACAGATCGATGCCGCCGGACAGCCGCTGATCCAGCAAATAAGGGTCGACAAAGTTTAGTTCGACGCCGCGGATATATTGGCCGGCCGTGGCTGACGCCCGCGCAAAGTAGCCCGCCCCGAACAGGTTACGCTCGGAAATCGATACTTGCGCCATAAATCCGTCCGCGGTCGAATAGCCGCCCATGACGGAAAAGTCGCCGGTCGATTGCTCCTCGACGTCGACATTGATCACCACGCGATCGGGCGCCGAACCGGGCTCGTTGGTGATTTTCACGTTCTTGAAGAAGTTCAGGTTCTTGATGCGGCGCTCGGCGCGATCGACCAAAGCGCGGTTGTAGGGGTCGCCTTCGGAAATATCGAACTCGCGCCGGATGACATAGTCGCGGGTGCGGGTGTTGCCGCGGATATTAATGCGCTCGATATAGGCGCGCGTACCCTCGTCGACCGCGAACACGACGCTGATCGTATGGGTTTGCGCATTGCGATCCCCGCGTGGGCGCACCGCAGCGAACGGATACCCGTGCTTGGTGATTTCGACGGTTAGGTCCTCCACCGTCTTCTCGACCGCATCGCCGTTGTAGACTTGGCCGGAACGCATCCGCAGCGCGAATTTCACCGACTGCGCATCGACGGCGCGGATGTTCGACTGAATGTCCACCGTGCCGAAATGGTAGAGCGCTCCCTCCTCGATCGTGAACGTGATGATGAAGCCCTTTTGCGCCGGATCGTACTCGCCGGTGGCGGACACCACCTGCACGTCGGCGTAGCCATGGCTCAAATAGAAGCGCCGGATCAGATCGCGATCGGCTTCGATCCGGTCCGGATCGTAGACGTCGGTGGTTTGTAGAAAGCTCCAAAAGTTCGATGTGGAAGTCTTGATCACGTCCTTCAGGCGAGAGGACGAATAGGCGTGATTGCCGACGAAGTTGAGCGACTTAATGCCTGTCTTTTCGCCCTCCTTGATTTCGAAAATCAAGTCGACACGATTGTTCGGCCGCTCGACGATTTTCGGAACGACCTGGACGTCGAACCGCCCGTTGCGATGATACACCTCAATAATCCGCTGGACGTCGGCCTGCACGGTGGCACGCGACAGCGTCCCGCGTGCTTTCGATTGGATTTCCTGTTGGAGCTGCTCGTCCTTGATCTTGTTGTTGCCGTCGAATGCAACGCGGTCAATGACGCTGGCTTCCACCACCGTCACGATTAGCTTGCCGCCCGACTGCGAAATGCGGATGTCCTGGAACAGGCCGGAGGCGTAAAGCGCCTTGAGCGCGCTATCGATCTTGGCGGCATCCACGCGCTCGCCGGGCGCCACTTTGAAGTAGGAGCGGATGGTATCGGCTTCCACGCGGCGGTTGCCTTCCACCACGATAGAACTCACGCCTGCGCTTCCCGGCGCAGTTTGTGCCAGCGCAGCCCCGGACCCGACGCCCAACACCAAGGCGAGGAGCAAGCCGGCCACGACAAGCCCTCGTCCTACCCAAACACACATCTTCATTCGCAAAGCGCCCTTAAACTACTATCCCCGTGGCCGCCCCCAGGGCGGGTTGCTCGCAGTCTCCCTCAGCTTACGTCTCAAACTAGTGACAATTCTCTCCGAAGTGGTTCGGCGCTCCAGTCGGCCCTGCCCCCTTTTGAAAGGAGCCGCTTTTCGGTGTCGCCTCAGGACGTTGTCAGATGGACGATGTCATTAAAAGTTGCAAATATCATCAACATCAAGACAATCGCGAGGCCGATGCGGAAGCCCACTTCCTGGGCCTTTTCGGAGAGCGGACGGCCCCGTACCCCCTCGATTAGGTAGAACAAAAGGTGACCACCATCGAGCAGTGGGATCGGGAAGAGGTTTAAGAGCCCGATCGAAATCGACAACACCGCCGCAAGCTGGATCAGCGGGACGAAGCCGAAACTTGCAACTTGACCCGACATCTGCGCGATGCGGATCGGGCCGCCAAGTTGATTGGCCGCTTCCCGCCCGGCAATGACGCCGCCGATATAACGCATGGTTCGGTCGATGACCGACCAGGTTTCCTGGACGCTCATCGCGATCGCCTGCAGCGGACCGACCGGGTGCAGTTTCAAATCTTCTGGCGCCATGGAGCGGCTGATGCCGAGAATACCGATGCGCTGGACGTTGCCGAAGTTGTCCTTGACCTCTTTTAGGGCCGGGGTTGCCTTCAGCACGGTGCGGGCGCCGTCGCGATCGACCGTGATCGCGAGTGTCTCGCCGGCGCTGCCGCCGACGACCCGCTGCATCTCGGCAAAGTTGTCGATGGCGCGCCCATCAATCGCGACCACGAGATCGCCCGGTTTAAAACCCGCGTCTGCCGCGGCACTGCCCGGCTGCACTGCATCAACGCGCGCGCTCGTGGTCGGCTTGCCGTAGAGCATGAACACCGCGGCAAAGATCACGATAGCCAGGACAAAGTTCGCGAGCGGTCCGGCGACGACGATCGCCGCCCGCTTGATGACGGGTTGGAAGATGAAACTTTGCGACCGCTCTTGCGCGTTCATTCCCGCGAGGCCGGCTGTGTCGGGCGCGCTGGCAGCGTTCTCGTCACCAAAAAACTTGACGAAGCCGCCGAGCGGAATAGCGGATATCTTCCACCGTGTGCCGTAGCGGTCATTGAACCCGACGATTTCCGGCCCAAAGCCGATCGAAAACACCAGGATGCGCACGCCGCACCAACGCGCGATTAAAAAGTGACCGAGTTCGTGGAAAAACACGACCAGGCTGAGCACGAACAAAAAAGGAATGATGTACTCGACAACGCCACCGCCGAGCGCATGCAAGTGCGAAAATACGTACGACCCCATGACGTTGCCTGCCCCGCCCACGGATTCCCCAACCACTGTTAATCCTACGATGCCATTGCGGCAATTTCGGGCAAGAGGTCAGCCGCTAACCTTCTTGCATTATGGTCAATAGCCAGCGCGTCCTCGACGGATTGTGGCTCGGCCATCGCGCCTTGGCGCTGGGCGGCGTCAAGCGTCGCCTCGACCAGCGCCGGAATACCGGCAAATCCTAGCCTGCGGTCGATGAATTCACGTACGGCGATTTCGTTCGCGGCGTTGAGGATTGTCGGTGCGCCGCCGCCGACGGCCAGCGCGCGGCGGGCCAGCGCCAACGCGGGAAACCGGATCGGATCGGGCTCCTCGAAGGTCAATGTGGCAAGCCTGGCGAGATCAAGCCGCGCAGCCGGCGTGCCCATGCGCACTGGCCAGGCGAGGCAATGCGCGATCGGAATGCGCATGTCGGGAGAACCGAGCTGCGCTACGACCGAGCCGTCGCGATATTCCACTAAGCCGTGAATGACCGATTGCGGATGTACGACCACATCAAGCGCCTCCGGTGCGAGCGCGAACAGATGATGTGCCTCAATAAGTTCAAGGCCCTTGTTCATCAGCGTGGCGGAATCGATGGTAACCTTTTGACCCATCGTCCAGGTTGGATGTTTGAGGGCTTGCTCGAGCGTCACCTTGCGGATCGCTTCCAGCGGCAAAGTGCGGAACGGTCCGCCGGAGGCGGTCAGGATGATGCGGCGTACGTCCTCGCGGCGGCCGGCGCCCAGGGCCTGGAAAATCGCATTATGTTCGGAATCGACGGGCAAAACGCGTGCGCCGGCGGCGGCGGCTTGGCGCATGAATAGCGCGCCGGCGCAGACGAGGCATTCCTTGTTGGCAAGCGCCACGGTAGCGCCGCGTTCGGCGGCGGCGAGCGTCGGTTTCAAGCTGGTGGCGCCGGTGATCGCCGCCATCACCCAATCGGCTGGCCGCTGCGCCGCATCGACGATCGCGTCGGCGCCGGCGCCGGCTTCAATTCCGGAACCCGACAACGCGTCTTTGAGCGCGCCATAAGCGGCAGGATCGGCAACGGCCGCGAAACGGGCACCGAATTCACGCGCAAGCCGGGCAAGCGCCGTCGCATTGCGATGCGCGGTGACCGCCTCAACACGGTAGCGGCCGGGCTCCTGGCGCAGGAGATCGACGGTGCTCGAGCCGATCGAGCCGGTAGCGCCCAACAGCGTGACCGACCGCGGCACCGGCGAAAGCTCAACGCGCGCAAGGGGCTGGCTTTGCTTCATCGGCTTACCATACCAGTAAGCCCTTCGCGGGCGAACCCACTCCTGCGTGCCAGACACCGATTAGCGCGGCGACTAAGGCGGCGGCAATATAGCCATCGAGCCTGTCCATCAGCCCCCCATGACCGGGGATGAGCTGGCTTGAGTCCTTTGCGCCAAATTGCCGCTTCACGCCGGATTCGAACAAATCGCCGGCCTGGGACAGGACGGAGAGCGACAACGCCATAATCCCGATAATCCCCAGCTTGGCGGTCCCCGCCGCAGCCGCGACGGCAATACCCGCGGCAATGCCTCCGACCGCTCCCCCAATCGCCCCCGACCAGGTCTTCTTCGGACTGACGGCCGGCCACAACAGAGGGCCGCCGATCAGCTGTCCGGCGAAGTAGGCAAAAATATCGGTAATCCAGACAGTTGCGAAGAGAAAATAAACCGCCGTGAGACCCCAAGTCGGATCATTCCGCAATATGATCGACGGCAGCAATGCGGTGCCAGCATAGACAACGCCGCCTGCAGCCCAGCCTGCCGGGTCGAGACTCTCGTCGTCACGCGGCCACGCCACAATCGCCAGCGCCGCAAGCACGGCCTCGGCCAGCACTACGCCAGCGGCGGCGCTCGGCAGACTTAAGCCAGCAAGAGCACCGGCAATCAGCAATCCGGCTCCTCCCGGCACCAGGACCCGCGCTTCGGCGCGTCCTGCGGCCAGGGACGTCCATTCCCACAGGATGCCGCCGGCGGCGACCATGCACAGCACGACGAAAAGCCACCCGCCGACATAGGTGGCGATCAGCGCAATCGGGACCAGGACGGCAGCCGAGGCGGCACGGGTCCGCAGGTTGCTGTCGCCGCGTACCTCGTTGGCGCGGCCGTGGCGATGGTCGGGCGCACTCACGTGGTGGGTCAGGTCGCGCCGGTCGCGGCCAATCCGCCGAAGCGGCGCTCCCGGCGGCGGTATTCCACAATCGCGCTTTCAAGGGCGGCGCGGTCGAAATCGGGCCAGTTGATCGGCAAGAAAACAAGTTCGCTGTAAGCCGCCTGCCAGAGCAGGAAATTCGACATCCGCTGCTCGCCGCTGGTGCGGATGATTACGTCAGGGTCCGGAATGTCAGGCGCGTGCAAATAGCTGCCTAGGCGCTCCGGCGTTACTTCGGCTGCCGACAATCGGCCCTCCGCCACATCGATGGCGAGCCGCTGGGCCGCGAGCGCGATCTCCTGGCGCGCGCCGTAGTTAAAGGCAACTACGAGCATCAGCCCGTCGTTGCCACGCGTCAGGTCTTCGGCTTCCTGCAGCAACAGGCAGATGTCGCGATCAAGCCCTTCACGCTCGCCGATGACGCGCACTCGCACATTGCTCTTGTGCAATTCGGCCAAGTCCTTGCGGATGAAGCGGCGCAGCAGCGCCATCAGGTCGCTGATTTCCGACGGCGGACGCGACCAATTCTCCGAGCTGAAGGAGAAGATGGTCAGGACGGAAATGCCGAGATCGGCCGCCGCACGCACGGTGCGGCGCAAGGCTTCCACGCCACGGCGGTGGCCTTCGACCCGCGGCAGGCCGCGCGCCGCTGCCCAGCGCCCGTTGCCGTCCATGATGATGGCGACGTGACGCGGCACATTAAAGCTCTCGCCTCCTTGCAGAAGCGGCGCCTGCGCTTGTTCTCTCGATCGGGCCGGGTCGCTCAAACGGTCATGATCTCCTTTTCCTTGCCGGCCAGAAGCTTGTCGACGTCGGCGATGGTCACGTCGGTCGCCTTCTGCACCTCGCCGGAATTGCGTTCGTGCTCGTCCTCGCTGATCTTGTGTTCCTTCTCGAGCTTCTTGAGGAAATCGAGGCCGTCGCGGCGGACATGGCGGATCGCGACGCGTGCCGCTTCGCAATACTTATGGGCGAGCTTGACGATTTCGCGTCGCCGCTCCTCGTTCATTTCGGGCACGCGCAGCTTGATCACCTGTCCTTCGGTCGAAGGCGTCAATCCGAGATTGGCGGCGGAGATCGCTTTTTCGATCGGATGAATCATCGAGCGATCCCAAACCTGGACACTTAACAGCCGCGGTTCCGGTACAGCGATGGTGGCAAGCTGATTGAGCGGCATGTGGCTGCCATAGGCTTCGACCTGCAGATGTTCGAGCAGCCCGCTCGAGGCGCGTCCGGTCCGCAAGCCGGCAAGCTCCTGTTTGAGCGCAGCTATCGCGCCCTGCATGCGGCGCTTGATGTCATTCATGTCGAATGTCGTCGTTGCCATGGCGCCCTCCGCGATCCAGCGGCCGTTCTCGCCCGTCGGGCGGTCAGCCGACGGTGGTGAAGTGACCTCTCCCGCGTAAGACAGTTTCGATCGCGCCTGCGTCGCGGATCGAGAAAACGATGATAGGCATTCGGTTCTCCCGGGCAAGCGCGAACGCTGTCGCGTCCATAATCTTCAGGTTGCGGTCGAGCGCCTCCTGATGATCGAGTCGTTCGTAGCGTTTGGCTTTCGGATCCTTCTTCGGATCGGCGGTATAGACGCCGTCGACGTCGGTGGCCTTGAGTACGGCGTCGCATCCCATCTCGGCGGCGCGCAAGACCGCGGTTGTATCGGTGGTGAAATATGGATTGCCGGTTCCGCCTGCAAACACGATGATGCGCCCGTCCTCGAGGTGGCGCAGCGCGCGCTGCCGCTCATAAGTTTCGCACACCTGCGGCATGGCGAGCGCCGACATGGTCCGGGCGCTCACGCCGGCGCGCTCGATCGCGGTTTCTAGGACCAGCGCGTTCATAACCGTCGCCAGCATTCCCATGGAATCCGCAGTCGGCCGGGAAAGGCCGTCCTGGGAGATTTGTGCACCGCGTAAGATGTTGCCGCCGCCGACCACGACGCCGACCCCGATGCCGAGCTTGTGGGCGGCGACGAGATCGGCGGCAAAGCCGTCGATGGTCGGCTGGTGGATACCGAACGTCTCGTTCCCGCTCAGGGCCTCGCCGGAGAGCTTGACGATCACCCGTCGGTAATTCGACCTCGTCATCGCCACGTTCCGCCCCTCACCGCCGCTTCGGCGCGGCGGCTGGATCATGCTTTAGTGGGTGCCCGCCAACGCGGCAACTTCGCCGCCGAAATCTCCACTGGGCCGGTCGATCCCTTCACCGAGCGCATAACGCACGAAACCGCCGATCTTGATGGCTGCGCCGACCTTCGACTCGGCCTCCTTCAACGCCTGCGCCACCGTCTTCTTGTCGTCGAAGATGAACCCCTGATCGAGCAGGCAAACCTCCTTGTAAAAGGTCTTGAGCCCCGACTCGACGATCTTGTCGATGACGTTAGCGGGTTTGCCTTGGGCTTTGAACTTCTCCGCCAGCACATTCTTCTCGCGCTCGACGGTCGCGGCGGCAAGGCCGGACGGGTCGATCGCCTGCGGATTGGCCGAAGCCACGTGCATCGCCACCATACGGCCAAACGCCCTGAGCTCGTCGGCGTTGCCGACGGATTCCAGCGCGACGATCACGCCGATCCGGCCGAGCCCGTCGCTCACCGAATTGTGTATGTAGTTTGCCACCACGCCTTTGCCGACCGACAAACCGGCGGCGCGGCGCAGCGTCATGTTTTCGCCGACCTTGGCAATGGTCTCGCTGATCGCGTCGGCGATGGTGCGGTCGCCGACATGCGCGGCGAGAATCTTTTCGACATCGGCGCCGGCGGTCAGCGCGACATTGGCGATTATCTTCACCAGGCCTTGAAATAGATCATTGCGCGCCACGAAGTCGGTTTCGGAATTGACTTCGACGACAATGCCTTTGTCGGCGCTCACCGCCACGCCGATCAAACCCTCGGCGGCGACGCGCCCCGCCTTCTTTGCGGCCTTGGCCAGCCCCTTTTTGCGCAGCCAATCGACCGCGGCCTCCAGATCGCCGGCGGATTTCGCCGAGCGCAGCCTTGCAATCCATCATTCCGGCTCCGGTTTTGTCGCGGAGCTCTTTCACCATACTCGCGGTGATATTCGGCATTTTTGTTGGTCCTTCGTCATTCCGGGACCGAGCGACGCGAGGGCCCGGAATCGATAAACACGGCACTACGAAATAAGCACTTGGAGCAAACAAACCAGCGTCGCGATTATGGATTCCGAATTCGGCGCCGTGCAGCGCCCCAGAATGACATTGTTACTCCGCCTCGGTCGCCACCTGCTCCTTCGCCCGCGCGATCCAGCCTTCGACCCTGCCGGGCAGCCCGACCTCTTCGCCGATCTTGTGCGCGGCAACCGGCGAAAGTTCGGCGATCTGCCAGACGTGGAAGATGCCAAGATCGTTGAGCTGTTTTTCGATCGCCGGCGACACGCTGGGGAACTTCTTGAGATCGTCGGCGACACCGCGCGGTCCGGACAGCGGCTGAAAGCCGAGTTTGTCGGTCTCGCTCGGCAGCTCTTCGGCGGCCGGCGGCTGGGCCAGCGCGCCGACATCGATGCGCTCGCCCTGCCCGCGGGAAATTCCATCGATTACTGCCTTGGCGACGAGGTCGCAGTAAACCGTGATAGCGCGGCTCGCGTCGTCGTTGCCCGGCACGACGTAGGTGATACCGTCCGGGTCGCAATTGGTATCGACAACGGCGGCAACCGGTACATTGAGCCGGCGCGCTTCCTTGATCGCGATATCTTCCTTGTTGGTGTCGATCACGAACACGAGGTCGGGAAGCCCGCCCATGTCCTTGATGCCGCCGAGCGCGCGGTCGAGTTTGTCGCGCTCGCGCTGCAGCGTCAGCCGTTCCTTCTTGGTGTAGCCTTGCGCCTCGTTTGACGAGAGCATTTCGTCGAGCGTGCGCAGCCGCTTTATCGAGTTCGAGACGGTTTTCCAATTGGTCAGCGTACCGCCGAGCCAGCGCGAATTGACATAGTATTGGGCGGAGCGTTTGGCCGCCTCGGCGATCGCGTCCTGCGCCTGCCGCTTGGTGCCGACAAACAGGATGCGTCCGCCGCGCGCTACCGTGTCGCTGACCGCCTGCAAGGCGCGATGCAACATCGGCACGGTTTGCGTCAGATCGACGATATGGATGTTGTTGCGGGTGCCGAAGATGTACTCAGCCATCTTCGGATTCCAGCGGTGGGCCTGATGGCCGAAGTGAACGCCAGCCTCTAACAGCTGGCGCATGCTGTAGTCGGGCAGCGCCATTATCGTTCTCCGGTTGATCCGCCGCGGACCGTTGAGTCCTCACCTTGCGGTGGGACACCGGACGGCTGTTGAGGCCAAGGTCCGCGTGTGAAGTTGCCGGGCTTATATAGGGTGCCCTGGCCGGGCGCAATAAGGGCGGCGCTTTCGGCTAGAGCGCTTCGACCGTCACCACGCCCGACACCGCCTTGATGGCGCCGGCGATCTGTGGGGATACCTTGAAGCGCCCGGGCAGCTTGACCTCGACTTCATTGCCGTTGCCAAGCATCAGCACAACGCTGACTTCGCCGTCGCCCGCGTCGCCACCATTGCGGCTGGACGGCAACCGGATCGGCTCAAGCCGCTTGGCAACGCCTTCGATCGGCGCGTCGTCGCGCAGGAACACGCGCAGGCCCTTCTGCGTCTTGGCGGCGGCCTGATCGAGCGGCTCGGCGGTCTGGATGCGCGCACGCACTTCGTCGCCTTGCACTTCGGCAGTAAGGAACAAAAGCACGGCGGTGCCCGGCTCCAGCAGGTCGCGATATTGCGCTAGCCCTTCGGCGAACAGCACCGCTTCGTAATGGCCGCTCGGATCGGACAGTCCGATGATGCCCATCTTGCTGCCGTTCTTGGTCCGCCGTTCGGTGCGCGCCACCACCGTGCCCGCCACACGGCCGGCGCCGGCGCCGGCCTTCACCGCGCGGCTAAATTCAGCCCAGGATTGCACGCGCAGCCGTTTGAGCGCCGCGGCATAGTCATCGAGCGGATGGCCGGAAAGGAAAAATCCGACCGCCTCGAATTCGCGTTGCAGCCGCTCCGCCGGCAGCCACGGCTCGACCGTGGGAAGTATGATCGGCGCCGGTGCCGCCGCCCCGCCGAACAGTTCCGACTGTCCGATAGCGGCGTCCTCATGCGTGCGCTGCGCGGTTGCCAGCATGGTATCGACGGCGGCAAAGGCGCGCGCGCGGTTACCTTCGACCGCATCGAACGCACCGGCGGCAACCAGGCTTTCCAGCACGCGCTTGTTCACCGCGCGCGGATTGATGCGGGCAGCGAAGTCGGCAAGGCCGGTAAACGGCCGCTCACCCCGTGCGGTAATGATGGCCTCGACCGTCTGGCGGCCGACGCCGCGCAAAGCCGCCAGCGCGTAATGGATGGTATCGCCGTCGACGTCGAATTCGACGCCGGAGCGATTGATCGACGGCGGCTCGACCCTGATGGTGAGCCGCTCAGCCTCGGCGCGGAATTCCGCAAGCTTGTCGGTGTCGCCCATGGCGAGCGTCATTGAGGCGGCCAGAAACTCGACCGGATAATTCGCCTTCATGTAGGCGGTCTGATAGGTCAACAGCGCATACGGGGCCGAGTGCGATTTGTTGAAACCGTATTCGGCGAATTTGGCGCAGGTGTCGAAGATCGCCTCCGCGTCGCCGTGGCCGATGCCGCGTTCGACCGCGCCGGAGATGAAGCTGTCGCGCTGCGACGCCATCTCCTTGCGGTCCTTCTTGCCCATAGCGCGGCGCAGGATGTCGGCCTTGCCGAGGCTGTAGCCGGCGAGATCGCGCGCGATCTGCTGCACCTGCTCCTGATAGGTGATGATGCCGTAGGTGGCCCGCAGGATCGGTTCCAGCTTAGGATGTAGGTAGTCGGTGCGCTCATGGCCGAGTTTGCGCGCGCAATAGGTCGGGATGTTCGCCATCGGTCCGGGCCGATAGAGCGCCACCAGCACGATCAAATCTTCGAAACGATCCGGCCGCATATCGACCAGCGCGCGTCGCATGCCCTGACTTTCAACCTGGAACACCCCGACGGTCTCCCCGCGCGCCAGCATTTCGTAGGTCTTGGTGTCGTCGAGAGGCAGATTGGAGAGATCGATATCGATTTCGCGCCTCTTCACCAGTTTGACCGCGAGATCGAGTACGGTGAGCGTGGTCAAGCCGAGAAAGTCGAATTTTACCAGCCCCGCCGGCTCGACCCATTTCATATTGAACTGAGTCACCGGCATGTTGGATTTGGGATCGCGATACAGCGGCACCAATTCGTTCAATGAGCGTTCGCCGATGACAATGCCGGCGGCGTGTGTGGAAGCGTGGCGGTGCAGGCCTTCGAGCCGTTGCGCAATATCGAACGCGCGCCGGGTCACCGGATCGCGGTCGCGCTCGGCCTGCAGTCGCGGCTCGTCCTCGATCGCGCGCTTGAGTGTGACCGGATTCGCCGGATTTTGCGGAACCAGCTTGCACAGCTTGTCGACCTGGCCGTACGGCATTTGCAGCACGCGTCCGACGTCGCGTAGCACGCCGCGCGCCTGCAGGGTTCCGAACGTGATGATCTGGGCGACCCGGTCGCGGCCATACTTCTGCTGCACGTAATGGATTACCTCGTCGCGCCGCTCTTGGCAGAAATCGATATCGAAATCCGGCATCGAGACGCGCTCCGGATTGAGGAAGCGCTCGAACAGGAGGCCGAAGCGGATCGGATCGAGATCGGTGATAGTCAGCGCGTAAGCGACTAGCGAGCCGGCGCCAGAGCCGCGGCCCGGTCCGACCGGTATGCCCTGCGCCTTCGCCCATTGGATGAAGTCGGCGACGATCAAGAAGTAGCCGGCATATTTCATGCGCGCGATGACGCCGAGCTCGAAATCGAGCCGTTCGTGATATGCCTCCGCGGTATGGCCCTGCGCGACGTCGTAACGCGCCAATCGGCGTTCAAGTCCAGCCTGCGCTGCGCGGCGTAGTTCGTCCGCCTCATTTCCTTCCTGCGCGGAGAACCGCGGCAAGATGGGCGCCAGTGTGCGCGGACGGAACGCACACCGCTCGGCCACCTCGACGGTCGCTGCCAGCGCCTCCGGCAGATCGACGAACAGGGAGGCCATTTCGGCCCGGGTCTTGAAGCGGTGCTCCGGCGTGAGCGCGCGGCGCTCACCATCGGCGATCACCTTGCCTTCGGCGATACATAGAAGCGCATCATGCGCCTCGTGATCCTCGCGCGTGGCGAAGAAAGGTTCGTTGCTGGCGATCAGTGGCAGGCCGCGTGCGTAAGCAAGTTCGATCAAGGCGAGTTCGGCCGCGCGTTCCGCTGCAACGCCATGCCGCTGCAGCTCGATATAAAAGCGATCGCCGAACCGGCGCTGTAGTTCCTCGCAGCGCGCCACCGCCAGCGTGCCCTGCCCGGCAACGATCGCGGCATTGAGCGGACCGCCGGGACCCCCGCTCAGCGCAACCAATCCGCCGGTTTCGCCGTTGAGCCAATCCGCCTTTATGTGCGGACGCTCGGTCTGCGTGGTATCGAGATAAGCGCGCGAGCACAGCCGCATCAGGCTGCGATAGCCGTCCTCGCGGGTGGCGAGGAGCACAATGCGCGGGAAATTCTCGGCAAGCGCCGTGCTACGGCCGTCCTGATCACCGAAGTCGACGGCCAGCGCGCAACCGATGATCGGCTGGATGCCGGCGCTCGCCAGTTTCTCCGAGAATTCGAGCGCGCCGAACATGTTGTCGGTATCGGTCAGCGCAAGCGCCGGCTGACGGTCCTTCTTGGCAAGTTCCGCGAGCCGGCCGATGGTCAGCGCGCCTTCAAGCAGCGAATAGGACGAATGGACGTGCAGGTGTACGAATCCAGGAGAGGCTTTTGCGGCGGGCATGACTGGCTAGATACTCGCAATCGGCGATTCTGCGAGTGGTGAGAATGAGGGAAGGCGCGTGAGCCTGTCCATCAGCGCGCGCGGTTGCACACAGCCGCGCACAGGCGAGTTTTTCGCACCGCGCGTCCACGGACGACTCGAATTTCTCAGATGACCCCGAGCACCTGCGCCCAGACCGCAATCATCGCCAGGAACAGGCTGATCGACGTCAGGGCCATAGCTTCTTCCGCAACTGCGCGAACCATGTGAAACGCTCCCTCGAACGAATAGGGAACATAGTTCTCTTATTGTTCCGAAGTCAAGGGCCCGAAGTGGGTCAGTTTGCGGCCCGGCCGCCGTCCAAAACTGGCTGCTAACTGAGGCGCCTCCTAAGCCGCCACGTCAGGCGAACGCGCGGGTGGCTTCAATGAGGGAACTTCGGTTTTTATAGGCCCGCAGTCCGCGCAGTAGAAGTCTGGAATGCAAGATCGTTGTGACTTGGATGCGCCTCGATGACCGATTGCATTTTGTCCTTGCGGCACTTGGGGCACGTTTGAGCGGAGAACTAGAGACATGGGTGATCTCCTTTCGCCCCCGGCGAATTGAGGAACACTCTCCGGATTTTCATGGTCTTGCGCGCGCCTTGCGATGGCGACCAATCGGATCTGGTGCTGTGCCGCTACCGGTTCCATGTCGAGCGACAGGTATAGAATCATACATCAACGGCTTGTGAATTATTGACGCAGGGTCCCCAAATTGAAATGCCCCACTACCCAAGGGCCGGCAGTGGACGTTGCCGTCCGGGATGATGAATGAATGATGAAGTGTGTCCTAAGCGAACGAGACGAGTGTCCTAGTCAAAAACGAACGATCCTCCCAGCTTTGACTCGGGCGGTGATCCCGCTAGGCTCGCGCAACTTCTCATCAGTTTCTCATGGCTTGGGGGCGAGCAATGGGGACTGGGCGCACAGCCGTTGCCGTTTCTGTCATTGTCGCCGTGGCTATCGCGGCGGTCGGGCTGCTGTATTGGCTTAATTTCAGGGACCACGCCGCCCTTGGCTTTATCGGCTGCGTTGCGCTGTTTGCCTGCGTCTATCTGATCGGCCTTCGAACGCCACGTTGACCAGGCAGGGCCTCTTGGACGTGGCTTTGGCAGACGCCTGATTGTCCGGCATCGCAAGCGCGGATTTAAGATAATTGGGTGGGCCGAATTGATTAGGCAAAAACGTCCTAAGTCCTTCCGTGGATTGTCCTAAATGGGGGACTTGGGACAGCCCCGGCGGTACTCGTGAACCGACTGCCTTTTTCGTGCGTATGGTCGTTCATCGGCGGCTCAGGTAGGCCGAAGTAAAAATAGCTGTTGCCGTGCAGTCGTGTTCTTCAACTCACGACCCATTCATCACAACAAACGGAGGCCCGGATGGGCAAGTTCGCAATCACCTTCGCCGCAGCCGCACTGTTGCTTGGATCGGTGGCGTTGAGCGCCCAGGCACAGACGCAAGGCGCGGGTACCATCAACGCGCAGGCGCAAAACGCGACGATCATTCACAAGACGGCGTGCGGCGGGTTCGGGGCTCACTGCCCCCCGGGACGGCATTGGGTTTGCGGTCCGAATCGTTGCTGGTGCGCGCCTTGCTGATAAGCTGATGACAGCGCGGCTCGCGACGATGGCCGCGCAAAGGAACTGCCGCTGACAGGCGGCGTTTTCAGCCTGATTTTCTACGTTTCGCTTTTAACAACCGAGGAGACGATCTGATGAAAAAGATGACTGTGACTGTGGCTGCCGCGCTGTTCGTGCTCGGCGCCATGGCGTTGAGCGTAAATGCCCAAACCCAGGGCGCCAACGCTCTGAACGCGCAAGGGCAGAACGCGACGATCGTCCATAAGGCGGCGTGCTTCGGCTTCGGCCGCTGGTGCGGACCAGGCTTCCACCGCGTCTGCGGCCCGTATCGCTGCTGGTGCGCTCCCTGCTGATTTCTGCGGGGGGACGCGGAATACCGGCGAGGCCGCTGCAAGACGGCCTCGCTTTTTTGTCCCGCCGGCTGCTAGTCGAGTTCGACCACCGCGCCGTCGCGGATAGTCACGCGGCGATCCATTTGGGCGGCGATATCCAGATTGTGGGTGGCGACGATGGCGGCGAGACCTGACGCGCGCACCAACTGGTTGAGCGTGGCGAAAACGTGCTGCGAGGTCCGCACATCGAGGTTGCCGGTCGGCTCGTCCGCAAGCAGGATGCGCGGCGCGTTGGCGACGGCGCGCGCAATGGCGACGCGCTGCTGTTCGCCGCCCGAGAGTTCCGCCGGCCGGTGCGTGAGCCGCTCCTTCAAGCCGAGATAGCTTAACAGCTCCGCGGCACGCTGCCTCGCCTCGCTGTTTTTCAACCCGCGGATCATTTGCGGCAGCATGACGTTTTCCAGCGCGGAAAACTCCGGCAGCAAATGGTGAAATTGATAGACGAAGCCGATCTCAGTACGGCGGATGCGGGTGCGTTCGTTGTCGGTGAGATACGAGGTGGAACGGCTGTGGATGTAGACTTCGCCTGCGTCCGGGCGTTCGAGCATGCCGGCGATGTGCAGAAGCGTCGACTTGCCGGCGCCTGACGGCGCAACCAACGCCACCGACTGCCCGGCCCAGATCGCAAGCTCGGCATCTTTGAGGATGTCGAGCGTGGCGTCGCCCTGGCGAAAGCGGCGCGAAATCTCGTGCAAGAACAGGACCGGGTTGTCGGCTTCGTCCGCGGGCGCGGCAGGCTCCATGATGGTGGTGGTCTCGTCCATTGGGCTTACATCATTCGTAGCGCAGCGCCTCGACCGGATCGAGCCGCGCCGCCCGCCAGGACGGATAAAGCGTCGCCAAAAGCGACAGGCCGAGCGCCATCACCACCACGGCGGTGGTTTCACCAACATTCATGTTGGCGGGCAGCCGGGACAGGAAATATAGCTCGGGCGAGAACAATTCGGTGTTGGTGAGCCATGACAGGAAGTGGCGGATCGACTCGATATTGAGGCAGATAATCGTGCCGAGCAGGAAACCGACCAGCGTGCCGACGACACCGATGGAAGCGCCGGTGATCAGGAAAATGCGCATGATGGCGCCCTGCGTCGCGCCCATGGTGCGCAAAATGGCGATGTCGTTGCTCTTGTCCTTCACCAGCATGATCAGGCCCGAGACAATATTGAGCGCCGCCACCAGCACGATCAGCGTCAGGATCAGGAACATGACATTGCGCTCGACCTCGAGCGCGTTGAAGAATGTGGCGTTCCGCTGCCGCCAGTCGATCATATAAATCGGCCGCGCCGCGGCTTCGGTGACCAGCGGCCGGTAACGATCGACGCGGTCGGGGTCGTCGGTATAGACCTCGATCGCGGTGACGTCGCCGGCGCGGTTGAAATAGGCCTGCGCTTCGGTCAACGGCATGAACACGAAAGCGGCGTCGTATTCCGACATGCCGATCTCGAACACGGCCGCGATTTTGTAGGACTTAATGCGCGGCGTCGTGCCCATCGGCGTCACCGCCCCGCGCGGCGCCACCAGCGTGAGATTGTCACCGGCACGCACGGAAAGTTGTTCGGCAAGCCGCGAGCCGATCGCTATCCCCTGCCCCTCGTCGTAGCCTTCCAGCGTGCCTTGCTTGATGTTTTTTGCCACCGACGAAAGCTTGGCGAGGTCGCTGGCGCGGATGCCACGGACCAGCACGCCTGAGGCGTTAAACGGCGAGGACGCAAGCGCCTGCCCTTCGACGATCGGCGCCGCCAGCCGCACGCCCGGCACCTTGGAGACGCGGTCGGACACCGCCTGCCAGTCGGTGAGCGGGGACTCGAGTGGCTGGATCAGGAGATGGCCGTTGAGGCCGAGAATTTTGCCCAGGAGCTCCTGGCGAAAACCGTTCATCACCGCCATGACGATGATGAGCGTCGCCACGCCGAGCATGATGCCGAGAAAGGAAAACCCGGCGATGACCGAGATAAATCCTTCCTTGCGCCGTGCACGCAAGTAGCGCAGCGACAGCATCCACTCGAACGGCGCGAACGGATGGGTCCCCGTCGACTCTCGCATTTATGTCTGGTCCCCGCGATAGCTTCGAGTTTCACATGATTCTGGCTTATTCAAGCCGCGAAAAATCGCGCGCAAAGCCGCGCCCACCGCTTTATCCGCCAATCCGCGCCAGCGCGTCTTGCGGGCTCATTAGCTCCCGCGAACCGTCGGAGCGACGCTTGACCTCCACATTGCCGTCGGCGAGCCCGCGCGGGCCGATCAGGATCTGCCAAGGAATGCCGATCAGGTCGGCGGTAGCGAATTTCGAGCCGGGCCGCTCATCAAGGTCGTGATAGAGCGTATCGACGCCTTTGGCCGTAAGCGCTGTGTAAAGTTGCTCGCAGGCCGCGTCGGTGTCGGCTGCACCCTGCTTGAGATTGAGGATGGCGACGGTGAACGGCGCCACCGCTTCCGGCCACTTGATCCCCGCGTCGTCGTGAAAAACCTCGATCAAGGCCGCGACCAGCCGGGTCGGCCCGATGCCATAGGAGCCCATATGCACCGCCCGCTCGACGCCGTCCGGGCCGGTGACTGATGCCTTCATCGGCTCGGAATATTTGGTGCCGAAATAAAATACCTGACCGACCTCGATGCCGCGCGCCGATATCTGCTTGTCGGGTGGCAGCTTGGCGAAGGCGGCGGGGTCGTGTTTCTCCGAAGTCGCCGCGTACAACGCGGTCCATTTGTCGACGATTGCCTGTAAGCGCCCGATGTGATCGAAATCCACGTCTGCACCCGGAACCTCGAACGTCAGATATTCGCGGTCGCAGAACACCTCGCTCTCGCCGGTGTCGGCGAGGACGATGAATTCGTGTGACAGGTTGCCGCCAATCGGACCGCTTTCAGCGACCATCGGGATCGATTGCAAACCCATGCGCGCGAAGGTGCGTAGGTAAGCGACGAACATCCGGTTGTAAGCGTGCTTCGCGCCGGCGAAATCGAGGTCGAACGAATAGGCATCCTTCATCAGGAACTCGCGCCCGCGCATTAGCCCGAAGCGCGGCCGCACCTCGTCGCGGAACTTCCATTGCAGGTGATAGAGATTAAGCGGCAGATCCTTGTAGGACCGCACATAGGCGCGAAAGATCTCGGTGATCATTTCCTCATTGGTCGGGCCATAGAGCATTTCGCGCTCGTGGCGATCCTTGATGCGCAGCATTTCCTTGCCGTAGGCCTCGTAGCGGCCGCTTTCGCGCCAGAGGTCCGCCGACTGGATGGTGGGCATCAGAAGCTCGATGGCGCCGGAGCGGTCCTGCTCCTCGCGCACGATCCGGCAGACCTTGTTGAGCACGCGCAGCCCGAGCGGAAGGAAGGCATAGATGCCTGCCGCCTCCTGGCGGATCATGCCGGCGCGCAGCATCAGACGGTGCGAAACGATCTCCGCTTCCTTCGGCGTTTCGCGCAGGATCGGCAGGAAGTAGCGGGAAAGTCGCATGAAATCTCGCGAGAATCGGCTGGGTGAGTGAATCCGCAACGGCGGCGGAAACGCAAGGGGTCCGGTCCGGTACGTGGCCGTCCCCAAACTGGCCCGCGGGGCTAAATTTTTTTGTCATGGGAGCCGGCTAAGCTGATGACATCGGGAAAAAGATCGAGTACCAACGACCACCCGATCCCGGAGCGGGATACCTACATCCTTGGTTCCGGGAGGCGGTCCAAGTCTTGGGAGGACGGTCCAACGGCGCGAGATCAACGCTGCCGGCAATCCGCGGAGCCTAATCGTTCAGAGTATGGGCGCGGATTAAGGATCAGATGAAGTTTCTCGGGCAGGGCTTTGGCCCTGCTGTTTTTTTGTGGGGTCAGCTCTCCCGTGATCATCGCCCCCCAGGCGGTCCCATGAGGCCTCCGAACGTCAACAGATGCTGGGCGTAGGCGAGATAGCAGCCGGCAAAGATCACAGCCGAAACGAGCGTGGTCCAGCCGAGCTTGCGCCATAAATTCGGGATCGCGGGCGCGCCTGGGTCAGTGCCCGGAGCGATATCGCCGCCGCTTTCATGCTGGCTGCGGATACCCCAGGGCAGCACCATGAACAGCACTACCCACCAGATCAGAAAGAAGATTGCGACGCTCGTAGTGATCGGCATGTTGCCTCTTTAGCGGAGCATGATCTTTTCGGACCTTCCTTTTGCCCGCCGAAGCTGACGAAGGCCGGAAACCGGGGTCCACCTTCCGGATCAAGTTCTAGCACTGCTCCAGTTCGACCAACGTGCCGGAAAAATCCTTCGGGTGTAGGAACAACACCGGCTTGCCGTGCGCGCCGATCTTCGGCTCGCCGTCGCCGAGCACGCGGGCGCCCGATTGCCTGAGCGTATCGCGGGCGGCGCGGATGTCGTCGACCTCGTAGCAGACGTGGTGCATGCCGCCGGCCGGATTGCGCTCGAGGAATTTCGCGATCGGCGAATTGTCGCCGAGCGGCTCAAGTAACTCGATCTTGGTGTTCGGCAGCGTGATGAACACCGTGGTTACGCCGTGGTCCGGCTGCGGCACGGCGGCGGATACGTCGGCGCCGAGCACGTCGCGATAAAGCGCCGCCGCCTTGCCGATGTCGCGTACGGCGATCGCCACATGGTTGAGCCTGCCGATCATGGTCATTCACTCCATAAGTCCGCCGATGGCATCATACATTTACACGGTCAGCACGTGGACGTGGCAGATCGGCTTTTTGTTCCAGCGGTCGGCAATCGCGCCACGAACGGCGCGCCGCACCGCTTCCGCGACTTCGTTGGGGTCGCGCCGCCGCGGCTTCGGCAGCGTTTGCCACGCTTCCTCGACGGCCTCGCGGGCGATGTCGGCCATCGGCCGGCCGCCGGCGTCGGTCTCCGGAATACCAATCAGCTCGATTTCCGGGTCGGCAAGCAGCGCGCCCTTCTCGTCCGCAGCGCAGCGCAATCGACGCTATACCTGAAAAGCTCAAGCGCCGGCGCGCGGCGACAGTGCTTGCCTCGGCGTCGATCAGGAGCGCGCCGTCCTTATAGAGCCGGCCCGAAGGCACCTCGTCGATGATATCGGCTTTGCCGGGGGCGAGCCTGACCAGATCGCCGTTGCGGCAGACCAGCACCTCCTGCACCCCGGCCCCGCGCGCCAACTTGGCGTGCTCGGCGAGATGCAAGGCTTCGCCATGGGCCGGAATGAGAATTCGCGGCTGCACCCAGCCGATCATGTCGAGGAGCTCGTCACGACGCGGATGGCCGGAGACATGGACGAGGTGGGTGCGGTCGGTAATGACTTCGATGCCCTGCGTCACCAGGCCGTTGATGACTCGCGCCACCGCCTTCTCGTTGCCGGGGATGGTGCGCGAGGAGAAGATGACCCGGTCGCCGCGCGTGAGCGTGACCTCCGGGTGCTCGTCCTCGGCGATGCGCGACAAGCGCAGCGCGCGGCTCGCCCTGACTGCCGGTGCACAGCGCCAGCACCTTGTCGGGCGGCAAATAGCCATAGCTTTCGCACCTCGCGGAAATCCTGCACGCCGTCGAGATAGCCGGTCTCGCGCGCGACCTGCGCCACGCGCTCCATGGCGCGGCCGACCAGCACGACTTCGCGCTCGGCGGCGCGCGCGGCGTCCGCCACGGCGCGGATGCGGCCGACATGGGAGGCAAACGTAGTGACCGCCACGCGCGCCGGTGCGGTGCGGATAAGGTCAGCGAGCGTCTTCGCCACGTCGGCTTCGGAGGGCGAGCGGCCGTCGCGCACCGCATTGGTGGAATCGCCGATGAGCGCCAGCACGCCGTGCATCGCCGAGCGCGGAGAGCTTCGCCTGCATCGGTCGGTGCCGCCAATGAGCGGGGTGGGATCGATCTTCCAGTCGCCGGTATGCAGCACCGTGCCGAGCGGCGTGCGGATCGCGAGCGCGTTCGATTCCGGGATCGAATGTGCAACGTTGATGAAATCGACCTCGAACGGTCCGAGCGCGATATGACCGCTCAGCGGCACGACATTGACCGGAATTTCGGGCGCGCCGGGCTCGGACTGCGCGGCGTGCTTCGAACAGAGCTGCCGCAAACGGCGTGGCGTAAAGCGGCACCTTGAGGCGGGGCCACAGATCGATCAGCGCGCCCATATGGTCTTCGTGGGCGTGGGTCAGCACCAGGCCGACGATGTTGCGCCGTTCCTCGATCAGATAGCGGATATCCGGCAGGATCAGGTCGATCCCAGGCAGATGCTCCTCGGCGGCAAACGACACGCCGCAATCGACCATCAGCCATTTGCGCCCCCGCGCATCGCCGAAGCCCGTAGATCGAGAGATTCATCCCGATCTCGCCGATGCCGCCGAGCGGCGCGAACAAAAGCTCACTTTGCGCCATCACTTGGCCCGCCGGCTCAGATTCTCGGCCCGCCGCGCAGCGCGAACGGGAACACGTCGCCCGCCGCGATTTTCTCGATGCGGCCGCCGGCCAGTTCCAGGACGAGGCGGCCGGCGCGGTCAAGACCGACAAAGCGGCCGACTTTGTCTTCGCCGCCCTGGCGGACGTGAATGTCTTCGCCAAGCCCGCTTGCGCCGGTGAGCCAGTCGCCGAGGATGGCGGTAAAGCCATTGCCGCGGTCCCATTGCGCGATGCGCGCGCACATCGTCGCCGAGAGCCGCGTGAACAACTGCTGCGGCGCCATTTCAGCTCCGTGCGCGTGCAGATCGGTGGCGGGGAACAGCACCCCGTGCGCGCCGAACGGCAACGGCCGCGCGGTTGCTGCCGCACCGTCCGTGGTCGTAGCCATCGGCGGATGGTGGGCGCAATTGACGCCGATGCCGATCACGACGGTTGCGGTCTTACCTGGGTCGACTTCGCCCTCGATCAGAATGCCGGCGCATTTCTCGCCGGCGAGCAACAGATCGTTCGGCCACTTGAACCGAAGCGCGGCGGCAAGCGCCGCGGTTTCGGCGATGATCGCATCGCGCAGCGCCAGCACAGCGACGAAGGCGAGCTCCGGAGCGTGCTGGAACGGCGACGGATCGCGCAGCAACAGGCTGGCGTAGAGATTACCCGGCGGCGAGTTCCAGGAGCGGCCCATGCGCCCGCGGCCCGCGGTCTGCGCATCGGCGGTAACCCAGAAGGATCCGCTTTCACCGCGCGCGGCGCGCTGGAGCGCCTCCTGATTGGTCGAGCCGACGGTTCCGAGGGTGACAGAGCCCTATACGCGCGTCAACCGCACTGGGGTCGAGTTGCATCAGAACAGCGAATGCGCGGCGGTGCTCGCTACGCCCACGAGCAATCCCGGATAGACGCAGAACAGGATGTTGAACAGCGCGCTGACGCCGAGCACGACTTTCAACTCATTGGGCATGCGGTAAAAGCGTTCCGGCGGTTCATCAAAATACATGACCTTGACGATTGCCAGATAGTAATAAGCGCCCACCACACTTGCCAGCACGCCGATCACCGCAAGCACGTACAGCCCGGCCTTGATGGCGGCGACAAACACGTAGAATTTCGCGAAAAAGCCGGCGAGCGGCGGTACGCCAGCCATGGAGAACAAGAGCATCGCCAGGAGAAACGCCATGGTCGGATGCGTACGCGCCAGCCCGGCGAGTTGATCGATTGATTCGACCATGCCGCCATCCCGACGCATCGACAGGATCACGGCGAAGGTGCCGAGCGTCATGGTGACGTAGATCGCCATGTAAACGAGCACACCCTGCACGCCTTCGGAAGTGCCGGCGGCTAGCCCGACCAGCGCAAAGCCCATGTGGCCGATCGAGGAATACGCCATCAGCCGCTTGATATTGCGCTGGCCGATGGCGGCGAAGGAGCCGAGCACCATCGACGCGATGGAAACGAAGGCGACGATCTCCTGCCATTGAGCGGTGATGCCCGGAAAAGCGGCGACCGAGGCGCGCACGAACATGGCGATGCCGGCGACCTTCGGCGCGGCCGCAAAAAACGCCGTCACCGGCGTCGGCGCGCCTTCGTAAACGTCCGGCGTCCACATGTGGAACGGAACGGCCGAGACCTTGAAGCAGAAGCCGGCAAACAGGAAAACCAGCCCAAAAATCAGACCCGGCCCGGATTCGGCGGCCGATTTGGCGATGCCGGCGAAGCGTACCGTGCCGGTAAAGCCGTAGACCAGGGACGCGCCGTAGAGCAGCATTCCGGACGACAGGGCGCCGAGAACGAAATATTTAAGTCCAGCTTCCGTCGAACGCAGCGAAGTACGATGGCTCGCGGCCACGACGTAAAGCGGCAAGCTCATCAATTCGAGGCCAAGATAAAGCGCGATCAAATCGGCCGCCGAAATCAGCATCAGCATGCCGAGCGTGGACAGGACAATGAGCACGGAATACTCGAACCGTTGCTGCTTCTCGCGCGTGTCATAGTCGATCGACATCAGGATCGCGGCCCCCGAGCCGAGAATGGCGAGGACTTTGAGAAAGCGCGCGAAATCGTCGACCACGAAGCTGCCGTCAAAGGTGGTGAGCTTGCCGGCCGGCAATAAGACCACGATCACGCCCGCGATCGCGAGCAGGACGATCGAAAGTACGTCAGTGACAGCCGTGGTGCGCTCGCCGCGAAACGCGCCCAGCATCAACAAAGCCATGGCGCCGACACCAAGCACGAGCTCGGGCAGGAGCGGAGTTAATCCGGTCAAAGTCGGCGCCGCATACATCGCCTCACCTCACCAGCGCCGCCGCCTGCACGCTCGACACCGCGTGCTGGAAATTGTCAATTAGCTGCGTCACCGACGCCGCCGACATATCGAGCACCGGCTTCGGATAGACGCCGAACACGATGGTCAGGATCACCAGCGGCGCCAGCACAGCCATCTCGCGCCAGCCGATATCTTTGATGTGGAACAGGCTCGGCTTCTCTAGCCTGCCGAAGATTATCTTGCGGTAGAGCCAAAGCGCGTAGGCGGCGGAGAGAATGGTGCCGAGCGTCGCCAGCGTCGCCACCCAGTTGTTGACGCGGAAGGTGCCGATCAGCGTCAAAAACTCACCGATGAATCCCGAGGTTCCCGGCAATCCGATATTGGCCAGCGTGAATATCATGAAAGCGAAAGCGTAGACCGGCATGCGATTGACCAGGCCGCCGTACGCGGCGATCTCGCGTGTATGCATGCGGTCGTAAATGACGCCGACGCAAAGGAACAAAGCGGCGGAGACGATACCGTGCGAGATCATCTGAAAGATGCCGCCGGCGACGCCCTGCGCGGTCATGGCAAACAGGCCCATCGTGACGAAGCCCATGTGCGCCACCGAGGAATAGGCGATCAACTTCTTCACGTCCTCCTGCATCAACGCCACCAGCGAGGTGTAGATGATGGCGACAATGGACAGCGCGTAAATCAGCGGCGCCAGTTCCAGCGAAGCTTGCGGGAACATCGGCAGCGAGAAACGCAGGAATCCGTAGCCGCCCATCTTCAACAGGATGGCAGCGAGGATGACCGAGCCTGCGGTCGGCGCTTCCACGTGCGCGTCAGGAAGCCAGGTGTGGACCGGCCACATCGGCATTTTGACAGCGAACGAGGCGAGGAAGGCAAACCAGGCCCAGGTCTGCAAGCTTCGCGGGAATGCATGATGCAGCAGCGTCGGAATGTCGGTCGTTCCGGCTTGCCAGTACATCGCCATGATGGCGAGCAGCATCAGCACGGAGCCTGCGAACGTGTAGAGGAAGAACTTGAAGCTCGCATACACCCGGCGCGGGCCACCCCACACCCCGATGATCAGGAACATCGGAATGAGGCCGCCCTCGAAGAAAAGGTAGAATAACACCAGGTCGAGCGCGCAGAAGGTGCCGACCATCAGCGTCTCGAGCGCGAGGAAGGCGATCATGTATTCGCGCACGCAACTCTGGATCGAGGTCCAGCTCGCCAGGATCGAAATCGGCATCAGCGCGGTGGTCAGGATCACGAACGGCAGCGAAATGCCGTCGACGCCCATCGAATAAGTGATGGCGCCGCCAAGCCATGGGCGCTTTTCCAGGAACTGGAAATCGGCCGAGGCCGGGTCGAAACGCCAGACTAAAATCAGCGAGATGAGAAAGGTGATAAGCGTGGTCCACAACGCGACCCAGCGCGCGTTGCGCGCACTGGCCTCATCGTCGCGCAGGCAGGCGATGAACAGCGCGCCGACGATCGGCAGGAAGGTGACGACGGACAGGATCGGCCAGCTCGTCATCAATGCGCCCCTGTGAACATGAACCAGGTGATGAAGGCGGCGACGCCGATCAGCATGGCGAACGCGTAGTGGTAGAGATAACCGGTTTGCAGGCGCACGACGTTGCGCGTCACGTCGAGCACGCGCGCGGATACGCCATCGGGGCCGAACCCGTCAATGACGAAGCCGTCGCCGCCCTTCCAGAGCAGCCGGCCAAGCCACATCGTGGGCCGGACGAAAATTGCGTCGTAGATTTTGTCGAAATACCAGGCGTTGAGCAGGAAGCGGTAGAGCACGTCCTGATCGCGCGCGAGCGCGACCGGAATACCGGGACGCCGGATATAGAACTGCCAGGCGACCAGGAAGCCGCCGATCATCATCACGGTCGGCGCTAACGATACCGCTAGCGGCAGATGCTCCATGTCCTCGAGCACGTGATTGTTGGACGCGAAGGTCAGCGAATTGCGGAAGAACTCTTCGGCGCCGTGACCCTCGAACAAATGCAGGAACGGCCAGCCGGCGAAGATCGAGCCGATGGCGAGAAGGCCCAGCGGAACGAGCATGGTCATTGAGGTCTCATGCGCCGCTTCGTAATGACGACGATCGTGAGGTTCGCCGTGGAAGGTCTTAAAAATGAGCCGCGACGAATAGAACGCGGTCAACGCCGCGGCGCCGACCGTCATGATGAAGCCGTAGTTGGCGACAATGCCGGCGACAGTGTCGTCGGCCTCGATGATCGCGTCCTTGGAGAAAAAGCCGGCGGTGAACGGGAAACCGGTGAGCGCCAGCGTGCCGATGATCATGGTTGCATAGGTGAACGGAATTTTCCGCCACAGCCCGCCCATTTTGCGGATGTCCTGCTCGTGATGCATGGCGAGGATCACTGAGCCGGAGCCGAGGAACAACAGCGCCTTGAAAAAGGCGTGCGTGAACAAATGAAACATGCCGATCGAATACGCGCCGGACCCCATCGCTACGAACATGTAGCCAAGCTGCGAGCAGGTCGAATAAGCGATGATGCGCTTGATGTCGTTCTGAA
The DNA here is from genome assembly GCA_963845775.1 of uncultured Alphaproteobacteria bacterium. GTDB lineage: Bacteria > Pseudomonadota > Alphaproteobacteria > Rhizobiales > Xanthobacteraceae > BOG-931. The sequence continues at coordinate 81,147 of CAWJTE010000008.1, forward strand.
CCAGGCCGACCGTCGCTGCGAACATCGCCGTGGTGGCGCCGATAAAGACGACGAAAGCCTTGGCGTCGGGCGAAAGTTCGAACAGCGGGGAAAGTCGCGCCACCATGAACACGCCGGCAGTCACCATGGTGGCGGCGTGAATCAGCGCCGACACGGGGGTCGGGCCTTCCATGGCGTCGGGTAGCCAGGTGTGCAGCAGGAACTGGGCCGACTTGCCCATGGCGCCTATGAACAGCAAAAGACAGATCAGCGTCAGCGCATCGACGTTAAAGCTCAGATAATGAAACGTCTTGCCGGCCAGACTCGGCGCCTGCGCAAACACGGTGTCGAAGGCGAGCGATCCGGTCAGCAGGAACACGGCAAAAATGCCCAGCGCGAAGCCGAAGTCGCCGACACGGTTGACGAGGAAAGCCTTGATTGCCGCCGCGTTGGCCTCGGGCTTATGGAACCAGAAGCCGATCAGCAGATAGCTTGCGAGCCCGACGCCCTCCCAGCCGAAGAACAGCTGCACCAGATTGTCGGCCGTCACCAGCATCAGCATGGCGAAGGTGAAGAACGACAAATAGGAGAAAAAGCGCGGCTTGTACGGGTCCTCGGCCATGTAGCCGATGGAATAGAGATGCACGAGGCCGGATACCGTGGTGACCACCACCAGCATCACCGCGGTGAGCGGGTCGATGCGCAGCGCCCAGTCGACTTTCAGGTCGCCAGACGTAATAAAATTGAAGATCGTGATACGCGCATCGTGTCCGTGCAGACCGACGTCGACGAAGGCGATGCAGGAAAGCACCCAGGAAATACCGAGCAGCGTCGTGGTGATCAACTCGGCCGCCTGCGAGCCGGCACTTGGTTCGACCATCTCCTCACTCTTATGGCCCGCATGATCGATTTCGCCATGTTTGTCCTCCGGCAGCGGAGCGCCGTGAATATGTTCAGGCACCAGCGGAGCGGCATGATCGTCGTGCGGCGGCGGATTTTCACCGGGAAAACGCGCCCGCGCGCCAAAAAGCGCAATCGCGCCGGCAATAATGGCGCCGAGCAGCGGCAGGGCGACGATCGCCTCGTACATCGACCGCTTCAGCCTTTCATCAGATTGATGTCGTCAACCGCGATCGAGCCGCGATTGCGGTAGTAAGCGACGAGAATAGAAAGCCCGATAGCAGCTTCCGCCGCTGCGACCGTCAGCACGATCAGCGCATAGACCTGGCCGACGATATCGTTGAGAAACGACGAAAACGCCACCAGATTGATGTTGACCGCAAGCAAGATCAATTCGACCGACATCAAGATGACGATCACATTCTTGCGGTTGAGAAAGATGCCGAAGATACCGAGCGTGAACAGGATCGCGGCGACGGTTAGATAGTGGCCGAGCCCGATGATCATGACAGCCCTTGCCCCGATTTCACCTTGACCACGTCGATGGCGTTTGAGCGCCGCCGAGCGAGCTGATCGGCGATGTTCTGGCGTTTGACGTTCGGCTTGTGGCTCAACGTCATGACGATTGCGCCGATCATAGCGACGAGCAGGATCATCCCGGCCGCCTCGAAGAAATAGACATAGCGGGTGTAGAGCACGAGCCCGAGAGCCTGGGTGTTGCTGATGTTGCTGGCGATCGGCGCGGTGATCGTCTTCGGTGTGCCCGGAGTGATGACCCAACCGATCACGCCAAAGATAAGCTCGATCAACAGGATCAGGCCGACGATTGCGCCGATCGGCAGATAATTGAGGAAGCCTTGGCGCAATTCGGCGAAATCCACGTCGAGCATCATCACCACGAAGAGAAACAGCACGGCGACGGCGCCGACATAGACCACGATCAGGATCATGGCGAGAAATTCCGCGCCCAAGAGCACGAATAGGCCCGCGGCATTGACGAAGGCAAGGATGAGGAAGAGCACTGAATGAACGGGATTGCGCGCGGCAATCACCATGATCGCCGAGGCGATGCATATGCCGGCAAACAGATAAAAGAAGATCGCTTGCAGGATCATGGGCACGGCGTCTTTTACCGGTACGGAGCGTCGAGTTCGATGGCCTTGGCGAGTTCGTGCTCCCAGCGGTCACCATTCGCGAGTAGCCGCTCCTTGTCGTAATAAAGTTCCTCGCGCGTCTCCGTGGCGAATTCGAAATTCGGCCCCTCGACGATCGCGTCGACCGGGCAGGCTTCCTGGCACAAGCCGCAATAGATGCACTTGACCATGTCGATGTCGTAGCGCGTGGTGCGGCGGGTGCCGTCGTTGCGGCGCGGGCCAGCTTCGATGGTGATCGCCTGCGCCGGACAGATTGCCTCGCACAATTTGCAGGCGATGCAGCGCTCCTCGCCGTTCGGGTAGCGGCGCAGTGCGTGCTCGCCGCGGAACCGCGGCGAGATCGGGTTTTTCTCGAACGGATAATTGATCGTCGCCTTCGGCTTGAAGAAATAGCGCATCGACAAAAAGAACGCCTGCGCGAACTCTTTGAGGAAAATCGAGCGTGCCGCCTGGTCGAGCCGCATGTCAGCCTCGGATCACTTCGATGACGCCGGCAACGATCGCGACCATGGCGAGCGAGATCGGCAGGAAGACCTTCCAGCCGAGTCGCATCAGCTGATCGTAGCGGTAGCGCGGCACAAATGCCTTCACCATGGCGAACATGAAAAACAGAAAGCTAGCTTTGAGCACGAACCAGATCACACCGGGTATCCAGGTGAACGGCGCCACCGGGAACGGCGGCAGCCAGCCGCCCAGGAACAGGATCGTCCCCATCGCGCACATGGTGGCGATAGCGACGTACTCGCCGAGCATGAACATCATGTACGGGGTGGAGCCGTATTCGACCATGTAGCCGGCGACCAGTTCCGATTCAGCCTCGACCAGATCGAACGGCGGGCGATTGGTTTCGGCGAGCGCGGAAACGAAGAAAATCACGAACATCGGCAAAAGCGGCAGCCAATACCACCCGAGCAGCCCCCAGCGGCTGTTCTGCGCCTCGACAATGGCCGACAGATTGAGCGAGCCGACGCACAGCAATACGGTGATGAAAACGAAACCGATCGAGACTTCGTACGACACCATCTGCGCGGCTGAGCGCAACGCCGCGAGGAACGGATATTTCGAATTGGACGACCACCCCGCCATGATCACGCCGTAGACCATCAGCGAGGAGATCGCGAAGATATAAAGAATGCCGACATTGATGTTGGAGATGACCACGCCGGCACTGACCGGGATCACCGCCCAGGCGGCGAGCGCCAGCGTGCAGGTGACCAGCGGTGCCAATAGGAATACGCCCTTGTTGGCGCCGGCAGGAATAACCGGCTCCTTGAGAACGAATTTCAAAAGGTCGGCGAACGACTGAAACAGCCCCCACGGCCCGACCACGTTCGGCCCGCGCCTGATCTGCACCGCGGCCCAGATTTTTCGATCGGCGTAGAGCACGTAGGCAGTGACGATCAGCAGGATGACGAGGAGCAGCACGCTCTCCGCCACCATGATCACCAGCGGCCAGACATAATCGGACCAGAACACTTCCATCGTTGCCGTGCCTTACTCCGCGGCCGTCACGGCGGAGCGTCCGGCGGCTATTGCGGAGCATTCCGCCATCACCGACGAGCAGCGCGCGATCGGATTGGTAAAGTAAAAGTCGGCGATGCTTGAGCGGAACGGCGCCTTGTCCGCATTTCCGCCGAGCGCCGAAAGTTTGCGCACATCGTCCGCGTTGCCGGGGGCGATCTGGCCGATGCGCATGAAATGCGGGTGTGCCTGATAAAGCGTCTGCCGCAGCGCCGCGAGTGAATTGTAGGGAAGCTTCTTGCCCAACACATCCGACAGCGCACGCAGTATCGCCCAATCCTCGCGCGCATCACCCGGCGGGAAAGATGCGCGCGTGGCCATCTGCACCCGGCCCTCGGTATTGACGTAAGTGGCCGACTTTTCCGGATAAACGGCGCCGGGCAGCACCACGTCCGCGCGCGAAGCGCCGCGGTCGCCGTTAGTGCCGATGTAGATGACAAAGGCGCCGGGGGCGATGTCGATTTCGTCCACGCCAAGCAGGAAGACTGCGTCGAGCGTACCGGACGCCGCCATTTGGCGCGCGGACAAGGCCCCCTCACCCGGCACAAAGCCGAGATCGAGAGCGCCGACACGGGAAGCGGCTTGATGAAGCACGCTAAAGCCGTTCCAGCCGTCCTTGACCGCGCCGAGATCGACTGCGGCCTTTGCCGCCAGCGAAGCGATCGCCGCACCGTCCGGCCGCGCGAGCGCATCTGTGCCGAGGATGATTAACGGCCGTTCGGCCTTGCGCATTGTGTCGGCAAAGCTGTGGCGGGCGACGTCGGTGAGCGTTTCCGGCCCGGCGCCGAGATAGTCATACGAATAGGTCAGCGGAGCTTTCGTGCCGATCAGCCCGATCGGGAAGCTTTTCGCGTTGCGCCAGCGCTTGCGGATACGTGCATTCAGCACGGCTGCTTCGCGCCGTGGATTGGTGCCGACCAGAAGGAGCGCGTCGGCCGTGTCGATGCCGGCAATCGTGGAATTGAACAAGTAGCTGGCGCGACCCCATTTCGGGTCGAGCGTCGAACCGTCCTGGCGGCAATCCAGGTTGGCGACGCCAAGCCGGGTCATCAAATCCTTGAGCGCAAAAATCTCCTCGACCGCGGCAAGATCGCCGACGATCGCACCCATGCGTTTGGGATTGGCGCCGACAAGTTTTTTGGCGATGGCGGCGAATGCTGCGCTCCACGACGCGGGCTGCAATTTGCCATTTTCTCGCACATAGGACTGGTCGAGGCGCTGCGTGCGCAGGCCATCCACCACATGCCGGGTCTTGTCGGAGATCCATTCCTCGTTCACGTCGTCGTTGACCCGCGGCAGGATACGCATCACTTCGCGCCCGCGCGTGTCGATGCGGATGGCCGAGCCGAGCGCATCCATCACGTCGATCGATTCCGTCTTGTTCAGCTCCCAGGAGCGCGCGGCGAATTCGTAGGGTTTTGAAGTTAGCGCGCCGACCGGGCAGAGATCGACGACGTTGCCCTGCAATTCCGAGGTCATCGCCTCTTCGAGGTAGGTGGTGATTTCCATATCCTCGCCGCGGCCGATGGCGCCGAGTTCAGGTACGCCCGCCACTTCCGTGGCGAAACGAACGCAGCGCGTGCACTGGATGCAGCGGTTCATTGCGGTTTTGACCAGCGCGCCGAGATATTTGTCCTCGACCGCGCGCTTGTTTTCGCGGAAGCGGCTTTGATCGACGCCGTACGCCATCGCCTGGTCTTGCAGGTCGCATTCGCCGCCCTGGTCGCAGATCGGGCAATCGAGCGGATGATTGATGAGCAGAAATTCCATCACGCCTTCGCGCGCCTTGCGCACCATTGGCGAACGGGTCGAGAGCGCCTTGGGAGCGCCGTCCTTATTCGGCGGCAAGTCTTTGACCCCCATCGCGCAGGAGGCCTGTGGCTTCGGCATGCCGACCACTTCGATGAGGCACATCCGGCAGTTGCCCGCGATCGACAGCCGCTCCTGAAAGCAGAAGCGAGGAATTTCTGCGCCGGCGGCCTCGCAGGCCTGGAGCAAGGTGAACTCCGGCGGGACGTCGACCTCGTTGCCGTCGACAATGAGCTTGGTCATGCCGCCTGTCCGTTTGGCGCGTCGCAACGCGCCGTCTTCCACAATTGCGCGGTCGGTACGCTCTCCCAACCGAAGGCGTAGTCGGTGGGGCCGCGCGCCCCGAGATGTTCAAGCCGCTTCTTGGCTTCGTCGATCGTGGGACGATGACCGGCTGGTATCCACCACATCACGAAATGCAGTCCGTCGAGTTTATCGAACCACTCGGGGCGGCGGCCGTAGAAGCGCTTGTGAATCGTCTGCCAAACGAAGTGTTCGAGCGTCTCGACGCTTTCCCACAGCGAAATGTTCACGATCATCTGCGGATCGTCGTAGGCCTTAATATTGGTGGCGTTGCCGCTGTCGTCCTTGAGCCGCCAGATGAAGCCTTTGCTGCGTTCGGCGAGGCCATTCACCAGGTGGAGATTGTTCATGAAATCGGCGACGCGCGGGTCGCCGCTCGGATAACGCAACCGTCCGATGTTGATCTGCGCGAGATGCCTGTCTTCGTTCATGGGTCTTCCCCTACTCCGCCGCTGCGGGCACCGGCGGGTCGAGCACACCGCCCGTGTCCGGGTTGGCGGTGTATTCGTCGATCCTTCGCTCGATTTCCGGCCGAAAATGCCGCAGCAGGCCCTGCACCGGCCACGCAGCACCATCGCCGAACGCGCAAATGGTGTGACCTTCGATCTGCTTGGTGACTTGCATCAGCATGTCGATTTCGCGCTTTTGCGCGCGGCCTTCGGCCATGCGGGTGAGCACACGCCACATCCAGCCCATTCCTTCGCGGCACGGCGTGCACTGGCCGCAGCTCTCGTGCTTGTAGAAATAAGAGATGCGGGCCATCGCTTTAACGATGTCGGCGCTCTTGTCCATGACGATGACTGCGGCCGTGCCGAGCGACGTTTGCTTGTCGCGGCAACCGTCGAAATCCATCAGCAGCGTGTCGGCCTGATCGGGACCGGCCGGCACCAGCGGCATCGACGAGCCGCCCGGGATCACGGCGAGCAGATTGCTCCAGCCGCCGTGGACCCCGCTAGCGTGCTTTTCGATCAGCTCGCGCAGCGGAATGCCCATTTGCTCTTCCACGTTGCACGGCTTTTCGACGTGGCCGGAAATGCAAAAAAGCTTGGTGCCGGTGTTATTTTGTCGGCCGATGCTGGCGAACCAGGCGGCGCCGCGGCGCATGATGTCGGGCACCTGGGCGAGTGTCTCGACGTTGTTGACCGTCGTCGGGCAGCCGTAGAGTCCCATATTGGCGGGGAACGGCGGCTTTAGCCGCGGCATGCCCTTCTTGCCTTCGAGGCTTTCGAGCAGCGCCGTCTCCTCGCCGCAAATATACGCGCCGGCGCCGTGATGCACGATGATGTCGAAGTCGTAGCCGTGGACGTTGTTCTTGCCGATCAGCTTGGCGTCGTAGGCCTGCGCCACCGCGCCTTCGAGCCGCTCGCGCTCGCGAATGAATTCGCCGCGGACATAGATGTAACAAGTGTGCACGCCCATGCCAGCGCCGGCGATCAGGCAACCCTCGACTAAGAGATGCGGATCGTGCCGCATGATCTCGCGATCCTTGCAGGTGCCCGGCTCAGATTCGTCGGCATTGACGACGAGATAGCTCGGCCGCCCGTCCGATTGCTTTGGCATGAACGACCATTTCAGACCGGTTGGAAAACCGGCGCCGCCGCGACCCCTCTGGCCGGAAGCCTTCACTTCGTTGACGATGGCGTCGCGCCCCTTCTCCAGGATCGCCTTGGTGCCGTCCCAGCCGCCGCGCGCCCGCGCGCCATCGAGGTCCCAGCCGTGGCGGCCATAGAGATTCTTGAAGATACGGTCCTTGTCGGCGAGCATGTGTCAGTCGCGCCTTGAATTCGGTGCGGCGTTGGCGTAAAGCGATGGATCGGTCAAGCGTACGTTGGCGCCGCCGACCGGCGCGGAATTGACGCGGTCGATCTGCGGGCCCGGCTTTGGCGTCTTGCCCGCCGCCAGATCGTTGAGGATTTGGGTCAGCGTCTCCGGCGTCAGGTCCTCGTAATAATCGGCGTTGATCTGCACCATCGGCGCGTTGACGCAGGCGCCGAGGCATTCGACCTCGGTCCAGGAGAACACGCCGTCGCCGCTAACTTCGTTCTCTTTGCCGATCATCTTGTGCAGGGCTTTCTTCAGTCCTTCGGCACCGCGCAGCATGCACGGCGTCGTGCCGCAGAATTGCACGTGAAAGCGACCAACCGGCGACAGATTGAACATGGTGTAGAAGGTCGCCACTTCGAGCACGCGGATTTTCGCCATGCCGAGAAGTTCGGCAGTCGCCTCGATCGCCTTCTGCGGTAGCCAGCCGCCGGATTGCTCCTGCGCCCGCCACAAAATCGGAATCACCGCGGATTGCTGACGACCGGGCGGGTATTTGGCAATCTGCGCCTTCGCCCATTCCAGATTCTTGCGGCGTGAACGCAAAGCTTGGCGGCTGTTTTTCGGCCAGACGGCGGACGCTCATCGATCTACCTCGCCGAACACGATGTCGATCGAGCCCAAAATTGCCGAGATGTCTGCAAGCATGTGCCCGCGGGAGAGAAAATCCATAGCCTGTAAGTGGGCGAAGCTCGGCGCGCGAATCTTGCACTTGTACGGCTTGTTGCTGCCGTCGGAAATCAGATAGACGCCGAACTCGCCCTTGGGCGCTTCGACGGCGGCATAAACCTCGCCGGCCGGGACGCGGAAGCCTTCGGTGTAAAGCTTGAAATGATGGATCAACGACTTCCATCGAGCGCTTCATCACCGCGCGCCGCGGCGGCGTTATCTTGTTATCATCGACTACTACCAGACCTTGCGCGTCCGCGGCGTGCAATTTTTCCACGCATTGCTTTATGATGCGGATTGACTGGCGCATTTCTTCCATGCGGATGCAGTAGCGGTCGTAGCAGTCGCCGTTTTTGCCGACCGGAATATCGAAATCAAATTCGGGATAGCACTCGTAGGGCTGCGCCTTGCGCAAATCCCAGGTGGCGCCGGAGCCGCGCACCATCACGCCGGAAAATCCCCACGCCCAGGCGTCCTCAAGTCTTACCACGCCGATATCGACATTGCGTTGCTTGAAGATGCGGTTTTCGGTCAACAGCCCCTCAAGATCGTCGCAGACCTTGAGGAACGGATCGCAAAACGCGGCGATATCGTCGATCAGTTTCGGCGGCAGATCCTGATGCACGCCGCCGACGCGAAAGTAAGCCGCATGCATGCGCGAGCCCGACGCACGCTCGTAAAAGCCCATCAATTTCTCGCGCTCTTCGAACCCCCACAGCGGCGGCGTGAGCGCGCCCACGTCCATCGCCTGCGTCGTGACATTGAGGAGATGCGACAGCAGCCGGCCGATCTCGCAATACAGTACCCGAATCACCTGCGCGCGCTTGGGAATCGCAAGCTCAAGCAGTTTTTCCGCCGCCAGACAGAACGCATGTTCCTGATTGATCGGCGCGACGTAATCGAGCCGGTCGAAATACGGGATCGCTTGCAGGTAGGTCTTGTGTTCGATCAGCTTTTCGGTGCCGCGATGGAGTAACCCGATATGCGGGTCGACCCGCTCGACCACTTCGCCGTCTAGCTCAAGGACGAGACGCAACACTCCGTGCGCCGCTGGATGTTGCGGACCGAAGTTGATGGTGAAGTTGCGTTCGCCGTTCGCAGCCATCAGGGTTTATGTCCGCCGTCGCCTATCTTGCGGGCCTTCTCGTCGCCCGGCAGCACGTAATCGGTCCCCTCCCACGGTGAGAGGAAATCGAAGTTGCGGAATTCCTGCGTCAACCGCACCGGCGCATAGACGACGCGCTTGAGCTCGTCGTCGTAACGCACCTCGACAAATCCGGTCAGCGGAAAATCCTTCCGCAACGGGTGACCGTCAAATCCATAATCGGTGAGCAGCCGGCGCATGTCCGGATGGCCCGTGAACACCACGCCGTAGAGATCATATGCCTCGCGCTCGAACCAATCGGCGCCGGGGAAAACTTCGATGATCGAGGCGACGGGCGCTGACTCGTCGGTTTCGATTTTGACGCGGACGCGCACATTATGCTTGGGCGAAAGCAGGTGATAGACAACGTCGAAGCGACGCTCCCGGCCGGGCCAATCGACCGCGGTGACGTCGACGATGTTCCAGAACAGGCAGCGCGGATCGTCGCGCAGAAAGCGCATGATCGTAACGATGTCAGCGGCCTGCGCCCGCACCGTCAGTTCGTGATGCGCGACCTGATAGCCGAGAACCGAAGCCGCAAGCTCGTCCGAAATTGTGCGGCCGAGCGTGTCGAGTGTCTCATCCATCATCAGCGTTCGATCGTGGCGGTGCGGCGGATTTTCTTCTGCAGCAGCAGCACGCCGTAGAGCAGAGCCTCGGCGGTCGGCGGGCAGCCGGGAACGTAGATGTCGACCGGCACGATGCGGTCGCAGCCGCGCACCACCGAATAGGAATAATGATAGTAGCCGCCGCCGTTGGCGCACGAGCCCATCGAGATGACGTAACGCGGCTCCGGCATCTGGTCATAGACCTTGCGCAAAGCCGGCGCCATTTTGTTGGTGAGCGTGCCGGCGACGATCATCACGTCGGACTGGCGCGGCGAAGCGCGCGGCGCAAAGCCGAAACGCTCCGCGTCGTAACGCGGCATCGACATCTGCATCATCTCGACCGCGCAGCAAGCGAGCCCGAACGTCATCCACATCAGCGAGCCGGCACGGGCCCAGGCGATGAGATCGTCGGCGGCGGCGACCAAAAACCCCTTGTCGGACAGCTCGCCGTTGAGATTGGTGAAGAACGGATCGTCGGAGCCGCCCGGCCGTGCCGGACGCGCGGTGAACAGTTCCGTGCGCGGTTTGCGGATCGCGGGTTCGCTCAGTTCCATTCGAGCGCTCCCTTCTTCCACTCATAGATAAATCCGATCGTCAGTACTGCAAGGAACAGCATCATCGACCAGAAGCCGAACGCACCGAGCTTGCCGAATGCCACCGCCCACGGAAACAGGAAGCTCACTTCGAGATCGAAAATAATGAACAGGATGGCGACGAGGTAAAAGCGGACGTCGAATTTCATTCGGGCGTCGTCGAACGCGTTGAACCCGCACTCATAGGCGGAAAGCTTTTCCGGATCCGGCCGCTTGTAGGCAAGGACAAATGAAGAAAGCAGCAGTGCCGTTCCGATTACGGCCGCCACGCCGATAAACACCACAAGCGGGAGGTAGCCGAGGAGCAATTGCTGGAGCGATTGAGTCATTGGCAGCCCCTCTGGCCGTCATCCGACGGCCCTGGTCCCTACCTCAGGAACATGCCCCCCAAGCAACGGTTCCGCCCAAGCCGGGACCGCGCCGATTTGCCCCAAATCTAATGCGGATTCGCACTGGAAAACGTGCCTTTCGGACCCTTAGCGCAGTGCACAAAAAGGCGCAAGGCGGCCTGTGTGCGGGCGCGCTGCGGGCCTGCACTCTCGGAGCCTTGCGACGCAGACATCCTGCGACGGGATCGGAAGCACAGAGAGGGTGCGCTAACTGTTTGAAGATATGGCGGGAGCGACGGGACTCCAACCCGCGACCTTCGGCGTGACAGGCCGACGCTCTAACCAACTGAGCTACGCCCCCGCGGGCGCGGTGCGCAGTTAAGGCCCGGCCAGTTGCAAGTCAAGGATTCGGCCTTCAAAACGGCCTTTTCGGCCTGCCATGTCCGCGCCATAGAGCCAGCCGACATAACGCGCGATGCGCGAAAACATCGGTGGAATCGGCAAAACAAGCGTGGTCAGCGGAAGCCGAATCGTCTAACTGCATCGGGATGACGGGCACTTTTCGCCCGTTAGCGCTTCATCGAGGAGGGTCCAATGTCGACCAAACCAGCGACAACCGTAACATTGAAGCATCTCGCAGCAAGCCTTGCAGAAGACAACGCACTTACAAAAAGCAATCGGAAGCGATCCTCGCCGGCCTGGTCGGCAACATCGTCAAACACCTGAAAAAGGGCGAGCGCATCCGCATCGGCGGCCTCGGCATCCTTGTGGTGCGCAAACGCGCTGCGCGCATGGGCCGCAATCCGGCCACTGGCGCACCTATTCAGATCAAGGCCAGCAAGAAAGTCGCGTTCCGTGCTTCGAAAGAACTGAAGGAAGCGATCTAGCCGCTTCCGGCAATCGTTCATCACCGCCCGCGCGTTGGCGGAGCGAAGGCGCTGCGCGGCGGCGGGCGGGTGATGTAAATCTGTTCGTTTTCGGAGCCTGGGTTTCAGAGTTGAACGCCGCCGCGCCGCTTAAGCGCGGCGTCGATCTTTTTTGCAACCAGGCGCACAACGAGCGGCCCCCGCCTTCCGCCCTTGCGCGGCGCTATCTTGCGGGGATAAATCTCGCTGCTAGGGCGGTTAGCTCAGCTGGTAGAGCGTCTGCTTTACACGCAGGATGTCGGCGGTTCGAGTCCGTCACCGCCCACCACGCCTTTCGGGCGATTGTCGAGCACCTTTCAACCACGTCGGCGTAAAAAATCGTGGGCCGTTCTTCACGGAGCGTGCGCATGGCGGGCGGCTGTGAAATACTTGCCGGCGCAGGCTATTGCATAGAGGGGTTCCATCATGTTGCGCAGGCTCGTCGTCACGATTGCCGTACTGCTGGCCGCGGGGACGATGGTGTCCGCGCAATTGCCGCCGCAACCGCCGCCGGTCGCAAACCCGCTCGGGCAAGGCGACGAGCAGGAACGCGCGGCCTGCCACCCGGACGTAATGCGGTTTTGCAAACAGATATTGAAAGAACGGTCAGGACGCTGACGTCTTCGCCATCCTCAATTGTCTGCAGACCAACCGCCCGAAGATCAGCAACGCCTGCCAACAGGTGCTCGCCGGCCACGGCGTGTGACCGCGTCGCACCTGCTACCCGATAAGTCGTTCCCCTGGTCTGCGGGTTGCACCGCCATCTTTTCGCGCCTGCATCGGCGCTGCTTTCGACGCCCACTGCATGCTCGGACAACCGCACCCGTGACTGGGCACGCGTCAGCCACAGCGCTTTGTCTTGCGGGTCAGCCGCGGCCTTCGCTCTCGCAACGCATTTTTCCGCCCACTTCCGACATCGTACGCTCCCGACTACGCAACACGGGCGCGATAGCAGACCGAAAGTGCGGCGGCGAAAGGTTCATCCTGTGGCGGGCGTAGGCGTGCTATGCGTGCTATGCAACAATAATATGCGGCTGTCGCGGGATGACATTAAAAATCGACTTCATCCTCAATATCATGACATGCATAGCCGCCTTAGCTGCACGGCAACAAAATTGGATGCGACTGCCGGCGGCGCGCTTATGTTTAGTGTCCGATTCCGGCAGTGGCCGGAACCCCAAACCGGGGAAAGGACGAAATCATGTTTGCATCCATTGCCCGTCTCCTGCAGGCCTGGACGCGCGCCAACGCCGCCCGTCGGGAGCTTTCTCATCTGAGCGACCGTGAGCTCGCCGATATAGGCATCACCCGCTCGGATATCGAACGGATCGTGGCAAACCACCTGGACGACTAACCTTTCGGTTCGTCGCGACGACAGAGCGCTCGCGCCCTTGCGCGGGCGTTGCCTTTTTACCTCAGATGCTATGCGGCTGCTTCCAGTGCGCTTTGGCCGGTCACCGCTTGAACAGCCCCATGATTTCGGCCTTCGCCAAGGTGTTAAAATGCAAATTGAAGCCGACGACGGCGGCTGACGTGTCGGCCTCGACGTCGAGCTTGTCGGCGTTGACCGCAAAAACCGTGAATAGGTAGCGATGCGGATGATCGCCCGCCGGCGGACACGGACCGCCATAACCCGGCGCTCCGAAATCGGTGCGCGTCTGCAACGCGCCGGCCGGCGGCTTGCCGTTCGGGCTGCCCGCGCCTTCGGCAAGCTCGCTCACATTCGCCGGGATATTCACGACCAACCAGTGCCAGAAGCCCGAGCCGGTCGGCGCGTCGGGATCGTAACAGGTGACAGCAAAGCTTTTGGTCCCCTGCGGCGCTCCCGACCAGCGTAGATGCGGCGACTTGTTGCCACCGGCGCAGCCGAAGCCAAAATCGGCCGACAGGATGAAATCGCTCGGCAAATAATCGCCGTCCTTGAAGCTGTTGCTGGCCACTGTGAATGTCATGGGGTCTCCTTTACCGCTGCGGTCCGCGCCGTTCGCCCGATGCCTCAGGTCCATCCGTCAGACTAATTGGACATTACCGCTCGCGGAAGGCGGTGCGACCGCTTGGGCGGCCTTCCCATACATGCTAACCAGCCGATATGCCCGTGTTCGCTCTCGCTGATGCCTTAGCGCTTTTTCCTGCGCGCGGCGCGCTTATCGGTCTCGATCTTGGCACCAAAACCATCGGGGTGGCCGCAAGCGACCCCGACCGGCGGCTCGCGGCCCCGATCGAAACGGTAACGCGCACGCGCTTCCAGCTCGACGCCAAGCGGCTGCTGGCGCTGGCCGGCGAACGGCGCGCTGTCGGCTTCGTACTGGGACTGCCGGTCAACATGGACGGCAGCGAAGGCCCCCGCGCACAGGCGACGCGCGCCTTCGCGCGCAATTTCGCCGCTCTGACCGAGTTGCCGATCGCGCTATGGGATGAGCGGCTGTCTACGGCGGCGGTCGAGCGCGCGCTGATCGATGCCGATGCGAGTCGAGCAAAGCGAAAGGCGGTGATCGACCAGCATGCCGCCGCCTATATTTTACAGGGCGCGCTCGACCGGCTGGCGCACGGCTAGCCCTATTCCTCTGGCAGCGCGCGCTGCAACAAAGTGTCGGCGGCGTGCGTCTCGATGCCGTCGGCGCCGTAAAGCGCTGCATGTGGCCGGAAGAACCGCGTCTGCGCGAAGGCGTCGGCCACATCAGGCGGCGCGGTGCGGGCAAGCGCCGCGGTTGCCGCAAGCGTAGCGAGCCGTCCAACCATGATCCGCGCGCCGCCTTCGCTGGTAAATTCGTCGGACATGTCGATGACGGTCGCCTTCTCGCCGATCAGCGGTGACGCTTCGTCCACCAAACCAGCGATGAAATCGGCGAGCCTCCGGGTCGCGGCGTAGCGCCCGCAGCACATCGAGGCACATGACGTTGCCGGAGCCTTCCCAGATCGCGTTCAACTGGCGCTTCGCGATATAGCCGCGGCAATACGCTCTCCTCAACGTAACCATTGCCGCCGAGACATTCCATCGCTTCGTAGATGAAGCTCGGCGCAGTCTTGCAGATCCAGTATTTCGCCGCCGGCGTGAGCACACGCGCGTAAGCGGCCTCGCGCGGATCGGTGGCGGCGCAGTTCGAAGGCGCGCGCCAGTCGCATGATCAGCGCCACGGCGCCTTCCACCTCAAGCGCCAAGTCGGCAAGCACCGTGCGCATCATCGGCTGATCGTAGAGGTGCTTTTGGAACACAGAGCGATAGCGGCAATGGTGCACGGCTTGCGCCAGCGCCATCCGCATATAGCCGGCTGAAGCGAGCCCGCAGTCGAGGCGGGTGAGCTGCACCATCTGAATGATGGTGCGCACGCCGGCGCCTTCGTCGCCGACCCGCAAACCGTAAGCATCGGCGAATTCGACTTCGCTCGAGGCGTTGGAGCGGTTGCCGAGCTTGTCCTTGAGCCGCTGGAAGCGAAGCCCGTTGACCGTGCCGTCGGGTCTAAAGCGCGGCACGAAGAAACAGGTCAGGCCGCCCGGCGCCTGCGCCAACACCAGAAAGGCATCGCACATCGGCGCGGACATGAACCATTTGTGCCCGGTGATGGAATAGGAATCTCCGGTCGGCGTTGCGGTGGTCGAATTGGCGCGCACGTCGGTGCCGCCTTGCTTTTCCGTCATGCCCATGCCGAGCGTCATGCCGGATTTCTCGCACCATGGCCGGAATGCCGGGTCGTAGCTTGCGCGTCGACTACTTTCGGGGCGACTTGCGCGAGCAGCGCCGGCTCGGCGGCGAGCGCCGCCAGCGCTGCGCGGGTCATGGTGATCGGGCACAGATGCCCGCATTCGATCTGCGCAGCCATGTAGTAGCGCGCGGCCCGCACCACTTCCGCCGGCGGCGCGGCGCGCGCACCGGATGGCGTCCAGGTCGAGGCATGCAGCCCCGCCGCGACGCTCGCGCGCATCAGATCGTGATAGGCCGGATGAAACTCGACCACATCGCGGCGAAAGCCTCTCGGATCGAAAGTGTGGAGCTTCGGCGGGTTTTCGTTGGCGCGGCGCGCCAGCGCAAACATCTCCGCCGTGCCCCATTGCCGCCCGAAGGCGGCGAGCGCGGCGATATCGGCTCGCGCGCCATTGGCCTTGACCGCCTCCTGCAGCGGCAGGTCGCTCGAAAACAGATCGATGTTTTCGTAAGGCGGCGACTGGTTGAAAACCTCGTCGGTATCGAAGCGCGGGACGGTGGTCATGGCGATTCGCCTCTTGGAGAGTTCGAGCCATCAGTAGCACGCTGTGCCGGATTTCGGTGCATCACCGACGGCCGCCGCGAGCGGGCTTGCCGGACCGCTCGGATTGGGCCTATAGCACCGCTTTGATGACGAAACCCCAGCCGCTGACGCGCCACATCGTTTCGATCAACGATCTCACCAATAAGGAGATCGAGACGATCTTCCAGGTCGCGCAGGGGTTTTTGAAGGAACTCGCCGACAGCAATATCCCCTACCGGATCGGCCGCGGCACCGCATCGCGTCCAAATACATTCTGGCGAGCCTGTTCTACGAGCCTTCGACCCGCACGCGGCTGTCATTCGAGAGCGCCATGCTGCGGCTCGGCGGCGCCAATATCACCAGCGCCGATCCGGCGGTCAGCTCGGCGGCCAAGGGCGAAAGCCTCGCCGACACCATCCGGGTCATCACCAATTACGCCGACATCATCGTCATCCGCCATCCGCGCGACGGCGCCGCGCGGCTCGCCGCCGAATATTCGCAAATTCCGGTGATCAACGGCGGCGACGGCAGCCACGAGCACCCGACGCAGACGCTGTGCGACCTGTTCACGCTGCGCTCGAAGAACAAGGGCCTCAAGAACATGAAGGTCGCGATTTCCGGCGACCTCAAGGGCAGCCGCACCATCCATTCCTTCGTCTATGCGCTGGCCCGCTTCGGCGCGACCATCGATCCCCTGCCCGCGCCCGGCATGGAATTGCCGCCGCATGTCGACCGCCGGCTGCGCGACGAATTTCACTGCCGGATGGTCTCGAAGGCTCCCGGACAAGCCGAGCGACTCGATCGACGCGCTTTACGTCACCGCCGATCAGCCGCATCAGCTTTCGCTCTATGCCGAGCCGGAAATCGATTACGGCCTGGTGCTGCAGAAAAAAACCGACGCCGTCTACGTCACGCGCTTCCAAAAGGAACGCTGGACCGAAAAAGAGCGGCCGTATCCGAAAATCGACGCCAAATTCCTGCGCGAGGCGAAATACTCGCATGCCAGCGTCATGCACCCGCTGCCGCGCGTCAACGAGCTCGACGCCTCGCTCGACAGCGACCGCCGCGCCATCTATTTCCGCCAGGCCGCCTATGGCGTGCCGGTGCGCATGGCGCTGATTTCGCTGCTGCTGCATCTGCACAGGAACAAGTCGCTGCACAAATTTGCCGGCGGCTTCGCCAAACCCGACCATCCGGTCTATGTGCAGCCGATCGGAACGCGGCATCCAATGCGGCAATCCAAACTGCATCACCAGCGATCCGGCCGAGCGCCAATACGCCGCCAACAAATTCTACGTCGTCGAAGGAAAACACGCGCGCAGCGCTGCAAGCTGCGCTGCCTCTATTGCGAGACCGACATCGAAGCGGAGACCGCCGCGCATTTCGTGGTCGGCGATACGACGCGCAAGACATTTTCGCCCGGATTGGCCGCGCTGGTGCGAGCGCCGGCGGAAAAGCTCAGGCATCTCATTATTTATGGCAGCGAAGCCGATGCGGAGGCGGCCGGCTTTGCAGTCCGCGCGAAGCCGCGGGACAACGAGGCCGCGCGCGGGATAACTGGATTTCATCGCTTTCGCAGGGATCGACGCCGCTAGTAGGCTGTCCGCAATGGCATCGCTGCTCGATTACGCCGCCGGCCTTTGTCTTCGGTTATCTTTGCGGCTCGATCCCGTTCGGCATGCTGCTGACGCGGCTCGCCGGCGCGCCGGATCTGCGCGCCATCGGCTCCGGCAATATCGGCGCGACCAACGTGCTTGCGCACCGGCCGCAAGGGGCTGGCCGCGCGCGACGCTGCTCGGTGACATGCTCAAAGGCACAGTGGCGGTGCTGGTCGCCGGCTATATTTTCGGTCGTGACTGCGCGATTGTCGCCGCGGCTCGGCGCGTTCCTCGGCCACCTGTTTCCGGTCTGGCTGAGGTTTCGCGGCGGCAAGGGCGTGGCGACCTATATCGGGCTTCTGCTCGGGCTTGCCTGGCCAGCGGCGGTGTGTCTTTTGCGCGGTCTGGCTCGCGGTCGCGGCGCTTACGCGCTACTCGTCGCTCGCCGCGCTGGTCGCGAGCGCGGCGACGCCGATTTTTCTGTGGTGGACGGCGACGTGCAAGACGCGCAGGTATTTTCGGTGCTGTCGGTCCTGCTGTGGATCATGCACCGCGCCAACATCGCGCGGCTTTGGCGTGGGACGGAAGGTAAAATCGGCACTGGTACGAGCACCACCGGCGGCTCTTGACGCGCACGGCGTATGCTTGTGCTTTGAACGCGGCACAACGCGTTGGGGGCGCGGTGAACAAGCCTGGCGACGGCGTCCAGCTTACGGACGAACAACGGATCGACTGGCTGCGGCTGATTCGCAGCCCGAATGTCGAATGCCGTTGGGCTGGGAGCCGCGCGGCGCGCGATTTTCCGCGTCGCAACCGGTTGATTTCCGGCCTTTCGCTCGGCGTCGTTATCGTCGAGGCGGCCAAGCGCTCGGGCTCGCTGATCACCGCGCGGTTTGCGCTCGAGCAGGGCCGCGAAGTGTTTGCCGTGCCGGGTTCGCCGCTCGATCCGCGCGCCGAGGGCACCAATGGCCTGCTCAAGCAAGGCGCAACCCCGGTCACCGAAGCGGCCGATATCGTATCCGGTGCTGCAGCCGATCATGAGGAGCAGAAAATTCCGGCGCGCGAGCCGGAGCCGTCGGCGGATGGCGAGGCTCCAGGCGACGTCGAGCCGGCGCCCGACGAGCGCGCCCGCTTTGTCGGGCTGCTCGGCCCCGCGCCGGTGTCGATCGACGATCTGGTGCGCCTGTCCAAAGACTCGCCCGCGGTGGTGCGCATCGTGCTGCTCGAGCTTGAAATCGCCGGACGCCTGGAACGCCATGGCGGCGGACTGGTATCGCTGATGTAGTCGGACATGCCGCGATTGACGCGACACGCGTTCGCAATACGACGGGGCGACGATGCCGTGGCGGTTGCGCTACTCGTTGCTGGCGCTGCTTCTGGCGGCATCGCCGTGCGCGGCGAGCCGGCAATCCTTCGAGGCATTCCTCGCCGCGCTTGCGTGCGGACGCGGCCGCGCAGGGCATTACGCGCGCGACTTTCGATGCCGCGTTTGCCGGCGTAACGCCCGATCCCGCCGTGCTCGGCGCCATGCGGCGCGCGCCGGAATACGGCAAGCCGTTCGGGCGCCTATCTCGCGGGCCTGGTCTCGCCTTCTCGCATCGCGATCGGCCTGCGGAAGTCGGCGCAATGGGCCGCCACTTTGCGCGCCGTCGAACAGACAATTCGGCGTCGATCCCAACATTCTGGTCAGCATCTGGGGCGTCGAATCGTCGTTCGGCGAAAGCGCGCACGCATTGGGATGTGTTTCGGTCGATGGCGACGCTTGCCGCACGCGCGCTTCCAGCATCCGTTGTTCCGCAACGAATTGCTCGGCCGCGCTGACGATTCTGCAGCAGGGTCGCCTTCCCCGCAGCGCAATTCCGTCGGCTCCTGGGCGGGCGCGATGGGCCAGCCGCAATTCCTGCCGTCGAGCTATTTGACATACGCAGTCGATTTCGACGGCGACGGCAGCGCCGACATCTGGACCAGCGTGCCGGACGTGCTCGCCTCGATCGCCAATTATTTGCACAAATCGGGCTGGCAGCCGGGTCTGCCATGGGGCTTCGAGGTCGACAGTGCCGCAAAGCTTCGATTACCACGCAAGCCGCGGCACATTCGCGCAATGGACGGCGCGCGGACTTCGCCGCGCCGACGGCGCGGCGTTCCCGCAGCGGCGACGCGATTTTGTTTTTTCCCAGCGGCGCTGGCGGACCGGCCTTTCTCGTCACTGAGAATTTCGTCGTCATCAAGCAATTCAATAATTCGGATGCCTATGCGCTCGCGGTCGGCGAGCTTTCCGACCGGCTACGCGGCTTACCCGCCATCCGCGCCAGCATGGCCGGCGAACGATTTCCAGCCGTCGCGCGACGAGCGCATCGCGCTCCAACGCCGGCTTGCCGACGCTTGGTTACAAGGTTGCCGATTTCAACGGCCATCTCGATTTCGATCTGCGCGACGACATCCGCGAAATGCAGCGGCGGTTCGGCATGATCGCCGGATGGCTATCCGAGCCGCGCGCTTTTGGAGCGCATCGGCGTGCGTGCGCGCCGTGAACGGCGGCGCGGCTAGTCGGCCATCGCCGAGCGCTTGGAGATCTGGTCGGCTTCCATGCGCGCCATATCGAGAATGTACGCCAGGCCTCCAGACCATGGCTTTCGGCGAGCCGCGCGAGCTCTTCCGTTAAGGGACGCTATATAGATGGCGGCGGCGTTCCGGTCGACTCGGTGTGACACTCCAATCGCGTCTTCTTGTATGTGATCATCATTTTGTAAACAAGCAACGCTCGAGGGCGCAAGCATCTTCACTCATGCCCATTTATTACTTCAAATGACGGCAATTTGCCACGTTTTGCTGCGTTTTCAGACCATCTCGGACGCCGGTTTCCTGCTGGTAACGATTTGACAGGCGGGGCCGCATTACCCATGTTCCCGGCGGCCGGGAGGCGTCGGAAGACGCCCGACAGACGCAAAAAGGCCAACAAATCATTAGGTTAGCATGGATCTGGTACTCGTGGAATCGCCCGCCAAGGCGAAAACGATCAATAAGTATCTCGGCCGCGGCTACGAGGTTCTGGCCTCGTTCGGGCATGTGCGCGACCTGCCGGCCAAGAATGGCTCGGTCGATCCCGACCACGATTTCCGCATGCTCTGGGAGGTCGATCCCAAGGCGCAAAAGCGCCTCAACGACATCGCACGCGCCGTCAAGGACGCCGACAAGCTGATTCTCGCCACCGACCCCGACCGCGAGGGCGAGGCGATTTCCTGGCACGTGCTTGAAGTGCTCAAGCAAAAGAAGGCGCTGAACGGCCAGGCGGTCGAGCGCGTGGTGTTCAACGCCATCACCAAGCAGGCGGTGACCGAGGCGATGGCGCATCCGCGCCGGCATCGATCAGGCTTTGGTCGACGCTTATCTCGCCCGCCGCGCGCTCGATTATCTCGTTCGGCTTCACGCTTTCGCCGGTGCTGTGGCGCAAGCTGCCGGGCGCGCGTTCGGCCGGTCGCGTGCAATCGGTCGCGCTGCGGCTCGTCTGCGACCGCGAACTGGAAATCGAGAAATTCGTCCGCAAGGAATATTGGTCGATCGTCGCGACGCTGGCGACGCCGCGCAACGAAACCTTCGAGGCGCGCCTGGTCGGTGCCGACGGCAAGAAGCTGCAGCGCCTCGATATCGGCTCGGGCGCCGAAGCCGAAGCTTTCAAGCAGGCGCTGGAGACCGCCGCCTTCACCGTCGCCTCAGTCGAGGCGAAGCCGGTCAAGCGGCATCCGCAGCCGCCGTTCACCACTTCAACGCTGCAACAGGAAGCAAGCCGCAAGCTCGGCTTTGCGCCCGCGCACACCATGCGCGTGGCGCAGCGGCTCTACGAGGGCGTCGACATCGGCGGCGAAGCTGTCGGCCTCATTACCTATATGCGCACCGACGGCGTGCAGATCGCACCGGAGGCGATCAGCGCCGTACGTCGCGTGATCGAAACCGATTACGGCGCGCACTACGTGCCGCCGGCGCCGCGCCGGTACGAGACCAAGGCGAAGAACGCGCAAGAAGCGCACGAGGCCATCCGTCCCACCGATCTCGCTTGCCGGCCGAGCGAAACCAAAAGCTTCCTCGATGCGGATCAGGCCAGGCTCTATGAGCTGATCTGGCTGCGCACGGTGGCCAGCCAAATGGAATCGGCAGAGCTTGAGCGCACCACGGTCGACATCGACGCCAACGTCGCCGGGCGCGCGCTTGAATTGCGCGCTACGGGTACGGTGGTGAAGTTCGACGGCTTCCTCACGCTCTATCAGGAAGGGCGGGACGAAGACCGGGAGGACGAGGAGTCGCGCCGCTTGCCGGCAATGGGCCCGGGCGAGCGGCTTGAGAAGCGCTCGATCGCCGCCAATCAGCATTTCACCGAGCCGCCGCCGCGCTATTCGGAAGCCTCGCTGGTCAAGCGCCTGGAAGAGCTCGGCATCGGCCGGCCCTCGACCTACGCCTCGATCCTGCAGGTGCTCAAGGATCGTAAATATGTGCGGCTCGACAAGCGCCGGCTTTATCCGGAGGATCGCGGCCGTATCGTCATCGCCTTTCTGGAAAGTTTCTTTGCCAACTATGTCGAATACGACTTCACGGCGGGTCTGGAAGAGCAACTCGACCTCATCTCCAATAACGAAGTGGCGTGGCGCGACGTGCTGCGCGATTTCTGGCGCGATTTCATCGGCGCGATCGACGAGACCAAGGACCTGAAAATTTCCAAGGTGATCGACGCGCTCGATGAATTGCTGGCGCCGCATCTATTTCCGCCGCGCGCGGACGGCAGCGATCCGCGCCAATGCCCGACCTGCACCGCCGGTCGGCTGACGCTGAAGCTTTCGAAATACGGCGCCTTCATCGGCTGCTCGAATTATCCGGAATGCCGCTATACCAGGCCGCTTTCGGTATCGGCCGACGGCTCGGGCGAGATCGGCACCAAAAAGCTCGGTGAGGATCCCAAGACCGGCCTGGAAGTGACATTACGCAGCGGCCGCTTCGGTCCCTATGTACAGCTCGGCGAAACCGTCAAGGACGCCGAAAAGCCGAGACGCGCCGGGCTGCCGAAGGGAACGGTGCCCGATGAAGTCACGCTCGATCGCGCGCTTGAGCTTTTATCGCTGCCGCGCGAAATCGGCATGCATCCCGAAGATGGTCAGCCGATCATCGCCGGGATCGGCCGTTTCGGGCCTTACGTGCAGCACGACAAAACCTACGCCAATCTCGAGACCGGCGACGACATCTTCCATATCGGACTCAACCGCGCAGTGACGCTGATCGCCGAGAAACGCGCCAAGCCGGCACGCTTCCGCCGTTTTGGCGCCGATCCAGGGCGTCCGCTCGGCGAGCATCCGAGCAGGGGCGGGCCGATCGTGGCGAAGAACGGCCGCTACGGTCCATACGTCAGCCATGAAAGCGTCAACGCAACGCTGCCGCGCGACAAGACGCCGGAGACGATTACGCTTGAGGAAGCCGTGGCATTGATCGACGCTCGCGCCGATCGAGCTCCCGCGCCGCACGCGCGGCCGCGCAAGGCCAAGCGGCCGTCACCGGGCACTGCACGTCACATCAAGGCTTCGTCCAAACGGCCGGGCGGGCGCGCGGCGAAACGCTCCGCCGTCGACAAACCACAACGCAAGACAACACAAGCTGCCGAATAGATTTTCAGGCCGCGCCGCTTTTTGCGCTCTAGCGCCGAAGAGCGGCCTATGAAACGGCAAACTCTCCCATCACGCGACGAGCTTTTATCGTTCATCCGCGAGCGCAACGGTAAAGTTGGTGCGCGCGAGATCGCGCGTGCGTTCGGCGCCAAAAACGCCGACCGCGCAGCCGTAAATCGCATGCTGCGCGAACTCACCGACGACGGCCAGATCGAGCGGCGACGGAAACGGCTGCATCACGCGGGCGTCTTGCCGCCGGTCGTGCTCGCCGACATCACCGGTCGCGATCGCGACGGCGAATTACTGGCGCGGCCGACCGAATGGGACGAAGACGCGCACGGCGCCCCGCCGATCATCCGCATTGTCATCCCGCGCCGGGCCCGGCCGGGCGAAATCGCCGGCGTCGGTGACCGCGCCCTGCTGCGCGTCGACCGCCGCGACGATGAGATGACCGGCCGGATCATCAAGCTGATCGACCAGCGCCAAGCAGCGCGTCCTCGGTATTTTCCGCAGTTTGCCAAACGGCGCCGCCCGCCTGGTCCCGATCGACAAAAAACAATTGGGCCGCGAACTGACGATCGGCGCCGACCGCACCGGCGGCGCGGTTGACGGTGATTTGGTCGCGGTCGAGGTGGCGGCGCATGTCCGTCACGGCTTGGCCGCCGGCGCGGTGGTGGAGCGGCTCGGCTCGCTGAAGACCGAACGCGCGGTCAGCCTGATTGCCATTCACGCGCACGGAATTCCGCATACGTTTACCGGCGCGGTGATCGCCGAAGCGGACGCCGCCCGGCCCGCCGGCACCGAAGGCCGCGAGGACTGGCGCGACCTGCCGTTGGTCACCATCGATCCGCCTGACGCTAAGGATCACGACGACGCTGTCCACGCTTTGCCCGATCCCGATCCGCGCAATGCCGGTGGCTACATAGTCAGCGTCGCCATCGCCGACGTCGCGCATTACGTGCGGCCGGATTCCGCACTCGACCGCGCCGCCGCCGAGCGCGGCAATTCGGTTTATTTTCCCGACCGCGTCGTGCCGATGCTGCCCAGAGCGCATCTCCAACGATCTGTGCTCGCTGCGGCCGCACGAGGATCGCGCTGCGCTCGCCGTGCGCATGGTGATCGATGCCGACGGCCGCAAGCGCTCGCACACATTCCATCGCGTCTTGATCCGCTCGGCGGCGCGGCTGTCACTACGAGCAGGCGCAGCTCGCGGCGTCCGGCCGCCCCGACGAGATCACCGAACCGATTAATGCAACAATCCTTGAGCCGCTTTACGCAGCGTATCGCGCGGTGCGCCGTGCTCGCGACGAGCGCGGGCCGCTCGACCTCGAATTTGCCCGAGCGCAAGATCCTGCTCAGATCCGACGGCACGGTTGACCGCGTGGTGATGCCGCGGCGGCTGGATGCCCACCGGCTGATCGAGGAATTCATGATCCTCGCCAACGTGGCGGCGGCGGAAACCTGCGAGCGGGCGCGGGTGCCGCTGATTTACCGCGTGCACGATGAGCCGTCGCCGGAAAAGCTCAACGCGCTGCGCGAATTCCTCGGAACGCTCGATATTTCGTTGCCCAAGGGCGGCGCGCTGCGGCCGGATGCGTTCAACCGCATCCTGCAAAGGGTCAAGGGCCGCGACGTCGAGCGGCTGGTTAACGAGGTGGTGCTGCGCAGCCAGGCGCAGGCGGAATATTCGCCGGCGAATTTCGGCCATTTCGGTCTCAATCTTCGTCGCTACGCGCACTTCACCTCGCCGATCCGCCGTTATGCCGATCTGATCGTGCATCGTGCGCTCATCCGCGCCGTCAAGCTCGGCAGCTACGGTCTGCCCGACGGCGCGGATGCCGCCTCGCTTACCGAAATCGCCGCCAATATTTCCGTCACCGAACGGCGCGCCATGAAGGCCGAACGCGAGACCGCAGACCGCCTGATCGCGCATTTCCTGGCCGACCGCATCGGCGCCACCTTTGACGGTCATATTTCCGGCGTGACGCGCGCCGGCCTGTTCGTCGAGCTTGACGAGACCGGCGCCGACGGGTTCATCCCCGCGCGCTACATCGGCGATGAATATTTCCGCTACAACGAGGCCGGGCGCGCTTTCGTCGGCCGTTCGGCAACCTATAGGTTCGGCGATCCGGTGACGGTCGAATTGGTCGAAGCGGCGCCGGTTGCCGGCGCGTTGCGGTTCCGAGCTGGTGCGCGATCACCGCAAGCCGGCGCCAGCCGCCGCGCTGGACACAAGCCGCCGCAACGGCGGAAAATTCGTCGCGTAACGAGCGTCACGGACACCGCGGCAAGCGCGGCAAAACATCATGAGCGACGATCACGAAAGCGCGGTGCCCGGCGGCCGGCTGATCGATCCGCGCCGAAGGCTGATCGCGGCGTCGCCGATCAGTCAAGTTGCCCAATCTCCGCCCGAAGGACTCGGCGACGCTGATTCTGATCGATCGCTCGGAAAAGGTGCCGAAAGTGCTGCTCGGACGCCGGCATGCGCGGCACAAATTCATGCCGGGCAAATTCGTGTTTCCCGGCGGGCGGGTCGAGCGCGCGCGATCGGCTGATGCCGGTCGCCGCGCCCTTGCACGCGCGCGACACTGATCGCGCTCGACGCGGCACGTCAAACGGCCGAGCGCGGCCAAGGCGGTGGGTTTCGCGCTTGCCGCCGTGCGTGAAACCTATGAAGAGACCGGCCTGATGCTGGGGACGCGTGCGGACAGGCCGGTCACCGCGCCTGCCGGTCCGTGGCGAGGCATTCGCCAACGCGGGCGTCGCTGCCCGATCTCAGCGCGATCCATTTTATCGCCCGCGCCATCACGCCGCCTAATCGGCCGCGGCGTTTCGACAGCCGTTTTTTCGCCGCCGATGTTTCCGCCGATGGCGCATCGGGTCGAAGGCTTTGTCGGACCCGAAGCCGAACTGGTCGAACTCGTTTGGCTGCCGATCACCGAGGCGCGCACGCCTCGACATGCCGCGGCATCACCGCCGTCGTGCTTGAAGAGCTGCAGGACCGCATCGCCGCCGGCATGAGCCATGATCATCCGGTGCCGTTCTATCGCATGCTGCACAAGCGCTCTGTGCGCGAAGTCCTTTAACGCCGCGCTCCTGAAACCGCCGGGTTTCCTTGACATTGCCGGCCTGCCGACTAGGTTGACGGCCAACAGCGAACGAGGTACAACGCCCATGGCCAAAGCCACGAACCATCAAGGTCAAGCTGGTATCCAGCGCCGACACCGGCTTCTACTACGTGACGCGCAAGAACTCGCGCACCATGACCGACAAACTCGTGAAGAAGAAATACGATCCCGTCGCCAAGAAGCACGTCGAGTTTCGCGAATCCAAAATCAAGTAAGACGTCGCGGCGGACTGCAACAAAATGGGCGCCACGTAGGCGCCCATTTCAATGCTCAGATCATAACGTCAGAGGGCAGGTGGCCGGCCGGGAGCGGTGTCATGAGGAGGCCACTCGCACCGCTCCCGCGCCGGCCGAACCCCACGGACCCAGGAGATGCGGCGGACCTGAGCACTCCGTAGGGTTATCCGATGAACCACGCACTTCGCGGCGACCGCTTAGCTCGGCTCCACCGGAAGTGCCGATGTTCATGGCAGGTATGCCGTTGAGGCTAGCCCAACTGCTGGCGAAATCAACGGCAAACTTTGCCTGAGCTAACTCGTCAACCGCAACAATTGACGATTAGCGGCCCGCCTCAGGCAGCGTCGGCACGACCCGGTTCCGGCCGTCGCGCTTGGCCCGATAAAGCGCCTGATCGGCGCGTTTGAGCAGAGCCGCGGCGTTGTCGTCCTTGCCACGCAAGGCGGCGATGCCGATCGAGATCGTCACCGGAAGGTGCGGCGTCCCTGCTAATGGCGAACGGCTCGGCGGCGATCCGCCGGCGCAGCCGTTCCGCCACCATGGCGGCGACCGCCATGTCGGTTTCCGGCATGACGATGACGAATTCCTCGCCGCCGTAGCGGCAGGCCAGATCGATGCCGCGGATCGATCGTTTGATGCGCAGGGCGAAATCGCGCAACACGTCATCGCCGGCATCGTGGCCGTGGGTGTCGTTGATCGATTTGAAATAGTCGATGTCGAGCACCAGCACCGCCAGCGGCTTGCCGCGCGCGGCGGCCTGCTCGATCAGCGTGCCCAGGTGACTTTCCATGTAACGGCGGTTGAACAGGCCGGTCAGCGCGTCGGTGATCGCCATCTCGATCGACATCTGCACGTTGTCGCGCAGCCGTTCGGTGTAGCGGCGCTTGCGCACCTGGCTGCGCGCCCGCGCCAACAATTCGTTCTTGTCGATCGGCCGCATCAGATAATCGTTCACGCCGATTTCCAGCCCGCGCACCATGCGCGCGTTGTTGTCGGGCTCGGTGATGGCAAGGATCGGCACATTGCGGGTGCGGTCGAGCGAGCGGACCTGGCTGCACAGCCGCAACGCGTCGAAATTTTCCAGGCCGAGCGAGACGATGAGCAGATCGTAATTGCCGTCGGCGGCGCGAAACAACGCTTCGTTCGGATCGGCCTCGACCTCGACGGTCTGTTCGGCGGCGAGCATAGCGGCAATGCGCTCATAGGACGCCGGCCGATCGTCGACGATCAGGACGCGTCCGCCGCGGCCGGTATCGGCGACCGCTTCGCGCTCGGGCGATCGATGCCGATTTCGCGCGAGGTCATCGCCCGCATGCGCAGCTCGTCGGTCACCATCTTAAGCCGGGCCAGCGAGCGCACCCGCGCGATCAATGCCAGTTCGGCAATCGGCTTGGTGAGAAAGTCGTCGGCGCCAGCTTCAAGCCCGCGCACCTGGTCGGAGGGCTGGTCAAGCGCGGTGACCATGACCACCGGAATGTGATGCGTCGCCGGGTTGGTTTTCAGCCGCCGGCACACTTCGAACCCGTCCATGTCGGGCATCATCACGTCGAGCAGAACGAGATCGCATTCGGCGCGCTCGCAGATCGTCAGCGCCTCCTGCGCCGCTCATCGCGGTGACGACGTCGAAATATTCGGCCGATAGCCGCGCTTCGAGCAGCTTGACGTTGGCCGGGACGTCGTCAACGACGAGAACACGCGCGGTCATTCGCTATTGCCTTTACGGATTGCCGAGGAAGTGGCGGATCGTCTCGATGAATTTGCCGACCGAGATCGGTTTCGACAGATAGGCCTCGCAGCCGCCTTCGCGGATGCGCTCTTCGTCGCCCTTCATGGCAAAGGCGGTGACGGCCACGACCGGAATGGCGCGCAAGTCCTGATCGTCCTTGAGCCATTTGGTGACTTCCAGACCGGAAACTTCCGGAAGCTGGATATCCATCAGGATCAAATCAGGCCGATGTTTGCGCGCCAGATCGAGCGCCTCGATGCCGTTGCGCGTGCCACGGTGTTGTAGCCATGGGCTTCCAACAGATCGTGGAAGAGCTTCATATTGAGCTCGTTGTCCTCCACGATCAGGACGGTCTTGGCCATCCCCAGTCCCTCGCCTGTCCCGGCCGGTCCCCGCGATGCGAATCGGCCCCATCGTGCAGCGCTGACCCGCAAGCTAGTCCCGATATGTTACGGAAAGGCAAATGGAACCCAATGAAGACGCCTGCAGGCGGAACCGGGCAAGCGGCGGAAATGCTGGCAATTCAGGCGCTTGCGTTCATCGCCGAGGAGCCGGAGCGACTCGGTCGCTTGCTCGACATGACCGGAATAGCCCCCGAGCAGATGCGTGCCGCCGCACGCGAGCCCGGCTTTCTCGCCGGCGTGCTCGAGCATATGCTCGGTGACGAGAATCTCCTGGTCGCGTTTGCCGACAGCGCCGGAATAGACCCGGCCGACATCGGGCACGCCCGCAGCGCGCTCGGCAGAGGAGACCAGGAGCGCGACAGCCGTGAGCGCCTTTTGCCGCGATTGCCTTGCCAACGCCGCGCCAAGCGCGGCCCGTTGCACCGCCTGCGACTCGCCCCGGCTTGTGCGCCACAATGAGCTTGAGGCGCTGTCCATCGCCCACGTCGATTGCGACGCGTTTTACGCCACCATCGAAAAGCGCGACGATCCGGCACTGGCCGCCGAGCCCGTGATCGTCGGCGGCGGTAAGCGTGGCGTGGTCGCCGCCGCCTGTTACGTCGCGCGTACCTACGGAGTGAGATCGGCGATGCCGATGTTCGAGGCGCTGCGGCTGTGCCCGCATGCGCGCGTCATCCGGCCGAACATGGAGAAATATGCGCGCGTCGGCCGCGAGGTCCGGCAGATGATGCGGGCGCTCACGCCTTTGGTCGAGCCGCTGTCGATTGACGAGGCGTTCCTCGATTTGTCCGGCACGGCGCGATTACATGGCCTCAGTCCCGCAAAGGTCCTGGCGGGTTTTGCCGCCGAAGTTGAGAACAAACTGACAATCACCGTGTCGATCGGACTGTCCTGCAACAAATTCCTCGCCAAAATCGCCTCCGATCTCGACAAGCCCCGCGGATTTGCGGTGCTCGGCGGCGGCGAAGCACCGGCGTTTCTGGCGCCGAAGCCGGTGAGCTTCATCTTCGGTGTCGGCAAGGTCAGCGCAGCGCGGCTTGCGCGCGACGGTTTCCATGGCATCGCCGATCTGCAAAAGGCCGGCGAGATCGAGCTGATGCGCCGCTACGGCGATGAAGGTCGGCGGCTTTCCAGGCTCGCCCGCGGCATCGATGCGCGGCTGGTCAGCGCCGAGCGCGAAACCAAGAGCGTGTCGTCGGAAACGACATTCGACCGCGACATCGCCGACTTCCGCGCACTCGAACGCATCCTCTGGGCGCAAACCGAGGAGGTCTCGGCGCGGCTGAAGGAGAAGGCGTTCGCCGGCGCGACGGTGACATTGAAATTGAAAACCGCCGACTTCAAGATCCGCACCCGCGCCCATTCGTTCGGCGCGCCGACCCAGCTTGCGGGCAAGATCTTCACCGCCGCCCGCGCCCTGCTCGAGCGCGAGTCCGATGGAACGAAATATCGCCTACTTGGCGTCGGCATGAGCGCGCTCACCTCCGCCGACCAGGCCGATCCAGCCGATTTTGTCGATGGCCGCGCGGCCGAAGCCGAGCATGCCATCGATAAGGTGCGCGCTCGCTTCGGCGAGGACGCGGTGGTCAGGGGTTTGGCGTTCGAGCCGCTGGAAAAGCCCGGCCTTAAGGGCAGGGTTTGACGTCTTTGATCTCGAGCGACGACAGTTTGCCGGTAACGACAAAATCGTTGTAGTCGAGCGATAACGCGCGCGAGATGCCGTTCTCATAAAGCTCGAAGCCGATGGCATAGACCGGCGTCTGCTCAGTGCTTTCCTGCGCATTCGATTTTTCGAAATAGCTGATGGTCACCGGCCAGCGCGGAACCGATGCAAGTTTCGTCTCCTTGTCAGCAACATCTTCATGCTTGCGCTCGTCGGGCATGAGTTTCTTACCGATCACGGTAAGCGTGTCGTAGACTTTGTCGCCGGTATCGGATCCGTCGAAGACTGGAAAATCGAGAATAGTCTTGCTGGCGCGCGCTGCCTCGATCACACGGATCATGTGCTGGGTGGGGAATACTACGCCGGCGGCGATATCGAGCACTTTGTGCTCCGGTTTGGCGAGATCGACGGCGGTCGCCGATGTCCCGTGCTCGGCATGGCCGTCGACGGTATCGATCAAGTTCTGGTTCAAAAAGTTTTCCGAGGTGAAATTGAACCGCTTGGCGTCACCGCCTTCCCATGTCGTCGAGCGCAGATCGCTGGTCGAGATCTTGCCCTCGCCGGAATCGAGCTCAGATAGCTGGCGGAATTGCAGCGTATAGCCGTTGCAGGCATTGCCGTCGAAGTCGTAAAGAATCCGCCCGCGTACCGCCACGACTGCGGCAGCGTCGCGCGCCTGGCCGAGCGTGAGATCGTAGACGGCGCGGTGCGGCACCAATACGACGGGCGCGGTTTGGGCATGGGCCGCCGGCGCGGAGCCGGCGAAAATCAAAATACAAGCTAGGATAGGGCCGCGCGTTACCAAGGCGTGAGCCACAGATGTGAACCTTTCTCCCGTTGCTCCGGTCTAACTTCGCCCCCGCCCCGCCTTCCCCATTCACCCAGCACGTCGTTTTTGTCTTCCGGATGGCGCGAAGATAGGGACGTTACGCAGGCGCTGCAACTATGGACTCACTTCCGCCGGCAGTCCTGCGTGCTAAGGTCCAACCCGAGAGAAAGCCCGCAATTTTTACGCGATTGGAGGATGCAATGGCCGGCACGGCAGAGAAGAAATTGGGCGAACTTGGCGTCACGCTCACGCAACCGGCCGCGCCGGTGGCCGACTACGTGCCGTTCGTACGCACCGGCAATCTGCTTTTCGTTTCCGGACAAGTTTGCTTGGAGGCCGGCGCGCTGGTCGCCAAAGGACAGCTTGGCGGCGGCGTTTCCATTGAGGACGGCCAGAAGGCCGCGCGGGCCTGCGCCATCAATCTGTTGGCGCAAGTGAAAGCCGCGCTCGGCGATCTCGACAAGGTCGTGCGCGTGGTGCGGCTTGGCGGTTTCGTCAACGCGGTCGCTGGCTTCACCGACGGTCCGAAAGTGATGAACGGCGCCTCCGATCTGATGGTTGCAGCCTTCGGCGACAAAGGCAGACATTCGCGCACCACCGTCGGGGTTTCCGCCTTGCCGCAAAATGCCGCGATGGAAGTCGAAGGCCTGTTTGAAGTGTCGTAAAACGGTGGCTCGCGCATTGGACTGGCTGACGGCGCGGCCGGTCGCTCACCGCGGCTTGCACGACGCAGCGGCGGGTGTCATCGAAAGCACGCCGGCGGCGATGCGCGCGGCGGTGGCGGCGGGCTATGGCATCGAGGTTGACTTGCAGGTTAGCGCCGATGGCGAAGCCATGGTGCATCACGACGATGTGCTCGGCCGCCTGACCGAAGGCGAGGGCCGGCTCGACCGGATGAGCGCCGCCGACCTCAAGCGCGTGCCGTTCCGCGGCAGCGATGCGCGCATGATCTCGCTCGGCGAGCTGTGCGATCTGGTTGGCGGGCACGTTCCGATCCTTCCCGAACTGAAGAGCCGCTTTGACGGCGACCCGCGCCTTCCGCTTCGCGTCGCCGCCGCGCTGTCCGGCTATCGCGGGCCGGTCGCGCCGATGTCGTTCGATCCCATGCAGCTCCAGGTGCTGCGGCAAAAAGCACCGGCGCTGCCGCGCGGGATTGTGGCGGCGAAGTACCGGCCGCATCCATATTGGGATCAAATGCCACCGTGGCTGCGTCACTGCATGGGTTCCCTGCTTCCGGCGTTGCCCTGCCGGCCACAATTCGTTGCCTATGCTATTGATAACCTTCCGGCCTTGGCGCCCTTCCTCGCACGGCACATTTTGCGCCTGCCGTTACTCACCTGGGTGGTGCGCACACCGGTCGAACGGCAACGCGCGGAACGCTTCGCCGACCAGATGATTTTTGAGAGCTTCCGGCCATGACGCACGACAAACGGATGCAGGATCGTCCGCCAGCCGGGACCGACAAACTACGCGTCGTGGCCGTCAATGCGATCGGCGAGATTAGCGCGGGAGCGTGGGACGGCTGTGCCAACCCACTTCATCCAAAGTGTGAGGAACGCGGCTCCCAAGTTCAGGCATCGGATCACAGAATTGCATTTAACCCATTCTTGTCACATGATTTTTTGTCTGCGTTGGAAGCCTCAAAATCGGTTGGTGGCCATTCCGGCTGGCACGTCCGGCATGTCATCGTGCAAACCGCTGACGGCACACTAGTCGCGGCCGCGCCCTGCTACCTCAAGACCCACTCGCGCGGCGAATACGTTTTCGATCACGGCTGGGCCGAGGCGTACGAGCGCGCGGGTGGCAGCTATTACCCGAAACTGCAGGTCGCCGTGCCGTTCACCCCAGCGGCCGGGCCCCGCTTGCTGGTGCCTCCCAGCCCACATGCCGACGACAGGCGTCGCACGCTCGTCGCCGGTCTGCTCGATCTGTGCCGCATCGATAACGCCTCCGGCGTGCACGTCACCTTTGCCACCGAGCAAGAATACCGCTTCCTCGGCGAACAGGGTTTCCTCCAGCGCATGGATCAGCAATTCCACTGGGAAAATGCCGGCTACGGGAGTTTCGACGATTTCCTCGCCGCGCTCGCCGCGCGCAAGCGCAAGACCATCCGGCGCGAACGCCACGACGCCTTGGCAAACGGCATCGAGGTGCACTGGCTCACCGGTCGCGATCTGACCGAGGACGTCTGGGATCACTTCTTTGGTTTCTACATGGAGACCGGTTCGCGTAAATGGGGCCGACCCTATCTCACCCGGCCGTTCTTTTCGCTGGTCGGCGAGACGATGCGCGACCGCATCTTGCTGGTGATGGCCAAACGCGCCGGACGCTGGATCGCCGGTGCAATCAACTTCATCGGCTCACATACCTTGTTCGGGCGCCACTGGGGCGCTGTCGAGAATCACCCGTTTCTGCATTTCGAGCTGTGTTACTATCAGGCGATCGACTACGCGATTGCGCACAAGCTGACGCAGGTCGAAGCCGGCGCGCAAGGCGAGCATAAGATCGCTCGCGGCTACATGCCGGCAACCACCTATTCGGCGCATCACATCACCGATCCGGCGCTGCGACGGGCGATCGCCGACTATTTGAAGCGCGAGCGGGCGTATGTGACAGCCGCCGGCGCCGAGCTTGCCGCCGCCGGTCCGTACCGGCACGACGCTCGCCTTGAAGCGGATTGAGCACACGACTTTCGACTGGGAGACGGCGATGCCGAGTTACGATCCGAACAATCTGTTTGCCAAAATCCTGCGCGGCGAATTGCCGTCGCATAAAGTCTACGAGAACGACAAGACTTTTGCCTTCCTCGACATCATGCCGCGTGCGCCCGGACATACCTTGGTTATTCCCAAAGCGCCCGTCCGCAACATCCTGGACATTACGTTGGACGATCTCATGCAGCTGATGAAGACCGCGCAGATGATCGCGCGCGCGGCCATGACGGTGTTCGCGGCCGACGGACTGACCTTGCAGCAATTCAATGAGCCAGCCGGCGGCCAGGTGGTGTTTCACCTGCATATCCACCTGATCCCGCGCAAGAATGGGGTTGCGTTAAAGCCGCCCGCGAGTGTCAAGGAGGATCCGGCCGTGCTGTCCGATCAGGCGCAAAAACTCGCAGCCTCGCTTAAGGGCGCCTAAAGATTGTAGTAATGGAAAGTGGCAGCTAATGGCCGCGCGAGACCCGCTCGATTTCCGCCCGCACCAGGCGTTCGACCATTCCCGGCAGGTTGTCGTCCAGCCAGGATTTCAACATCGGCCGCAACATCTCGCGCACCAGGTCTTCGAGCGTGCGCGCGTTTTGCACCAGCACGGTCTGCGCCAGCGCATTGAACGCCGAGTCGACGGCAGTACTAGTGGTATTGGAAAGAAGCTGCTCGCGCATGCCGCCACGCGGCGCGTCGGCCATCTCCGGCATCGCAGGTTTAGGCTCCGCATCGTCGAAGCTCACGTCCGAATGGCCGTCGATCTTGCGAAATTGCGGCAGCGGCTCGGGCATTGGGCTCGGCGCGGGCATGGGCGCGGCCATCGATTCCGTGAGATCGAGAATGTCAGCGGCCTGCTCCTCCAGGCTCGCAGCCGCCGGCGGATGGCCCGGCTCGGCAATCGCAGGCGGGCTTGATTCCCACCGCGCCGGTGCGGCCGCGCGAGCCGGCTGCTCCGCTCGGGGAGCCCCTTTACTGGCGTCGTCGTCGGCAATGATGCGGCGAATGGAGGCGAGAATCTCCTCCATCGACGGTTCTTGCGCTTTAGCCGGCTGCGTCATGCGCGCATCCTCGCCTTATTTCGTGCGTGTCCCCCCGCCGCGGCCAACCGACGTGACTGCGAAACAGGTTGCCGACCGCGAATCATATAAGCGCAATATGCAACGCCGCGGTTAAGTATGTCACAGCAAAAATCCAAGGCAACCCGAACCGGTCGCGAATCAGCGGAAGTCCCTGATGATGTTGGACTAACGGCCGTCGGGATTGCGCACGCCGATCCAGGCATCGCGCACCTGCTGGTAATGCACCATCGGATCGTAGATATCGACGTTGAGGCCGAGGTGCGGCATCGACAAGCCGCCGGTGGCCGCGAGCAGCGTATAGGAGGCTACCACCCGATCGTGCTGGGCGGTGACCAGCGCGACGCGGGCATTGACCAGTTCCTGCTGCGCGTTGAGCACGTCGAGCGTCGTACGTTGACCGACGCGGGCTTCTTCGCGCACGCCGTTGAGCGCGATCTCGGCGGCATTGACCTGGGCTGTCGTCGCCTCGATTTGCGCCTTGGCGGCATCGAGCTGGCCCCAGCTCTGCACCACCGTGGCGCGCGCCTGATCGCGATTGACGTCGAGATTGAGCCGCTGCTGGCCCAAGGTCTCTTTCGACTGGCGGATAGTCGAATACTCGGCGCCGCCCTGGTAGATTGGCACGGTCAAAGCGGCGACCGCCGTGGCCGCGGTCTGCTGCAAGGTTTCAAACGCCGGGTTGGTGCCCTGCGTCACGCTGGCGGTGAGCGTGAGGCTCGGATAGAGCGCGCCCTCGCTGACCTTGACCGCCAGCGCTGCCACGTCGACGCCGTAGGCGGCCGCGAGCACTGATGGGCTTTGCGTCTGACCTTCGGTGATCGCGCGCGGCAACGTGCGCGGCGACAGCCGGTCAACTGGTGTTCCCGGCGCCAGCCGGCCGGGATCAACCCCGATCACCCGCCGGTAGTTGGCCTGCGAGGTTACGTAATTCGACTGTGCGCCGAGCAGCGCGGAGCGTCCGGCAGCAAGCCGCAATTCCGCCTGCGCTACGTCGGTGCGCGTCACCTCGCCAACATTGAAACGGTCACGCGTTTGCTTGAGCTGTTCGGTGAGCACCTCGACGTTGCGCCGGTTGAGATCGAGGATCGCCTGATCACGCAGCAAGTTCATGTAAGAAGTGGCGGCATCGAGCAAAACTTGTTGCTCGGTGACGCGCAACGTCTCGCGCATGGCGTCAACCTGGCTTTCGGCCTGACGCGTTCGGTTGGCGGTCTGCCAGCCGTTAAACACCGTATAGGAGCCGGTCGCGCCGACCCCGCGGGACAGAAATTGCTCCGCGAATTGAATGGTATTGATTGGCCCGCCGGTGGTGAGCGGAAATGCGGAGGTGGAATTGGTATAGTTGTAGCCGCCGTTGGCTGTGATGCTCAGCTTGGGGCGATAGCCGGACAGCGCCTGCGGCACGTTCTCGTCGGTCGCGCGCAAGGCGGCGCGTTGCGCGTTCAGCGACGGATTATTCTGATAGGCCTGCACCAAGGCCCATTCGAGCGTATCGGCCAGAGCGCGGTCGGTGCCCATGCCAAGTCCAACACCGGACAGACATAGCCACACCGCCGCTAGGCAATGCGCTCGCACCCCTTTGCCACTCATAAAAATGGGTACCCTGCCCCTCCCCGCATCCCCCGCGGGACTACGATCAGAAAAATACCCCATTATCGCGGCCAACGGAGCCAGCCGACGCTACCTAGAATTCGAGATTATGCGTCCGGGCGTGACGACGAAACCCCCGGTTTCGGTTTTACTCCATTATTTCTGGCAGTTGGCACATATGCGCCACAGGTGGCGCCGGCGGCCAGCGGCCAAGCCGGATGGGCCAATTATAGCCTAAAAAACGAAGGATTGGGGGGCGGCGAAGCCAGGAAGCAGCCGGGCGGCCCCATCGAAAATCGGTCGCCCCACCAGCCGACCTTCGACGAGATGAAAAATAGTCCCCTTGGTGGCTGGCGTGTGGCCGAAGACGGCGAGCAACCGGCCATTCGGCTTAAGTTGGCTGCTAAACGCGTCCGGCACGATTTCTGCAGAGCCGTTGAATAAAACAACATCGTAAGCAGCGCCTGCCGGCCAGCCCGCGGTCAGCGGCCCGACCATCACCTCAACCGCATTGGCGCCAACCGACGTCAGCGCTACTTTCGCCCAGCCCGCCAGCTCCGCATCGTCTTCGAGCGCCACCACCGATCCGGCCAACTCAGCCAGCACGGCCGAGGAATAACCGGTGCCGCAGGCGACATCGAGCACACGGTCGCTGACCTCGAGCCGCGCGGCCTGGATCAGCTTGGCAAGCACCATTGGTCGCAACAGCGCCCGGCCCTTGGCGATCTGAATGTCGTTGTCGAGATAAGCCAGCGGCGCGAGCGAAGGCGGCAGAAACTTCTCGCGCGGCACTGTGGCCATAGCGTCCAGCAAATCGATGTCGCTGACGTCGGCGGTGCGGACCTGGCCTTCAACCATCAAGCGGCGTGCATTGGCGGTGTCGAACATGCCAAATGTTCCTACAAGCCCGGTGCCACTAACCGGGGGCGTTGTGCGTCACGCGCGGGCTAAACGCAAGCATGTACTATAGCGTCAACTTGTTCATGTCATAGTTCAGTGCCGTTGTCGGATCGGTCCGCCTCCTCTATAGAGCGCGGAGCCGGGCATCGGCCGAGCGGCGATCGGCAGTGTCCTTCAAGGCCACGTGGCGGAGTGGTTACGCAACGGTCTGCAAAACCGTGTACCCCGGTTCAATTCCGGGCGTGGCCTCCATCCTCTTGCAGCAAGATAAGGTTTTAAGCCGTTCTCGACGCTTTCAAAGGCAAGCCTCGTTTGTTATATCGGCGCCGACACGAGCAGGCTTTTCCCCGGTAGCTCAGTGGTAGAGCAACCGGCTGTTAACCGGTTGGTCGCTGGTTCGAATCCGGCCCGGGGAGCCAATCTCGAAATTGACGTTTGATTTCCAACAGCTTTTTGAACGTTTTGTCTAACTGTCGCGCCGATTAGACACCTGCTGTTCACGTTTTCAACTTGTCCATCGCTGCCCGCGCGAGGCGCTTGCGGTCAACGGTGTTGGTGTAGCGCACGACTTCTTTGAGACTTGCGTGCCCTGTAATCGCAGCAATCTCGTGGGGCGTACAACCCGCCTCCGCCAACCGAACAGACGCGGCCTTACGCAACCCGTGGAATGAGCAGTGGTGCAGATTGGCCATGTCGCACTGTTCGCGGAACCAGTTGCCGAAACCGGCAGGAGTGAAAGGCTTACCGAACACCGTGACTAAGAACGTTAGATGGCCACTCGGAGTAGCGTCGATGACCTTCCGCAAGGTCGCGTGTACTGGGATAGACAACTCCGTGCCGGTGGTGCGCTCGGTCTTTCCTCTGATCCAACTCAGCACTTCACTTTTCACGTGTTGCGGTCCCATCGCGATAACGTCTTGCCGTGCTTGCCCAGTGTAGAGGCCCAGTGCCAGCGCAAGCCTTGGTTTCGTCCCGATGGGATGACGCGCCTCAAACTGCTCAATCTCAGCCTCGGTCCACCGGTGAAACCCCAACTTAGATTTGGGGCGCAGCGCTTTCACGTCTCGCGTGGGGTCATCAGCGCGTAGGCCGGTCTCGACGGCGTGGCGCATCATCGCGCGGAGTGCCTTCCGCAGCCCGTTTGCACTTTCCGGTTTCTCCGCGCGCGCAGCCATTAGCTTGATGATATGTTCGCGTCGTAACGTGACGGCGCTCTTATCGCCATGCTCGCGGCCATCTTTATCCGTCTCTTCACAGAAACGTTCGATGATCTTGCGCCGGACATATTGGCTGTTCGCCTTCATTGAACGGAAATCGACGGAGCCAAAATAGCTGGCTGCAAGTGCTCGCAACGACCCGGGCTTCACGTGAGTAGCGCCGATTTCCATCGGATGCCCCGCGAGCGCTTCCTCATAGGCAGCCATGAAAGCCGGCGACCACGGAAGACCCGGCAATGCAACGCTCTTGAACCCCTTACGACGAAAATAGAAGCGCACCTTCCCGCTCCGATCTACGTAGCCTTTGACGTACTTTGGAGCGCGGTGCATCAGACGTTGTCCCATTCGTTTTCTGGAACGGGATCTGGCGTCCTACCCACAGAGACTACGATGTTGCCGTCCGGGGCGATCCTAACGCCCGTGACTTCCACGCCTGCCTTGGCGACCGCTTTCACTGCCGCAGTCAAGTCCCGCTGCTTGAACGTGCAAGGTCCACGCCTCCGCCTTGGCGTGGCCGGGCTCGTGGCGGGGTTATGAGAAGGGGTAATAACCATCGACCGTCCCTGGCGGAATGCTCGCCTAAAAGACGCTCTACACCCACTCCGTATGGACCTCGGGGGGCGGAAAATCGCCCCTTCCTCCGCAAGCCGCTGCACGTCGGACCCCGTTCCTCAGTCCTGCCAGAACCCTTTGAACCGCTCGGGGGCCAGTTCGGTGTAGCGCACTGTGTGCTGGATATTGCGGTGGCCGAGATACGCTTGCACAGCGCGCGTGTCGTGCCCGGCGTTAGCCAGTGCAAAACCGCAGGCGTGTCGGAGCATATGCGTGTGGACCTTTAGCCCTAGATCGGCCGCGGCCGTTGCCCGCTGCAACATCCGGGCAAATCCCGCTGTCGTGAAAGGTGCGCCCCGTTCACTGACGAACACGAACGGGCTGGCCTCGCTCTCGCGCTGTAACCGGCGAAGAGCGCGCATTTCCAATCCGCTCACGGGATGCACGCTGGGTGTGCCCTGCTTGGCCCTGCGGACGTGCAGTACGGCGCGATTGAAATCAACCTGATCCCAACGAAGGTCCACCGCCTCCGAGGCGCGCAGCCCGTGCCGAAAGGCCAGGAGGATCATAGTTGCGTCGCGGTGCCCATGTCGGTTCCGGCGAACCGCCGCCATGAGCACCGCAATCTCATGCTCGGTCAGGTATTCGCGGGTTCGCAGGTCCGCATTCTTAGCCCGCCTCGGCATGACTGTTCGTTTTACGATGGCCGGCGTGACCAGCTTGAGATGCGACTTAGCCATGCGCTTGACCATTCGCGTAGTGACGACTGTTCGTACAACAGCCCTTCTACGAACAGTCGCGTCGAGCGCGGCTTTAAATTTTGCAGCGTAATGCGAAGCCGATTGACCCCCGGGGTATGCTGGACAGGCGGGGTGCTTCGCGCGGCAGTAAACCCGGCTAAGAAATATGCCGGGGTCAAAAAGCATCGTTAAGTTTCTATTAGGTGTTTGAAGGTGGCACGAGCACAAGCCCGATGCGATCTACCGTCGTTCGACAAGATGCTTAGGGGACGCGCTCCTGCACACCGACATCGGCTGGATCTCTACGGCGAAGCCGCGTGGATCGACCTGTTCCGGCAGGCGGGTCGACTGCCGCGGCGTCTAGTTGCCGGACCGGGGACGACAAGGCGTACAGCATTCAAATCCGTGATGCGCTAGGCCCGCGAACCCGACACTAACAGCGTGTCGGGCGCGCCCGACTCTTAACTACGTCTCGGTTTTAGCCGCCGGACACCTATCGACCGATCCGATTTGCCGCCATGTGGCAGACATGAGACTTTATCACTTCACGACGCCCGAGTGCGCAATCGACATTCTAAAATGTGGCGCGCTCATTCCGCGTGTTCGCGAGGGCGATGAGCATATGATGGGCGGCAAGCCCGCTGTTTGGTTCACATCCGATCCGCTCGGCAACGAACCTAAACCCGAATGGGTTGCGTGGACACGCGAACGCCGGCCGGAAAATCTTGAAGAGTTGGCCAGCGGCGAGCGGCATTTCGTTTTTGGCGATGGCGAGAGTGGATGCATTCGGCTCGAGCTAACAATCGGCAGTCATCGGATCAAAGGATGGCGGTCATACGCCAACAAGCACGTGGGCCTTAGAGATATGCCGGGCGCGATCGTAAATACATGGTGGGTTGCCTTCGCGCCGATCCGCTTGAACGGTTGTGACCTGGAGAAGACGATTATCAGGGGCGACCCGGAAAAGATTGCGGCCATGTTCCGCGAGGGAGGCATCGCGGAGGCTGCATGAGCAAGCATCGCGGCTCGCGTGCCCTCGTCATCTTGAAAGCGAGTGAACCAACAAATAGAGCAACGAGTTACCCGCCGCAAAAGCGGCAGCAACACTCGCGACGATGCCAGCGACCTATAATGATTTTCCAAGGAACGACGGCGG
The DNA here is from genome assembly GCA_963845775.1 of uncultured Alphaproteobacteria bacterium. Taxonomy (GTDB): domain Bacteria; phylum Pseudomonadota; class Alphaproteobacteria; order Rhizobiales; family Xanthobacteraceae; genus BOG-931. The sequence continues at coordinate 122,273 of CAWJTE010000008.1, forward strand.
TGCAACTGCAAGCGCGCGGTCGAATGACGGTCTAGCCCACCACAAAAGTACGGCGGCCGATGCCAGTGCCCAAACGATCACGCGCCGATATGGCGCGTTGGTGTATCCGTAATAGATAGGGCCGAGAGCCGAGAGGATCACTGGCAGTAGCAGACTAGCAAACATCACGCGGAGCATGGCACTAGCCATCCGGTCGCCGCTTTGATCTTGTTGGTTAGCTCCACGTTTTTTTGATCGTGCGTCCCGTTGTCGAGGCCCGCAGTTCCGCCTGCGCGCTGAGTGTGAGTGCTTTATATTATGTGTTATGCTTAGAGAGAAGGACATACATGTCAGACGAACCAAATGAGCAGGAGCGCCCCTGCCTTCATTGCATGATGGTCGACCTGATCGACGATTTCTTTGCCGAATATCCCGCGACGGGTGGCGGGTCCGACAAAGTCGATACCGGTGAAGCGGATGAAGTGATCGTCGCCATCGGAAGACGGTCGCGGAACTAACCAGCCGCCAAGATGGTACGATTCGCCAGCAACTGATCGAACAGTTGATGCGTGAAATTATGAACTATGACGCTGAGTTTCGTCGAGAAGACGCTGCAGGCGCAATCAGGTCTCATGCACGGCACTAAGCAAGAGACCCGCGCCGATTGGCGTCAGGGCCAATTCGACCCTCCCCCCATGCTGGACAGGTCGGGGGGTCTCGCACAAAAAGTATGACCCACTCGGAAATATCTAGGATCCCAAAACTGCCTCCCAACTTCTATTTAATTCACTTTGATTGGATCACGCTTTAGGAGCGCGCCATGGCGGAAACCGAAATTGGCGCGATACGCGAGATCCTCGCCGCCAGCCCCCGCCCGCCCGACCTAGCGGGGCGCCGCAAACGTCTGGAGGATGTGTTCGGCTCATTCCCCCTTGCCGACGGCGCGCGTGCTGACCCGGCGGACGCAGGCGGCGTGCCGGCGGAGTGGACGTCGACCTCATCAGCCGATCCGTCGCGGGTGATCCTGTATCTGCACGGCGGCGGCTATGTGTCCGGTTCGATCGCCAGCCACCGCAGCATGGTCAGTTACCTCGGCGTTGCCTCCGGCGCGCGCACGCTGTCGCTGGGGTACCGGTTGGCCCCCGAGCACCCGTTTCCCGCCGCCTGCGAGGACGCACTCGCCGGATATCGCTTCGTGGTCGCGAGCGGGTTTGATCCCAGCCGCATCGTGCTGGCCGGTGACAGCGCCGGCGCCGGGCTGGTGATGGCTACGCTACTGGCGCTGCGCGACGAAGGCGCGTCGATGCCTGCCGGCGGATTGCTGATCTCGCCCTGGGTCGATCTGGTCAATTCCGGCCCAAGCATCACGGCGAAGGCGGCGGTCGATCCGATGATCAGCAAAGCGTATCTCGACGAGTTCGCCGGGCAGTATCTGCACGGCGTCGATCCGCGCACGCTAAAAGCCTCGCCGCTCTACGCCGATTTGCACGGCCTGCCGCCGCTGCTGATCCAGGTCGGCACCGCCGAGACGCTGCTGGACGATGCGACGCGCCTGGTTGCGTGCGCTGGGGATGCCAACGTACGGGCGATCCTGTCGGTATGGCCCGAGATGATCCATGTTTGGCACTTGTTCCATTCGCGCCTGCGCGATGCCCGCGCCGCGATCAACGAGGCTGGTGCTTGGATGAGGGCGGCACTCAAAGGTGCGGGCTGAACGCGAGAAACGCGATGCATATCGGCGCATTTCCGGTTTAAGCATTTGACGGTGGCACGAAGCACATGCCCTGTGCGTTCTACCGTCATTTCGACAAGACACTTGGGATCACAAAGAGTGGGCCGTTTGGGCGGCTCTCACTTCAAGTCCGATTGAAGAGGGCTGATATGACACACAATGACTTAGCCGAACGGCTCAAAAAACATGGCTTTGCAGCATGGCGTAGTCAATATCGTCGCCGAAAGCATTTTCGACCGCCTGCAAATACGGCGCATGGCCATCGCTGGTGAGTTGAACGCGAAGCGCCAATCGGGAAGCAACAATCTCCATAAATGCTTCGCATAGCCGCTGTCGCGGCCATCGACGAGCCATGAAACGATAAGCTTCGAGTTAGCGTCGAGTGCGGTCCACGTCCACGCAAACGAGTGCAGAGAATCCGAACGCCAAAGTGATGCATGAGTCCGCAGATGGCCCTTAGCCGACGTGGCGATCGCCCCGGCGAATGTCCGCTATCGGGAGAATTGCCGACATGGCCTTCCGCTGCGGCCGACTGCGCATGTAGCGAATGCCCCAACTGAGACATTTGGCGGCCCGATTTGCTGCGATGCGTGACAAGGCACTCGCTCGAAGAGTGTGTTAAATTTTAAAGCGTGGTTCCGCAGCACGGGGAGGAAGCCTATGAGGCGGCGCGAATTCATCGGCCTTCTCGGCTGCGCGGCGGCGGCGTGGCCCTTCGCCGCGCGTGCACAGCGGCCAGACCGGATGCGGCTAGTCGGCGTGCTAGAGGCTTTTGCGGAGAGCGATTCGGCTGCGCAATCTAACATCGCGGCGTTCCGGGATGCGCTGACGAAGCTGGGGTGGAGGGAAGGCGGCAATCTGCGGATCGAACTTCGCTGGAGCACCGGTAATGTCGATCGGATGAGGACGTTCGCAAAAGAGCTGGTCGATCTGCATCCTGATGCAATCTTCGGTCAGACCACGCCCGGGATCGCCGCACTTGCTCGCGAGACGCAGACAATTCCGATCGTGTTCGTGTCCGTAGCCGATCCGGTCGTCGCAGGCTTCGCTCAGAGCCTCGCGCTTCCGGGCGGTAACATCACCGGCTTCATGACTCAAGAACTCGCAATGGGCGGTAAATGGGCGGGCCTGTTGAAGGAGATAGCGCCGCGCACCGTGCGCGTGGCGGCGCTGCTCGACCCGGCAACAGCCGCAACGCCCCAATTATACATGTCTTCCATTGAATCCGTTGCGACATCTTTAGCCATCCAAACGAGTGTCGCCCCGGTTCACGCCAAGGATCAGATCGAAGGTGTCATCGCCGCACTTGCGCGCGATCCGGGCGGCGGCCTCATCGTGATGCCGGACGTCTTCAACGTGACTAATCGTGACCTAATCATTGCGCTGGCGGCCCGCTACGGCGTCCCGGCGATCTATTTTACCGCTGCCTATTTTGCGGAATCAGGCGGACTGATCTGCTATGGTGCCGATCTCGCCGAACAGTACCCCCAGGCAGCAGGCTACGTCGATCGCATCCTTAAGGGCGAGAAGCCGGCCGATCTGCCGATCCAACATCCGACCAAGTTTGAGCTGGTGATCAACCTGAAGACCGCCAAGGCACTCGGTCTTACCGTGTCGTCATCGCTGCTCGCCACCGCCGACGCGGTGATCGAGTAGTTGCGCCGTTTGTTGCAGCGCATGAGTTTCTTCCTGGCCCTTAGCGGACACAACGCGAGTGTGGTTGAGAGTCCGCTTTCGAGGGTAAAGCCGACATTGACCAAGTGTGGCTCATCGCCTCAATTGAGTATGCGCCTCGGCTGGCTATTCCTCGCGTCGCGGCAGTATCCGCGAACCTGCTCCGAATAACCACCGCGCGTAAGTCCGCGGACCCGCGGTCCACCCGAGCTCGGCCATCAGCTTCGCCAAACGGCGGCATGCGCCGGCTCCTCGACTACGCTGCGAAACTTCAAGGATATCTAATAGTAGCTGCGTCGTAATTGTTGGTGCGTGAGTGCTTCTAAGATGCCACCGTGTTACCGAGTGTCGGCAGAAAACAACCTGATGATCAGCAATAAAGGATCGGTTGCTGGCTTCGAGCAGCGCGGCAGTAGCCGCGAATTTGCTCCTTGTAGCCGCCTCTCGTGAAATCTCGCACTCGCACTGCGGTCCAACCCAACTCTGCCATTATTTTTGCCAAACGCCGAAACGTGCCCGCTGTCCGATTGCGTTGCGGGACCTCAGCCAGCTAAACTGGCGTCGCCAACTGCGGCCCCTTGTTCTTCACGTTGCCCACCCTCTTATCGACAGGCCAAATTGTCAGTGCTTCATCTGGACACGGCCTGAGCATCGCCAGCAGCTCTTCTTCGGTCGCCGGCTCCTCGCCAAGCCACTTCGCCCAATCGCTCTCGGCAAAAATAACCGGCATCCGGTCATGCAGCTTCGCCCATGACGCTGTTCGTGCCGAGGTGAGGATAGTGCAGCTCTGAATCTCATCGCCGACTTGGGGCTTTCCAGTCGCCCAGAGACCCGCCATGACCATCTGGCCGTCGTCCGCCATCGCGATGGCGTAGGGCTGTTTTTCTTTGCCCTTGGGGTCGAGCTTCTTCCACTCGTAGAACCCATCGGTAACGACGAGACAGCGCTGGCCGCTTCTTCCAGGCATCGCGGAACGCGGGTTTGGCCGTGAACTCTTCGGCCCGGGCGTTGAACGTCGAATAGGCGATCTTCTCATCCTTCGCCCAATGCGGCAGAAGTCCCCAGCGCATCATCTTCGGCGTGCGCTTGCCATCCACCGAGCGGATGGCAACGAGCATCGGCTGCCGTCGGCGGCTTATTCCAATCGCGCTCGAAGTTCGGCGCCGGAGCATCCAGGTCGAACTTCAGCTTGATTTTGATTTCGGAATAGTCCGATGAGAGACGAACGCGACCACACATGACCGATATGTAGGGAGCTTAAGGCTTATTCCAACGCGCCCAATTGCTGCCCTTCCCTCGTTGTTTCGGATCGAATTTCTCTCCGCCGAACCTTTGCAGGAATTTATCGGCATCCGCTGGGTCGGCGAAGCAATAAACATGAAACCACTCGCGGTCGTAAAACACGGCGTGACCTCGGGTGCATAGCGTCAGATCCTTGCAGAACTCGTGAATCTCTTGGTAGCCGCCACGTTCACAGAACCGCGCCGGCAGGACGACCTGATGCGGCCAGCCCCGATCAATGCCCGCTGGCGACAGCTCGCCCTTGCGGCGCATCTCCGAACCGCCGCTTGAATGCCGAGGCGTCGTCCAAGGTGCGAAAGCAATACCTGACCGTGTTTTCCGGCAGATCGACATACATATCCCACTCGAATTCGCAGCCTTCGAGCCAATCCAGTACCTCCATCGCGTCCTCATCGAACGACAGCGCGACCTGATACGGAAAGTCCCGGTTGATTTCGAGGATGACGCTCATAGCCCCATTGAGAACAAACCAGGAACCAGAGTCAATACGACGAGCCCTGGGAGGGCCTGGCCGGATGGGAATACCAGATGTCGTTGCAGCTGGAGAAAATCGCGCCAGCCGGCCGGATACACGTTCCGTCGCTGTTCGGGTCGAACGAATTGCGGCTGCTGCCGAGATCGGAATTCGCGGTTTAAGAAGCGGTGAACTTCGCTTGCGACATACGGGATTGCATCGCTTCCCCTCAAATTTTCTTACTTATTTATTGAGGCGTTTTACCGTCCGATAACGTTACCAACGCAGGCGAACATCCCATCGTACCCGGAGGGGCTGTTTCTGCCCGCGAGGATGAAATTATGTCTTGTTGCATTTCATATTGTTTCAGATTGATCTTCGCGGCTGCGTTGGTGTTGGCAATTAGTGGCATTGCGCGTGCCGAAGTAGCGAGCATCTACGGCGGGGGTGATGGTCTTTGCGGCCATCGCACCGCGAACGGCGAACGTCTGGATTGCTCCGCGATGACGGCGGCGCATCGCACGTTGCCTTTCGGCACGCGCGTTAGCGTCTGTCACAACGGATGCGTGATCGTACGGATCAACGATCGTGGCCCCTGGGTTCGCGGCAGGCACATTGACTTGTCGCCAGCAGCGGCGCGAGCCATCGGCCTATATCAGACCGGGCACGTCACCATGGTTGCAGGGGGCAAGGTGGATTTAACTGCGACTGTGCCAGTATTTTAGCGTCCCACCTTTAAACGTAATGTCCGCTTTGAAGGCGTTTCGGACATGGTGCGATACTCGCGCGAAATGCCGCGGTCGCGAATGAGACCCATCAGCGACATCGACCGCGCTTTATGATGCGTTGCACTTTGACTTTAAGCTGATCGTTCAGGCGCGTCGAATGTGCCACCCACTGCGCCGCGCAGGGCGCACTGTGACTTTTTTGGCCGGTCCTCAACGTCTTAGACTCAGGAGGCCGCTGAGCCTCGCTAGCCCCACTCTCGCGCTGAAGAGTGAACCCAAGGAGAAACCGCGATGATTTTTCTCACAGGAGCGACCGGTACGGCCGGTTCATTCGTAGCCAACGAGTTCGTGCGCGAGCGGGTGCCTGTCCGGATCTTGGTGCGGAATAGGGAAAAGGCGGCGGGGCTCGAAAAAGCTCCGACTGTTGAAATCGTCGAGGGCGATATGTCCAAACGGAGCAGCTTGGGGCCCGCGCTAGACGGCGTCGAACGAGTCCTTATGATCTCAGCTCCTCTCCTGGATATGGTCGAAACGCAAAACACGTTCATCGACGCTGCCAAGGCGGCAGGCGTTCGCCACGTGATCAAATTCTCCGGTTTGGACGCTCGGCCTGATACGACTTTCCCCTTCGGTCTTATGCACTTGGAAATTGAGAAATACCTCGAGGCCTCCGGCCTCGTATGGACCCAACTTCGTCCAACTGGCTTCATGCAAGAGTATCTGCGGGAGGCACCGAGTATCATTAAAGATGGTGCTTTGTACTTGGCACTCGGCAATACGAAGCTCAATCCGATCGATGTGAGCGATGTGGCCAAGGTCGGTTTTTTACTCCTGCGCAACGGCGGACACGAGGGCGCACGGATACCCATGACCGGCCCGGAAGCGCTGACCATGGCGGAAATGGCTGATCGCATCTCACGCGCCACGGGAAGGACGGTGCGCTACGTCCCGATATCTCCGGACGCGCGCCGCCAGGCGGTGATCGCTCACGGTATCCCCGCGGAGTTTGCAGACGCTCTGGACAAGCAGGTTGAGGAACGACTGAAAGGCGGGATCGAGTCGCAAGTGGACCTTTCGACCCATCAGCTATTCAACGTCAAACCTACAACCTTCTTCGAATTTGCGCAGAGAAATGCCGAGGCATTCGGTCGGGCTGCGGCTGCGGCTTGAGGCAATCCATCGGGGCCACGGTGACTCTTTTCCGTGGTCCCGAACGTCCTAGGTTCAGGCAGTCACAAGACACAGGAGCAAGCAAATCAGCCTCAAGAACAAGACCATCGTGGTGACCGGCGGCAGCCGAGGCCTGGGCCTCGGGCTCGTCGAGGCCCTAGTGGACCAGGGAGCGAAAGTGACGGTGGTTGCGCGCGGCACCGATGCGCTCGGCTCCGTCAGCGCCCGGCTTGGCGTCGCCACCATCGCCGCCGACGTTGCGGACGAGAACGCCGCCCACCGTATCCTTGCCGAGGTTCGCCCCGACATTCTTGTGCTCAACGCCGGGGCGACGCCGCGGATGGGCCGGTTGGATCAAGTGAGCTGGGCGGATTTCACCGTGACCTGGGACACCGATGTCAAGGCCGGGCTCTATTGGCTGCAGGCAGCACTCAACCTGCCGCTCAAGCGGGGAAGCCGCGTCCTGGTAGGGTCGAGCGGCGCGGCCGTGAACGGGTCGCCGATGTCGGGCGGCTATGCCGGCGCCAAGCGCATGCTCTGGACTATGGCCAAATATGCCAACGGCATCTCCGCGGAGAAGCGCCTCGGCATCCACTTCCAGGCGATTGTGCCGCTGCAGATCATTGGCGGGACCGGGGTTGGCGACGCGGGCGCCAATGCTTATGCGGGCGCCATGGGCATGCAGCCTGAACAATTCCTGGCTCGCTTCGGCGCGCCGCTGCCGCCACGGGAGTTCGGTGAAAAAGTTGTTTCGCTCCTCGACGACCCGAAATATGCCAAGGGCGTCGCCTTCGGTCTCAAGGGCGATACCGGGATCACCGTCCTCGAGGGAGCGGCCGCTTGAGCCCATCCTCGCCACGTGACAAGCCGCCAACGCCGCGCGAGGCACGGTTCCTGGCGCTTGTTGAAAAGCTGCGGCCGGAGTTGCACCGCTACTGCGCGAGGTTGATGGGCTCCGTGATCGAGGGCGAGGATGTGGTGCAGGACACTTTCGCCCGCGCCTTCGCCGCGCTCGACGAACTGGAGGAGAGCGCGCCAATGCGCGCTTGGCTGTTCCGCATTGCCCACAACCGTGCGCTCGATCTCCTGCGCAGCCGTGCGATCCGCCCAGCCGAGCCAATCGAGTCGGCCGAGGAGGTCGCCGATCCCGAAATTCCAGATCCTGTGGAGGTGATGATGCGGCGGGAGGCGGTCGAAACAGCGGTGTCTCGGTTCGTAGAGCTTCCGACCATGCAGCGCAGCGTAGTGATCCTCAAAGACGTGCTTGACCAGTCGTTGGAAGAAATCGCCGCCATGCTCGATCTCACGGTCAATGCGGTGAAGGCTCACCTCGCCCGCGGCCGGGCCCGACTCAAAACGATCAACGCCGAGGCGCCGGCAAAATCCGCGCCGCGCCCGCCGTCGCCCGCCGTGGCACGTTATGTCGCGCTGTTCAACCAGCGCAATTGGGACGCGTTGCGGGCGATGCTGGCCGATGACGTGCGGCTCGTTCAGTCGACATATCCGCTGCGCGCCGGCGCTGCTGAGGTAGGCATGTTCTTCGGCATCTATTCCCGCAGCGCCCCGGTACGGCTAGCCCCCGCCTGGCTCGACGGCCGTGAGGTGATCGCGGTCTACGATGATACTGCGGCGGTGAAGCCCAGCTATCTAATGTGGGTGGAATGGACGAACGGTCGGATCAGCTTCATCCGCGACTATAAATATGTCCGCTACGTCGTCGACGACGCGGAACTGATCCTCGCGCCGGACACAGCGCCTCCGGGCGAGGTGACCGCCGACGGATGAGTTGCTCTCCGCGCTTGCGGGAGCGTCATATCCACCTGTCAGGGCATTTGCCGATTGATCGTGCGACCAGTGATCTGCAAAAGGTTTCCTATATTACTGCAATGCAAAATGTCTGCAAATGGCCCCTCGCGTCACTTCGCTGCGCCGAACAATAATGTCGCTATTGGAGTAACAACGGACATTGATCGGCACGGGTACTGAATGCATCGGTCGCGATTGATGCTGTGGACGGCGCCCACTCTGCGGCATCGATGTGCCAAAGGGTGGTTGCGTCGAAGCGAACCACATTGAGGGGAGCCGTCCATGGGCGAGGTTAGCACAATTGGTCTCGATATTGCGAAGTCGGTGTTCCAGGTTCACGGCGTGGATGTTGATGGCGCGGTGGTGATCCGCAAGCGGATCAGCCGTGCGAAGGTATTGGAGTTCTTCGCGGCTCTGCCGACCTGCCTGGTTGGCATTGAGGCCTGTCCGAGCGCACATCATTGGAGCCGCAAGCTTCAGGTGCTCGGCCATACGGTGAAGCTGATGCCGCCGAGCTATGTGAAGGCCTATCTCAAGCGCAGCAAGAACGACGCCAACGATGCTGCCGCGATCTGCGAGGCGGTGACGCGGCCATCGATGCGGTTTCGTGCCAACAAAATCAGAACAGCAGCAATCAGGCTTGATGCTGCATCGCAGCCGGCAGCTTCTCGTTCGTCAGCGAACGATGCTGTCGAATGCGATCCGTGGGCACATGGCCGAGCTCGGCATCATCTCAGCCAAGGGCCGCAATGGCACGGCCGAGTTGTTGGAGATCATTGCGAATGCGGATGATGACCGCATTCCAGCGGTTGCGCGGTTTAGCCTCGACGTTCTTGCTCGCCAATATGCAGATGCTCACGGCAGAGATCGGAGCCATCGAGAAGCACATCCATGCTTGGCACCGATCGTGTGAAGAAAGCCGGCGGCTCGAGGAGATCCCCGGCATCGGTCCGATCGTCGCCACTGCCCTGGTTGCCGAGGTCGGTGATTGGAAAGCATTCTCGTCCGGACGCAACTTGGCGGCCTGGATCGGGCTTGGTTCCCAAGCAGCATTCAACCGGCGGCAAGGAACGACTCGGCGGCATCATCAAAGCAGGGCAATCGATATTTGCGATGGCTGCTCGTCGCCGGAGCCATGGCTGTCATCCGATATGCGCGGCAGCACGGTACGAAGACGGCTTTGGCTCGCGCGCATCATGGAACGCCGGCCGATCAAGGTCGCTGCTGTCGCGCTGGCCAACAAGATCGCACGTATGGCCTGGGCCATGATGGTGCGCGGAGAACGCTTCAAAGAGCCGAGATTGCTCTCGATGGCGGCATAGCCGACAAGGGCAGATCAAGAGCTTCAACGAATTGGCGAGGGCATGACGACGTAATGCAGATACGGTCGTTCCGGGGATCGGGAGAACCCGCTTGGGTCATCGCATACTCGAATGCGTGTTAACGATTGGGACCCGATCCGCGCAGAGCATTAGGGCCAGCGGCCATCACCGCCGCATCAACAGGCCGGACACGTGACCGCACCCGACCAATGCTGCACCAACGTCAAAAAAGCTCTTGCCATGGCGCCGTCCACACGTGACCCATGACGGACCTACGCGGTCTGTTTTTGGTGTGATGCACAGCACGGTCCTCAACGCTACAATGTGATACGTTTTGGGCCGGACGTACCCGGTCCCAAATGCTGGGGCGAAAATGCGACGACGGGAGTTCATCACGCTACTCGGTAGCGCGGCCACCGGATGGCCACTCGCCGCACGAGCGCAACAGCCAACGATTCCGGTGGTCGGGTTTCTTCACAGTGCCTCCCCCGATTTATTTGGATTTGAATCGGCCGCGTTTCGCCAAGGCCTGAAGGAAGCTGGCTTCGTCGAGGGACAGAATGTTTTGATCGAATATCGCTGGGCCGAGGGCCAATCCGATCGGCTACCCGTGCTCGCGGCCGACCTGGTTCATCGGCAAGTCAGTGTCATCGCAGCGCTCGGTGGTGATGTCACTGCATTGGCAGCAAAGGCAGCCACTGCGACCATACCGATCGTGTTCATGAATGGCAGCGATCCGGTCAAATCCGGCCTCGTGACCAGCATCAATCGGCCGGGCGGCAACATCACCGGTGTGAGCTTGTTCATTGGTACTGTGGACGCCAAGCGACTGGAACTGCTGCATGAGTTGGTTCCCCAAGTTGCTGTCGTCGCGGTGCTTAACAACCCGCTCGTTGCCGAGACCGAAGCTCGATCGAAAGCTCTGGCGGACGCTGCCCGGACGATAGGGTTGCAGCTTCTTTTCTTGAACGTGAGCAGCGCCGGCGACTTCGATACGGCCTTTGCAGCCATCGCTAACGGGAGAATCGGTGCGCTGTTTGTGAGCGGTAGTGCATTCTTCGTAAGCCGACGCGATCAACTCGTTCCGCTGGTCGCACGCCACCAGATTCCCGCGATTTATGCTTGGCGCGATATCGTCGCGGCAGGCGGCCTGATGAGTTACGGAACCAATGTCCAGGAATTTTGTCGTCAAGCCGGCTTCTACGCTGGCCGGATTCTCAAGGGCGAAAAGGCCGCCGAGTTGCCGGTGTTGCAGCCGACCAAGTTCGAGTTCGTGATCAACACCAAGACCGCGAAGGTACTCGGTCTCGACATCCCGGATAGACTGCTTGCTCTTGCCGACGAGGTCATCGAATAGCAATGGTATTTGCTGCGGTGCGCGAGTCCGTTCCTGGCCCATCACGACCGCTGTCGCGCTGGAACCGAATGTCGGCTTACGGGCAGTGCGGAAGTGACCGGACTATTCCGGGACCGCAACACAAGTTCGTTCAGGTCAAGGTGAAAAGCCGTCATCCGACGGCGGGCGAATGTGCGTAAACCTTTCACGGGCTGAGAGCCCGAGCGGCTGCAGATTTTTACCTTTTCAACTTGTTGGAAGAGGCAATTAGGTGCCGCATCACCTGGTCGGTGTGAAGGTGACAAGGTACCACGCTTACGGCGCGCCAAAGTGCAGCCTTCTTACCTTATCACCCTTCTGGTATGCGCATAGCGGTTACGCCCCGGCTTCTAGGCGGGGCGTTTCTGTATATTAGACATTCACCTTGTTGTTGATCGAACGGGAAACCTATCGGCCGTGATCGTCCAGCACGCTTGTAACGTGCTGGACGAAAGCTGACGGTCAAGTGTAGCGCCGCTTTTTTGTGGCCTCTTCGAAAGCGGACCACGTGTCATATCCCGCGGCTCTTGCAGCAGCGGCTTCGGCAGCGCGGCCCACAGTGTCTAGTATTTCAAAGTACACTTCATCAACCCTAGCGCGGCACGCTCGATCACGCGATCCGCCCAGCAGCTTGTACCGGGGGTCAATCAAGTCACCATCCCTCTTGCCCGCCGCCTCGGCTCCCATCTCCGCCGCGTACTTGATGCGAGACAAGGCGGAATGAAGCCGACGCAACCACGCTTCAGAAGCGACGCGTGGCTTGGTCTTTTTCCGTGTCATCTGCTCAATCTTGCCGTTTATGGTTACACTACTCATTATCAACTCCTGGATTAAGTGCAGCATTATTGCTGCGCTTGGGCAGGATTGCCCGCCTTGGTGCGGCGGCATGGCTGCACCAAAACTGACAATCCGGTCACGACGAAAGCGCCGCTGGCTGATGAGCGGCCGAAACGAACGTCGCACCGCGCGCGGTTGACCGGGCGGCCAAAAACGGCAGCTGCTGACGAACGAGTGAATGCGTGCAAGTCGATTGAAAGGGACATAGTTAGTCCTTTCCCCGCCCGGTAAGGGGCGGATTAAAAGAACCAAGCTTGTTTCCCTTTATTCGAGGGGGGCGGGAGCCTAGCCGCTCGGTCGTTAAGGCCGCTCGCATCGCCACCGAGCAGACAACCCCGCTTTGGGTTCGCTCGATGAACGTGACATAGCATGTAGCCGGCGAGTTCTAAGAAAAAAAGTAGTCGATCGAGTGCTGTTACTTCGCAGTAACGCTACCTTTCAACCTTACCGAGGCGGCCTAATGGGTGACGTGTCACCTTTAACTGGGCCGGCTCCCCTGGATTGGCCATTCCTTGCATCTTGATGCCGCGAATTGCTCCTGTGGAAGCGCGTCAACTTGCAAGCGCGGAAGTCGTGTCACCTTGCAAAAGGCTATTAGCCAGGCGCTCTAGCAGTTCTATTGGCCAAGACAACGCCAGCTTTAGTAGCTCGTCGCTCACATCGGGATAGCGCATTCGCAATTCGAACATGCCGTGGACCTGCGCCGCCTCTCCGAACGTCAGGCGCGGGCCACATCTGGGAATGTTTGCAAAATAAGGCTCGTGGGCCCACCGCTCGGCATTAAAACTGCCGAAGAGGCTAGCGTACCAGATCGCGTGAAGCTGCGCGATCAACTCGGCGCACTTGCGCTTGGTCTTCGGCCGCAAACCACCATTGCCGCACTCGATCAGTCCACGCGCAATTTCGGAAACAGCGTCAGCCAGTACCGTACCGAGGAGGTGTTCAATCCGGAGCGGTTCGGGGTCTTTCGCTCCGGCCTTGAAACCGGGATAGCCAGAACTTTCTTCATGGCTCGCCACCGCGATGGCGGCCTTTTCCAACGGGCTTACCGTCGCGCCGGGCCATGGGCCAATTGTGGCGATTTCTCTTCCTTCCCTATTTAGGACGCGGCACATTGTAATAGTCATGCGGTCAGGATCGTGTGGGTCATTGACCCCACCAGGGATCGCCAGCCCCAGTATAAGGTCTGTTTCCACATTGCGGATGACGAGGTCATCATTGGGTAGCTGTTCTGGTCGGTAACGCATTTGAAGTTCTCCTACTTTCAGATTTACACTTTGACCGCACGCTTTAAGGGTTTGAGCGTGGTCTCACTTGGCTCATCTGTGTCTCGTCCCTGTTGTCTCACCAAAAATGTCGGTGGCGCACGCGCATGTCCCACCTGGCCCAGCGCAGGGGGCGTAGCGCCAATTAATCCCTGCCGTGGCTTCGTCTGCTTTTCTTTTCTGTAGTCTTCAACTAATTCCAGATAAAGTGAGACAACTGAGCCACCTGAGACAAATGCCCAATCGGCGCGCACTTTCGCTGTCCCGCCTGCGTCGCGCAGGTGAGACAAAGTAGGACAAGCGCGGCGGCCGAAGCGCACGCACGGTTGTTTATTTGATGCCAAGCCGATCATCCAACTTCCTCTGCCACTTGATCCCTGCGGGCACGTGATAACCCCATGGACGGCGTTTGCCGTGGCCGGGCCCGTTTTGGAGCGCCGGGAGGCGCCGCCGCGGTCCGAACAGTTCGGTACACGCCTTGCCGAAAGCCTCGGTGCTCGTTGCGCGCAGGCTATTTTGCTTACAAAACCCTGTGTACGCCTCGCGGAGCGCCTCTGACGCGATTGCCGTGCCGAGATCGTGCGTCGGGTCACTTCCATACGGGCCTCGCCCCGCTCCGATAACTGCATCAGCCTCAATGCACGCTTGCGACCATTGCGAAACGCTGTCGCCGCTCATGCGCTGCTGCTCGGCAGTCTCGCCGGTCTTGAGGATTTCTCGGGGATGCCAGTCGCCAAGCCGCAGGTTTCGGAGAAAGTGCAAGAACTCACTTGTGCCGCCGTCCACCAGATCACGGTACAGGTTATCGAACCACGCCTTGTCTCCCGCGCGCTCATCGCTCACGTCGTAGACGACATTGCGTCGATCTTGCACACCAGCCGCGACAGCATGATCGTGATTTGTCGTCGCAATAATCTTGAGGCGGTTTGGTATCTGCCGACAACTTCCGAACTTGCGCTCGACCTGAATGGTGTCGCCGGTCACAAGCGACTTGAACTTGTCCGCTGCCTTGTGGTCGCCAGCCCACAGGATTTCCTCGGCAAGCACAAAAGATACTGTTTCAAGCCAGTCGGTGAAGCGGCCTAGCAACCGCTCCTTGTCATCAATCAGCGCGCCGTGTCGCCCGAAAATGTCGAGCATCACCTTACCGAGCGTACTCTTGCCCGTACCCTGTTTGCGGCTCTTGAGCATGATGACAACGCCAGCGTGCTTCTCTGGGTTTTGCACCATCCAAGCAAGGTAACGAACTAAGTATTTGAACTTTTGCTTGTCGCCCCGGCAGATGACTTCTCGGATATGTCGCAGAAGTCGCCGCTGCTTCTGCCATCCCTTGCGCGGCTCGACACCATACCCGCGCCAAATGTTGTACTCGGTCCGATCCGTCGTGCCTCCGGGCTTGAACACCAGTGTCCTCTCGTGTCGCTCGGGGCTTTCCTTCCAGAACTTATCTCCCGGTACCCACTTTGGTGCGCCGCTGCTGCCGACGTTGACGAAGATGTTCTGTATTTCGAGCTTGAACTGCTCGGGAGGGAGGAACGTGATCGTGCTATCGTCATTAATGCGAATAATGACGGTCTCTTGATTGCTCTTGCCGATGAAAAAGTGCGCGTTGAGAACTGTGAGCGCATCATCCTGAGTGTACCTGCCCCCACAAAGCGGGCTACGCCGTAGTCGCGGAAGGCTCGTAAATCCCGTTTCTACGCACTCCGTGTTCGCAGGTTGCTCGCTGGTCTCGCTTGTCTCTGTGGGGCGAACATTGATTGCCGCGAGTTCGGCAATCGCCTGCGCGTGCCCGTTCCGCTCGTCTTGGTGCCCTACTGGACGAGCGGCTGGTGGGTTGGTGATCTCTTGAAATGGATGGCTCACGGTAATTCTCCATCGTCGGCCAACGATGGCTTCGGGGGACCAATGGTTTCTTCATAATGGAGTTGCTTTGTTCCGAGGTTGATATGAATTGTGAATTTTTCGCCGACCCGCGATGCAGCGTCTAATTCATCGCCAGCGGCTTGGCGCAGTTCTCGCGCAGCCTCGATGCGGTGACGCGGCGGCACCTGCTTATCGGTGAGAATTTCGCTGAGGACGTTGGGCGCTTTGGCGAAATGTCGCTGTGCCCCTTCCCTTGCTGCTGCGCCACTAGAGATGCGACGCTCGCGCTCGGCGCGAACCGCATGGAGCAAGGGCGCGTTACTGGCCAGTTGCTCCCAATCCGCATCGCAAAGTTCATACTTGGTCTTGATTTCGGGGTCGGAGATCAGCCCTTCTGTGTTGCGTGCGCAATCAGCAACGAACGCCTCGCCTACCGCGCTGTCGAGCGGGACGCTGAGGCCGCGAAGGACGACCGCGCCGGGAGCCACAGGTACGCTATCGTGCTCATCGTTCATCGCACGATCCCCCGGCCGATGCCGTGTCTAAAGTTGACAGGTCCTCAAGGCGGACTTCATCCGCGCGGGACAACATCCACAATTCCAGGTCGGAAATCCTGTAGCGGATAAAGTTGCCTCTGCCGTGATAGCGCGGTCCCTTTCGTTGTGATCGCCAGTTCAGCATCACGCCGGGAGTGGAACCGAGATAAGCTGCAGCATGTGCTGTGGGAATGAATGCTGATGCAGGCAAGCCGGCAATCTCCGCCAGCAAATCCTCGCGGGATTTCTCTGAGCCGCGGTCGGGCGTGCATTTCTCGGGCATGTCGGCTCTCCTAAATAGGCCAACACACCATCTACTCCCGTTCTCGCTCTATGCAGGGGGGCGGGAAATCGCACCTGTTTAAGGTTGTCGCTAGTGGCGTTGTAGGAGGCAACCGACGTTCAGGAAGAGGCCGAGCGTGCACCGGCCGGTCTACGGGGGTTGCCTTTCTCAGGGCTTTCGTTTCCGAGGAGTGGGGTGGCGTGAAGCGTGATACACATTCATGCGCTTACCCATTTCCATTTCCTCGCGGGTGCGATCCGCAATAGCCTTAGGAATAGGCCCCGGTACTAGCTTAGGTCTGATCGTCTTGGCTGAGGCCGGCTGCTGGCGAATGAATTCCAACTCCGCCATTATCAGCTTGAGATCTGCCCCACGCTGCTGCTGCCGCGTCTTTAGTTGGGCTTCCTGTGCTGCCTTCATGGCCGGAGACATCATTCCGTACTGATGCTTCGCAGCCCGCTGGCCCGGCAGTTTAAGGTCCTTAGGAAGCGCCTTACCGCACACAGCAGCAACTTCTCGGGCTAGGCCGAAGTAAAAGCTCTCCGGTGCGTCATCACTGGGCCCGTCACCGTCGTCATACCGCTTCCGCCATCGTTTCGCAGGTAGACCGGCCCGTTCCAAGGCACGCTTAACATCCGAGAGAAAAATCTGTTGCGCGACTTTCCCGTTCGAGACGCCGCACTTGACCGCTTTGATACCGCCCCGCCAGTAGCGGACTGCCTGCGTCAAATCGTCAACCAGTTGTTTGTGGGCTGTGGGAGAAAGCACCGCCAGTTCGTCAAAAACGACTAATCGGGCTGCAATGGCGCCGGCCGTGGGGTCGCCGTCCAGAATGTCGTAAATCGAGAGAGGGCTACGCAGACGTTTACGGGGCATCGCAGGGGCAACCAACGGGGGGGTCCAGTAGGAACTCATCGGCCTATAGCCCCCGAGGCTTACGTACCATGGATGCTGCATTTGGCGACGCGCGACCATAACCATGGTTAGTTCCGGGTGATGGCGCAGGGGGACGATCTTGCAAGCGTATCGGGGCGCTCGCTTCGGGTCCCAAGTTAGACAGTCGTTGGAAAACGCCTTTTATCTCATGATCGCCGTTGACCACTGCAGACACCGCAAGCTATTGATTTTACTGGCTCCGGCGGTTCCGGCCCGGGGAACCAAACAAATCAAGTAGTTACTAAAAGCTCGCACTAACAAGTAATGGACTGGGTACGCTCGGGGTACGGCGGACGTAATGAGCTAACGGTAGGAGAAATATTGAAGTCGTGATCCCCACGGAGCCGTTATGGGATGTATTTACCCCGGACGTCATCGCGCAGCTGCAGCAAGAGATGTCACCCAGCGATCGGCTGCAATGCCGACTCGCGATTCTGCTCGCCGGCGGACTTAACCCGAGCAGACAAAACCGCGAGCTGCGAGCCTTCAAGGCGGCCTGGGAGGTTTACCTGACCGCCGTATTTGCGATTGGCCTATTCGACGGCGCGCATGGCAAAGAACTGCGTGCGCGTCTGACCGGTACCGACGACAACAATTTCTCGTCAGCCATGAGCGAATGTTTTGCAGCACGGTACCTGGCCGGCCACCGCCGGCTGACGGTCCGGCCAAGGCCGCCCGGCCGTGATCGCCATCTCCTGGAATTCTTGATCGAGTGCGCCGGCGGTGGCATCAACGTCGAGGTAAAGGCGCCGTATCGTCAACTCACAGGAGAAACCTTCTGGTGGGGTGACGATAGCGATCTTCTCGAAGGAGCCATCCAACAGGCTCAAAAGCAGTTCGCGAAGCGCCAGCGCAATTTGCTCATCGTCCACCCTCGCTTGCGGCTGTCCATCTTCCCTAAATTCCACCGCAGGCCGATCGAGCGCGCCTTTGTCGGCGAAGAAGTCATTACAATCCCGCTGAGCACGGCGACCGGCGGTCCGGCCGGACCGGACTACATGGCCTTTAAGCAGAACGGCCGGCTTTTGAAGCGCTGGCCGGAGCCGCGGCACACTCGTGTCAGTGCCGCGCTCCTCCTCACCGAGCACGAAGAAAACGGAGAGGTTACGCCGGGCGCGCTCATCATCCATAACCCTAACGCGGAATGCCCGCTGCCGCGCGAGATGTGGCTTGGCATCCCGGAATTCTTTCTCGAAGGCGATCGTTGGCGGTGGTCGGATGAAGATGCGAGGGCGGCGTGAGCCTACCCTGCATCAAACAGAACTTCGCAACCCCGCGCTAAACCCGATGTGGCCTCGATACCAAACCGGCCATCACGAGAGCATGCATGCGCTGGGCGTTGTCAGCGTCAATTTTGCAAATTTCGAGCGGGCCGTGATGTGGGGCTCGCAGCTGTCGCGAGGAAATCCGAGGACAACGCTCGCACGATCCATCTTGCCCACGGCACCACTGCATGTGCGGCGAAAATCGAGAATGCGTCACGCGCGAGGGGATGGTCCGGGATTGCAGATGATCTAGTCCGCCACTTCGTCGCAGCGATGAAGATGCTCATAGAGAACAGAAATCTTCTAATGCATTGCGTGCTGATCGTAAACCTTGTGGAGTCCTGGTTGGCGGGAGCAATGACCAGTTCGCGCACGCGATCGCTCGAGCTCGCCTTCAATCTCGGCACGCATCGTCTTGTCCAGTCAGGCCTTTGACTTGCTGAATCCGTTCACCGGCTTCGCACCGAGCGGTCATTCCGCGCCGAAAACTTACGAGATCAGTGAAATTGAGCCGATGATCGGTGTTGCGCCGCCGTGTAGCTCGCCGACCGGTTTCAAAGTCACCGTAGGTACAGAATTCAGTCGGTCCGCATCGCGCAGGCGCTGAATCTGGTCCGTGATAACGAAACTAAAGTTGCGGCCCATAGCGTGCCCCGTGCCCGGTTGATCTACGTGGGATGCATGGGAACCGGCGCCAAAAAGGCTAAGCGATCCGACATACGAGGCGTCGGCACGATCCAGATTGCCACTAGCATTGAGAAAGACGTCATACGAGGTGCTTGGCTCAGTGGGAACGCGGACGTTCTGTAGCTTGAGAAAGACGGGCCGCTCGGGATTTCCCTGAAAGTCACTGCTAAGCGTGCTCTGCTCATCGGGGTTGACTAGCGCTCCTGTCGCTCGCAACAAAAGCTTGACGATTGTTGGTCCGCGGCCCAGGCTGACCTCGTTCGCGGTCGCGCGCCGCAGCAGCGTGCCTGGTTCGACTAGGGCCCCTGGCGTAGGAAATGGCGCACTGCCAGGGGGCCGAGGCAGATAATTGTCATAGACGTAGCCATCGGTCTGAAGCGCTTCACCGGTGTGTCTGATCGCCTTCGCCCCGGAACCGTCCGCGAAGGTGAATGGCTCATCTTTAAAATTCTGGTCATTGGGATTCTTTCCGCCGGCCTTGTTCCAGCTCGCCCAGATGCGATCGATGTTGCAGTGGTGCAGCCAGAATATTGGATCATTGGCGGCCCAGGGCACCTGCCCCATACCACGATCGTTGCCGACATCGACATGGACCGATCCATGCGGTGCGTTATCCAGATTGGCGCAAAAGCCCGCATCGGCCTCGGTTTCTTGGTAGAGTGGCGACTTCATCGCATTGAGGTTGATCGGCACTGCATTAGGCACTTTGTCGATGGGCGTGCCAGCATTGGCTCCCGGATTGCGTGAGACGCGATACAGCGACTTCCACGTCGTATCGTTCTGTTGACGGAACTGCACCGGAAGCGCGCGGCTGCCGGCGTCGGTGTAGTTCCAATAGGGCAGCGTAAATTTCGGTTCGCTCGAAATCTTTCTGATAATATCCTCGAACTGCAGAACGTATAGACGATGCCAAGGCAGAAAGAAGTTCTCCCGCGACGAATCCCTATGGGCTTCGCACGTATCCCACATCGCCTGCGCGGTCGGGCGGTTGGGATCGGAAGCCGTCTTGTATATGCGGTTGATTTCTGAGGCCTTGGTCCGGTCACTCCGCACACTGTGAGTGTACCATTGGAACTGCCAGTTACGCGGGTCACTCTCCGGCAAAGTCACCATCTTGGCGACCGCTGCGGCGAGGATTTTCAACATCGCGAGGCCTTCTGGGCTGGCGACGTCATGTCGCGTCACCACGTCCGCGGATGCGGGACGCACGATCAGATTGGGTGTCGACAACAGCCCCGCCCAAGCGAGGCCGTGCTTGAGTGCGGAGCGCCTTGTCATCCTATTCATGTCCTTCCCTCCCTGTTTAGGATGAATACAGATCAATCTGCTGGACCTTCGGATTGCTATCGCTCTCGGGCTTGCGCGCGCCGACGAACGTGACCGACAACGGTGGCGCGAGCCTGCCGACGCGCTTCAATCCCTGGATGGCCGCCGAAATCTCGAAACTGACCGTCGGCCATTGCAGCTCGCCGTCGCGGGACGTCCCACCAAAGAAACTGAGCGCACCAAGGAGGCCGACGTCCTCTGAGGTCAGACGCGAACCGTCCTCAGCATTCAAGAACAGCAGAAAAGAGGTATCAGGAGCTTTCCGAGCGGAGAGCCCCCGGCATACAAGGGTGATACGCAGCAAGCCCTCTTCCTGCAGATAAGCGACGAGGCCTTCGCGCTGCGGCCGGAGAAGGACGCGCGCGCTCCGCTCGGACAAGTCCACGACCTGCGGGCGGCTCGTAGCGAGAAGTTCGGTGGCCCTCGCGATCGACGGCATCAAAGCCCACGTCCCAACCATGACAAACTCTCTTCGGCCCAGCATTATGGCGAGATCTCGATTTGCAATGGAGTGCCCTGTGGCGGCTGTCGACTTCATCGTCGCTGGGTATCTCCAGCCTTGTCGGCCGCCGTTCGAGGGGTCGTTTGTTCCATCCACGCTCTAGTTCGTGAAACTCAATCGTTCGATCGTGACGGCTGGCGGGCCGCTGGGCAGGGCACCAGGCAGCGGCTCTGGAGGCAATGGATCGCACGCTTCGGCCCAGGCTGTTTGCGCAAAATTATCGACTCCCCATTTGATCAATTGCCGCGACTGCTCGTTTGGCGGGACCCTGCTGGTCGTCATCAGGATGCCAATTGCGTCGTAGAGAATTCTGAT
Source organism: uncultured Alphaproteobacteria bacterium (assembly GCA_963845775.1). Lineage (GTDB taxonomy): Bacteria > Pseudomonadota > Alphaproteobacteria > Rhizobiales > Xanthobacteraceae > BOG-931. The sequence goes on from CAWJTE010000008.1 coordinate 143,633, forward strand.
TTGCCTGCGCGAGCGAATAATCGTTTGGGGCCTGGTCCGACCCGCAACGATGCTCATGAAAGAGCCAGTCGTGCAGGACGTACGCCGGGCCGTAGCCCCATGGCGAAAATCCCTTCACGCTCCAAAATAACCGCGGGATTGAACCGCCATCCGTATACATCCGCTTCGGAACGACGTCGCGACTGTCTCTGCTACGAAAGCGCAGGGGATCGTGCGGATCCGGCACATAAATGAAATTTTGGCCGTCGACCCACTGGATAAGCAGAGTGCCAGAGAGCGAAGGGAGAGGCTGTTGCGCCGTCGCATCGGACAGGTTTGCCACTGCCCAGAATCCTGCCAAGAGAGCGACCCCACGTGCGCACGTTTGAAAAACCCGTTTGCTTACCGGCATGTTGTTCCTCCCCGATCGAGTTCGAGTTCGCGCGCGAGATCCGGCTTCTTATCCTTGAGAAATTGGACGATGGCCGCGAGGCTGATCGCCTTGTTGATGTCATCCTCCGGCTCACAAGTTGCCGAACGCTTCTGGCCCAGATGATGCAATCCGATCAGATCGCCGTGATTGTCGAAAACAGGAGCGCCGGAGGCCCCTGGCTCCGAATTGCAGTCGTGGCTGAACTCCGAACCCGCAGGCGCCGCCCGCCAGGATGGATACGAGGCCGATTTCACCGAGCACTTCGGACTGACGAGCTTTTCGGCGCATTTCGCGTGATGAATTATGAACAGCTGCTCGCCGGCAACGAGTGTCTTCTTGGAGAATCGCGCCGCTATGGGAGTCCCCACCATCTCGCCCTGTCCTACGACGGGGGCGATCCGAAGCAAGGCAAAATCGAGATTGGGATCGCTCGCGAGCACCTTGACGCAGCTGTATAGGCGTCGTACCGCGCCTTTGGCCCAACCAAGGTCAATGAGGGTGTTCTGGCAAACGGATGACCGCCAATAGTTCGCGTCCTGCATGTTGAGGAGTTGCGAACCGCCGCAGTGCCAATTTGTGAGCATGATGTCCGGCGACACGAGGACGCCGGAGCAACACCACGACTGAAGGCTATTAGGAACTGCCCCGACGTCCGATCCCATGATCAAGCCAACACTGTCGCCGGCGCGCTTGATGTCGGGCAGAGCGTCAGGCGGAGCGTATTCCTCATAGAGTTCCTTCCACGGAGAGCTCGGATTTACGATCGAAAAGAATTTCACGTCTGCTGAGTTGTGCGGAAAGGCGACCGCCGAAAACACGTCGATACGAACGTCCGGCTGCCCCCGGGACTCCAGTTCGACCATCACGCGGTCACCCTCGAGTTGACCGGTCCAGCGCTCGTTCTTGAGTTTCCCATCATGGTCGAGGAAATCTTTTCCAGCGAAGCTTGCGAGCGGTCGATAGTTCAGGTCGCGAAATACCAGGTTCCAGTCTACCGACGTGCCTGCCGTCACGCCGATCAGCACCCTAATAGCGACGATTTTGAAATCTTGTTGGCCTGCAACGACGGAATCTCTCGGATGGCTCGCGGTGATTGATGCCATTCCCGGCTCGAACCAACGCCCAAACTTGGTGACCGCTTCCGGCCCGCATTGTTGTTGTGCTAGCGACGTCGAAACCAAGGCTGAGCAAATCGTCAGTCCAAGCAGGAGCTGGGCAAGTCCGCTATGGACATTCATCTGGCTGTATTCCCTGAGACGCGATGATGAAATCGTCCATCTTGTCCAGCGAGACCGACGAACCATTGCACAGCACTAGCGATGTGGATCCCGCGTTTCGGACAAAATCGAAGCGCGCCACATCGGCTGGATTTCCGAGGCCAGCCTTGTAGGCGTCGACATAGAAGGTCCAGAGAACTGGCACTCCGGCTGTGGTTCGCGTCTTGACCAGCCTGAGCAGGGTTAAGCTCCGAAAGCCGGAAGACCGACCGTTCGTGTTGACGATGTTGATGTTTTGCGCCGACCATTTTGCGATCTTGACCGACTGCCATGCGCCATTCTGTTTCAGCCAATGTTTGCTCGGATCCAGTTGGGCCAGGATCGGATCCACGATCCCCGCCGCGATCTTCTGGGCATCCGGATTGGGCGTGCCGTCCGGGCGGAGCGGCAGCGGCCGCGCCGTCGCCTGCAGCCTCATCTTAACGGCGTCGGGAGAAGTGTATGAGTTGGGGAAATATCCAATCATTGACGCAGCAAGCCCGGCGACGTAGGCCGCTGCTTGCGAGGTGCCGCTAGACTGACCGATGGCGTCGTCGGTAATCCATCCTGCGATCGGATCGACGCCGGGCGCCGCGATATGAACGAAATGTACTGAGGGGTCAGAGTAATACGCGTTCGAGAAAAGCGACGAATTTTCATCACAACTTGAACACGCGGTAACAACGATCACATTCGGCAGGTCGCCGAGATTTTGCGGTGATATTGGAGCTTCGGGGAACAATCGCAGGGGCGGCACTCCATTTTTAGACTGACCGGCGGCCGCTATGACCAGCGGCTTTGCATCCTTTATCGTTTGTTCCAGAAGGCGGCCCTCGAAGCGCTTTTCCGGCGCCGATAATATCCCGCCCGCAAGCCCATCGTACGGGTCGAACTCGATGGCCGCGACATAGACGACCAACTTACCCCAATTGTCCGTAATCAGATCGCTGAGGTCTGATACCCGCGAGCTGCTACCCGGGATGGCACTCGATTGGGTGTCATCGGGCTTCCACCATTCGTATGACCGCAGGCGCACGTTGCTCGCGAGGCCCTTGAAGCCGAATGGTGCGCCTGAGCCTGCTATCAGGCCGGCCAAATGGGTGGCGTGGTGTAGGAAGTCGACATAGTTGTCCTGCCATTTGCAGGTCCAGGGCGCAGCAGAGGCAATTTCGCCGAGAGCGCGGCGGAGGCTGGGCGGATGATTAAGAACGGTGTCGATCAAATAGACCTCCACCGGCCTCGGCGTCCCGAGGCCTTGCAACATCAATTCTTGGGCGCTGGCATCGCCGCCGGTGAGCTGACTATAATCGGCGATCTTTTGCGCGATCTGCTGGCTCATACAATCGCTTTGCACCGACGACGCAGCCGGAAAATTGGCATAGCTGTTGAATTTCGCCGGAGCCGCCTGAGTAACGAGCGGACTGACCACGACGTTCGGCGTCTGTAACGATTTGAGCTGGTCCCGCAAGGCAAGCGCGGCCCTGTCGTCGGAGGTGGGGACCAGCAGGCGATAGGTCTTGAATTTCACGCCGAAGCTGTCCGATGGTTGGGCGGGATCGATGCGCTCGGCGCCGGCCCAATTCCTGAGGAGTTCGCCGCCCTTCATCACCTGCGCCTGGTCGGATTTCGAGTAGGCGCGGAGCGATTGTGTCTGGCTGAGATGAAGACCCGGAAACTGTATTACCGTGTCGGCCTGGATTGGCTGCTTCGAAACCGGCGCCTTGTTCAGCGCATCGATCAACGGGAGGTACGGGTCGCAGGGGGGCGGAAAGCCCAACTGCTCCAGTTTGCTGCAAATCGTGTCGCTTCCCATCGTTACGGATACGGTCGACATGCCGCCTTGCTGCGAAAGAAGCCGCAAATACACGGCCGCTACATTGTTACCGACCAAGTCGCCGCCACCCTTGAAGGAAATGAGCACGCCGGACTTGGTACTCGTATCTCGATTGGCGCTGTCGTTGTCCTGGGCGGCTGCTGGCTCGATCGAACCCAACAGTAGAATCCCCCAGGCCAGAATGCAGAGCCGGTGCAAAGATGTGGACATGAAGAGCGTCCTTTCGTCAGTTGGCGTAGTATGCGCGGTGGTCCGATTTGTCCCGATCAGAGAGTTCGAAGCTCACCGACCCTCCGTTTCCGCACAGGTAATGCATGACGGATTTGGGATCGTATTGACTAAGCGATTTCCAATGCCCATCGCCTTCTTCGTAGAATTCACAGCCCGGAACGCCGCCGATGTGCGCATGTCGATACCCGAGGATGTGCCCGAGTTCGTGGCGTAACATTCCAACCTTGTCGTAGGTCGTGTTGGTGAAATACGGCTCCATGATATAGAGGTAGCGCTGATCGAGCGGGTCCGACGGATAAAAGCCGAGCGCCAAGAAGTTTCTGACGTCCGGCTTGTATTCCACGATGAAGGTTACGCGGCTTAAGTCCGGGGTGGGATCGAATTCCGGTTTGTAAGTGATTGTCAGGTCGCATTCGCACGCTTGTGTCCATGCCAAAATGGCCTGCGGCAGCGCCTGTACGATCCGGTCGTATTCTTGTGTCGACCGAAAGCTGGCACGGTTGACGGCGTACGTCAGAGCGCGTTTACCGACCGGCCATTTCACCGGCACGTCGTCCACGGTCATCACGTTGAGCTCGGGACCGGATTCGCCGGCTTGAAGCGTTGCGTTGGAAGGCTTCTTGGTGTCCTGCAGGTATTGCCGCAGATAGGCGCGAACGCCGTTTCGAGGCAGGCGCATGTCACCGTCGAGAACGTAATACGTCCGCTTGATCGCTCCGCCGGTTTCAATGGTGGGGAATCTTGTCGAGGAATGCTTGAAAGGCATCCTCGTCGTCCAGATTGCGAAGAACATCTTGATAATCGGCCGCGGATAACTTCGGGCGCGGAGGCTCGGTTGCCTGCGAGGTCGCCCAAGCCAACGCTGTCATGAGGCTGATGGTTGCCCCAAAGCCAATGACACGATGCCGTGCCGCAGGGGTCGACGAACTCACAGTCGCCACCGGTGTGTGTGCGTCTTATGCAGCCAAAGGTTGCACAACTGCAAGTTTATGTCAAAGTGACGGGCTTCACCGCACCCCGGATTGAAAAGAGGCAGAGATTTGGGAAGGACAAATAGAAACCGTCACCCAGAGAGTGCAGCAGCGGAATTGACACGCGGCAGTTTCGCCCTCGGTGTCCCTCGATCGTGTAGAAGTCCTTCGCTCCACCGCCGTCCAACCTAAGGATGCGGCAGGGCCGCGCCGCTGCGGCTTTTCTTCTTATTCTGCCCGTACACCCATTCGTGTTCGGTTAGTAGTTTCCTCATTTCGTCGACGTTCACGCTCAAACCCGGTTCGTCGCTGAGTTGCTCCAGCTGCTCCCGAGTCATCTTCGTGAAGCATGTCACGCTTCCCGTTGGAGGGGCACGACGTTGTCATTGTTCGGAGGCGGCTCGACTATGTTGCGCAGCTGGACCGCCCACAAGTCGAGCGGCCGACGTTTCTCCTCAAGATTAAGAGTGCTGATCATTTCTGATTTTTGCCGTTCAGCGAAGTTCCCCATAACGCCAGCTATGCCGCTTTCATGAGCCTGCGCATAAGCGCTCTTTGGATCTGTGCGCGATACTTTGGAAATTTCGTCACCTCATCCTTCAAGATATTCAAGCCTGCCACAGGGATCCCCAATCCGATGTATTTTCCATGATGCGGAGCTGCGTTTCGACTTCGATAAGGCTACGGATGAAGGTGGTGAGGAGACCAAGGTAGTTAGGAAAGCAATCGAGTGCAACGTTGATAAGGCCGAAGGTCGATTTGTACGTGTCGATCACCTCACGTGCGGACCTGCACTCTTGGCGGAGCTTTGCCAACATGGCTGCGTCGGGTGAAGCACCCGGTTCCACCTTCGGAAAATGTTCGAGGGCGGGGTAAAGAAGACCGAATATGCAATTCGCCGATCCTGAGAGAATTTCGACAGTGGTGAGCGCGTCGTACAGGAGGGTCCGGGCCGTGAAGCGCCAGCGTCGTCGGGTGCGCCAATCCAAGACCTCCGGCAAAAGCAGTACGACTACCCCAACATTGAGAAGAAAGAAGAAGGTGCTGGTCCCGAATTCCGTCCCAAACCAGGCCCACACGGCACGAACTTCTACTTCGATTGTTCCGTACATCGGCTTCTCTCGCGAGGTGAAATCACACCCGCCGTCGCGCCTAGCAACTATTACACTAAAGTAGCGAGTATTCACCGGGCGGGCATTGATCAGCACCAGCCCGTAGGGGCCCTCTACAGTCACTTATTCACCAATACCGACGAACGAGCCGCGGAAATAATGGAAGCGGCTTTCGCAAAGATTTAGCTCAGCACCGGCTGACAGACAGCTACCCGTGTCTATGGGCACCCGTGCGCCATTCTTCGGCGGTATACATAATACTCGATAGCGCCACCTCTACCTCTCCTTGGTAACGGCCGAACAAATGATAATTGCGGAGATAAGCTTCGTATTCGGTTTCATCGCTTCGCTGCGGTGAAGGGGAATATTCGAGGTCGATAAAGGCCGCGAGCGTCAGCCGATAAAGTAGCGGCGCGTAGAAGTGCAGAGACATTTTCGCGGGCGCCACAACAAGCCTGCGACCGTCGATCGGATTGCCGTGCAGGTAGTCGTTGCGGGCGCGATTAATCTCACCGAATAACCAACTCGGCAGGTTTCGCAATGTCTGATCTTTAGCAAACCCGTAGGCTTCGTATTTGAGTTCCTTGCAGGGGGTGTGGTGCCAAACATTCTTGTCGAGCAGGGCATAGATTTCGAGGTAAGCCTCCCTCTTCGCGGGAGCCAATATTTCGAAGGCACTCGACCAGAGTGCTACGGACCTCCCAATGTCCAGCATTGTCGCATCTGCGCCAGCCGGCAGGAGGGCGGCGGCATTGGCCATGTTGAGCGAGCGGAAAAGCTTGATGTCGTCGGGCATCGGCGTTGCCGTGCCAAAACTCTTCTGCCATCTTTCAAGCAAGCCTGATAACAGAGGTCGGTCGAGCGGACCCTGGTCGAAAAATTCCCGCGATAGTGCGGCAGCCGATTGCGCACGCAACTCGGTTACCTGGTGGAAGCCCAGCATATTCAAAGTTGAAGTAACAAGATGCTCGAAATTCTTGTCGAGCATCCACGGATAGACCGCGAAATAATCCGAGTATTTGATTCCCATGCTACTTCCGTAGCGCAGAACCTTCGCCCAGCTCTGTGGAATGACAGACATCGCGATCGCGTCGCGGAAGCCAGCGATAGCGTCAACGCCGCGGTACGTAACAGGCGCATCTTCGCGGCAGATGAAAATACTCGGAACTATGGGCTGCCCGAACTCAGTTGTAAATCGATTTAGGAATTCATTGAAATTCGGATGAGCGGCGGCCAACTCCCGCACGCGCTCGTCATAGATCGATGCGAGAGCAAATCCATCAACTTCAATCGGATTTCTCACCTCCACGTTCGGTAACGCAAACATCGGCAGCCAAACAGCCATCTTGTTCGCCTATTGCTGGAAATCTGGCGGACCGCACGGCGCCAAATTGACGGCGCGCGGGTTATCCACCTTAATTCACAAGGTCTGCGCTCGTCGCCAACAAAAAAACTGCTTGAATTTAAGCGCCGGCCCCAGATGGCCAAAATCCGGCCCTGTTGTCTCTTCGCTAGAGCACGCCGAATCGCGTAGATTCACTACCTCATCACACCCTTGTCCACAGTTCGGTTGCGTCGCGTCTTGACAGGGCAAAGGACGACATGTCGCGCCACACAAAAGCGCAACGCGAATCCGATCGGTTTCGTGCGCGAATAGAAGCCTTGCTCGCTGAACCCGACTGGTTCGGCTACGAGCATATCCGACACTGGTTGCAAAAGCTTCTGCAACGTGACCGCCGCTTAGAATACACGGAGGCAGAACGAGCCGCGTTGTCGAGGATCGTCGCGGCTCGCACGCCTTTCCTTGAATGGGATGGATACGGCATTGCCGAGCTCATTGCGGCAGCATCGAAATACATAGCCGACTTTAGCTATGAAGACGAATTGTTCCTAAAAGAGCTGCAAAGCCGCAAGGCCGAGCAGCTCTTTTTGTCAGACATGAAGCAGCTTGTTGGGCTCTGCCATCTCGCCGGCCTCGACCTCATGAGATTTAAACCGGAAGTCGATACATACGAAGAGGCAGCGTGACGCGCAAAAATAATGCGCTCTCGTCGCGGCCGTTGCCCCTGCACTTCACTTTGAGCCGGCATCGTTTCCTGGTAACGCCGGCGACGTGTGGGACGGGCGCAACGCTTCGATTTTCACGCCATGATCAGCTGCGCTCTGAGCTCCCTGCGACGCGTTTTCGGCAATGCAGTTCTTTGTTGGCGGGGAGCCGCAGGTCTTGCCGATATCCGCCCAGCCCACGCATCGCCCGTTAGGGGCCCGATAACCGGGACCTCCCCGATCGCCGCATGCGGCGTTGGCATGAGCATACAAAGCGATCGCCACTGCTAGGGCAAGGACAGCGCGCATCCTTATGATCCCATGAGCATCAATGAAGGTCGGTGGTAACACGGCCCATGTGTCCTGTAGCCAGGCCGGTAAGATCAGCAACGATTGAAGCGAGCAAGCACTCATCAATGCTTTCAGGCGACGGCGGCGGAAGCACTCCTTTGTAATAACTGGGCGTGAGTATCTCCGCCTTCGCACGCATGCCTTCTATTGTCGTCGCCCGCATTGCAAAGACCCTTGTTTCGATTTTGTCTTTTTCCTCCAGGAGCCCGCGGACGCGCACGCTCTGGAACTCATAGTCCTCCAAATCGCGCTCATGGGTACGGATCTCATCTTCCTCCCGAATTGCTTCGCTAGCTTTTCGCTCTGCGGCAATCGCAGCGCGCGCGAGCGCCATCAGCTCGGCGTCTGGGTGATCGACCATGGAATCCTCCAGAAATCTGCGCTTGCTCGCGGCAAGAACCTGGCGCGGCCGCGCGCACAAAATCATAGCCGATCCAGTGTTCGGGGGGAATCCCAGCCCTGGATCCAAAAATTAGCTCGCCTGGCTTACCAGCCTTTGAAACTTCTTCGTGCCGACGAGATTTGGTGCATGCCTGCGAATCCGGTCGAGCACGCCTGTCAGACTGTGGACGCTTCGATTAGGCGCATCGCCAACAACAGCCGCAACAAGATCGAGCATTTTCTCTGGAGAAGATGCGCAAATGATATCGTGGTCGACGGCCGAAATCGAATGCACGCTCATGTGCCGGCGCGGATCCTCCGGCTGTATGAAAGGAATAATTACACCGGCGGCCTGCGGAAACGCATCGCCGGTCGCGAGCAGAATTTGCACGAGTTTGAATGTAGAATTGGGGATTGGAGCTCAGCATCCAGCGGCCAAATCAACTCAAAAATTGGCCCGATAACATTCTGCCAAAACGCGGTCTTTTCCTCTGATTTGACCGTCGCCATTTCGATGGCCAGGCGGTGCCCTACACTGGACAAAGCCCTGACGCCAGCCGAGCGCAGCGCCGAGCGTGCTTCGGTCGCGGTTATCGGATAGCCGGCATCTTGAGCATGATTCGCGATCATAATCCGGGTGAGCCAGTCGCTAAACGCGCGCAAATCATCTTCCGCGAGTTCAGAGCGAGTAAACAAAGCTAAAAACGACTGTTTCGTGACATCGAAAAGCTTTGGGGAGCCGATATAATTTGAGTACTTCCGGGCGCTCCAGACATTTTCTGCTTCCGGCGACGACCAGTCGAAAAGTGGCAGGATGTTTTTGCGCGTCCAATCAGGAGCGCGCTCGAAAAGGAATGCGACCTCCGCTGCCAAACGCACGCGCGCAAGTTCTCCGAAGTTGCCTGGCGCAGCTACCAACTTATTTAGCCGTTCCCGGATCGCGTCGGAAAGTTCTTCGTCGCTTTTCGCTCCAACCATCCTTTTGACGAGTATTTCAGCTAGACGGCCCGGAGGCGCGTTGAGCGCATCCGTGAGAGCATCACGCATTGTCCCCCTCCGTTGTTTGCAGTTCAGTCGCGGCTTCGACCTTATCCCAAAGGCGCCATAAGCGATTTTCGTCAAGCCCCTTCGCTTTTTCGTTCAGCCACCACGACGTGGTATCTGCGATCTTTTTGAACTCAAACTCAGGAAATTTCAAAAGAAGATCAGCAGCAATATTTACACTATCGGGATCATCAAGCTTTTGGGCAGCCCACAAAAATGGATTCCATGCCCAAGCCGGCCATTGTCCTTCCTGTGCTTTCGCCGCCAATCCGCGCAGTGCACGTTTAGGGTCGGCTTGGGAAAGAGCTTGCCAATGATTGCCCTCCATAAAGTCGGCATTGTCCGAAGCCTTTTTCGCTTCATCGATGAGCGTATCATCCGAGATATTTTTAAATTTGTCAGAGTCGCCTGTAATCCAAGAACTACCCCCACGCCAGATGTGGAATCCGGCCTGTTCGGGCGGGCGCAGCTGCCAGTTTGGATACTTTGATTTGATGGATGCGAGCACTGACGTCGAGGCGTCGTTAAGTTCCAAACCGGCGCGTTGCATTTCCCCGAGAAGATTATAGCGTGACCGGTCCGCCATAGTTTCGCCGTCAGTCACGAAGGACGCGGTGGGCGGTCCCGCGATGATCCGATCTTGGATCGAGGCGCGCTTATCCGCCGGGAATTCCTTCCATCGCGCGCGGATCAGGCGCACCACTTCAACGGTAGCGTTTGTCTGAAACAAGAGATTTTGGGGTAAACTAAGCAGGACGTCCGAGGCCTCATCCGCCGGAACCACTGTATCGGCAGCCGCGAACAACGCTAGTCGTCAATTCAATTTCAAAGGGCTGTTCGACCATTGCCGCACAAGCGGCAGCGCCAATGCGACGGCCTTCGCAGCTAGACGGGTCCAAACTTCGGCGATGATCCGCACGATAGGGAGAAAGCCGGTTCGATATTCATTCTGATTGTGGGCAGCAACTGAGGGGACATCTGTGTCAGAAACACCATAACCGGAGTTATGTTCAACTTCGGCATTGATGGCGTCTTCAAGTGCAGAGTCCAATGCGTATGCCAATACATTCAAAAGTCGCCGCTCAAAATCGGCGGAAGCGTTCTTCGGCCATAGCCCAAGGACCTCTTCGTCGGTGATCCCGTCTTCGATCTCGAAATCGATCGACATGAGGTCAGATGGCTTTTTCGGCGGATTCTCTACGTCGCTCTCACGATACAGAGAGATACGTTCTCCCACTCTCGGCTCTGGGCGTAGGATACTCGCGAGTTCTCAAGCACCTCAGACGACTGCTCGCCCGCTTTAAGGCGTGGCGCAAGTTCGAACCAGTCACTCCTAAGCATCCCACGTCGAGCGTTGCGAATGTGACGAATGATCAACTGCCAGCTCGTGGCAAGGAGCGGTTGCAGGCTGGCAAGCCGACGGTTTATTCGAAATTCAAGCAGCCCTGCGGCCGCCTCATCGAAAAAGCTAATGTTTGCTGCCACCTCGCTCACGGCGGCTACGTCTTCAAAATTCCTCTCGATCCACTGCGCCAATTGGGTCGAGTTCTGGATAACCTTCATTTTCGCGAGCTCAGAGAGCCACGCGAGCGACGGGTTTATGTCGGCGAGCGTCTCCGAAACATCAACCTGGCTAAAAAGAAGCGCAGTTGTTCGCGTTCAAAGTCGGTGGTATCGCTTGGCGTTTTCTTTTCCATTGGCGCTCGCTCAAGAGCCTTTGCCGCGTGGAGACGCCCCGAAAATAGCTCTCACGCGCGCGTCAGCATACGCGGCCGGATTTCATCGCATAGGTCGCCCATTCACCAAGGGTCGCGTAGATTTGGTCGTAGTCAGCGAACTCAATCGCCTCGATACCTTTTGCCCTCCATATTGAGGCCGAGATTGGCGTCTGTCGCTCGATCGCATAAATGCTTTTGAGATCGCGAAAGCGTTGACGGTCCGCGTCGAGCGTTTCAAGCAGCAGGCGCATTGCCACGTCTTCGGCGGCGTAGCCAACGAGTACAAGCGTATTTAGCCGCATTCGCTCTTCGATATGTCGCGCCGCCCAACCGCTCCTAAGGTAAGCGTCGCCGAAGTCCGCGCTAGTCAGTATGAGATCTGAAGGCAGAACGTCGAAAGCGGCGTCGGCTATCTTGCCATGTAAATGCAGAATGCCATGGTCGTCGGCCGTTGCGGGTCTAGGGATGGCCGCGCCGGCGTGACTTGGAACGTTGATCAAACCGCCTGCGCGGGCGGCACGCTCAAACAATGAATTAAAGTTGGTGGTGAGTAGTTTGGGTCGGCCATCTGCATCACGCGATAGCCGCAGCAGCACGAGATGATCCGGCAGCAAAACACCAGGTGTCGGCGCGAGCAACTTCGCAACTGCCACTCGAACGCGAGACGGCGTTTTCGGAAGGTGCGTTCTTTTCTCGAGCGACCGCAGTGCGCGATCATATTCCCGGCGTTGCATCGCCTCACGCTCTGCCGCTTCATTGTCAGGATTTTCGCCGATTTCGGCGTAAACTCGTTCCGCAAGCTGCTGAAACGAAGGCATATTTGCACGCATGGAAACGCCGGCCCCGCAAAGGAAGACGGCATTGCCATCTATCACGTCCCGGATAAGTGCGTCCGGTATATCTGGGGTGCCCGGAATAAATCTCATCCTGCCAGTGCGCCGACGCTCGAAATTGATGCTGCCGCCGCGTTTATATCTCAAATAGCCAATGTGTGCGCGTTCGCACGGAATAAGGTTTGGGCGGTTAAATTCGGAAACGCCGCGCTCAGATCGGCGGGAAAGCGCTGGCAGAATTGTCGCCTGGGCGTTGCCGAGACCCGGACATCTTAGCTGCCGATCGCGCGGCTAGGTCATTCGCGGAAGTCCGCGCGTCTGACGGTTCTCGACCGCGAACTGTACAGCGCCTCCCCCAAGCGCCTCCACGGCCTCGATTGATTTAAGGAATTGGTCGCTCGGATTGTCCTGCGCCAAAGCTATCGTGATGTCCGCTCGATCCCTGAAACGCCGGGGTTTGAGACAAATAGAACGCCTCTCGGCGCCGGCAATCGCGCCAGCAATTGCACGTAGCGCCGTCCCCAACTTCACGCCGTCGTTTTTCGCTTCATCTATAGAATTTATGAAGAACCACGCGTCCTGGTCAGATGCCTTCCAAGCTGCAAGCTGGGCGCGATCAGGGACCTTTAATGCGGCCTCAAGGCCAAGCCGCCCAACGTCCCCGAGCGTTGCATAGAAGGCGGGTCGGCCGACATTCGCCAACTGACGGGCTCGCGCGACCATTTCGGTGGTTTTGCCGCTTCCGGCCTCGGCGAGTAAAACCGCGCGGCGTCTAGCCAGAAGGTCGTCCCAGTTGAGCGTCGATTCGGTACGACCAAATCGAGCGATGAGATCAGGATCGGATGTCTCTCTCTCGCTCCATTCGACAAATCGTCGATTAAGTTCGATCGTCATCAACTACCCGTGAAATTTTGGATCAATGAAGATCGGTGCTTTTTATCTTCACCGATTGGACCCCCGGTGAGCTAGGGTTAGGGGGTCAATCTCAGCGTTCTCGCCAACTCCGACCGTCGCGGACCGAGCCGGTCGGTTACCGTATTAGCTTCCGCGAGTTCGATAAGAAGCCGGCCCGCCGCATCGCCGCGATATCCCATGAGCCGCAGGATCAGGCGAGCGAGGGTTTTGTTTTCCCACAGCGAAAAGATGGACAGCCCTAGTCGGCGAAACTCGATTGCGGATTCCATCCGCGAGTTTGCTACTTGGCCGGCGGCAACGAACGGCAAAAAGTCGTTGCTTGGCGGCTCCGAAATATTTCGCGCGTATTTGTTCATCGCCAGCACGATCTCACCGCGCAGGTCGAAAAACCGTCTGATCGGCGTGCCGATGAACGCGAAGAGCACCCAGCTAAGGGCGCCGATTAGAAACCCGGCGACTGCGCCGCCGACGTTCAAGAGTGTTGTCACCCCGTCAGCTTGCCACAGAAACGGGGCAAGTAGAGGCGATTTCCTAAAGCCGCAGTCCGCGCCGCGGCATTGGAAATAGCGTGGCGGGGTGCTTGATCTTGGTCGCTTTTTGCCGGCCTTTACGACGAGTTCGGAATAGTAGCCGCAGGCATGGGTGACCTTCATCGAAGGTTGAGGGCATCAAAAATCTGTTCGGTGTTTTCTAAGACGCGAGTGCTTTTGACGTTTAGGAAGCGGCTTGGCCATGTGCGGGTCTCGACCACGCTTCTCAAGATAAACAACCATCGACCCAGCTTTTGGGAAGCGACCGCCTGATGCAGCGATCCGGAATCCTCCTCCGCCTCAACTATAACTGTGGCGCCGGATATTGCGGCCATCACCCTATTGCGCTGAGGAAAATTGCTAGGCTGGACGTGAGTGCCATCCGCAAATGGCGAGATCAAAAGGTGTTCGCGCCAAATAGTCTCTTGAAGTGACCCATTTTGTACCGGCGACGCTTTTGCCAATGGCGTGCCGATTACTGCGATCGTACGGCCGCCACTCTCAAGCGCGCTGAGATGCGCGGCTGTATCAATGCCTCTCGCCAGTCCAGAAACGACAACTATGCCATGCTCGACAAGCTCTCGGGCGAGCCGGGCCGATCGCTCGCGACCAGGCGGCGTCGCTTCGCGCGCGCCGACGATCGAAACGCACGGCTGAGACAGCAACGCGAGGTCGCCCGCGCTGAAAATCGGCAAGGTCGGATCAATCCCGGCTGCCATGAAAAGGGCAAGCTGATTCCCGTCCCATTCGGGGACGCGCTGGGCAGCCTTTAACAAATCCCGGAAACGCGTCGATTGAACGGGAAACGGCGCTTTGTATCCCCCGGCGGCCCGATGAGCGGAAGCGGCGTGACGGGCGGAGGTCATGAACATGGCACCGACTCGCATAGAGGGATCTCTATGATAGGCGCGGCCGTTCAGTTTTGCGATACCACGTCGCGTAGGGAGGATCCTATCCTTGGTCGCAGATGTCCCCCGGCCGATCTTGCAAGCGTATCGGGGCGCCTCGCTTCGGGTCCCAAGTTAGACAGTCGTTAGAATACGCCTTTTGTCTCATGATCGCCGTTGACCACTGTAGACACCGCAAGCTATTGATTTTACTAACTCCAGCGGTTCCGGCCCGGGGAGCCACCTACCGCCTTTACACCGCGTGAGAGCGTCGCCGATCCGCGGCCGGGCAGGAAGACCGATGGTCGCGGAGAGCGAGACGACGCCTGAACCGAATGGCTGGGTCGGCCGCTCGATTCCACGGGTTGAAGACCCCGCTTTACTTGCCGGCCGCGGCCGCTTCATCGACGATCTGGGCGTGCGACCGGGAACATTGCATGCAGCAATCCTGCGCTCGCCGCATCCGCATGCGGAGATCGAAAGCATCGATTGCTCGGCGGCACGAGCCGCCGACGGCGTTCACGCGATCCTCACTGGCGCCGACGTCAAGGCGCTGACCACGAGCTTCGTCGTCGGCGTGAAAGCACCGATCGAATGCTGGCCGATCGCCATTGAGCGCACACGCTATGCCGGCGAGCCGGTCGCGGTCGTCGTCGCGTCGGACCGTTACCGCGCGGAAGACGCGCTTGAGCTCATCGAGGTGCGCTATCGGCCGCTGCCGGCGGTGGTCGATCCGCTCGTTGCGTCGACCTCGGACGCGCCTATTCTGCATCCAGCAGCCAAGAGCAATGTCGTCGGCGAGCGCGTTTTTCGTTACGGCGATCCGGAGCGAGCTTTCGCAACGGCGGCGCATCGCATCCGCGTCGATGTTCATTATCCGCGCAACTCCTGCACGCCGATCGAAACCTATGGCGTCGTGGCCGAATACGATCCCGGAGAAGGCGCTTACGACGTACTGGCGAATTTCCAGGGACCGTTTTCGCTACATCCGGTGATGGCGCGGGCACTGAAGGTGCCGGGCAATCGGTTGCGTTTGCGCACACCGCCAGATTCCGGCGGCAGCTTCGGCGTCAAGCAGGCGGTATTTCCCTACATCGTCCTGATTTCGGTGGCGGCGCGCGTCGCCGACCGGCCGGTAAAGTGGATCGAAGACCGTCTCGAGCATTTAGTTGGGTCGGTGTCCGCGACCAACCGGGTCACCACGCTGGAAGCAGCGGTGGAGGCTGATGGCCGTATACGCGCGCTCGCTTTCGATCAGCTCGAAGATTGCGGTGCCTATCTGCGCGCGCCGGAGCCCGCCACGCTCTACCGCATGCACGGAAATCTGACCGGCGCCTACGACATCCGCCACGTCAAAATCCGAAATCGCATTGTGCTCACCAATAAGACGCCGACCGGGCTCAATCGCGGCTTCGGCGGTCCGCAAGCCTATTACCCGCTCGAACGGCTGATGCAGCGCATTGCGATCGAATTAAACCTCGATCCGCTCGACGTCATTCGGCGCAACCTCGTGCCGGCAGCCGCCATGCCCTATCGGACTGCGAGCGGCGCCACGCTCGATTCCGGGGACTTTCCCGCTTCGCTTGCCGCGGCCGTCGATACCGGCAAGCTCAGCGAACTCGTCGCGCGGCGCGAGGCAGCGCGCGTCGCCGGCGAGCTTTATGGAATTGGCTTTGCTGCTGTGGTTGAGCCGAGCGTTTCCAATATGGGTTATATCACCGCGGCGCTGACCCCGGACGAGCGCCGCCGCGCCGGACCGAAGAATGGCGCTCAAGCGACCGCGACTATCAGCTTCGATCCGCTTGGCGCAGTTTCGGTGCAGGTGGCGTCAACGCCGCAGGGCCAGGGCCACCGCACGGTGTTGGCGCAGGTCGTGGCTGATGCGCTCGGTTTGCGGCCGCAGGACGTGCGCGTCTTCGCCGATGTCGATACCGGCAACGACGCCTGGTCGATCGCGTCCGGAAATTATTCCAGCCGGTTTGCTCCAGCCGTCGCCGGCGCTACACGGATCGCGGCGTTGAATTTGCGCGAACGGCTTACCCGCATGGCCGCCACCCAGCTCAACGTGGCGCCGGCGGACATTGTTTTTGCAGACGGCCGCGTCGCTGCGCGCGCCAATCCGGATAATGCGCTGCCGTTCGCGCGGCTTGCCGCCACTGGCCACTGGGTGCCGGGCACCATCGACAGTGAACTCGGCCAAACCATCCGCGAGACGGTATTCTGGACGCCACCCGAGTTGAGCGCGCCGAACGAGGCGGACGAGATCAATTCCTCGCTCTGTCACGGCTTCATTTTCGATTTCTGTGGCGTCGAGATCGATCGCATGTCCGGAACCGTGCGTATCGATCGTTACGTCACTATGCACGACTGCGGCCGCGTCCTGCATCCTGCGATGGTGGCGGGGCAGATCACCGGCGGATTTGCCCAAGCGCTCGGCGCGGCCCTCTATGAGGAATACGCCTACACGCCCGACGGCGCGTTTCTATCCGGCACCTTCGCCGATTATCTCGTGCCGACGTCGATGGAAGTGCCCGAGCCGGTGATCTTGCAGCGCGAGTCCCCTTCCCCGCTGACGCCGCTCGGCGCCAAGGGCGTCGGCGAGGGCAATTGCATGTCGACGCCGGTCTGCATCGCCAATGCGATCGCCGATGCACTGGGGCTGGCCTCGCTCGATTTACCGGCCACACCGGCGAAACTGGCGGCGCTGATCCATGCTCGCACGAACAAACCGCGGGTGAAGTCGTGAAGCCGGCGGCGTTCGATTACGTGCGCGCCGAGACCCTCGACGAAGCACTCGACGTACTGACGGCGGAAGGCGCCGATGCGAACATCCTCGCCGGCGGGCAGACGCTGGTGCCGATGCTGAACATGCGCATGGCGCGGCCGCGGGTGGTGCTCGACATCATGCGGCTTCCCGAACTTGACCGTATCGAAATCGCCGACGGCGCGATCCGGGTCGGCGCGACCGTGCGCCAGCGCGCGCTTGAGCGGCACGCCGACCTCGGCACACGTCAGCCGCTGCTGGCGGCTGCCTTGCCGTGGATCGGACACACCCAGACGCGCAGCCGCGGCACCGTTTGCGGCTCGGTGGCCAATGCCGATCCGAGCGCCGAGCTGCCGTTGGTGCTGGTCGCGCTCGGCGGCGAAATCGAGCTGCGCTCGCGGCGCGGCGCGCGGCGCGTCGCTGCGGAAGAATTCTTCACCGGAATAATGTCGACTGAACGCAAGGATCATGAATTGATCCAAGCGGTGCGCTTTCCCACCGCGCGTGCCGGCACGGGCTATGCGTTCCGCGAGATCGGCCGCCGGCACGGCGACTTCGCCATCGTCGCCTGCGCGGCGGTGGTGGATACGCATAAAGCCCGGCTTGCGATTGGCGGGGTCGCCGACCGGCCAGTCATTCGCGAGCTACCGCTGCCGGACAGCGCCGATGTGACCGGCGCGTTGGATACCTTCGCCAACGCGCTTGACGCGCTTGACGACTTGCACGCCACCGCGGCCTATCGGCGCGAGCTCGTCCGCCGTCTCGGACTGCAAACTTTGCAGGAGGCCGCCGCATGCCGCGCCTGACGGCAGGTTCGTCGTACCGCGTGCGTTTCAAGCTCAACGGCCGCGCCGTCTCCGGAGAGGCCGAGCCGCGCATGCTGCTGAGCGATTTTATCCGCCACGTTCTCGGCGCGACCGGCACCCATGTCGGCTGTGAGCATGGCGTTTGCGGCGCCTGCACGGTGCAAATCGACGGCGTGCCGGCGCGGTCCTGTCTCGCGCTCGCCGTCCAAGTGGAAGGCGCCGACATCCGCACTGTCGAAGGATTGGCGCCAGCGGCGGATCGTCTCTCGCCGTTGCAAAATGCCTTCCGGGAAAATTACGGTCTGCAATGCGGTTTCTGTACGCCGGGCATTCTGATGTCGCTCGATGCCTTGCTTGATGAGCAGCCCGACGTCAGTGAGCGGGAAATCCGCGAATTTCTTTCCGGCCATTTGTGCCGGTGCACCGGCTATACCTCGATCGTCAAAGCGGCACTGGCCGCGGCGCGGCAGCGGCTCAAGGACCGCGCGCATGCTTGACCTCGGCACCAGCTTTGTTGCCAGTGTCGCCCGCGATCCGAATGCGCTGGCTATTGTCGATGGCGAGGTGCGGCTGAGTTATCGGGCGTGGTACGAGAAAATATCGGCGCTAGTCGCGGCTTTCGACGACTTGGGCCTCAAGCCCGGCGATCATCTCGTCACCCTGCTGCAAAACAACTGGCGGGCGGCCACGCTGCACTGGGCCTGCCAGTTTGCCGGCGTCATCGTCACGCCAGTGAATTGGCGGGCCAAGAACGACGAGATCGATTTCTATCTCGACAATGCCGAGGCGCGCGCCGTCGCCTATCAGGATGTTTCTGCGCAAGCCGTGGCGGCTGCAAAACACGCGGGCAAGCTGCCTCAGATCGCTCTCGACGGCGCCGGCGGCCTCGGGATCGACTTTGCGCAGCTCATCGCCCGCAAAACTTCCGACGCAACGCCGCGCGTTGATGCCGACGCTTGGTCGCTGATGCTCTACACCTCGGGCACCACCTCGCGGCCGAAAGGCGTACCGCGCCGGCACCACGCCGAGCGGGCAGCCGCGGTCGCCCATGTGGCGCAGAACCTTTACGCGCACGGCGAGCGCACGCTCGGCGCGATGCCGCTCTACCACACGATGGGCGTCCGCTCGCTGCTTGCCATGTCGCTGATCGGCGGCGCGTTCGTTTGCCTGCCGCAATTCGATGTTGCCCGCGCGCTCCGGTTGATTGCCGCCGAGCGCGTGAGCAACCTTTATCTGGTGCCGACGCTCTATCACGACATGGTCAGTCATCCCGACTTCGCGGGCGTCGACGTGATGTCGGTGCGCAAGCTTGGCTTCGCCGGCGCGCCGATGACGGACGCGCTCTTACAAAAGCTCGACGCGGCGTTTGCGCCCGATTTGTTCGTCAACCACTACGGCAGCACCGAGATCTACACCTTCACCATCGAGCAGAAGGCGGCGCGCAAACCCGGCTCCGCCGGCCGCGCCGGCATCAATCAGATGGTGCGCGTCGTGCGGCTTGGCGCGAGATCCGTCGACAACATGGCCGCACCGGGCGAGGAAGGCGAAATCATTGCGCTGCTCGCCGGGGAAGAATCCTTCGAAGGCTATTGGCGCCGGCCCGATGCCGATGCCGCCGCCATCCGCGACGGCTGGTATTTCACCGGCGACACTGGATTGATCGACGCCAACGGCGATCTCTTCGTCACCGGCCGCGTTGACGACCTGATCATCACCGGCGGCGAGAATATCTCGCCGGTAGAGATCGAAAGCTGCCTGTCACTGCATCCCGCCGTCGCCGAGGTTGCGGTTGCCGGATTGCCGGACGAGCGCTGGGGTAAGATCGTCTGCGCCTTCGTCAAACGGCGCGCGGCGGTGGAACCGGCCGAGCTCGACGCCTATTGCCGCAGCTCCGGGCTGGCCAACTTCAAGCGGCCGCGGCGCTACGAATTTGTCGCGGAAATTCCGAAATCACCGGTCGGCAAGCTGTTGCGGCGAAAGCTCGTGGCCGGCGACTATCGGCGCGAGCCCGGCGCCGCCAACGACAACCGCGAAAGTCATACGCAAGGAAGAACCGTATGAGCACGCCAAATTTTACCCCGACGACGCTTGCCGATGCGCGGCTTAATCGCCTCGACGGTTTCCGTGTCGAGATCGATCTGGAGCGCGAGCGCGGCAACGTGATCCTCGACCGGCCGCCGTTGAATGTCATCGAGATGCCGCAGCGCGAGCAGCTGCGCCTCGTCTTCGAGGCGCTTGACGAAGACGCGCGCGTGCGCGTGATCGTACTGCGTGCGATTGGCGAGCATTTTTCCTCCGGCGGCAACATCAAAGGCTTTCTGGAAGCTTCCCCCGAGCGCGTCTCCAAGCTTGCCTGGAACATCGCGGCACCGGCGCGCTGCACGAAACCAGTGATTGCCGCCAACCGCGGTTATTGCTTCGGCGTCGGCTTTGAAATCTCGCTCGCCTGTGATTTCCGCATCGCCTCGGAGACCTGCTTCTACGCTCTGCCCGAACAGCGGCTCGGTCAAATTCCCGGCTCCGGCGGCTCGGCGCGGCTGCAAAAGATAATCGGCATCACCCGCACCAAGGACATCGTGATGCGAAGTAAGCGCATTCCAGCGAGGCAGGCGCTCGACTGGGGCATCGCCACCGAATGTGTGCCCGACAGCGAACTGGAAAAGGCGACCGATGCTCTAGTGGACGAATTGCGCAACTTCTCGCCGCTCGCGCAACGCACCGCCAAGAAGCTCCTCAACGACACCGAGGACGCGACGCTATCGGTGGCGATCGAGTTGGAAGGCCATTGCTACAGCCGGCTCCGCCAGTCGGACGATTTCCGCGAGGGCGTCGAAGCCTTTCACGCAAAACGCAAGGCGAAGTTTCGCGGCAGTTAAGCGCTCTACCCGATCGCGCGCTCGTCGGCGATGATCTTGCCGTCGTTCGGCAGCGTGCCGGGGGCGACCAAGTTGACCCGGCCTTTCAATTTGGTCACCGACTGCAAGGTGGTCGCCACCGCATCCGACAGGCCGCCGGCTTGCGGCTTGCATTCGGCGGACAATGTCATCGCGTCCTGCTCGCCTTCGCGCGTCACCGAAAGGCGCACGCGGCCAAGCTCGGGATGGCGTTTGGCGATTTCGGCGACCTGGCCGGGATGCACGAACATGCCTTTGATTTTGGTGGTCTGATCGGCACGACCCATCCAGCCCTTGATGCGCGCATTGGTGCGTCCGCACGGCGAGCGGCCCGGCATGATGGCGGACAGGTCGCCGGTAGCGAGCCGGATCATCGGATAATCGGAATTGAACGAGGTGACGACGACTTCCCCGACATCGCCCTTGGGCACTGGATCGCCGGTGCCCGGCCGCACGATCTCGACGATGACGCTTTCGTTGATCACCATGCCGTCAAGCGCTTCCGTCTCATAGGCAATCACACCGAGTTCCGCCGTGGCGTAACATTGCATTACCGTCACACCGCGGGATTTCAGCTCGGCGCGCAATGACGACGGCAACGCCGCGCCGGAGACGAGCCCGCGCTTGATGGACGATACGTCCTTACTGGTCTTGGCGGCCGTATCGAGAACGATCTTGAGAAAATCCGGCGTGCCAGTGTACCCAACAGGTTTCAGATGCGCGATTGCGTCGATCTGCTGCTCGGTGTTGCCCACGCCGCCCGGCACGACCGCGCAGCCGAGCGCATGCGCCCCCGCCTCCAGGATGAAACCGCCGGGCGTCAGGTGATAAGAAAACGAATTGTGCACCACGTCGCCGGCACGAAAACCGGCTGCAAAGAGCGCGCGCGACGCATTCCAGAAATCTCCGCCATGGCCTTCCGGCTCGAAGATCGGGCCGGGTGACATCAAAAGCCGCTTGAACCGCCCGGGCGGGCGGGTGGCAAAGCCGCCGAGCGGCGGTTTCTTCTGCTGCAAGTCCTTGAGGTCGGATTTACGCAGCACCGGCAATTTGGCGAGCGCGGCGCGCGAGGCGACCGACAGCGGGTCGACGCCAGCAAGCTGTTCGGCCCAGCCTGATGCGCTCAGCGCATGGGCAATCAGGCTCGGCAATTGACCGAACTGTTCGCGGTCGCGCGCCTCCGGCGCGCGCGTTTCCAGCTCGTCATAATGGTCGGACATCACACACCCGCTGTTTCCCGGCGGCATTGTGGCGCGGCGCGCGGGACGCTGTCGAGCCGATTGTTACGGCAGGAACGGCGTCAAATCTCGACGCGGAAGCCGACCTCGATCACCCCGTCATGCGGGATGTTGAAATAGTCGGGTGCGCGGCTCGAAATCTTGTTGAGGAAGGAAAAGATCGCAAAGCTCACTGGCCACATCGATGAGCCGTTCTCCCGCCGCACCACCGTCTCGTGCGCCAGATAAAAGTGTTTGCGCTCGAGATCGGAATCGAAGCCGAGAATCTGGATATTTTCGAGCGTGCGCGGGATGTCCGGCGTCTGCATGAAGCCGAGCCGCACCTGCACGCGATAGAAGCCGTGGCCGAGGCGCTCGACCTTGTGGCGTTCGCCGAACGGCACGCGCGGACGGCGCTCGAACACGAAGCTCAACAGCGCGACCCGCTCGTGGAACACCCGATTGTGCTCGAGATGGCGGATGAGCATTGGCGACGCGCCGTGCTCCACCTTGGTCAGCCAGACGCCGAGGCCAGGCGCGCGGCCGATGACCAGATCGTCGACATATTCGAGGAAGCGGTTGAGCGGTAGCATCGACATGTCGTAAAGCCGCCGCCGCACCTCCAGCGAACCCTTGCGCCAGCACAGCATCAGCGTCGCCATGGCGGCGCCGACCACCAGCGGGAACCAGCCGCCCTGCGCGATCTTGAGCGAATTGGAAACGAGGAAGATTGCCTCGATGCCGGCGAACACCGCGATCACCACGCCGGCAACAAAAGGGGGCCAACGCCAGCGCTCGGCGGCGAGGTGATAAAGCAGGATCGTGGTGGCCATCATGGTGCCGGACACCGCGATGCCGTAGGCGGAGGCAAGCGCATCGGATGACCTGAACATCAGCACGACGAGGATCGTGCCGGCCGCCAAGAGCCAGTTCGCGGTCGGCAGATAAACCTGGCCCGCTTCCTCGCTGGACGTCGGAATAATCTTGCAACGCGGACTCAATCCCATCTGGATCGCCTGCCGCGTCATCGAGAACACGCCGGAGATCAGCGCCTGCGAAGCGATGATGGTGGCAAGCGTCGCCAGGATCACCATCGGGATCACCGCCCAGCCGGGGGGCGAGCGCATAAAACGGATTTTCCACCGCCTTCGGTTCGACCAGCACGCGCGCGCCCTGGCCGAAGTAGCACAGCACCAGCGCCGGAAAAACCAATCCAAACCAAGCCTGCCGGATTGCGGTGCGGCCGACGTGACCCATATCGGCGTAGAGCGCTTCGCCACCGGTCAGCGCCAGAAAGACGCCGCCGAGAACGACGAATAGCCCGAGCGGATTGGCCGTGCCGAAGCGCACGGCTTCATAGGGATTGAACGCTTTGAGGATTTCAGGCGCCGCCCAGATATTGACAAGGCCGAGAACGCCGATGGCGACGAACCAGACCACCATCACCGGTCCGAACAGCCGGCCGACGCTGCCGGTGCCGCGGTACTGCAGTGCGAACAATCCAACCAGAATGACCAGCGTCATCGGCACGACCAGGTTCGCCACGCCCGGCGTGTCTTTGAGCCCCTCGACTGCCGAGAGGACTGAGATCGCCGGCGTTATGACACCGTCGCCGTAAAGGAGCGCCGCGCCGATCACCCCGAGCAGCACCGTCACCGACAATTTTACCCGCGCGGTTGTTTCGTGCGGGCGCTCGACCAGCGACAGCAGCGCCAGAATACCGCCTTCGCCGTCATTGTCCGCGCGCAACACGAAAGTCACATATTTCACCGAGATCAGCAGCATCAGCGCCCAGAAGGTGAGCGAAACGATGCCGAGCACTTCGGTGCTGCCGGGGGCGTGCCCGGTGGCGTTCAGCGCGGTGGAAAACGTATAGAGCGGGCTCGTGCCGATATCGCCGAAAACCACGCCAAGTGCGGTCAGCGCCAAAAAGGAGTGGGCGTGTGGCGGCTCTTTGCCGATCTCGTGGCGCTGGCCATTGCCGGACTTCGGCTTCGCCACATCCATGCCGATACCTCGCACGTCACGATTGTTTCACATCGCCGGGTTGTGACAATCAAAATTCGGGCCAGAAAAGCCGGCTAGATAGGTGGCGCATCCCGTAAATCTTTGTTTGCCTCTCGGTAACCATACACCAGCACCATCGCGCCCGGCATTCACCGAGGCACGAATCATGGCTTACCATTTGCCGCGAGCATTCATTGTCCTGATGACGTGGGGGATGTCGTGCGTAGCGATCAAGAAGTTATTTCCCGAAGCCGATCCGGCGATATTCGGTATTGCCGGCGTGTCTTGGGTCGCGGGCGTCACCGCCTATTTCGGATATTTGCGCAAACTGCGGCGCGACATCGAAGAGCTTGAACGCAATTTCCGCTACGGCGTCGTGCGCGCCCAAGCTCCGCTTTCGCCGGCCGAATAAGTCCTAGCGGCCCGCGCAATTCCAGCCGCGCGCGCGGTTGCCGTAGATTTCGTGGCCGACTGGCGTGACCGCGACGGTATCTTCTAGCTTGATGAAGCCGCGGCGCGGATGCAGCAGCGTGGTCTCGACAGAAATCACCATGCCCGCATCCAGTGGTTTGTCCGCATCGTAACCGTCATAGGGCACCGGACCCGAACTGGTAAGCCTTGGCGCTTCGTGGCTGACAAGGCCCATGCCATGGGCAAGAAATTCGTAGTGGTTGTGCAATTTTGATTTCTTCAATGCGCCTTCGGCACCGGCATAAATCTCCCCGCCGTTGACGCCGGCGCGGATTGGCTTGAATGCCGCCTGCTGCACCGCCTCGACCTCGGTCAGCAAATCAACCAGCTCGCTGTCAGGCTCACCGGCCACGCCCATGCGCGCGAGATCGCCAATATAACCGTGGTAGTTGCCGCCGGAATCGACCGACAGCGGCTCGCCCTTTTCCCAGCGCTGGTCGGAGGGCGCCCGGTTATGACTGGCTCCCGCGGCGATCAGGCAATAGTCGAAGATCAGCCCGCGCATGGTTTCTTCGCGGCGCAGCGCCTCGGCCATTTCTACCTTGGTCGAGCCAACGCCGTGGCCGTTGAAGACCGCGAGCATGGAATCGATGACGAGTTCGGAAGCGCAGCGGAGCTGCTCCAGCTCTTCCGGAGTCTTGCGCGCGCGCAACCGCTCCAGCACGAACAGTGCATCCTTGAGCTCGGCGTTCGGAAACACCTTGCGCAGCGCATCCGCCGAGGCGGCGGGGATGAATGCAAGCTCGACGCCGATGCGTTTGGGCTTCGCCGCAAGCTTGTGGACGTAATCGGCGGCGCGCTGCATCACGTCAACCGCGCCGGAACTTCTGGTGTTGGTCTCCGATACCCAGAACGGCTTTATCTCGGTCTGGTAGCCCTCCATGCGATGGCCGAAATAGCCGGCCTTCTGCGGCGCACCCTTCAGATAAACGACCACCGGCAGATAGCGTGTGATTCCGATCGCATCCATGGTGTCGAAGAAAAACGACCGATGGCCGCCGAGGAGGTACTGCACGTTGGGCTTCGACGTAACAAAGAGAACGTCAATGTCGGCTTCGTCCATCAGCCGGTCGAGCCGGCCGGTATCGAATGGCGCGGCAGCTTGGCGCATGACGGTGTCGAGCATGTCTGGTCTCCCGGCTGGCGGCGGCTATGTTCCCCAGCCTAGCAAACCCGGTCATGAAGATGAACCGTTGCGGCGGCTGGGGACCCATGCAGGGCGGGAACCGCCTCAGGGGCGCCGCCGACGCAGCGCGCTAAAGTGAAATCCGCTCGAGTAGCCGGTTGAGCGCGCGCTCGACCTCGATCGGCTCTGCCCGCCCGGCCAGGTGATTTTCGGCGGCTACGGACAGCGCGGCGGACGCGCAAGCTAATTCCCGCAAAGCCGTAAGTCCCGCCGGCCCCGGCGAGCGAATGCGCGATCTCGTTGATGCGTGTCATAGCGACGTCCTAGGACGTCCGGCCCAATTGCGAGCGCCCGCGGGTCGAAGGGCTTGGTGATGACGCCGGCGGCGGCCGGCGCTTTGAAGCGGCAGTGCTCGGCGGCGTCCCGGCACGCCGTCAGGAAGACCACGGGGATTGGTGCCGTGCGTTTGTCGGCACGCAATCGCGCCACGACCGCCGGGCCGTCCAGCTCGGCCATGACGACATCGAGAAGAATCAGGTCGGGCCGCCACGCGATCGCCGCCGTCAGTGCTTCCGCGCCGGACGCGCAATCGCGCACCGTGAAGAACGGATCAGCGACAGCGCGGCCCCCACCGCCTGCCGCGTATCGGTTTCGTCATCGACGAGGAGAACGTGAAGATGGAGCATCGCGCCCAACTCGCTCGCATTACGAGGCGGGCGAATTGCAACAGTCGCGCGTCACCGATCTCTTAAAAGCATCACGACCATGACGTACGTAGAAATACGTGCCGGCACGTCGCCTTACGCCGCCGACTTGGCCGCCGGCTTTCCCCTGCCGCTCACCGCGAGCACCTCGCCTGCGGCGCGCCGGGCACGGTCGAGGATCAGCTCGATCGAGGCTATTTCGACGCGATTGCGGCCGGAATCCTTGGCGCGATATAGCGCATGATCGGCTTGTGCCAATAGCGCGGAGAGGTCGAGCACTGCGTCGTGACTGATGACAATACCGATGCTCACTGTCGCGCCCACCGACCGGCCCTCGACCTCGCGGGTGGCCTCGGCGAAGTCGATGCGGATCTGTTCGGCGACCGCCATCGCGCGCTCGCGATTGGTATCGCGCAATAGCGCCGCGAATTCCTCGCCGCCGAGACGCCCGAACAAGTCGATATGCCGCATCGAGCCGCTCGTCACGTCCGCGAAAATTTCCAGCACCCGATCGCCGATTGCGTGACCGAAACGATCGTTGATCGACTTGAAATTATCGAGGTCGAGCAGCATCACTGCCGTCGGATGCGGATCGGCCGCTTGGCGCTTGAGCTGGGCCTCGCCATCCTGCAGGAAAGCGCGGCGATTGGCGATGCCGGTCAGCGGGTCAACGAGCGCTGCGGTCTTGTGGCGATGCTCGGTGCGTTCCTTCGCCATCGCGAGGAGGATGAAGGCGATCGAGATCGTGAACAGCAGCGCTTCGAAGCTGAGCACCGTGAGCCAAACGCTTTCGAACAGCTGGTTGGTGGCCGGCACCCACGGCAGCATGGCGCCGATCGGCGTGCGCAGAAGAAAAAGCGCGCCGTGCGCGAACAGCATGAAGATTGCCGGCCAGCGCGAAACGAGCGGCTCGCTGCGCCCGCGCCAGAATTCATAAGCCGTGGCCCAGGTGTAAGCGGTGACGATACCGGATGAGAGCAGCATGCGTGCTTCGAAGGAATCGTTGAAAGCTGGTATGCGGCTTGCAACGAGCCACAGCAGAGCGCCGGCGAACATCAGCGCCGGTCGCGGACGACGATGATCGAACAGGCGCGCGCCGGTCCAGGTCAGCGCAAACGCCGTGAACAGGATAACGTTGGCGAAATCAATCGAGATCAGGTCGGAAACCGACCCGTAAAGCCCGAATAGCATGATCGAGCCGGCGCGCAACAAATGCGCAAAGCCCCAACATGCGAGCGCGATGATCGCGGTGTTTTGTGCCCAGGCGAACAGCAGCAGCAATCCGAGGATTGCTTCCACGTAGATCGTCACCAGAAATAACGTATTGACGTCGAGATTCATCGCGCTCCACCAGGCCCGCCGCTACCCGCCAGCGACCGCTGGAAACCCCGTCATGCTCGGGAGTACGTCCGCGGCTGGAAACAATCGGTGAATAGCCGTACGTCGGCGTTGGTGATCCGGCGCTATGGTTTCGGCAATCTTTCGGTTCTCAACGGCATTCGAATGACCCTTGTTTCCAATGGTTTAGTCGTTTAGGGTCCCCGCCCCTCGGGATTGTGTGGCGATGCAATTCAGCAGCGGAATCGTCGAAGCCATCGGCAATACGCCACTGATCAAACTTGAGCGTGTATCCGCCGCCACCGGCTGCACTATTCTCGGCAAAGCCGAGTTCATGAATCCCGGGCAATCGGTCAAAGACCGTGCCGCGTTATTCATCATCCAGGACGCGGTGAAAAAAGGCACGCTCAAGCCCGGTGGCGTGATCGTCGAAGGCACCGCCGGCAATACCGGAATCGGGCTGGCGCTCGTCGGCAACGCCATGGGGTTCCGTTCGGTGATCGTCATCCCGGAAACCCAGAGCAGCGAGAAAAAGGATACGCTGCGGCTGTGCGGCGCCGAGCTCGTCGAAGTGCCGGCCGTGCCTTACTCCAATCCGAACAATTACGTGAAGCTGTCCGGCCGGCTTGCCGAGCAACTGGCCAAGACCGAGAAGAACGGCGCGATCTGGGCCAATCAGTTCGACAACGTCGCCAATCGGCAGGGCCATATCGAAACAACCGGGCCAGAAATCTGGCGGCAGACCGACGGCAAGGTCGACGGTTTCGTATCCTCCGTCGGCACCGGCGGCACGCTCGCCGGCGTCGCGATCGCGCTCAAATCGTTCAACAAAGCGGTGCGCATCGCGATCGCCGATCCGATGGGTGCCGCGCTTTACAGCTACTACACGACCGGTCAATTGAAATCCGAAGGCTCTTCGATCACCGAAGGTATCGGCCAGGGTCGCATCACCAAAAATCTGGAAGGAGCGCCGATCGATGTCGCCTATCAGATTCCGGACGATGAGGCGGTGCCGATCATTTTCGATTTGCTCGAACATGAAGGCATGTGCCTTGGCGGCTCGTCGGGCATCAATATTGCCGGCGCCGTGCGTCTGGCCAAAGAACTCGGACCCGGTCGTACCATCGTGACCATCTTGTGCGATTACGGCACGCGCTACCAATCGAAGCTATTCAATCCGCAATTCCTGCGCGAGAAGAAGCTGCCGGTCCCCGCCTGGCTTGAGCGCCGCTCGCAAATCAAAGTTCCCTATGCCTGAACATCCCGGCTGCGGGCGCGTTATATGAAGGATCGCCATGCTTAGACCCGAAAACAGCTCCAAGCCGTCCCCGACCAGCCGCTGGCTTGTCTCGACCGATTGGCTTGCCGAGCATTTGCGCGACCGAAACCTCGCCGTGGTCGACGGCTCTTATCCCTTGCCGGGGCAGAAGGGCGACGTGGCGGCCGAATACCGCGCCGGCCACATTCCCGGCGCGGTGTTCTTCGATATTGACGCAGTCAGCGATGATTCGACAGAATTGCCGCACATGCTGCCCGGCCCAACGCAATTCGGCGAAGCGGCCAGCGCGCTCGGCATCGGCGACGGCGACACCATCGTCGTTTACGACAGTACCGGCCTTTATTCGGCGGCGCGCGTGTGGTGGACCTTCCGGCTGTTCGGCGCCGAGAACGTTCTCATCCTCGACGGCGGCTTGCCGAAATGGAAAGCCGAAGGCCGTCCGCTGGAACAGGGCGGCAGCAAGCGGGAGCCGAAAAAATTCAAGGCGGAAATGAATGTCGGCGCCGTTGCGATGCTCGCCGACGTGCGCATGGCGTTGACCGACGACAGCGTGCAAGTCGTCGATGCCCGTTCGGCGGAACGCTTTTCCGGCAAGGCGCCCGAGCCGCGCCCGGGACTCCGCTCCGGACACATGCCCCGCTCCTTCAATGTGCCCTTTGCGAAACTGATCGAGAACGGCCATCTGGCGCCGCGCCCACGTATTGAGAAGGCCTTCAAGGATGCCGGCGTCGATCTCGACAAGCCGATCATCACCACCTGCGGCTCGGGGCTGACCGCCGCAATCCTCACTTTTGCGCTCGACGCCGTCGGCAAAGAGGCAAAAGGCCTGTATGACGGCTCATGGACCGAATGGGGCGGGCGTCCCGATCTTCCGGTGGAACGCGGATAGCATTTCTACTCCGGCGCTCGGGGTAGAGGCGCTTTCGCGTTAAACTTAGGCAAAGCCGAACCGGAGCCTCCTATGCTATTGCTCAAACCTGGCTGTGAGTGTTGCGACCGCGATCTGCCACCGGATTCCCGCGACGCCATGATCTGTTCGTTCGAGTGCACCTTCTGCCGCGCCTGCGTCGAGAATATCCTTAAGGGCCGCTGTCCGAATTGCGGCGGCGAATTTGTCTCGCGGCCGATCCGGCCTCCGGCGGCGCTGGAGAGAAATCCGCCGCCGCGGGAGCGCTATTTCAAACCGGAGGGCTGCGCGACGCCTGCCGCCGTGCGCTAGTTCGCCGACGAACACGGAGCTCCGCAATGATCTTTCGCCAGCTTTTCGACTCGACGTCGGGCACCTACACCTATCTGCTGGCGAGCCGCCGCGGCGGCGAAGCGCTGATCATCGATCCGGTGCTGGAACGGGTCGACCGCTATCTTCAGCTCGTGCGCGAACTCGACCTCAAGCTGGTCAAGGCCGCAGATACGCACCTGCATGCCGATCACGTGACCGCGCTCGGCGCGCTGCGCGATCAAACGCACTGCATCACGGTGATGGGCGAGCAGACCCACGCCGACGTCGTGTCCATGCGGGTGGCGGAAGGCGACCGCATCGGCATCGAAGGCTTGAGCCTCCACGTCCTGTACACGCCGGGGCACACCGACGATTCCTATTCGTTCCTACTCAACGATCGCGTATTCACCGGCGACACCTTGCTCATCCGCGGCACCGGCCGCACCGATTTCCAGAACGGCGATCCGCGTGCGCAATACGACTCCATTTTCAACAAGCTGCTGAAACTGCCCGACGAGACGCTGGTTTATCCGGCGCACGACTATAAGGGCGAAACCGTCTCGACCATCGGCGAAGAGAAATTCTTCAACCCGCGGCTCAAGGTTAAATCGGTCGACGAATATGCCGACCTGATGAACAATCTGAAGCTTTCGAATCCGAAAATGATGGACGTGGCAGTGCCGGCCAACATGCATGTCGGGCTGCGCCAGGAAGAGATCGCGCGCAAGGGCTGGGCGCTGTCTGCGCCAGAAGCGATCGCAGCATGCGGGCAACCCGGGATTGTTATGATTGATCTGCGCGAAAGCACCGAGCGCGAGAAGCATGGCATCATCCCGGGTTCGTTGCACGCCCCCTATCCGGATTTGCAGGAGAATGTGCGCAGCGGCGGCATGTTGCGCGAATTGGCGGAAGCGACCGGCAAGCGCCTCGTGTTCTATTGCGCGTTTGGCGAACGCTCGGCGATGGCGGTGCAGGCAGCGCAGGACGCCGGCCTTGCATCGGCTCGCCACGTCGAAGGCGGCGTGGCCGCCTGGAAGAAAGCCGGGGGGCCGCTCGCACGATAAGTCAGCGAACAAAAATGCGAAAGCCGCAGGGTGTCCTGCGGCTTCCGCTTGTCAGTGCCGCCGCGGGAGGCTTCGGCAGACACCGGTACACTGTTAGATTCTTGAGGGCAGTATTTTCGGAAAACCGGCCTCCACTTTTCCGGATCGCGCTCTAGAGCTCGGACTTCTGACCGTCGGCGCCCATCATGCGATGCATGCGGCCGCCCGGCCCTCGATCATCCTGCCCCTGCTCGTCCTGTCCGAAGCGGTGATGTCTCCACCATTGATGGCTTTGCCAGCCGTCACGCCCGTAACCATCGCCTTCGCGCCGGCCCTGCCAGCCGTGTTCGTTGCGCGCATGCATGTGGTGATAATGCGGCCGCAGAATCCGCGCCAGCATCTGGAAGCGGGCCTTCTGCGCATCGGTCAGGCTTTGATAAAGCGGCGTGCCGGTGTCGGCGATGCGCTTAAGTACGGCACTGACCTTGGCGAGATTGTCGGCGCGACGGCCGAGCCGGTCAAAGGGAGAGCCTTGCGGCTGGTCGTCTTGCCGCTGCTGCCGGGCGGCTTCACGCGCCTTCATGCGCTCGATGCGTAATTGCGCCATGTCGCGCAGCGCCTGCTCGAACGCCGGCCAGTTCTTCGCTTGGTCGGGCGTAAGTGTGAGCCCCGCCTTGAGCGCGGCGATCCGCGCATCGGTGAACGCCGCCATGTCTTCGGCGCTCGGCATATGCCGCCGTTCGAAGCGCGGACCGCCGTCGTTATCACCACCCGGCCCGCCGAAACGCTGTTGCGCATAAACGAGAGACGAGCCGGCGATGGCTAGCGCTGCCGCCGCGACGACCAGTGGCTTCAACATGTTCTCCTCCAAAAGAGAGCTTCTAGGTGTTGCGAAGTAAAAGGCCGCCACCCTCGCCGCTCAAGTTAAAGTTTTGATAGGTCGATGAATGGTTTGTCAGGCGCAGGTTTGACCGGCATTTCCGGCTGATTCCGCCGGATTAAAGTTCGGTAATCCTGGATGCGAGCGGCAAAACTCCCTGGTTCAGTGTAGAATTTGTTTAAGAAACGACCGCGTCCGTTCGTGCTGCGGCGCACCGAAAAAATCTTTTGGCGCATTAATTTCGACGATCTGACCTTCGTCCATCAGGATCACGCGATCCGCGACCTGCCGCGCGAATCCCATCTCGTGGGAAACGACCAGCATGGTGATGCCGTCGGCGGCGAGCTCGACCATGGTGTCGAGGACTTCCTTGACCATTTCCGGATCGAGCGCCGACGTCGGCTCGTCGAACAGCATAATGTTGGGGTTCATGCACAATGCGCGCGCGATCGCAACGCGCTGCTGCTGGCCGCCGGAAAGGCGTGCCGGATATTTGTCGGCCTGGTCCGGTATCTTGACGCGCGCGAGATAGTTCATCGCCAGCGCCTCAGCGTTTTTCTTCCGCATGTGACGCACCCAAACCGGAGCCAAAGTGCAATTCTCCAGCACGGTGAGGTGCGGGAACAGATTGAACTGCTGAAACACCATGCCGACATCGCGCCGCACCGCAACGATATGCTTGGGATCCTCGGTTAATTCGACGCCGTCCACCACGATACGGCCGCGCTGCCAGTCTTCAAGCCGGTTGATACAGCGAAGCAGCGTTGACTTGCCGCCGCCGGACGGGCCGCAAATGACGACGCGTTCGCCGCGCGCGACTTTCAGGTTGACGTCGCGCAGGACGTGAAAATCACCATACCACTTATGCAGCCCGGTGATTTCTACGGCCCCATCGGGCAGCGGCACCGCCGGATTGTCGGTACGTTCGGCCATCGCGCTCGTTATCTCCTGCCGGCACGGGTCAAATAGGCTTCAACGCCACGCGCATAACGCGACATGCCATAGCAACAAATGAAGTAAAAGAGCGCGGCGAAAGCATAGCCGATAAGCGTCGTGTTAGGCGTCGCCCATTTTGGATCGATGCGCGCCGCTTCGATGGTGCGCAGAAAATCGAAAATCCCCACCACGAAGACCAGCGTCGTATCCTTGAACAGTCCGATAAAGGTGTTGACGATATTCGGCAGCGTCACGCGCAGCGCCTGCGGCAAGATCACCAATACCATCATGCGCCAATAGGTCAGCCCGAGCGCCCGCGCCGCCTCATATTGACCGCGTGGCACGGCGGCCAAACCGGCGCGCACCACTTCCGCCATGTATGCGGAGGCAAACAAGGCGACGCCGATCAGCGCGCGCACCAGCTTGTCGGGCGCAAACTGCTCGGGAACAAACAGCGGCAGCATGACGCTGGCCATGAAAAGCACGGTAATCAGCGGCACGCCGCGGACGAACTCGATGAAACTCACGGCGGCAAGCTTGATCACCGGCCTGTCCGAGGTACGGCCCAAGGCAAGCAAGATGCCGAGCGGCAGCGAAAACACCATGCCGATGGTCGCGACCACGAAGGTGACGAGAATGCCGCCCCACAGCGACGTTGACACTACCGGGAGCCCGAACAACGACGCGCCGTGCAGCAGGATGAAGGACAGCATTGGCAGCCCCACAAAAAAATAGAGCGCACCGAGGTCACGGCGCGGCGCCGCCAGCCACGCCAGCCAAACAATGCCCAACGCCAAAGCGAGAAAGAACAGATCGACCCGCCAGCGTTCAGCCAGGGGATAAAAGCCGTATACGAAATAGGAAAACCACACCCGCACGAACGCCCAGCAGGCGCCGGGATTGGGCTGGGCGGACGAGGCCAGGCACGCATCCCGGTCGGCACCCGACCACACCGCGTCGATGAGGAAAAATCGCGCCAGAGGCGGCACCAACCAAACGATCAGCAGGATGCAGACAAGCGTCAGTGCGATATTGGCGGGGCTGGACAGAAGATTTTCGCGTAGCCAGCCGAATATGCCTCTCCGGTCGGCCGGAGGTGGCAGTTTTTCCGCCGGCAGCGCACGCAGATAAGCCTGATCGCCAATCGCGCTCATCTTAACGCTCCGCAATCGCGGTCCCGCGCGCATAAAGATTCATCGTCAGCGACGTGAACAGGCTGATGGCGAGGTAAACCGCCATGGTGAGCGCGATCACCTCGACCGCTTGGCCCGTGATGTTGAGCACGGTGCCCGCAAATATCTGCACCAGGTCGGGATAGCCAATGACGACGGCCAGCGATGAGTTTTTGATCAGGTTGAGATACTGGCTGGTGAGCGGCGGCACGATGACGCGCATGGCTTGCGGCAACACCACGAGACGAAGTGTCTGGCCCGGGCGCAGGCCGAGCGCCTGCGCCGCTTCGGTCTGGCCATGCGAAACCGCGAGCACGCCGGCGCGGACGACCTCGGCGATAAAGGCCGCCGTGTAGACGGAAAGCCCCAGAGCCAGCGCGGCGAATTCAGGGAGGATTTCGACTCCGCCGCTGACGTTGAACCGCCCCATTTGTGGCACGCTGAAACTGAGCGGAAAGCCCGCCGCTACGAAAGCGACCGCCGGCAAGCCGACGATCAGCGCAAGCGCCGGCCAAAGAATGTGCCGGTCCGCGCCGGTCCGCTCGCGGCGCCGGCCTGCCCAGACAGTCATGCCGATCGCGGCGGCAATACCAACGACGAAAGCAAGGGTAACGGTGCTGAAATTCGCCGCGAACAGCGGTCGCGGCAGGAACAGGCCGCGGTTGTTGAGGATTGCGCCACCGGCCAAGGCCACGCTCCCCTGCAGCGGCGGCAGTGATTTGAGCACCGCGTTGTACCAGAACAGAAGTTGCAGCAGGAGCGGCACGTTGCGGACAAGTTCGACATAACCGCCGGCAAGCCGCGCGATGAGCCAATTGCGCGACAGCCGCGCGATGCCGATGACAAAGCCGAGAATGGTCGCAAGCACAATGCCGACCGCGGCGACCAATAGCGTATTGAGCAGACCGACCCAGAAAGCGCGACCGAAGCTCGACGTGCTTGCCGAATAGGCGATCAGGGTCTGGCTGATGTCAAAGCCGGCCGTGTTGTTCCAGAAACCGAAGCCGGAGGCGATATGCGCGCGCGAAAGATTTAGCGCAGCATTGTAGGCCGCTCCGTAAGCCAGCCCGCCGGCGACCGCAATGAGAGCGATTTGCAGCGCGATGCTGCCGAGGCGGCGGCGCGTTGGTCGCGGCAGAGCTCGCTGCGACACGGCGGCTTTAGCGAACCGGCGGACCGTATTGCAGGCCGCCCTTGGTCCATAGCGCGTTTAGTCCGCGCACGATCTTTAGCGGCGACCCTTGGCCGATATTGCGCTCGAAGCTCTCACCGTAATTGCCGCTATACTTGATGATGCGATAGGCCCAGTCGTTGGTGAGACCGAGAGCCTCGCCGTATTGACCCTCGACGCCAAGTAGCCGGCGCATCTCCGGATCGTCCGACTTGAGCTTGGCGTCGACATTGCCCTTGTTGATGCCGAGTTCCTCGGCATCAATCATGACGAAATGCGTCCAACGCACGATATCGGCCCACTGATTGTCACCGTGCCGCACCACCGGGCTCAACGGCTCCTTGGAAATGATTTCCGGCAGCACGATATGCTGGCTCGGCTCGCTCAGCTCCAGGCGTTCGCCGTAAAGGCCCGACGAGTTCGGTCGTTAATGAGTTGCAGCGCCCGGACTCATAAGCCTTGAGCGCTTCTTCGCCAGTCGCAAACGTAACCGTCTTGAGGCTCATGTGATTGGAGCGGAAGTAATCCGCGAGGTTCAACTCGCTGGTGGTACCTTGCTGCACGCAGACCGAAGCGTCGCTCAACTCGAGCGCCGAACTCACCTTGAGCGCCTTGCGCACCATGAAGCCCTGTCCGTCGAAATACGTGATGGCGGGGAAATCCAGCCCAAGCGAAGTGTCGCGCGACAGCGTCCAGGTGGTGTTGCGCGAAAGCACGTCGATTTCGCCGGATTGCAGCGCTGTGAACCGGTCCTTGGCCGTCAGCGGCACAAACTTGACCTTTTGCGGGTCGTTGAAGATCGCCGCAGCGATGGCGCGGCAAAAATCGACGTCGAAACCGGTCCAGTTGCCCTGGGGGTCAGGCAGGCCGAACCCGGCCAGCGTTCCGTTCGCCCCGCAGACGAGTTGACCGCGTTGCTTGACCGCCGCAAGGGTGTCCGCAGACGCTATTTGCGTCACCAACGCAAGCGCCATGGCCATAGCAAACGCGGCAGCGAGGCGTTTCATGATCGAGCCTTTCGCGGTGGGCACCCTGCGGGCCGGCAGTTGAGAACGATCGCCCCGCAAGGTCAAGGGTTGACGCCGACGCATGATGCCGAAGTAATGGCAGAATTAAAGGCATAAGCCGCGCAAGAGACAGGGCCATGAAAGAGGGCAAAAAAAGCGACGCCAAGCGGCCATGGCGCCCGGAAACCAAGGTGGTGACCGGCGGCCGCGACCCGGCTTCCTACCACGGCTTCGTCAATCCGCCAGTCTATCACGCCTCGACGGTACTCTATCCGAACGCCGATGATTTTGTCGCGCGGCGTGCCCGTTATCAGTATGGGCGGCGAGGCACACCCACGACCGAAGCACTCGAACTCGCGCTGCAAGAACTCGAAGGACCGCGATGCGCAGGCGTTTCGCTGTTGCCGTCGGGACTGGCGGCGATTTCCGCAGCGCTCCTCACGGTGCTCAAAGCCGGCGACCATGTTCTCGTCACCGACAGCGCCTACGGCCCGACGCGCAGCTTCTGCGACCAGATTCTCACCCACTTCGGCATCAGCACCACCTATTACGACCCGCTCGCCGGCGGCGCCATCGCCGGTTTGATGCAGCCGAATACCAAGGCTGTTTATCTTAAATCCCCGGGCTCGCTCAGCTTCGAGATGCAGGACGTTCCCGCCATCGCCAAAGCGGCGCACGCAAAGAACGCACTCGTGCTGATGGACAATACCTGGGCGACGCCGCTCTACTTCCGCGCGCTCGACTTCGGCGTCGATCTCTCGATCCAGGCCGGCACCAAATATATCGGCGGCCATGCCGACGTGATGATCGGCATGGTTTCGGCCAACAGCGCGACCGTGGCCGACCTCAAGCGCACCGTCTATCTGAACGGCTGGTGCGTCGGACCGGACGACGTTTATCTCGGTCAACGCGGATTGCGCACACTCGCCGTCCGCCTCAACCGCCATGACCAATCGGGCGTTGCGGTGGCGAAATGGCTTGAGCAGCGGCCGGAAGTTTTGCGGCTTCTGCATCCGGCTCTTGCCAACCATCCGGGTCATGCCATCTGGAAGCGCGATTTTACTGGAGCGTGCGGCTTGTTCAGTATCGTGCTCAACCCGGTGCCGCAGCAGGCGGTGCATGCTTTCCTCGATACGCTCGAATTATTCGGCATCGGCGCGTCGTGGGGCGGGTATGAGAGCCTCGCCATCCCATTCGATTGCGCCGGCGCGCGCACCGCGACGCGCTGGGCGCCGGGCGGCCCGGCCGTGCGCTTCCATATAGGGCTTGAAGCGGTCGAGGATTTGATCGCCGATCTGGAACGCGGATTCGCCGCGCTGGCCACGGCCGCGCGTGCCTAGCTCCCGGATTTTATCGGCGCGCGCGCGATGGCGTGCACCACCGCGTCGAGCTCCTGCCAGGACGGCCCCGGCTTTGCCCGCAGATCGGGAGTGAACGCCAGTTCGCGCGCCGCGAACCAGCGGCGCACCAGGAGCGCGCCAACAATGCCGACCAGCGCGCCAGCCAGCACATCGCTCGGATGATGCACGTTCAAGAACACACGCGTGAGCATGATGATAAACGCGTAGAGCCACATGACGACGCGCCAGCGCGGCCAGATGGCGCCGAAGGCGATCGCCGCCGCTGCCGCGGTAGTCGCATGGCCCGACGGCATGCTGGCGTATTCCGGCTGCCAGGCCAACGGCATGTAAACGAACGGATCATCGAGTGGAGCGACAAAAGGACGTGCGCGGCCGACGAGCCGTTTGACGATCGTCCCGAACAAACTCGGCACGGCAATCGCGGTGAAAAGAAAACCGACGCGGGCGGCAAACAGCACCATGATCTCCTGCGCAAATGGCGGCAATGACGGTCCGGTCAGGGCCGCTAAAAACATCAGGATGATTCCGAGCGAGTAGAGAAACCAGCCGGAAAGGCCGAAAACGGTGATTTCCTCGGCCAAGTCGACTAGCCGGTGCGGCAGGTGCCGCGCCCAGGTGCTGGCCGCCGCGTCGAGCAAAAACATCGCGGCAACGATAATTGCAATGCCGAGAACGATTGCCGCCCACGCGCCGGCTGGCCAGCGCGGCGTCCGCGCACGCGGCGCGCGCCCGATGGCCAAAATCCAGCGCAAGAGATTGGTTGCCGTGTGTTGCAAGATCGCGACCTTAGTGAAAACCCGCCGGCGGCGAAACAGAAGTTATCAAGGATGGGCGCAGGACTTGACCGCGCAATCCGCGCGCGCGTCCGGCGCGGCGGCCATCGCTTGCGAAGCGCCATCGAGGCGCAGCATCACGCTGTCCGCGGCACCCGAACCGTCGATGACGGTAACGCGCGCAAAGCCCGGACCCTGAGGCTGAAAGAACAAGGCCCCATGCGTTTGCAGCGGCGAGGGCATGCCGTTGACCAAAACCGTGAGCGGCGGAACGGCGCCGGTGACTTTCAGCGGAATCGGCCCCGGTCCGCCGTCCGACGTGCGTAGATCAAGCCGGCTTCCATCGAGCGGAAAGAGAATGTGCAGCCGCGCCTGCGCCACCTCCCCACTAGCAGCAGCCGGACTGAAATACTTCAATGGAGGTGGCAGCTTGGCACTGGTTGTTGATAAAATACCTTCGGGAGCGTGCGGCAATGCCGCAAGTGGTCCCGGCAGGCGCGCGAAGGCATCGAATAGGATCGGGGCGGCAACGGAACGACCGATCAGCCCCGGCACCGGCGCGCCATCCGGACGGCCGACCCAGACCCCGATCGTGCGTTTACCGTCAAAGCCAATCGACCAGGCGTCACGATAGCCGTAGCTGGTGCCGGTCTTGAACGCGATCCGCCCGGGCACGCCGTTATCCGGCGGCGGCACGCCGATCAGGATGTTGCTCACATACCAGGAGGCGACCGCCGTCAGCAGGCGGTCCCCCTGCCCCGGCGTGTCACGTGCTAGCTCGCGCAATGGCAACACAATGCCGAGCCGGGCGATCCCGGCATAAAGCCGTACCAGGTCGGCGAGCTTGATGCCGACGCCGCCGAGACCGATGGCGAGGCCGGGCGCTTCGCCGTCAGGCAGCACCAGCGCGGCGCCGGTTTGCTTCAGCCGCGCGGCGAGCCGGCTTGGGCCGATTTGATCGAGGACAGCGAGCGCCGGCAGATTGAGCGAAAGCTGCAACGCCTTGCGCACCGTCACCGTGCCCTGAAAGGTAAAGTCGAAGTTTTGCGGCGCGTAGGCGCCATAGCGCACCGGGCGATCGTCGATCAGCGTTTCCGGATGAATGAGACCGTCTTCGAAGCCGAGCCCGTAGATGAACGGCTTGAGTGTCGAGCCGGGCGAACGCAGCGCCTGCGTCATATCGATCTGGCCGGCGCGGCGCTGGTCGAAATAATCCGGCGATCCAACGCGGGCCAGCACATCGCCGGTGGCATTATCGACGACCAGCATGGCGAGCGAAATATCCGGGCCGAGCATCACCGTCAGCGCGCGCACGCGGTCGCGCGCGAGCTCTTGCAGAACTTTTTTGCAGGCCGGCATCGATGCTCAGCCGAATTTCCCCACCCGGCGCGACGGCGGCCACCGCCCGATCGGCCGCATGCGGCGCCAGCATCGGCATCGGAAGTCGTCCCGCCGGAACCGACTCGGCCTTGGCCAAAGCAATTTCATCGGCCGGCACGCCGCTTTCCGCCGCGTAACGGTCCAACACGCGGTTTCGGGCCGCGCGCGCCACCTCAGTCGAGCGGTCGGGACGACGCAGCTCCGGCGATTGCGGCAACGCTACCAGCAGCGCCGCTTCGCCGAGCGAAAGCCGGCGCGGCTCCCTGCCGAAATAGGCCAGCGACGCGGCGCGGATGCCTTCGATATTGCCGCCATAGGGAGCAAGATCGAGATAGAGCGACAGAATTTCGTCCTTACCGAGCGCGCGCTCGAGCTCGATTGCCCGCGCCATTTGCCGGAGCTTCGTCCCGACGCTGCGACCGCTGCGCGGCTCAAGCAGCCGCGCCACCTGCATGGTCAGCGTCGAACCGCCGGACCGAATGTGCCCGCTGCTCACTAGCTGGAATGCCGCGCGGGCAAGCGCCAGCGGATCGATGCCGTGATGGGCGCGGAAACGCTTGTCCTCATAGGCAAACAGCATGGTGAAGAACCGCGGATCGACGTCGGCGAACGCCGCCGGCAGACGCCAGCGGCCTTCGCGCGTGGCGTAGGCGCGTAACAAGCGTCCATCCCGATCAACGACGCGGGTCGAGAAAGCGAGATCGTTGCCGAGCGGCGTTGGACCGAGCGCAGCAATCCAGCCTGCGGAAGCGGAGAGAACCGCGAGGAAAAGAAAAGTGGCACAAAGAGCGATGATGCGAGTCTTCGTCCGCGTCATTGCGAGGAACGAAGTGACGAAGCAATGCAGAAGGCCCTTAACAGGCTGGATTGCTTCGCTGCGCTCACAATGACGAGTTTGGGTCATTTCGCCGTTACTTCCACGCTTTCAGTCGCGGCGCGACCGAATCGGTCTGGCCGATACATGTCCTCGACTCGGGCCTGCGGGCGCACATATTTGCCCGGCGCAACCGCGCGCACGACGTAGGCGACGGTGAATACCGGCGCGTCGTCTTTTTTGCGGTCGAAGGCGGCGGTGAACCGATCGTCGCGGAATTCCGCATTGACCGGCTCGACCGCATCAGTGATCCACGACAGCGTGCCGGTGTCGCCGGAGGAAACGAGATGCGGATTGTCAATCTCGAATCCGGCC
Organism: uncultured Alphaproteobacteria bacterium; assembly: GCA_963845775.1. Lineage (GTDB taxonomy): Bacteria > Pseudomonadota > Alphaproteobacteria > Rhizobiales > Xanthobacteraceae > BOG-931. The sequence goes on from CAWJTE010000008.1 coordinate 184,891, forward strand.
GGCAGATAATCGGCGACGATCACGCGGCCGAATTGCGGTTGCGCCTCGGTGACTTTGAGCACCACGACGAGACGGGTGTTCTGCTTGACGGTCTTCACGTCGACTGGATTACCGTCCAGGTCTGCGGTGGTACGCTCGATCTTGAAACCTTTTTCGGCGGCGGGCTCGGGCGTGACCGGCGCGCCAGTCACCGTTACCACCGCCGAAACATTGTCCTCGCCGGTATTGGCGATGCGAAGCGGCTCTTTCAAATCGCCGGTGTCGATGGTGCGATTGAGCGGCGCCGCCATCGCGACACCGCCGACAGTGAGCGAGATATTGCCGGCATCCTTGGCCATGTCGTTGGCCGCGAGCAAAAGCCAGGCGTCCTCTTGCGTCGAGGTCTGCCGCAAATCGGCGCGGGCAGCTTCAACCCGCTGCACCGCCGCCTGCACGGTGGCACGCGGCACCCCGCTTTCGCTCGCCAGCGCCACCAAGGCGGCGGCGTCGCGAAGGGTCGAACCATAATCTTCGCGGCCGACCAGATCGGCCGGTGCCGAGGACGGCATGGCCGCGAGCGCCGCCGCGTAAACGCGATCGGCGCGCGCGCGGTCGCCGACCATGGCGAGCGCAGCGGCAATTTGCGCCTTGGCGATCGGCGTTGGAAGAGCCTCGAGCTTGGCGTCGGCGAGGTAGCGAAGATCGCCGACCGGCGCCATTCCGTTGCGCGCCAGCACATAAAGCGCGTAAGCGAGCCCGGTCGCGTCGTTCTTGTCCGAATCAGCGGTATTGGCGACGACGTTGCGCAGGCGATTGAGCGCGAGCTTGAATGCGGCGTCAGGCACCGCGATCTTGCGTTCGCGCGCGCGCGTCAAAAAGTCGGTGACATAAGCGTCGAGCCAGGTGTCATCGCCGCCGACGCCCCACAGGCCGAACGAGCCGTTGCCATCCTGCCGCGTGAGGAGCGCCTCGACGGCATCGCGAATGTGCTGATCCTTGGCCGGATCGGCGGCCGCCGGATTACCCTTGGCCAATTCGCTGACGTAGAGGAGCGGCAACGCACGGCTGGTGATCTGCTCCGAGCAGCGATACGGATAGCGGTCGAGCGCGGCGAGCAAAGCCGCGGCATCGAGCGCCGCCGAGGCGCCGACCGAAACCGAAACCGCGCCAGTGCCGGGAACGAGGTCGGCGAACATATCGCTCGACAATGTCAGGCTTTCGCCCTTGGCGAGCGATTTCACCGTCCGCCGCGCCAGGATTTGCGCCGGCGTCCGCACCGTGAGCGTGAAATTTTGCGACAGCGCGTAGCTCTCGGGTCCGCTGACGCTCACTTTGATGGTACCGTTGCCGGCGGCATTGGCGGTGAGCGGGACATTCGCCGCGCCGCGCTGCTTGGCGCTCAGCGTCAATTTCTGCGTTGCGCTCGCGGCGACGGCGTCGGCACCCGTCACGGCGATGGTGTAATCGCCGGCCGCACCTTCGACATTGTCGAGATCGAGATGCAGGCTGGAACGGTCGCCGGGCAACAGGAACCGTGGCAACGTCGCGGTCAGCACCACCGGATCGCGCACGACCACGTCGGCGTTGCCGTGGCCAACCTTATCCTTGCTCCACGCCACCGCCATGACCCGGACAATGCCGGAGAAGTCGGTCACGTCGAAATCGACGTTGGCGTTGCCATCGGCGCCGACCGTAACCAAGCCGGAATAAAGCGCGACCGGCGGCCCGCTTGGCGGGCTTGCCTGCAACTGCGCGCCTTGGTCGCCGCCCGAGCGAATTCGCCCGCGCGCTCCCTGCATGCCATCGATCAACTGGCCGTAGAGATCGCGGATGTCGGCCGCCAGCGCCTGCTGGCCGAGATAATAGTCGTCCGGCGATGGCCGCTTGTAGTTGGTCAGATTGAGAATGCCGACATCGACCGCGGCAACGACGACGCGCGCTTCCTCGCCAGCCGCGAGTCCGGAGATTTTCACCGGAATATGCAGAGCCGCATTCGGCCGGATCAGCGCCAGCGCTTTCAGTTCCACGCCGAGCGTTTTGGCCGCGCGATCGATGGAGAACCATTGCAGGCCGATGGCGCGGCCCGGCATTCGTTGCGCCGGCGCATCGAGCGGCCGCCGCAAGGTCGCGACCAGATAGGCGCCGGTGCTCCAGTCACGGCCGACTGGCACTTTCACTTGCGCCACGCCCGCCGGCAGGTCGGCGCTCTGGGTCGCCAGCAGCCGGTCGCCGATGACATTGAGCGTCAGCCGCCCTGCTGTGCGGGCGGTGACCGCCACCGTCATGGTGTCACCCGGCGCGTATTCGCCCTTATCGAGCGCGACTTCGAGCATGTCCGGCGTATCGGCATTAGTCTCGACGTAGAAGCCCGCGTCGAATGCCACCGAGGTCACCGGGCCGTTCGGTTCGGTCGCGGAGACTTCCAGCCGGTAGCGGCCGAAATTCACCGGCAGGGAAATATGCGCCGGCGCATCGAGCGTCGTGTCGATCGTGCCGTCGGCGACGCGCTTGGTAATCTTGACCGGCTCGTAGTTCCAGCGGCCGTTTTGTTTGTAAAACTGGTAATGGGTTTCGATCTGCAACAGTACGTAATGCAGACCGCGCAGCGCAATCGCCGCGCCGTCGGGCGCGAGCGCGACCACGTCGAAGGCGGCGTTGGCGCCGTCAGCAAGCGAACGGCCGGAGAATTGCGGCTTGACGCCGATCATTGGGCCGCTCGCCGTAACCGGCAGCACGACATTGTGCTCCACCGCACGGCCGCCGGGCTCGGCCATGCGCACGGTAATGCGCGCTTCGAGCGGATGCGTTCCGGATGGCAGCTTGTCGAGATTGACGCTGAAGCTTGCTTTGCCGGCGGCATCGATGTCGGGCAGATCCTCAAGCGGCTGCTCGACCGGTTCGACCTTCTCGTCGTCGAGACCAAATTGATAGCCGGCAAAGCCGGTGCGCTCCTTGGCCGCGGCAATCGTCACTTCGCCTTCGAGATCGAGACCGGCCGCCGGCGCGCCATAGAGAAAGCGCCCGGCGACATCGACTTTGGCCGGAATTTTTTGCGAAATTCGGCCGCTCGGCGAGGTTAAATCGAACTCGATACGGTCCGGCACGTAGTCTTCCACCAAGAAGCTCAACTCGCCGACCGGCGGTCGTTTCGGATCGGTAAACGCGCGCACGTGCCAGGTGCCACTCGGCGCCGACGCCGGCAGCGCGAGCGAAAGCGCGTGCCCGCCCAAACCTTGATCCACGACCGAGGCACGGCGGAATTCGACGCCGTCCGGACGCTCAACCACGAGCGTCAGCGGCACGCCAAGCGCCGCTGCGCCGTGGGAGTCGCGAAGAAGCGCGGTGAGATAGGCGGTCTCGCCGGAGCGATACACGCCGCGCTCGCTGTAAACGAACGCATCGAGCCCGGTCGGCGCCGGCCGGCCGCCGACGCCGCGGTCGGTCAGGTCGAAAGCTGGCGCCGCGCAGATTTAAAAAGGCGTAATCGCCCTGGCCGTCCTTGGCCGTAAGCATGGCAGGCGCCGTGCCGCCCTCCCCGCTGGTCAGCACGGCCTCGAATTGCGCGTGGCCGCTTGCGTCGGTGCGCCGCGTCGCCAGCACTTCGTTACTGCGCGAAACAAGCTCGAGCTCGATCCTTCCCGGCTTCTGCGGTCGCCAGCGAATTGACGAAGACGTGGATGCCGTCATTGCCGCAAAACGCGGTTAAGCCCAGATCGGAAACGATGAACCATTGCGTCGCCAGTGTGTCGAAATTGTTGTCGAGGTTCTTGGTCTCTTGCGACTGCGCCACCATGACGTAGACGCCGGGCTTGAGTTCGCCGACCGCCTCGTCGAGCGGAAACGCGGTGGTAACGTCGGCGTTCAGCGCACCGGATTCGAGCGTGAGTTCGCCCTTCCATACCGACACACCGCGCGACTCGCGCAACTGCTCGACGTCGTAGCGGCTCAGAGCCCGCTGAAAGTCACCGCGGCCGCGATTTTCCCCAGTGACGGCATCGACCAGGCTGCGGTCGGCGAGCCGGAAGATTTCGATCGCCGCCGCCTTGGTGTTGGCGCTGATAATCGGAATGCCGCGCTGACCGGTGCGCGGCAGGACATAAGAAGTCGTGGTGAACCGCAGCGACGGTTTGCGGTCGCGCACATAAATGGCGTATTCGCCCGACTTCGACAAAGTCTCGTGCACGGTGGACGGCAAGCCGGCGCGTATCGTGATCTTGTAGGTCTCGCCGTTCTGCAAGCCTTCGACGCAGAGCTGCTTCTCCGCCGCCGACAAGGCCGGCTTGTCGGTGCCGGCCAGCACCACGAACGGCGAGAAATCGGTGCGCGCCGGCAAATCCTCGGAGAACTGGAAGCAGGCCCGCGGCGAGGCGGTATCGGCATCGACGCTGTAATCGAGCACGCGGAAGCCGTGCGCCTCGCGCAGCAGCTCGTATTGCCCGCGCACGTCGGCGACCTCGCGCAATTCGAGCGAGAGGCGGAGCGCATCGAGCGCCGGCCGCCATTGTTCGCGCAGCGCCAGTTCGTGGCCCAGGAAAGCAAGGCTGTCGGCTTCTTCGCTGCGGGCGGTGGTGCGCTGATAGGCCACGTAGGCCGCTGTCGAGGCGCGCTCCAATAGCAACGCCTGCTCCTTGTCGTCGGCGGGGCGGATTTGCATGATGGTGCGCGCCAGCCGAAGCCAGGTCGTGGAATCGTTCGGCGCCGCGGCGACGATCTGGCCAAGCAGCGCCATGCCGGCGCGGAAATCGTTCTTGGCAAACGCCGCGTCGGCGTCCTTGCGGATTTGCGGCAGCGGCTTGGTCGCCGCGCCGGCGTCGGACTTGATCTGCGCTTCGAGCGTGATCGCGGCGTCGGCCAGATCGCTATTCTGATAGGGCTTGTCGGCGGCGTTGGCGGAGAATGCAGCAGCAAAGAGCGCAATAGCTAGCAGCGCGGCGGCAACGCCGGCGCGAACGAACGGCGACAACATGCGATGATCTCCTCACCCCGGGGCGCGCAATTTCGATCCGTGCGGCGGAATTGAAATTCCTACGACCTAGCCACAATCTCGCATAGGAAATTCAAATCCAAAAGCCGCACGGAAAAACGTAAAAGTGCTCGTGTCCCTTTTGATTCCGAAGTTCGCGTGAGAGCGAGCCGAGAATACCTGCGAACTTCGGAATCGGGACACGAGGCCGGATCTGAGGCAAGGATCGTGTCGAAGCCGTGGCCGTGGTCCAAAAGGCCAGTTTACTAGGCGTTTTAACGTCGGCGCTATATAAGCTTCCCCGCGTGGCCCCGTAGCTCAGGGGATAGAGCAACAGCCTTCTAAGCTGAAGGTCGCAGGTTCAAATCCTGCCGGGGTCGCCATCCTGCTTCGCGTTGACGCGCTTCGCAGGTCACCTCGCTCCTGAGCGCTCTACTCCGCGGTCACGATCGAGCGGCCGTCTTTGTTCTCGATCTCATATTTGTAGTTGGAGCGATTGCACACCAATGTGTACCCGCCAGGACGCGGCCCGAGCGCGCTGATGCTGCCGCACCGATAACCGCTTGCTCGCACAAAATGGGCGAGTTCGGACATCAGCTCGAAGTTCTGCGCGAGTTGCGGATAAATGGCCGCATCAGGTTCGATCGGCACTTTCGGGTCGGCGCGCTGGTGCTGCTGCGGCTGAGGCGGTGGTTGCGGTTGCGCCGCCGCCACGGGTGCTGGCGCTTGCGGCTGCGCCGCCACTGGTGCTGGATTTGCCGACGCCGGCTGTGACTGCGCCGGTGCGGTTTTCTGCGCTGGAGCAGTTTGAGGCAAAGATCCGGTTACCGAGTCCGCCGGCGCGGGCGTTTTCGGCGGCGTTACACATTGCTTTGTCGTCGCATCGAGCGTCATCCCCCGTTGCTCGCAAAAGTCTTGCGTCGGGTGCATGGCGCTCATGAAGCTGTTGCCGCCCGATGCGCCCGCAGGGCGCACGCGGTTCAGCACGGCCAAAATATTGAAGTGTCGCACCCGCGCAGCCTCCGAAAGGAACGCCGCCCAAAAACAGTCCGCCGACGAATGAAATGCCCGGCAACGCACGACTTAGACGCGCAATCTTAGCGTGATACGGCGGGCCTGTAGCCAGTTCGGCCGACAACTAGCCGGCACTCTTGCGCGCGACCTTATACCCGACCTTCTCGCGGTCCCAGGTGGCGGCGGTGATGCCGCGCTCGCGCAATCTGTATTTGGTTACCTTGCCGCTTTCGGTGGTCGGCAGCGTGTCGACGAATTCCAAATAACGCGGCACGGCGAAATACGGCATGCGCGGCTGGCAATAGTCGAGCAAAGCCGCGGGCGTGATTTGCGCGCCGGCGCGCAGCACGAGCGCCGCCATTACTTCGTCCTCTGCCAATTCCGAGCACACCGGAAATACGACAGCGTTCTCGATCGCCGGATGGCTGACCAGCACCTGCTCGACTTCATAAGAGGAGATGTTTTCGCCGCGGCGGCGGATCGCATCCTTCATGCGGTCGACGAAGCGATAAAATCCGTCTGGCTCGCGGATGACGCGGTCGCCGGTGTGGAACCAGAGATTGCGCCAGGCATCGACCGTCTTGTCGGCCATGCCGAAATAGCCGGTGGCGAAAGCAAACGGCTCGTCGGCGCGGAGCACAAGCTCGCCGGCTTCGCCGTCGGGCAAGGCGCTGTCGCGGTCGTCCACCACGCGGGCGGAAAAGCCACGCAGGAGCCGGCCCATCGTGCCCGGCCGCTGCTCGGCGAGCGGCGCGCCCATGATGCAGTTGGTTTCGGTCGAGCCGTAGCCGTCGAGCAGCCCGAAGCCGAAGCGCTCGGTAAACGCCTGGTGGAAATGCGCGGGCACGCCGGGTGCGAGCGCAATCCGCACCCGATGCGCGCGGTCGGCGGGACTTTTCTTTTGCGCCAGCAGCATCGGCACCATGGCACCAAGCACATAAGCTACCGTCGCCTCATGGCGCGCGAGGCTCAGCATGAAACCCGACGCGGAGAAGCGCGGCTCGACGACGATTTGCGCGCCGTGAAGCAGCGCCTGGAAGCAAGCGTTCAACGCGTTGGTATGAAACACCGGCAACGTTGTCACCAGCACGTCGGCTTCGAGCAGGCCGAGCATCCCGCCGGTATAGACCGCCCACCAGAAATACTGGGCGTGCGGACAGCACACGCCTTTTGACAGTCCGGTGGTTCCCGAGGTGTAGAGGATGGCGAAGGTGTCGCCCGGCTCCGACGGATGCGGTGGAATCGGCGCCGCCGGGTCCGGGAATGGAACGGATGTGAACCGCGGCAGATCCGCCGCCGCCCCCTCGCCCACCATCCATAAGGTCGCAAGCGCTGTGCGCGCAGCATCCAGCGAGGTAAGCGCCGGCGTCAACTCGCGCTCGATGACCATTAGGCGCGCGCCGCAATTCGCCAAAATGTGTTCAAGTTGCGCGCCGCGCGAGGCAGTGTTGATCGGTACGGCAATGGCGCCGAGCCAGGCGCTGCCGAGGATGGCAAGCAAGAGTTCGGCCCGGTTGCCGCACATGATAGCGACGCGGTCGCCAGCTTTGATCCCGGCGGCGGCGAACGCGGCCGCGTGGCCGGCTGCGGCATCGCACAGCCCATTGTGGCTAAATGTCCGCCCGCCAATGGTGATGACCGACCGCTCACCGTAACGCTCGGCCTGACGGACCAGCATGTCGGGCACCGTCCGTGCGGACGGCGGAAAAAGCGCGGGAAGCGACTGACTGGCCGGCATGGATCGACGTTATCGCCCTGCAATCGGAGGCTACATTGCCATAGCACAAAGCCCACCGGGCCATTAGTTTAAGCCTAAAGCATCCGCTGCCGAGACGCCGATGGCCGAAAATACTGCGATCGAGGTCGTGCTCAGGCGCTCCGGCCTGACCTTCCTCGTGCCGCCGGACAAGAGCATCCTGCAGGTGCTGATAGAGGAAGGCATTGATCCGATGTACGATTGTCAGCGCGGCGAATGTGGCATCTGCCAGGTCGCCGTGCTGGAAGGCGTGCCCGATCATCGCGACCATATCCTCAGCGACGACGAGCACGCGGGCAACAAGGTGATGCAGATTTGCGTGTCGCGCGCCAAGACGCCGCGTCTAGTGCTCGACCTTTAGAGCATTATCCGGAAAAGTGGACGCCGGTTTTCGGATAAAGATCATGCTCCGCTAAAATGGAGACTGCCGATGGGCCGGTATAAAGAAAACGCCACAGCCGTTCATGATCTGGTGCGCGAAACCGAAGTGCATCGCGACGTCTATATCGACCAGGAAGTCTTCGATCTGGAGATGGAGCATCTGTTCGCCAACACCTGGGTCTATGTCGGCCACGACAGCCAGGTGCCCAATGCCGGCGACTATTACGGCACCACGATCGGCACGCAGCCGGTGTTGATGGTGCGCCACACCGACGGCGCGGTGCACGTCCTTTACAACCGCTGCCCGCACAAGGGCACCCGCATCACCATCGACACCTGCGGCAACGCCGGAAAATTTTTCCGCTGCCCCTATCACGCCTGGTCGTTTCAGAACCGACGGCTCGCTGCTCGCGATCCCGTTGCGCAAGGGCTACGAGAATACCGGCCTGGAGGAGAGCGACGCCGGTCAAGGGCATCGCGCGCGTCAAGCACATGTCAAAAATTATCGCGGCTTCGTGTTCGCCAAAATGAGCGATGTCGGCGCGGACTTCGAGGAGTATTTCGGCGAAAGCCTGTCGACCATCGACAACATGGTGGACCGCTCGCCGGCCGGACGGCTGGAAGTCGCCGGCGGCGTGCTGCGCTACATGCACAATTGCAACTGGAAAATGCTGGTCGAGAATTTGACCGACACCTGCCATCCGATGGTGGCGCACGAATCCTCGGCGGGCACCGCGATCGAAGTGTGGAAGAAAATGGCGCCGGGCAGCAACAAGCAGCCGCCGGCGGTCGAAATTTACGCGCCGTTCATGTCGCCCTACGAGTTCTTCGAGAAAATGGGCATCCGCGTCTGGCGCAACGGCCACGGCCATACCGGCGTGCACCATTCGATCCATTCCGACTATTCGGCGATCCCCGGCTATTTCGAAAAGATGGTCGCCGCCTACGGCGAAACCCGCGCCAAAGCGATCCTCGACGAGAACCGCCACAACACCTCGTATTTCCCGAACTTCACCGTGAAGGGTCCGATCCAGTCGATCCGGCTGTTCAAGCCGATCGCGCCCGACCGCACGCTCGCCGAATCCTGGACTTTCCGGCTGGTCGACGCGCCGGACGCGCTGCTTGAGCGCACGCTGACTTACAACCGGCTGGTCAACGCGCCGACCTCGATCGTCGGCCACGACGACCTCGAAATGTACGAGCGCGCCCAGGAAGGCCTGCACGTCGACGCCAATCCGTGGGTCAACATTCAGCGGCTCTACGACCCGGCGGAAATCGAGCGGGAGACCGCGGTCATCAACGGCACGTCGGAATGGCAGATGCGCAACCAGTTCCGCGCCTGGTCGAAATTCATGACGCATGTCGATGTAGCGGCTCGGCGATGAGCGCGCCGACCGACCAGGATTTGATCGGCTTTGTCGTGCACGAAGCGCGGCTGATCGACCAGCACCGCTTCGAGGAGTGGCTCGATCTGTTCGCCGACGACGGCTATTACTGGATGCCGCTGGAATGGGGCCAGACCGATCCGCGGCTCGCCACCTCGCTGATGTACGAGGACAAGCTGCTGCTGCGAATCCGCATCGAACGGCTCAAGGGCAACCGCACCTTTTCGCAAAAGCCGAAAAGCCGCTGCCATCACGTCTTGCAGACGCCGCAGATCGACAAGCGCGATGCGGCCGCGAATGAATACGTCACCTGGACGCCGATGCATTATGTCGAGACCCGGCTTGACGAGCAGGATCTGTATGCCGCCTGGGCGACGCACACGCTGGCGGTGGTCGGCGGCAAGCTCAAGATCAAACTAAAGCGCGTCGATCTGGTCAATTGCGATGCTGCGTTGCGCAGCATTCAGCTTTTCATGTGAGCGAGCATGAGCGAACGACCGGTCGCCATCGTCACCGGCGGCAGCGCCGGCATTGGCGCAACGATATGCCGCCGCATGCTTGACGCCGGCTATGAGGTGGTGTCGCTGGCGCGGCGGCAAGCCGCAATGGTCGCATCCCGCGCTGCATGCGGTCGAAGTCGATCTCACCGATGCGCAAGGCGACGGAGCAGGCGGCCGCCGAGCGTCGCCAGGCAATTCGCCGTCGGCACCGTAGTCCACAATGCCGGCGTTATCCGACCGAACCTCCTCGCCGACGTGCAACAACAAGATTTGCACGACCTCACGCAGCTTCATCTCGGCGCCGCGCTCCTCATCGTGCAGGCGGTGCTGCCGGGCATGCGCGCGCGCAAATTCGGCCGCATCGTGCTGATTTCGTCGCGCGCGGCGCTGCGGCTTGCAGACGCGGACGGCCTATTCCGCGACCAAGGCCGGCATGATCGGGATGGCGCGAACCTGGGCGCTCGAACTTGGCGCCGTCCGGCATCACGGTGAATGTGGTGGCGCCGGGCCCGATCGGCGACACCGAAATGTTCCGGCGAGGTGATCCCGGCCGGCAGCGAGCGTGAGGCGGCGATGGCGCAAACCATTCCGGTTGGCCGGCTTGGGCGCAGCGACGATGTCGCCCGCGCGGTCATGTTCTTCGCCGACCCGGAAAATTCTTTCGTCACCGGCCAGGTTCTCTACGTCTGCGGCGGCGCCAGCGTCGCCAGCTTCAGCCTTTAAGGAAGGCGAGCGATGGATCCATCCGCATCTGGTATCAGAGCTACGTCGATGAGCCGCAACGGCAAGGTTTATTGGGATCGGCTGCGCCGCCATCTCGCCGGCGATTGTCGATCCCGGAACGACGGTCGACGTCAAAGGCATCACGCCGCACGACAATTATGCGCATCCGATCGTCGAATTCCGCTGCGCGCGGGAAGTGATCTGCAACGCGGTGAAGGCCGAGCGCGAAGGCTATGACGCTTTCATCATCGGCCATTTCCAGGATGCCGGGCTTTATGAGGCGCGCTCGGTCGTCGACATTCCGGTCGTATCGCTCGGCGAAGCCTCGATGCTTTACGCCTGCCAGCTTGGCCAGCGAACCGGCATCGTCACCATCAATCCGCGTTACATTCCCTGGTTTCACCACCAGATCGGCAAATACGGGCTGCGAGACAGCGCGTCACCGGCGTTCACGCGATGACGTTCGAGCCGGGACAGATTTTGAAGGCTTACGAGTCGGATAAGCTCGCCGCCGAATGTGGTGCGAGCTATTTGCCGAACAGGCCCGGCCGCTGGTCGCCGCCGGCTGCGACGTGCTCATCCCCGGCGGCGGCATTCCGATGCTGCTGTTTTCCGCGATCAAGGGGCACGCGGTCGACGACGCGCCGGTGATCAACGGCATTCCGATCGTGGTGAAGATGGCCGAGCTTGCCGTCAAAGCTGCAAGCGATTGACCGGTCTCGGCGTCAGCCGCGTGTCGGATTACGTCAAGGCTCCGCCCGAAATCATCGAGGAGTTCTTGACCAACCCGAAGGGGCTGTAGGACATCTTTCGTCATTGCGAGGAGCGAAGGACGAAGCAATCCGGCGCGGTATTGCCACTGGATTGCTTGGCGGAGCCTGTCATCGGGCCGGCCACGTCGGGCGGATACGTTGGCTCGCAATGACGCGGCGTTACTGCATCAGCTTCCATTTGCCGTCGACGAGCTTCACCAGCACCAGCGCGCGCTTGTCGACGCCGAAGCTGTCGCCCGGCTGGAAATTGTAGATGCCGTGCGTGCCGACCACGTCCTTGGCGGTGACCATGCGCATCGCGCAACGCGGTGCGAAATTCCGGCGTGCCGGGCTTGGCGCCGGTCGCAACGCGCGCTTCGCCGAATCGAGCAGCACCAGCCAGCCATCGAACGCGTAGGGACCGAACGCGCCGCGCGCCGGCTCGTTGTTGGCCTTTTGGTAGGCCGCCTGATATTCCAGCGAGATCTTTTTGGTCGGGTAAGTATCGGGCAGTTGATCCGCCACGACAACCGGCCCGGTCGAAGCGATCACGCCCTCGACCGCGGGACCGCCGACGCGCACGAAATCCGGATTGATGATTGCCGGCGTGCCGTAAATTTCCTTGGTGTAGCCGCGCTCGCGAAGCGCGATGAAGGGCAGCGCGCCCGGCGTGCCCGATCCGCCGGTCATCACCGCGTCCGGCGCGGCCGAGACGATGTGCAGTGCCTGCGCAGTCACCGAAGTATCGGCGCGCGCATAGCGCTCGTTGGTCAGGATTTTGATGCCGTCCGGTGCGGCGGATTTTTCCAGACCGCCATAGACGAGATCGCCCCAACCGTCGTTGTAGCCGATATAGCCGACGGTCTTGACGCCGACCGCTTTCATGTAATCGACCACAACCGACACCATCAGCGTCGGCGGCTGCGGGATCGAAATCATCCAGGAGCCCGGGCTCGCCGGGCATGTTGACCGGCGCGAGCGTGATGCACGGGACTTTCAGCTCGTGGCAAACCGCGGTGATCGCGATCGAGCTCGGCGTACTGCCGGAGCCCATCAGCACATCGACTTTGTCCTGCTCGATCAGTTTGCGGGCATTGCGCGTGGCGTTCGACGGATCGGTGGCGTCGTCGAGCTGGATCAGTTTGATTTTGGTGCCGTCGACCTCGTCCTTGTAGGCGACGCCGGCCGCGGCCCCCTTGGCATAAGGGATGCCGATCGAGGCGCCCGGGCCGGTCATGGCGGTGATGAGGCCGACGGTGATGTCGGCAGCCTTGGCCGGCAGGGCGCAGCAGCGACAGCGATCGCCGCAGCCCGCAACAAGACGCAGAAAATTGTTCACGAGAAACCTCCCGAAATCCGGCGTGATGCGACAGACGCTGTATCCTGCATAGTCGTGTGCTGCGCAGACTTTTTAAGCTTGAAACAATTTTGCGCGCAATGGTTTTCTTGGATCGGCGACGGCGCGAAGCGACGCAGGCGCGAAGCCGCTGGGGCACGCATGACACCTGACATCGGCCTCATCCTCGGCATCGACGGCATCGCCACCGGATCGATCTACGTCCTCGTCGGGCTTGGGCTCGTCCTCATTTTCTCGGTCACGCGCGTCGTATTCGTGCCGTTCGGCGACATCGTCGCCTTCTCGGCGCTTACGCTTGCGTCGATGCAGCTCGGCCGCATGCCGGGCACCGTTTATCTGATCGCGACGCTGGCGGTGGTGGCGTGCCTCGTGGACACCGGCCACCATTTGCGGCGCGGTCAGCCGCAGCGCATCGCGCGCGGGCTTGTTCGGTTACGGCGTGTTGCCGCTCATTCCGGCGGCGATCGCCTGGCTCACCGCCGGCACGAACTTGCCGGCCTGGGTGCAAATTCCGCTCGCCATTGCGCTCGTCGTGCCGATCGGGCCGCTGATCGAACGCATCGCGTTGCGGCCGCTCGCCGACGCCTCCGTGCTTCTTCTGCTCATCGTTTCGGTCGCGCTGACTTTCGGCCTGTCCGGGCTTGGGCCTTTTGTTTTTCGGCGCCAGAAGGATTTCGCACCAAGCCGCTGACCAGCGAAATATTCCGCTTCGGCACCGTGATCGTAACGTCGCAGACGCTATTGATGGTGGCGAGCGCCGGCAGTGTTCAGCCTGCTGCTGTTTTTGTTCTTCGAGCAGACGCTGTCGGGCAAGGCATTGCGCGCGACGTCCATCAACCGCGATCGGCGCGCGCATCGTCGGCATCCGGCCGGCGAACACGGCGACGCTCGCTTTCTGCTCGCCTCGCTGCTCGGCGCCATATCCGGAATTCTGATCGGCCCGATCACGACGCTCTATTACGATTCCGGCTTCATCATCGGCCTGAAGGCATTCGTCGGCGCGATCATCGGCGGTCTGATCAGCTATCCGGGAACCGCGATCGGCGCGCTGCTCATCGGCGTGCTCGAAAGCTTCGCTTCGTTCTGGAATAGTTCGCTGAAGGAAGTGGTCGTGTTCAGCGTGCTCATTCCCGTGCTGCTGTGGCGGTCGCTGTCGCTCGGCCAGGTCGATGAGGAAGACGCGGAGGTCGAGGGATGATGCGGCCGCGACCGGCTATGCTGCTCGCGATCGCCGCTATCGCGTTGTTGGCGGCAGCGCCGTTCTGGGCGGCCGATTTCACCATCACGCTGCTCAACTATATCGGCATCTACGCGCTGGTGGCGCTCGGCATCGTGCTGTTGACCGGCGTTCGGCGGGCTGACGTCATTCGGCCAGGCCGCGTTCGTCGGCATCGCCGCCTATGCCACCGCCTGGCTGACGACGGTCGGAAGGCGCTTCGCCCTGGCTCGGGCTTTTATTTGCGACTGGCGTTGACCGGAGCTGGTCGCGGCGCTTCTCGGCGCGGTCACTTTGCGGCTGGGCGGACATTATCTTCCGCTCGGCACCATCGCCTGGGGACTGTCGATCTATTTTCTGTTCGGCAATCTTCGATGCGCTCGGCCGCCATAACGGCATCGACCGACGTGCCGCCGATTTCGATCGGCTCGGTTTCGCTCGAACCGACCACGGCGATCTATTACTTGATCTGGGGCATGCTGATCGCCGCCACCATCCTCGTCGCCAATCTGCTGGAGTCGCGCGAGGGCCGCGCCATTCGCAGCCTGCGCGGCGGCGTGGTGATGGTCGAAAGCCTCGGCATCAGCGTGTTTCGCATCCGGCTCATCACCTTCGTCATCGCCGCCCTGCTGGCCGGGACTCTCGGGCTGGCTCTATGCGCATATGAGCCGCTTCGTCAGCCCGACGCCGTTCGACCTGCGCATGGGCATCCAGTATCTATTCATGGCGATCCTCGGCGGATCGGGGCATATCCTCGGCGCCGTGGTCGGCGCAGCGCTGGTCACCCTGCTTGCAAAATGCCCTGCAAGACGTGCTGCCGCATTTCTCCAGCAACGGCGAGCAACTGGAAGTCGATCGTGTTTGCGATCATCTACGTGCTGGCGCTGCAATTCGCCCGCGGCGGCGTCATGCCGTTCGTACTGCGCTTTATCTGCCCGGCGCGCCGAACCCGCCGATTGCCGCCGCCGCGCCGCTGCCGCGACGGACGATGCCGCGAGGCCGGGACGCCGCTGCTCACCGTCGAGCGCCTGCATCAAACGTTTCGGCGGCCTCGAAGCCGTCAGCCAGGTCGGTTTCGACGTCAAGGCCGGAGAGATCGTCGGCCTGATCGGACCGAACGGCGCCGGCAAGAGCACGGTGTTCAATCTCATCACCGGCGCACTGCCGAGCGACGACGGCAAAATCTCCTTTCTTGGGGAGGACATCACCCGCGCCGGCCAGCGGCGCATCGCCGAAGCCGGCATCGCCCGCACCTTCCAGCACGTGAAATTGCGGCCGAGCATGTCGCTGATCGACAACGTGCTGCTCGGCACATATCTGCGGACCCGCGCGGGCTTTCTCGACGGCGCGTTGCGGCTTGATCGGGCGGAGGAAGCGGCGTGCGCGTTTCGAGGCGTTCGCGCAGCTCAAGCGCGTCGGCCTTGGCGCCGAGCCCTATGATCTTGCCGGCAATCTGCCGCTCGGACGCCAGCGCATTCTCGAAGTTGCGCGCGCGCTCGCCGCCGATCCGGCGCTGATCATCCTCGACGAGCCGGCCGCCGGCTTGAGCCGCCCGGAAAAAACGCGCGCTCGCCGAATTGCTGCGCGCGTTGCGCAGGCGAAGGCGTCACCGTCCTCCTGGTCGAACATGACGTGGAGTTCGTCATGGGCCTGGTCGATCGGATCGTGGTGATGGATTTCGGCTCTAAGCTCGTCGAGGGCACGCCGGCGGCGGTCCGCGCCGATCCGCGCGTGCAAGAAGCCTATCTCGGCAGCGTGGCATGAAGCCGCTCCTCGAAATCAAGGACTTGCACGTCGCCTACGGCAAGGTCGAAGCTGTCCGCGGCGTCGGCCTCACCATGCAGCCCGGCCAGATCGTCACCGTCATCGGTCCGAACGGCGCCGGCAAAACCACGTTGCTCGCCGCCGCGGCCGGGCTGCTGCGTTCGCGCGGCACAAGTGATCTATGATGGCGTCGATCTCGCACGCGTCGACGTCGAGGAGCGGGTCGAGCGCGGCTTCTGCCTGGTGCCCGAGCGGCGCGAATTGTTCGGCGACATGGCGGTCGCCGACAATCTTCTGCTCGGCGCTTATGCGCGGCGCCGCAACGGGTCCGAATGTGAAGCAAAGTTTGCAGCAAGTGTTACGGCCGCTTTCCCCGCCTTGCCGAGCGGCAGAGACAAAAGGCGCAAACATTATCCGGCGGCGAGCGGCAGATGCTGGCGCTCGGCCGCGCCTTGATGGCGAAGCCGCGGCTCCTGATGCTCGACGAGCCGAGCCTCGGTCTGCGCCGCCGATCATGGTGCGCGAGATTTTCCGCATCGTCGCGTCGCTGCGCGAGCTCGGCGTGTCGATCCTGCTGGTCGAGCAGAATGCGCGCGCCGCGCTCGAGACCGCCGATTACGGCTATGTGCTGGAAATGGGCGAGATCACCCACCAGGGTCCGTCGGCGGCGCTCGCCCACGACGCGCGCGTGGTCACGACCTATCTCGGCGGAGCCGCTTGATGGCGGCGCGCGGTTATGACGACGTCGTGCTGGCCGCGCCGGTGACGGTTCCCTATGTGCGTTACTCGACCCGCGGCGCGCACTGGTTCCTCGGCCGCGCGGTCGCCGAACTCATCGCCGCCGCGAAGATTCCGAAAACGCAGATCGACGGATTGGCAGTCGCAAGCTTCACGCTTGCGCCCGATACCGCCGTTGGCCTGACGCAGCACCTCGGGCTGACGTTGCGCTGGCTCGACCACGTGCCGATGGGCGGCGCTTCGGGCATCGTTTCAATCCGCCGTGCTGCGCGCGCGGTGCAAAACGGCGACGCCGAGATCGTCGCCTGCATCGGCGGCGACACCAATCACACCGACAGTTTTCGCCGCAACACCGCAAGCTTCAGCCAATTCGCCCAGGACGCCGTCTATCCTTACGGCTCGGGCGGGCCGAACACGAGTTTCGCGCTGATGACCGCTTATTATTTGCGCGCGCGGGGCGCGACGCGCGAGGATTTCGGCAAGCTGTGCGTGGCGCAACGCAACAACGCGCTGAAAAATCCATTGGCGTTGTTCAAGAAGCCGCTGACGCTCGACCGACTATCTCAACGCGCGGCTGGTCGCCGATCCGCTGCGGCTGTTCGACTGCGTCATGCCTTGCGCCGGCGCGGAAGGATTTATGGTGATGCGGCGCGGGATAGCGGAAAAGCTCGGGCTGCCGTTCGCGCGTCTGCTCGGCGCGGTCGAGCGGCACAACGCCTTTCCCGACGATCCGATCCAGGATCGCGGCGGCTGGACGCTCGATCGCGACGCGCTTTTCGCCCAGGCCGGCGTCGGGCCAGACGATATCGATTTCCTCGAAACATACGACGACTATCCGGTCATCAACGTCCTGCAATTCGAAGGTCTCGGCTTCTGCCGCGAAGGCGGCGGCGCCGATTTCATCCGCGCCAATACCTTCGAAGTTGCCGGCAGCTTCCCGTTCAATACCTCGGGCGGGCAATTGTCGGTCGGCCAGGCCGGCGCTGCGGGCGGACATCTCGGCATCGTCGAGGCGATCCGCCAGCTTACCGGACAGACGCTCGGCGCTCGCGTGCCGGGCGCCAAACATGGGCTGGTCTCGGGGTTCGGCATGATCAATTACGATCGGGGAATTTGCAGCGGCGCCGCTGTGCTGGCCGCCGCTTGACTTATAATGATGCTCCGGGGGAAAGCAGTGTCCCAAGTCTGCCAAGCGGCCAAAACGCAAAAATCCGGTCGAGCGCGACGCTGTTGCCGACTTTACCGCCCGAAACGCGCAGCAGAGTGGCGCTCGGGCTTACCGCGGCGGCCGCGCGCGGACGGCTTGAACTTCAGGTGTGTCTCGATTGCGGCGCGGTGCAATATCCGCCGCGCGAAGTCTGCCGCGCCTGCCTATCGCAGCGACTGGTCTGGCGGCGGCAGGATGGCGGCGGCGAACTGATCAGCGACACAATGCTGCGCGCCGCACAGGAATTATTCTTTCGCGAGCGGCTGCCGTGGCGGATCGGAAATGTCCGACTCGACTCCGGCGTCAATGTGATCGCGCATGTGCATGACGGCGTCAGCGCGCCACCTTGCCGGGTGCGGGTCGAGGCGGCGCTCGATCGCGGCGGGTCAGGCCGCGCTGGTCGCCATGCCTGCACAAGGGAGGCCTGCATTGTCGGACGATCCGAAGCTGCGCGAAATGACCTGCGATCCCCGCGCGCGCAAAATCCTGGTCACCGACGGCAAGTCGGCCATCGGACAAGCGATCGTGCGCGCGCTGGCAGCCGCCGGCGCCGATCTGATCTGGATCGGCGTAGCCGAGCCGTGGAAGAAAGCGGCGGGCTTCGACGGCTTGCGCGAGCTGCCACAGGCGAAAGTCGTTCCGCTCGACGTCACCGACAGCCGTTCGGTGCGCGCGCTTGCCGGCGAGATCGGCGGCAAGGTCGATATCGTCGTCAACACCGACGACTGCCACCGCGCGTTCTCGCTGGCGGCACGGCGCGGCGTCGAGACCGCACAGCTGGAAATGGACGTCAACTATTTCGGGCTGCTCCGGCTCGCGCAGGAATTCGCGCCGGCGCTGAAAGCGCGCGCCGCCGACGGCGCTGACGAGCGCCATCGCCTGGGTCAATGTGCTGTCTATCTTCGCGCTCGCCAACTATCCGCCGCATGGCACCTATTCGGCTTCCAAGGCTGCGGCCTGGTCGCTGTCGCAAGAGCTGCGCGCCGATCTGCGTCCGGCCGGCGTGCGCGTGATCAATCTGTTTCCCGGTCCGATCGATGACGAATGGGATCAGCTCGAAATGCCGCCGAAGCTGTCGCCTGCCGCGCTCGCCACCGCCGTCGTCGAAGCGCTCAAAGGATCGGTCGAGGACGTTTATCCGGGCGACGTGGCGCAGGACTGGCTCGCCCGGAATCTGCGAAAGCCCGAAAACACTTGAGCGCGAACTGGGCGAGACCCACCGATGAAAGCGGCGAAAAAGAAAGCCGCGCGCAGGAAAAGCGCGCCCAAGCACGGCAGCCGCTCGCAGTACCGGTGGTGCAGCGGCATTTTTCAGTTCGAATTTCGCCTCGTCGATCTGACCCAGACCCTTTCACCCGACTTTCCGACCATCGTGCTGCCGCCCGAATTCGGCCAATGCCGCCCGTTCCGCATGGAGGAGGTGTCGCGCTACGACGAGCGCGGGCCCGGCTGGTATTGGAACAACGTCAGCTTCGGCGAGCACAGCGGCACGCATTTTGACGCGCCGATCCACTGGGTTTCCGGGCGCGATCTGCCGAACAATTCTGTCGATACGCTGCCCGTCGCACATTTCATCGCGCCAGCCTGCGTCATCGATTGCAGCACGCATGCGAAAGCCGACGCCGATTTCCTGTTGACCGCGGCTCAGGTCAAGCAGTGGGAGCAACGGCACGGCCGCATTCCCGCCGGCGCCTGGGTGCTGATGCGCACCGACTGGTCGAAACGCAAGGATCCGGTCGCCTACCAAAATCTCGACGACACCGGCCAGCACACGCCCGGGCCCGATCCCGATTGCGTGCGCTTCCTGGTCAATGAGCGCGACGTGCTCGGGTTCGGCACCGAAACCATCGGCACCGATGCCGGCCAGGCCGCCCATTTTGCCCCACCCTACCCGTGTCATTATTACATGCACGGCGCCGGCAAATACGGGCTGCAATGCCTGTGCAATCTCGATCTGTTACCGGCGACCGGCGCGCTGATCGTTGCCGCGCCGCTGAAAATTCTGCAGGGCAGCGGCAGCCCGCTGCGGGTTTTTGCTATCGTTCCCGCACGATAAGAGACGCCGGCAGGAGGCGCGTGATGAACGTCTACGATCTGAAGGACCGGGTCGCCATTGTCACCGGTGGCGCCCAGGGCATCGGGCTTGCGGTGGCAATCCGCATGCTCGCCTCGGGCGGCAAGGTCAGCATCTGGGATCGCGACAAGGCGCTGCTCGACGAGACGGTCAAACGCCTCGGCAAGCCCGATACCGTGCGCGGCCTGCCGGTGGATATCTCTGATCTCGCCGCCGTCGAAGCCGCGACCGAATCCACGCTTGAACATTTCGGCAAGATCGACATTCTCATCAACAACGCCGCCATCGTCGGCCCGAACGCCAACACCTGGGAATATCCGCCCGAGGCCTTTCGCGACGTGGTCAACGTCGGACTGGTCGGCACGTTTTACTGTTGCCGCACCGTCGTGCCGCACATGATCGCCGCGAATTACGGCCGCATCGTCAACTTAAGCTCGGTCGCCGGCAAGGAAGGCAATCCGAAAGCGCCGGCCTACAGTTCGATGAAAGCCGGCGTGATTGCGCTGACCAAATCGCTCGGCAAGGAGCTTGCCGGCTACAACATCGGCGTTAATTGCGTTACGCCGGCGGTCGCCAAGACCACGCTGGCGCTGAGCCAGGCACCGGACTTTCTGGCCATGATCGTTTCCAAGATTCCGCGCGGCCGCATGCTCGAACTCGACGAAGCGGCGTCGATGATCTGTTTCCTCGCCAGCGCCGAAAATTCGTTCACCACCGGCGCGGCTTTCGACCTCTCCGGCGGGCGCGCGACCTACTGACGGGCACGGGATACACACCGCGATGAGCCTGAAGCTTTATTATTCGCCCGGCGCGTGTTCGCTGGCGCCGCATATCGTGCTGGAAGAAGTCGGCGACCGCTTCGAGCTTTCGCGCGTCGACATCGCCTCCGGTCAGCAGAACAGCCCGGACTATCTGCGCATCAATCCGAAGGCGCGCGTGCCGGCGCTCACCGACGGCGACTGGGTGCTGACCGAAGCGCCGGCGATCCTGCGCTACATCGCGGCGCGGCATCCTGCGTCGGGGCTATGGCCGTGGGACCCGCGCGAGGAAGCGCGCTGCGCCGAATGGCTGAACTGGCTGTCGTCGACCATTCAGCCAGCTTTCGTTCACGTCCGCCGCGCCGCCCGCTACGCCTCCGACGCGCGCGCGATCGACGACGTCGCCGCGACCGGCAAGAAGAACGCCTACGATTTGTGGAAGGCGGTCGAGGAGAAAATCGGCGCCGGACCGTGGGCGCTGGGCGAACGCTACAGCGTCGCCGATCCGCTTCTTATCGTTTACTGGATTTGGGGCCGCGGCCCGGTGCTCGGCTTCGACATGGCGGGCGATTTCCCGCGCTGGACCGCGCATGCGCGCCGCCTCGCCGCTCGGCCTGCGGTGCAACGAGCGTTTGCAACCGAGGGCTTGGCACTGCCGGCGTAAGAGACCGGTGTCCGCTCGTCCTCGCGAGCGTGGAGATCTCAATTTTGTCACTCGCGCGCAACAGCGCATTTCACCATCACGGCCATCCCAGTTTCATCGGGGGAATCCTAGGTTCACTGGCGCTTCACCAAATGCGATAATCGAACGCGATGTCATTGGTATCGGGACTGGATCGCAGCAACGTCGTCGCCGTCGATCTCGGCGGCGCTGAGTTCAAGGCGAACGCGCACCGCCACATGGCCGAATGGGCGCGACGACGCCCATTCTATGTGCTTGGCGGGGGCCCGCCGCAGGTGGTGGTCGGTCGCTACGCCGATGTGCAGCGCGTGTTTTCCGACACCGAGACCTTCAAGTCCGAGATGCCGCGCGGCGCGGGCTGGGAGCAGTTCAACAAGATTATGTTCGCGCAATTCATCACGCAGATGGACGGCGCGCAGCACGCCCGCGTCCGCCGCCTGCTGATACCGGCATTCTCGTCGCGGCGGATCGAGCAGCTTCAGGAACGTATCACCCGGATTGTCGGCGGCATGCTCGACTGCATCGAGGCAAACGGCCCGGAGTTTGACGGCATGCAGGACTTCGGCGCGCATCTCGTGGTCGATGCCTTGCTAGATGCCATGGTGAACATGGACCGGCGCCGCAAGGCGGTCTTCGTCGCGTTCCACAATATGATCCCAGCCACCACCTATGTCAGGCCGGGCGAAACTTGGTCGCCGGAGCTGCGGCAGTCGTTCGATCGCACCATGGAGGAAGTCAGGGCGATCATCGAAGAGCGGCGCGTGACGCCGCGCTCGGATTTCATCAGCGATCTCGTCAACGCCCGCGATCAAGGCGACAAGCTCAGTGACAGCGAGTTGTTCGACCAGATTTTCGGCATCTGCGGCGCCTCGCTGTCGGCAACGAGCCGTGCGGCCGGCGGCGCTCTCTACCTGCTCTACACGCACCCCGAACAGTTGGAGCAGTTGATCCGGGACCCGGCGCTCATTCCCGACGCGCTGGAGGAATGCTTTCGTCTCGCCAGCAATGGCTATTTCACTTTTCCGCGCATTGCCGCGCACGACACCGAGGTCGGCGGCACGCCGATCCTCAAGGGCATGGTGGTACGGCCGTCGCCGCTCGCGCCCAACTACGATCCCGACGTGTTTCCCGACCCGACGCGGTTCGACATTCATCGTAAACCGAAGCGGATACTGTCGTTCGGTGCGGGTCCGCATCACTGTATCGGCAACATCCTCGGCCGCACGACCATCACCATCGCAATCCGCAGTCTGCTGGCGCGCTTCCCCAAGGCGCATCTCGTCGATCCGGGCTTCACGCCGGTCTATGGCGGAGCGGTCGGCGAATTACGCCTACAAAGCCTGCCGATGAAAATCCAATAGCGCGCCGGTTTCGGCACCACGACTTGCCGGCTTTCCGGACAAAGCGGACTCTCGCATTTCGTCCGCCTGCGGCTTTTATCGCCAATTCCGCTAACTCAACGCCGCAATCACCTCGTCCGCTTTCGTCACGGCGGCGACGTTAGTCAGCGCATATTGCACGGACGCGCGGTGCCAGTCGGCATTCATGGTAGAGCAGCAATCCTCCGGGACCACGACGAAATAGCCCTTGTCGGCCGCGGTGCGGCTGGTGTGCTCGACCGACATGTTGGTCCAGGCGCCAGTATTGATCAGCGTATCGCGGCCGCCCGAGCGCAGCACGATCTCAAGGTTGCTGCCTTCGAACGCGCTCATGCGGATCTTCTCGACGATGTGATCGCCGGGCTGCGGTTCCAGCCCCGGCGCCGGCGCCGCACCCCAGGTGCCACGCACCATCGCCTTGGAATCGACTAGCCCCTCGAACAAAGGCGCGTTGAGCGTCACCCCCGGGGCGCCCGGCTCGACCACGAACCAGACGTGAATGATCATCACGCCACGCGAACGGCAGACTTCGGCCAGGCGGCGGATGTTTTCGACTACGTTCTGCTCGCGGGCATGCCGGGGTGCGCCGGACGACGCGAACGCGCCGCCGTCCATCATCACGTCGTTCTGCATGTCCTGGATGATCAACGCGGAGCGCGACGGATCGAGCCGCAACCCGCCCGCGCCGGTACGGGCGCGCTCCGGTTGCGACGAAGACGCGGACGATGACGCACCAGCGGCTGGACCCGAGGCGCTCGCTTTCATAAATGGCTCGGTGTGGGGGCCGATCTTGGTGCGCACCGCGTAAAGCGAATGCGTCGCGCATATGAACAGCGTGCGCCAGTCCGACTTGCCCCAATGCAGATTGGCGACAAGCTCCGGCACTTTGACTTTGCCGACGAGCGCGCCCGAGCGCGAATAGACCCACACACCGCCGGGCGCCGTCACCCAGACATTGCCGGCGCTGTCGCATTTCATGCCGTCCGGCACGCCGGGCTCCAATTCCGAGCGAATACCGGAGGCGAAGATGCGGTCCGGGCCGAGCGTGCCGTCGGCATTGACGTCGAAGGCGCGAATGAGCGCGCGCACCGTGTCGTTAACGTAAAGGATTCTCTCGTCGGGCGAGAAGCAAAGGCCGTTCGGTTGCTCGAACAGGTTACGATCGACGACAAGCTGCGGCTGGCCGCCACCAGGCGGCACACGGTAGACGCCCTGGAAACCGAGCTGGCGCGGTCGCTCGACGCCGTAAACCGGCATCCGCCCGTACCACGGATCGGAAAAATAGATAGAGCCATCGGAGTGCACGCACACGTCGTTCGGCGAATTCAATTCCTTGCCCTCGAAATGCGAGGCTATCACCTCCCGGTGTCCGTCGCGCTCACGGATCAAGCTCGACGTCGCGTGCTCGCAGACAATGAGCCCGAGATTGGCGTCGTAGGTCATGCCGTTGCATTTATTCGACGGCTTCATCACCTCGCGCGCGCCGCCACGTTCATCCCAGCGGCGACGCACGTCGGCCGGCATGTCGGAGAACAAGAGATACTGGTCACGCGGATGCCAGATCGGACCTTCGGTGAAGGTGAACCCGCCGGCCAGCCGTTCGACCGGCGCGTCGAGATCGATCAGATCGGTGAACTCGCGGCGGTGCGCGGTGTGACTCATCGGACGCCTCCCCCGGTCACGCCGGGAACCAATTGCGTTTCGGCAGCGATTGCACGATCGGGCCGGGCACTGAGTCTTGCAGGCGGCCGACGACCTGCCCCATTTCGACCAATGCCGGACGATCGTGGATCGGCAGCACGAAGCGTGAGCGTGCCATCACTTTCTTGATCGCCGCCTTTTCCTGCCGCTTGGTGGTGCCGTGATTGCCGGTGACGCGCGGCTCCATGTCTCCAACCTCGCGGAACGGCTCGACCAGCTGATCGTTGAAGTCATAGATCACGTCGCCGCAGATGGTCGCGTCGCCTTCCGTGGTTTTGACGATGATGTTCATCGAGCCTTCGGTGTGGCCGCCGGCGGCCTCACAGATCACGCCGGGCATCAGCTCGCTCGGCCCGCTGGTCTCAAGATCGAGGAATCGCAGCGCGCCCTTGGTGTGCAAGCGGTCGACCAGATGCTTGATGTCGACCGCCGGATATTGCGGATGCATCAGGCCGGACACCGAATATTCCAGTTCGCGGCGATTGATCACCACCGCCGTATTCATCGGAAACAAATCGTCCTTGCCGGCATGGTCGATGTGCAGATGCGTGTGCAGCACGTAGCGCACGTCGCCGAGCTTGAGCCCGTGCTTCTTCAACTGGTTCTCGATCATGGTCTCGTGCGATTGCATGCCGCGCATGCCGAGCGTCTCCATGATCTGGTTCGAGCGATAGCCGGTATCGATCACGATCGGCCAGGTGCCGCCGAGTACGAGAAAACCCAGCACCGGCACCCGCCGGGTGCGGCCGCAGTCACGGCCGAGCACGAGAAAGCTGGATTCCAGTTCGATATCGCCGTAGTCGAGAACTTTGATTTCCAGCGCCATACCTCTGCCCTTCCCGTTGTCGGGGCATTGCCCCTTTTTTAGTTAAGCCGATAAACCCTGACCGCGGTGTCGTGCAGAACCGCGCGTTCGGCCGTCGCGCCGAGCGGTTCGACCGCGGCACGGAATGCCGCCGCGAGCGGCGCATATTCGGTCCACAATTTCTCGACCGGAAAATTCGAGCCGAACAGGCAGCGCTCGGCGCCGAAGATGGCGACGGTCTCGCGCACGATGGCGGCGATATGCTGCGGATCGTTCTTGTGGATGAAGGTGCCAAGCGCAGAGAGCTTCGACACCACATTCGGACAGGCCGCGAGCTTGCGCATGCCGGCGCGCCATTTATCCCAACCGGAAGGCGACAAATCCTCCAGCATGCCGGCGTGTTGCAGAATGAATGTCACCATCGGTGCGCTGTTGGCGAGTTCGGCCGCGCCGTCCATCTGCCCGGTAAAGACCTGAAGATCGAAGCTCCAGCCGTATTCGGCGAGCCGCGCGACATTTTTCTGTAACGTGGGATCGCGCGCCAGATTGGGTCCGGAGGCGAAGCGATATTGCGCGTTCTCATGCCATTGCAGTTGCATGCGCAAACCCCGCACGCCGCGATATTTGGCCAGCCGGTCGAGCTGCTGACGCACGTCCGGCACGAGAAAATCCGCATAGCCGACGATCGCCTGCGGGTAGCCGGTCTCGTCGGCGGCATGTTGCACATAAGCCACTTCGTCCTCGAAACGATGCTTGGCCCAATTCGCCTGTACGTAGACGGATTTGGTGACGTCGTTGCCGGCGATGTCGGACAAGAATTCGCCGATCGGATAATCGCGCCGGATCCCCTCGTACGGCCCGAAGATGCGCGGCTGCATCGGCCCATCGAGCCACGGCAGGTCCTTTCGCCGCCAGATATGATGATGCGCGTCGATAATCGGCGTCATGCGGCCTCGCTCGCCAGATCGAGCACGCTGTCGCAGATGGCATCGATCGAGCCGCCATCGCCGAGCTTGTCGAGGAATGGCCGCGCCGCCACCAGCCCGGCGGTACGGGCTTCGAAACCGGGATCGGCGGCGAGCGGGCTGAGCCAGACGATCCGCCAGGCAAGCCGCGCCAGCCGCGCAACCGCATCCGCCATGGCCGTCGGGTCGCCGCGTTCGAGCCCGTCGGAAAGCACGATCAGCGCCGCGCTGCGCGCCAGCGCCGCGTAACGTGGAACTGCCAGAAAGGCGTTGAGCGCGTCGCCGATGCGCGTACCGCCATCCCAGTCGGCGACCAGGAGCGAGGCGGTGGCGAGCGCCTGCTCGCGGTTGCGCAGCCGCAGCGGCCGCGAAATGCGCGTCAGCCGTGTTCCCATGGTGAAGACCTCGACCGACGCCGCGGCGCGCGTCAGCGCGTGCGCAAAGGCCAGATGCGCCTGCGTGCGTTCCTTCATCGAGCCGGAAACATCGATCAGCACCACGATACGGCGCTGGCGCAGCCGGCGCCGGCGACGACGCAGATGAATGAACTCGCCGGCATTGCGCATGGCGTCGCGAAACATGCGGCGCGCGTCAGTCGCGGTACCGCCTCGCCCCGAGCGCCAGCGGTAACCCCGCCGGCGCGGCACGCGGCTCGGCAATTCGCGGGCGAAGCGGCGCAATGTCTCGCCCTCACCGCCCGGCGTCAGCCGACGGGCGGTGAGCCGCTCGGCGGCGGTCGCTTGCGCACCGGATTCGCGGGTCTCGTCGCCGAACAGCGGCTCCGGGCCGACCGCGGAATCCTCGGCCGCGCGCATCGGCTCATCCTCGCTCGGCGCCGCTTCCGGCACGATGCTTTGCGCGCCGAGAAAATGCGCGTCGAACAGCGCGTCGAAATCGGCCAAGCGCTCCGGCGGAGGCGCGAGCATCGCGTGCCCGGCGCGGCGGATATCATCGACGCTATTCGGCCCAAGGAGTTCGATCGAAGCAAGCCAGGCCATGGTCTGCTCGGGCGCGACGGCGAAGCCTGCGCGGCGCAGCAGCGCGGAAAATTCGATGAAGTGCGCGATCGGACGCGTCAGATCGTTCATGCCTGCGCCTCCGCCAGGATAGCGTCGATCTTCGGCGCGATATGGACGAGGTCATCCTCGTCCTTGAGCACGACGCCAAGCGAGCGCTTGAACGCTTCCGGCCAGCGCGTACCCTGCTCATTGAGCAACGACGCCGCCTCCGCCCATTCGACCGCTTCGGCGATCCCCGGAAGCTTGGCGAGTGGCTCTCGGCGCAAACGTCCGACTGCGGCGACCACGGCGCGCGCGGCACGCTCGCTGACGCCGGACGCGCGCATCATAATGATGCGCATTTCTCGCTCGGGCGCGGGATAGTCGATCCAGTGGTAGACGCAGCGGCGGCGCAACGCTTCGTGCAGCTCGCGCGTGCGGTTTGAGGTCAGGATCACGACCGGCCGTTCGTAGGCGCGAATGGCGCCGCGTTCGGGTATTGAAATCTGGAAGTCGGACAAAAATTCGAGCAAGAAGGCTTCGAATTCGTGGTCGGAGCGGTCGATTTCGTCGATCAGCAACATGGTCTCCTGCGGCCGCCGCAGGCAGGCGAGCATCGGCCGTTCGATCAGGAATTCATCGCGGTAGATGTCGATAGGGCCGCCGGCTTCGCTTTCCTGGCGGAGCGCCAGCATCTGGCGCGGAAAATTCCATTCGTAAAGCGCGGCCGCGGCGTCGATGCCTTCATAGCATTGCAGCCGGAGAAGCTGCCGCCCGAGCACGCCGGCAATCGCCTTGGCGGCTTCGGTCTTGCCGACGCCGGGCGCGCCTTCGAGCAACAACGGCTTGCCGAGCGCGAGCGCGAGGTAAGCGGCGGTGGAAAGCTCCTCGTCGGCGAGGTAATAGGCGGCCCGCAGCGCCTCTTCGAGGCTGCGGGGGCTGTCGATTCCAACAATCTTGTGCCGGACCGCCATGCGTCGTTACCGTGCGCGTGCCTGCGCGCCCGCGCCGCCGCGCTCCTTAAGCGCGCGCAGAATTTTCTCTGGCGTGATCGGCAATTCGTTGATGCGCACGCCGACCGCGTTGAACACCGCATTGGCGACCGCCGGCAGCACCGGATTGGCGCACATCTCGCCCGGCCCCTTGGCGCCGAACGGACCGTCGGGCGCGGGACGCTCCAGCACGACGATGTCGTGCGGGCAAATGTCGCCCGGGCCCGGCATCAGATATTCGTTGTAATCGCGCGCTCCGTCGCGGGTGTCCGGGTAATACGGCTCCGGCGTTTCATATAAAGCGTGACTCATTCCCATCCACGAGCCGCCGACCAATTGCTGCTCTACCAGCTTGGGATTGATCGCACGCCCGATCTCGTAGGCGCTGGTCATTTTCAACACGGCGACTTCGCCGGTTTCGTCGTCGACCTCGACTTCGGCGATCAAACAGGCATGCGCATAGCAGGTCGCCGGCGACATCTCGCCGGTTTCCGGATCGACGTCGGACAACGGGACTAGGAAAATGCCGCGGCCCGCGATTGTCTTGCCCTGGCGGAATTGCGCCGCGATGGCGACGTCGCGCACCGAGATCGAGCGATGCGGTGCACCCTTCACCCGAATCGAGCCTTTGCCATCGGTCTCCAGGTCGCCGGGATCGACCTCAAGCTCCTCGGCCGCGGCCTCCAGCATGACCGCGCGCGCCTCGCGCGCAGCCGTCATGACCGCGTTGCCGACACGATGCGTGCCGCGCGAAGCAAACGAGCCCATGCAATGCGGCCCGGTATCGGAATCAGCGGTATCGACATAAACGTCCTCGACCGGCACGCCCAACGTCTCCGCGCAAATCTGCCGGGTGACCGATTTCATTCCCTGGCCGAGGTCGATCGACGACAGCGCAACGGTGAATTTGCCGGTCGGATTGGAATGAACCAGCGCCTGGCTCGGGTCGCCGCCGAGATTCATGCCGATCGGATAATTGATGGTGGCGACGCCGCGCCCGCGATGCTTAGCCATGATCAGCGCCTTCTGGTGCCGAAGACGGATGAGAAGCGCGGAGCTCCGTGGGTCGAGCCAGCCGGCGATGCCGGCTGCGGTGGCGGCGCGCTGCGCGGTGGTGGAGGCGGCGCGGTCCCCGCCGGCGCAGCCGGCGCCGGCCGTTCGTAAGCGACGCGCTGCGGCACCGGCGAAGGTGGCGTGGCGCTGGGCGCCCGCGCACGATCGGGAGCGCTGGCCGGCGCGGGTTTGCCCGCCGGTGCCAGTTGCGGCGTGCGGGAGCGATCCGCAACCCCGGCGCGCTCGTGCGAGCCACCCTGCCGCGACGACATCCGGCGGAATTCGTCACGCAACGGCCAGTTGGCCTTTTCGGCGGCAACCTGCGCGCATTCGATCAGCGCGCAGTTTTTCGCTTCGCGCCGGTGCGCTTTCATATCGCCGTCGCGATAAATATTCAGCATGCGGAATTCCAGCGGATCCATGCCGACCGCAACGGCGCCCTTATCGATGTGGCATTCGAGCGCAAAGTCGAGCGCGGTGACGCCGAAGCCGCGCATCGCGGTCGCCGGCGTCCGGTTGGTGAACACGCAATAGACGTCGGCGTGCACATTCGGAATGGTGTACGGTCCCGGAATGTGCGCGGCGCATTTGACCCCGGCGTAGCTCGACAGCCGGGTATAGGCGCCGGAGTCGAAGTACGCGCGCACCGAACGGGCGACAATCCTGCCGTCCTTGGTGAGGCCGTCCTTGACGTAGATACGCTCGGCACCGCGCGGCGAGCCGAACTGCATTTCCTCGTGCCGGCCCAGCCGGTAGCGCATCGGCGCGCCGGTCAGCCGCGCCGCCAGAATGCAAAGCGGCTCGGTCAAGGTGTCGACCTTGCCACCGAAGCCGCCGCCGACCGTGCCGCCGATAAAATGCAGCTGGTTTGATTGCATGGCGTTGATCTTGGCCGAGGTGTCGAGCGAGAAGAACAAGGCCTGCGTGGAGGTGTAGACGATGTAGCGGCCGTTGGTATCGGGCACGGTGATCGAGCCGTTGGTCTCGGTCGGCGCATGCTCGATCGGCGACATCTGGTAGCGGTCTTCGAGCACGATATCGGCCTGCTTGAAATCCCGCTTCGACGTCGCCGAAGCGAAGCTTCTGGTGATCGTATTTCCCGTAGTATTCAAAAGTGTTTTTCGGATAGGTGGCGTTGACCGACGGCGCGCCCGGCTTGAGCGCTTCCTCGACGTCAAACACCGCCGGGAGTTGATCGTAAGAGACGCGCACCAGCGCCAGCGCTTCGAGCGCGGCGCGCTCCGAGGTCGCGACGATGCCGAGGATCGGCTCACCCTTGTAGCGCACGACATCGGATGCGAGCGAAGGCTCGTCGTCCTTGCCGAACTGGATCAGGCTCAACAGCGTATTGAGATTGACCGGCACGTCGGCCGCACGAATGATCCGCTTGACGCCGGGCGCGCGCGCTGCAGCGAAATCGTCGATCGAGCGGATGCGGGCATGCGCGTGCGGGCTGCGCAAGATTTTCAAGTGCAGCAAATTCGCGAAACGGTGATCGTCGTAATAGGGCGAGGTGCCAGTGACGTGGCCGAGAATGTCCTGACGCGCTGTCGGCTGGCCGACCTCGATCAGGTTGTCGTCGCGTTCGTCAGCGAAAATGTCTTTGCGGAATTCCAGCATAGCGTGGTCCTTCAGGCGCGGCGACGGTTGTCGCTGTTGGCGACATCCATCACCGCCTGGATGATCGGCTCGTAGCCGGTGCAGCGGCAGATGTTGCCGCACAGCGCGTCGATGACATCGACGCGCGTCGGATTGGGATTGCGATCGAGCAGAGCCTTGGCCGCCATCAGCATGCCCGGCGTGCAATAGCCGCATTGGGCGGCAAATCGCTCCATGAACGCGTGCTGCAGCGGGTGCAGGTCGGCGCCCCGGCGCAAACCGGCGACGGTTTCGACCGATTTGCCGGCGCAGGCTTCGGCAAGCGTCACACAGGAAACTCGCGGCACGCCGTCGATCAGCACCGTGCAGGTGCCGCATGTTCCCTGCCAGCAGCCGCCTTTCACCGAAAGATCGCCAACCGTCTCGCGCAGCGCGTCGAGGAGGTTGGCGCCGCTTTCAACGAAGGCGGCGACCGCTTCGCCGTTGAGATGAAACTGGATTGGGGTCTTCATCAACTCCTCATGTATGTGCCGCGCCAAGCAACAGCCGGCGCAGATAAACCGGAAGGATCTCGCGCCGCCACCAGGCGCTGGCGATGGCGTCGTCGACGGGCGACGCTCCGTCGGCAGCCACGGCGAGCGCCGGCGCAATACCGGCAGCATCGAGGGAACGGCCTTCAAGCGCGCGTTCGGCCGCTTTGGCGCGAACCGGCGTTTGCCCCATTGCGCCATAGGCAATGCGCGCGCCGGTAACGCGGCCGCTCGCGACCGGCAGCTGGGCGGAGATCGAAAGCACCGAGATGCCCTTGGGGTGGACGCGGGTCACCTTGTGAAAGCGAAACGCATCGGCGGCGGGGCGGCGGAACGCAACCGATGAAACCAGCGACGTATTGCGGTCGCGGCGGCTGAGAAACTCCTCCAGCGGAAGCTCGCGCTGGCCGAACCCGCCGGCGAACAGCACGATCGCGTCAAGCGCGAGCAGAGCCGCGGCGAAGTCCCCGTAGGGGCTCGGCGCAAACAGATTACCGCCTGCGGTCGCCGCTTCGCGCACCGCCGGTCCGCCGACCGCGCGCGCGACCGGATGTAGGAAGGCAAGCTCGCGCTCGGCGAGGATCGCCGCCATGGTGACGCCAGCGCCAAGCTCGACGCTGCTGGACGAAACTGAAATTTGCTGCAAACTCGGATCGGTCGAACGGATGACGGTCTGCACCGACGGATCGGCCTCGTTGATCGCGCGCATAATCAGCGTGCCGCCGCCGAAGAAATGCGCGCCGCGCTCGCTCGAAAGCGCGTTTGCCGCGTCGGCCAGGCGGTCGAAGGTCTTTATAGTAATGGTCACGCCCGGCCCTCCAATCCCGAAGAACCGGCAAGCTGCGCGCGGATCGCTTCGAAACCCGCTTCGTAAATGTCTTCGCTGACCATGCGGGTCATTTCCGCTTCCTCGCCCTTGCGGGTGGTGAACGAGCATCGCCAATCCCAGAACGTGCGGTCGCCATCGGTGACCGGCGCCAGCCGGACATGGGCGACGTAATTGAACAGCGGAACCGGGGTATCGATCAGGCAATAGCTGAAGGTCTGCTCAAGGTCGGACAGCGTCAACAGCTGCTCGCGCAATTCGGCGCCGTCGCGCAGAAAGAAGTGGCGCACGCAACCGACCTTGTCGGAGCTTTGACCGCGCTCGATGCTGCTTTTGCCGACCGCCGGATGCCAACGGTCGTGGCCGTTAAAATCGCGAAGCAGCGCCCATACCCGGTCGGTTGGCGCATCGATGATGGTGGAGCGCACAATGCGGATCACCGCCCTACCCTCCGAACTGCCGTTTGAGCGCGTCAAAGCCGCCCTGAAACACACCACCCCCGATATTCGAGACCAATTCGGCCTCGCGCTCAGGAGCACAGTCGAACTCCGCCGTCCACTCGACGAAGGTCCGCTCGCCGTCGGTGATCGGCGTGAGCCGCAACGTCGCCGCGTAGTTCTCGACGCCCATCGGCAATTCCAGGATCGAGTAGGTGCAGAACAGGTCGAAGTCGGAGAGCCCGAGCAGTTTTTCGCGGATGCGGTCGCCGTTGCGCAGCCGAAAGTCGCGCACGCAGCCGATCTTGTCCGAGGGCTCGCCGTTCTCGATGCGGCTTTCCGCGATCCCCGGATGCCACGACGGGAGACCATTGAAATCGCGCACGCGCGCCCAGACGCGATCGGAGCGGCCGTTGATGACGCTCGACACATAGACCCGAGCCATGCGGTTGCTTTCCTCCGTTGCCGTTAAGGCCGCGCCGGACTACCCGGACGATCCGCCTCCGCTGCCTCCGCCGCCGCCTTCTTCCGGCGGCTTTTTCGCGGTCTCCTTGCGGATGCCCTGCATATCGCGCGCCTCGCGGATAAGGCCCGGCATGCGCGCAAGACTGCCACCTTCGATGCCGATCTCAGCGAGAATCTGATCGATCATCGGCGCCTGCACGCGGTAGCGCAGGGCCGAATCGATCACCTCGTCGGTAGCGCTGCGGCCGCTGCCGTCGCGGCCGCCGCCACCGCCGAGTCCGTCGACCTGCAGGATACGGATGCCCTCGATTTTCTCCATCGGCTTGACGCTCTCGCGCACGATGCCCTCGATGCGCTCCAACAGCCGGCGGCGGAAGATCGATGCACGCGACGCATCGGAAAGCACATTTTCCGCTTCGTTGAATGCCCGCTGCGATTCGGCTTCGACCGCCGCACGCACCTGCTCGGCCGCCGCGGCAATGCGTACTTCCTCGGCCTCCTTCTCGGCGATCAGCACCTCGACCTGACGCCGGCGTCGCGCCGCTTCGCTTTCGCGCACGGTCTTGACCCGCTCCTCGGCCTCGACCGCCTGTGCGCGCGCGCCTTCGGCATCGGCTTGCGCCACCGACTGCTCACGCGACTTACGGGCAATTTCGATGGCGCTCTCCATACGGGCGTTCTCGACCGCGGTTTCGCGGGCGATTTCAAGCTGCCGCAGCTCGCGATCGCGCAAGATGCGCGCTTCGTCGATGCCGCGTTCCGAAGCGATCCGCGCCCGCTCGATTTCCTCGCGGGCGGCGATCTCGGCTTCCTGCAACGCCTGGCCGCGGGCGACCTCGAACTGTTCGATCGCACGCCGGCGCTCAAGCCGGGCAAGCTCGATCGTCTGCTCGCGCACCACGTCGGTACGGCCGACCTGCTGCGCGGCGACGATGTCGGCTTCCTTCACCTTGCGATCGGCGTCGGCACGCTCGGTGAGCTTGGCCGCGATCTCGATCGAACGCTCCTGTTCGGCGATCTCGATGACCTTGCGGCGTTCGACGTCGAGGACGTCGCGGGTCTTCGACGATTCGATCCGCTCGCGTTCGAGCGCAAGTTCGGTGGCGATCCGCGCGGCCTCAACCGCCTCGCGCCGCCGGATCTCGGCGTCCTCGATTGCCTCTTCGCGGGCGATTTCGAGCGCCCGGGTCGACTGCTCGGCGGCGATGCGGTCGGCCGCAACCTTCTTCTCTTGGGCGATGCGGCTCGCTTCCACCATTTCGCGGGCGGCAATTTCGGCGGTATCGACGGCGCGATTACGGGCTATTTCCAGCGTCCGCACTTCCTCATCGCGGGCGATCCGTTCGACGGCGATCTTGCGATCTTCGGCGATGCGCACGGTTTCGACCACCTGACGCGACGCGATCTCGGCGGCTTCGATTGCCTCGTTGCGGGCGATTTCCAGGCCGCGGGTCTGCTGCTCGGCCGCGATGCGGTCGGCAGCGAGCTTTCGGTCGAGCTCGATGCGCGCGGCCTCGGTCAATTCACGGGCGGCGATTTCCGCTTCCTCGACGACCTTGATGCGCGCGATCTCGCGGTTCCTGGTTTCCTCCTCGGCGGCGATCCGCTCGACCGCGATTTTTCTCTCCTGTACGATGCGTTGCGCCTCGACGGCCTCGCGCGACGCGATCTCGGCTTCCTCGATCGCCCGGTTGCGCGCGATGTCGAGAGCGCGGACGCGCTCCTCCTGCTGGATACGCGCCGCCGCCATGATTTCGCGCGCGGCGATATCGGTCTCCTCCAGCGAGCGGTTGCGTTCGATCTCCAGCGTACGGGTGGCAAGCTCGGAAGCGATGCGCTCGGCGGCAAGCGCCTTTTCGCGCGCAATGCGGGCCGCTTCGGTCGCCTTCGCGGCCGCGATTTCCTCCTCGTCGATGGCGCGATTGCGAGTGATCTCGCGGCGACGAATTTCCTCTTCCAGCGCGATGCGCTCCTCCGTAACGACGCGCTCCTGCGCGATACGTGCGCGCTCAGTGGTTTCGCGGGCCGCAATCTCAGCCTGTTCCAGGTTGCTGGCACGCTCGATCTCGAGCCGGCGGTTCTCTTCGTCCTTGGCAATGCGGGCGACGGCAACGGCGAGTTCCTGCTGGATGCGCGCCTTTTCGGTCTCCTCGCGAGCGGCGATTTCGGCTTGCTCTATCGCGCGAACCCGCTCGATCTCGCGCCGCTGGTCTTCCTCCTGGCGGGCGATGCGCGCGTCGGTAATGACGCCTTCCTGCGCAATGCGGGCGCGTTCGACCCGCTCGCGGGCGGCGATTTCGGCCTCGTCGACCAGGCGGCCGCGTTCGATCTCGCGCTCGCGGATGTCGCGCTCGGAGGTAATGCGCGCCTCGGCCAGCGCCCGCTCATGGGAAATGCGGGTTTTCTCAACTTCCTCACGGGCCGCAATCTGCGCCTGCTCGGCCTCGGTATCGCGCAGCGAACGCTCGCGCGCCAATTCGGCGCGCTGTACCGCACGCCGCACTTCGATGTCGCGCTCCTGATTGAGGCGGGCGGTTTCGCTTTCGCGGTCGATTTCGAGCGCTTGTTTCTCCGCTTCCAAATTGCGGCTGCGGATCAGGATCATCGAGTCCTGCTCGATGTCGTTGCGTAACTTGCGCCGCAACTCGATGTCTTCGATCAGCTTAGTCAAGCCTTCCGCGTCGAAGCGGTTCGACGGATTGAAAAATTCGAGGTCGGTCTGATCGAGGTCGGTGATCGCCACCAATTCCAGTTCCAGGCCGTTCTGCTTAAGGCCTTCGTGCGCGGTTTCCTTCACGCGATTGACGTAGTCGCCGCGATGTTCGTGCATCTCCTCCATGGTCATTTCGGAGGCGACCGAGCGCAGGGCAGACACCAGCTTGCCGGACAGCAGCGCATCAAGCTCGGCGACATTCATGGTGCGACGGCCGAGCGTGGCGGCAGCGGTGGTCACCGCTTCGCGCGTCGGCGGCACACGGACGTAGAACTCGAACTCGATATCGATGCGCATGCGGTCCTTGGTGATCAGCGCATCCTCGCGGTTGCGCACGACCTGCATGCGCAGGACGTTCATGTTGACCGGAGTCACCTCATGAATGAAGGGAAGGACGAAGGCGCCCCGGTTGATGACCACCTTTTCGCCGAACAGACCGGTACGTACGAAGGACAGCTCCTTCGAGGACCGGCGATAGAGCCAATTCATGAAATAAACGACGATCGCGATGACGATGACCGCGACGATCAGCCAGATGATCAGGCTGCCGAGGATGGCGACGGACATCTTATTTACTCCCTCCCTGCCCGCCGACCATCGGGTCCGACGCGGGCCGCTTCTTTAGTTGGTTGCACTTTCTTGATCGCTTTGAATTTTGCAACTTGCGCATGGAGCGCGCGCTCGACCGGCAGCCGCTCCATCGACGAGGCGCCGTAAAAACCGTGGCAGTGGCGGGTGCGCGCCAGCACATATTCGGCGTCGGCCGGCTCGGCGATCGGGCCGCCATGCACCAAAATAAAGACGTCGCGGTTCACCGCGAATGCGGCTTCCGCCATGGCGTCGGTCAATCCCGGGCAATCCTCCAGCCGCGGCGCGGTGGAAGCCCCGATCGAGCCGCCGACGGTCAGACCGAAATGGCAAACCAGGATGTCCGCACCGGCGCGCGCCATGGCGGCCGCTTCCGACGGGTCGAAAACGTAAGGCGTAGTCAACAAATCATGCGCGCGCGCTTTGGCGATCATCTCAACCTCGCGCTCGTAGCCCATGCCGGTTTCCTCAAGCCCGACGCGGAAGCGGCCATCGATCAGGCCGACGGTCGGGAAATTCTGCACGCCGCTGAAGCCAAGCCGCGCGATCTCGTCGAGAAAAACATCCATCTGGCGGAACGGATCGGTGCCGCAGACGCCGGCAAGCACTGGCGTATTGGAAACCACCGGCAGCACTTCGCGCGCCATGTCGACGACAATGCCGTTGGCGTCGCCGAACGGCATCATGCCCGCAAGCGAGCCGCGTCCGGCCATGCGGTAGCGGCCGGAATTGTAGATCACGATCAGGTCGGCGCCGCCCTTCTCCTCGCCCTTGGCCGAGATACCCGTGCCGGCGCCGGCGCCAATGATCGGCTCGCCGCGCTCTTTCATGGCGCGGAAGCGGGCCAGGATGTCGGAGCACGGGATGCGGGCCATCGTTATCCCCTCACCCGGCGGCGCGTGAGCCGCCCGCCGAACAGCCGGCGGAACTCGGCGACGACCGCGTCGGAAAAGCGCGGATCGTTAATGTGCTCCGGCATGCGGACCAGCCTGCGCGTGGCGGTCTGCCGCACGGTACCTTCGAGCGCGCGAAACAATTCAAAATCTGCGTTCGGATCCGAGAATGGGCGCCCCGGCGCGTCGAGTGCGGAGACGCCGCCTTCCGGCAGAAAGAAGCGCACCGGCCCATCCATCCGATTGAGTCGCTCGCCGATCCAACGCCCGATACGCGTATTCTCCTCCGGAGTCGTACGCATCAGCGTCACGGTTGGATTGTGGACTTGCAGCGCGCGGCCGCGGTAGCGCTCGGGCACGGTCTCCATCGGCCCGAAATTCACCATGTCGAGCGCGCCGCACGAGCCAATATACGGGATACGCGTGCGCGCGATTGCGCCGAAGCGATCTTCGGTCGCCGGCAATACGCCGCCGAGCAGGAGATCGCATACTTCCGTTGTGGTGATGTCGATGACGCCCGAGAGCGCGCCGGAATCGACGAGCTTCTCCATCGATTGCCCGCCGACGCCGGTGGCGTGAAAAACCAGGCACTCGAAATCGTCTTCCAACGCATCGACAATGGCGTCGACGCACGGCGTCGTGACGCCGAACATGGTGAGACCGATCGCGGGCTTGCCAGTGCCGCGCCTCGCCAGCTCGCGCTCGCCGCTTGCCGGGCGCGCTTTCACCATACCGACGATTGCAGCGGCGCCGTTGGCCAGTATCTGCCGCGACACCGAGTTAAGCCCGGCGACGTCGGTCACCGAGTAAAGCATCATGATGTCGGACGGCCCGACGTAGGGCGCGACATTGCCCGAGGCCACGGAGGAAATGAGCACTTTGGGCACGCCGATCGGCAAGGCGCGCATGGCGGGAGCGACCAGCGAGCTCGCGCCCGATCCGCCCGCCGAAATCAGCCCGCCGACCGGCTCCTGCCGCTTGATCCAAGCTTCGAAGGCTTGCGCCATGGCGGTGATTGCACCGCCGCGGTCGCCAGTGAAGACGGCATTCGGCCCGCCGCGGAAATAAGCGGCAACATGGTGCGGCGGCACATCCGCGGGCGACGGCTTGCCGGACGTTGATAGATCGACCAGCAAAACACGTACGCCGGCGCCGGCAATCTGATCGCGGATGAAGCGAAGCTCGTCGCCTTTGGTGTCGAGCGTACCGGCGACAATGACCGGCGCCACGCCGCCGCGATGGATCGGCCGCAACTCGACGGCCGGCGCAGACGCGATCGCCACCGGCTCGGGCGCCGTGGTGCGGGTGCGCGCGCTGGTTTCGATTTGGGCCGACGGCACCGGTTGCGACCAGCGCGTCGGCAATACTGGATTGGAATTGTAGACCCTGATCGGACCGCGAGGCTTGGCGACGCGCCGCTCGCCCTGCGGCTCCGGCGCCTCGTCAGTATTTTCGAGCGGCTCCTCCGCACCGTGCTGGCCGACCCCCAGGAGGCGTTGTTGCAGGTCGCGATCGGATTCGAGACGCGCGGCCTCCATGATCCGGTTGACCCGGCCGTTGATCATGATCGCCACTTTTTCGGCGACCGCGGTAGCGACCCCGATATTCTGCTCGACGACAAAGACGCCAATGTCGCCTTCCGCGCCGAGATTGAGCAGAATTTCCTCGACTCTTTGGACGATCACCGGGGCCAGGCCTTCGGTCGGCTCATCCATGATGAGCAGACGCGGGTTGAGCAGGAACGCCCGCGCAATGGCGAGCATCTGCTGCTCGCCGCCGGAAAGCTGGTTACCGCAATTCGTGCGCCGCTCGGCAAGCCGCGGGAATGCTTCGTAGATGCGCGGAATGGTCCAGTTCGCCCGATTGCCGCCGGATGCGAGCTGCAAATGCTCGTCGACCGTGAGCGACGGCCACAATCGCCGACCCTGCGGTACGTAACCGATACCGAGCCGCGCGATCTCGGCCGGCGTGCGCCCGACCAGCTCCTCGCCCATGAAGCGGATCGAGCCGCTGGCCACCGGGATCAAGCCGACGATCGCGTTGCACAACGTCGTCTTGCCCATGCCGTTGCGGCCGACCAGTGAAAGCACCCCTTGCTCGAGCTTCAAGTCGACGCCTTGCAGCGCGTGGCTGCGGCCATAGAAGACGTTCAGTCCCCTGATTTCGAGCAGATCCGGCGGGCGACGCTCAACCATGGCCGCCCCCCAGATACAACTCCTGCACCTCAGGATCGGCCTCGATTTCGCTCGGCGAGCCTTCCTTGAAGATGCGGCCGTTGTGCATCATGGTGACGCTTTCAACGACGCGCAGCGCCACATCCATGTCGTGTTCGATAATGATGTAGCCGATATGGGCGGGCAGCGCGGTCAGGATGGCAACGAGGTCGCCGCGCTCGTTCGGTGACAGGCCGGCGGCGGGCTCATCGAACAGAATGAAGCGCGGCGCGCCAGCGAGCGCCAGCGCGATCTCAAGCTGGCGCTGCTGGCCGTGCGCTAACTCACCGACCAGCCGATCGGCTACCGCCTCCAAATGCGCAAGCGAAATCAGGTCGCTGACCGATTGCATGATGGCATCGCTGGCGCGCGTGCGGATGAACGAAAAGCGGCCGCGCGAGACGCCACGGCAGGCGAGATAGACGTTCTCGCGCACGGTGAGACGTTGGAACAGCAGCGAGATCTGGTAAGTGCGGCGCAATCCCCGGCGAATGCGCTCGTGGGGCGGCAGCACGGTGACGTCCTCGCCGAAGAAACGCACGGTCCCGGCGGTCGGCGGAAAGTCGCCGGTGACACAATTGAGCAAAGTCGTCTTGCCGGCGCCGTTCGATCCGAGCACGGCACGGCGCTCCCCCGGCCGCACATTGAGCGTAATGTCGCTCAGAGCAGCGAGTGCGCCAAAGGTGCGGCTGACACCGCGCAATTCGATCGCGTTGCCGGTGCCGGCGGCTGCTAAGCGTTCGGCGATCGAACTCACGAGCCGCTCCTGCCGCCGGTCGCGCGGGCGCGGGCCATCCAGCGCCGCCATAACCCGATCACGCCGTCCGGCGAAAATAAAACTATGCCGAGAAAACAAAGCCCGATCAGGGTCTGGAACCGGCGGCCGTCGAGCCCAATTGCGACCAGTGAATCGAGCGCAAACGTGCGCAGAACGACGTAGATAATGGCGCCGACAAAAGCGCCGATTGGGTGACCAAGTCCGCCAACAACGGCAATGATCAGAAGATCGATCGACGCCTCGATCCCATTCGAGCCGGGCGAGATTTGATTGTTGAGCCACACCATCAGGATGCCGCCGATGGAGGCGATCAGCGCCGCGAAGGCGTAGGCAGCGACGCGGTGGGCGGTGACGTTGTAGCCGATCGCTTCCATGCGGCGCGGATTGTCTCGGACGCCTTGCAGCGCGAGGCCGAAGGGCGACCGTGAAATATAGACGACGGCGACATAGCTGAGCGCGGCGAAGAACAGGATCAGATAGTAAAGCGGCATCGGGTGCTTCCAGTTGATGCCGAAAGCGACCGGCGCTGGGATGGTAGTAAAACCGGCAAAACCGTTGAAGATCGGCCAATTCTGCAAGGTGAGATAGAAGAACGCCGCGGCAATCGCCAGCGTGATCATGATCGTGTAGATGCCTTCGGTACGCGACGAGAGCAGCCCCGTCAGTGTCCCGAAGGCGACGGCGATGGCGATGGCGATGGGGGCTGCTACCCACCACGGCCAAAACAGACTGATCGCCGGCAGCGAGCTCACTCCAAAGACCGTAATCATGTAACCGGAAACGCCGGCCACGGTCATTTGCGCAAGGCTGACCATGCCGCCATACCCGGCCAGGAACATGAGCGACAGGGCGATGATGCCGAGGATCATCGCCCATCCGACCACCTGAACGAAGATGAAATCGCTAGCGACCGCGGGCAGGATCAGCAGCACCACGCCGAGCAGCAAAATTGCCGCGTGCTGCGAGACCCAGCGCGACAACGTATCAGTGCGCTGCACCTCGCCGAGCGACGGGGAATCGGTGAGTTGTGCCAGCGCCATCAGCGTCTCCCCAACAGCCCTTGCGGACGAATGGCGAGCACGATGACCATGATCACGAAGGTCAGAACGGTCGCGTAGTTCTGGAAATAAGTTTGGCCGACCTGTTCGGCACAGCCAATAATAATGGCGCCAAGTGCCGCGCCGGGGATCGATCCCATCCCCCCGACGATGACCACCTGCAACGAGGCCAGCAGAAAGTGCGAGTCCTCGCCGAGCGAAATCGATTGAAACGTGCCGCCGACGATACCCGCCATGCCGGCCAATCCGGCCCCGAACGCGAACACAAGAACAAACAAAAGCTGCACCCGATAACCTAGCACCGAGAGCATGTCGCGATCGTCGACGCCCGCGCGGATCATCACGCCGATACGCGTGCGATGCAGCGCAAGCCACATGCCGATACCGATGACCGCCGCGGCGAGGAAGATGACTAGCCGCACGCGCGGATATTGCAGGAATACCGCTTCGCCGCTTGACTTGATCGCCACGACGATGGGAGTCGGCGTGGGCCCTAACAAATAATCAGGCGTGTCGATCTGAATGGCGTTACCACCCCAGACCCAGACCATCAAATCGGAAAAGACGATGGAAAGCCCGAGCGTCACAAGCGTTTGCCGCAGATCCTGACCCTCCATGCGGCGGAAGATGAAGAACTGCATTGCAATGCCGACAATGGCGCAAGAAATAAATGCGATGACGTAGCTAAACAGCCATGAATCGGCCCACTGCGTGGCCTCATAGCCCATGTAACCGCCGAACAAGTAGAGCGAGCCATGCGCGAGATTGACGTTGCGCATCAGGCCGAAGAT
This sequence comes from uncultured Alphaproteobacteria bacterium, assembly GCA_963845775.1. GTDB lineage: Bacteria > Pseudomonadota > Alphaproteobacteria > Rhizobiales > Xanthobacteraceae > BOG-931. Next base: position 226,924 of record CAWJTE010000008.1, read on the forward strand.
CAGCGTGAAGCCAGTGGCGACGAGGAAATAAAGCCCGCCGAGCGTGATGCCATTGAAGAGAGCGTTGACGAACAGGCGCTTTTTTCCAAATACTTCCTCGAAGCCCGACGGCCAGGGCGCCAGCACGAGCCAGAGCGCGAAGACCACGACCACGGCGAGGACCAGTGCGCCCACCGGATGACGGCCGATCCAGCGCCCAAGCGCGTCGCGCCGGGCACCTTCGGCCGGCCCTTCATTGCCGAACGTGGTCGCCACTCTCTCGTTCCTCCGCAGGAAAAACTACCTGAGCGGCGACGTCTCGGCATGCTCGCTAGTCTGATTTTCGCGGATTATTCGCTGACGACCCGGGCGATAGTCCGGTACTGCGTGGGCGCTATCCCTACATGCGACGAAAAGAAATGGGTAAAGTGGCTCTGCGAGGTGAAGCCGAGTTCGTAGCCGATGTCGGTGATCGAGTTCGGTGAGCTCACCAGGCGGTCGAGTGCGCGCTCGATCCGCATGGTATTGGCATAAAGCGCGGGCGTGACACCCGTGTTCTCCCTGAAAAGCTTGAAGAAATGCGGCCGCGAGAGCCCCGCGTCGCGTGCCACCGCGTCGAGCTCGATGCCCTGCGCAAGTCCGTCGTCCAAGATACGCAGCGATTTGCGCACCCGAAAATCGATTGGAGCTTCCCGCCGTCGCCGCAAATCGGGTTTCCGGATGCCTCGCCAGGATTCCTCAAAACTGGCGTCAAAGAGTTGATTCAAATAACGATTGACGATCCGGTAACTGGCGTTGGTCACCAGCACATGCGCGAGGCTTGCGCAGATCGAACGTAGCGTCGTCCCGACCCGGATCGCATTGCCGCCGAAACGGAGGCTACCGCGCCCTTCCTGGTCGCTATCGAGCCAGCGATCGCAGATATAGGCGACCAGATAGACCGAAGGCTGATCGGCGGATGTTGGCTGAAAAGAGTGCGGCTGCCAGGGATTAATCGCCACTCCCGCGCCCTGATCGACCAGATGCGGAATTTCGTCAATCGTCACAACGGCCGGCGGCCCATTCAACAAAAATGTCAAATGCCCTTCGCGGTGGGCATGGGTGCGCATCGGCTTATCGAGCCGATAGACAGTCACCCGGCCAAACGAGCCATGACAGACGGCAAGCGCCGTACTCATGAGCCGCCCCCTCCCACAACGCATATCGTTGTTTTATTTGCTGGATTAAACGCCGGCCGGCTCGGATTGACAAGTGGGCCTGGCGGGCCGCTCTCCGCCTGTTCAGGTCGTGGCACCCCTGCAGGAAGTCCAAGAATCAGACTGCTAGACACGGCTTCGCGGCCGGCTTTGCCCCCTGCGCATCTTGTCGCAGCGGCCCCGCCGCTGCTACGATTTCTGTTCGGCCGAAAGCGGGGGCGACTGTCATCCCCGACACAACGCGCAAGCGAAATCGGCCGGTTCAAAAAGGAGCGCTGTCGCACGGCGCTCGTCATCAGGAGGGAACCTCATGCGCAAGGGCTTGCTATTGGCGACCGCGGCCGGATTTGCTGCTTTCGTCGCAACTGGATCGGCCAACGCCGCCGACAAACTTAAAGTGGGCGTTACCGCGACACTCGAAGGCACGTACACCGTCCTCGGTGAGGACGGCATGCGTGGCTATGATCTCGCGGTCGAAGCGCACGGCGGCAAAGCCGGCGGCAAGGAAATCGAGACCATCGTCGGCGCCACGGACGCCAGTCCGGATTCGGCAATTCGCGCGGTGAAAAAACTGGTTGAGCAGGACAAGGTCGACATCCTGATCTCGCCGCTTTCGGGTTCCGAAGGCATCGCGGTCCGCGATTATTCGAAGACCCAACCGCGGATCACGGTCATGAACGCGGCGTCCGGCGCGCTGGAAACGACGTATGGCGATCCGTCCGCCGGTGTCACGCCGTCGCCGACTTTCTACCGCACCAACATGGACGGCGCGCAGTGGCAAGCCGGCCTCGGCGACTACGCCTACAACGTCAAGCACTACAAGAAGATCGCCACGGTCGGCGAAGATTACTCCTTCGTCTACACGCAGGTGATGGGGCTGGTGGTCGAATATTGTAAGGCCGGCGGCGAGATCACCAAGCGGTTCTGGGTGCCGCTTGGCACGAAGGACTTCGCATCGGTTATTTCGTCTCTGCCCGATGACGTCGATGCCATCTATCTCGGCCTCGGCGGCGCCGACGCGGTGAACTTCCTCAACCAGTACCAGCAGGCCGGCGGCCACGCCCATCTGCTCGGCGGCTCGATCATGGTCGACCAGACCGTGCTGTCGTCGAAGGGCAAGGCCAAGGAAGCGCTAATCGGCACGATCGCCGCCAGCGGCATGGCCGACAACGACCCGAACCCGAAATGGCAGGCGTTCGTGAAGGCCTACCAGGCGCACGCGAAGACTGGCTACTATAAGAACGCTTTCGCCAGCCCGTCGCTGCTCGCCATCAACTACTACAATTCGGGCGACGCCATGTTTAGGGCGCTCGACGAGGTCAAGGGCGACCTGTCCAACAATAACGCGAAGTTCCGCGAAGCCTTGGGCAAGATCGTGCTCGACGCACCGAACGGAAAGATCACGCTGGACGAGAACCGCCAGGCGATCGGCACCAACTTCGTCACCGAAGTCGTCAAGGCCGACAATGGCGACCTGATCAGCAAGGTCGTGAAGACCATTCCCAACGTGCAGGAACGGCTCGGATTCTCCAAGGCGGCGTTCGACAAGTTCGTTCCGCCGGGCCGTGAAAATCCGCCGTGCAAGAAGAGCTACGACTAACAAGCGTCAACAGAGCATAAGACAGATCGGCCGCGCCAAAAGCGCGGCCGATTTTTTATTTCATCTTGCCGCCGAGCATTTCCTTCATGCGCCGCTCGTCGAGCGCCCGCTCCCAGCGGGCGATGACGAGGGTGGCGATGCCGTTGCCGATCAGATTGGTCGGCGTCAATGCCTGCGACAGGAGGCGGTGCACACCGAGGATCAGCGCGACGCTTTCGACCGGGATCGTTCCGACCGCGGCCAGCGTCGCCGTCAGTACAATGAACGCCGCGCCGGCGACTTCGGCGGCGCCCTTCGATGCGACGAGCAGCACCGCCAACAACCCGATCTGTTGTTCGATCGACAACGGCGTATTGGTGGCTTGTGCCAAAAACACCGCCACGGTCGCAAGGTAAAGGCAGGTGCCGTCAAGATTGAACGAATAGCCGGTCGGGATCACCAGCCCGACCACGCTCTCCTCGCAGCCCAATGCCTCGAGCTTGGCAATCATCCGCGGCAAGACGGTTTCTGACGATGTGGTCGCGATCACAATCAAAAGTTCCTCGCGGATGTAGCGAATGAAGCGCAACAGGCTCACACCGCATGAATGTGCAATTGGCCAAAGGATCAAGAAAATGAAAATGATGCAGGTGGTGTAAAAGGTGACGATGAGCTTGCCGAGTGAAACCAACGAGCCGGTGCCGAATTTACCGACGGTGAACGCAATCGCGCCGAACGCGCCGATCGGCGCCGCCCACATGACGATGGCGACGATGCGAAAGAACATGCGCGAGGCGACTTCGATGAGATCGGTGAGCGGCTTGCCGGTATCGCCAAGCGCACTCAAGGCGAAGCCGCATAGCACCGAGACGTAGAGAACCTGCAGCACGTTGCCTTCGCTGAACGCCCCGATGAAGGTATTGGGAATGATCGCGAGCAGAAATTGCGTCGTGGTGCGGTGGTGAGTTGGTTCGAGGTAAGCCGCCACGCTCGAGGTGTCGACGTGCGAGAGGTCAACGTTCATGCCGGCGCCGGGCTGGAATAGATTGACCGCCACCAACCCGACGACCAGCGCGACCGTGGTCAGCACCTCGAAATAGATTAGCGCCTTGAGCGCGACGCGGACGACTTTTGCCATGCTCGCCATGTTGGCAATGCCGTGCACGACCGTGCAGAAGATGATCGGCGCGATCAGCACGCGAATCGCCTTGATAAAGGCGTCGCCGAGCGGCGCCATGCGGACGCCGATTTCCGGGTAAAATTGGCCGAGTGCGATGCCGATCGCCATAGCGACCAACACCAGAAGCCAGAGCTGAGGGTAAAATGGCCGGGCCGCCGGGGCGCCGTCCACGCCTTCTCGATTTCGGCTCGCCATTACGGGCGCAACAAAAGCAATCCGGGCTGATGCGTTACTAGAGCCGGACTGCTTCGCTGCCTTGCTCCTCGCAGTGCCGAAGAGAGTTCGTCAGGCGTCGTACTCGGCCGAAATATCCTTGCCGGTGTAATCCGGCATGAACGACGCCGCTACCAGGCTGATAACCGCACAGGCGGCGATGTAGATGGCGACTGCGTATCCCGTTTTGTAGGTGGCAAACAACGCGGTCGCGATCAGCGGCGCGGGACCGCCGGCGATGATGGACGCCAGTTGATAGCCGAGCGAGGCCCCGCTGTAGCGCAGACGCGGCGTGAACGATTTCGCGATCAGCGCCGCCTGCGGCCCGTACTGGATGTCATGCGGGATGAGCGAGATCACGATGGCGATGAACACCGCCGACGGGATCAACGACCCGATCATGCCGAAATACAGGAATCCGTAGAGGCCCATCAATACGACGCCGATCAGGTACATGTTGCGGCGCCCGATCCGGTCGGAGATGTGGCCGGAGAGCGGAATGGTGATGAAGGAAACGAGCGCAGCCACCATCACCGCGCCCAGGATAAAGTTGCGTTCCATCTTCAACGTGCCGACGGTGTAGGAGAAGACGAAAGCGGTGAAGATGTAGAACGGCGCCTGTTCGGACATGCGCAGCAGTGCGGAAAGGATGATTTCTTTCGGCTGCTTCTTGATCACCTCGAGGATCGGGGCCTTTTCGACCTTGTCTTCGTCCAACAGCTTCTGGAACACCGGGGTCTCGAGGATGCCGAGCCGAATCCAGAGCCCGATCCCGACCAGTACGATTGAAAGCGCGAACGGGATGCGCCAGCCCCAAACGATGAACTGATCGCCGGACAGGGCGCTGAACGCGGTGACGGCAGCGGTTGACAAAAGCAGCCCGCACGGCACGCCGAATTGCGGCCACGAGGCGACCAGCCCGCGCTGGCCGTGCGTGCGCGCCCATTCCATCGCCAGCAGCACAGAGCCGCCCCACTCGCCGCCGACACCGATGCCCTGCAGCGCCCGAAGGACGGTCAGGATCACCGCGCCCCAGATGCCAATCGACGCGTAGGTCGGCACGAAAGCGACCAGGAACGTCGCAATACCCATAAATAAAAGCGTGGCGATCAGCGTCGCCTTGCGGCCGATACGGTCGCCGTAATGGCCGAAGATCGCGGCACCGACCGGGCGCGCGGCGAAACCGATGAAATAAGTCCCGAAGGACAGAAGCGTGGCCGACAGCGGATCCTGGTTGGGGAAATAGAGCTTGCCGAAAACGAGGCCTGCGGCAGTGCCGTAAAGGAAAAAGTCGTACCACTCGATCGCCGTACCGATGGTCGAGGCGATCACCGCTTTGCGCAATTGCGCGCTGTGTTCGGCCTGCGGAAGCGGCACGTATGTCGTTACCGTAGCCATGGCGTATCTCCCCTTGGTAGCCCCTGCCAGCGGATCGCTTCAGCGACGATCCATCTTATGCAACCGACGATACTAAAAGGCGGGGTCGCTGGCTATAGAGGCTGGCCGCGTGGGCTGCGTCCGACCGGCCCAGTGGTGAAGGACATTCAGCGGCGCAAATTACTGAGTGGGCTTGCTCGAGGCCATCACGGTGACCGGCATGTCGCGATAGTAGTCCGCAAACAACTTTTTCAGATTGTCCACCTTGGGCAGGTCGTTGAACACGATGTAGGGATAGGACGGGTGCAACACCAAAAAGTCCTGATGATAATCCTCCGCCGGATAGAAGCCGGTGAGCGGCTCAAGCCTGGTCACGATCGGGCTTGGAAAAACATGGGCCTTATCGAGCTGGGCGATATAGGCCTCGGCGACGCGCTTCTGATCTTCATTGGCATAGAAGATAGCCGAGCGATACGAAGGCCCGCGATCGGGGCCTTGGTAATTCAACTCGGTCGGATTGTGCGCGACTGAAAAATAAATCTGCAAAATCTTGCCGTAGGAAATCTGCTTCGGGTCGAAGGTCACCGCGACCAACTCGGCGTGGCCGGTCCGTTCCGTGCCGACCATCTCGTAATGCGCCGTATCTTTCTTGCCACCGGAATACCCGGACACGGCGCGGGTGACCCCTTTGGCGTGCTCGAAAACGCCTTGCACGCCCCAGAAGCAGCCGCCCGCCAACACCACGGTCTGCGAGCCGGCGCCTGCCGGCGCGGACATGTCGGTCGCCGGCGCCGGGATCGATACCGCCGGCTCGGCGGCGCCGGCCGCCGTTACGGCCAGGACGACAAGCGGGATTGCGAACAGGGTGCGCAGGATTTTCATCGGCGGTCTCTCCGGGACGTTCGGTATCGGATCGGGCGACGTGTAGGGCAGAATGCCCGTGGAACGCCAATCACAATTGCCGCCACGGCCAAGCACGAGCCGCTCACGACTTCGTGTGGGGCCCGGTCCTGTGCAATGCTTCCGCGTTTGCCACAAGGAAGAGGTGCGACATGACTTTGCAGGTGCGCCGGGTCGTGACCGGGCATGACGCGCGCGGGCGCGCCGTCATTGCGATCGATGAAACAACAACAACGTGGTGGCGTCTCGCCCCGGCATATCGGCGAGCGTGATTTGGTCGACCGAGGGATTCCCGGCCAACAATTCGAGCGCGGATGACGGTGGGAGGCGCAAGGTCAGCACTTCGCATCCGAACGGCACGGTATTCCGCGTGATCGAGTTCAGCCCGGGCGCCGCCCCGCGCATGCATCCCACTGATTCAATCGATTACGCGGTGGTCATCGCCGGCGAGATCGACATGCAACTCGACGATGGCCGCGAGGTACATCTGAAGGCGGGCGACGTGCTGGTACAACACGGCACCCATCCATAACTGGGCGAACCGCGGCGACCGCCCTTGCATCATGGCTTTCGTGCTGATCGATGCCAGGCCGGTGACAGCCAACGGCAGGACGCTACACGCCGACGGCTGACCCAACCGCATGTCAGCCACGACTGCCGCGGCCGCCGGTCGAAACCGCCGATTAATATTTTCGTTTAAAGATTGCGTGCCTGTCACGTCCAGCCATGAGTACAACAGCGGCGCAACCGGAAACGGCAGCCCCCGAAACGACGACCCATGAGCCCGTCGAGCGTGACGGCGCTACCCGTACGCCGGTTTGCTACATCTTCGACGCCGACGACAGTATCCGGCATTTCCTTTCGCTGGTTCTGCATGGGGCCGGACTGGACACCGAGGAATTCGCCGATAACGCAGAGTTTCCGCGCCGCAATCGCCCGCCGCGCGCCCGACCTCGTATTCCTAAACATCGCACTGGAATCCACCGACGCGATCGAATGCGTGGTGGCGCTCGGCAAGAAGAAATTATAGCGGCTACGTCCAATTGATGAGCGGCCGCGGTTCGGCCGTGCTCGAACACGTCAAAAGCATCGGCCAGCAGCAGCGGCTGCAGATGCTGCGCGTCGCTCAAGAAGCCGTTCGAGACCAGCGCCGTCCTGACAATTTTGCATGATTTCAGGCTCGGCCACCCGCCTGCCTAGCCACCCGCATCGAACTGCAAGAAGCGTTGCGCCAAAATTGGATCGAGTTCTGGTATCAGCCGAAGATAGACTTGCGAAAAAAACAGCTGGTCGGCGTCGAGGCGTACACGCGCGCACGCCATCCGCAAAACGGCGTGCTTCTGCCCAGCGCGTTCATGCCGGGCGCCAAAGAAGGAGACCTCATCACGCTCTCCCAGCTGGCGCTCGATGCGGACTTAAAGCCAACCTCAGTTTCGCGCGGCTCGGCGTCCATCTGCGCCTCGCGGTCAACATTCCGGTCAGCGCGCTGGTCAAGATCGCTGTCGCCGACATCGTGCAGACCTATCGTCCGCAATACGAGAAGTGGCCGGGCGTCATTATCGACGTGCTGGAAGAGCAGATCGTCACCGAACTTACCCTTGCCAGCGAAATCACCAAAAAACTTCGGCCGCTCGATGTTTATCTGGCAATCGACGATTTCGGCCGCGGCTATTCCTCGCTGGCGCAGGTCAAGGAGTTGCCGTTTGCCGAGCTCAAGCTCGCCCGCACTTTCGTCGCCGATTGCGGCACCGACAAGGTCAACGCGCCGCTGTGCAAGACCGTGATCGACCTGGCGCACGGTTTCGGCAGCATTGCGGTCGGCGTCGGCATCGAAAAGGCCTCCGAAGCGCTCGCGCTGGTCAGCATGGGCTGCGATTACGGACAGGGATTTTTGCTCGGCCAGCCGATGCCTGAGGACCGTTTTTTGTCGCTGCTGCGCCAGCGCGCCGCTTCGCAAGGCCGTCAACTCGGCGCCGAACCGCCGAGGGCTTAAGGCGAGCCGCGCGGTTGCCGTGCAGCGCCGAAAAGTGTATCCAACGGCGCGACCGGCGGGGCATAGCGTAGCCTGGTAGCGCGTCTGCTTTGGGAGCAGAAGGTCGCAGGTTCAAATCCTGCTGCCCCGACCATCCCACTTCGCTGCGCTTTGTCGGAACTATCATCGGAAAATTAGCCTCATGACTGCCCGCATTTATCGGCCGGCCCGCACGGCGATGCAGTCCGGCCAAGCCAAAGCCAAGGAATGGGTGCTCGACTACGAGCCGGAGCAGCCGCGCAATATCGAGCCGCTGATGGGCTGGACGAGTTCCAGCGACATGAAGCAGGAAGTCCACTTGCACTTCGACAGCAAGGAAGAAGCGGTTGCCTTTTGCGAGCGCGAAGGCATCCCCTATCAGGTATTCGAGAGCAAACCGCCGGCTCGGCAGCGCATTTCGTATTCCGATAATTTCGCGTATCCGCGCCGCGAAGCCTGGACGCACTAGAGCATGATCCGGAAAAGTGGATACCGGTTTTCCGAAAAGATCATGCTCCAGCGAGAATCTGACCGCGATCCGCTTGATCGGATCAGGGTCTAGTGGTCCCGCAAGGCCGGGCTCTCCACCTGGTCGCCCGGGGCGATGCCAAGCTTGCGCGCGGTGCCGCCGATCACCTCAAGCACGGAGCGCACCGGACCGCCCGATGGGACCAGCGCATCCGACAGCGGCTTGGTGTTCTCGGCGATGCTGAGGATGTGTCCATCGGCGCGGATGAAGATCATGTCGAGCGGGATGTAAGTGTTGTGCATCCAGAACGCGACCGGCCGCTCTTCCTTGAAGTCGAACAGCATGCCGCGGCCTTCCGGCAACTTCTTGCGGAACATCAGGCCGCGTTCGCGCTCGGCATCATTGGCGGCGAGCTCGACGGTGAAGGCGCGCACGCCGTCCTTGGTGACGATCTCAAGCGTCGCTTCGCCGGCGGCGAACGCCGGTGCGGCAACGCAAACGGCCAAAAGAACCGCCGCGGCGAACCGCGCCGGACGATCAACAGCGGAAAGAAGGGCGGCGAAGGGGCGGGCTAGTGCGAGGCGGGGCCGAGCGGTCCGCTTTCCGGGCGCACTTCGGCGGCCATCAGGCCCTTCGGGCCCGGTCCAAAGCGGACCAGGACGAACTGGCCCGGCCGCAGCTCGGCGATGCCGAACCGGCGCAAAGTTTCCATATGCACGAAGATATCTGGCGTTCCCTCCCCGCGCGTAAGGAAGCCGAAGCCACGAAGCCGATTGAACCATTTCACCTGCGCCCGTTCGAGGCCGCTTGTCGGGGTGACGGTAACATGGGTTCGCGGCGGCGGCATCTGCGCCGGATGGATCGCCGTCGATTCGTCCATCGAAAGCACTCGGAAGGCCTGCAGGCCCTTGGGCCGTGGCAGTACTTCGCACACGACGCGCGCGCCTTCATAAGCGGTCTGATAGCCGTCGCGCCGTAGACAGGTGACATGTAGCAGCACGTCGGCCATGCCGTTGTCGGGCACGATGAAGCCGTAACCCTTGGCGACATCGAACCATTTGATGACGCCGGACACCTCAATGACGTTCGCCGCCAACTCATCACTGAGCTCGACGGCGGGTCCGAGGCCAAGCCCGGTTGATTTTTGCTCGATACCGTCCGACGCCATGACGCCGTGGCCGCCGCCGCTTCTGTGCTGGCGCCCCGCGCGGGCGCATCACAAATCTGTGGAACCGAAGATAACACCGGCGGTCCGATGGAAAAGCACAAAAATGCAACACACGGCTAAAAGAGTCACAGCCTGTGAACATCGGTGGATGACGCATCATCGACGAACAATTCGAGTACTGTACCGATGTCGCCACGGACAACCAGGTCGGCGATGTCGTCGAAGTCGGTCGGCTCGCGGTTGACAATGATCAGCCGGGCGCCGTTGCGCTTGGCCATCAAGGGAAATCCGGCCGCAGGCCAGACCACGAGCGAGGAGCCGATCGCCAGGAACAGGTCGCACGATAATGTCAGCGCCTCCGCCTGCCGCATTGCGGAATCCGGCATCGCTTGTCCAAAGGAGATCGTCGCGGTCTTGATATGGCCGCCGCAGGCCGTGCAGTCGGGCGCACACCCGTTGCCGGCTTCCATGCGAGCGCGCACCCAGGAAATTTCGTAGCGCTGCTCACAATCGAGGCACCGGGCATAGGTGGTGTTGCCGTGCAGTTCGACGACATGTTCGGAAGCGATGCCAGAGGTTTGATGCAGGTTGTCGATGTTCTGGGTCACTACGGCCTGCACCTTGCCCGCGCGGTAGAGGCTGGCCAGCGCCCTATGCCCACGGCCCGGCTTGGCTTGGCCGAATTCGTCTCCCATCGCGAACCGGCGGCGCCACGATTCATTGCGCGCCTCCTGACTCGCCAGAAACTCGTCGAAAGGAATGGGCCGGTTCTTGGTCCAGATCCCGCCGGGCGAGCGGAAGTCCGGGATGCCGCACTCGGTCGAGATGCCGGCCCCGGTAAAGGGCAGGATCGCCCCTGCCTCTTCGACCATTGCCTTGAGTTGCGTCACGTCGCCCGCGAGGTCGGCCGCGGCCATGCTTCCTACCCTCGCACTCTTGTCATACATAGCTTAGGCGAGCCTCAAGGACCGGCTGTAATCCAACACCATCCAGGGTGCATCATGCGGTATCTGCACACAATGCTGCGCGTTCGCGATCTCGACGCCGCGCTCGACTTCTACTGCAATAAGCTCGGACTGAAGGAGACCCGCCGGCGCGTCGACGACAAGGGCAAGTTCACGCTGGTGTTCCTGGCGGCGCCCACCGACGGCGAATTGATCGCCGACGGACCGAAGGGCCGCGAAGCGCCGCTAGTCGAGCTGACCTATAACTGGGAAGGCAACGAGGATTACGGCGAGGCCCGCTATTTCGGCCATCTCGCCTACGAGGTCGACGACATCTACGCCACTTGCGAAAAACTGATGCAGGCCGGCGTCACGATCAATCGGCCGCCGCGCGACGGCGTAATGGCGTTCGTGCGCTCGCCGGATAAGCAGTCGATCGAACTGTTGCAGAAGGGAGCGGCGTTGCCGCCCAAGGAGCCCTGGAAATCCATGCCCAATACCGGGCATTGGTGAGTGCGATCGGCGGGCGTTGCTTGCCGCCCTGTTTATTCCTCTTTATATGTCGCGCCCTTCGCAGCCGCGCCATTTGCGCGGGCCCGCGCCCTTCGTCTAGCGGTCCAGGACGCCGCCCTTTCACGGCGGAAACACGGGTTCAATTCCCGTAGGGCGCGCCAATGATTTCAATGACTTATGCGATTTTTCTTAGGCAGAAAGGACGCCCGACCAAAGATCGACCAAAGATCGGAGGGGGTCCCCGCCCCTCGCCCTTTGGAGGGCTCTAGAGGAGCTCGGCTCGCGACCTAGGCCACGCCTAGGGCTAGCCGCGAGAACGTGCGAGCGGACTCCGCAAGCCGATTGCAGGAGTCTGGGCGGATTGCCAAGCCTACCCCGGTCCAGACGAGCTAAGGTCTTTATTATGAGTCTCAAAGAACCTTCCCACCTCGAATGGGATGATCGCCTGACCGACGAAGACAGATCGCTCGTCGACGAACTCCATGCGTCGCTCGATCGCCTCAGCGCCTTGCGCGCCGTCGAAATTAACGTTTCCGGCAAGTTCCTGCGCTCGAAGATCGCCTGGAAGCTCGCGACCTATCAGCACGCGCTGCTCCATCGGCTCGTCGCCCTCATGGACGGCGCAGCGGTCGCCTGGAATAACAGATGCTCGCTATCTTGCATGCTTTCGGCCCGCGCCGTCATGGAGACGTTTGCGGTGATGGCCGAGTTCGAGTGGCAGGTCACGCTACGTCTCAAGCAGGAAGACTTAGGCGGCCTTGATGCGCTGGCTCAAAACGGCATCTTCGCGAGCCGTGACCCGGACTGGATCAATGATAACCCCGGAACGCAAGCCATCAACGTGCAGACCTACGTCGACAAGTTCGATAAGCGCGCTGAGGGATTCCGCGGCCATTACGACATGCTGTCCGAGCGATGCCATCCGAATTCACTCGGTCATAACTTCATGTTCTCGAAGCTCGATCGAACCGATGGCACGGTCCGCTACTGCGACGAGCGCGAGCCCGCCCGCAACGGCCAGGTGATCCTGGCGGCGCTGACGCCGCTGCCGCTCGTTAAATCGATATCGGCGCGCCTTGATGAACTGATCGAGAAGGTATCGGACCTTCATCATCGCGTCGCACCGGTCGGCGGTCCCGTCGGGAATGGCTAAGCGTGCAGACTGGTCCCGGCCGCTGCCACGGCCGCTCGTTATCCCGAAAGTCATGACGCTCAGGACGAACGGCGACGTGCGCGAGCTAATCGAACATCACCTGCCGCCGGCCTTCCGGACGAAGGCGACTTGGCAATACGTCATGGCGCGGCTCACGGAATCCGCCTTGGGCGCCGACACGGCGAACGCGGCAATCGCACTGCGCATGGTTCTTTCCATGGAAGGCGTAGAGTGCAAACCGAAATGACCGTCACTCGCTCTTAGGGACGTGCTCCTGGATGACGCGAATGCCCTGCCGCAGCAGCACGCGCTCCTGCGGATGCATAGACACCGCAACGTCGTAAGCGGCCCTTCCGATCACGATGCTCGACGTTGCCGCGAGGACCCAGCGAATATGTTTGTCGTGTCGGTCCCATAGCTCGACATGAATCTGCAAATTCGACGGGATGTCGTGCAGGTTGGGATTGGCTAACTGGCCCAGCAGTTTGTCGACGCGGAAATAAAGCTCGGACGACGTGCCCCAAAGGCTCTTGCACTGGTCGCGGAGCTGCTCAATCAGCCCGAGAGTGTGAAGCTGGCCGTCCTCTTCGATCATGAGAACAAATTGAGAACATGGCCGTGCTTAGTCAAGCCACCATGGATAGTGGGTCACCTTCAATTGTGGCAGCAACTGTTAAACGCCATGATTGAGGAATGGGAAGAAGACCCGTCACAGTTACGCCCGATCCCTTGCTCCATGTGCATCCGTTCTGGTGTGGGGCGGCGGGTGGAAGCATGGCCTCCCTCGGGCCGTTCTTTGGGACGACCGTACCGGACCTCACCGAAAGAATGATAACTGGAGACTCTCAGGGCGCTATAATTCAGCTTTTGTCTTTTCTTATTTGCACCATCGGCTTCGCATTTGTGGGCGGAGTCGTCGCTTATTTTTTCCAGTCCAAAACCAAAAATCGTTGGTCGCTATTTTTGATTGGAGCCGTCTTTACGTCTATAGGCGTGCAGGCATTGCCTGGCGCAAAGAGACTTTTGAAGCTGGCCGATCTCTCGCCTATCTCGGTCGCCTATGCACAAACACAAGAATCTGTATCGTCGTGCCCTGCTATTACAATTGTTGGAGGCATCAAACAGTTCTTACGTCTTGATGACAACGGATACCGCGTGGTAGCTGGTTCGTTCAAAAACCACAGCGACGCTTTAGCTCTAGCGAATAAGATAAATGCGGCCAATTCGACCTTACATGCGTTTGTTGCAGACAAATATCCCGGAAATAATTTTTATGCCGTTGTGGTGGGCCCATCTTCTACAACGTTGGATGAGGCAAAAAAAATCCAGGACAAAGTTCTTACGTTGGATTTTATACCCGGTGTATTTATTTCACATTGCTTTCTTTAGTTGAGGAAGAGCAAAGGTGAGCTGGTGGAGCGACCCTGACACTTGGCTCCCGCTGCGCTGATCGAGCACTGGCAGAAAATCGCCGTTGCTCAACATTGCCGAGCTGCCGGATTCTGCTTGAGAAGGGCTAAATGCACTTGTCGGCGCATCCAAGAACAAAGGGGTTAGTGCCTCAGTTTGAAATCATGGGTATTTATTGCTTCGGGCAGGGAAAAGTTAATTCGAGGGCGAGTAGCAGCACAAGTCCATACGGAGCCGTTTGATGTTCCGGATGTTCTTTTACGTGCCTTCGTAGGATATCCACGTCCTGTTCGTCGGTGATTGCGAGCTTGCCAGGAGCGCAATACAGCCTCTGATGATGATCGTGGCTTAACGCGCTGTTGGCCCACGAAAGGCCGTTTTCTGTGGCACCCAGCACACGCTCGTAAAGATGCCTTCCGGTAGCGTCGGCGCGATCGTAGTTCTGCAGAAAAGTAGAAGCGTCCATCTCTGCCGCAGCATGGTTGCACGTGAACCACAAGGTAGCCGCTGCAATACTCAACGTCGGGAATATTTTTCCACCACTATGTGGCATGTTCATTGTGCCGCCTCCCATGCCTCTAGCACAGTCACAATATCACTAACCGACCAAAGGCGATAAAGGTGAGCGGCTCACTCGCAACAGTCACATACTCCCCTAAAATAACGCTAGGGTGTATTTTCAAAGCGTCCGGCAAACCCCTCGAACCACGTCGGGTTGCGCAAGATGAAAGCATGTACTGTCTCACTGCTTGCGTTTGCCGTCGGTATTACGCTGGCCAGCGGTACCGCCCGGACGACGGCGGCCATGCTTCCTAGCGGCAAATCTGTTGCCACTGGCAGTTTCCAAAAGTGTCGCACACGCGAGCTTGTCGGCAAGCGCTGGTGCCAATCGGCGGGATAGTTGGCGGATTTATTGGCGTGATCGACGGCGACATTATGGGACAAATTGTTGGAGGACAAAGGGGCGGCAGGTCAATTGAACTGCTACACAGCGGTTGCATGCGTCCATCGACGCATTGACATATACACTCCGAATTTGCAGGCAAAACAAAAAACAAAATAGCGAATATCACGACCACTGAGGTTTTCATTGCTTTACCCTCACGCCCGTGCCCACTACCGGCCACGCTAATTGCACTTGTAGCCCCAGCTTCCGAGAGCATCGTTAGCGGGTGTGTCGTCGGCTTGGTCGATTGGCACGCGAACTGCATTAACAGCAAATCTCGGCGAGAACACGCCGTTAGCTTTCGGGACGCCGGGCATCGAGAACTTTCCATCTATCTTCCGCACTTCGCCTGCTGGAATAATCGCATCGAATGTGCCGACGCTGCGGCCCACAATGTCGCAATCCGTGGCTTTCGCATCTTGCGTTGGACAATCGAGAGCGGTGACATTCAACCGCAACGCAGTCACTTTGTATTTCGATTTATTTTTGGCGGACGCGGCGAACGTGAAATCGTTGCTGATGCTGCCGTAGAATTGCTCCGGGGTCAGCGACGGATTGCGAATTTCAATCTGAGAAGCTGGCACAATCGTCCATCGCTTTTGCTCGGCTTGGCAGAAGGCTTTTTGGTCGGCTTCAAACTTGATCCGCGCTTGCTGATCCTCTTGCGCTTTGACGGCCTCTTGTTCCTTTCGCTCCTTCTCCGCTTTTTCGCTCAAGGTGCAATAAGCGACGGTGCACAACACGACCAGAACAACGGCGACGACACGGAAGGAAGGGAAGGCGACGAAAGCCCAAATGATGCCGATGAGCACGGCCAAAGGGACGATCAGATAGAACATTGGTGCTGCCCTTGCCCGGCGACATTTTACGCCTGCCCCAGCAGCCCGACAATCCGCCGACTGATCTTTGCTTGCGCGAGTCCTAACGCGCAGAAATGGAAGCTGGGTCACTTCGCGGGATTTTCCGAGACCCTGAAACCCGGCTGCATGTGTTATTTTCGTACCGTCCATGGCGATGGAGGGCATAAATGGAATATCTAGTCGCTATCTTGATGGCGGTGACGGTTAGCTTATTGTGGCAGATCACAAAGGAGCTTCAAAAATCGCGGGATGAACTTTACAAGATGCGGCGTGAATTGTTGACTGCGCTCTATCCGAGTCCTGCACTTGAAATGGACGACACTTATCCAAAACGGGCGCTTAATCGATTACAAGAAATTAGGGACGCTATTGGCACGTTAAAATGAAATCGGCCCGGACAGCCATCCGTATAAGCGATGTCTGATACGCCCGCAGGTTTGACTGCGCGCGAGGTTCTTCAACTAGTGAAGGACAACTTTGTCATTATTTCGGGCGCCGCCGTTGTCACGGGTGTCGCCTTGGCTATCACGTTCTTGACCGCATACTTGCTCGTATTTGATTGGCATTTACTTTGGTTCGTGCAGTACGCGGACATCTTAACGTTCGGATTGTTGGCGCTGGGCGTGGTTGCAGGAGTCCTCGGCATCTTCATCAACTTTTTAAATATCTGGATGACGTGGACCAGCGTGAGCGCGCAAAGCAGAAGATTGTTTCTCATGATCGTCGTTAGTCTTGCTGTAGCTATGCTAGCTCTTGACATATGGAGCGCGTGGCATGGAGGTGAAGGAATTACCCATGTGGTCTTCGGCGCGAGCGTGCTTGTGGTCGGCATCGTCATTGTGACCTTAATAGCCAATACGCTCAGAGCCATAAATTCCGCTCAAGAGGTGAATTTCAAACGGCTCAGTTGGGTTGTGACTATCCTGTTTTTCATCGAAGCTGGAGGTCTCGGCCAATACCTCGGTCGCGCACTGCTCGAAACGAAAAACTCGGTGGACATCAAGACTAAGGACAGCGCCATGAGCGGCATGAAGGTCGTTATTGTGATGTCGCGCCACACGGTTCTTCTCAAAGAGAAAGACATTTACATCGTGCCAACATCCGATATCACGCAGTTTCACGGGACTGTGCCACCGTTTGTTTGGTGAACACCCGCCTCACAGTACCCCTGCGACGGCTGACGCGGTCAGGTGTCGCGAGCGGACCAACTCGCACGCCACGCGCTGGATGCGGGGCCGTAAGCGTCCGACTAAAATCTGCGCTTCAAAACGCAACGTGGCTAAGCGCCTCTGGTCCCAATCGAGACCGAACTGCGCGATCATTTCGTCAATGTTGCACCGGTCGCGGCTGTCGCCACCGTGCCAGTCAAGGAAAACGTCGCGCTCGGCTTCGGCGCCAGAGAAGTTTGTGATCGCCGACGCCTCCGCCATCTCCGGACCTCGGCAGTGATAGCGGGTCGAGCCGCTGCCGTCTTCGCGGATCAGGACCTCACGCAGCGGCAGCCCGAAATGCAACGCCGCCGCAGCGTGACCACTCTCGTGAACTGCGGCGCGTGCTAGCCGCTCGGCCAGCGGCAGGTCCGCGCTGATGATGAGGTTGGCGAGCATTCACGCCTTCACATCGTCAGCCACGGCGGGCTCTCTTGCTGTCGCACAATAGTACCGAGCCGCCGATAGAGACGCCGCCAACGCTCAGGATAAAATTGACTGCGGCTTCGACTTCGCTGTCGCTGGGACGGGCAACGTCATCCAAACGACTAGCAATCGAGCGCAAAAATGTGTCTCGGCGCTGCGGTGGTAGTAGCTGAGAGGCTCGCGTCACCAAGTTGAGTTGCGCGTCGGTCAATGCGAGCGGCGGAACTCATAATGGTGGCCTGTCGAAAATGAGCCGACAGGCGCGCGACGATAACCGCGCACTAGCCAGATCAAAATTCCTTGCCTTGCCTTGCCTTGCCGCGCCGTGCCTAGCCGCGCCAAGCCTGGCCCTGCCGGGCCCCGCCGCGCCGGGCCTCGCCATGCCTGGGACAGTAATACATACGTCTTGTCTCAAATACATCACAGCAGCACCATTACAACTGCGGTTGCGGCAACGATGACACTCAACAGCGCCAACGCGGCAACCGTGTTCTTTCTCAGTTCCGCAATAGTTGGTTCAGACATTTTACGTCACATCCTCGATTACCTGGCGGGCCCCACCCCAAGGGAGGCCAAGAGCAAGGCCCGCCAGGGTCCGCTGGATCACCCCCCAGCCGGCTCGGGGGCCCACCGCGCCGCTGGAGAATTGACGCGGCCGTGAGCTGTGCGGCGTTATTGGGGCCCCGCCACCTCCGCACTGGGCGGGCGGCCGCTGAGACGCGTAAGAACGGCCGATGCGCCCGCCGGGTCTGCCGGCGGAAACTTTTAGTGGGCCCCTGGACCACCCAAGAGGGACAAAACAAGCGGCCCAGGGGCCTCAGCGCGCACAGCACCCCCTCGGCTTCCCTGGTGTGTGATCCGGGGGCGCGTGCCGCGCACGCAACTTTCTCATCTCGGCAGACTCCGCTCATAGGCGCGGCGGCTCTCCTCGGCGTGCTGCTGTTCGTCAGCAATCCGCCGCTGCTCTTCGGCAATGCGTCGGGCGTTGTCTTCCTTCAGCACTTCGTGCCAGTCGCCGCTGTGCCGCCGTGGGTCGTGTATCGAGGACACCGCTTCCGACAACAACACGCTCGCCGGTACAGCGCGTGCCGGCCAAGCCAACTTGGCGGACTCGACCCAGTCCGGTAACCGCAGCTCCCTGGTGAGGGACGGCTGATCGCGCGAGAAAGCTTCGAGCCCGCGCGCCGTCAGCTCAGCGTTGCGCAAGAATCCTTTCGCCCCGCTGGGGCGGCTGCCGTGAAGCTGCGAAAGTTCGGCGTCGTTCGCCGCGAGCTTGTTGAAGAGGTCCACCAACTGGCCCACCACGCGCGGGTAGGTCGCGGCCAGTTCCTTCGCGAGCAGGTTGCGTTTTTCGGCGGCGAGCTGAAAATCTATCGTCCATTCGCGCCGGTCCTCCTCTGATTTTATTTCACGGGCGCGGCCCTGAAGGCGTGGGAGCAGCGTTAGCAGTCTCGCCGCGCGGGCCTGAGCCGACTCCGCGACATCACGGGCGGCGTGGATGTCGGGACTTTCGACTGGGTCCAGAAACTTCTTGGCGGCGACTTCGGCGTTGGTGTCAGCCTCAACGATGCCGGCTTCAAGCTCTGCGACTAACGTCAGCATCTGGTCGAGCGTTGGCGGCGGGTCGGCGCTAAGCGCCGCTACGCATTGTTGTTCGAGGTTCTGTTGCTTCACGGATTTCTCCACTGCTCCGACAGGGCACGGTCCCGCTCAGAGTAGAGCCCGTCCATAACGCTGGCGTGGTCCGCTTTGTTGTAGGCTTTGCCCTGTCCGCGCACGGCCCCCTTCGCGGGGTCGTAGATTTCTTGCCGAGGAACTTCACTGCGCGTGGCCGCTTCAAATTTCTCGCCACAGGTGGCGCAGAAATTAGCATCCGACGAAGAGCGCTCGCCGCAGGTGGCGCATTGCTTTCCGCCAGCGCTGGCGAGGCCGTGACTGCCGATGCCGGTCGGCGGGTTATTCTCCCACGCGGAGGAAATTTGCGCGTCGTAAGTGTCGTAAATAGAAAAGGACGGCGCGCCGTCCTTTTGATCGTCCCTTGCCGTAATGAAGCCGGGCTGATGCACCGCGCTGTCCCGACCCTTCGGCAAGTCAGCTGAGTCAATCATTCGCAATGGAACGCGCAAGATCACCTGTCGGTCTATGATGCCCGGCTTCAGACGCCCGTTTTCGTCAAAGGCGTCGTCGAAAGCGATTTCATCGCGAGTACGCATTTGTTTTTATCTCCTTTTAGGTCACGACCAGCGCCGCCCGCCGTTGGAGCGCCAACCGAGGCCGCCTACGATGGCGCTGCGTAATTCCTCGACCGCGTAGGTGTTGCTGGTTTTGGTGGCGCCGACGGGGTCGGGCTGGAAGCCTTCGAAGCGGGAGTTGTAGCCAAGATGGTTGCTGAGCCCACGCAACACACCGCACACCGCGTTGGCATAATCGTCATGACCGTTGCGACCGTGATCGATGCTGTCCTTGCCGGAGCGGTGCGTGTGTTTTTCGAGCAATCTCAGCTCGCGCAGCAACTTTGGATGGTCGGGCAGCCGGACCAAATGCCGAGCAAACAGCGGAATTGTTTCAAGATAGATGGAGGATTTCGGCAACTCGCTTCTGACGTAACTCACGTTACAAGTTTGCCAGGCACCAGCGACCCACTGCGCCGCGTAATTGTCACCGGTCACCGTGCTAATGCGGTATTCTTTAGTCAGCAACGCGGCGTACTCGCGCGTGACTTCAGCTGGATCAAACCGTCCGCTAGTACCGCGAATTACGTCAACAACGAAAACGCCATCTTGTTTGTGCCCGATGGCAATCGTGTACGCGTCAGCGCCGACACCGCCAGAGGCATCACAAAATGCTCGATAATAGATGCCTGTGCGTGGCGGCAACTCGGGCGGTCTGCCGTGCTCGACCGCCGCGTTGATCAATTCATCATCGAGGAAGCTGGCAATATCGTCACGGAATGAGGCGTCCCACTCGGCGGCGTCAGCGGGATTGGCGGCGCGTTGTGCCGCAATCGCCGCTTCGGTCAACATTGGATTGAAGGTTGTCGTCCCGCCTTGGACCACCAACACGTCGGCATCGTCTTCACCGAAGCTGTCCTTGAACTTTTGATGCAGCAGTCCGATACGGCGATACGGCGTCGATATTCCGATCAACATTCCATTCGTTGTCGCTAAGCTCGGCAGCACCGCGCTGTAAACTTCTTGATCCGGCGTGGCGCTACTCTCGTCACGCCAAAAACCAGTTTCGTCAAAGATTGCCGCGACCAGCGTGCGACCACGGATGTTTCTAAAGCTGTTTGAGTGTACGGCGATGACGATGCCGTTACGCAGCGTGACCTCGTGGCGCCTTACCGAAGCGATTTCTTTCCGCAGCGCTGGCGTCTCCCGCAGGATGCCAAGCACGTAGTTGAACACGACTGTGGCCTGATCCATCGAGCCAGCGACAATCAGCACCATGCCAACTTCGCCGGTGGACAGGCGATGCTTGACGAATAAGGCAATGAACACCGCGATCAGCGCCGCCATTTTCGACTTGCCGCCTCTCCTGCCGACGACGCACCACAACTCGCGTACTCGCTCGGTTGGTGGTTTGCGGCTACCGGCGACGCTAGCGAACAGCGCCAACTCGTCGGCGCTAAGCTGCAAGCCGAACGCGGCTTTCAACACAACAAGCCACAAAGACCAGCTGGCGAGGTTGCCTAAGCTGGCAGCGAACAGGCGTTTGTCGCTAAATGCTCGCGCAATGCTGACGGTCATTGGAGGCTCTCCGCGTACCACTGTCGCTCCAACGCGATCTTGTCGGTGACCATGCGTACGTACTTCGCAACCTCTGCTGGATCGTCCTTCTCGGCAGCGTCCAGCATGTCGTCGAGCCAATGCGTGATCGTCGCTGCGCCAGCAGGATGGAGGCCAGGCAAATCGAGGCTGTTGGTCTTGGCAGCGAAGGTGTTGACGAAATCAAGCAATGAGATTGCTTCACTAGTCGCGCTGGTGCCGCCTCGCAGTGTGAATAAATCACTCATGGCTCGCATCCTCACTGTGATGCTCGTTCATGATGTCGTGGAGCGACGGAGTCACATCGCGCGGCACGCGACGGAGCCCGCTGTCGCCGAGACGCGCGAAGCAGCGGCCGAGTTGGTCGGTCATCATTCCGTACTGCTCAAGGTCAATTGCGGCGCCGGCTGCGGCTTCGCCTTCCATGCGTTCGCAAGCGATGGCGATGGTTGCGCAACGACGGGCGAGCTGGCGCTGGCCTTCGGACAATCCGTCGTGGCCTAGGTCGCTGATGATTTCCGACAACACGTCGCGGAAGCGCCGCGACCACTTTGTGTCGCCGGGAGCGACGACGTGAAGCCGCTTTCCGTTGGTCACCGCCGAGCGATGATCCCGGCGCGGCGAGGCGGCTCCGGACGTAGCCCGGCTAGGGGGCGAAGCGACTTCCATGAACCCGCCTCAAAAGGAGGCCATCTTTGGCCTATCTTTGGTCTAGTATACGCTTGTGCCTGTAAAAAGCTCCATTTTTCTGGGTTTTTGCGGGTTTTCTCCGGCCTTGTTTCCGCCGTGCCGGGGCGAATGCGGCCTATTTCGGCGCCTATTTAGGGGGGAAAACCGGGGGTGGATTTTTGGGGGATTTTGGGCCGATTTGGGTGGTGGGAAAAATTAGGTTTGGGGGTCGGAGTTGGATCGGTCTTAGGCGAGCCAGGGGGGGTGGGTTTAGGGAGGGAGGGCTAGATACCCCTCCTCGGGGAGGGCGAATGACCCCTGGCGCTTTCTAGGGGCGTCCTGGCTCTCTATCGGGGGCGGTCGGGGGTGGCTAGCGGTGGGCTACCTGCGCCTTGCCGTTTTGGTGTCGCGGGCCTTTTGTTGTTTGTCGGTGTTCTTCCGGTTCGTCCGTTGCTTCTTTTCCCAAGGTTGCTTGAATTCGTTTGTGCCACTCGCGTGCGTCTTTTTGCATCAACAGCGTCAGGAGTTTTGTTTCAAGTTGGTCGCGGTCCATTTGCTAACTCCCGTTTTCAGAACATACGGGCCGGAACCGCGAGTAACAGGACTCCTGACTTAATTCGGCCGTGACTTTATTCCGGTCCTGACTTTATTCGTCTTGAGTGCCGTCCGCTCGAAAACTCGCCGTGAGGGCGTTTAAAGTTTAACCCCCTTAGGGAAGAAAGGCTCCCTAAACTTTTTCTTCTAACTACGAAAGCGCCTATAAAGGCGCGCATTTCTACTACCTCACGAAGTTTAATCAGGGACCCGGTTTAATCGACGCGCGGGTTACGGGAATTAAACAATTAAACCGCCCCCCTTCACTGCATCGAGCCGACCCTCACGGCGATGCGCACCGAGATAAATTTATCTCGGTGCCCTCTTAGCCTGTGCTTTGAGTTCGAAGTTTAATCGACGCGCGGGTTACGGGAATTAAACAATTAAACCTTGTCGTGTTGGTCTTGGCGCGGCGGAAACTTCACCACCTTGCCCTCTTCGCGCATTCTTTTCGTCAGCTGGCTTATACGCCCTTTCGACAAGCCGAGTTCTTTGGCGATGTCGGAATCCTTCAAGCCCGCCTCCCGCAGCTCGCGGATTTTTTCATCTCGCGCATTTTTGACTGTCTCGTGAGTTCCACTCCACGCGATCCTCTTTGATCATCAGGCGGATCAATAACGGCTCGGCATCCTGGCCAAAGAAATCGCGCGATTTCGTAAAGGTCAGCTGAAAGACACTCTTGTCGGCCGCGCCGTCGTCGTCGGCTTGCTTCCTCAGGCCGATCATAGTGTCGAGCACGTCTTCCCTTTTGGACGTGCCGCGCGGCTTTCCTGTCTTGTTTTCATGGTGAACCAGCAAGATGGTTCGGCCTTGCCAGCGGTGCTTCAAGAGCCAATCCTGCACTGGCGCCCATGACTCCGCCTCGTTCTCGACGCCGGTGCGTACCAATGTTGAAATGGAGTTGAGAATGACCAGGGCTGGTTTGCACCGCTCAATGATCCGGTCGAGTTCCTGGCGGCCTTCGGCTTCGCCCAGGTCCGGCATTTGTTGCTTGCGCAAATGGAACGTGTCGCGGCAAAGCACGTGAAACGCTTCCGGTGGCGAGCGGCGGAATTTGTTTAATCTATCTTGAAGTGAAGCGCCCGGTAATTCACCGTCGACGTACAACACCTTCGCATAATTTGGGCACGACCAACCCAACAAGTCCTGACCGTTGGCGACGGCCTTACCCACGGCCAACGCGAACCACGTTTTTGCTTCGCCTCTTGGTGCGTGCATCATCACGAGCCCGGCGCGGGGCAGCCAGGGCTCCAAAAAGAGTTGACGTTTCGGAAACGCTAAGCCCATAAACTCCTCCTCCTCCAGTGCGGAAATCGGACCAGCAGGCGCGTCAGGATCGCTAGCCGCAAGCGCCGTGCGCCATTCAGCCTTTGCCTGCGTTTCATCGTCGGCGATCCGGTCGTTCCAATCGTCACCTTCGCCGGGGGGCGTAGCGATCCGCACATTGCGGCCTTCATACTCAAGGCGCTCGGCCAATTGCGCCGCCGCTTTGCGCCCCGGTTCATCATTGTCCGCCGCGATAATGACCTCCGCACACTTCGGCGGTCTGATCGTCGGCATGTTCGTCGCCGACAGCGCAGCAATGCCGGGCAGGCCGGAAATCTCCATTGCCGCCAGCGTGGTTTCGATGCCCTCGCCGATGACCAGCGGGCGGTCTTCATCGAGCGCGCCCAGAATTACATACCCGCCTTTGAGCGGGCCGTATATTTTGCGCGGCGTCCGGGCCGCGCACTTCGCTTTCGCGTCACGCGTCAGCCAAGTTACGTGCGCCGCAATCACGCCATCGACGGTGGTGACCGGGAGGACCATTGCGGGGAAACGTGTGCCGAGGTAGTGCGCGGAGTTTGGAGCCGGCAAAATCATCGCGGCCGGTGGTACGACTGTGATCCCGCGCCCGCGCAGATAGGCCGCCGGTGTCGGCGCACCGCGGTCACGCCTGGCTGCCGCCGCGCTGTGGAGAATCTTGTATGCCAGATGCTGGGTGTCATCTTTCTCGAAGTCCTCCGTGCTCCGCTTCGGCGCGGTATCGCCAAGGCCGCCACTCCACAGCCCGCGCGCCTTCAGCGCAGCGATTACGGCTTCCTGCGTACATCCGGCAAAACAATGGACCAGCACCTTGCCGTTGGCGCCTGTGCTGACCCGCAGGTTCGGCGTCTTCTTGTCGGCGTGCGCCGGGCAGCGGCACATTCCGGAAGATGGATTGCCGCCGAGTGCCGCAATGATCGAGGCGGCGTTACTCATTTCCCTCTCCGTTTATTGGTCATACTCGCAGCCTCGCGTAGATGGCGGCCAGCCACCGGGCCTGCTTCGGGCTAGGCTCACGCCTGCCCGCCGTCAGCAGAATCATATCGTCGACGAATTTGGATTCGTGCGCCCGCAGCATAGGGTGGGCTTGAATTTCTTTCGCCATCGCAAGCGCCGACAACGGCCCCTCATCAACAACGATGAGTTGTCTGAAGTCGCTCATCGCTGGCCACGCGCGGCGGATCATTGCCGTGTGTCCGTTGCCGTTGCGACATGGCATTCACGATCGTGGAATACAAAGAGTGTGTCCGGTTCGCTCGCGGCGAAAGTGTCGCGGTCTTGCTTGAATTGCTCGCGCCCGCCCGCGGTCTGGTGTTTTTCAACCTGCCATTCGCACGCCTCGATGGCCTGCTCGCGTGTGAGCGGGATGAAGATCCGGTTTGGCGGAATAGGTTTGAGGCTGACCCACCATCCGAGAGTAGAGCCCGGCGGAAAGTCATAAGCGCCAAGCACGTCACGCCCGATTTTCGTGGTCCGCATAAACTCCGTCCACCGCATGACGTGACGCGACCGCTCGACGTTGACAACACACCGCACCGGACCGCCATACAGCGGCTCGCCGATGGCGTCGTGCTCGACGCCTATCCGGTCAAAGTGCGCGGCGTGCTCGGGCGTGAGTAGGTTGCTTTCCTCCTTGGTAAGCCAGACCACAGGCTGTCCTAAGCTCTGCATCTCTCCGAGCGCGCCATACTTAACGGTGCGCGGCCTCAAGCCCTCCTCGCCCATGGCGATCAGGAGGGCGTTCACGACGCTCGTGTAGTGAAAGAGTTGCATCACGCGGGCCTCCTATAGTTGGCCCGTTCAGTGCGCCTGACGGTCGGAAATTGACGCGAAATTAGGTACGGCGGAATTGGCGCCAGCCGCGCCATCTGTTTGACGAAAAGCGGCACGTGCGCTTCACCGCATTGTTGCTTCACCGCAAGAACCCAATCGGGGTCCATGGGCCTGCAACGGTCGTGGCGGCCTTGCTCGCCGGAACAAATAACCCAAGCTCGATCACCAAGCGCGAGGAAGTCTTGCGGCAGCGCGACTGGCGCCAACATCGGCGCGATGGAGACAAAAATCGTCCAACCGAGCTTGGCGAGGCCGCGCATATACGGCCAGCGCAAATCGAATTCCTGCTGCCGCTCAGCAGAAAAACCCAACCAAAATCTCGGTTGCCAGCGGCGCACGGTGCGTAAATCCAGTGCTGTAAAATAGTCGAGCATCCGGCTCGGACACTTCGTGCAAACTTGTCCAATGTGTTTAGATAGGGCGACGGTCCCGAACGTCCGGTCGAGGATGGCTTGCGGGCGGCCCTCTAAAAACGGCTCGCTCATGCTGGCTATGAAGATCAAAGAAGGTTTGCCGACGCCGAGCAGAGGGTGCTCCGCGCCGGGCCAGTCCAGCGGCATATTCCAGCCTGGGTGCCAAGGTGGCAGGACGGTTTGGTTGCCGTTGAATATGAAGCCGTCCTTCACGCGATCAACAACACCGTCATAAAGCAGCGCGACCCGTCGCTCTGCGCCAGCTTCCTGCTGCAGCGTGCCTGCATCCTCGGCCGCATAGCAAAATAAGCACCCCGGAGTGTGGTACTTGCAGCCGCCAAACGTGTTGTGCGTTCGGTCCCACCACCAAGATGGGTGCATGAAGTACGTTGAATTTAGGAGCGCCGACACATTTCTCTTGAGGACAAGGGTTACCATTTAAGATCACTCCGCTGCCCGTAGTTGCTCGCTTGGCTCGTCGACGAGCTGCCCCACAAAGTCCGCCATCGCGATAAGAGCCGCGCCCGCCTTTCGCAGTGTTGGCTGTAGTTTCGGCTCGACGCTTTCGCACAGCGTCTGCCGAAGCTCTGGCGAGATTTCGCCATCAAGAATTTTGGCGTCCTCCAGGACTGCAACTGCATGCAGATACACTGCGTTGAACCAGCGCTTGGTTTCTTTAACGGCCGGGTCGACGGGGGTCGCTTGCGCCGCCTCGGGAGCGGGCGAGGCGGCAGACGGCAACGACGGCGCGTGGGCGGCGACATCGGCTTGTTGAAGCCGCCAGCGTCCGCCGCGATTTCGACAAGTCCACGCCCGCCAGACCGTACTCGGGTGATTCCGCCGCCGCCGCTCGGTTTCGGTCAGAGTCGATCGCCACGCCTCGACCTGTTCGAGGTCCTTCATCAAAACGAGCAGCTTCGCGCGATCGGCCGCGTCGAAGTCGTCGAAGCCGTGAAGCTGGAGCCAGTGACCGAACTCGCGGCTGTAATTCTTGCCGTCCGACCTGCCGGCGGTCGCCACCGCCTGCTCGTGGCCGATCATGATTGCAGCGCCGACCAACTTCCAGTCGTCCCAGGAGGTAGTGTCAGCCTTCCGCCGCTCCCAAGCCGCGCGGCCGAGCGCCACCGGATCGTCGGCGTCGGCGCTGGGAGGGGCCGCCCCTCCCATGTTGTTGCTCCGCGGCGTCATGGCCGTCAGCGGCATCATCGCTTGCGCTCGGCCATCATCTTTGGCGACACCAGCATCAGCATCATCACCCGGTCGCCACACCGGCATGTCGTTAGACCTGGCAATCTGCTCTAGCTGGGCGCGGGCGTCAGAGACGTTCATTTGAGTCTCTCCTGTGAAAGAAAGCCCGCCCCTGATCGCTCAAGGGCGGGCCATTGGCTAGGCGGCACCACCGGCATGGCGGTCGTCACCGGCACCATCACCATCACCACCATCATCATCGACATCGGTGCCTAGGATCACCTCCAGCCGCGCGCGGGTGGCTGGCGTCAGCCCTTCCACCTCCTCCTTTATGAAGGCGGCGAGGAGTGCGGCGTGTTCGAGAATTTCCTTGGCAATAACTTCGTCGATGTCGCCAACGGCGCACGCAGCTATCGAGAGTGCTCTTGCAGCAACATCGTCGTCGCGGAGGGAAAAGTGAAACGCTGCTTCGTTCAAGATCCAGTTCAGCGCTGGCCTCATGGGTGCCAAAGCGGCGTCAGAAGTCAGGTGTTGACCATGGGTTCAATCGAGATAGGGCGGCAGAGCTTTTAATCAACGGCGGGAGTTCGAGCGGCGGGTCGAACATCGCGATTAGCTCCGCTACTGTCATGGCCGTCTTGGGTTCTGTCATGATCGTCTCTCTCTCTCTCTGTGCTGGGCTGGTAGGTTGTGTTGGCCCTGTCCGACCCAGCCGCGAAAGTCGGAGAAAGCTCTTGCGCGTTTGCGCTCAGTCCTTCTTGCGGTCGCGCCGACGACGATTAGCGATGTGCGCTTCCGACTTCGCAGCGGCGCGGCCTGCGCGAGCGGCATGATCTACACGGCGCTGCCGTTCGCGACCGGCGGCTTCCTGCTGGTCCGCGCTTTCCATGCGAAGGTGCCAGGCCCTCCGCGCGGCGGCGGTGACGCGAACAATGTTGGAATGTGGAATGCGTAGCAGCTCGGGGCCTGTGCCTGCCCGTTGCAACTTGAAGAAGGTCGCACGTGAGATATTTTCGGCCGTGCAAAATTGGCTGATCGTGTAGGAAAAATCGTCAATCGGCTCGACGGCACCCGTTTCCATAAAGGCTCCTCGGGACTCCTTGGGTTTGCTGGAGCCTTTATAAATCCGAGAAGACCTGGCCGAGCCGCGAACGAAAACGTTTTGCGATTTCGTTCGCGTCTAACCGCGAGCTGAGCTATCGATTTCAGTTTCAGAAAGTAGTCTTGCGCGAGCGCGCTCAAATTTTTTGAATTCTTTCAAATAACGCAAAAAGTGGGCGGCCGGCTTGCCCCACAGAATGGCGCTCAGTTGCTCGAACGCGCCGTTGCGTGTCTGGGCGAGCGGCAGGCCGACTGCCTTTAGCAGCTCAGCCGCTTGAGACACCGCTACGCTCTTGCGCCCGTCGTAGCTGCTTCCGGCCCGAACCTTCTCGTTTGCGATTCCCTGGTAATGCTGCTGCCATTTCTTCAGCTCGACGCGGTCCATCGGAAAATCTATCGAAAAGTCACCGGTCTCGGTCCAAAGCCGAAGCTTGAAAGCCGCGTCGGTGTCACTATCAAGAGGCCTAAGCGCCACGCAAAATCGGCGCAAAGCTGCCGCGATATTCGCTGCGACCTTGCGTTGCTGTGCTGTGAGAACTCCGTACCGCGTACGGTCCCACTCTTCCGGTTTTGTGGTGACCTTCCAGTCCTGCACCTTTTCCACCGCCTCCGCGACCTTACTCTTGAAGGCTGGTTCGCGGATCATCGCCAGGGCGCGCGGCGCACCGCCCTGCGGCGGCTTGCGCCCGATCTCCTGGCGAATGATACCGAGGGCGCTCTGGACCAGCTCCTCGTTGCGCTGGCTGGCGCTCAAGTCCGGTTCAGGCCGGTTCGACGGTCGCCGAGTCAAACCCGAAATCATCAACCGCCTCCCCGGCCTCGCTTCGTCCGTTCCAGCGGTACGACCCTGGGGTTTTCCGCTTTGAACCCGAACTTCGGTGCCTTCTCGCGGATTGCCTCGGCGACGTAGCTCGGTCCCAGATGGGCGTAGTGTCGCTCGGCCATGCGGGTGTGTGGCTGTCCGTCTTTAGTCAGATGCCCTAAGTTGCCGGCCACGATCAGCAAAGGCATGCCGTTCATGACCGACAGGCTCGCCCAAGTGTGGCGTAATCCGTGAAACCCGATCGGCGGCTCAATCTTGGCCCGCTGGACGGCCTCCGCCATGGGCCGACCTTGGTGCGACTTTTCCCAAGCGGTGCCGTCAGCGCGCTTGAAGATCGGCTCGGTGCCCGGTCGCCCGTGGGTGACTTGCCGAAAGAACGAAACGCCTTCCTCGGTCAAAACCACGTGCCGCGGCTTGCCGCTCTTTGACTGGCGGATTGCCACCGTACCTGCGTCCCGATTGAAGTCCGCGACTTCCAGCCGGATCAACTCGCCATATCTCGCGCCGGTCTGCAACGCCGCCTGGACGAGACGGCGAAAATTTGGATCGGAGGCGTTGATCAGCCGCTTCGCCTCGGCCACGCTCAAATATCGCACGCGAGCCACTTCAACGTTTCGGAAGGGCTTTACTCGGCGGCCCCAGGCTTTATTCGTTGAGACGTGTCCTTCGTCGAACGCGTGATTAAGCGCAGCCTTCAGGATCGTCAGCACGCGGTTCGCAGACGAGCGGCGGCGGCGCACCGCCTCGTCACCGTCGGACTCCGGTTTGTATCGTTGGGGCTTGCCCCGTTTGGACCGTACCATTGCCGGCTGGGAAGCGAGAGTGGAGAGCCAGTTGCGGATTTGGTCGCTGGTCAGCTCGGCAACGACTAGGTCGCCCAGAGCCGGAAGAATGTGCGCGTTACCCCGTGATTCTAGGTCGTCGGTCGGCTGACCTTCTGACTTCTTGAACCGTTTGTAATTCTCCATCGCCTCGCGCACCGTCAGGTTCGCCGAACCTCGCTTCGGTGAGTTCAGTCGAGCGTTTGCGTTTGCCTGCGCCTGATTAAAGTCGAGGACCGTTTCGCCGTTGGCGGGCCGCACGTCGTCAGCCAGGCCCAGCGTTTCGGTACGATACTTCGCAACGTCTTTGCCGTTCTTAGATTTGAATATGCCGATATACCGCCGCAGAAACCAGGTGCCCCCCGCCTCCCCGCGCTTCCCGGCCCAGCGCCGCCAGCCGAGGTGGGTGCGGCCGGGCGCGATCGTGCGCCAGTGGCATTTCCGACCCCGACGTAGTCGAGTGCGCGACGTAGGGCTCTCTAATTTTGCTGCGCGAACCGTTCCGGCCATAAAAACCCCTCCCGTACGACCAAAGATCGACCAAAGATAGGAGGCAGCCGGCGGGTTTGCGCGGGTTTGCTCCGGTTATAACTATAAATGAACACTAGGGTTTTTCAAAGGCCTGAGTTTGCGCGGGTTTGCGGAAAGGGCCCTTTCACGGCGGAAACACGGGTTCGATTCCCGTAGGGCGCGCCAGCCAAGTCCGGAGCGGCTAAGCGCCAGACGGCGACCAAGTGCGGTCGGCGGTCTTTGGCTGCATGAGCGGGCGAGCATTCAACAATCGGAGGTGCTGCAAGCGGTAGCCGAATCCGAAAATAGGGTCATCACCTCGACGGTCGTCGCGGCGCCAACCACTAACACCAAACCCAAAACCACTATGGCGAAGAGCTTGTTCATGGTCGTAATCCCCTTCTTGCACGCTGCGATCATGCAGAGCTCGCAGCCAGGACGATGTGATTGAGATCACAGGATTGCTAAATGGATCGGCGCAGGGCGAGCACGCTTTGTCGGACTCCCGATGATGCCCAAACGGAAAAGGGTCTGCCGATCGGCAGACCCTTTGATTTTGTTATTGCGGTAGCCGCGGATCAGTAGCAGCCGCGCACCCAGGTATAGCCGTTCCACACCGAGCGGCATGCCGGGCCATAATAAGGGGCATATGGTCCATAATAGTAAGGCGAAGTCGCCGCTGCGGCGACCGCACCGCCGACAATCGCGCCGGCGATAAACGGTCCGGGGCCATAGCCCCAATGTGGTCCGTACCAATGCGCCTCAGCTGCTGTGCTGGACATTCCGACGGCGGCCCCGCCTATCGCCGCAACCGCCACCAGAGAAGTCAGAAGCTTTTTCATGGCATCACCTCGTTGTTCGGTTCTTTCGGTGATGTGGGTTTACGCTCTCCCCGCACAGCGCGATGTGACGATCAGCACAGTTCTGCCGGTTTTCGCGTCCTTGAGGATTCGATACCGTAAGCCGTCTGCGGGCCCGCGGGACTTAACAATTTCGTAACGCTGTGAGGAGTGCCATGCCGCATCAGCGCATTCGCGCCGCCATTGTCGGCGGCGGCATAGGCGGGACTCTCCGCCGCCAACGCGCTCTTCCGTCGCGATATCGACGTAACGGTGTTCGAGCAAGCGTCTGCCTTGGGCGAAGTGGGCGCCGGCGTCTTCATCTACCCGAACAGTCTACGGCAACTGGAACGGATGGGGCTTGGCCCTGCGCTCGCGGCCGTCGGCGCCAAGGTCGGCGAAGGTTCGGAATATTACCGGATGGACGGCAGCGTGGTCGGCCGGGTGTTGACCGCCGATTCAAACGGCTGGAACGGCCTCTACGGCATGCACCGGGCCGATCTCTTGCGGGTGTTGGCGGATGGCCTGCCGCCTACCGCCGTTCGCACCGGCCATCGCTGCGCGAGCTTCGACCAGGACGCTGATGTGGCGCGCCTGACATTCGCCAACGGCAGCACCGCCAAGGCCGATGTCATTGTTGCCGCCGACGGCATCCAGTCGGTGCTGCAGAAATACGTCGTCGAGCCGTCAACGCCGGAATATTCCGGCTCGCGCGCCTATCGCGGCCTGGTCGCGCGCGCGAAACTTCCCGGCTGGCGGCAGGCCGCACACCAAATCTGGATGGGCGACGGCAAGCACTTCATGGTGTTTCCGGTCCGGCGCGGCGAGTTGCTCAATTATGTCGGCTTTGTCCCGACCCAAGCCGAAACGGCGAAATCGTGGTCTGCGGTCGGCGATCGCGACGAGCTCGCGGTTTCGTTTTCCGGATCGGACCCGCTCGTCGTCGAGCTGATCGACAAGATCGAGACCTGCTTTTGGGGGGGTTTGTACGACCGCCGCCCGCTGGCAGCATGGACCAAAGGTCGCCTTGCGCTGCTCGGCGACGCCGCGCACGCAATGCTGCCGCATCTCGGACAAGGCGCCAATCAGGCGATCGAGGATGGCGTCGCGCTTGCGGTCCTGCTCGAAGGCCGCGACGCATCGGCAATCCCCGACGTGCTGCGGCAATACCAGGCGTTCCGCCGCGTGCGCACCGACCTCATTCAGGCCGAAGCCCGCAAGAACGGCCTTCGCTACAATTCACGCTATGAAAGCCTTGAGCAGCGCGATCGGGAGATCGCCGCCTCGGCCGATTTCCGCAAATGGCTTTACGATTATGACGTCGAGCAAGCCGCCGTCGCCGCCGTCAGCAAGCATCCGGCGCGCGTGCGGGCGTGATCGCCATGATTTTTTCGCGCGCCTGACCCGCATCGTGGGCCGCTGCGGCCTGCTGTCCGGTGCGCGCACTGCTAGCGCGATGACATTGCACGATGTTCCGCCGGACGATGGTGTGCCGCCGTGTACATTATGCTGCTGTGCAACATCCGCGTTCTGAATCGCCCGCGTCACGGTGATGCCACAGACCGCACCTACAGTCCGCGCACGGGAGGGGTGAGGCAGGAGGAGATCATGGCACTGCTCACCGAAGCTGCGCGCAGACGGCTCGTCACTTACGAGAAAAATATCTGCCCGCAATGCAGCGCCTGGCTGCTTGCGCCCGACTGGTCCGAGCACCTCAGCGAGCGTTCCGTGCGACATACCTGGTCGTGCGAGACCTGCGGCTACGGATTCGAAACGACCGTATTCTTTCCAGCGCTGGAAAATGCCGCCGCGTAGCTGGCGGGCGTCCCCCAAGCAGATTGGCGAAACGACCTAGCGGCGCGGCGGATAAACATGCCGCCGCCCGGTAAAGTCTTCGACTGCGCTGTCGGCCAGATAATTCGGGCCGATCGGCGATTTGCCGTAGCCGCCGGGAATATCGAGCACATAAGTCGGCTGGCAGAGGCCGGAATAACGCCCGCGCAGCGCACGCATCAACTCCTGGCCCTCGGCAATGCCGGTGCGCAAATGCGCCGTGCCGGGCGCGAGATCGGCGTGGTGCAGGTAGTAGGGCTTGATCCGGCATTCGACCAGCGCGCGCATCAGCAAGGCGAGCGTTTTGGCATCGTCGTTGACGCCGCGCAGCAGCACCGATTGCGACAGCATCGGAATGCCGGCGTCGATCAGGCGGCCGCAGGCCGCGCGCGCTTTCTTGGTCAGTTCGCGCGCGTGATTGACGTGCAGCACGACGAAGGTCGCCTTGCCCCGCGCGCGCAAAGCGCGCAAGCGGGCGGCGTCGATCCGCTCGGGCGCAACCGCCGGCACCCGCGTATGCACGCGGATTACCTTGACGTGGTCTATTCTCGCAAGCCGCGCCACCACGTCCTTGAGTTGGCGCGCCGACAGGATCAGCGGATCGCCGCCGCTTAAGATCACTTCCCAGATTTGCGGATGAGCGTCGATGTAGTCGAGCGCGGTTTCGAGCGCCTTCGGCGACAGCCCTCCCCGGCCGGGTCCGATCATTTCCCGGCGGAAGCAGAAGCGGCAATAAACCGCGCAGGCATTGATCACCTTCAACAACACGCGGTCGGGATAGCGATGCACCACGCCGTCCACCGGGCTAAAGCGGTCGTCGCCGATCGGATCGCTGCTTTCTTCCGGCGATTGCACGAGCTCCCGCGCATCGGGCACGAATTGCCGGGCGATCGGATCGTGCGGATCGTCGTCATCGATCAGTTGCGCCACCGCCGGCGTGATGGCGACCGCATAACGCACAGCGACCTCCGCCAGCGCATCGAGTTTGTCGCGCGGCACAAAGCCATGCTCGCAAAGTGAGCGGGCGCTGCGCAACGTCGCCGAACGCGGATTCATGGCAGCGGATTCCATAGCACTTGATCGATGCGCGATGCGCCTGTCGCCAACATCACCAGACGATCGAGGCCGAGCGCGACGCCGCTAGCCTGCGGCATCGCGGCGAGTGCGGCAAGGAAATCTTCATCCAGCGGATAGCGCTCGCGGTAAATGCGCTCCTTCTTCGCCATCTCGCGTTCGAGCCGGCGGCGTTGCTCAGCCGGATCGGTGAGTTCGCCAAAGCCGTTGGCGAGCTCGACTCCGCAGGCATAAAGCTCGAAGCGCTCGGCAACGCGCGGGTCGGCGGCCGGCCGTGCCAGCACCGCCTGCATCGATGGGTATTCGTCGAGAATGGTGGTGCGGCCGATACCGAGGTTGGGTTCGATCTTTTCCACCAGCACGCGGCTGAAAATGTCGCCCCAGCAGTCATCCTCACTAACGCGGATGCCTTTTGCCTGCGCGGCGCGAGCCAAAGCATCGCGATCCGGCTCGCCCGCGGTCAAAGCCGCCAAGAGATCGATGCCGGCATAACGGCTAAAGGCTTCCGCCACGGTCAGCCGGTCCGGCGCGGCCAACACGTCGACCGAACGGCCGCGGAAGGTCAGCCGGTCCGTGCCGGCGACCTCCGCCGCGTGCTTGAGGATCGCCGCGCAATCATCCATCAGCGCACGATAGGGTTCGCTGGCGCGATACCATTCGATCAGGGTGAATTCCGGGTGATGCAGCGCGCCCCGCTCGCGGTTGCGGAACACCTTGGCGAATTCGACGATGCGGCGCTCGCCGGCGGCGAGCAGTTTCTTCGCGGCAAATTCCGGCGAGGTGCGGAGATAAAGCGGCGACTTTGAGCCGTCGGTGGTCAAAAGCGTGGTGGCGAAAGCATGCAAATGGGTCTCGTTGCCGGGCGAGACCTGCAAAGCCCCCGTCTCCACCTCGATGAAACCCTGCGCCGTGAACCACCCGCGCAAAGCCGTAACGATCCGGTTGCGCGCCAGCAGGAACGGACGCCGGTCGGCGTGAATATGCGGGTCCCAGAGGGGCGAGGCAGGCGGAACGCTCAGCATAACCTTGTTCGCGGTTAAACGAAAAATATCTAGCGTGCAGGCTCAGGATCGGTATGGTGCGGCCCGAATCCCGCCCAGTATTGAGGAAACCGTGAAAGTCATCGCCAGCTCATTGCGAAAAGGCAATATCGTCGAAATCGACGGCAAACTCGGGGTCATTGTCGCCACCGAGAATATCCACCCCGGCAAGGGCACGCCGGTGACCCAGATGGACGTAAAGCGGATCGCCGACGGCGTGAAGCTTTCGCTCCGCTTTAAGACCACCGAGCAGGTGGAGCGCGCTTTCGTCGAGGACCGCAAGCACCAGTATATGTATCAAGACGGCGAAGGCTTCCATTTCATGAATATGGAGAGCTACGAGCAGGTGGCGCTGCCGGCCGACATCATCGGCGACCAGGCCGCCTACCTCCAGCCGGAGATGGAAGTCACCATCAGCCTGCATGAGGGCCGGCCGGTCGCTATCGATCTGCCGCCGCGCGCCACGCTCGAAGTGGTGGAAACCGAACCGTCCATCAAGAGCCAGACCGCCGCGTCATCGTACAAGCCGGCGGTCCTGTCCAACGGCGTGCGAACCATGGTGCCGCCCTTCGTCACCACCGGCACCAAAATCGTGGTGCAGACGGCCGACGGCTCCTACATCGAGCGCGCGAAAAACTAGGCCGCGTCCTCTCAAGATCGAAGCGACAAACCACCTCTGGTCAATGTCCGCTTTGACCCCAAGAGCGGACACATCTCCGCGGCAAACGGAATGTCCGCTAAGGGCCATAAATAAACTCACGCGGTTTGCCGGGCATCTTGGCGGTTATTGCTGATCATGCCCCAGCAGATCGGCGAGCTTGTCGTAGTATTTTGCGACAAGATCGATATTGCCCTTGTTCTCGATCGGCGGCTCGGGAGCATTCAACGCCTCGTTGAGGCCGGCGAGAACCTGCTTCTTATAGGGGGCCGGCATTTTCTTGTCCGCCTGGACCTGCGCGATCTGCGCCTTGATGACCGCTTCGGAGCCGACATATTTTTTGGTAGCAGGGTCGAGGCCCCCAAGCACCAAACTGATGTTTTCGTCGACTTCGGTGTATTCGTCGTAGCTGGCAAAACCATTCTTTTTGGCGACGGCTTCGAGCTGCGCGATAATCTTCGGATCCGGCTTAGCACTATTATGCGGCGCCTTCTCGACGATCGCTTCAATATCCTTGTGCGCAGCAATTACGCCTTCGATCTGCTTGTCTGTCAGTGCCATCTGCTTCATGGGAGGTGGCGCGGCCTGGGGTGCTGCCATCTGGTTCATCGGCGCCTGCTTGGTCTGCGCAAGAACGCTGCCATTGGATAGGGTGACTATCGCGGCCGTAAGGCAGGCGATGCTCAAGGCGCCGGCGAGTGGACGAAAGAATGCGCACATTGGAACTCTCCTAGGGTTTGGACGGTGCTTAATCTAAGCCAACAGCAGCGAACCGAGCATTCGATGGAGTGACCGTGCCCTTTCACGGCCGTATTCCTGGCCCAGGTTCACGGCCGAATGCTCTGCGAAAATTGACGAGCAAGCATATTCCTTGCCAATCACAAAGTCTTCTGGGTCGCCTACAACTTTTGGACTTGATGTCATATGCTCGTCGAACCTGCGTTAAAGTTCCGTAGTAACGGGCAAAACAAAAACCAAATGGTGTCGGCTGGCCTATTGTGCCTATCGCGCGTCCTGCTTTCATGTTATCGTTTGGGACCGCAACTGCCCGAAGGTTATGGGAGGAATCGATGTCGCACGCGAGAAAAGGTTCGAAGCGAACGCGTCGGATGAAATCCGTACCGGTGTGGGGGGCGGCAGGATTGTCTTTGTCCTTCGCGGGCGGAGCGTCGGCAACAACGGGCGGTCCAGCTGCGGATGTCCCGACGCAGAAGACCGCGCTGAACCATGAAATCACGCTTGGTGAAGAAGAAATCTCCGACGTCAGTCTGGCGACGTTTTATGTGTTCGACAAGGAAAACGCAGGAACGTCCAAGTCAGGCGTCCAGCTGGCCTACAGAGGCTGCGGACGCTGCGGCGGCTGCGGCTGTAGAGGGTGCGGCCGGGGCTGCGGCGGTTGCCGCTGTGGCGGCTGCGGCTGCTGGGGCGGTTGCGGCTGCGGCTGCTGTTTGTCGTGGGGAGGTTGTCGCATCTGCTAGACGAAGCACTTTGCGGCTACGTTGAACCGATGTAGGCCGTTGTGGCCGGGTTCGTTCCACCTGGCTGGTCGCTTACGGCGATGCACGCGCTAGCGTCCGCGACGGGTTGGCGGCCAACCAGCGCAGAAGCACTAATTCAGAAGCGTCAGCGCAAGTTAGACGAGGCGCTCTCAGAGTCCGAAGAATATCAGCTCAAATGGTGATTCACACTGCCGGCAACAAGCGCAGAGACAAGCGCTCTGCCGGGCTCACGACCGGCGATCGTGGGAACGATCTCACGCCAATGAATGGCGTTCCCCGTTTCGCGCCGAATTTTACGGTTTATGTGCTGCCATCGGATGTCGTGTGCCTCTATTCTGAGGATCGGAAATTCTTTCTGCACGGCAGGCTTTATTGTGCGCTTGCATCCGCAATCGGAAAAGGCGGAAAGAGCGTTCGCGAACACATTCGTGGGCTCGCGCAGGATTTTCCGCCCGATAAAATCCACGAGGCCCTGAAGCGGCTGGCGGATCGCCGCTACATCGTTCTCGAAATCGCGCTCGTCTGCTAGTGCGGTGGCAGCTTATTGGGCGAGCCTGGGCCTGCCGCCGGAGACCGCACAAAAAAATCTCCAGAAATGTCGTGTACGCATTCGATCGATCGACGTTCACGGCGCGGCCGAACTTGGCGTCGCACTGAAAGGGTTGGGCGTTCGCCTCGTCAAAGGTTCCGCCGACCTGACCGTCACGCTGGTGAGCGATTATCTCGACGACGAAATCGCCGCATTGAACCACCGGCATTTGGCTGACCATACGCCTTGGCTCCTTGTGCAACCCTCCGGCATTTTTCCTCTGGTGGGACCGGTGTTCAGTCCGGGCAAGAGTCCTTGTTGGATGTGTCTCGCCGATCGGATGAAACGCAACCGAGAGGTCAGGGCGCTTCTCGGCCGCGGCGAGGCACGCCGCGTCGCCGTTTCGCCGTTGACCCGGCGCCCGCTCGGGCGGAGCGGCATCGAGATCGCAGCCCTTGAGATCGCAAAAGCGATCGCCACCGACTTTCGTACGGAATTGTGCGATCACATCATCAGCCTGGACCTGTTGGGCTCAACCATCGTGAAACATTACGTTGCGGCTCGTCCGCAATGCCCTGCCTGTGGCCGCAAGAAGTTGCTCGATCCGCGGCGTGCGCCGGCGCCGGTCGAGGTCGCCTCCGGAGGTAAGCTTGTAATGACGAGCGGCGGATACCGGACCGCCTCGTCGCAAGCCACCGTTGCCCGTTTCCGCAAGCACGTGAGCGCCCTTACCGGTGTGGTCTCGCGGCTCGAGCGGATTCAAGCCGATTTGCCGCTGAACACCAACTATTACGCCATGCACAATTTTTCGGCGCCGGCCGAGTCGGTTCATGAACTCAGAGCCGGACTGGGCGGCGGCAGCTTCGGCAAGGGCAGCACCGCCGAACAGGGCGAGGCCAGCGCGCTCATGGAGGCGATCGAGAGGTATTCCGGAATTTTTCAGGGTGACGAAATCAGAGCGAAACGACGGTTTACTGATTTCCAATCCGGCGATGGTATCCTGCCTAACGACGTCTTACTCTACAGCGACGAGCAATACCGGCGACACGACGCGCCGCCTGAATCCGAGCATGCGCAGGCAATCCCTGCTCCTTTCGATCCCTCGGCCGAGATCGAATGGTCGCCACTCTGGTCGCTGCGTGAAAAACGCTTCAAATACCTTCCGACCACGCTTCTTTATTTCTTTTACCGGGGCCCCGCGGCTTTCCTGGCGGATTCCAACGGCTGCGCCGCCGGCAATACGTTGGAGGAGGCAATCATCCAGGGTTTCCTCGAGCTGGTAGAGCGGGATGCATACGCGATCTGGTGGTACAATCGCTTGCAGCGGCCGGAAGTGGACCTCGACCAATTTGATGAATCCTATATCCGCGATCTGCGAAACCAGCTTACGGAAACCGGACGCCGGCTTTGGGTGCTTGATGTCACCACCGATCTCGGCATTCCAAGCTTTGTGGCGGTCACACACTGGATGAAAGACGGCCGAGAAAATATCGAATTCGGCTCGGGGGCGCATTTCGACGCTCGAATTACGTTGTTGCGAGCGCTAACCGAGCTAAATCAATTCCTGTCTATCGGCTTGATGGGAGGCGGGAGCGGGGAAAAATCGAGCCTTGACGGTGCAACTCCGCTGCGTTTGCAGGACCACCCTTTTTTGACGCCGCGCAAAGATTCGGCGGCTCAACCGCGACTGGCTTCGAAATCCGATCACGTCGACACGGGCGAACAAGTGGCCGCCTGCGTGCGCCTGGCCGAGCGAGAAGGTCTCGATTTTTTGGTTCTCGATCAGACCCGTCCCGACATTAGCGCCCCGGTCGCCAGAGTGGTCGTTCCCGGATTGCGGCATTTCTATCGCCGCTTCGCCCCGGGTCGTCTTTACGATGTCCCGGTAAAGCTCGGTTGGCGTGACCGGCCGCTCCAGGAAAACGAGCTCAATCCGTTTCATCCCCATACCTGAGGGCATCTTGCGCACTCCCGCAAGCAAACGACGGCGGCCGGCCGCACCAGCAAACATATTCGCCCGGCTCAGCGCTCACGTTACGCTCGAGGCGCACGCGGACGGAAGAATCTCGGCCTGCTTCGAGGGCAACTCGGTCGGCTTGGGTACGTACGGCCGGGACGTAGCAGATTGCGCACGCGGCCTGCGCGTGGGCGTGCCGCTCGTCCAATCTACATCCCGCGGGAGTCGCAAGATCGACAAGGACGTCGAGGTCCTGCT
The DNA here is from genome assembly GCA_963845775.1 of uncultured Alphaproteobacteria bacterium. GTDB lineage: Bacteria > Pseudomonadota > Alphaproteobacteria > Rhizobiales > Xanthobacteraceae > BOG-931. Next base: position 267,167 of record CAWJTE010000008.1, read on the forward strand.
TCGACGACTGGCCGTGCGCGGGTTATTGGAGTACCGCGTCGGCCGCGCACGAGAAGGCGAAGATCTGGCCGTCATCGAACCCCAGCTTGCCGACTATTGGCCGCAAACGCCGAAACTCCGCGAAACCGATATTCTTGCTTTATCGCGGTTCGCGTATATGCGACGGCGCGGCAGCGACATGGTCCTGGAATCACCGCGCTCCGGCGCGTTATTCAAGATTAGCGATCCGAAGATTGCGACCGTGCTCGTTCTGCTCTCCACCCCGCAGCAGATCAAAGGGCTCCGCCGGCACGACGGCTTTCCAGGGATCCAGATTCTCGCGCTGCTTTTCGATTGCCAAATCCTTTTCAAGCTCGGTGCCGCAGGCGACGCTGACCTGCGATCGGCCGAGGGTGACGACAGCCTCGTCCTTTGGGATTTTCATGATCTTCTTTTTCATACGCGCAGTACGGAAGGCCGACACGCTAACCCGCTGGGCGCGATTTATCCTTATGTGGATGCAGTTGATCCGCTGCCGGCCGTGCGGCCGCGCTGGCCCGGAAAGAAAATCGATTTGCGCAAATTGTCGGCGGCTGATCCCGAGACGACCGCGCCGGTCGCAAAGCTTTTGCGGCAACGTCATTCGACAAGAAGCTTCGACGATAAGCGGCCTATCATGCTCAGCGAGCTTGCGCGGTTTCTCGACGGCAGCGCGCGCGTGCTCTCGACATCGAGCAGCAGGATTGACCTAGGCGACACCGGTCCACTGGTTGAATACGCCGTCAGACCGTACCCCTCGGCGGGCGCGGAATACGAACTTGAGCTCTACCTCGCAGTCAACCGATGCGACGGGCTCGCCAAAGGATTTTATCATTACGATCCCGGCGAACATGCGCTGGCGCCTATCGGAGTAAAAGGGGATGAGCTCGAAGCGATGCTGGCGGGAGCCCAGTTTGCAATGGGGGCTTCTACTCCGCCCCAGATCCTGATCACGCTTGCTGCGCGCTTTGGTCGGGTTTCTTGGAAGTATAGCTCCATCGCCTATGCGCTCATTCTGAAGGATGTCGGGGTGACACTTCAGACATTTTACCTGATGGCGACCGGGATGGGCTTGGGCGGGTGCGCAATCGGGATCGTCAATATCGATCTGTTCGCGAAAATGACGGGAACCGAACTCCACGTCGAGGGCCCGGTCGGTCAATTTGCGATCGGTCACGGCGCAGGAGCGCACCCTACTGCTCCGGCGGCGCATCAAGGCTAGGGGCAGCACACGCCGCCCGCGATAATCTGACGCCGAAATGGGTTTCGGGGATTTCTCAGGCCCGACCGCGGCTAATTTCAATCGAGCGCGGCGATGCGCTCGAGAAATCCGGCGGCGTTGGAACTCCGCTTGCCCACCAACGCGAAAATTGCGCCTTCCGGGTCCGTGCATTGCACGATCCAACTGCCGTCAGGCGCTTCAGTTGGGCCGTTGAGGATTTCCCCGCCGCCAGACTTCACGCGATTGGCCGCCGCATCGATGTCGCCAACGTTGAAATAGTAAAGCCAGGTGGCGCTCGGCACCGTTGCCGGCTTGGTAACGATGGCACCGGCTGTGTGCCCTCCAACCGCGAACAGCTGATAAGTGCCCCTGGCGCCGATGTCGGCAATTCCCTTCTGCCAGCCAAAAATTTCGCGGTAGAAGGACAAGGCTTTATCGCAGTCAGCGGTCAAGAGTTCGTGCCACCCGACGCGGCCCGGTGCATTCGGCGCGGCGGGCAGCTCTTGGCGAGGCCTCAGCCACTGGATCAACGCAAGCGTTGCCGTTTGCGCGTCTGCAACGACCGAAAAGCGGCTGATGCCGGGAATATCAGTCGGTGGAACCTGGACTATTCCGCCAAGCTGCGTAATCCGGTCGGCCGCAGCGTCCACGTCGCCGACACCGACATACCCGATCCAGCGCGGCCCGACGCCCGCTTTCTTTGCGTCCTCCGGCAGGATCAGCAGTCCGCTGACTGAGGTTTCTGCGGCAGTAAACAGGGTATACGCCATACCAGGCATCGAGGCGTCCTGCGTGCCCCAGCGCACGACGCTTGTGTAGAAAGCCGTAGCGGCCACCATGTCTGTCGTCATCAACTCGTACCAGACGAAGCGGCCTTGGACATTGACCACGTCGGCTCCTCCAATTTGTGCCTGCCGAGACGCGTCTTCGCAGCCTTTGCGCCGGGCCGCACGGGAAAGGTGCACAGGCTCTAAGATCCGTTAAGCTTTGATGGCGCCCCACGACCGCTGTGGATCACGAGCGGACATCGCGACAGCAAATTGCGATGTCCGGTTCACCCTCGAAAGCGGACACCTACCTGCGTGTTTTTGAATACGCGCGCTAGAAAAACGCCAGCGTGCGGATCTCGATGCTCTCGCGCGGACGCGCATTCGGCGGCGAGGTCGGATCGTCGAAGGCGGTGTGCGCGGTGAAACGGGCGCGACCGTCCTGCTTTGAATCGAACACCTTGAACACGATCGCCTCTTCCCGCCACATGCGCGGAAACCAGAACCATTTGTGGTTCGGATTGTAGGTGATGGCGTAGGTCTGCCCGACCCGATGCTGGTAGCGCCGCTCGGACACCACCAGATCGTCGGTTGAAACGCTGCGCGCGTCGCAGATCGCTAGCGGAAAACTTTCCACCGGGTGCTTGATCGGCCGCCAAACCTGCACAATGGCGAAGCGGCGCTTGAGCAGCGCGTCTGCTTCGTCCGGCACGAGGTCGCGCACGCGCTGCGGCGCCGACCATTCGGTGTAGTCGTTGTGCACCCGCGGCACGACTTCGCGGATTTTAAGCTGTTGGCGCAATGCATCGTCGCCGGTGCGCAAGGTGTGGTCGAAAACCGCGACGCGGGACGCGCCACTTTCGGCTTTCACCAAAGCCTCCATCTCCGGGTAATAGATCCGGCGCACGTCGTCTTCCTGGTAGAAATCGGCGACCTTGGTGTCGTGGCGCACGAAGCGGAATCCTTCGCGGTCGAGCGCGAAGTCGCCGCGCAGCCGGCCGTTGCGGATAACGACGCGGTGCGGATCGAGCTTGCCGCCGCGCATATCAGCGGTTCCGCCGGCGCCCGCTTCGGTAACGATCTTTTCGCCGGTGTCGACGAGGTAATTGAGCGTTGCCTCGATCTGCGGGATCGTTTCGGGCCGTTCCAGAACTTGATCCATGGCCAAACTCCTTCGCGCCAAGCCGCGGTATTGCTGCACACAAGATAAACCGCGAGGCGAAGGCGGGTAAGGGGTGCCGCGCCGCGGCGGCTTCAACGCCGCTATGCACCCCAAACGCGGGGGGCGGCCACATCTGACGCTGAACAAACATTCATGGTGGGTGCGTTTTCTACGGCGCCGATGCGGCGGAGAAGTTTTTATCCGGATTTTATGCCAACCCAGGAATGCACGACTTGGCAGCGGCGGCGTTGATCACGATAGTAGGAGACCCAGGTTTGGATGTAGAGGCCGTGAACGCGTTGAAAATAACAGACCGAGGCCGCCGGCGTTGCGGAAACCTGATTGCGCGCGGGCTTGCTTGTGCGTTGCTCGCAGTGTCCGCACGCACCGCCTGGAGCGCCGACTGCAAGCCCAATCACTTCCGACCGCCATTCTTCATCGACACCATGGGACGATGCGTATTCGACTGGGGGGCACTGAGTTTTCAAGGCGAGCCGGCGCAGCAGGCGCGCTGCCTGATGCGCGGCATGGACAAGTCGAGAAATCTCGGCCCGACACTGGAAAGCTTGCCACCAGCGCTCGAGCAGCGCGTCGGGCTGGACAGCGGCCTGCCGACCCGCGAAGCCTTGAGCTCCTATCTCTCGAAGCTCGATCTGGAATGGGACTTTGCCGCCCATCTCTGGCAGCCTGTCTCGCACGCCAACGACAACGACCCTGATGCGCCGATGGCGCGCTATTTCGTCATTCACGACACCAGCGGGCCGAATTACGGCCGCCGGCCGTTCCCCTCCGACATCAACGGCGAGGCAATTTTCAACAAACTTGCCGACTTCAAATGCGACGACGGCTGGGGCAAGGCTCACGTGGTGATTAATCGCTCGGGCGACATGCTGCTCAGCCACGAACTGTCGATTCCGTGGCGGGAAACTCGGTTCGAACAAGCGGCGAATTTTGCCGGAACGTTGAAAGGATTGTTTCTGCATACCGAGCTGATCCAGCCGCGAAAGAGCGTCGGCCGGAGGTCGCGGCAACGACGCGCAGACGCCCAATCCCGCCTTCACCACCGCCCAATACGACCGCCTCGCTCTGGTTTACGTCATCGCCAGCGTACGCGCGGGACGCTGGCTCATTCCGGTGTTCCATGCCGCGCTCGATGCCGACATTCCGAACGGCCACGACGATCCGCTGAATTTCGACGTTGACAGTTTCGCCAACAGCATCGAAAGACTCGTCGGCCTGCTGCAAGGTCCCGACGAAATGCGGGCCGCCCACCGATGAAAAAGGCGCGTGCGGTTTTTCCAATCTGTTGTATCACCGCGCTGCTTGTTGCCGCGCACACCGCCGCGGAAGACGCAAGCGCAGTGGACTCACCGCAGCCGGCGCCAAGTCCGGCGGCTCCGGCGCCGGAGATGAAGGGCCCGCGCATCATCACGGCCGAGGTCGATTGGGACGGCGCGCGCGTAGAAGCCGCCGATGGCTGGGCCCCGCTCAATGCGGCGACCGGGAAGCTCCTGGCGAATGTGGCCGCAAGCGGCGTGCCGGTGCTGCTGCCGATCGATACCGCAGCCTTCCTGCGCGACCAGGCGCAAGGCAACGCGGCCGACACCGACAAATACTTTGCCGATTTTCACACGCCAACTTTTTTCTTTACGGGACCGTCGGGCTATGACGCCGCGTTTCGCATCCCGCTGAACGATGCGTCGGTGCATCCGGCCGAGGTGCAAATTTCAGCTTCCTCGCTGATCTACGAACTCGACGGCCCGGCGGCAAACCAGGGCGAGCCGGTGCCGGGGCTGGAGCATGATTTTCCCGGCATCCGCCGCGTGTTGCTCGAAAGCCGGCTCCGTTACATCTTCAGCCGTTTCGGCGTGCCCTATTTCGCTTCGATCGCTGTGCTCCGACGGACGCCGCGCCCGCCGCATTACCTGCCGCGGCGCGGATCAGGTCGATGTTGCGTTTCGTCAAGGCGCTCAACATCGTCGGCGGCGCACCGCATAGCGGGCCGGCGAAGGCCGCGCCAGCAAACCATCGAGCGGCCGGAGCGAACGTCAGCGGACTTCACCTATAACCCGGGCGGCGACATTCTTGCCCGGCACCGGCATGCACGGGCGCGGCGGACAGCCGCGACACCACGGTCTATCCGAAATTCGTTTCCCGATGGCGCATGCGCCGGCCTACACCAACTCGCAATCGTTCATGAATTGGGGCAATTGCGATCTGACCGGCCGCTTCGCGCTCGGCGGTCACGGCAGAGACGCGGCCTATCGCTGCCGCGTGAACGACGTGCCGCTCTTTCAACGACGAGACCAAAAACTACGCCTATCCATGGCGGGATAACTTCTGCGAGCACCGCTACTACTAGGTGACGCAATGCCCGGCCGGGCTCGGGCCACCAGGGCGAAGATATCCGGCCGAGCTCGTGCAAGCTGCGCAACGAGGGCGCCGACCGCTGCGAGCCCTATCAGGACCAGGTCGTCGCCGTGCGCGACGGAATAGCTCTGGCGCGAGACCGGCGACGAGGCGCTCTATCTCACCGCCGACGCGCCGCGCGAGCATGTCCGCTTCCGCTATCTGCACATGAACCCGCACATGCTCGACCTCGCCGGATGGTCAGCGGCCGTACGTTTTACAGAAGGCGACGTGCTGGGGCCGGTCGGCGATTACGGCAAGCGCGAGGGCGGCACCACTTATCATCTACATTTCAACATGCAGGTGCCGACCCGGCAAGGCTGGCTGTTCGTCAATCCGTATATGACGCTGGTAGCGGCTTACGAGCGGCTGATCGGCGGTCGCGGGCAAGTCGTCGCAACTGCCGCGCCAATGCGCCGGCGCCAAATGCCTATAGTCTCGGCCAGCATCGCAACCGGCGCGCGCCAGAGAGGTGCCGGCAATAGCGCGCAGCAAAAAGCGAGACCGGCAGTGAACGCCAACAAGCCAGCGGGCGCGATTGCCGTTACCGAACATTGCGCGACGCGCTTCATTAAAGGCCATCGCCGGCGCGTTTGCTGGACTGGTGTTGCCGAGACGAGCAAGCGCGGTAAGCGCCCGCCCGCCGTTCGATCAGTGGATCGCCGCGTTTCGCGCCAAAGGCGCTCGCGCACGGCATCACGCGAGAGATCTACACGCACGTCATGAGCGCGGTAAAGCCCGACACGACCGGTCTTGAAGTCAGCCGCTCCCAGCCCGAATTCACCATCCAGCTCTGGCAATATCTCAATCGCGCAACTTCCGACTGGAAGATCGCAGCCGGCAGGGAGAAGGCGAAGCAATACGCGCCGCTGCTTGCCCACATCGAAAAGCGATTTCGGCGTCGAGCCTCGTTTCATGCTCGGCGTGTGGGGCATCGAGTTCGGCGTTCGGCGATCCAGTCGTCGAGAAAAATCACATGCGTCCGGTCATCCCGTCGCTGGCGGCGCTCGCCTGGGCCGAGCCGCGCCGCCGCAGGTACTGGGAGAAGCGAGCTGATCAACGCGCTGACCATCGTTCAAAGCGGCTGGGCACGCCCGCGGAGATGGTCGGCTCATGGGCTGGCGCCATGGGCCACACGCAATGGATGCCGGAAGTCTGGCTGCATGTCGGAATCGACTATGATGGCGACGGCAAGATTTCGCCCTACGGTCCGCCCGACGATGCACTCGCTGCGACCGCGCGGTATTTCGTCGAGCGCGGCAAGTATCGGCGCGGCGAGCACTGGGGTTGCGAGGTGCGCTTGGCCGCGAAAACGCGGCGAGCGGGCATTCGCGCACCTACGCCGAATGGCAAAAACTCGGCGTCGTCCGCGCCGACGGCGAGCCGTTCCCACTGCCGAACGCGAAGGCGAAGCCCTGGGTGCCGGTGCCCGGCGGTCCCGCATTTCTGATCGGCCCGAACTTCATCGCGGCCAAGAGCTACAATCCATCGATGACTTACGCGCTGGCGCTCGTGCTATCTCGGCGACCGCTGCGTCGGCGGCGAGCCGTTCGTGCAACAATTTCCCGGCAGCGAGCGTGCGCCGACGCTCGCCGAAGTGCAGGAAATTCAGCGCCGGCTCACCGCGCTCGGCTTCGACACAGGCGGCGCCGAGGCCGGATCGGCACCGGCACCGCGATCGCCGTGCGCAACTATCAGCTTAAGGTCGGCCTTGAGCCGGCCGACGGCTATGCCGGGATCAAGCTCCTTGCCCGCTTGCGTCAAGGCGCGTGATCCGGTTCGATCCGTCTGAAAAACCTGGAAGCCGAGGAAAGCCCACCGATGACTGCGTCCAATTCCGCGACCGGCGCGCCAAAGCGCAAAGCCGGCCGCCGCCGACGCCTCGACCGCCGCGCTCGAGCGCCCGACCTCGGCCGGCGTCAATGCACCCGGGTTCGGCAGCGACGTGGTCGCCGAAACGCTGCGTGCGCTCGACATTCCCTATATCGCGGTGACACCGGGCGCGAGCTATCGCGGCCTGCACGACAGCATCGTCAATTATCTCGGCAACACCACGCCGCAGATGCTGCTGTGCGTGCATGAGGAAGCCGCCGTCGCCATCGCTCACGGCTATGCCAAGGTCACCGGCAAGGCGATCGCCGCCGCCGTGCATTCCAATGTCGGTCTCCAGCACGCCACCATGGCGATGTTCAACGCCTGGTGCGACCGCATGCCGATGGTCGTCCTCGGGGCGACCGGTCCGGTCGACGCCATGAAACGCCGCCCCTGGATCGATTGGATTCACACCGCCCGCGATCAGGGCGCGCTGGTTCGCGGTTATACCAAATGGGACGACCAGCCGGCCTCTCCCGGCGCCGCGCGTGAAGCGCTGATCCGCGGCACCTGGATCGCCAACACCGCGCCGCAGGGCCCGGTCTACATCAATCTCGATGCGGAGATGCAGGAGGCCAAGCTCGCCGAGCCGCTGCCGCCGATCGAAGCCGCGCGCTACATGCCGCCGGTCGCAACCGCCGCGCCCGCCGAACTGGTGCAGCAAAGCGGCGGCGACTGCTGAAAGCGGCCAAGCAGGTCGTGATCCTCGCCGGCCGCGCCTCGCGCAGCGAGGAAGCCTGGAATGCGCGGGTCGCGCTTGCGGAAGCGCTCAATGCCAGCGTCGTCACCGATCTGAAGATCGGCGCGAGTTTTCCGACCGATCATCCGCTCCATGCCGGGGCGCCGCGCGACATCACCCCGACAGTGTGCCGGCGATGCGCGGCGCCGACGTGATCCTAAGCCTCGACTGGGTCGATCTCGCCGGTGCGCTGCGCGCCGCCGGCCCCTCGCCAGCCGCCAAGATCATCCAGGTGTCGCTGGACCACCGCATCCACAACGGCTGGAGCATGGACTACCAGGCGTTGCCGGCCGGTCGATCTTTTCCTATCCGCCGATCCCGATCTGGTCGTGCCGAATTGGTCAAGGCGATCAGCGTCGGCGGCAAGCCGCGCGTCGCGCCGGCGCCGCGCCCGGCCGCAGCCCGATGCCGAGCCCCCCGGCTTCACCAACGAGCACATCGCGCGCACGCTTGCGCAAAGGTCTCGGCGCGCGGCCGGCGACGCTCACCCATCTGCCGATTTCCTGGGAGGATCGCTGGTGGACATTCCGCCATCCGCTCGATTTCCTCGGCTCCGACGGCGGCGGCGGTGTCGGCGGCGGTCCGGGGATTTCCGTCGGTGCGGCGCTGGCGCTGAAGAATTCCGGCCGGCTGCCGGTCGCGATCTGCGGCGACGGCGATTACCTGATGGGCGTTACCGCGGTGTGGACCGCGGTGCATTACAAAATCCCGCTGCTGTTCGTCATCGCCAATAACCGCTCGTTCTATAATGACGAACTGCATCAGGAGCGGGTGGCGCGCATGCGCGCGCGTCCGGTCGAGAACAAGTGGATCGGCCAGCGCATGGCCGATCCCGGAAATCGATCTCGCCGCCATGGGCCGCGCGCAAGGCGCGGCCGGCTTCGGTCCGGTGACCGAGCACGGCCGATCTTGTCGCGACGCTGGAAAAGGCGATCGCCGCGGTCGATGCCGGCGGAGTCGCCGTCATCGATGTGCAGCGTCGAGCCCGGCTATACCGCTAACATGACCGCGGCAATGACGCGCGCGAAAAGTTGAACAAGAGGAAACGACCATGAACACTGCCGTTCCGCTCAAATGGCCTCAAGGCCGGAGCCGCTGCAATCTGCCCGAGCATCGCGACGCGTTCTATGGCGGCGAGTGGCACAAGCCGAAATCCGGCCGCTACGCGGACTCCATCAATCCCGGCACCGGCGAGTCGCTCGGCCCGGTCGCCGATTGCGGCGCCGCGGACATCGAGGCCGCGGTCGCCGCAGCGAAGAAGGCCTTCGACGGCTGGCGCAACACGCCGCCACTCGAGCGCGCGCGGCTGCTCAAGCGCATCGCCAACGTGCTGCGCGAGCACGCCGAGGAGCTGGCGATGATCGACGCCGCCGATTGCGGCAATCCGGTGCACGAGATGGTGATGGATGCCACCATCGCCGCGGCGCAGATCGACTTCTACGCCGGCCTGGTGACCGAGATGAAAGGCGCGTCGATCCCGATGGGGCCGGGCGTCGTCAATTTCTCGGTGCGCGAGCCGCGCGGCGTAGTCGGCCGCATCATTCCGTTCAACCATCCATTCATGTTCTGCGCCGGGAAATCCGGCGCCCCGCTCGCCACCGGCAACACCGTGGTGATGAAGCCGCCGGAGCAGGCGCCGCTGTCGTCGCTGCGGCTGGCCGAACTGATCGGCGGCATCCTGCCGCCCGGCGTGTTCAACATCGTGCCCGGCGGCCGCGAAGCCGGCTCGGCGCTCGCCGCCCATCCCGACGTCGCCATGATCGCGCTGATCGGCTCGGTGCCGACCGGCCGCGCGGTGATGAAGGCGGCTGCCGACACGCTCAAGCCCGTCATGCTCGAACTCGGCGGCAAGAACGCGCTGATCGCCTATCCCGACGCCGATCCCGACGACGTCGCCGGCGGCGTGGTCGGCGGCATGAATTTCACCTGGTGCGGGCAATCCTGCGGCTCGACCAGCCGCGCCTTTATCCACGAGAAAATCTACGAAGCCGTGCTGGCGAAGGTGAAGGCTAAGATCGCGCATTTCAGGCCCGGCATCGCTACCGATCGCGCGACCACCATGGGCTCGATCATCTCGAAGACCCAGTACGAGCGCATCGTCGGCTTCATCAAGTCCGGCAAACAGGAAGGCGCGCGGCTATTCCACGGCGGCGGCAAGCCATCCGATCCCGCGCTGGCCAATGGCTTCTTCATCGAGCCGACGGTGTTCGCCGACGTGCAACCGAATATGCGCATCGCGCGCGAGGAGATTTTCGGCCCGGTCCTCTCGATCTTCAAATGGAGCGACGAAGGCAAGATGCTCGAGCAGGTCAACGCGGTCGAATACGGGCTCACCGCCTCGATCTGGACCAACGACCTATCCACCGCGCACCGCACCGCCGCCGTGGTGCAGGCGGGCTTCGTCTGGATCAACGAAGTGTCCAAGCATTTCCTCGGCGCGCCGTTCGGCGGCTACAAGCAGTCGGGCATCGGCCGGGAGGAATGCATGGAGGAGATGCTGGCCTACACGCAGGAAAAGAACATCCACGTGAAACTCAAGCCGGCGAAGTAGTTTTACAGCTTATACGTCTCCAGCGTCCCGGGGTGGAACATCTCCTCGACCTTGACCAGCCGCGGCGAGAGACCCTGCGCATGATGATGGCGCAGGAATGTCTCCAGCGTCTTGCGGTTGGCGTCGATGCCGTAGGGCCAGAAGTCCTCGCCCATCAGCGCGCGCGCCTCCGTCAGTGGCTCCTCGACGAACGGCAAAGTCACTTTGGTCGATGAGGTATCGCCGAGTTTCTCCAGAGCGATCGCTTTCGAGTGCTCGAACGCCTTGAAGACCGCCGCCGGCAGCCACGGCTGGGCTTCCGCCAATTCGCGCCGCACGCCGATCAGATGCATGATCGGGAAAATCCCGGTGCGTTTGTAATAGTCCTTGGCCGCGGCGACCGGATCGGCAAACAGCCAGCCGACGTTCGGGTCGCCGCGCTCGAACGCCGGCGGCACGCGCGGGCCGATGAACGCGTCGATTTCGCCGGCATCCAGCATGGCCGAGAGCGTGCGCTCGCGCGGCGCGTCCTCAAGCTGACGTCCTTCGGCAAATCGATGGTGATTTTTTCCAGCCGGCCCGCTTCGGTAAGGCCGCCGCGGATCCAGTGAATGTCGGACGGCTTGACGCCGTGATCGTCTTCGAGGATCGCGCGCGCCCAGACATTGGCCGTGAGCTGATATTCCGGCACGCCGACTTTCTTGCCCTTGAGGTCGGCGGGCTTCTTGATCCGGTCGGTGCGCACATAGATGGCGGTGTGGCGGAAAGTGCGCGAGACGAAAGCCGGAACGCCCACATAAGGGCAGTCGCCTTGTGCGGTCTTGACCGTGAAGCTCGACAGCGACAATTCGCAGATGTCGAATTCAGCGTGGCGGAAGGCGCGGAAGAAAATCTCCTCCGGCGGCAACGCCATGAATACCGGATCGACGCCGTCGATCTGTACCAGCCCATCGGAAAGCGGCCGCGTGCGGTCGTAGTCGCGCACGGCGATCGACAGATTGAGCTTGGCCATTAAGCGCCTCTCCGCGAAACAGAAGAGGTTCAATAACCCCGTTCGCCGCATGGTGCCAATAGCGAGCCTACATTTGACCCAACAGAATGACAGGCGTACACCGCACCGGTGCCGGTCACTCTTTAGCCTTCCTTAAAGCTCTGCAGCCAGAAATCGGGATGCGCCGCCTCCTAAGAAAGCCACGGGCGCCGCATCGGGTGGCTATCGCATGAAATCGTCGCACGACCTGTCCACCACGAGGCCGCAGCTCCGCCTCGCCGAATTGCTCGGTGCGCTCAGTTACGCGCTTGACATGGTGGAAGGCCAGCCCGCGGGGCATTGCGTGCGCTGTTGGATCGGCATCCATATCGGCCGGGAGATCGGCCTGCCCGAATCCGAAATCTCGGAACTCTATTATACGCTGCTGATGAAGGACGTCGGTTGCAGCAGCAATGCGGCGCGCATCTGCCAGCTTTATATGGTCGACGACATTGCCTTCAACCCCGATTTCCACACCGTCAACGACAGCCTCCCCCAGGTTCTCCGGTTCGTTCTGTCGCACACCGGGATGAATGCGGGTCTGGCGGAGCGGTTTCGCGCGCTGGTCAACATTTTCCAAAACGGCGGGCAGATCGCGCATGAGTTCATGGAAACGCGTTGCGATCGCGGCGCCGAAATCGCCCGCAAGATGCGTTTCTCCGAAAGCGTGGTCGCGGCGATCAGGAGTTTTGACGAACACTGGGACGGCGGCGGACGGCTGTACGGCCTGCGCGGCGAAGACATTCCGATTTACTCGCGCATTGCCCTGATCGCGCAAATCGTCGACGTATTTCAGACTGCCAACGGCGTCGAAGCCGCCAAGCTGGAAGTGCAGCACCGAACTGGAACCTGGTTTGAGACGACTGGCGGCTGCGTTCGAGCGTATCGCGGCAAAACCGGAATTTTGGTCGATGTTGCGCGCGGACGAACTGCAGACGGCGATCTTCGAACTTGAGCCGGCGCAAACGCGTTCGCTCCTCGATGAAGACTACCTTGACGATATCGCCGCGGCCTTCGCCCAAATCATCGACTCGAAAAGCCCTTACACCAGCGGCGCCACAGCGAACGCGTCACGCTGTTCACCGATCTGATCGCCGAGCAATTGCAGTCGTCGGCCCAACGCCGCCGCTGGCTTAGACGCGCGGCGCTTTTGCACGACATCGGCAAACTGGGGGTCAGCAACTCCGTCCTCGACAAGCCGGCGAAGCTCGATCCCGACGAATGGGTGGCGATGCAGAAGCATACCGTTCTCGGCGAGATGATCCTGTCCCGTATTCCGGCTTTCGGCGACCTCGCCGCGATTGCGGGGGCGCACCACGAGCGATTCGATGGCGCAGGTTATCCGCGCGGTTTGAATGGCGACGAGATACCGCTCGAAGTGCGGATCGTCGCCGTCGCCGACATATTCGATGCGCTGACCACGGATCGGCCCTACCGCGCGGCCATGCCGGTTGACAATGCGACGGCGATCATGACCGACATGGTCGGCACAGCGATTGATCCGGATTGCTTCAGCGCGTTGCGAAGCGGATTGAACCGCGTCGAAACCCCAGTCGCGGCCTAGTCCACAGCGGACGCTCGTGGTCTGTCACGGTGCGGCGTCTTGATCCCGCGCGGCCCGAACATCGAGTGGATCGATCGTCACCATCTCGATGGACGATCCATGCGGCGTCGCCGGCACAAAGATCATGGTCGAAACGCGCCGGTAAACCGGAAAGGAAATTCCCTCGATTAATTCCTCATCGGTCACGACCCGATAGTCTCCGGCCGGAAGAATTCTATCGACGCCCTTGAGCAGGAATGGCTTGCAGAAGACGACGGTTTCGTTTAGCGAGCGGGCTATCATGCGACCGCGCACGCTGTCTTTCGCGCCAGGGGATAGTGCGAGCTCGCGTACAGCCGGCGGATTTCCGCGCTCGGAAACCTCAACTCATCGACCTCGAGATAGGTGCCGACAAGGAATTGCGCCGGTAGATCCTCGATCGCAAAACGGATGGCTTCCGCGGCGGACACAAAACGCCGGTAAATGAGCGGCTGACGCCCGCGGCGGCTGAATTTCGACGAGAAAAGCTCTGCATCAATCGTGTAATCGAACAATTCGGCGGTGCTGGCCATGCCGTGTTCGTTTTTCGATGTCATTCTCCGCAGGCCTCTGCAAATTCTCTTGATAGAGCCAAAATCTGGTTCTTGGCCGCCTGCTCCCGATCGACCTCTGAGCTTCTATCCGGCGGCCCTTCGATTCCCACGGTTACGCGGCCAGACATATCGCCACGCGCTGAAGTAAATGTGAACCGGTACGAGCCAGGACCGTCTTCAACGAGTGCAATTTGCGGTGCCATAGCTGCAGTCCCATTCCGTTGTCCTGGAGAGCTTCACTTCAGAACGATCTGTAAACGAGAACCCCGCCGAATGGCGGGGTTCTCTCGAATTCAGGTCTTGCTGGCGTCTTGGCCGGGCTTCTGGGCCGGCTGCTGCGTGTGCTGTTGCCCCGGGTTCTGGCCGGGCTGCTGGCCCTGCTGGCCCTGCTTGTTGTCTTTGTCTTGACCGCCGCCCTGCTGCGGCTGGGCTTTGTTGTCTTGATTCATTTTAAGTCTCCAAAAATTGTTGAAATATGATTTGAATGGTCATCATTTAAACTACCTACTTTATTTATGTCTTCAGTGGACAAAAACTAGCCTGCCCATCGAATATATTTCCCAATACGACGGTACATCACTTGTTCCAGCGACCAAGCGCGAAGAATCAGGCGAAATTCTAAAGGGCCAGCTACCCCAACAGCAGCGGCAGCGTCCGCGGTCCGCGCACGGTGCCTTTCGACCAGGTCACCGCCCCTTGCGGGTCGAGGCGGAATTCGGGAATACGCGCGAGCCACTCCGTCAACGCAATCCGGATTTCCATGCGGGCCAGATTGGAGCCGATGCAGCGATGGATGCCGAGGCCAAAAGCGGCGTGACGGTTCTCCGCGCGATCGATTTTGACCTGGTCGGCGTCGGGAAACAGAGTTGGGTCGCGATTGGCCGCTGGGAATGAAAGTAGAACCATGTGTCCAGGCGTAAATGGGCAGCCGGCAACTTCGGTCTCCTTGACGACTTCGCGCGCCATGGTCACCGGCGCGTAGGCGCGGAGGAATTCCTCGATCGCTGAGCCCATCAATTGCGGCTCCGCGACCAGACGCCGACGGTTTCCGAATGTTGGGCGAGATGCCAGAGGCAGGAGCCGATCGCGCTCCACGTCGTATCGATGCCGGCAATCAACAAAAGCCGAAGTGTGCCGTTGATGTGCTCATCCGTCAGCGGCTGATCTTCAACGCGCACATTCACCAGATAGCCGATCAGATCGTCGCGCGGGCTCGCGCGCCGCGCGGCGATCTTCTCGGTGAAATACGCGGTCATGTTCCCTTGCGCCTGCAGCAGGACGCTCAGATCGGTGATGCCGATTTCGAGGATTTCCTTGATCCATTTGCGGAACAGATCGCCATCCTGTTCCGGCACGCCGAGCATGTGGGCTATCACCCGCACCGGGATTTCCTGAGCGTAGTCGACCGCGCCATCGCAACCCTTTTTGCCGGCGATCCGCTCGATAAGTTCGCGGCAGATGTCGCAGGTGCGCGACTTATGACGGCTGATCGCGTCCGGCGTGAAGGCCGGCAACAGAACTTGCTTGGCCATTCGGTGCCGCGGCGGATCGGAAGTAATCGGCGGCGCCGGCAGTAATGGCGGCCGCGTCTCGCGCAACACCGGGCGCTGCGATGAGAAGTGCTCGGTATCGTAAGCGATGGCGCGGACGTCCTCATAGCGGCTGGGAAAATAGGCGCCCATAAATCGGTCGGTGCGCGCGATCCGGCAGCTTTGCCGCAGGTCGTCCCAGATCGGGTATGGGTCTTCAGTCCAACGCGGATCGAGCGGATCAAAGTCGGTCGACCAATCGGTTACTGGCGGTCGTTCACTCATCGTCCCTCCCTCACGGTTCGATGACGTCGATGGCAAGCTCAGGACAGTTGGCCTGGGCGAGCCGCGCCTTATCTTCGAGTTCGGCGGCCACGACGCCATTGCCGCGCTCGCGCGCGTTGCCCAACTCGTCCAGCTCGAACAATTCCGGCGCCAGCGCAAAGCAGCGCGCGTGGCCTTGGCAGCGCTCGCGGTCGACCCGCACCCTCATTGTCTTGTTTGCGGTCATTGCGACCGAAATTCCCCCACGAACTTCGGAACACGCAGAGGATAGCAGAGGCGAGGTCGGACGGAAACTCAGGCTATATGACGGCCACCAATCGCTTTACCGCCCCGCAAACGGCTCCGCCGGCGCGATGTCGGTCATCCGGAATTGCACGCGCTCCTCACCGTTCCAGCGATCGAGCGTGAAGGAACCGGCGGCGTGCACCTGCCGGCCGCGGTTTTGCAGGATGGCGGCGCCGAGCTGTTGGCCGCCCGCGCGGAAAGCGATGGCGGATACGCCGGCGCCGTCGGCGGATTTTAGCCGAATGCGCATATGCGCTTGGCCTACTTCCTCGGCGTAGACGATGGTGTGCGCGGGCAGTGCGATCACCGGCTCGGGGTTGCCCGAGCCGAAGGGACCGGCGCGCTCGATCAGCTCCACCAGATCAGCGTTGGCGGCGGCGGCACTGACCGCGCCGTCGATCATCAGCCCGCTTGAGCGGCGCGCGACCGCAACATCGGACGCAAGCGCCGCTTCGAGGTAAGCGCGAAATTGCGCGAGCGCCGATTTACGCAAGGTGACGCCCGCGGCCATAGCATGACCGCCACCCTTCTCGATCAGCCCTTCCGCCACCGCGCGCCGCACCGCACGGCCAAGATCGACGCCGGCAATCGAACGGCCCGAACCGGTGCCGATACCGCCGGGTTCGAGCGCAATCGCAAAGGCCGGCCGGCCAAATTTTTCCTTCAGCCGCGCCGCCACCAGGCCGACGATGCCGGGATGCCAGCCTTCGGCCGCGGTGACGATCACTGCGCCTTTTTCCTCCAAACCGAGCGCGGCCATGGCTTCGGCTTCAGCCTGCGCCACGGTATCGAGCTCAATCGCCTGCCGCTCGCGGTTAAGCCGGTCGAGCTCAGCCGCAATTTTCGCTGCGGCATCCGGATCGTTCTCGATCAGAAGCCGCACGCCAAGATCGGCGCGGCCGATGCGGCCACCGGCATTGATGCGCGGGCCGAGCAGAAAACCGAGGTGCCAGGCTTCTGGCGGACCTGACAACCGCGCCACATCCATCAGGCTCGTGGATCCGGGCCGCTCGCGGCGGCGCAACGCGATCAAGCCCTTGGCGACAAAGGCGCGGTTTAACCCGATCAGCGGCACCACGTCGGCGACGGTGCCGAGCGCCACGTCGTCGAGGTAAGCGAGCAGATCGGGCTCCGGCCGCTCCGTCGTCCAAAAGCCGCGCCCGCGCAATTCGCGGTTGACCGCGACCACAGTCATGAAAACAAGGCCGACCGCGGCCAGATAACCGAGGCCGGAAAGGTCGTCGCGCCGGTTCGGATTGATGACCGCCACCGCCGGCGGCAGCGTCTCGTCGGCCTGATGATGGTCGACGACCACGACATCGACGCCGAGAGCGCCCGCCTGCGTCAGCGGCTCGACGCTGGTGGTCCCGCAATCGACGGTGACGAGGAGTGTCGCGCCGCGGGCCGCGAGCGACCGGATCGCGCCGACGTTCGGGCCGTAGCCTTCGAACAGCCGGTCCGGGATGTGAATGAGCGGCTCGATGCCGGCGTGGCGCAGGAAGCGCGCCAGCACAGCGGCGGAGGTGGCGCCGTCAACGTCGTAGTCGCCGAAGATGGCGATGGTTTCGCCACGCGTGATCGCGTCGACAATCCGCGCCGCCGCTTCCGGCATGGCAGTGAGCACGTTCGGATCGGGCATCGAACGCTTGACGGCGGGATCGAGAAACGCGTCGACCGCGTCCACGTCCACATTGCGACCGGCGACGATGCGCGCGAGCAATTCCGGCAGATCGTGGCGTTGCGCGATGGCGAGCGCCCGCGCCGAGCCGCGCTCGTCTAGCCGGTCGCGCCACGCGCGCCCGGTCGCCGACTGCTCGACGCCGAGGAAAAGCCCGTTGCTCAGGGTGAACTCGCGGAACTCAAAACCCATCGAAAGAGCCTACCCGATTCGGGCCAATCCTAGCCGCGTTTTTAACCACCCGCCTCGGCGGCAGTGTTTTGCATAGGGAACACTAACGCCCTGCCAGAAGTTTGAATTACATGAACATTTTCTCGCGGCTTTGTCGGCCGTCCCTCGTCCCTCGGTTCGGCTGTTTCTGGGACTTTGCTTGTTCAGTGCGCTGACGACGATGGGATTTCTGCTGATAAATTCTTCGCATATAGATTCGCATATAGATATGATAGCGCCGTCAATCATCCAAAGGGCTGACGGCGCTTTGTCTTGGGCTAGGCAGAACAGCCACACCGGCACGGCGCTGACGGCGAACACCAGGTTATAGCGAAGCAAAACACGCAATCGAGGATTTTAGCCATGTCTGGCCACATGCCACCGATACCACCTGCCAATCGCAATAGAAAAAGTGGAAAGCGGGAGAGCGAAGTAGCAAAGGACCAGAAAAAGCTGGTGAAGCATGAACATCATGCAAATTCCGCCGAAGAGGGGAATACTGCAAATATCATGCAAAACACGACGAATAAGGGCTTTTTCCGAGGTCGTCGTCTCGGTTGATTGAACGGGTCGACCCAATCGTCGGCGTCAATGATCCACGTGGGCGCCGACGACACTTTTGCTATTCGGCGGGCGTTTGTCGTTCAGGCATTAGCACAGCGCCGCCTTCATCATCCCACCGGGCAATAGCCGTCGCCTGGATGCTCGTGTTGCTGTGGATGGCGGGGTCCTCGTCATTCTTGTGTTTGTGCAGGAAGTGGGCAATTTGCCCTCGAAGAGCGGCGGTCTCTAACAGCGCGCCCATCGAGCCGGCATTATCGAACAACTCCCTTCGCACTTTTGTCGGCAACGTATTCCATTGCATGATCAGCGCGGCCCCAAGGCATCGCAGGATGTGCTCCTCCTCGTCCGCGAGAGTGCCGCCGGTCGGCCGCTTAAGTTCCGTACCGACCAATACGTTTTGATAATTATCAGTGAGCCATTGCTCATTATTGGCGAGTTTCATGACTTTCATGCAACCTCTCAGAGGTTGGCTGATTTCCGATAGATCGATGCTCTACAATAATGGCGACAACAAGCGCCGAATGATTTGCTCGGGGCTGGGAAGGCGCGCCACGCCTGCGGCGCGTTTGTGGGCGCAACATCCAGCGATTCGAGCTGGCTCGTCCGCTGCGGACCGATCGCTTCGAACTGCGCCTTCTGCTCGTCGGACAGCGTTCCATAGAAATCGTTGAGCGCCGAACTCACCATTTTGACGGCTTGCAGCATGGTGTCGAGTCGTTTGCCGACCGCCGCAAGCCGCGCCGGCGGCGTGAGCGGATCGCTCGGTCAGGCACGAGGCCTTGAGCAAATCCGCCGCCTGGGTGGTGGCGTTCTGCAGCGCGGCCAGACTCGCGCGTTGCGCATCGGTCGGGCGCACCGTCTGGTCGATATCGGCGGTCGGCCATTCGATCACGCCGGGTTGCGCGGCACCGCAGCTCTGTGTGAGCGAGCTGGTCGGTATCCCCTGTAGTCTTGCTCTGCCGCTGGTCGTTGCCGAGTGCGGTCAGCCGCGCCTTCTGCTCGTCGCTCAGGAGGCCGTAGAATTTCTCCAGCGGTGGCTGCACCGTCTGCACCGCCGCGATCATCGCCTCGATGCGCTGTTGCATGGCCGCGAGCCGGCTCGGGGCGGTTAGCGCGATATCGGTCGGGCAGGCGGCCTTGAGATCCTGCGCCGCTTTAAGCGAGGCGTTGGCAAGATCGTCAAGCGCTGCGCTTTGCTCGTCGGTCGGCTGGATGGCTTGCCGGAACTGATCGATTGGCAGGCCAGCGATGTCGCTACTGTCCGCGCCGCACATTTGCGTCAGCTGATCGGGCGCCGCGGCCGGCGCGCCGGAGCGGGCGCTGTTTGCTCCAGACATCGCTCGGGTTGCCGCTGGCGTATTGCGGCAGGTAGCCGGTGAGATCGTCGTAGCCGTAGGGCGCGAATATGCCGGCGTAAATATCGCCGTAGCCGTAGCCCCAGAACGAGTCGTCATAGCCGTCGCCCCACATCGCATAGTCGTACATATCGTAGTAGGCGAACGGCCAGTACAGCGGGCCGACCCATCCGTAGCCGCCGTTACGGTGTCGCCACCAGCCATTGCCGCCGTCGCGTCCATCATGCCATCCCGCCGTCGCCGCGCTCGCGGTGATGTGGGCGCGGCCGCTCGGATCGCGTAATGCGCTCGTATTGCGCAATGCGCCAGCAACCGAGGGGGAGTTCAACGTGTTGCGCACGGCGTTAGTTTTGACGGTTTGGTTCGCTTTGCGCGTTGCGTTGCCGGTTGAATTGAACAGCGTCTTTCGGCCGACAGAATTGTTCGCAGGGTTATTGTTCGGGGGGTTAGACGGTCAAAGATGGATTGGTAGGGTTGCGTGGCGCAGCTGCGCGCTGAGCTGCCCTTTGCGGAGCGGCCCTTTGCTGGAGCCGCTCTTTGCGGAGCGACGGCGCGCTGCGGGACGCGGCGCGCTGCGGAGCTGCGGCACGTTGCGGAGCAGCCCGTTGCGGGGCGGCGGCCCGCTGCGGAGCGGCGCGTTGCGGGGCTGCTTTTTCCTCGGCGGCGTAGGTCGTGGCGGACAGCGCAGTCGCAAAAACAATGGCAACGATCCCGATTTTAGTGATCGACATGACTACATCCAGTCAGTTGGAATGTGTGGCTGATACCTATAAGTGCGGCGGACAAGGCCGAGTTCCATGATGTAGACCAACTAAGCTCGGGACGAGCCTTAGGCATCCCTGCCGCAGCATCGGCAAATACAGCCTAGACGACGACTTCGATCAAACCTCCACTCGGCGTGTAATCTCCACGAACAACTCCGCCGGCAGGGCTGCGCCGAAAAAAGCGCAAGCAAGATGACCACGGCCATCGGCATCACATGCGCGGCGAAGGCGTCCGTCGCAACATTGAGCCCTTCCAGCGCGCTGAGCACCGAGATCGCCGGCGTGATGACCCCATCGCCGTAAAATGAGCGCCGCGCCGAACAGCCCGCACGCGATCAGCGGCCACTTGCGGCCGCGCCACTTCGCTTGGCTGAGCGACATCAGCGCGAGGATGCCGCCCTCACCATGATTGTCGGCGCGCATGACGACCAGGCAGTACTTGATCGAGATGGTGATAATGAGCGCCCAGAAGACCAGCGACAGACTGCCGAGTGCGCCGGCGCGATCGAATGCCCCACACATTGCCTGCGCAATGGCTTTGAACGTGTAGAGCGGACTAGTGCCCAAATCCCATAGACGATACCGAGCGCGGTCAGGATTGCGGCCGGGGTCACTCGACGTTCCTGCAGGCGCGTCGATCCATTTTTGCGATCGGCCGACGTCATTGCATGCCGCGACCGGTGAGCCGCCATGCCAACGATGGATATCGTAAGCTATTGGCGGCGGAGCGGTCGCGCCTCCCCTCGGCCATCAGAAGGTCGGCCGCCTCCGTGAACTACGCGGGTCGTCTTCAGTACTGGCCGTAATAACCACCTCCGAGGATGCCGTTGATCACGCCGCCGACCAACGGAACGCCGTAGCCAGCGCATCCATCGTAGGCGTAGCCGGGGCCATAGGCATAACCGGGACAGCTATCGTAGATCGGTCCAGAATAGCCCGGTCCAGCGCGGTAGCCGCTCCCATAATGAGCAACACGGCCGCCACCGGCATGCACTGCATGTCCGTTGGCATGTCCGCCCGGATGTCCGGGGGGATCAGCGAGCGCGTTCGTCGCGAAGGGCACGCAACCGAGCGCGACCGCGGCGGCGAAAGCGATGAGTGTTTTACGAAGCATGTGCTTCTCCTGTTTATGGGCTCAAACAAATTATTTGTGTGAGAATGACAACAACGTCGGGTGGTCGCGAAGGTTGCAATTCTTGCGGACACGTTCGCGTGTGCGCGAGACGATTTTGCGCCGCCAACAGAGTGGGCCCGGTGAGCAATTCTATACAGAACGTCCCCGGCCATTAGGTATGTTAGTTAACTAGCATCATTATTTCTCAAGAGAGAAATCACCTGACAGTTTGCGGCTTGTCGGCCGGAGGGGCTCCTCTCATAGAAAAGGCTTGCCTATGTTCACCGTTAAGCAATATCGCGCCAAAGCGATCGAATATTCCAACCTGATGATGATCGCGCACACCCCTGACCAAGTGCGCGAATATCGGAGGTTCGAGCGAAGCTTCAGCGAGCTCGCGGACAATGCGCAATGGCTCACCGATAACTATGACAAGACGATTCCGCGGACGCAGAGCGGCGCGCGGAAGTAGTAAAGCATCAACCCATGGATCATTTCGCTCGCGCGCTCATGCATCATTCCCTCGCAATCCCAAGCGCCGGGCTAATCCTGGCATTTAGTTCGATTGCGGGTTTAAGCGCCGAAAACTGCCAGCGGTTGGAGGCCCTCGCCGCTCAATATGCGGGCGTTGAGCTGACCGGTGAGCAGAAACAGCAGAAGCGTAAAATGGTGGCTTGGTACTCGACACATTGCATCCGCCACGCACGCCGCTGACCCCGCACGCAGCGAATTAGCCCGGATTCCGGCGACGTGCGGCATTTGAATCTAATGCACAGCTCGCCCGAGGTGAGCAATATTGGACAGTCCCCGACCGGTATTTTGGTCTTTGATCGACAACTGAGATTTCGGTCTCCGCAGAGAGACCAATGATGGGAAAACGCTGACGTCGCGGGCCGCTCGCTCGCCATTCGCAAGGAGTTCGTTGATTTTTGTGAGGGTGATCATGCAACCGAGCGAACAATCGAAGGCGTCCCTACCGGCAGGTGCGTGGGCGGTACCTAACAAAGAGTTGCTCATAAATCTGGATGACGCGAGCGCGCTCGCCCAAGCAATTGTGGATGCGGGCCGCGATCCTCAGCTAGTCCTCGATCAGAATCTGCACGTCGTCACTGCCAATCGCGCCTTCCGTCGAACGTTCAGGATGACCCGTCAGGACATTCAGGGTCGTCCGGTTTACGAGCTGGGCGATGGCCAGTGGGATATCCCGGAGCTTCGGTTGCTGTTGGTGGAGGTCGCCCCGCAGCACGCCCCGATGGAGGCTTACGAAGTCGAGCGAGATTTTCCTGGTATCGGACGACGCTCGATGCTGCTGAATGCACGGGAGGTGTTCAATCATGGAGATGCTCGCAAGCTTATTCTCCTGGCAATCGAAGACGTCACCGACCGGCGCGACGCCGAACGGGAGTTAGGCGAGTTGCTGCAACAGAAAGAAACCTTGTTGCAGGAGATGCAGCATCGTATTGCAAATAGTTTGCAGATCATCGCGGGCATCCTTCTGCTCAAAGCTCGGACTGTGAAATCGGAGGAGACGCGGCTGCATCTTCGCGACGCTCATCTGCGGGTCATGTCGGTAGCGGCCGCGCAGCAGCAACTGCAAGGCGCGCGACACGGAGAGCCGATCGAGATCGGCCCCTATCTGTCCAGGCTGTGCGACACCCTGGCCGCTTCCATGATTGGCGACAGTCGTCCGATCTCAGTGAAGGTGGAAGCCGACGGCGACCGGGACAAGGCGCGGCAGGAATTGGAAGCGATCCCAGTGTTCCCGGACAATATGGATGCCCACCTGATACCGGGCATCCATATTGTCCGGGAACACTCGAGTGATCGCTTCCAATTCCTGCCGCGCCTTGTCCCGGTCGCCGATTTGGATCAACGCGCTCGACCGCATCAAATGCGCGGCCAGATTGTTGTGGTCCAAGGTCAGGATTTCTTCGCGGTTTTCAGGCCCTTCGCGGGGTCGCCGGTATTCAGATAAATTCTTCCCAGTAATTCCCGCGCGGCGATAAAGTCCGGCCGGATCTTGATCGCGTTGTCCAGTTGAACGCGCGCGGATTCGATATCGCCCTTGGCCACCAACGCTCGTGCCAGATTGAATCGGAGCAGGTGATTGTTGGGCATCTTGGTCACCAGCGCCTGCAGGTCATTCGCCGCCACGTTGATATCGCCGATTGCCGGTGGTCAACTGGAGCGCCGCGCGCATGGCGATGGCGTCCGTGTCCTTGGGGTTGTCCTTCAGAATCCCAGCCAAAAGCTTCGTTCGCCTGCGGAGCCTTGTTTTCGGTGGCATAGAGTTCCACCAGACGCTTTTCATAAAGGTTCTTATCTTTCGGAAACGCCTTAATGGCTGTTTCGTACTGCTCGCGGGCATGTTCAAATTCGTGCGCGCGGAAGAAAAAGAAATCGCCCGCCAGCAAGACGGCCCTCGGGATAATCTTTTTCGTCTGGTCAGCCGCTGCATCACGGCGTCCATATCGGACCCGCGGCGAAGAGCGAGGTAATGTCCGGCCAATTGCACCAAATAGTTGGCCCTTTTCGGATTGTTCTCTATTTTGAGTTTCAGCACCTGTTCGGCATCGCTCCATCCGGTTCTGCCGGACATATTGCAGATACAGCAGGTCATAGATCGGGGAGAAAGACTTTTCCTTCTCAATCAGTTCGTGCGCGGCTTTTTCCGCCTCGGGAAATTGGCCGTTCATCACCAGAGCCTGGAAATAGGCGAGCACTAAATTAGGTCGGCCGGGTTGGCGGTGTTGGCTTTATCGAGTTCTTTTACCGCCGTCGGAGGTCCCTCTCAGCAATGCGGCCTGTCCCTTGAGCCTGAACGTGGACCGTCGTAGGAGTTGGAGTCAACTCAAAAGCTTCTCGTCTAAGTCCTTCACCTCTTTCAGCATGTCGTTCGGCGTGCCCAGTGTCTTGCGTGGCCGCGATCAGATACAGATCGGCCAGTTGGGTAATCGCATCGACGTTTTGGGGTTGCAGTCCGATGGCGCGCCGCAGGATGTCGGCGGCGTCCCCCGTATGCGGAAACCTTTAAGTCCGTCAACCCTAGACGGTAATAAGCTTCCCCGAAACTTCATGTCCTTCTGGAGAGCTCTCCGATACTATGACTCGAGCTTCCTTGTACTTGCCCTTCTCAAAGAATTTGTTACCATTTTCGAGGTAACGTTGGGCCTGTGCCTTCGGATCGAAGGTGCAGGATGCAAGACTGAGCACGAGCTCGGCAAAACGAACGAAATCAGCAGCAACCACAACGTTTCATCTTTTTTCCACCTCCTTCAATTAACCACACTCGCGGGGGTACGCAACGTACCAAAGTTCTGGTAAATCAGCATTTAGCGGATTCATACACTACCTCCACCACATCCCGGACATACTGTTCGTCGGAGAGCCGCCGGGTTGCGTTGCCCGGGTAGGAACTAGTGGACGAGAATACGTCCGCCAACTCCCCAAATACCCCGAGACCGGCGTCCGGACAAGTGTATCCCGCCGCAGCAGCGATTCCAGGGCTACGCCGGCCACTGCCGCTGTAACTTTCTGACGGAGGCGCGCGGCCGAAGCGACGCTGTGCCGCCAGCGAAATCCGTATTCCCGTGCCCAAAAGTTGGCTCAAATCCGGCTGCGCGACCTTGGGGATCCGCACGACCACAGTTCCGGCGGCGAGGTCGCCCAGGCGCTGGCGATAGCGGCTCAAGACGCAGGCGATTCCCCCCACCAGATACAGAGCCGGTAGCCCGTCAATAAAGCGCATCAGGTTACGAACAATCACCTGGCTGGGTTCGTGGCGCATTCCCCGAGCATCCATGACGCGCAACCCAGGTGAGGTCGGTTGCCGACGGGCTGGCTTGCCATAGCTATTCTGCGAGCGCGCCGTAAACCAGGAAAATGACGAAAAACAGGAGCACCCGCGCGGACCCTGGGAGAGATCCTGCCCGAAGACGAAGGGGCGCCAGGATTCTGCACCGAACACGCCGCCGAGTCATCGCGATGACGGCCAGGTCCGTGGCGAACGCGATCATACGGCTGAAAAATTCCACCCAGCGGCAGCGCGAATCTTCACGCCTTCTGGTGTCCGGATCACTGGTGTGTCCGTGTCATAGGGATCTCCTCAGCCCGACTTTGGCCTTTCGCTCGAACACCGCCCCCTTACTGCTGCGGCTCGGTAGTTTTGCGCGTCGGTAGAGCCCTTCCGAGCCGCTACCGTAAGGGAGCGGTCTTGTTGCGTCCCGGCTCGGTCAGGAACAGAGTAAGCAGCACTGCCTCCACCAACCCGAACGCGATCTTTAGCGAGTAAGGAATCACTGGCTCGTGATATTGGGAAAGAAAGGCCTCGACAATCCCAGCCCAGACCAACATCAGCGCGGCGGCCCCGCAGAGGGTCACAACGTCGCGCGCTACCGCCCGGAGCTGTTCCGTGCGCGACATGCGGCTTCCCCAACCGATGAGCGCGTAAGCAATCAGGAACCCGGTTTGGCCGCCTAACACG